>JBHYDC010000014.1:0-119048 GCA_051861205.1 Oharaeibacter sp.
GCGGCGGACGCGTCATGGACACGCTGGTGGCGAAACGCATTCCGGCCCGCATTGCGCGCGGCGGTCAAAAGCCAAGCGTCCGGATTATCCGGAATGCCGCGCTCCGGCCATGTGCGCAAAGCGGACAGGAAGGCATCGCCCAGCGCATCCTCCGCGCCTGCGATATCGCGCGACCGAGCAGCCAGCATCGCGACAAGACGGCCGTAGGAGACGCGCGCCGCGGTCTCCGCTGCACGGCGCGCGTCACCCTCACTCACGCGGCGGGTCCAGCCATCGGCGGCAGCACGGGGCGGACCTCGACCGAGGCATAAGCGGCCGAGGGTGCGTTGGCCGCCCAATCCAGCGCGCTGTCGAGGTCGGGCACTTCGATCACGAAGTATCCGCCAAGCTGCTCCTTGCTATCGGCAAAGTGGCCGTCTTCGACGAGGCGCTTGCCGTCCCGGATCCGAACGGTTGTTGCAAGATGGGGCCCCTGAAGGCCGTCACCGCGCACGATGACACCGGCCTCGGCCATTGCCCCGATGAAGGCGTTCCAGCCGCCCCAATAGGGTCCAGCGTGGTCGGGGTGATTGCGCTTGGCGAAGTCGGCTTCGGTTTCGTTCAAGAGAAGCATGTATTGCATGATGAAGTCCTTTCACGGCTGTGGTTGTGCCCAGATGCGCAAGAGATCACTGACCCCCATGGCTTGCGCCAGATCAGACCAAGCTGCCTTTCCGGCCAAAGTGCAGCGACATCCAGGCAAGCCCCGCGGCGATGAGAACGACGATCGTCAAGATGACGACCTGCGAAATTCCGATAGCTGCGAAAACGCCCTCCGTGATGTCACCGATATAGAGGAGCACGTAACCGGCAAGCGATGCCAAGAAGATCGGCGTCGCCAGTTTGTTGCGGAAAAGCAGGAGAACCGTTCCAAGCAGCCCACCAAAGACACCGACGGCGAAAGCGCCAGTCATCCAGAAGGGAATTCTTGTATAAACCCCGCCTGTTCCGCCGTCATACCCATCGCCATCATGCTTTCCTGCGTGGCGCTGACCGTTCCAACGAACTGATAGACGCCATAGGCATTCCAGATCAGTCCGAGAGCGGCCACGATCCAGAACCAGATCGACATCGCAGGCTTCAGTGTCTTGTCATTCATGAGAGTTACCCCTTGCATTACCCGGTTTACCGGCATGCACAGCGATCGCTCTAACGACCGAACCTTGCCTGCCTATACCGATGGCACGTGAGACAACGGTGAATTCCACACGGACAAAAATATTTTTGTAGGGGACAGACTGCGGGCTGGGCACGAAAGGAGGCGTGGGCCAAGACCGGTACGGCCGTGCCTGTGAGCACACCGTTGATTTGGTCTAAGATTTACGAGGAAATGGTAGGCCCGGAGGGACTCGAACCCCCAACCAGACCGTTATGAGCGGTCGGCTCTAACCATTGAGCTACAGGCCCGTATGCGAACATGCTCGCGAGGTTATCTGGTACAGCGAACGCCCGGCCCGGCGCAAGAGCAACTGCGTGATCGCGGGCACTGGGGCTTTGGGTTTTGAACTCAGATCGGCCTTAATCCGATGCGAGCGCTATGGAATTGGCGGTTTGGGGTAATGATGACGGGAGCGGATCTATGCATATCACCTTGAAGGCGGTCTTGCTGGCGGCGGCGGTGGCTCTGGCTCCGACGATGGCGCAGGCGGAACCGCCGACGCCAACGCTCAGCCTGACGGGTGAAGGCACGATGCGCGCCGTTCCAGACACCGTGATCATCTCCATGGGCGTGGTGCAGGAGGCCGAAACGGCAGGGGAGGCGCTGAACGCCAACAATGAGGCGATGGCCAAACTGCTGGACGCCCTGAAGGCCGCCGGCATTGCCGATCGCGACATGGGAACGAGCAATTTCTCGATCGAGCCGTTGATGGTCTACCCCCAGCCGCGCGACGACGGCACTCAGGAGCCGCCTTTCATCAAGGGCTACAGAGTTTCCAACCAAGTGACGGTGAAGATACGCGAAATCGGCAAGGCCGGCGGGATTTTGGACGGCGTGGTTCGGGTGGGCGCGAACCAGGTTCAGGGCATCGCCTTCACCGTGGAGAACGACCGGGCCCTGCGCGACCGCGCGCGCACCGAGGCCATGAAGGATGCTTTGACCAAGGCCGAGCTTTATGCCGAAGCAGCGGGAATCTCGCTGGTGCGCATCCTTTCGCTCTCGGAAGCAAGCGACGTTCAGGGTTATGCCACCCGCATGAACATGGACGCCGTCATGTCCGCCGCCAAGGCGGTTCCGCTGGCCATGGGCGAACAGGAGATCAAGGTAACCGTGAGCGTATCCTGGGAGATACGGCCGAAGTGACCGGCTAGGTCAGATCGAACATCTCGGCCATGGGCGCGGTCACCACGCCCTGCTCCGGCCAATGCTGGAAATTGAGCACGGCGCCGCGCTCGCGCAAGTCGGCCGTCTGGTCGAGATCCACGGTGCCGGTCACCCAGCCCGGCTCGTTCATGGCGCCGACGACAATGGCGCCGTTGTCGGGGAAATCGCCGTCCGGCGGAGCATAGATCCCGGCAGCGCCCTGATGGCGCTCCGTACCGGATGACCAGGAAGCGGCACCGACCGTGAGGGCCTGCACGACAAAACATTGGTTCTCAAGCGCCCGCGCCTGCGCGCCGATCCGAACGCGCCAGTAGCCCTGGAGTGTGCTACTGGCCGACGGCGCGAGGATGATCTCGGCACCCGCCTCCGCCTGGGCCCTGGCGATCAGCGGAAACTCGATGTCGTAGCAAAGACAAATGCCGATCGTGCCGATCGACGTCTTGAACACGCTGATCGGACCGCCGCTGGAAATGCCCCATGTTTCGCGCTCGCTCCGGGTCATCACGATCTTTTCCTGACGGCCGATCTTGCCGTTGGGCGCGAACAGAAACACGACGTTGCGAAAGAGACCGTCCCCGCCCAAAAGCGGCGCCGAGGCCGCCAGGATGTGAGCCCCATGCCGGCGCGCGAGAGACTGATGCAAGGACCCGATTTCCGGCATCATCCGGTCGAGGGCCAAGATGGACTGCTTGAGATCGGCCGCGTCCTCACCCGCAAGCGCCGTCAGTTCCATCGCGCCGTAATGCGGAAAAACCAGGAGTTCGGCGCCACGCGCGGTCGCTTCGGTCACCCAATTGGCGATCTTAGCTTCATAATCTTCGAGCCGCTTGAACGCGTCGATCGGATATTGGGCGGTGGCTATGGTGACGCGGCGCATGAATTGAACCCCCCTTCGCGAAAGCCTGAACAGCCGCTGGTCGATCGGCCACGACGGGGCGGGCACGCCGAAAGCGCGCCGAGTTCGCCGCGTGTTGTTCGCATCTGACTACAAGCGCACCGGCGTGCTGGGGTTCCGCGAACCGGTGCGGATCAAGGCCGTGCCCGCACCTGCGCAATCCAATTTGCCTGATTGGCATAGGCGGTGAGCCGGGTGATCAGGCCATCTTCCACCTCGAAGAAGATGCCGGCGGGAAGCACATAGGTCTGTCCGTTGGCCTCAAGCTGGCCCTCGTCCGTGGCCAGATAGGTGCCGTGAAGGGTGAACTCGGCGGCGGCATGCAGGCCGTCTTCCGCCACCATGATCACCAAATCAGATGCGGTCTCGCGGTAACAGCGCGCGCGGTGGATCAGATACGCCTTGAAGGCCTCCCGCCCGATGCGCCGTCCGGCTTGGTTGACGTCATGCGCCACATCCTCGTCGACACACGCGAGCTGGCCCTCGATATCCCGGGCGTTGAAGGCGTCGAAGGTGCGGGCAATCAAACTGTACGTCTCGTCAGGCGACATGGGCTGCCTCCCTCATCGACATCGGCTTGAGTTGTCGCCGCGGGTGGGCGGCGGGCGCCGGATCGTTCAGTCCTGGAGCGGCGGAACCGGACGGGGCCGTCCCTCGTCATCAATGGCGACGAAGGTGAAGGTGGCGTCAGTTACCTTTTCCCGGGTGTGGGTCCGGAAACGCCGGGCCCAGGCCTCGATGTGGATCTTCATGGAGGTGCGCCCGACCGATTCAACTTGCGTATAGACGCAGAGAACGTCGCCCACCTTCATGGGGCGGATGAAGGTCATGGTGTCCACCTTCACCGTTACGACGCGGCCTTGCGCCCGCTCGACGCCGGCGATGCCGCCCGCTTGGTCCATCTGCGACATGACCCAGCCGCCGAAAATGTCACCGTTGGCGTTCGTGTCGGCCGGCATCGCGATGGTGCGAACCGTGAGTTCACCCTGCGGCCCCTCCTCTTCCGTCCCCGCCATAACGCCCTCCCCCTTCGCAAGCGAACAGGATCGGCCGTTCACAGATCGAGGTCAAGGTCGGCGAGCCGGACGGCGAAGGCCTCGGGCGCGAAGGCGGGAACGGCGAGATCCGCAGCCGGAATCCGAACGACAGAGCCATACTTTCCGTCAATCGGATCGCGATGGACATGGATAGCGCCGTCGGTAGCGTCGATAACCCACAATTCCCGGACGCCATAATGAGCATAGACGACGGATTTCACGCCCAGATCATAGCCGAGCGACGTAACGCCGATTTCAACGACCAGCAGAACGGTTGCCGGATTGAGACCGGCAAGCCCGACCTCCCGTGGGTATATGCAGATATCCGGTTCGAGGTAAGTGTACTCGCTGATCCGGAACGTGGTCTCTGGGATCAAGGCAGCGACGGGATCGCGCAAGGGATACCAGAGTTCGAGAAGTGCCTGCTTTACGACTTCATGCCGGTTGCCCTTTGGCGACATCGGGACGAGTTCCCCTTCGATCAGCTCGACCCGTTCGTTCTCCTGGATAAGACCGACCTCGACCATGCGCTCCACGTCCTTCACGGTGAAGAGGCGGTGCGGCAGGTCGTTTCTGGCGATGGCGGAGCGGATGTTCATGAGGGTTAAGATAGCACGGAGGCGCCGGGCGACAAATCGCCGTCAGGTGAAGAGCCGCGCCCCCTGCTCGTCGATGATCTGACGGCCCTTCTGGAAGGTGAGGCCCACCGCTTCCTCGCGCGACGACATCCGGTCAGCACGCTGAAACACGAATTCCCGGCGCTCACCGCCCTGTTCGCCGATGATCATGCCGCAGACCCGGAACTGACCGCCTTCGGCGATCGGGGTGGCGCGGATGGTGAAACCCTTGTGCTCCTCGGTCGGAGCGGAGGCAGGCGCGGCCTCGGATCGGCCGCCAAACAGTTTTTTCAGGAACGACATGGAAGAGTCCCCGTATCGACACATGCCATGAAGACGAAGCGGACGCGACGTTCGGCCGCTTGCACGCAGATCAGTTGTCCAGGAAACTGCGGAGCTTGCGGCTGCGGCTTGGGTGCTTGAGCTTGCGCAGGGCCTTGGCTTCGATCTGGCGAATGCGCTCGCGCGTCACCGAGAACTGCTGGCCGACCTCTTCCAGCGTGTGATCGGTGTTCATGCCGATGCCGAAGCGCATGCGCAGCACGCGCTCCTCGCGGGGCGTCAGCGAGGCGAGCACGCGCGTGGTGGTCTCGCGCAGGTTGGACTGGATCGCGGCGTCGATCGGCAGGATAGCGTTCTTGTCCTCGATGAAGTCGCCGAGATGGCTGTCCTCTTCGTCGCCGATCGGCGTTTCCAGGCTGATCGGCTCCTTGGCGATCTTCAGCACCTTGCGCACTTTTTCGAGCGGCATGGCGAGCTTTTCAGCCAATTCCTCCGGCGTCGGCTCGCGGCCGATCTCGTGCAGCATCTGGCGCGACGTGCGGACGATCTTGTTGATCGTCTCGATCATGTGCACGGGAATGCGGATCGTGCGGGCCTGATCGGCGATCGACCGGGTGATCGCTTGCCGGATCCACCAAGTCGCATAGGTCGAGAACTTATAGCCACGCCGATACTCGAACTTGTCCACAGCCTTCATCAGGCCGATGTTGCCTTCCTGGATCAGATCGAGGAACTGCAAACCGCGGTTGGTGTATTTCTTCGCAATGGAGATGACGAGGCGAAGATTGGCCTCAACCATTTCCTTCTTGGCCTGCCGCGCTTCCTTTTCGCCCTTCTGCACGAGATGGACGATCTTGCGGAATTCGATGATTTCGAGGCCCGTTTCGGACGCCAGATTCTGGATCGTCTGACGCAGGTCGCGAATGTCGTCCTTTTCGCGCGCGATGAAGTCTTTCCAGCCGCGCGAGGACAGCGACGCCACCCGGCGGATCCAGTTCGGATCAAGCTCGGAACCGTGATACTGGCGCAGGAAATCCTCGCGGCTGACACCATAGGATTCGGCGAGGCGCAGGAGCTTGCCTTCCAGCCCGATCAGCTTCTTGTTGATGTCGTAGAGCTGTTCGACGAGGCTCTCAATGCGGGCGGCATTGAGCGAGAGCGACTTGACGTCCTCCTCGATCTCTTCTTCCAGCTTCTTGTAACGGCGTTCCTGGCTCGGCGAGAGCGTCAGGCTCTTCAAGCGGTTTTCGACATACTGATCCTGCAGCCGCCGCAGCTTCTTGAAGTTCTCGGCGATGCGGTCGAAGGTTTCCAGAACCTTCGGCTTCAGTTCCGCTTCCATGGCCGAAAGCGAGATATTGTTTTCCAGATCGTCTTCGTCGGAAAGCTCCGGCTCGGGGCCTTCTTCGCCCTCGGGCGCAGGCGCCGGCTCGGCCTCTTCGGGCAGCGCACCCTCGCCGATTGCAACCGGCGCGCCGCGGCCGTCGGGCCCGGCGTAGGTGGCTTCCAAATCGATGATGTCGCGAAGGAGAATCTTACCCTCGTTGAGTTCATCGCGCCAAACAATGATGGCCTGGAACGTCAGCGGGCTTTCGCAAAGCCCTGCGATCATGGCTTCGCGGCCGGCCTCGATGCGCTTGGCGATCGCGATTTCGCCCTCGCGGGAGAGTAGCTCGACCGAACCCATCTCGCGCAGATACATGCGAACGGGGTCGTCGGTGCGGTCGGCCGGTTCGCGCGTGGTCGTGGTGCGGGCAACGGCGGTGCCGGTGCTTTCGGCAAGCTCGCCCTCTTCCTCGCCGACGGGCGCGGGGGCGGCTTCTTCGCCGGCTTCCTCGGCCTCTTCGGCGTCCACCACGTTAATGCCCATGTCGGACAGCATGGCCATGGTGTCTTCGATCTGCTCGGAGGTCACTTCTTCCGAGGGCAGTACTTCGTTGAGTTCGTCATAGGTGACATAGCCGCGCTTCTTGGCGAGCTTGATCATCCGCTTGACGGCGGCATCCGATAGATCGAGAAGCGGACTGTCCGGGCTCTCCGCGCCAGCTTCCTGCGCTTCGTCCGATTCGGTTGCTTTCGTCGCCATATTCGTCTCCGCATCCGCACGTCAGGCCATTCTGGCCACGGCGTTCCTCAAGTCCATCACAGCGCATCACCCACCGGCCGATGCGCTCGGACCGCCCAAGGAACGGCCCAGCAACGGCCCAGCTACAACAAAAAAGGGCTCGTCAGACTAACCCGTTTATCGGCTAGCCCTTAAACCCGAATTAACCCTCGCAAGACGCACCCCAAGTCTAAAGCCCAGTTCGCTGTGTGCAACGGATTGGCAAGAGCCCCACCGTTGAGCCACAGCCGCCCAAAAGGACGCGGACCTGAGACGCCAGGAAAGGCTTTGATCCCGCGAGTAGTGCTTGCCAACAGATGTGATCCCGGAACAGGCTAGCCCCCCGTCCAGATTGGTGTATGTAGCGAGCGCTCCGAAATCTGCAAGGCTGATTCGGCGCATTAATGTAGGTTTTCTGCCATGCAGAAGCCATTTGCTGGTCTTGTCAGGGGTCTGAGACAAGTTCAAATTGACTTGGCGACACCTGTTTTCCACAGATGTTCCCCCGATATCAACAAGCGCTCACCGGTGTCACCCCTCAACGCCAGATCGCGGGCGCGGCGGAATTGGCGCCCGTGGTCGCCGATCTTATGGCTTTGGCTTCCTCGGCGAGTTGCTGTTCCTGCCGGACCAGCTCTTCCCGGCGGCGGCTGAGTTCGCGCGAAAGCTCGAAAATGCGCGCCATGGCCTCCTCGTCGGTATCGGCGCCCACCGTCGTCATGTCGTGTTCGATGTCGGACGCAAGACCGCGCAACGACAGCCGTTCAAGCATGACCTGGAAGCATATGATGACGAAGGCTTCGGGCGGATGGAACTTGAGGATCGGCAGGCGTTCGCGCAGCTTGTGGCCACGCGGCAGAACGGCGCCGCGCTCCATGCGGCTTTCGTCCCCGTGCACCTCGTTGAGGACGAAATAGAAGCGGCTTTCCAGCCCATCGTAAAAGCTTGAAACCGACGCGTGATCAAGATCGACGGCGATGCGGTAAAGCGCCCGCTTGAAGTCCTCCAGCGCCGCGACCCTGAACTCCATGGTAGCAAGCCGCTCGATGTTGGCCTCGTAGAGATCGGGATACTCGACGCAAAGGCCGAGCAGGATGCGTTCGATATTGGCAAGCTCCGGATCGTTGCCGGGCTTCAAGTCGACGCCGGGAAAGCCGGACGATGCACCACGCTCGCCATATCCCTGCCCTTGGCCCGGACGCCCCTTGCGGTCATGCGCCCAGAAGAGCTCGGATAGCTTCACGCGAAGCGCCAGACGGTAGCGCCGCGCCACACGCTCGTCGCGGATCAAACGGATCAGTTCGTCGATGCGCGATTCCAGAGCGGCTTTTCGCTCCGGTGTATCGATCCGCGCGCCGGCGACTTCGCGCTCCCACAGAATTTCGGACAGCGGCCGCGCCCGGCCAACTTCGGCAAGGAAGGCGTCCCCGCCGCCAGCCCGCACGAGATCGTCGGGATCCTGGCCGTCCGGCAGGAAGCAGAAGTTGAAGGAGAAGCCGGATTTGATCAGCGGCAAGATCCGGTCGATCGCCCGGTGCGCGGCCGTGACGCCCGCCTTGTCGCCGTCGAAGCAGATCACCGGTTCGGGCGCGAACCGCCAGAGCTTGGCGATATGATCCTCGGTGAAGGCCGTGCCAAGCGCCGCCACCACGTTGCGGATGCCGGCCTGATGCACGGCGATGGCGTCGAGATAGCCTTCCGTGACGATGATCGTGCCGGATTTATGCGCCGCCTCACGCGCCCGGTGCACGTTGAACAGCATCGTGCCTTTGTGAAACAGTGGCGTTTCCGGCGAATTGAGATATTTCGGTTGGCCGTCCGGATCCAGCGTACGCCCGCCGAACGCGATGACGCGCCCGCGCTCGTCATGGATCGGGATCATGACCCGCCCGCGAAACCGGTCGTAGCTGCCGCGCCCGTCGTCCGGCTTGATCAAAAGGCCGGCCGTGACCGCAAGCTCCTCCGGAACGCCGTTCTGGACGAGGTGGCGCTTCAGCGCATCGCGCTCGTTCGGCGCAAAGCCCATCCGGAATTCCGCGACGGTCTTCTCCGTCAGCGATCGCCGCACAAGATAGTCCCGCGCCGGCTTGCCCTCAGGCGCGCGCAGCCGCGCCTCATAGAATTTCGCGGCGATTTCCATGGCGCCGGTCAGATCGACCCGGATCGCCTCGCGTTCCCGGTCGCGCGGATCGGCCTTCGGGAGCACGACGCCCGCCTCCTCGGCCAGCCGCTCCACCGCTTCCATGAACCCAAGCCCTTCGGTCTCGGTCACGAACTTAAAATGATCCCCCGACGCCCCGCAGCCGAAGCAGTGATAGATCGCCCGGCGATCATCACAATGAAAGGACGGGCTTTTTTCCTTATGGAACGGGCAGCAAGCCCAAAAATCCCCCCGCGCCGGCTGCGACTTCCGCCGATCCCACGTCACCCGCTTACCGACCACCGCCGAGATCGGAAGCCGGTTGCGAATATCGTCGAGGACTTGGGGCGGGTAGCGCATGAAGGGAAACCTATCCCATTTGGCGCGGGATAGCCTTATCGAAAACAACTAGGCCGCAAGGCTGGAGAGTGAAGCGTCAGCCAAGCAGCCCTTTGGCGATTTGGCTCGCCTTGCTGAAATCCATCTGTCCGGCGTAGCGCTCCTTTAGAGCTGCCATGACCTTGCCGAGGTCTTTGACGCTGGTGGCGCCGAGTTCGGCAACGATAGCGGCGGCGGTTGCGCGGATGTCGTCGTCTGCGAGCTGCCTCGGCATATAGGCGCGGATGATCTCGATTTCCTCGCGCTCCTGGGCGGCGAGTTCGGCGCGGCCGGCGTCGTCGTAGAGCTTGGCGCTTTCCTCGCGCTGCTTGATCATCTTGGCAAAAAGGGTGAGGAGTTCGTCGTCCGAGGTGAGGCTCGCGCCGCTCGTGCGGCCCGCGATGTCGCGATCCTTGATGGCGGCGTTCATCATGCGCAGCGTGCCCACGCGGCGTTTGTCGCCCGCCTTCATCGCGGTCTTGAGGGCGGCGTCGATCTCGGCGCGCATGGGCGTCTCCTTGGAAGCGGATCTGAGAGAGAAGAAGATACGCCTGCAACACGCCGGGGGCAACTCTCCTGATTGTTCGCAAGTGCTTGGATTTGCTAACCTATTTAGATCAATGTTACGATTGACGACAAGCTGGCTATCCCCTATGGTCCGGCTCCGCGACGTAGACTTTCGCTGCGCCGTGTGCTTTTCCGCATCCAGATCGCTTGGCGCCAGACGTCCGCACGCCCGTTCGGATCGCCCACGCTCGGAGACACGGCTGCGGGGCTAGACGAGGAACCGCCGATGACCTCCGCCGCTTGGGACGAACCCATTCCGACCGCCGTTCTCGTCCTTGCCGACGGCACCGTGATTGAGGGCTTTGGCATCGGCGCACGCGGAAACGCGGTTGGCGAGGTGTGCTTCAACACGGCGATGACGGGTTATGAGGAGATCCTCACGGACCCCTCCTATGCCGGCCAAATCGTCACCTTCACCTTCCCCCATATCGGCAATGTCGGCGTCAACGACGAGGACATCGAAACGGTCAACATGGCCGCGGCGTCCGGCGTGCGCGGCGTGGTGCTGAAGCACGACATCACGGATCCCTCGAACTACCGGGCCGTGCGCGGCTTTGACGCTTGGCTTGGCGCGCGCGGTATCGTCGGCATCGCCGGCATCGACACGCGCGCACTGACGGCGCTGATCCGCGACAAGGGCATGCCGAATGCCGTGATCGCCCATGCGCCGGACGGCGTGTTCGACCTTCCCGCCTTGAAGCGCGAGGCGGCCGCTTGGGGCGGGCTTGAGGGGCTGGACCTCGCCAAGGAAGTGACCAACACCCAAGGCTTCAACTGGAACGAGACCACCTGGGCCTGGAACAAGGGTTTCGGCCACCAGAATGCGCCGCGCTTCAAGGTGGTTGCCATCGATTTCGGCATCAAGCGCAACATCCTGCGCCTGCTGGCCGGTCACGGCTGCGAAGTCGTTGTGCTGCCGGCGACCGCGACGGCCGACGATGTGCTCGCCCACCGCCCCGACGGCGTTTTTCTCTCAAACGGCCCCGGCGACCCCGCCGCGACCGGCGAATACGCCGTGCCGACGATCCGCGCGGTGATCGAGCGCGGCATTCCGACCTTCGGCATTTGCCTTGGCCACCAGATGATGGGCCTCGCCGTCGGCGCGAAGACCGTGAAGATGCACCAGGGCCACCACGGCGCGAACCACCCGGTGAAGGATCACACCACGGGCAAGGTGGAAATCACCTCCATGAACCATGGCTTCGCCGTCGACGCCGCCACCTTGCCCGATACGGTGGAGGAAACGCACGTTTCTCTCTTCGACGGCTCGAACTGCGGGCTGCGCGTGAAGGGCAAGCCGGCGTTCTCCGTGCAGTATCACCCGGAAGCCAGCCCCGGCCCGCAGGATAGCCACTATCTCTTCACCCGCTTCGTGAACCTCATTCGCGAACGCAAGGGCGAGGCGGCGCTACCCGAGCGCGCCTAAGCGCCTCTTCGCGCACCAAACGCCGTCCCGGCGTCAATCGCCTTCGTCGGGAATGTTGAGAAGGGTTCCACACGCCTTGCAATGCACGGCGTCGGGATCGTGCCGTTGCAGCCCACAGGTCGGGCAGGGAAAGCGCACCTTGTGCGGCCGCACGATCACCTGCGCCAGCCGCAAGAATAGCGTGACGCCCGCTATCATGATCACCACGGATATCAAGCGCCCGGTCGTGCCCGGCAGCGTTATGTCGCCGAAGCCCGTCGTCGTCAGCGATGTCACGGTGAAGTAAAGCGCATCTACATAGTTGCCGATCTGCGGGTTCGTCCAGTGCTGCGTCTCGTAAACGATCGCCGTCATCACAAAGAGGAACACGACAAGGTTCACCGAGGCGAGAATTACGTCCTCGTTGGTGCGGAAAAAACGGCTGTCCTGGCGAAGGCGCGACAGAATCTCGTAGGTCCGGAGCAGCCGAACCGTCCGCAGCACGCGCAAAAAGGCGGCGCCCTCCCCCACCACGGGCGCAAGGAACGACAACACCGCGATCAGATCGGCCCAAGTGGATACGCGCAGAAATCCGCGCAGCGGTTCCCGGTTGATGGCGAGCCGCGCCATGAAGTCCGCCGCGACGAAAAGGCCGATAACGACATCGGCGACTTCAAGGGCGCGGCTGCGCGGCAGAAACGACGAGACGATGATGAACAAAACGGTCGCAAGGTCGAAGGCGAGCAGGCCATAGCGAAAGCGCACGCCCCGGGGCGTATCCGCCTCATAGAGCGCTCGTATCCGGTCCGTCACGGTCGCAGTCACGCGGTTTCGTCCTCTCTGCTCCGCAATACAGGGATTTGACCGGCGGCACAAAGCTCTATGGGGCTAGGATCGTCAGAGATTGCGTACGCTGAACGTATCACAGCTTTCGATCGTACCGCTCTGATAGCCCGTATGAAACCAGCGTTGCCGCTGTTCCGACGTTCCGTGATTGAAGGATTCGGGCACCACATAGCCCTGCGTCCGCTTCTGGATGGCGTCGTCTCCGATCTGGGCAGCGGCATTCATCGCCTCATCAAGGTCGCCGGCCTCCAATATCCCCTCGCGGTCCGCATGGGCAGCCCAGATCCCGGCGAAGCAATCGGCTTGAAGTTCCACGCGCACCGAAAGCGCATTCGCCTCACGCTCGGATATCTCTCGGCGCTTGGCGTTGAACGCCGGCAACACACCGATGAGGTTCTGGACGTGGTGGCCCACCTCGTGCGCGATCACATAGGCCTGCGCGAAGTCTCCCGGCGCTTTAAAGCGCTGCCGCAGCTCTTCATAGAAGGCCAGATCGATGTAAACCTTGCGATCACCGGGGCAGTAGAACGGCCCGCTGGCGGCGCTGGCAAAGCCGCAGGCGGATTGATCGGCACCGGAGAAAAGCCGCAGCGTCGGCGGCTCATAGCGCTCGCCTGAGGCGGCGAACACATCGGTCCAGGTGGTCTCGGTTTCTTTCAGAACCACGGATACGAAGTCGACCAACTCGTCACGGGCGCCCGACTGGGGCCGCTCCTCCTGGAAACTTTGGTTGGTGAGCCCGCCGCCGGCCCCGCCGTTCAAAAGCACCATCGGATTGATGCCGAGCAACCAGAGCACGATGCCGACGACGATGAGCATTCCAATGCCCGGCCCGCCGGCGCGCCGCACGCCCCCGCCGCTGGGGAACCGCAAACCTCCACCAAGGCCGCCGCCGAGCCCGCCCCCGCCGCGCGCATCTTCCACATTCGAGCTTCGCTCCCTGCCCTTCCAGCGCATCGCAAATCTCCTGATGGAACGCCACCAGCCTACAACCGACAAACGGATCGGACGATCCCGGTGCATGGCATCGGCGAGCAGTCTAACTTATCTCAACGCGGGACATTGAGAATCGGACGGCTGATGGCAAACAGCGACGCAGAGGGCGAGCACCCCGAACATGTAATCCCCGAGCCCGTAATGACCGGCGCCGCGTTCAGAGCGTGGCGCAAAGCGCTCGGTCTTCGCCAAAGCGAAGCAGCGGAGCGGCTAGGGCTCAAACTGCGGATGATCCAGTATTACGAAAGCGGCGACCGCGCGGGAAACCCTGTTGAGATCCCTCGCGCCGTCCGCCTCGCCTGCTGGGCGCTTCAGCACGGGATAGGCGATTTCGATGGATCGAGCAGCATCCCCGTCGCGCTGCTGAAACAAAACCCGGCAACAGACGTCCTTGGCGAACGGTAACGGCCGACACTTGGCATTCAGGCTCTTCGATCCGAAGAATTGCGGTCAGGAGCGTTGTCCTCTATAAGCCGCGCCGACCGAAGAATTCAGACGAATTCCCACCCGACCGTCCGGAGCGAAGGCAAAGCCGCCTTCGGCCGCGGTGGAACGCGAGCGAGCGATGCCCAGACGCACCGACATCAACTCCATCCTGATCATCGGCGCCGGCCCCATCGTGATCGGTCAGGCCTGCGAGTTCGACTATTCCGGCACCCAGGCCTGCAAAGCGCTGAAGGCCGAGGGCTACCGCATCGTCCTCGTCAACTCCAACCCCGCCACCATCATGACGGACCCGGAGCTGGCCGACGCCACCTATATCGAGCCGATCACGCCGGAAATCGTGGCGAAGATCATCGAGAAGGAACGCACCGACCGCCCGAACGACAAGCTGGTGCTGCTGCCGACCATGGGCGGACAGACCGCGCTGAACTGCGCGCTCAGCCTGAAGCGGATCGGCGTGCTTGAGCAGTGGGATGTCGAGATGATCGGCGCCACCGCCGAAGCCATCGACAAGGCGGAAGATCGCCAATTGTTCCGCGAGGCGATGACCAAGATCGGGCTTGAGACGCCGCGCGCCGCCTTCGTCAACACCTCCGAATTGAAGCAGAAGTTCCGCGCGGAATACGAGGCCCGCAAGGCGGCGATCACCGGCCTAGGCCTGGAGGGCGAGGCGCTGGCCAAGGCGCTCGTGGCCTTCGAAGGGGAGTGGGAAGCCGGCGAGCGGCAGCGGCGCCAGGAATACGACCTTTCCGCCCGCATGCAGGCGCTGGAAGCGGTGAAGGTGACGAACCTGCCCGCCATCGTGCGGCCCTCCTTCACCATGGGCGGCACGGGCGGCGGCATCGCCTACACCATGGATGAGCTGTTCGAGATCGTACATTCCGGCGTGGAAGCCTCCCCCACCAACGAAGTGCTGGTGGAAGAAAGCGTTCTCGGCTGGAAGGAATATGAGATGGAAGTCGTCCGTGACCGGGACGACAACTGCATCATCGTGTGCTCGATCGAGAACTTCGATCCGATGGGCGTGCACACCGGCGATTCGATCACCGTCGCCCCGGCTTTGACGCTGACGGACAAGGAATACCAGATCATGCGCGACGCCTCGCTGGCGGTGCTGCGCGAGATCGGTGTGGAAACCGGCGGCTCCAACGTGCAGTTCGCGGTGAACCCGGCCGACGGGCGCATGATCGTGATCGAGATGAACCCGCGCGTGTCGCGGTCGTCGGCGCTCGCCTCCAAAGCCACGGGCTTCCCGATCGCCAAGGTCGCGGCGCGGCTGGCCGTCGGCTACACCATGGACGAGTTGGCCAACGACATCACCGGCGGCGCGACGCCGGCTTCATTCGAGCCGACGATCGACTATGTCGTCACCAAGATCCCCCGCTTTGCGTTCGAGAAATTTCCCGGCGCCGAACCGACGCTGACGACGGCAATGAAGTCGGTTGGCGAGGTCATGGCAATCGGCCGCACCTTCCAGGAATCGCTGCAAAAGGCGCTGCGAGGGCTGGAAACAGGCCTCACCGGTCTCAACGAAATCGAAGTCGGCGTTCGCGGCCAGGGCGACGAGAAAAATGCCATGCGCGCCGCGCTCGGCACCCCGACCCCCGACCGGATCCGCTATGTGGCCCAGGCGATGCGGCTTGGTTTCACGGTCGAGGAGGTGCACGCCATCTCCAAGATCGATCCCTGGTTCCTGAAGGAAATTCGCGGCATCGTCGAAGCCGAAGCCCGCATCCGCGAACACGGCCTGCCGCAAACCGCCGGCTGGCTGCGGCGGCTGAAAGCCATGGGCTTTTCCGACGCGCGGCTTGCCGAGTTGACGGGTAGGGCCGAAGCCGATGTCGGTGCGCTCCGTTTAAAGCTGGGCGTCCACCCCGCCTATAAGCGGATCGACACCTGCGCGGCGGAATTTGCGTCCCCGACCGCCTATATGTACTCGACCTATGAGACGCCCTTCGCCGGCAGCCTCGCCGACGAATCGCGCCCCTCGGATGCGAAAAAGATCGTCATCCTCGGCGGTGGCCCGAACCGGATCGGCCAAGGCATCGAATTCGACTATTGCTGCTGCCATGCCTGTTTCGCGCTCTCGGACGCGGGCTATGAGACCATCATGGTCAACTGCAACCCGGAAACCGTCTCGACCGACTACGACACCTCCGACCGCCTCTATTTCGAGCCGCTGACGGCCGAGGATGTGCTCGAAATTCTCCGCGTCGAGCAGCAAAACGGCACCCTTCACGGCGTCATCGTGCAGTTCGGCGGGCAGACCCCGCTGAAGCTGGCGGACGCCTTGGAGAAGGCTGGAATCCCGATCCTCGGTACCTCGGTCGATGCCATCGATCTGGCCGAAGACCGCGACCGGTTCAAGCGCCTCCTCGACAAGCTCGGCCTGAAGCAGCCCAAGAACGGCATCGCCTATTCGATCGAGCAGAGCCGCATCATCGCCGGCGAACTCGGCTTCCCGCTGGTCGTGCGCCCGTCCTATGTGCTGGGCGGCCGGGCGATGGAGATCATCCGCGACGAAGCGGGGTTCGACGCCTACCTCCTCGGCACCCTGCCGGCTCTCGTTCCGGCGGACGTGAAGGCGAAGTATCCCAACGACAAGACCGGCCAGATCAACATGGTGCTCGGCAAGAGCCCGCTGCTGTTCGACCGCTATCTCACCGATGCCATCGAGGTCGACGTCGACGCCCTTTCAGACGGCAAGGACGTGTTCGTCGCCGGCGTGATGGAGCACATCGAGGAAGCCGGCATCCATTCGGGCGACAGCGCCTGTTCGCTGCCGAGCCACTCGCTCGGCCCCGAGATGATCGAGGCGCTGAAGGTCAAGACCGGCGCGCTCGCCCGCGCGCTCCAGGTCGTCGGCTTGATGAACGTGCAATACGCCATCAAGGATGGCGAGATTTTCATCCTCGAAGTGAACCCCCGCGCCTCGCGCACGGTGCCCTTCGTGGCCAAGACCATCGGCCTGCCCGTGGCCAAGATCGCGGCGCGCATCATGGCCGGCGAGAGCCTGGCAAGCTTCGCGCTGAAAGAGCCGAAGCTCGATCACGTCGCGGTCAAGGAAGCGGTGTTCCCCTTCGCCCGCTTCCCCGGCGTGGACACGATTCTCGGCCCCGAAATGCGCTCGACGGGCGAGGTTATGGGCCTCGATCGGGCCTTCCCCGTTGCCTTCGCCAAGGCGCAGCTTGGAGCGGGCGCCAGAGTGCCCACGGGCGGCGCGGTGTTCGTTTCGGTGCGCGACGACGACAAGCCGCGCGTCGTGGACGCGATCCGCCGCTTGGTGGCCCTCGGTTTCAAGGTGGTTGCAACTGCCGGCACGCATGATTACTTGGCAGCAGAAGGCATTCCCGCAACCCTGATCAATAAGGTGCTGGAAGGCCGGCCGCATTGTGTGGACGCCATCCGCAACGGGGAAATCCAACTCGTTTTCAACACCACAGACGGTGCCCAGGCGCTTTTGGATAGCCGTTCGCTACGTCGCGCGGCCCTCTTGCAGAAAGTCCCGTATTATACGACGCTCGCAGGCGCGGTGGCGGCAGCCCGCGGTATTGAGGCATGGTCCTCAGGTGTAAGAGAGGTTCGCCCTTTGCAGGCCTACTTCGCAAAGGCCGAGTGACCCGGACGACGGCCGTCCGAATCTAGGAACCGTGACCGGCAAGGTGGGTTTCAGAGCGGGCGGGTGCCCGGGTCCCCCGGTTTTGATGACCGAACTTGAGTGTGCCCGGCGTTCATGCGTCGGGCGCCGCTGTTTTCTGTGGAAAGGTTGTAGGTCCGATGGAAAAGATCCCGATGACCGCCGGCGGCTACGCTGCTCTTGAACGTGAGCTGCACCGGCGCAAATCCGAGGAGAGGCCGCGCATCATCGCCGCGATCTCCGAGGCGCGGGCGCATGGCGACCTTTCCGAAAACGCGGAGTATCACGCCGCTAAGGAAGCCCAGAGCCACAACGAAGGCCGGGTTTCCGATCTGGAGGACATGCTTTCGCGCGCGGAGGTGATCGACGTCTCCAAGCTCAGCGGCAAAACCATCAAGTTCGGCGCCACCGTGAAGCTGGTCGACGAGGATACCGAGGAAGAGAAGGTCTACCAAATCGTCGGCGACGCCGAATCCGATGTGAAGGAAGGCCGAATCTCGATTTCGTCCCCCATCGCACGCGCGCTGATCGGCAAATCCGTCGGTGATCAGGTGGAAGTCACCGCGCCAGGGGGCGCGCGCGCCTACGAGGTTCTGGACGTGGCATTCCGTTGAAAGCGAACACCGCTTCCGGGTAACGGCATGTCGATAGCATTATGGGGAAAGATATTGCGAGCCGGGATCATTGAGTGATATTTATAGCCACATCATTTGCTCTATCGATGTGGCTTGTTCATCTTGGATTCGGTCCGCCCCCTGTTGGATACGCCTTCGACCCAGCCTGGGACATTGAAGCCGAATTCGAATCGCTTGAGTTTCCAAACCGTTGAAGTCGTCGCCCCCAGTCTGGGCGCGCGCTTTTCCGGCGTAACCTCAACCGTGATCGCTCTCTTGGAAGAGCATGCCGCGCGCGTTGAGATCGGCGGTCTTGGCCGGCAGATTCCTGACAACCTGCCTCGGCTTTACTGGCGCGACATCCTTGCTGCCGGTTGGCGTCCGCCTGCCGGACGCCGCTTCCGGATCTGGCATGCCCGTCGCAACATCGAGATGATCTGGGGCCTTGCCCTCAGCCGCCTGCTTCGGCAACCGTGGCGCCTCGTCTTTACGTCTGCCGCACAGCGCAAGCACACAGCCTTCACCAAAGCCCTGATCCGCCGCATGGACGCGGTGATCGCGACATCGCCGGAGGCCGCAAGCTACCTCGACGTCCCCGCCTCGATCAGTTTGCATGGGGTGGACGTCAATCGTTGGCGCCCGGCTGAAGACAGGGCCGAGGCTTGGGCCGCAACCGGCCTGCCGGGCCGCTACGGCATCGGCATCTTCGGGCGGGTTCGGCACCAGAAGGGCACCGACCTTTTCGTTCATGCCTTGATTGCAACTCTTCCGGCCCAGCCCGATTGGACCGCCGTCGTGATAGGATTGATCAAACCGGACGACGCCGCCTTCGTCGAAGGCCTCAAGGCGAAACTCGCGGCAGCCGGGCTGCAAGACCGCGTCCTGTTCATGGGTGAGCAGGAGTTCAGCACAATTCCCCAGTGGTTCAGAGCGCTGTCTATCGTCGTGGCACCTGCGCGATGGGAGGGCTTTGGGCTCGTTCCACTTGAAGCCATGGCAAGCGCAACCCCCGTGATCGCAAGCCGTGTGGGCGCCCACGCCCATCTCGTCGACCACGGCCGAACCGGCTGGTTGATCCCGCCGGATGACGTGCCAGCCCTCGCCGAAGCCCTACAAACGGCAATGGCGCTAGAGCCCGCAGCCCGCAACGCAATCGGAGCCGCCGGCCGATCGCACGTCGAAGAGCGATTTTCAATCGACCAGGAAGCCCGGCGGATCGAAAGCGTCTACAGCCGGCTCTGGTCGGAGTTGGAAAGCGGCAAGACCTCAGTATAGGCGCATTCTTATTCAGTTAATCGCAAAAATCACAGCATTAAAATAAAATCATTTTTTTACAGATCCGCGATTTCCTACGTTTTCTTCCCACGTAAGGGGCAATAACTTTGCGCGACCGAACAAGAATAGACAAATCTGAAGGGGAAGCAGGCGAACCTCATAAAATCCGCGCTTAACCCTCCTTTTCCAAAGCTTCCAGCCATGGGGCCTTATAGCTTTACCTAAACTGGCGATATCCGAATTGTAACCAAACCGCCTCTGCGTTGCCATCGCAGGACGGATCAATACTGGCTTCAGATTACCCGACAAAGATGAAACGGTGGCGTTGAAGAGCAGATGATCGACCGGAACACGGATGGACCCACTGAGCTTCAACCCCTCTTTCGCCGCCCTACGGGACAGGATGTAAGCTGCACCACCCACATGGCGGGAGTGCATCCGATGCAAGAGACGGGTGCCACCGTTCAGACTGCCGATAGCCGGTCCGAGAAGCACCATGGACTCGCGATCGCCGAATTTCTCCAACTTCACGACGTCCACATCAGGCGGAATCCAGTCAGTCGAGGCCACGAGTTCAAGTGCATCGCCCGAGAGATAAACGTCATCCTCAAGAACCAGGGCAAAAGGGCTGTCGGTTTCGAGCAGCATCTGCCAAGCGCGCAAATGGCTTACGGTGCAAGCGCGATCACCCTTCCCGATACGACCGAGGGGGCCCTCTGCGTTGATGACTGCGTCAATTTGCTGATCTGTTGCAAGGCCCGCGTCCAACGCATCAACCCGCTGCCAACCAATTCCCAGAGCATCCAATTGGCCACCGAGCCGCTCAAGCCTGTCAACTCGTCGCTTCAAATTGATGATGTAAACGGGTATAGCCTGGGTCACGGTGGCGGGCGCTTTCGATCCAGTTAGCTCGTTAACGGGCGCTGTGGAACGGTCCTCACTGGTGGCAGAGCACCTTTAGGGCCGTGGCTTGACCGATGCGAATCGATCAGTTTCGAGCATCTGGCAAAAACCGATCCAGAGAGCCCCAATAACTGCCGTGCACAATGATAAAATTCACCAATTTCATCGCACCCGTTATGCGGCCAGCACGGAGCAGCTTTACAATGATATTGTCGTTTTTGCCACCAAAAAGTATGACTTCAGCATTGGCATTCCGTCTTTTCTAAATGCGGCCGCTGGGGGTACACTGCATTCGGATTGGTCGCGCTAAACGTCTGCGGCATGCATCAATGCCATACGAAAGTCTTTTACTATGGCGATCCACCCAGTTGGATTCTTTGGTTAGGAAGCCACATAAGGGCTCTATCCGAGACGTTACGCGCGGCGGATATGATATAAACAATCAGAGACTTATCCTTACCTTGCTTGCGAGGACTTGGTTATGACTGCAGGCAAGATTCTGCACATGCATTTCGGCAAAGACGGAGGGGCGGAACGCTTCTTCGTGAACCTTGTGCAGGCATTTGGCGAACGAGGTTTTGAGCAGCGATTCGTGATCCGACCCGATCGTGTCTGGAAACCAGAGATCGAAGCTCTTGGACCGATTATCGAGAACCATTTCCGATGGTTGTCTTTAACCAGACCGCTAGTGATGTTCAAAGTACACCGCATGATCAAGACTTGGGAGCCAACGGTGATCATGGCTTGGATGTCACGCTCGTCCCAGCTCATCCCAAAGCAATCAGACGCGCTGAAACTCACTCGTCTCGGCGACTACCCGCGCCATCTCCGCCATTTCCGCGATAATGATCTCATTGTGGCTAACGCGCCGGGAATCGCCGAAAATTGCTTACAGCAGGGCTGGAGCAAGCCGGTCCATGTGATTTCCAACTTTCCTCGCGAAGTGACGCCCGTCGCGATTGATCGCGCCGATCTCAACACACCGAAGGATGCCTTCGTCATCTCGGGCGTAGGACGTTTCATACGGCGAAAAGGCTTCGACACATTGGTCCGGGCCGCCGCGCGGATTCCAAACGCCTATCTCTGGCTGATCGGGGACGGCGAAAGGCGTTCAGAATTAGAAGCTCTAACGGCTGAATTGGGAATTGCCGAGCGGACCCGATTCACTGGCTGGGTCGATGAGCCTATGCATTGGGTAGCAGCGTCGGATGTGTTCGTCATTCCTTCGCGTCATGAACCGCTTGGTAACGTGATCCTTGAAAGCTGGCACGCCGGTATTCCGACGGTTTCAACCCGCAGCGAGGGGCCAAGCTGGTTCGTCGAAGACGGGAAGGATGCTCTCATGTGCGACATCGATGATGTTGGTGGCATGACGGATGCTATCGAGCGAATCAAGTCCGACCGACAGATCGCCGGAGCCTTAGTTGAGGCCGGACGGGCAAAGCTCGCAGCGGAGTTCACGAAAGAACGGATTGTCGACCGCTATGTCGATTTGTTCAACACAACTCACAGCGGTGCGCCCCCATCGCGCATCGAATGAAACGGCTGCGAACAAGCCCTCGGATCCACCATCCTTGCCGAAATGAAGATGAATGATCTTTATCTCGGCGTTTCCATGTCGAGATCGTCATGCGGCGGCATATGACGGGCTGCATTGCGTTGGTAAATCTTGGCCTCCGTCAGAAACGAATAAACGGCCCCCGTCATCGCCTGAATGAACCCCGGCACGCCGCAGCGCCATAACCCGTTTCGCAGGTAAAGGCGGAGGAAGTAGGTGGGCGGGTTGACGATCAACTTGAAGATGCGGGGCGGCGAGCCCTCGGCGACGCGCTGATCGGCCTTTAAGGTCGAATAGCGATTTTCCTTGAGGATTTGCTCGTCGATCACCAGGGGACGGAAATGCAAAAGGCTGCCGACCTCGGAATTGCGAACGCGCCCGTCGGGTACGATGCCCTCATGAACCTGCTGGCTTAAATCATAGCGGCCTCGCCCACGGCGAATCAGACGCAGATTGCGCCGCTCGTGAGAGCGCTTGGGCGAATAGCCGTAGCCGATCAGATAGGGCCGGCGTGCGATTCGCCAACCGACAATCTCAGGCCCCGCCTGCAACAAGCCGGGAAGCGCCTCGATCAAGGCCCGGTCGGGCCGCTCGTCCGCGTCGATATTGAAGCACCAAGGTTGGGTGCACTGCTCAAGCGCGAATTGCTTTTGTCCTGCATATCCGAGCCAGGGCTGCCGGATGAAGCGAATCGGGAACCCTTCAGCGATCAGACTTTCAATAAGTTCGTCCGTTCCGTCGGTTGACCCGCTGTCTACGACGACGATCTCGGCGCAGATTGCAAGACTACGGATACAGTTCTCAATGTAATGAAACTCATCTCGGCACACGACAAATGCACTTATTTCTATGCGTTTATGTTCTTGATTTTTTACACCTTCAATCATTCTGTTTCTTCCCAACCGCTGGCGGATAGAATCACGACGACGAATTGCTCTCCTAACATTGATTTCAATGGATCTATATAATTGCGCAAACACTTCGTTGAAGGCATGCCTTCGGCGACCAACCGGGGAACCCACTGATGATAAGAAATCTAATATCAACGCTAAGCGCATCACTTCAAAATCCTAAAGCAGTTTCATTTAGGACCCTGAACTATGACTGGAAAAAATCGCGCCAGACTAGAATAGACGTGATCAATCATTTCACATTGAAAATCAACAACTGTAAATATCTTGAGATCGGTTGCCGAGACGACAAATGTTTCAATGAAGTTATTGCCGCGAAAAAAATCGGCGTCGACCCCGTCAGTGGCGGCACGCACCGGATGACCAGCGATGAATACTTCAAAGACTCTGACGATTTATTTGATGTCGTTTTTATCGACGGTCTCCATACATACGAGCAGTCTTATCGAGATGCGCAGAATGCGTTTTCAAGGATTGAGTGCGGCGGTGTCGTTGTTTTCCACGACATGATCCCAAGATCGTGGCGAGCGGCCTACCCGAAACAAATTTCTCATAGCTGGAACGGCGATGTTTGGAAAACGGGCGTGCACTTGAGCAAAATGGACGGGGTAGCATTTCTTGTCGTCGAGATAGACCATGGGGTCGGTGTTGCGATAAAGACCTCTCCCCATGTCGAATTTGAAGCAATCTCTGAAAAAATGGCGCGCGCTTCATTTAATGATTATTTGAGCCTTAGAGATAGTATAAATACTGTTTCTTGGAATGAATTTGTTAATGACAAGAAATTTTTTGAAGTTATACAAAAATTAGATGGTGAAACAGAAGGAAGCTAGTATGGAGCGCAGTAACCCTTCCGTTTCTTTCTGGCCGCATGCAACAAGCTTGAGGACCGCGAGCTATCGCATTCGTTGCAGGAACATAGTGAACGCTTTGCGGAAACTCGGCTTTAACGCGTCCGTTTATGAAATTGGCAGGCCAAAACCTGACATACTAGTGCTATCAAAACGAGTCGATCTTGCATCCGCGAATCACGCGACCGAACTTAAAAAGCACGGTGTAAAGATTATTTTGGACTTGTGCGACAATATGTTTCCGCGGGGGCCGTCTTCAAATATTGAAAAAGATGGCGCGAAGGAAATATCAAACCTATTTTTGCTGTGTGACGCAGTCGTATTTGCAACCCCTGATCTTATGGACGTAATGACATCTGAACTGAAACTGGCTGGAACCGCATTTGTAATTGGCGATGCAATCGAACCACCGGATGCCTTCGATCGTCGTTCATTTTATCATACAGCCCTCGATTTTTTACGGTTGTCGATGGTCTCGGCGCGCATGAAATTAGATGGCATTCCGAAAGATCGTCGCTTGATATGGTTTGGCATGCAGGGAGCGCGGGATTTAGGAAGCGGAATGTATGATCTAGCGAAAGTTTCTCCACATTTAGATAAACTAAATAGAAAAATGCCGATTTCTCTCACTGTAGTAAGTAACAATTTTAAAATCTATCGTGAGTTATTTTCAAACCAGAGCTTTACGACATACTACACGACTTGGAGTGCTCGGCATTTATATGATGTATCGAAGATGCACTCCATATCTTTGATTCCTGTATCGCTAAACAATTACACCATTGGAAAGACGAACAATCGATTGGTTACGTCGCTTCTGAATAACTTGATCGTTGCTGCCTCGTCTCTCCCTGCATACAAAGATTTCTCAAACTATGTTCACCTCGATAAATTTGATCAATTGGAGGACTTGATCGAGAATAGAAATAGCTGGATGAAGAAAACTGAAGATGGGAAGAAATTTGCAATGGGAAAATGGTCTCTTGATGAGATATCGAAGCAATGGTCTGCATTACTGACGAATGTGTGATGGACTTTTGAAACCCCAGTAGAATAGGTAACAAACAAAATGCGCGCGAGTGCAACGACACTTCAGCCTGAAGTTTCACCATCAGAGCTTTTATTGCTTGAAGACGTGTTGAAGTCTAATAGTTTATCAGGAAATCATTTGGAGATCGGAACTGCCGCAGGTGGAACGCTCAAGGCCTTGATACAGGCCTACGAAGGTCGGCCGCGCCCCCAATTTGTAGTCGTTGATCCATTTAGTTACTTTCCCAATCAGCGGGAGATTGTCGAAAAAAACCTGAGCGCTTCCAGCATCGACCCAACATCCGTTGAGTTCAGAACGGGATTTAGCTGGCCATTGTTGAAGGTCGCAAAGTCGCGCGGCGAGACATTTTCGTTCATCTTTATTGATGGCGATCACAGTGCCAAAGGCGTGATGCAAGATCTGGCCTGGACTGAACTGCTTGAGGTCGGTGGCTTCGTTTGCCTTCATGATCACAACGCAAGCTTTCCGGGTGTGATCTGGGCCACAAAACGTGTCCTAAGCCGTCATAAAGGTGCCCTGAGCTTCGTTGCGCAGACGGAATCGCTTGTTGTTTTAAAATTGGAGGCCGAGTTAAGGCGCGCTCCGGTAACCAGTCTAGATCGCTACCTAGCTTATGTTTTGGACGTATTTTTTTTCCGCTTAAGAAAAAGCATCCGAAAGCGGATAGCGCGAATTAAACATTGATTATTCAATGAATTGGGTACTCAAAACCTACCCATCACCACGCGCGCAATCCAATCCCTGGGGTCTTCCTCCGCCACACGGATCTCGCGCAGCGCCTCCTCCACAAGTTCGCCCCTCGCCGCCCACATCGGCAGCACGGCGGCTTGTCCGGAGCCGGCGATTGCGGCGATGTATTCGTTGCCCTTGCGCTCCATCACCTTGGAGGGCTTCAGCGCAATAACGGGCCGCCGCGCGGCCAGACCGTCGCTGATCATGCTGTTGGAGTCCTCCGTGACGAGAACCGCGTCCCCGCCAAGCGCCTGCATCAGGGATCCCGGCCCGGCTGCCGCATAGTCGATGAAGGTTTCGATCAGTCCCTTGTCGGCCAGCTTTCGCAGGGCGGTGCTGACGGCGGGCGGCGTCCGGCGCGAGGTCGTCACCAGCCAACGGACGCGGAACAGTGCGGCGACCGATGGGATCAGGGCGAGGAGCCCGTCCCAATCTTGCTGGCGGAAGATATGCCGCTCGGAGTTCCCGCCCACGAGAAGCGATAGCCGTGCCCCGTGCAGAGCGCCCGGCGTCGTGAGATCGCGGCGCGGCGGCAAACGGTCGGGGTCTACCATGCTCGGCAGCAGGCAATAGGCCCGGCCCGGATCATAGCCGTCGCGCGGTGTTTGAACGAGTTGCAGCGTCACGTCGGCGGCGTCCCGGCGGTTGACCCAGCCGCTGAAAACCACTTTGGCGCCGAAGTGCCGCGCGGCCATCACCGCGAAATGCACGGTCTTCGATCCCGATGCCAAGATGACGTCGGGCCGCGTGAGCGTAGCGAGATCGACGCCGTAAGCGAGATGCACAAAGGCGGCGGGCGACCCTATCCAGCGGCGCGCGATCGTCTCGCGCACGTCGCTGCGCAGCCAAGGCCTCGGTCGCACGTCCACCCTCTCCAGAGTGATATCCATATGCCGGGCGAGCGCGAGGGCCAGTCCCTCCACTTGGTTGGAGTGCCCCGGCCGCTGGTCGCGCAGAAGCAGCAGTTTCCGCATATCGGCCACTAGGCCGCGCCTTTAAGCGCCCGCTGGCGGCGATACTGCTTGAGGCGAGCGGCAAGCGGCAGGATGGCGTGATCCGGCCGCGTAGACCGTTCGATCATATCGAACCGCGCATCGCGTCCCCGTGCAGTGAAATGCGGCCCTTTCACAGAGGCCGCCTCGCGCTTGCGTTCAAATTCATGCCGCGAGCGTGTGAAGTAATGGTTGTAGCGGATCAAATCCGCCGTCAATTCGGCTGCCTCGCGGCGGGGAAGAATGATCGGGCGGCCGGTTTCGGAATAGGCGACGGCGCGGGTGTTCTTCAAGTCGAAGTAATGCGCGCTCCGGGCGGCCGCGGCAGCTTGGGGCTGCACGAAGCACTTGATGAACATCAGCTTGGGGTTGGCCTTCTGAACTTCAAGCGGCACGGCCTGCCGATAGGACGTGATGACGTCACCGTCCGGCGGGTCTTCATAGCCCGATGTGCCGAAGAAAATGCCGGTGACGCCAATGGCCGGCAGATGCGTCCGCTCGGCCAAAAACTCGGTCAGACTCCAGCCGTCGGTCGGAAACACGAATTCGTCGACATCGAAAAAGCCAACCCAGCGGAAATGGGGCCCCAGATTGGCGATCGCATGGGCGTAAGCCTGCGTCTGCGTGTTTTCAAACGCTGAAAATCCGCACCACGGCACGACCGTCACAAGTCCTTCGGCCACATAAGGCGCGAGAATCCTGGCGGAGTTATCGGACGAACCATTGTCATAGATCTGGAAATGCTCGACACCGAGCATGGCATGGAAATCGATCCACTCGGCGAGGTAACGCCCCTCGTTCTTCACGACCGTCGCCATCGCCAGCCCGCCGCAAGCGCCGGTAGTATCGACGGGAGGCAGAACAGGGCCCTTGCCGAGAAACGAGTAGCCGACAGCCTTGAGGCGATTCAGAATGCCATTCATGTTCGGGTTGCCGAGTCGAAAAGCAACCTTGTATAGCATTATATATAGAAAAAATCCAATATTATTGATGCCATAGGGCCATCACACAATCGGCACCACAGGCTCATTCTTGACGTGGCGGAGGGTCAGCGATGTGCGCACTCCGCCCACGTTGGGGGCCGCCGTGAGCTGTTCGATCACGAAGGTCTGAAAGGTTCGAAGGTCCGGCGCAACGCATTTCAGGAGGAAATCGACCTCGCCCGAAAGCATCCAGCACTCCCGCACGATGGGCCAGGATTTCACGCGCTCTTCAAAGGCTATGAGATCGGCCTCGGCTTGAACGGCAAGGCTGACCATCGCGAACATGGTGATGTCATAGCCAAGGCTCTTCTCGTCGAGAAGCGCGCGGTAGCCGACAATAATGCCCGCCTCCTCCAGCGATCTGACGCGGCGCAAGCACGGCGGCGCCGAAATGCCGACGCGGCGTGCAAGTTCGACGTTGGTCATGCGCCCGTCGGCCTGAAGCTCTTTCAGGATTTTCCAATCGATGGCATCAAGACGGATCTTCATCGGGGGCGGCTCATTTCAGCAGCGAATTGACCGATAAAGCCTATCCGCCCCGCCCGCCGTGCGAAAGCAAATTTCGCCGCCGCGCACGATCATGAGCAGAAAACGCAAGGCCCAGGCTTGAATCAGCTGTGGACCAAGCGCCTCGCGAGCATCCCTCCCTTGAAAGGCCCTGCGGCGCCTCTTACCCTCAGTCGCTCAGACCATAGGATCGCAGCCGCGTCCGCCCTCCTTACAAAAGGCCCACCGCCTCCATGGCGCATCACCACACCAAAGTCCTCATCGTCGGCTCGGGACCGGCTGGCTACACAGCCGCCATCTATGCCGCGCGCGCCATGCTGGAGCCGATCCTGGTGTCTGGCATTCAGCCCGGCGGTCAGCTCACCATCACCACCGATGTGGAGAATTATCCCGGCTTTCGCGATCCCATCCAGGGTCCGTGGCTGATGGAGGAGATGCGCGCGCAGGCCGAGCACATGGGCACGCGGCTGATCTCGGATCATATCGTCGAGGCAAAACTCGGCGCAGCGCCGTTCCGCCTCGTGGGTGACGGCGGCGATACCTATTCGGCCGATACGCTGATCATCGCCACGGGCGCGCAGGCGCGCTGGCTCGGTCTGCCGTCGGAAGACAAGTTCAAGGGCTTCGGCGTTTCGGCTTGCGCCACCTGTGATGGCTTCTTCTATCGCGGCAAGCATGTTCTTGTGGTCGGCGGCGGCAATACGGCGGTGGAAGAGGCGCTCTACCTCACCCACCACGCCGATAAGGTGACCATCATTCACCGGCGAGACCATTTCCGCGCCGAGCGCATCATGCAGCAGCGTCTCTTCGATAATCCGAAGATCGAGGTGATCTGGAATTCAGCGATCGACGAGGTTTTGGGCACTGCGGGCTTCCCGCCGTCGGTCACCGGGGCGCGCCTCAAAAACGTAGTCACGGGCGAGCTGACCGAGATCGACGCCCACGGCATCTTCATCGCGATCGGGCATGCGCCGGCCGTCGAACTGTTCAAGGATCAGATCCGTCTGAAGCCCTCCGGCTATATCTGGACCGCGCCTGATTCGACCGCGACGTCCATTCCCGGTGTATTCGCCGCCGGCGACGTGACGGACGACATTTTCCGTCAGGCCGTGACGGCGGCGGGGATGGGGTGCATGTCTGCTCTGGAGGCGGAAAAGTATATTTCGGCACTGTCGTTCAGGGCTGCGGCCGAATAGGCATCGGCTCTGGCGCGTCGTGGTATGAGCTGGGCCCGCACCGCTAGGTTCGGTATGGGGCGATGCGGCAGGCCGTACCAACGCTGCCGCGTTGCCAGACTCAGCCCGCGCATGCCAAGCTTTCGTCGAGATTGTGAGTTTTATCAGGATTGCCGCTGTCTGTGTTGGGACACGAGTAAGCGTACCGCGGCGTCGCAGAGTGGCCCCTGAAAGGCAGCCGGATATGGATTGGGACAAACTGAGGATCTTCCACGCGGCGGCACGCGCGGGAAGTTTCACCCATGCCGGCGATGTGCTCGCGATGAGCCAGTCGGCCGTCAGCCGGCAGGTGAGCGCGCTGGAGCAGGATCTCGGCGTTCCGCTGTTTCACCGCCATGCGCGGGGCCTGATCCTGACCGAACAGGGCGAGCTTTTGTTCCGCACCGCCCATGACGTTCTGATGAAGCTGGAGGACGTCCAGAGCCGCTTGACGGATAGCCGCGAACGGCCCTCGGGCTCGCTTCGGGTCACGACCACCGTCGGGCTTGGATCGACATGGCTCACCGCGCGCTTGCATGAATTCATCGACCTCTTCCCCGAGGTGCAGCTTCAGCTTCTTCTCGACGACGTGGAACTCGATCTGGCGATGCGGCAGGCCGATGTCGCCATCCGCTTGCGCCAGCCAACTCAGCCGGAGCTGATCCAGCGCAAGCTCTTCACGGTGCATTTTCATCTCTACGCAGCGCCCGCCTATGTGAAGCGCTTCGGCGCGCCGCACACGATCGAAGATCTCGAAAACCACCGCATCGTGACCTTCGGGGCCGCCGCACCGGCCTATCTGCGCGACATGAATTGGCTGGAAAGCGCCGGACGTCCCTATGACAACCCGCGTATTCCGGTCTTGCGGGTCAACAACATCGTCGCGATCAAGCGGGCCGTGCAGCGCGGTATCGGCATCGCGCTTTTGCCGGATTACCTGATCGAAACGGACTCCGGACTGGTGCAGCTCATTCCCGAGGTCGATCTGCCGTCCTTCGACACGTATTTCGTCTACCCCGACGAGCTGCGCAATTCCGCCCGCGTTCACGCCTTCCGCGATTTCCTTGTCGGCAAGGCCCAGCGCTGGAGCTTCTGATCGGGATCCGGCCACGGCGCCTAGTTTTGCGCCATCAATCACCCCGCATTCACCGGGATGTGATGACAAAAACGGCGGCTTGATCGCATTTGCATAGCAGATATGCAGGCAAACCCTTGTTCCTCACGTTTAAGAGGCGCATATGAGGGTCGCTGATGGATTAGTCAGGCCGCTCTTTCCTCCCGGCGGTTTGATTGTCAGCGTTTTCCCCTCTGAAGGTGCGCGTATTGCCCCCTGCGATACGCCGCTGAAACTTAAAACGCCGGGCCCTGTGCCCGGCTCTTTTTTTGCCCGCGACTTGGCCGCTCACATGAAGAGCGCTTCGTCTTCAAGGCCTTTGTAGAGACCGGCAACTTGCTCGCCATAGCCGTTGAACAGCAGCGTCGGCACGCGCTCGCCGGTATGCAGCACGCGCTCGTCGGCCTGGCTCCAGCGCGGATGCGGAACCTCCGGATTCACATTGGCCCAGAAGCCGTATTCCGAAGACTGAAGCTGCGTCCAGAACGAGGTCGGCCGTTCATCCGTGAAGGTGAACTTCACGATCGACTTGATGGACTTGAATCCATATTTCCAAGGTGTTGCCAGCCGGATCGGCGCACCGAACTGATTGAGCAGCGGCTTGCCATAGGCGCCGATCACCATGAAGGCGAGTTCATTCGTCGCCTCGGCGATCGTCAGCCCTTCCACATAAGGCCAGGGATACCAGAACTGCTTCTGGCCGGACGCCATGTCCGGATCGAGGAACGTCTCCATCCGCACATATTTCGCGCCAGACGTGGGCTTGGCGTAGTCGATCAGCGCCTTCATCGGAAAGCCCGTCCAAGGGATCGTCATCGACCATGCTTCCACGCAGCGATGACGGTAGAGCCGCTCCTCGATCGGCATGGCGCGGATGAGGTCGTCGACATCCACGGTCTTAGGCGCCTCCACCATGCCGTCGAAGGTCAGCGTCCAGGGGCGGGGCTTCAGCGTCTGCGCTTCCTCATAGATCTCCTTCTGCGACCCGAACTCGTAGAAGTTGTTGTACTTGGCATTCACCTCTTGCGGCGTCAGATCCCGGTCGAGGGTGAAGGCGGGGTTTCGCTTGGCCGGGAACAGTCCATCGATCGGCGTTCCCGCCGCCCTTACCGAGGGCGAACCAGCGAGGAGCAGGCCGGCGCCGAGCCCCATGCCCGCCAGAATTTCGCGGCGGTTCAGGAAGGCGGCTTCGGGCGTTGCGAGATGCTCGGCAATGGCCCAAGCCGGGCGGGACTTGATCAACATGGCTCGTTCTCCTCAAAGCGCGGAACGTCGTTCATTCGCCTTGCCCATCATACGAAACGCAGGCCGTGAACGTTACAGGCCGGCCGGACACGAATGCGTCAACAGCGGGGATCTTCGACTTCGGCGATGATCGGTCTTGCGCGTGCCCGTGTGCCGCAATACGGTCCCGCGCGCCGATGAACCGCCCATCGGCATTCGTGCGCTCGGAGACGCCTCGATCATGTCCTTTCTCGCCCAGTCCCTCTCTCGCGTGAAACCCTCCGCGACCATTGCCGTCACCACGAAGGCGCGCGAGTTGAAGGCCGCTGGCCGCGACGTGATCGGCCTTGGCGCGGGCGAGCCGGACTTCGACACGCCGGAGAACATCAAGGACGCTGCCATCCGCGCCATCCGCGACGGCCGCACCAAATACACCGCCGTTGACGGTATTCCCGAACTCAAGGCGGCGATCTCCGCCAAGTTCAAGCGCGAGAACAATCTGACCTATAGCCAAGCTCAGATTTCGGTCGGCACGGGCGGCAAGCAGGTGCTCTATAACGCCCTGATGGCCACGCTGAACCCCGGCGACGAGGTTCTGATCCCCACCCCCTATTGGGTCAGCTACCCCGACATGGTGCATCTGGCGGGCGCGACGCCGACCTTCGTGGAAACATCGCTGGCGAGCAACTTCAAGGTCGAGCCCGCCGCCCTTGAGGCCGCCATCACGCCGCGCACCAAGTGGCTGATCTTCAACTCGCCGTCGAACCCCTCCGGCGCCGCCTACTCGCGCGCCGAACTCCGCGCCATCGCCGACGTGCTGCTGAATCACCCGCACGTCTGGGTGATGACCGACGACATGTACGAACACCTCGTCTACGACGCCTTCGTCTTCTCGACGCTGGCCGAAGTGGAACCTGCCCTGTTCGACCGCACGCTGACGGTCAACGGTGTGTCCAAGGCCTATTGCATGACCGGCTGGCGCATCGGTTACGCCGGCGGCCCTGTGCAGTTGATCAAGGCGATGGCCAACATCCAGTCGCAGTCCACCTCGAACCCCTGCTCCATCTCGCAGTGGGCAGCCGTGGAGGCGCTGAACGGACCGCAGGACTTCATCGCCCGTAATAACAAGGCCTTCAAGGAACGCCGCGACCTCGTGGTGTCCATGTTGAACCAGTCGCGTGGGCTGGCCTGCCCGACACCGGAGGGCGCTTTCTACGTTTATCCGTCCTGCGAAGGCGTGATCGGCCGCAAGACCCCGTCAGGCAAAGTGATCGAGACCGACGAAGACTTTGTGACCGAGCTTTTGGAGCAAGAAGGCGTGGCGGTCGTGCAGGGTTCGGCCTTTGGCCTTGGTCCGAATTTCCGCATTTCCTATGCAACCTCCACCGCCGAACTTGAAGCGGCCTGCGAGCGAATCCAGCGTTTCTGCGGTTCGCTGATCTGACAAGGCCGGGCTGGACCGGAGACCGGGCCGGGGGCATTGCCTCCGGCCTTTTTCTTTGCCTCGTCAAATGCACCCCGCTCGGCAAGGTATTCGGATAACCCGCCATAAACGCGATCGAATCCGCCACGAAATGGCCATTTTGAAACCGGCAGCCAAGCGCAATCTCGGCCTCACGCGGTCCTAATCGACTGGCTTATTCACCCTCGCCGGGCAGCGAAGGATTCGCGGCAGCCGGGGCAGCGAAGGGGAACGGCCATGATCGACGGACAGATCAACAACGACTGGCACATCAGCGCCACGACGGTGCCTGACGTCATGGCTGTGGACGACGTGGCCGTTAGTACCGGCGCCTCGATCGTGGTGGCCGTCGCCGCTACAATAGCTGTGGTCCTCACGCTCCTCGTCGCCAGCCTATCGTCGGCCTCGGCCGCACCGCTCGCGGCCGGCATCGAGCGGAGCGTCGCATCCACCGCCTTCGTCAATCCGGTGGCGGTGTCCTATCAGTCCGCCGCGCCGCGCGATCAGACCTATATCGTTGCCATGAACGACCGGAGCCGGCGGGAGAGCTTGGCGGGGTGGTTGCTGGGCGCGGCATTCGTGGGTTCACTCGCCGCCACCGTGCAGTCCTGGCGCGGTCTGTCGCGCGCGCCGAAGCCGTGCCGCCGCGAGATCGCGCGCAAAGGTTGACGCAGCACCGGTTGCAAAGCCGACACGGCAACCTATGTCGAGAATGGGGAATTCCCGCAGCCGTGCCGATGTGAACCGGAGACCGCCATGAAAGGGATAGCACTTCTAGTCTCGCTCTTGATCGTGAGCCATGCCGAGGCAGCGGAGACGGCCAAGGCGACCGATTACAATCTGACGGCCGATATCGTCGTCAGCGGTCTCGATCATCCCTGGAGCGTCGCCTTTTTGCCCGATGGCGACATGCTGGTGACCGAACGCAGCGGCAATCTTCGCCTTATCCACGCCGGTAAACTCTCGAACGCGCCCGTGAGTGGTGTACCCACCGTTTTCGCCGAAGGTCAGGGCGGCCTTCTCGACATCATTCTCGATCCCGATTTTGCCGGCAACAACCTGATCTACTTCAGCTACGCCGAGCCGGGCCCCGACGACACTGCAGGCACGGCCGTGGCACGGGCGCGGCTGGTGCGGGATGGTGCAGCGGCGGGTCTTGAGGACGTCTCCGTCATCTTCCGGCAGGAGCCCAAGTTCAGCGGTGGCAACCATTTCGGCTCCCGTCTGGTCGTCGATCGCCAGGGCCATCTCTATATAACGCTCGGCGAGCGCTTCCGGCGCGATCTCGCGCAAGGCTTGGACAATCTCCAGGGCAAGGTTGCGCGGATCGAGCGCGACGGATCGATTCCCGCCGACAATCCCTTCGTGGGTCAGGCGGGCGCCCGTCCTGAGATTTGGAGCTATGGCCACCGCAACCAGCAAAGCGCGGCACTCAACCCGCGCACGGGCGAGCTTTGGACCGTGGAACACGGCGCGCGCGGCGGCGACGAGGTGAACATTCCAAAGTCCGGCCGCAACTACGGCTGGCCGGTGATCACATACGGCATCGATTACAGCGGCGCGAAGATCGGCGTTGGCACGGCGGCCTCCGGGATGGAGCAGCCGATCCACTATTGGGACCCCTCGATCGCCCCCTCCGGCGCCACCTTCTATACCGGCTCGCTGTTTCCCAAATGGCAGGGAGACCTCTTCGTCGGGGCGCTGAAGGACCAGATGATCGTGCGCCTGGATGTGGAAGGGGATCGCATTACCAGTGAAGAGCGCCTCTTCGAGGGCACCTTCGGCCGTGTTCGCGACATCCGCACCGGCCCCGACGGCGCGCTCTGGGTCCTGACCGACGAGAGCGACGGCGCCTTGATCCGGATACGGCCGGAACAGACGACGGGCGCGGTCGAGTAACGATCCTGGCCATCCCGCAAAGAACGACCCCGTTTCACCGTCCGCCAAATCCGCGCGGCCCAAGGGTGCCTTAATGAGCCATGGCCTCGAAGCTCTTTTGGAGCGCCTATTGGGCCCAGCCGATAGAGGCCGCTACGACTTCGACGCGCCAACGCGAACCGGCAAGCACAACGATGCCCTCGTCTGCCCCGAAGGATCGTGCCTGAGCGCCGATCCGAGCCTCGCGACACCCCTGTTCGCCATGCCTCCCGATAAGCTCTACGCCTCAATCCGCGCACGCCTCATCGCGCTGCCAGGTGCCGGCATCGTGGAGTAAGACGCAGCACAGGGCTGGTTCCGCGCAGTTGTGCGAACACCACGCCTGCGCTTTCCCGACACGGTATCCGTGCGCGTGACAGCGGCGGGCGACCGAGGGTCATCCCTCTGGCTCTACTCGCGCAGCCAGATCGGACAGTTCGACTTCGGTGCGAAAGAAAGCCGGCTTCGCAAACTCATTTACGAAGCCGGCCGAGATCTCCCACAGGCCGGAGCCCATGACGGATTCGCCGTGACGACAGCCGCGACCAATCGCAGCTAATCGCGAAACTCAGGCTTCAACTTTGAGATCGATGGCCTTGGGCCCCTTGCCGCGCTTATCCGGCTCGGTGGCGAAAGAAACACGCAATCCGTTGTCCAGAATGTTCAGCCCCGACCGTTGCACGGCGCTGACATGGACGAATACATCGTCACCCCCCGTATCGGGAACAATGAAGCCGTAACCTTTGGCTTCATTGAAGAACTTGACGATTCCGGTGTGCCTTTCGAGATCCTGCGTCATGGTCATGTCATTCACGGTAATCGACGCCGACGGCGCCCCCCTTGCTCCAGTTCCATCGGATAAGCCCAAGGCGGCCGATCCGACCGCCGCTTGCCGATCCATTTCGGCTAAAGCGACGCCCCAAGGGTATGATATCGCGCTTTCTGCTGTAAAAAAGAGTAATTCTATCTATGCATGCAAATTATGTACTAAGTGACATGCATATCATGACCCTGAAATGTGAGCCGAATTTCGCATGTTACTGTTACATATGACAAATATGTGACAAGCATTCGTGAGGCGGGCGCATGCCAGGCCGACACGTTATCGACATCCGTTGATGAGGCAGTCCCGACGCCTGTATCGGGATCAACGCCCGCGCCTGCCTTTTCGGCCGCTCGCGGTCCCCGCGGCGGTTCCGGGGCTTGCCCTTACGGGTTTTTCCCCACCCACCGGAACTTCAGTGCGACCCACGGTCATCTCGTCCAGATCGTTCTTGCGCACTTTGCTCGCGGGCGGAAGGTTGGCGCTAGCGCCATATTTGCGGGCGCCGGTGAAGGCGCCGCCGGCCGCATCCACATCGCGCTGGCGGGCCAGCGGATCGTCGGCAATGGCAAGCTCCGTGGCCTGCAAGCGCTTGATCTCGTCGCGAAGACGCGCGGCCGTCTCGAATTCCAGGTTGGCGGCCGCATCCTTCATGCGCTTTTCCAAATCGGCGATATGGCCCTTGAGGTTGTGACCAACCAGCGCGCCCTCGTCGGCAAGACCGGTATCCACCCGCACATGGTCCTGCTCGTAGACGGACTGGAGGATATCCCCGATCGACCGCCGCACGCTTTCCGGCGTGATGCTGTGCTGCACATTGTAGGCGAGTTGCTTCTCCCGCCGCCGCTCGGTTTCGGCGATGGCGCGGTTCATGGAGCCTGTCATCTGATCGGCGTAAAGGATGACCCGGCCATCCACATTGCGGGCCGCGCGGCCGATCGTCTGCACGAGCGACGTCTCGGAGCGCAGGAACCCCTCCTTGTCCGCGTCCAAGATCGCCACAAGCGCGCACTCGGGAATATCAAGCCCTTCGCGCAAGAGGTTGATTCCGATCAGCACATCGAAGGCCCCGAGGCGCAAATCCCGCAGGATTTCAATGCGTTCCAGCGTTTCGATATCGGAGTGCATGTACCGCACCCGGATGCCGTGCTCATGAAGATATTCGGTAAGATCCTCCGACATGCGCTTGGTCAGCGTGGTCACAAGCGTGCGATAGCCGGCCGCCGCCACTTGCCGCACCTCGCCCAGAAGATCGTCGACCTGTGTCTTCGCCGGACGAATCTCGATGACCGGATCGACAAGCCCGGTTGGGCGAATCACCTGCTCGGCGAACGTGCCGCCGGATTGCTCCAGCTCCCACGTCGCGGGCGTCGCGGACACGGCGATGGTTTGCGGGCGCATCGCGTCCCACTCCTCGAACCGCAGCGGCCGGTTGTCCATGCAGGACGGCAGACGGAAACCATATTCGGCCAGCGTGGCCTTTCGGCGGAAGTCGCCTTTGTACATCGCGCCGATCTGCGGGACGGTAACGTGGCTCTCGTCCACGAACACCAGCGCGTTGTCGGGCAGATACTCGAACAGGGTCGGCGGCGGTTCGCCGGGGGCCCGGCCGGTCAGATAGCGCGAGTAGTTCTCGATGCCGGCGCATGATCCCGTCGCCTCCAACATCTCCAGATCGAACATGGTGCGCTGTTCCAGCCGCTGCGCTTCGAGCAGCCGGCCGTGATGGTTGAGTTCGATCAGCCGCGCCTTCAGCTCCGTCTTGATCGACTTCATCGCCTGCGCCAGCGTCGGCTTCGGCGTGACGTAATGCGAGTTGGCGTAGACCTTCACGGACTTGAGGTCCGCCGTTTTCTGACCCGTCAGCGGGTCGAATTCCGTAATCGATTCAATCTCGTCCCCGAACAGCGAGATCCGCCATGCCCGGTCTTCCAAGTGGGCCGGAAACACCTCCACCGTATCGCCTCGCACCCGGAAAGTGCCGCGCACGAAGCCGATGTCCTGACGCTTGTATTGCAAGGCCACGAGGTCGGCGAGAAGCTGGCGCTGATCGATCCGCTCGCCGATTTCGATCGAAAACGTCATCGCGGTATAGGTCTCGACCGAGCCGATACCGTAGATGCACGACACCGACGCCACGATGATCACATCGTCGCGCTCAAGCAGCGAGCGCGTCGCAGCATGGCGCATCCGGTCGATCTGCTCGTTGATCGACGATTCCTTCTCGATATAGGTGTCGGTGCGCGGGACGTAGGCTTCCGGCTGGTAATAGTCGTAGTAGGAAACAAAATACTCCACCGCATTATCCGGGAAGAACGACTTGAACTCCCCGTAAAGCTGCGCCGCCAGCGTCTTGTTGGGCGCCAGGATCAGCGCCGGCCGGTTCGTTGCCTCGATCACCTTGGCCATGGTGAAGGTCTTGCCTGAGCCGGTGACGCCGAGCAGCACCTGCGTCTTTTCCGCCTCCGAAATCCCCTGCACAAGGCTGGCGATGGCCGTCGGCTGGTCGCCCTTGGGCGAATACTCCGACTGAAGCTGGAACTGGATGCCGCCTTCCGACTTTTCCGGCCGCGCCGGCCGGTGCGGGATCCAGCCGCCGTCCTTGAACACATCACGCCCGGCCTGGATCAACGCCTCCAGCGCCTTCACCGTCGCCGTAACGCCCCCGGTCGGCAGCGCCGCCGCGTCTTCCAGGCTGACGGACATGCCCGCGACCGGATTGAGCCCGCCCTTGGCGCGCGCCTTCGGATCGGTCGTGCCGCCCATGGACGTACCGCGCGCACTCTTACCGCCGCGCACCGCATCCGGTTTGGCCGGCTTGCCGGGCTTCTTGACGTCGACACCGTCGAGATCTGCGCCCGCGATATCGCGCAGCCAATCCGAAACCGATCCGGCCAGCGGAATGCCTTCAAGCGCCGGTTGCGGCGATTCCCCGAAACCGGACGGCGTCGGATCATCGGCGGCATCGGGCCGGCGTGCGGGGGAGCGTTTTGAAGGAGCCATGCGCCCTAGATTGCGCGCAGCGACCGCGAACGCAAGAGGCAGAGCACAACCCTCCTGACAGCCCATGTCGGCAATGCGATCGGCCAGCCCGCGAGCATGTCCGATCGCCTGACGACAATCGCCGGTCCGGTGCCGGTTACGTCCGGACAAAACACCACCTCAACCCGCCGCGCCGGGCGGGCAGCGCGGCCCGCGTTCCCGGTTCTGACGACCCTCTCAGTCAGCCGATTCGGACCCACGGCGAACTTGGGGCTTGTAGGAACGGTCGTTTCCGCCCAGCCAATCCGGAACGCGGATCGACCCCGTCATGTCTTCCGAGCGCCGAAGCCGACGCTCGCCGCCATCCTCGCGACCCTCCCGGTTGCGACTCCAATCGCGGTCCCGGTTGCGATTCCAATCGCGATCCCGGTCGCGATTCCAATCGCGATCCCGGTCGCGGCGCCAATCCCGATCGCGGGCCCGGTCCCAATCCCGCCGATGCGGCCGGTCCCAATCGCGATACCAGGGGCGATCGGTATACCAGCGGTCCCAATAGCCGAACCCGAATGTCACGCGTGGCACGACGACGCGCGGGCGGTACGGCACATAGGCCTGCTGCTCATCGTAAAAGATCGAGAGATAGCGCGCGGAAATCCAACCGCGCTCCCGATCAACCTCGACATCGCACCAAGTATAGCCCTGCAAACACCCAAACACCGCCACCGGAGCGCCGGCGGGAACGACGAGCACTCGCGGATACTGTGTGCCGGGGCCGGCGCGCAGATTGACGTTGCCTGTAGTGTAGCCGGTGGCCGCTTGCGCCGCCGCCGGAGCAGCGATGCCGGTCAGGGCCAAAAGCGCAGCATAAAACAATCGACGCATTGATTTCACCCTTCCGATCCTGCGAACCCCGCGAGTTCCAAACTGCGGATCGATGTTCGTTGCCAACGATGCCGGAGCCGGACTGAGCCCCCGCTGAACCCACCGTTCAGAAACCGTTCATGCCCTGGCTTAGGGACGCAGATTAACAGAAGAAAAAGCTTCGCCTGAAGCTAAGCCACTGATTTGAATAATATTTCCAGAAAGCAGCGAATTCCGGGGCACCCAAGGAACATATCCGCCAGCGCGATCGTTGCCTTTGTGATCCGTGCGGAAAGCGCCGCCCAAGCCGTCGAATCAAGGCCATCGGCACAAAGAGGTTCGAGATGAGCACGACCCAATCGCCTGACGACAGGGCTCCAACCGAAAGCCGCGCCTCGGACACAACCGGCTTCACGGAACGGGCGCGCAAGGAAGCGGCCAACGTCGCCGATGCCGCCCGGGACAGCGTACGCACCCACGCCGACCGCAGCCGCGAGGCCGGCGCATCCGCCATCCACGACGTTGCGGAGGCCGCCCGCACGGCGGCCGGGGAAATCGAACGCTCCTCGCCCGAACTCGCCCGATACGCGCATGACGCCGCCTCGGCCGTCGATCGCCTGTCGGACACCATACGCAATCGCAGCTTCGGCGATCTCATGCGCAGCGTTGACGACTTCGCGCGGCGCGAGCCCGTCGCCTTTTTCGGCGTGACGATGCTGGCCGGCTTCGCGGTATCCCGCTTCCTCGGCAGCTCGGCACGGCGCAATCACGGCGCTTGGACAGAGCCCGGCAACACCGCGTTCGGCAGCGACTACTTCTCCGAGGAGCGGCAAGCAAGCAGCACGATGCCCGGCGCGGCGATGGCGAGCCCGATGGGAACCGGCACGGCCGGCCCCACAACCTCGCCCCCTCCCAGCATGGCGACCAGGGTCTCGGGCGAGAGCGGCCCCGTGAGCCGTCCGCCGTCAACCGGAATGGGACTGGGATCGCAGCCGGCGCCCTCTCCTATCCCCCCGGTCAGATCCGACCTGCCCGAACCGCCTAAGCACTGAGGAACACGCCATGGACGCTCCCGGCAACCGCTCGGTCCTCGATCTCTTCACGCAGCTCGTGGACAACATGTCGCTCCTCTTCCGCAAGGAAGTGGAACTTGCCAAGACCGAAATGTCCCGCAACGCCTCCCGCGTCGGCGCCGGTCTAACCACCGCCGCCATCGGCGCCGTTCTGGTGATTCCGGCCCTGGTGCTGCTGCTCCAGTCCGCTGTCGTCTGGCTCGAAGCCTATGACGTGCCGGCCCGCTGGGGCGCGCTCATCGTCGGCATCGTCGTGGCGGTGATCGGGCTGTTGATGATCACGAGCGGCATGCGCGCGGCACGGGCCGTGCCCCTCGCGCCGCGCCGGACCACGACCCAATTGCAGCGCGACGCCGCCGTGGTGAGGGAGCAAGTCCGATGAGCATTCACGACGATTACAAGAGCGCGGACGAGGTCGAGCTTGAAGTCGAGGAGGCCCGCGCCCGCCTGCGGATGACTTTGGAGGAAATCCGCAGCCGGCTGTCGCCCGGTCAAATGCTCGATCAGGCGCTGGACTATGCCCGTGCCTCCGGCGGCGCGGAATTCAGCCGCAATCTCGGCCGTCAGGTGCGGGACAATCCGCTCCCCATCGCGCTGATCGGCGCAGGGATCAGCTGGCTGATGACGGCGGGGCGGATGGACCATCACGGCAGCGGTGACCGCGTTCTGTCCGGCGACCGCATGGCGGGCGAGCAGCACAGGGGCCCGGCCGCGCGCGTCGCTTCCGCCGCATCCTCCGCCTATCGCGGCGTTGCGGACACAGCAAGCGGTGTGGGCGGCAGTGTCGCAGGCGCTGGCGAACGGGCAAGCCGGCTGGCGCATGACGCGCGCGAGCGGATCTCCGGAATTGGCGAAACCGCTGCGGTCTATGCCGAAAGCGCGGCCGACACCGTCAGCCGCGTCCAGCATGGCGTCAGCGGATCGGTGAGGCGCATCATCGAAGAGCAGCCGCTGGTGCTCGGCGCGGTGGGGCTCGCCATCGGCGCGTTGCTCGGAGCGTCCTTCCCGGCCACACGCGCGGAAAATCGCGCCTTCGGCCGTGTCACTGACCGGGAGAAGGACCAAGCGGCCGATAGGGCGCGGCAAGGCTTGGACGAGGCCAAGCGCACCGCCGGCGACGTTGTGGCCGAAACCACCCGCGCGCTGGACGAGCGAGGCTCTCCGTCCCCGAGCATCGGCGAAAGGATGGGCGCGGCGGCCGCTTCGAGCCGTTCAGACCCCGCCGCCGAGCGGGCGCGCGGCGGCAACGGCGAGCGCGGCGATCCTGCCTTGCGCCAGAGCGAAACGGCTGCGGGCAGAAGCACCGCGCCCCCACGCGTCCCGGGCTGAACCGATCGCGAACTTTCACCGCACCGGGCGTCACGGTCTGAGATCGGCGGCGCCCTGCAGCGTGATCACATCGAAGTCCGACACCAGGATGCCGAGGCGTATCTCCCAGCGTCCGCCCACCGGAAGGGTGATGCCTTCAACTGCAAAGCCTCCGCCGAGAACCGGATCGGCTTTGCGGCGGATCGGTTCGACACCCCGATCGGGATTGGTCAGCGTCACCTCCACCTCGCGCGCGGCCAGCGGACCGAAATCGCCGTTCATCAGCCCGATCGTAAGGCGAACCGGCCCAGCCCGCCCCGGTTCGAACAACACGTCGGCCATCGCCTTGTCCGTATGGATGTGGATCGAGGCGGGTTCCTCGGCGATTGCCTCCAAAACGCGCGGCGGCGGCGTGAAACGCCAAAGACCCACGACCGCGAGAATGCCGGCGACGAGCATGATTTCCACAATCAACACGCTGCTAAGGGACCGCGTGCCCGCTTTCAAACCCGCCAAGGCCGGCTTGGTATACCGCCAACGGTTCAGCGCGGCGAGCGCCAGAAGCGCGGCAACCATGGTGAGCTTGGCCGCGAGCACGATGCCGTAATCGGTCGTCACCAGATCCGCGGGGTGCCGGACCTGCGCCAGTGCAAGCACCAGCCCTCCCCCGACCACGGCGATGACACTCGCCGGAATCCAGCGCGAAAAGCGGTCGAGCGCCACCGGGGCCCGCTCCGATCCCGACAGGAACAGCACGGTGAGCGGGATCAGCGCGCCCACCCAAAACGCCAGCCCCGCGCCATGCAGCAACAAGGCGGCGCGCGTCAACCAGCGCGGATCGGCCGATGCCGCGTGACCGCTCGCCGCCAACGCCGCGCCGGCCCCAAGTAGCGCGAAACCAGTGGCCATGCGCCCGATCGGCCACCGTACGGCAAAGGACGCCAAGGCAAGAATAATCGCGACCAGCGCGATGATCGCCGTGCGCGCATAAGCCGTTTGAAAAGCCTGATGCCAGGGATGCGCGGTGGCCAACGATCCAAGACCAAGCCCGAGCGCGTCCACCCCTTGGAAAGCAAGGGCAGCGGCAGTGGAAACGCCGCCGATCGCCAAAGCTGTAATGGTAAGCCGGCTAACGGTAGGTCCCGGTCGGGCGATGAAGGCCCGGAAAAAGGCACCTCCGACCCCGACGAACAGGCCGATGTGAACCCCAAGCCGCGACAGCCACAGCCCGAATACAAGCGCGAAGTCGCGCGCAGGAACCGCAAGCTGTGGATCGACAGCACTCGGTGCGCCCACTGAAAACACCACCGACCCCGCGACAGGGTGACCGTCGGTGGAAGCAACGCGCCACGAGAGGACATGCGTCCCCCGCGCAAGGTCACGCGGGAGCAGAACGACGAGATCCGCCCCTTCGGCGCGCGATTGCAGCACGATATCGTCGCGATTGTCGCTGAGAAGCCGCAGCACGAGCGCGCCGACCGGTTCGTTGAACGAGAGACGCACCGCATCCGGCGCACGGACAAGTACCGCGCCGTCCGGCGGGTCCGTGCGCACCAGCCCGGCATGGGCGAGCGCCCCAGCCGTACCGACGACGAGGAAGACCAACGCGGCAGCAAAGGCGCGGAAAACCGATGTCATGAGCGATCCGGATTGAGGGGATGGGCCCTCGCCCATCCCCCGCGTTCGGCGACGACCCCAATCATGGACACCTTAGGGTCTCCATGATCGAGGCTCCTTCATGCGAATAACAGCCTGAACGCCGCTCAGTTGCCTGCCGGTAGCAGCTTGATGCCGGGCGCAGGATAATCGAGATCGTCGGCCGATTGACCAGCCGCCGGAATTTCGATCCAGCGTTCGGCCTTGTCGGCGCACTCCTGCACCACCGGCACGGTGAGCACGTCGCCGGGGGTCAAGGACTTGGCGATCCTGCCCCGGAAGACGAATTCGTCGTAATGGTCATCGGGAAGCGATCCGGTCCAGACGATTTCCGTCACGCCCTCGGTCACGGAAGATCCGTGGCTTTCATAGGCCTTGGCATAGGGCCCGCGAACGGTTTCAAGCGTCCAATCGGCTTTGGGCATCGGCTTGGCGTTGATGAGACCTTCGGGCACGCGCACACGCACTTTCAGCGTCGCCTCGCCTTCGCAGCCATGGCCGATCCGGATCACGGCCTTATAGGCCGCCCCAACGGGAGCCTCTTTAACTTCCAATGTGGCATGGGCCAGAGCTGCGACGGAAGACGCGATGAGCGCGGCCGTGGCTGCAAGAATGATCTTCTGCATGGAATAGAACCTTGAAGGGGACCGCAGGCGCGCCTCGACGCTTCCGGGCGGTCCGGAGAACGGGATATCGAAAACTTAATCGTGAAAAGATTCAGACCGGAGGGCCACGCTGCGACAGCGCGTGCCGTTCGGGTCGCTGGAAGATCCCGACTTGGTCCAGAAGGGGTGCAGCCACAGGACGTGCGGCTGCAAGGCGAACGAAGACAGCGGGTGCCTCTGGAAGCGCGCCCACCAAAAGCCCGCTGGTGCATAGGGTGCAGCAGATCGCCGGCTTGTGCTTATCCGTTCCCGGCTGCTCATCGCCGCCATCGAGCGCCACGGCGCAGATAGCGAAGGGGCCGATCGGCGGCGCGGCGGCGGCCGGCTGAAATCCGGCACCCAGAAGCTGAAGTACGACGGCCCAAACGGCGATGATCGCCATCCAGTTCACTGCCAGCCGTTTCAGCGCCTTGTTCATGAGCGTCGTCTTAGCATAGGCTCAAACCGCGAGAAAGAGGGCTTGTGGGAAGCGGGCGCGCGGCTTAACAGCCTGCCATGAACTACCGCCACGCCTATCATGCCGGCAACTTCGCGGATGTCGTGAAGCACGCCGTGCTCGCACGCATCCTCGTGCACCTTGGCGCCAAGGAAGCGCCCTTTCGCGTGCTGGACAGCCACGCCGGCGTCGGGCTCTACGATCTCGCCTCGGAGGAGGCGCAAAAAACGCAGGAATGGCACCGGGGCATCGGGCGCGTGATCGGCGCGGATCTTTCGCCCGCTCTGGCCGCCTTTCTGGAACCCTGGCGCGAAGCGATCCGGATCGTGAACGCAGGAGAGGGCCTTGCGCTCTATCCCGGCTCGCCCGCGATCGCCACCGCGCTTAGCCGCCGTCAGGACCGCTTCGTTTTCAACGAGTTGCACCCCATCGATGCCGACAGGCTGGAGGCCTATGTCGCGGGCGACCGGCGGGTGCGCGTGATGCGCGACGACGGCTTCGTCGCCGTGCGCAGCCAATTGCCCCCTCATGAACGGCGCGGCGTCACCGTGGTCGATCCGCCGTTCGAGGAAGCCGGCGAATTCGACCGCTTGGCCCGCGCCGTGGAAGAGGCCTCCCGCCGCTTCGCGACCGGCATTCAACTCGTCTGGTATCCGATCAAGGATCTCGACGCGATCGACGCCTTCCACGACGCCGTCGCCTCCAGCGGCGTCACCCGCATCCTGCGGATCGAGCAATGGATCCGCGCGCCCGGCGGCGACGGTCCGCTCGCCGGCGCAGGTATGCTGGTGGTAAACCCGCCCTGGACCCTCCACGACGATCTCGCCGCCGTTATGCCCGAACTCGCCGGCCTCCTCGCCGACGGCCCCGGCGCGGGCGGGCGCGTGGACTGGCTGGTTCCGGAGACCTGAACTGGCAGCGGTTGACCCCCGCCTTGCCCTCCTCCGATCGAAGGCTTGACCAATTCATTGCGATTGAAGCATCTTTCCTCGTCTGTCCCAAATCGTGGAGGTTCGATGCGCGCCCTCGCCCTTTCCATCCTCGCCGCCCTTCTCGCAAGTCCGGCCATCGCAGCCGACCTGGATCGCGGAGCACCCGCCGCCTACGGCCTTGAGGGCACGCCCTCCATCCCCGCCTGCGACGATGCGTCCGTTCTCAACAATATCGTGAAGCGTCAGCATTGGGCCGAGGCCAACACGTGGCAGAACGGCGTGCTGATCGACGGGATCACGGATATCCGCCAGCTCTACAACACAACGAAATTCGCCAGCGAGATCGAGCGACGCCACTGCCTAGCACGGGCCAGCTTGGGGTCCACCGAATACGACAGACTATACTACACCATTTCGGAAAAGCAGGGATTTGCGGGTCTTAGCTGGTACGTGGACTTCTGTATGCCACGACATGACTACTACCGTGTCTATGACGGGGATTGCCGGGTGTTGAAGTGAAGTTTGCCGGCTGGGTCCTGCTGTTGCTCGCCCTCGTCGGCGCGCGCCCGGTGGCTGCCGATCAGGTCGGGGCCTTTGATTTCTATGTGCTTTCGCTCTCCTGGTCGCCCAGCTATTGCGAAGCGGAGGGCCCGGACGGGAGCCCGCAGCAGTGCGCCGGCAAGCGCCCCTACGCCTTCGTGGTCCATGGGCTCTGGCCCCAATACGAACGCGGCTTCCCCGATTTTTGCCGTGCCTCCGAACCCGGCCCAGACCGTGATGCGATATCCGGCATGCTCGATATCATGCCCGATCCCGGCCTCGTCCGCCATCAATGGCGCAAACACGGAACCTGCACGGGCCTGAAAGGCGAAGATTACCTCGCTCTTCTCAGGCAAGCCCGTTCTCGCGTCACCATCCCTGCTGTCTTTCAGCGCCCGGATACCTATCTCACTGTCACGCCGCAAGGCGTGGAGCGAGATTTCAGCACGGCCAATCCCGGCCTGACGAGCAACGCCATCGCCGTCACATGCGACGGACGGCGTTTGCGGGAAGTTCGGGTCTGCTTTACCAAGGACTTGGACTTCCGAGCCTGTCCGGAGGTGGACCGCAGGGCTTGCCGAGCCGCCAAGGTCGTGATGCCGCCGGTTCGGTGATGGAGAGCGTGAGTATGGTGATGCGTTTTGGGTGGATGGCGGTCTTTGTCGCCGGGCTCCTGGCGGCCGGCATTTCGGCCGCAGGAGCACAAGCGACATTCGGCGCGGTGACGGTGACTTGCGCGGCGGACCGGGCCTGCGTGGCGGTCGTCCGTTCGCAAGGCGAGGACCCCGGCAGCGTCCTTCAGATCGCGCGCGGCCCCGGCAGCCGCGACCGCTGGACCATTGCCATCTCGACCCTCGGCGCACTTGCCGACCGAAAACGCGCCGTTTCGCTGTCCGTGGACAATGGCGTCGGCGTGACGCTGAGCCCCGGATCCGACTTCACGCCCCTGGTGAACCCCAGCGACTTCTACATCATCTCGCAAAATGCACTGGACCGTCTGATGGTGCGGCTTCAGGCCGGCCATCATCTGCGCTTCTCCTGGATGGACATTGCCGGAGCCCCGCACACCGACCGGTTTTCGCTGAACGGCCTTGGGGACGCCCTCTCCAGCATCGACCAGCAGCAGAACCGTGTCGCCGGCGATCGCCGGGCCGGGCCGCCCGTTGGCCTACCCCCCGCCCCGGATGTCGACGGGCCGTCGCTCGTGGCCGAAGCAGGCGTGCCGCCGCGCCTTCTCGAATGGCATCTGGCCTCAAGCGAATGCGAGGCGCCGACCTCGCCGGCGCTCTCGACTGTGGCGCCCGTGATCGGCCCCTTGTCGGAAACAGCGATCCTCTACGCCCTGCCCTGCTTTCAGAGCGAAGGGCGGACGAGTTACCGTCTCTATCTCAACGAGATGGGAGAAATCGGCGGCATGCATCTGCTAACCTTTGCAGTGTTCTCCAGCCGATTTGGTTGGATGGGGACCGACGTGCTCGAAGACGTTGCCTTCGACCGGGACGCAAAGCGCTTGACCGCCGAGGACAAGAGCCCAAACGGTTGCAACCGTGGTAGTTGGGTTTGGGACGCCTACGCATTCCGCATGGAAAGCTTCGAGGTCGCGGATAGCTGCGCCGGCACAAGCGGGGCTTGGCGCCGGGCCTTCCCCGCCACGTGAATAATCAAAAAGGAATGGATATGGCCGACTGGATTCTCCGTTCTTCGCCGCCCTCGCCGTTCGGCCGCAAGGTGAAGATCGCCGCCGCGCTGCTTGGTCTGTCCAGCCGGATCGAGGTGGTCGCAACCGACACCACATCCGCCACGGACACGATCCGCATCCAGAACCCGCTTGGCAAAATCCCGGCGCTCATCCTGGAGGACGGCACGGCGATTTACGACAGCCGGGTGATTCTGGAGTATCTGGATCTCACGGCCGGCGGAGGCCGCATCATTCCCGCATCCCCAGCAGAACGCTTCAAGGCGCTGGTGTTGCAGGCAACCGCCGATGGCTTGATGGATGCCGCGCTGCTGCGCCGCTACGAAGTGGCGATGCGCGAACCCGGCGAGCGCAGCGCCAAATGGGACGCCCATCAGGCGGACAAGGTGGCCCGCACCCTCGCCTTCCTTGAAGCGAACCCGCCGGCGGAAAGCCCGATCACCGTGGGCGAAATCGCGGTCGCCTGTGCGCTCGGCTATCTCGACCTGCGGTTCGACGGGCTATGGCGCAAAGAACACCCCAAGCTGGTCGCATGGCTGGACCGGTTCGCCGATATGGTGCCAAGCTTCGAGGCGACGCGCACGAAGTGATAGCTCACGTCGCGCTATCGTGGAAGTAATCGTAGATGGCCTTGGCGGTCGACGTACTGAGACCTGGAACAGATTCCAGATCACTGAGCGCCGCCCGCTGGATCGCCTTCAGCGTGCCGAAATGGTTGAGCAGCGCGCGCTTGCGCGTTGGCCCCACACCAGGAATTTCCTGAAGCCCACCTTGCGAGATTTGCTTGCTGCGCCGGGCTCTATGGCTGCCGATTGCGAAGCGGTGGGCCTCATCGCGCAGGCGCTGGATGAAATAGAGCACGGGATCGCGCGTCGGCAGCATGAAGTCCGGCTTGCCCGGAATGAAGAACCGCTCGCGCCCGGCGTCCCGGTCCGGCCCCTTGGCGACGCCGACGAGAGGGATATCCGTAAGGCCGATCTCGTCGAGAATGGCTTTGGCGGCCGATAGCTGGCCCGCGCCGCCGTCGATCAACACGAGATCCGGCCAAGCGCCGAACCCTTCTTCGTCGCGCGCGGCTTGCGCCTTGCTGCCATGCTCCTTCATCAAGCGGCCGAAACGGCGCGTCATCACTTCCCGCATCATGCCGAAATCGTCGCCGGGCGTAATGTCTTCGGAGCGGATGTTGAACTTGCGGTAATGGTTCTTCATGAACCCGCCCGGCCCCGCCACGATCATGGCCCCGACCGGGTTCGACCCCATGATATGCGAGTTGTCATAGACCTCGATGCGGCGCGGCGGGGTTTGCAAACCGAACACGCGGCCGACACCGTCGAGCAGCTTGCCTTGGCTGGACGAATCAGCGAGCCGCCGGGCGAGCGCCTCGCGGGCGTTCTGGATGGCGTGATCGACGAGGTCCTTCTTCTCGCCGCGCCTTGGCAAGGCGACCTCGACCTTGCGATCGGCCTTTTCGCTGAGCGCGCGGGCCAGAAGATCCATATCCTCCAATTCGTGGCTGACGAGGATCAGGCGCGGCACCGGCTTGTCGTCGTAAAACTGCGCAACGAAGGAGGACAAAGCCTCCTTGGCGTCCGCCCCGCCCGCCTTGGGGAAGAAGGCGTGATTGCCCCAGTTCTGCCCGGTGCGGAAGAAAAACACCTGAACGCAGGTTTGCCCGCTGTCCTGATAGACCGCAAAAACATCCGCTTCTTCAACGTTTTGCGGGTTGATGCCCTGATGCGACTGCACATGGCTGAGCGCCGCGAGCCGGTCCCGGTAGACGGCGGCACTCTCAAAATCCATCGCCTCGGCGGCGCGGCTCATCTCCATCGCGAGTTCTTGCCTGATCACCTTGCTTTTGCCGGAGAGGAAGCTTTCCGCCTCATCGACCAGACCCCGGTAGTCGGCAAGCGGTATCTCGCCCGTGCACGGCGCCGAGCAGCGCTTGATCTGATAGAGCAGGCACGGCCGTGTGCGGCTTTCGTAAACCGAATCCGAGCAGGTTCGGATGAGGAACGCCTTCTGCATGGCGTTGATCGTGCGCCCCACCGCCCATGCCGAGGCGAACGGCCCGAAATACTGGCCCTTTCGCGACCGCGCACCGCGATGCTTCACAAGCTGCGGCGCTTCATGGTCTTCCGCGATCAGGATATAGGGAAAGCTCTTGTCGTCGCGCAAAAGAACGTTGAAGCGCGGGCGAAGCTGCTTGATGAGATTGGCTTCAAGCAGCAGCGCTTCGGTTTCCGTGGCGGTGCGCACGAATTCCATGGTGACGGTAGCCTGGATCATGCGAATGATCCGGGTCGGCAACTGGCCAAGGCGGGCGTAATTGGCAACGCGCTTCTTCAGCGACTTCGCCTTGCCCACATAGAGCACGTCGCCCTTGCCATCCAGCATGCGATAGACGCCGGGCGCATTCGGCAAGACCTTGACCATGGCCTCAATGACTTCGACGCCCCGCCGTGCCTCGGTGCTTTCAAGGTCGACGTCCGAGCCCGCCCCTTCGGTGCTGTCTTCAAGCTCGGGCGCAGGCTCGGCGAGATCCTCGTCGTCCAGAAGGGGATCGTCGGGCAGGTCGGCGGTCGGGTCGGTGTCGGTCATGCAATCCATCACGGCCGGATCTTACCGGGCGATTCCTCACGGCGTGTCAGTGATGGGGATATATAGGCGCTAGAAAGGATTGCCGCACGGGGACATTTGCCGGAACGCTATTCCTCGATGCCCACCACATCCGGCGTTTCCCACGCCAGATGTTGCCCGCCGTCGAGCGCCAGCATTTGGCCGGTGAAACTTGGCGTGTTCAAAAGAAACCGCACGGCGCCGGTAATCTCGGTCATGCTCGGACCACGTTTGAGCGGCACCGCGCTCGCCTGCTTCTGAAAGTCCGCCGCGCTCTGGCGCGTGTTGGCGAGCGTCGGACCGGGCCCGATGCCGACGACACGAACACGCGGCGCCAGCGCCTGAGCCAACGTCTGCGTAGCGGTCCACAAAGCGGCCTTGGCAAGCGTATAAGAGAAAAACAGCGGCGTGAGGCGCCAGACCCGTTGATCGATGAGATTGATCACCGTGCCGTCCACACCGCCCGGCAGCCGCACGGCTACGTCGCGAGCCAGAAAAACCGGGGCGGTGAGGTTCACCGTCATATGTCGCTGGTAAAGGTCCAGGTCGAGCGAAAGCACGTCGTCGCGCTCGAACATCGAAGCGTTGTTCACCAACACCGACACGGGCCCAAGCGCCGCTTCGGCCTCCGGTATGATGCGCGCGACGGCGGACATGTCCGACAGATCGGCGGCAATGACCACAGCACGGCCCTGACCAAGCCGGATCTCACCGGCAAGCGCCTCGGCGTCTTCCCGCGACCGATTGCAATGGATGGCAACCGCGTAACCCTCGGCCGCCAGATCGAGAGCAATGGCCCGGCCGATCCTGCGGCCAGCACCGGTTACGACAGCCACCCCTTTTTCGTGACGATACATTCCCCACCCGATCCTTAACGCCGACATAGCGGTAGCTTACCCCCACCTATACGGGTGTTCACAACAATTGGTTCAGTCGGCTTTGGAATCCGGCCGGTCACGACCACTGAACCGCCCATATTGCCAAGGCACATTTTTTATCAAGAAAACTCTCATTTTTGGCATTTAGTTGCAGGAACTACGTAATATATTGGCAAAACCTGAATTAACTTCCCGTTTTGTTAAAATTTACTGCGTTAATGGAACGCCTGAAATGCCGACAATACATCAATAAATCACCTGTTACTGCTTTACAACTGCTTCGGTATTCCCTTTTTGCGCCACAATATTGCCTCGACTACACAAAATCACGGCCGCAATCTAGGGCCAGCTTACACTCGATCCACGAACATCGCGCTAGCAGCATCAACTGCCCTGCTGCCGTTGTGAAAAGGAATGACCGCGAGACGTCCCTTCCAGGTCGATGCGGTCGAGCATAAGGAGTTGTTTTATGAATAGAGTGATCGCAGCGCTGCTCGCTGGGTCCGCCCTGATTGCGGCCGCACCGGCTTTGGCCGCCGATCTGCCCGAACCTGTTCCGGTGGCGCCCGCCATGGAGCCACTCCCAACGGCATTCGACTGGACTGGCGTCTATGTCGGTGCAAACTTCGGTTATCTCTGGGGCACCTACGATACGGACATCGACGGCAGCAGCTTTGATAACGACAACATTACCGGCGGCCTGTTCGTCGGCTACAATTACATGGCGACGCCGAATGTGCTGATCGGTGCCGAAGCCGACATCAATCTCGGGCCGAGCGACGATTTCTCGATTGCCGGCGACAGCTACGATACGTCGGTCTGGTACGGAACCCTGCGCGCCCGCGTCGGCTACGCCTTCGACAGCTTCCTCGTCTACGGCACCGGCGGTTTTGCGTTCGCGAACGCGGACATCGACGGTCCCGGCGATGACGATTCCAATACGCACTTCGGTTGGACCATCGGCGCCGGCGTCGAAGCGGCTTTGACGCAGAATGTCACGGCTCGGCTTGAGTATCAGTACATCGACACGAGCGACGAAAGCTATTCCGGCGGCGGCCTTGCCGGCGATTTCAATACCGATTTCGACGCCCAGATCGTTCGGGTTGGCCTCGCCTACAAGTTCTGACGCGGTCACAATCCGGCAATCTAGAAGGCCCGGTCTAACGACCGGGCCTTTTTTCAATTGTCCTTGCCGCTCGATAACGCGCCACTAGCCCTTTCACCCCATGAATCCCCGCTGCTTCACCCTTGCTCATCGGTCCCTGCCCGTGTCATGGATCGGCGACCGCCGACCGCCATCATCGGACCATGCAGACAGCACTCTCCCTTCCCAACATCCTGACCTACCTGCGCATCCTGGCTGTGCCGCTGGTCGCAGCATGCTTCCACATCGAGGGAGACACGGGCCGTTGGCTTGCCTTCGGCTTGTTCTGTGCCGCCTCCATCACCGACTATTTCGACGGCTATCTCGCGCGCCTGTGGGCGCAGCAATCCTCGCTTGGGCGGATGCTGGACCCGATCGCGGATAAGCTGCTGGTGGCCGTCAGCCTGCTCGTTCTGGCGGGGGCTGGAACGATCGGCGGATGGTCGCTCTGGGCCGCCGTGATCATTTTGATGCGCGAGATTTTCGTGTCGGGGCTGCGCGAGTTTTTGGCCGAACTCAAGGTCAGCGTTCCCGTCACCAGACTTGCAAAATGGAAGACGACGATCCAACTGCTGGCAATCGGCTTCCTCTTGGCCGGTCCGGCGGCGGACAAACTGCTGCCCGGCACAAGCGAGGTTGGCCTCGCCATGCTGTGGACGGCCGCGCTGGTGACGCTCTACACCGGATACGACTATTTCCGTGCGGGCGTCGGCTATCTCATGGAGAAGACGTGATGAGCGTCAGGCTCGTCTATTTCGCCTGGATCCGTGAACGCATCGGCATGCCCGAGGAAACGGTGGATCTGCCGGCCAATCTTGCGACCGTGGGCGATGTTCTGACGTGGCTGGCGGCGCGCGGCGAGGGCTATGCCTACGCGCTGGAATCGCCCTCGACCATCCGCGTTGCCGTCGACCACGCCCATGTCGGTCACGACCAACCGCTTGGCGCACCCCGCGAAATTGCCCTGTTTCCGCCGATGACGGGAGGCTAGCGATGGCCGGACCGATGTGCGTCGTCCGCGTTCAGGCCGAGGATTTCGACATCGCAGCCGAGATCGCAGCCGTTCACGCCGGGCGCACGGATGTTGGCGCGGTGACAAGTTTCCTGGGTCTCTGCCGAGACGAAGGCGGCAAGTTGGCCGCTTTGGAATTGGAGCATTATGCCGGCATGGCGGAGGCCGAAATCGGCCGCGTCGTGGACGACGCGCTTGCCCGCTGGCCGCTGACGGCCGTCACGGTTATCCACCGCTTCGGCCGGATTTCCCCAGGCGAGCGGATCGTGGCGGTGATCACCGCCTCGTTCCATCGCACCGCAGCCTTCGAGGCGGCCGAGTTCCTCATGGATTACCTGAAAACGCGCGCGCCGTTCTGGAAGAAAGAGCACCTGGCCGACGGCACCTCGGGAGCCTGGGTCGAAGCCAAGACCGCCGATGATGAGCGGGCCGGGCGCTGGGGCTGAGGCTCAAGTGATCGCGAGATCGACGGCTCCGGCCACCCCTGCACCAATGATCAGGATACAGGAAAAAGCCGAGCGGAATTCATTCTTGGGATGAAGGAGGAAGCCGACGTTCAGAGCGACGTGCACGATCATGAAGACATTCAGCCAAAAGACCACGGCTTCGTTGGCCCCGCCTATCTGCGTTCCAAAGATCGCCCAGAGCAAAAGCACGTAAAGCGGAACATGTGCTGCCACAAAGGCGATGTAACCGGCGCTGTCGCTCATCCAGGAAAAGAAGGGATGGATGCGCCACTCCCGGCATTTCACCGCGTCAAGTTCATGCGCGGTCAGAAATCCGAAACCGACCAGAAACGCCAGATGCTCCATATCGCCCCACATTCTTTCAGAGGCGATGCCCCTTCGCGCCAAGCTTCCGCTCAGCCCTCTCCGCCCTTCGGGCCCCAGAAGATCACCCAGGTCTGAAAATCATCGGAAAACCCTTCGAAACGGTGTTCGACGCCGGCTTTCACGAAGATCACGTCGCCCGGCCCGAACGCCCGGCGATCCCCAGCCATGTTGAACATGCCCGTTCCCGACGCGACGAGGTAGAGTTCGTCCTGATCATGCGGCGTCTGGCTGTCGCCTCCGATCGGGGCGTAAAGCTCCACCGACATCGAGCCGTTTTGCATCATCGTCACAAACGGACGCTCGGCGTCGAACAGCGCTTCACGGGCGGCGGCAAGCGACACGAGCCAATCGGACATTGAGGAACTCCAGGCCACCCCAATCGAAAAGAGCCCTTCCGGGATGGAAGGGCTCTCGTTTGCCGTTACTCGGCGGCGGCGGCATGCGGCTTCGGCTGCACTTCGGCCGAATAGGCGTTCATCAGAGTTTCGCTGATCTTGGCCGGCTGGAAACGATGCGGGCCGATCTCGGACACCGGCGTCACCTCGGCGGCGGTGCCGCAAATGAAGCATTCGGTGAAGCTCGGCAGTTCGTCGGGCTGAATGTGCCGTTCGACAACCGGGATATCGAGGCGGCCGGCAAGCTCGATCACCGTCTGCCGGGTGATGCCGTTGAGGAAGCAATCGGGGGTCGGCGTATGAACGACGCCATCCCTAACGAAGAACATGTTGGCGCCGGTCGCCTCGGCCACATAGCCCCGATAATCCAGCATCATCGCATCCGAATAGCCCTTGGCTTCGGCGGCGTGCTTGGAGATCGTGCAGATCATGTAGAGCCCGGCCGCCTTGGACCGGCAGGGCGCGGTGCGCGGATCCGGCCGGCGATATTCGGCCATGTCGAGACGAATACCCTTGAGACGGTCTTCAGGATTGAAATAGCTCGGCCATTCCCAGGCCGCGATCGCCAGATGAATGGTGTTGTGCTGGGCCGAAACGCCCATCATCTCAGACCCGCGCCAAGCGATCGGGCGAAGGTAAGCGTCTTTCAACCCCGTCCGGGCCAGCGTTTCCACACAGGCCGCGTCGATCTGATCGGCGCTGTAGGGGATCTTGAAGCCGAGGATGCGACCGGATTCGATCAGCCGGTCGGTATGGGCGCGCAGCTTGAAAATTTCGCCGCCATAGGCCCGTTCGCCCTCGAACACCGCGCTCGCATAATGCAGACCATGGGTGAGCACGTGCACCTTTGCGTCTTTCCAATCGACGAACTTGCCGTCGAACCAGATGACGCCGTCGCGACTGTCGAAAGGAACGCTAGCCATTTCCATCTCCCACCGGGGTTCTTGTTGGACGAATGCCATCGCGCAGGTTCGCGCGGACACCTTGACTGTGAAGCGCCGGAGAGGCGCCTCGGATATCGGGAGCAGCCTTGCCGGAGGGGCAAAGGCCAGCATCCGTGACCTGTATTTTGCGTCGCGGCGGCCGAGCGTCTATGATCAGCCCGAACCGAACCAAGACCGCGCCACTTTGGATCGACCGGCCACTCGCGACCGATCCTTTCGTGTTGATGGTGTTTGGGGTAACAATTGAACGCGAATAAGTCAACATGGCTGACATATATTTCGTGAGCGACACTTTGCCGATGTCCCCGCGCCGCTCTTCCGGCGATGCGGGGGAGGAAAGCGCGATCGATTTCGAGTTGATCGAGTTTTTCTTCTTCGCCTACCGCGATTTCGTGGCCGAGCCCGATCAGGCGCTTTCGGCGCTCGGCTTCGGCCGCGCCCATCACCGGGTTTTGCATTTTGTGAACCGCGCGCCGGGGCTGAGCGTCACGGACCTGCTCGACACCTTGCGGATTACCAAGCAGAGCCTTGGGCGGGTGCTGAAGCAACTGATCGACGACGGCTATATCGAGCAGGAGCAAGGCCCTGTGGACCGGCGCCAACGCCTGCTTCGGACCACACCGAAGGGACGGCGGCTCGCACTCGATCTTGCAGCCGGTCAGTCCCGCCGGATCGAGGCGGCGCTGGCTGATATGCCGGAGGGAACGCGCGGCACGGTGCGCGCCTTCCTCGACCGAATGGTTGACCGCACGGCGAACCAAGCCCCGATCGACGACGAGACATGATCATGGCGCAGCCCCAGAAAAAGCCGTTGGATGGAGCCGACCATGTGCTGGTGGTCGACGACGACAGCCGCATCCGGCAGCTTCTATCGAAATATCTGGGCTCCAACGGCTTTCGCGTCACTGGTGCGGGCGATGCGGCGGAAGCCCGGCGCAAGCTTTCGGCGATCCATTTCGACCTGATCATTCTCGACGTCATGATGCCGGGTGAGGACGGTCTGTCGCTCACACGCGGCCTGAAAGCAGAGGGCGACGTGCCGATCCTGCTTCTAACCGCAAGGGCCGAGGGCGAGGACCGGGTCAAAGGGCTGGAAAGCGGCGCGGACGACTATCTCTCCAAGCCGTTCGAGCCGCGCGAACTCTTGCTACGGCTGAACAATCTTCTGAAGCGCCGCCCCGGCGTACCGCCTGCCATCGAGCGCGAATCCATCCGCTTCGGCCGCTTCAGCTATGATCTGAAGCGCGAGGACTTGAAGGAGGGCGCCGAGCCGGTGCGCCTGACCGACCGGGAGCGCCAGCTTCTGACCCTGTTCGCGACCGCACCGGATGGAACCGTTTCGCGCGAGGCTCTGGTGGGAACCGAGGCCGGCGTCGGGGAACGCACCATCGACGTGCAGATCAACCGCCTTCGCCGCAAGATCGAGGACGACCCGACAAACCCGTTCCACCTCCAAACCGTTCGAGGCGTCGGCTACCGCCTGCGTTTCGAGTGACGATCATGCAGGACCAAGACATCAGCCCCGGCGAACAGGCCGACGAGGCAGACGGCCTCGGTAGCCGGATATTCAAGCGTGGCGACAGCTATGTCCGCGCCGTTCGGGGCCTCCTGCGCAGCATCATGCCCACGCCCGTCTTGAAGGGCTGGAGCCTGACCGGGCGCCTTTTCAGCAGCATACTTCCCAAGGGCCTGCTCGGGCGCTCGCTGCTCATCATCGTCGCACCGATGTTGATCCTCTTGATGGTGCTAACCTCGGTATTCATGGACCGGCATTGGGCCCTGGTCACCGCGCGCCTATCAGATGGAATGGTGCGCAACATCGCAGCCCTGGTTGACCTGATCGAGCGGCAACCGCCCGGCGCCGATCTCTCCTCGATCACGGAGATTGCCCGCAACCGGATGAAAATCCGGATGCGGGTTCTTCCCGCTGGCGAACTTGGCCCCGATAACCGTTCCTATCTCGGCCTTTTGGACACCACGCTATCGAGCGCGCTGCGCGGCCAGATCAAACGTCCGTTTTCGCTCGACGTCGGCGAGCGAACCAGCAACATCGAAATCCGCGTGCCGATCGATCGGGGAACCCTGCGCGTGGTGTTTCCGCGCAACTTGGCCTATGCGGCCAACTGGCACTTCTTCCTGGTCTGGATGGGGGGCGTCGGGCTTGGCCTTGTCGTCGTGTCCGTGGTCTTCATTCGCAATCAGATCAAGCCGATCCAGCGGCTGGCCAATGCCGCCGAAGCTTTCGGGAAAGGCCGGCCGGTCGGCAGTTTCGCCCCGCAGGGCGCGCGCGAGGTTCGGCGCGCCGCCCTTGCCTTCATCGAGATGCGCCGCCGGATCGAACGACAACTGGAACAGCGCACGACCATGCTGGCCGGCGTGAGCCACGACCTTCGCACCGTGCTGACCCGCTTCCGGCTGGAACTCGCGTTGCTTCCGGACGGCGAGGAAACCGAGGACATGCGCCGCGACATCGACGAGATGGAGGCGATGCTGGAGGCCTATGTGGCCTTTGCCAAGGGCGATGCCGACGAAGGCAGCGAACCGGTGGACGTGGAGGCCGCCATCGCTGACGTCGCGACGCGAACCGCCACAGGCGATGTAGCGGTTTCCACCGTATTTCAGGGCCCCCCGCTGGTGTCGCTGCGGCCGGGCGCTTTCCGCCGTCTCGTCGGCAACCTTGTCGGCAATGCTGTGCGCTATGGGCGGAGCCAGGTGGAGGTTGCCGCCGAACACCGCGACGGTTGGTTGTCGCTGCGCGTCGACGACGATGGTCCGGGAATACCTGAAACGGAACGGGAAGCTGTATTCCGGCCGTTCTACAGGCTCGACATAGCCCGCAACCAGGACATCCCCGGAACCGGCCTCGGTCTTGCCATCGCCCGTGACGTCGCGCGCAGCCATGGCGGCGACGTACGGCTTGAGAACAGCCCCCTCGGAGGCCTAAGAGCCGTCGTCCGTTTGCCCGGCTGAAACCCTTGATTCAGCCCGGCTGAAACCCTTGATTCAGCCCGGCTGAAACCCTTGATTCAGCCCGGTTGAAACCCTTGATTCAACCCGGCCAAACATCGTCCTTCAACCCCGCCCCATCAAAATAGCCGTCCGCCGATCGGCACGCTCTTGTCGGGGGTCATCAGCACAACGTCGCCGTTCTCGTCCGGCACACCGAGCGTCAGAACCTCCGAGCGCATCGGGCCGATCTGGCGCGGCGGGAAATTCACGACACCCATCACGAGGCGTCCGACAAGGTCGTCCGGCGTGTAATGCACGGTGATCTGCGCCGACGACCGTTTCAGCCCGATTTCGGGGCCGAAATCGATCACCAACTTATACGCCGGCTTGCGCGCTTCCTTGAAAACCAAGGCCTCGACGATCCGGCCGACGCGCACGTCCACCTTCATGAAATCGTCGAAGGCGATCAGGGCAGACGGCGCAGCGGCTTCGGTCATGGCAGGTCTCGCGGATGGAACTCACCCGCGAGATTTATCAGATGCCCTCGCCCGCCGTCATCTCTTCCTCGGCGGTTCGGCTGTGCTTTCGACCGCTGAACCGCTCGTCGAGGCGGCTGAACGCATTGCGCACCCGGCAGGCAAAGCCTTCCAGCCGCTCCCCGCGCGAGATTTCCCGGTCGACCGCCACCATGGTGCGGGCAAGACCGGGATCGTTATCGTCCACCCAAGCATCGAGAATGCGGAGCCACGCAATCGCGAGACCCTGCGACCGGAGGCTGCCAACCATGCCGGCGGCCGGGATGTTGGCGGCAGCCAGCATGAAGCTCATCGATCGAACCGCCAGCGGATTCATGGCTGCGGCCAGCATGGGGTCGCGCTTCACGGACTTGGCCAGCATGCGCAGCGCCGCTCGGTAAGGCGCAAGAATATCGAGCCGCCGCATCAAAACGTCGAACAAGCGGTCGCGCGCCGGTTCGGCCGCCATAGCGGGGTCGTCCCTGTCGAGCACGGCGGCATCGATACCGCGCGAAAAGGCGGTGAGAATCGCAAGGCGGCCGTCGAAGGTTCGCCGCAGTTCGCCAAGCGTGACGCCGGCGTCGCGCGCAACATCGGTAAGTTCGATCTCGCCGAACGGCGTGGTACCGAGGCGCGCCATGAAGGCGTCGACAATACGGGTTCTGGCATCAAGGGTTTCGTCGGTCATGGCAGGGGTCCCTCTCTCTAATGGGACATGTAGGGCGCGCGCGCGCCAACCGAAAGGTCAACCGGCCAGTTCGCGCGAGCGCTGCGTCGCGGCGGCGACGGCGGCCGTCATCAAATCCTGCATGCCACCGTCCGCCATCAGCACGGCAAGCGCCGCCGCCGTGGTGCCGCCGGGCGAAGTCACGTTCTTGCGTAGCGTTGCCGGATCAAGCGGCGAACCTCCAAGCAGGGCACCGGCGCCGATCACGGTCTGCCGCGCGATTTGATCGGCAAGTTCGGCAGGAAGGCCCGCTGCACGGCCGGCTTCCGCCAGCACCTCAGCGAGCAGGAACACATAGGCCGGGCCAGAGCCTGAAACCGCCGTAACGGCATCGATCAAGCTTTCCTCCGACACCCACGCCGTCTTGCCAACGGCATCCATGAGCGCGGTGACGAGCGCCCGATCGGCCTCGCTCGCGGCAGGGCTGGCAACTGCCACCGACATGCCCTGCCCCACCATGGCCGGCGTGTTCGGCATCACCCGGACGATCGGGCCGGAGCCGAGGGCCGCCTGCAACGTCGCAATCGTCGTACCGGCCGCGACCGAGACGACGATCGTTTCCGGGCCCACCAGCGCGGCTAGCCGGGGGAGCGCCGCGCCCATCTGCTGCGGCTTGACCGCAAGCACGATCACATCCGGCCGATCGGGCGCTGCGCCCGCGTCGGTCAGATGGCGAACGCTGTGCCGGATCGTAAGCTCCGTCATCTCCGGGCCGAGTTTCGGATCGACAATCGTCACAGCCGCACCCGCCAAGCCGCGATCAAGCCATCCCGCCAGCATGGCGCCACCCATCTTACCAGCACCGACGAGAACGAGCGAACGGATGGAGACAAGCGACATGGCGAAGGCTTCCGGCTGTGTAATGGCCAAAGAGCTTTATCCGGAACCGCGAGGAGGGACAACAAGACGGCCGTCGCACGTCAAGTTCGCGGCTGGAGGATCTTGCCAAAGAAAAACCCGGCGAATCGCTCCGCCGGGTCATTGCTGGCGCTGGCGATCCGTCTCAGGCTTCGCCGACGGTTTCGATCATGGAGTGGTCAAGCGACTCGCGGGCGGATTTTCCCGCCCAAACCACGAATTGGAACGCCTGATAGAAGCGCTCGCAGGAATCGAGCGCGTTCTGAAGCATGGCCTCGATCTGCTCGTCGCTGGCTTCCAGTTGCCCGGCGAGCAACAGCGCGTGACGGTACATGATCACGCCTTCGGCCTGCCAGAGATCGAAGTGGCCCACCCACATCTGCTCGTTCACGAGCGCGAGGAGCTTCACCACCTCGGTTTTGCGGGCGTCCAGAACCTTGATGTCGAACGCGCAGGCGATATGCAGCGCTTCAATGTCCTCCATCCAAGAAAACGATGCGTGATAGTCTGCCCAATTTCCTTGAATCGAAACGGTAATCTCGTCATCGGCCGATCGCTCAAACGACCAATCGTTCTGCGCGGCGATGAGTTCGATCATGTCGACGGGATTGTTAGGCCGTTCGGAGTGGACATCGGTGAGGGTCACGACTGACCTCCAAGGTTGCGGCTGGTAACCAGCACGCGGCCTGATAAGGGGTTCGGATCGACCGGCCTGACCGGGATCATGGTCTGGACCGGGCGGGCCCCAACCCCTTCGAACCGGCAGTCACCGCGCAAAGCATTGCGGGCGACTGTCCGGGGCATTCCCACAGGCGCCAACGCAACCTGCGGGGAATTCAGCATCCAAGTTACGAAACAGCCACGCTTGCGGCATCTTGCCTCGAATCTCATGTCGCCCAGCACTATGGCAAAGTTTTTCGGTGGCGAAACGAGGTAAGCGCTTTTCCCCGGTCTTAAACACGCAAAAGTTTAGGCGCGCGTGCAAGTCCGTCACATCGCTCGCCCGGTAGCGATCAATTTCCACCGGCCGCCCCGTCCGGCAGCGTATCCGCCGACACGTCCGGCTGAGGCGCAGGACCGGGGACGATGACGGTCCCCTCGGGCTCTTGGGCGGGCGCGAGCTTGGCTTCGAGCGCCGCGACACGCAGCGTCAGCCGCTCAACCTCGGCAAGCGCGCGGGCGGCGATGTCCTGCACGATCTCGATATCCTCGCGGCGGACGAGGTCGAGTTCGGAAACAACCCGGTCGGCCTGCGAACGGAACACGGTTTCAACTTCGCGCCGGGCCGATTGTGCGACGCCGGTCGCATCGTTCATCAGCTTGGCGAATTCATCGAAGAGGCGGCCCTGGGACGACGACATCATCAAACTCCTATCCGCTGGACCTGCCGGTCCTTGCGAGCGGCTGAAAGCAGGCGCAGCACATCGACGCTTTCAACCTACCCCACACCATGCCGCTCACACCAGCATCTCATCTATGTGGCGCGGGATGCGTAGAGGATCAAGCCAAACCTCCGGCCGATGGGCATCGCCGATCGGGGGGTGCCGGACAAGCGCTTGACGCGGACGGGCCGGGCGGCCAAACCATCGCGAACCCGTACCGACCGACACGAGCGCGATGCCCCTTTTCGTCCTCCCGTTTCCCGCAATCGATCCGGTGCTGATCCAACTCGGACCCTTCGCGATCCGCTGGTACGCGCTCGCCTACATCGCCGGCCTGCTGTTCGGGTGGTGGTACGTGCGACGCATGACGGCGACCGACCGGCTCTGGGGCAAGCTGCCGAGGCCGAACGCCCTCGACGTGGACGATCTCTTGGTCTGGATGACCTTCGGCGTCGTGCTCGGAGGGCGCATCGGCTACGTGCTCTTTTACAATTTCCAATCCTATGTAGACGAACCGCTGGAAGCGCTGAAAGTCTGGCACGGCGGCATGTCGATCCACGGCGGATTCATCGGCGCCGCGATCGCGCAGATCCTGTTCGCGCGGCGTCGCGGCCTCAACCCTTTGACGCTGTTCGATCTGACAACCGCAGCGGTGCCCGTGGGCCTGTTCCTCGGGCGCTGTGCCAACTTCATCAACGGCGAACTATTCGGCCGGGCTACCGACGTGCCCTGGGCCATGGTGTTCCCCTATGGCGGCGATGTTCCGCGCCATCCGAGCCAGCTCTACGAAGCGGTTCTGGAAGGGCTGGTGCTGCTCGCAATCCTGACGCCGCTTGTCTGGCGGCGCGGCGCGCTGATGCGGCCGGGGCTGATCACGGGCCTCTTCGGGATCGGCTACGGCCTTGCGCGGTTCGTCGTCGAATTCTTCCGCGAGCCCGACGCGCACATCGGATTCCTGTTTGGAGCCTTCACGATGGGGCAGTTGCTCTCGGCGGTCATGGTCGTGCTCGGCGCAGCCTTCGTTGCCGCCGCGATCGGAGGACGAACGGCGCGCGCGTCATGAACCGGCTTCAAACCCGCATCAAGGCTCTGATCGAAGCGGCCGGCCCGATACCCGTATCGGAATACATGACGCTTTGCCTCGGCGACCCTGAAAACGGCTACTACACGACGCGCGACCCGATCGGCGCCGCCGGCGACTTTGTAACAGCCCCGGAAGTGAGCCAGATGTTCGGCGAACTGATCGGCGTGTGGTGCATGGCGGTTCATGAGGCGATGGGCGCGCCGGATGCGGTGCACCTTGTGGAGCTTGGCCCCGGCCACGGCACCTTGATGGCAGACCTCTTGCGAGCCGCCCGGATCCGTCCGGATTTCGCGGCCGCCGCAAAAGTCCATCTCGTGGAGACAAGCCCGACGCTTCGGGCCCGGCAGGCCGCCACGCTGCGCGGGCTGGCGGAACCGATCTGGCACGAGCGGCTGGACGATGTTCCGGACGGGCCGGCCATCGTGATCGCCAACGAGTTTTTCGACGCGCTCGCGATCCGCCAACTCGTGCGGACCGAGGATGCGTGGCGGGAGCGGTTGGTCGGCCTGGACCAGAGCGGCAACCTGACATTCGGGCTCGGCGCCGGCAAAATCGACCCGGCGCTCCTGCCGCCGGAACTCCCCCAAGCCAAGCCTGGCGCCGTGTTCGAGCTTCGCCGGGCGGGAGAAGCGATGATGGCGGCGCTTGGCGAGTGTGCCGTCCGCTTCGGGGGCGCGGTGCTCGTTATCGATTACGGCCACACCGCAAGCGGCTTGGGCGACACGCTGCAAGCCGTCGGCAAGCATGCGCGCGCGAATGTTCTGGAGCGGCCGGGCGAGGTGGACATGACAGCGCATGTGGATTTCGCCGCACTCGCCCGGGCGGCAAAGGGCGCCGGCGCCACGGTTGAAGGACCGGTCAACCAGGGTGAATTCCTGATCGCGCTGGGGTTGCTGGAGCGCGCCGGCGCGCTTGGCGCTGGACGCAGCAAGGCCGAGCAGGACGAAATCACCGCCTCCGTGGAACGGCTCGCCGGACCTGACGAGATGGGAACCCTCTTCAAAGTGATGGCGGTAACCGGCGGCATTTCCGTTCCCGGCTTCGCACGCCTATCAACGGGCGCTTCCCTTTGACACGTGCGCCCGCCATCGCCACGATCGCGCGCTGAAATCGAGGTGCTTTGCGATGATGGTTCACAGCCCAGCGCTCCTTGCCCTGCCCGGCATCCGCCACGGCTGGTTCACGCGGCAAGGCGGTGTATCGACCGGGTTCTACGACAGCCTCAACACCGGCCTCGGATCGGGCGACGACCGGGCGGCCGTGCTTGAAAACCGCGGCCGGATCGCGGATGCGATGGGGGTCCCCCGGACCCGAATGGTCACCTGCTATCAGGTCCATTCGCCCGATGTGGTCGTGGCCGAAACCGCATGGCCCCATGCCGAGAACCCGAAAGCCGACGCACTGGTCACGCGGGAACGCGGCCTTGCGATCGCCGTATCCTCCGCCGATTGCGGACCCGTGTTGTTCGCGGACGGCGAAGCCGGCGTGATCGGCGCGGCGCATGCGGGCTGGAAAGGTGCCTTCACCGGCGTTTTGGAATCAACCCTCGATGCCATGGTCGCTCTCGGCGCCCGCCGCGAGGCGATCGTTGCAACGGTCGGGCCCATGATTTCCGGCGCGGCTTATGAGGTTGGGCCGGAATTCGTGAAACGCTTCGAGGACGCCGGCGAAGACGTCACGCGCTGGTTCAGGGCAACCGCAAACCCCGGCCATGCGCTGTTCGACCTGCCGGCCTATATCGTTCACCGGCTCGAAAAGGCAGGCGCCGGATCGGCGGTGAACCTTGGCCTCTGCACATACTCCGACGAGGCCCGCTTCTTTTCCTATCGACGCATGACCCATCGCAGGGAAGCCGACTACGGACGGCACCTTTCCGCGATCGTTTTGGAAGGCTGAGACCGATCATGGCATTGCATTTCCAACAGGCCGAATTCGACCGTCGCAACGCCGAGGCCGCCACCGCCATGAAAGCGCGCGGGCTGGATGCCATGCTGCTGTTTGCGCAGGAATCCATGTATTGGTTGACGGGCTACGACACCTTCGGCTTCTGCTTCTTCCAATGCCTCGTTCTGACGTCCGACGGACGAACGGCATTGTTGACCCGCTCGGCGGATCTGCGGCAGGCGCAGCATACCTCGATTCTAAGGGATATCCGGATCTGGGTGGACGCGGGCGACGCCGGTCCCGTCGGCCAGCTCAAGGACATGCTGGCCGACCTCTCGCTCACCGGCTCGCGCCTCGGCGTGGAATACGACACCCACGGCCTCACCGCTCGCAACGGCCGCGCGCTGGATACCGGCCTTGCCGGATTCGCGGAACTTGTGGATGCGTCGGATCTGATCCCGGCGCTGCGGGTGGTCAAGTCGGCCGCCGAAATCATCTATGTCCGCGAGGCCGCCCGGCTCGGCGATCTGGCCTTTGAACGCGGGCTTGCGGAGATACGGCCGGGTGCCGACGAAGGCCGCATCCTTGCCGCAATGCAAGGCGCCATCTTCGAGGGCGGCGGCGACTATCCCGCCAATGAATTCATCATCGGATCCGGTCCGGACGCCCTGCTCTGCCGCTACAAGGCCGGCCGGCGCAAGTTGGATCCGCAGGATCAACTGACGCTGGAGTTCGCGGGCGTCTATCGCCATTACCACGCGGCCCTGATGCGCACGGTCGTGATCGGCACGCCGACGAACCGTCATCTGGAGTTGCAGGCCGCCGCAGAATCGGCACTGGCCGCCGTGGAAGAGGCCATGCGCCCCGGCTTCACCTTCGGCGACGTTTTCGACGCGCATGCCCGCGTGATGGACGGGCACGGCCTCGCCCCTCACAGGCTGAACGCCTGCGGCTACTCGCTCGGCGCTCGTTTCACCCCAAGTTGGATGGAATGGCCGATGTTCTACCACGCCAATCCGGCGGAGGTTCGGCCGGGTATGGTGCTGTTCGCGCATATGATTTTGATGGACTCCCACACCAGCACGGCCGTTTGTCTGGGGCGCTCCTATCTGACGACGCAGGGCGCTCCTGAACCCCTTTCCAAGCTTTCCCTCGATTTGCCTGTCGTTTCCCTGTGAGCAGAGACTTGAACGGCAGCGCCGCCTCGTTCACAAACGTTGTAAAGAGCGAAGCAGGTTCATTCGCGAACAAGGGGGATTTCGCATGAATGAAGCCCGTCGCATGCAGGCAACCCGGATTTCAAAAGCCGGCAGATGGACCGCGACAGCGGTTGCCATGCTGGCGCTTGCCGCCTGCCAGTCGGCCGAACCACCACGCCAAACCGTAGCGGCCGAGGCGACGGCCCCGATCCTCGCGGCTCCTCCCGAAGCCACGCAACCGGCACGGCCACCGATACCGGCGGCGCAGGCGACCTTCCGTTTCGAGCAGATCCTCGGCGTGCCCACCAATAAGCAGGACATTCTGGCGGGGGAAATCGCGCGCGCCGCCAAGGGCCGCAACCTGACGCTCGTGCGCCGGACGGACCCCTCCGCCAGCTATCGCGTTCTCGGCTTTCTCTCCGCCGTCGGCGGCGACGCGGGCGTCACCATCACTTATGTCTGGGACATTGTGGATGCCCAGAATAAGCGGATCCACCGGATCACCGGTATCGAGATCGGCGGATCATCCGATGCGGATCCATGGGCTGGTGTCGATAGCGATATCCTTTCAAACGTCGCGGCCCGCACGGTGGAGCAAATCTACGCCTGGGTTAACGAGGTCCCCCCCACCAGCGCGCCGCCTCTGCCGGCCGCCGCCGCGCCCATGCAGGGCGAAGCGATTTGAGGCTTTGGCTGGCTAAACCGTAAAAAAAGCGGTTGAAGCAGTTGCGAACCGGGCCTTTCGGCGTGTTGCCGCAGGCATGACCCCCTGCTAAAACGCGCGCGTCTTCAAAGCAGCCTCGACAGGCTGCCGGCCATGGCTAAGGTCCAATCTCATGAAACTGGTATCGGGCAATTCCAATCGCGTGCTCGCGGAGGCGATCGCTCACTACCTGGACGTCGATCTGACGCGAACCCTCGTTCGGCGCTTCGCCGACCAGGAAATCTTCGTCGAGATCATGGACAACGTGCGCGGCGAGGATGTTTTCGTTCTGCAATCGACGAGCTTTCCCGCCAACGACAACCTGATGGAACTCCTGATCCTGACGGACGCGCTGCGCCGCTCGTCGGCCCGGCGCATCACCGCCGTGCTGCCCTATTTCGGCTATGCCCGCCAGGATCGCCGGTCATCCGGCCGCACGCCGATTTCGGCAAAGCTGGTCGCCAACCTGATCACCCACGCCGGTGTCGACCGCGTGCTGACGCTGGACCTTCACGCCGGCCAGATTCAGGGCTTCTTCGATATCCCGACCGACAATCTCTTCGCGGCACCTGTGCTGGTGCGCGACATCAAGGAGCGCTACGCCACCGACAACGTGGTGATCGTATCGCCCGACGTCGGCGGCGTGGTGCGCGCCCGTGCGCTGGCCAAACGCATCGACGCCCCGCTCGCGATCGTGGACAAACGCCGCGAACGGCCGGGTGAATCCGAGGTCATGAACATCATCGGCGACGTCGATGGCCGCGACTGCATCCTCGTCGACGACATCGTGGACAGCGGCGGCACGCTCTGCAACGCGGCCGATGCGCTGCTCGCCAAAGGCGCCAAATCGGTCACCGGCTACGCCACCCACGGTGTGCTCTCGGGCGGCGCCGTTGCTCGTATCGATGCCTCGCGGCTCAAAGAGATGGTTATCACCGACAGCATCCAGCCGACCGAGGCGATCAGCACCGCCGAGAAGCTGCGCGTGATTTCCATCGCGCCGCTGATGGGCGAAGCAATCGCCCGCACCGCCGCTGAGCGATCGGTGTCTAGCCTCTTCGACTGATCGGCTGACCGGCGAACTGCGCCGGCTTGTAAATTCGGCCTTTTCCCGCTATCACCCGCGCGTCCGTGCCGACCCCCCTGGAGGGAGCATGGACCGGAAGCGGCTACCGGCTGCTTTTCGCGTCTTGACCAATTCTATGAAAGCAAGGTGCCCCATGGCTCAGACCTACGAGCTCAAGGCCTCCGCGCGCAACCGGGTGGGAAAGGGGTCCGCCCGGGCTCTGCGCCGTGAAGGTAACATCCCCGCCGTGATTTACGGCGACAAGCAGGCTCCCGTGTCGATCGCGGTGAACCAGAAGGACGTGACCAAGAAGCTCCATGCCGGCGGCTTCCTGACCCACATCGCCACCATCGATGTCGATGGCGAAAAGCTTCGCGTGATTCCGCGCGACTACCAGCTCGATCCCGTGAGGGACTTCCTGCTTCACGTCGATTTCCTGCGCGTGGGTTCGAACACGAGGCTCACCGTCGGCGTGCCCGTGCACTTCCTCAACCAGGACGTCTCGCCGGGCTTGAAGCGGGGCGGCGTGCTGAACATCGTCCGTCACGAGCTTGAATTGAAGGTTTCGCCGGATGCGATCCCCGAATTCATTGAAGTGGACCTGAAGGATGCCGATATCGGCGACTCGATCCACATTTCCTCGCTGAAGCTGCCCGAAGGCACCGAACTGACGATCAAGGATCGCGACTTCACGATCGCGACGATCGCCGGCTCTGCCGCCGCCCAGTCGGAAAATGCTTCGTCCTGATGGACAGAGACATTTAAACCTTCGGGGTTCCGGTCGCGAGGCTGGGACCCCGAATGCATTTTAGCGAGAGCATGCTGCGAAAAAGTGGAAACGGTTTTTCGGTCACAGCATGCTCTAAACTATTGAACTTGATCATTTTGCATCTCTTTTGACGATTCCGTCGAAACGCAAAATGATCGAGCCCGGCCGCGGCAGGCTGGAAGAGTGAGGGCCTCTATCCATGCTCATCATCGCGGGTCTTGGAAACCCTGGCCCCAAGTATCAGGGAAATCGCCATAACATCGGCTTCATGGCCGTGGACCGGATCCACGCCCGCCATCGCTTCCCCGCTTGGCGGAAGAACTTCCAGGCCGAAGTGGCGGAAGGCACGATCGCGGGCGAGCGCGTCCTGCTGATGAAGCCGCAGACCTATATGAACGAGAGCGGCCGTTCGGTCGGCGAGGCCATGCGCTTCCTGAAGCTCAGCCCGGCGGACGTGATGGTGATCCACGACGAGCTGGACCTGCCGCCCGGCAAGCTGCGCATGAAGCTTGCTGGCGGGCACGGGGGACACAACGGCCTGCGCTCCATCTCGGCGCAGATCACGGACGGCTACCGCCGCATGCGCCTTGGCATCGGCCATCCCGGCGTCAAGGAAATGGTGCACGCGCATGTGCTGTCGGACTTCGCCAAGAGCGATCAGGTCTGGCTGGAGCCGTTCCTTGATGCCATCGCCGCCAACATCGATGACGTGGCGCGCGGCGATGACGCGACATTCGGAAACCGGATCCACCTCATCCTGGAGCCGAAAAAGGAAAAGCCCCCGAAGCCGCCCCGCCCCCTGGATGCGGCACCCAAGCCTGCAGAACAGCCAGCCGAGCCCGTGCCCGAACAAAACGCCATGGCGTCGATCCTGAAGGGGCTGATGGGCGTCAAACCGAAACCGAACCGGCCGAGGCGATAGCCTTTCCCGCCTTCGGCCTTGACCTTGCCGCCCGCTCTGCCGCAAACACGCGCCAATAGTTTTTGACTCCGTTTCGAAAGATACCCCTGCCATGGGCTTCAAGTGCGGCATTGTCGGACTTCCAAATGTGGGAAAGTCCACGCTCTTCAACGCGCTCACCAAGACGGCTGCGGCCCAGGCCGCGAATTATCCGTTCTGCACGATCGAGCCGAACACCGGCGAAGTCGCCGTGCCTGATCCGCGCCTGACCAAGATCGCGGCCATGGCGAAATCCGCCAACATCGTGCCGACCCGTCTCACCTTCGTGGATATCGCCGGCCTTGTGCGCGGCGCGTCGAAGGGTGAGGGGCTCGGCAACCAGTTCCTCGCCAACATCCGCGAGGTTGACGCCATCGCCCATGTTCTGCGCTGCTTCGAAGACGGCGACATAACCCATGTGGAAGGCCGCGTTGATCCGGTCGCGGATGCCGAGACCGTCGAGACGGAGCTGATGCTATCCGACCTCGACAGCCTGGAGCGCCGCGTGGTGCCGCTGCGCAAGAAAGCGCAGGGCGGCGACAAGGATGCCAAGGAACAGGTCGAACTGATGGACTTGGCGCTGGAAGCGCTTCGCGAAGGCCGCCCCGCCCGCACCGTCAAGGTACCCAAAGGCGCCGAGGAGGCCTTCCGCGTCTTGAACCTCCTCACCTCCAAGCCGGTTCTCTATGTCTGCAACGTAGAGGAAAGCGCGGCTGGAACGGGCAACGAGCATTCCGCCAAGGTGTTCGAAATGGCCGCCGCCCAGGGCGCGAAGGCGGTGGTGATCTCCGCCGCGATCGAGTCGGAAGTCGCGCAATTGTCCGACGACGAACAGCGCGAATTCCTGGAGACGCTCGGCCTCGAAGAGCCCGGCCTCGACCGCTTGATCCGCGCCGGCTACGACCTCCTCGGCCTCATCACCTATTTCACCGCCGGCCCCAAGGAAGCGCGGGCCTGGACTATCACCAAGGGCACCAAGGCGCCCCAGGCGGCCGGCGTGATCCACTCCGACTTCGAACGCGGCTTCATCCGGGCTCAGACGATCGGGTTCGACGATTTCGTGGCGCTCGGCGAAGTGAAAGCCAAGGAAGCCGGCAAGGCGCGCGACGAAGGCAAGGAATATGTGGTGCAGGACGGCGACGTGCTGCTCTTCCGCTTCAACGCGTGACGGAGGATGTGACGGTCGGGTCGGGTTCCTCAGCGCTCACCGGCACCGTGCCGCGGAACGAAGCGCCGAGCCCGGCACCGGCCATCACCGACGCCTCCGCCTTGAACTGAAACGGAAACCGCCCGCGCCCAGCCTCGGCGTGGACGGACAAGAACACGGCCGCCAAGACCGCGACCAGGGCGAATAACATGCGCATGGTGCAGTAACTCTCGAACGACGATATTGGTGCCAACGCTTCGCCGAGAATGCGACACTTGGCCTGAATCGAAGCGTTACGGCCGGTTCATGTGCCGTTCATCTCGCAAGAGCATTTCCCGATCGGTGCGTTTCCTCGTCCGTCAACCCGGTTCCACTTTGACGGGGAAACGCTCTAGCATTGATCGGCGCACCGGGGCTGGCTAGGGTTCACCCGACGTATAATCCGCATAAGCTTGGAGCCATTTTCATGCCGCCGTCCTCCCCGGTCCGGATCGCCATGTGGTCCGGTCCACGCAACATCTCGACCGCGATGATGCGGGCCTTCGAGAACCGGCCGGATTGCGCGGTATGGGACGAACCCTTCTACGCGGCATACCTTGCCAAAACCGGGCTCGACCATCCCATGCGGGCCGAAATCCTGGCGGCCTATGATCGCGATCCCGAGCGCGTAACGCGCGCCTTGCTCGGCCCCGTGCCCGGCGGACGCGCGGTGTTTTACCAAAAGCACATGACGCACCACATGCTGCCGGGCTTCAGCCTCGCCTGGCTCGGCGACGTCACCAACGTTTTTCTGATTCGCCGCCCGGAAAGCGTGCTCGCCTCCTACGCCCAAAAGCGCGAGAGCGTGACGCTGGACGACATCGGCTTTCGGCAGCAGGCGGACATCTTCGCTCGGGTGGCGAACGCAAAAGGCTCGGCCCCGCCCGTGATCGAGGGCAACGACGTGCTTGCCGATCCGCGCGGCACGCTGACGAGACTTTGCCAGACCACCGGCATAGAATTTCGAAGCGAGATGTTGTCCTGGCCGCCCGGCCGGCGCGAGAGCGACGGCGTTTGGGCGCCGCACTGGTATCACGCGGTGGAAGCCTCGACCGGCTTTGGTCCGGCGCGGCCCGACGTGAGGCGTAAGGATTTACCGGCAGACCTTGCCCGGATCGCCGAGGCGGCAGAACCGTTCTACGAGCAACTGGCGCGCTATAAGCTGGCGGCAGGATAAGCCGCCAAGAGCAGCGCGTAACCCCTTTGACATGGCATCGTGGTTAGGCGCTGAGCCCAAGCCAAGCGTGAGGCAACCTCACGCCATCCGGTACGCCATGCGCATCGCGATTTCGTCGAGCGCGTCTTGTTCGACCTCGTCCGCCGATGCACGGTCGCGCATCTGATCGCGCTCTTCGATAAGCTCGATCTTCTTCATCTCTTCGACCGCTTCCGACAATCCGGCACGGGCCGCATCGAGCTGCGCGCGCAGATCGTTGGCCGAAACCATCAGATTGTCCCGCCGCTGCATCGCCGCCTTGGCGAAGGTCGGATAGGCGAAATGGGTCACGTCGGTGATACCAACGCGCTTCTGCTCGGCAGCGATCTGGTCGTCGAGTTCGGTCGCCATGCGCTCGAATTCGGCGATCATCATTTCGATCTGCGTGACCTGCCGACGCTTTTCGTCGACCTGGAACCGCTTGAGCCGGATGAGACTATTCCGCGACTTCATGTTTCACTCACTCCCCGGATGGAAAGAGCTTTAACCCCAAAGTGCTTTCCAAAAGGTTGGCAAGGAGCTGATATCCTTCGGGTCGGCGTGTAGATTCGTCTTTACCCTGCGTCAAAAACGCCTCGATCGGGCCATTGGCGGCGATAGCGGCATCAACCTCGGGGTTGGTTCCCTTGCGATAGGCGCCAAGGCGAATGAGTTCTTCCATGTCGGTATAGGTGGCCATCAGCTTCTTGCACTCACGGATGAGCACCCGCCATTCCGGCTCCACGCAGCCCGGCATCGTGCGCGATACCGACTTCAAGATGTTGATGGCGGGATAGCGCCCGCGCTCGGCGATCGAACGCTCCATCACGATATGGCCGTCCAAAATGCCGCGCACGGCGTCCGCCACCGGTTCGTTGTGATTGTCGCCCTCGACGAGAACGGTGAAAAGGCCGGTGATCGACCCGTTGCCGAACCGGCCGGGCCCCGCACGCTCCAAAAGCCGGGGGAGTTCGGCAAAGACGGTCGGCGTATAGCCCTTGGACGTCGGCGGCTCGCCCGCCGCAAGCCCGATCTCGCGCTGGGCCATGGCAAAGCGTGTCACCGAATCCATCAGGCAGAGCACATCGCGCCCCTCGTCTCGGAAATGCTCGGCGGCGGTCAGTGTGAGATAGGCCGCTTGCCGGCGCAGCAGCGCGGATTCGTCCGACGTGGCGACGACGACCACCGAACGTGCAAGCCCCTCCTCGCCAAGATCGTCCTCAATGAACTCCTGCACCTCGCGCCCACGCTCTCCAATCAGCCCGATCACCGCCACATCGCAGGCGGTGTACCGGGCGAGCATGGACAGGAGCACGGACTTGCCCACGCCCGAGCCTGCGAAAATGCCCATGCGCTGGCCCCGGCAGCAGGTCGCGAAGGTGTTGAGCGCCCGCACGCCCAGATCGATCGGCGGTCCGACACGCGCCCGTTCCGCCGCTGCCGGAGGCGCCGCCCGCAGCGGCTTCTCCTCCCGGCCGGCACGGATCGGCCCCTTGCCGTCGATCGGCTCACCGAAGGCATTGATGACCCGCCCCAGCCATGCATCGGAGGGACGAATGGCGGCTGAGCTGGCCACGATGGAAGCTTTCGCGCCAAGCCGCACGCCTTCCAGCGAGGCGAACGGCATACAAAGTGCCCGTTCGCCCCGAAAACCAACAACCTCAACGCCGACAGACGCCCCTCCGAATCCGGTGACGGATAGGCGGGACCCCACGCTCATGTCGTGAACAGGCCCTGCCACTTCGACCAACAGCCCCTGCACGGCCGAGACCCGTCCGTAAATCTCACGATCCCGAATGCCCTCGATCTCGGTAATGAGGCCGTCAATCGACATCTTGGTCGAATCCTTCTCAACTGATTCGAGATTGTAACCCTTCATTAACCCGCGCCGTTAATGATTTACCCCGCAAGCTCGGGATAACCGAGGGAGTTGGCGAGCCGCCCTGTGGACAAGCCGAATGGCTGAGTCCGAGGAATCGGTTAGCGATACTTCTTAACTTGGAACATGAAACCCCCATCAGCGAAAAACCGCTGGAATCAGAGGGGCATGGCGGTAATTGCGCAGACTCTTCTCCAATTCGCTTGCCGGGTGGAATCAGAGTTTGTTAACCATTCGCAGATACGATCTTGGTCAACGTCATTTGACCGGCAATGATGGGTCCCGGTGACCGACAGAAGTCGGACACGGACCACTAGAGAACGAGGGGATCAGGCATGCGCGTTTTGCTGATCGAAGACGACAGCGCGACCGCACAGAGCATCGAGCTCATGCTGAAGTCCGAGAGCTTCAATGTCTATACGACAGACCTGGGCGAAGAAGGCATCGACCTAGGTAAGCTCTATGACTACGACATAATCCTGCTCGATCTGAACCTGCCGGACATGTCCGGATATGAGGTTCTGCGCACGCTCCGTGTGTCCAAGGTGAAGACGCCGATCCTGATCCTTTCGGGTCTCGGGAACATCGAGGACAAGGTCCGAGGACTCGGATTCGGCGCCGACGACTACATGACCAAGCCCTTCCACAAGGACGAGCTTATCGCCCGCATTCACGCTATTGTGCGCCGGTCCAAGGGCCACGCGCAGTCCGTGATCGTGACCGGCGACCTGATCGTCAATCTCGATACCAAGACCGTCGAGGTCAATACACAGCGCGTCCATCTCACGGGCAAGGAGTACCAGATGCTGGAACTCCTCTCGCTGAGAAAAGGCACGACGCTTACGAAGGAAATGTTCCTCAACCATCTCTATGGCGGGATGGACGAGCCGGAACTGAAGATCATCGACGTGTTCATCTGCAAGCTTCGCAAGAAGCTCGCCAACGCCACCGAGGGCAAGAACTACATCGAAACGGTGTGGGGCCGCGGTTATGTGTTGCGCGAACCGGACGACATTCGCGAAATCGCTTGAGCCAAATCCAGGCTTTCAACCGCGAACGAAGAAGCCCCGCCGTTGGCGGGGTTTTTGTCTCAGGGAAGCGCCACGGTCGCGTCCCCGCCCGTTTCCGCCCGAATCCAGCTTGCAACGCCGCGCCCAGCCGCAACGATCGGCAGCACTTCGATCGCGGGTTGATCATAGGGATGCTTGGCGACAATCACCGTGAAGAGCGATTCGATGAACTCTTCGCGTGTCTTGATCTGCACGAGAACTTCGGTGTCCTCGTTGACCTCGCCTTTCCAGCGATAGAGGGAAACCACGCCGGGAATGATGTTTGCGCAGGCAGCCAGCCGCCTCGCAACGACCTCCGATGCGATCGCCTTCGCCGCATCGAGATCCGGGCAGGTTACGCAGACGAGCCTGAGATCAAGTGTCGCCGACATGTTCAAAGCGCCCCGTTTCCCTTTTCATCGGCGTCATGCTAGCGGATGAGGGCCCGAACGTGAACGGGTCCACCGATCATTTCGAGAACCGATGGCCAATCGTTTGATCCCCTCGTTCGATCGCATCGCCTTCGTGGCCAGCGAAACCGAGGAAGCGCTCGATGCCAGAACGACGCTGGCCGCTCTCTACGGCGACGTCGACCCCAGCGACGCCGATGTGATCGTGGCGCTTGGCGGCGACGGCCTGATGCTTCAAACGCTGCACGCCTTCATGAACACCGACAAGCCGATTTACGGCATGAACCGCGGTTCGGTCGGGTTCCTGATGAACGAGTTTCGCGTCGATTCGCTACGCGACCGCTTGACCAACTCGCTGGTCACCGCGATCCATCCGCTCAACATGACCGCCGTGGACGCAGCCGGACTGACGCATTCGGCCAAGGCGATCAACGAAGTTTCGATGCTGCGCGAGACCTATCAGGCGGCCAAGCTGCGCATCACCGTCGACGAACGGGTTCGCCTCGACGAGTTGATCTGCGACGGGATCATGGTCGCAACCCCCGCCGGCTCGACGGCTTATAATCTATCCGCCCACGGCCCGATCCTACCGATCCACGCACCGCTTCTCGCGCTGACCCCGATCAGCCCGTTCCGGCCGCGACGCTGGCGCGGCGCGCTGGTACCGAACCGCTGCCAGGTGGTGCTGGAGGTGCTCGAACACGAAAAGCGCCCCGTCAGCGCCGCCGCCGACCATACCGAGATCCGCGATGTGGTGCGGGTTACGATCCGCGAAGACCATAAACAACGCTCTCTCATTCTATTCGACCGGGACCATTCCTGGGACGAACGGATCTTGGCAGAGCAATTTCGCTATTAATCATTGTAAAGTAAGCGCGATATAACGGATCCTTAATTCCCGTTTAGATACAATGAAGCGCTTGGGTATGACCGTGATGGCCCCTTTTTGTCGTGTATGCGGGACTTAGGATGGCGCGGAAGTCTGACGCTTACGAAATCATCGAAAGCCGGAATGACCTGCGCGCCAAAGTGCGCGAAGTTCGTTCAGCAAGGCCGGGCGACGATCCTGTGGCTCGCGCCGAAGCTGCAATGGCGGTTCTTTCCCCCCAGTTCGAAAGCTGGATGGAAAACGAGGTCGGCACTGTCGCGAAGACTTGGGAAAAATGGAAGGCACTCGATTTTGGCGACGGTGAGGAGCGCGAGACGTTCTACCGATCCGCGCATGATCTGAAAGGCCAGGCCGCCACGCTCGGTTTTCCGCTCGCCGCACAGGTCGCCGCCAGCCTTTGCGCGCTTCTGGAAGCGCCGAACGCTCAAAATCCGATTCCGACGGAATTGATCGGCCAGCACGTGAATGCGATCCGGGCCATCTACCGGGAGCGGGCCAAGGACGAGTCCGACCGGGTCGGCATGGCGCTTGTCGTCGCCTTGGAAGAGATGGCTGCACAGCACATCGGCACTCCGGCGGACGGCGACGTCGACGACGGGCTGATCTGACGATCGGTTCGCGGGCGAGTCAGGCGGCCCCGACGATACGGCCGCGCACCGTCCAGCGGGCCAGCCTTATCTGGCGCAAACGTAGACGTGCAGCCTCCCGTGCAGCGTCTGACGCAAGCCGGCGCAGCATCGCCCTGATATCATCGGCCTCGCCGTCGTCAGCATCATGGTGCCTCAAGACGCGTTCGCCCATCGAAGCGGACCCGCGAGCCCCTTTGTCGAAGACGCAGTCATCGTCAAGGTCGCGCCATGCATCCAGCGCGATCAGAAACGTAGCATGGCTGCGGACGGGCAGCCCGGATTTGGCAAAAAGCGCGGTGAGCGCGGTCCGGCGACCTTCCAACACGAGCGATTTCACGCGCGAACCGGGAACGCCGGTGAGGTCCTCCAACGCGGCACAAAACAGCCTGATGTTTCCCGCCATGATCGACCGGATGAGCAGCGCCGTCGTGAGTTGGCCGGATTGGCGAAGCCGGGAGACGAGCGTCTGGATATCCCCGTCCCCAGCTTTTGCCGACATCTGCACCGTTGCCTTTTCGCAGGCCTCCCGCACAAGCGATCGCGCCCGTTGATCCGGCATCCAGGAGCGTGCCGTCAGAAGGTCGCCAAGCCTCGATCCGAGCGCGGCCACCAAAGACTGACGAACCGAAAGCGGCAGATCCTCCCTTGCAAACAAGGCGTCGCGGATCGGCGGATCGGCACCAAAGCGCGTAGCCGCCGCGTCAAGAGAAGTCGCATCAAGGTCGGCGCCGCCGTTTTTGAGGAGAGCTACCACCGCGTCACGGCAGGCGCAGGCAATCAACGCCGCGCAAACCGGTCCTGATACCCAAGGGCGCCTTGCGATTGCGAGGGAAACGCGTTCGCTCCCACGCGCTACGGCCTCCACAAGTTCGCTGTCGAGGATGCAGGGCGACCGCCGGAACAGCACCTCGGCGATGGAGGGAAGGTCGTGAAGCAGCGCAACGATCAAATGGCGCGGCGCATCGTCCTGAACCGCGAGGGCCTCAGCCAACGCCCGTCTAACGCAAATCGCAGGATCGTCTAGAAGAACGGTCAGGGCCGCTTCGATTTCGCTGCGTTCATGGGCGCAGAGCGCCGGCACGAAAAACCGCCGGACGAGAGGGGCAACCGCTTCAGCGCGCAGGTGCGCGGGCGCTGTCTCCATCCACTCAAGGAAGCGATCCACGACCATGCTCGGCTCTCACGCGCCCAACAAACCCCGGGCGAGAGCATACTGGTTCAAGACCGATTAAGGTTGAGTTCACCAGAGGGGCCGGCTGACGCGTCAACCTTCCTCGTTGTTCAGAAACTTCGACAGATCCAGCGGACCGTGCGAGCGGGGCACGGGATTGGCCCTCGCGGCGATCGAGGCGGAATTGGGCACCGGGACATCAGGCTGTTCGGCCGAAAGCACCCGCGCATCTTCGGCCACCGCGACATCGAACAAGCTCGGCGGCATGGTGTAGCCCTGCCAGAAGGACGCAGCCGGGATACCGGCTTGGCGCGAGCCATCATCGCGAAAAAGGGCCGAAAAAGCGTCGCCCGCTTCCGCCGCCTTCCAACCGGATTGAACACGGTCGCGCGGGTCGTAGCCCACCGGCACCGCCGCATCGCCGGCAACGGGATTGGCAAAAGCCGTGATGACCGCCGAGTCGGCCGCCGGCATGACGGACCCACCGTGGTTCTTCACCAACTCGTCATAAACCTGCGCAACGGTGAGCGCCCGGCCGCCGCCATAGAAGATGGACGGATTGGCGCCGGCTTGGCGGGGAAAATACTCCGCCGCCGCCGCGTTCGGCTTGGACTGAGCGAGCGAAATCATGTCTGCCGCGCCCCGAGCACCCAGGAAATGGGCGATATAGAGTTCGCCCTCGGTCGGATCACGGCCGATCCGGCCCTGGAGGTAGGCTGCGTTGGTCCGCGTGAGGGCACCGGCCATCATCGACGCGACGTCCGGATCGTTACGCAGGGCGAGAATGTCCCTGCGATCTTGCGGATCAGGCACACGGTAGCGCCCGTCAGCACCTCGCTCGATCTTGTCGGCGAGCGCGCCGAGCCCGAGTTCGGGCCCCGACCGTTTCAGCGTTTCAAGCCAAGTGCTCTCGATGAATTGAAAGAGGCCCGACGCCGTGGATGTGGCAGCCTTGGCCTTAGGATCGAGCGCGGATTCACGCTTTGCCGTTTCCAACAGATACTCGAACGAGGTGCCGGTGCTGTTGCTCGCAGTGTCGAAGGCCTGTTCGATACGGTTGGATATGGCTTGTCCCTCCGCTGCCGAACGCGCGGCGGCGGTAGCTTGGGAAGGCGGAGAGGCGTACACCCATTGGAAAAGCGGCTTCATGGCAAAACACCACCAGCAGAGGGGTTTAGCCGGTTGTTAAGAGATGATGCATTCATGGTTAACAAGTCGTTAAAATTAGGCCAAACTGCTGCAGTTTTGACCCCGATCATGCCCGAAGTGCTGGCAACCTCGCCTTCTATGGCATCGTCAATGATTGTCAGCAGCGAACCTGCGTCAGGCTCGCCTTGGCTGGCATTCGTTACGGAGGACGCAGAGGGGGGCAGCCTTGCCTCCGCGCTCGACAAGGGCGCGGTCGGGATCATGGCGCTCGTCGACGGGCCGCGGCAGGTAACCCGTCTCTGCGCACGTCTGGCGGTGGCGGAAGCAGAAACCGGCATACCGGATGGATCGTCGTTCATCGCCGCGCTTGTCGCAACGGCGGAGGGGGTGTTGACCCTGCCCCATTTCGGGCGGCCCTCGCCCCGCCTGATCGCGCTCGGCATCGATACATCCAGCCTAGCGGCAAGCCTTGGCTACCCCGTGCCGGAGAGCGCGCCGGTTCTTCGAACGGCGGTGGGCCTAACAGTTCTGGCGGCGCATGCCTCTGGTTTGCCGCCCTTCGCTGCCTTGAGAAGCAAGAGCGCACTCGAACTCGAAATGGCAAGATTGGACGGTTTTGCCGCCGTACTGCTGCCCACAGAGGGCGGGATCAGCGTTTGAACCGCCGTCAGGCCACGCCCTGCCGCAGGAGATCGTGGACGTGGACGATGCCCTCCGGCCGGCCGTCTATGACGACAAAAAGCACGCTGATCGCCTTGGCTTGGAGCATCTCCAGCGCCGAACTGGCAAGGCCCTCCGGCGGCATCGATTTGGGATGGAGCGACATCACCTCATCGACCGCCTTTTGCAGAAGGTCCGGAGCCATGTGACGCCGCAGGTCGCCGTCGGTGATGATGCCAACCAGCTTGCCGGCCGCGTCGATCACGCCGACGACGCCGAACCCCTTGGACGACATGGTGACGATCGCGTCGCCGACGGGCGTCCCGAGTCCGACCAGAGGAACCGCTGAACCGCGATGGGCAATCTCGCCCAGCGTTTTCAGCTGGGCGCCGAGCTTGCCGCCGGGGTGGAACACCTTGAAGTCGCCCGCCGAAAAGCCGCGCCTTTCCAAAAGTGCGATCGCGATCGCATCGCCGACGGCCAGTTGCAGCAACGTGGAGGTCGTCGGCGCAAGGCCAAGGCCGCAGGCCTCCGGCAATCGCGGCAGCACCAGCGGCACCGTAGCGTTACGGGCGAGCGTACCCTCCGCCGTGGCGGTGACGGCGATCAGCGGCACCTTGAATCGGCTGGCATATTGAAGCACGGCCGAAAGCTCCGCCGTTTCGCCCGACCAGGACAGCGCGATGATCACGTCCGTCACGCCGATCATGCCGAGATCGCCGTGGCTTGCTTCGGTCGGATGCACGAAATAGGCGGGCGTGCCGGTGGAGGCGAGCGTCGCCGCCAGCTTGCGGCTGATGTGCCCGCTCTTGCCCACGCCCGTCACGATGACCCGCCCCGATTGCGCGATGATGAGCTCGACCGCCCGCACCAGCGCCATGCGCAGTCCCTCGTCCTCCTCGAAAGCGGCATTGAGGGCGGTGAGATTTTCCTGGAAGGTCTGAAACACCCGCTGGAGGGAGTCGACGATCCGGTTCTCAGGGGCGGTATTCAGCATGCGATTCTGCCATCCAAGGGCTCGACTGGCTCGTTTTGGATCAGGTCGGCAGCGCGGGTCAAATCATTATTCCGGCGCTTGCTGGATGGCGCAGGCGGCAATCAGCGCTAATGACACACTGTCCGGACCTCTAATCCCAGTTTCAAGCTTCCGTTTGGGGGGGGGCTTCGGATATAAGGAAAACGCAACGCTTGGTTGGAAGATCAGAGGTCCCGTTTTCCGTGAAGTTCGCAGAGCCGTCGACGCGGAAAAATGGCCGTCCAGAATCCGCTTCGATTTTGCTGACCGGCCTCGCCGCGACTTGGCCCGGCGAGCACATACGGCTGATCGATATCATCGACGTGCTGAAGGAGCGGGTCTACGGCCTCCTCTTTCTCATACTGGCGATCCCGAACATGATCCCTGGGGTCGCGCTGCTCTTGGGGTTGCCTCTGGTGATCGTGGCCGGACAATTGGTTCTCGGCTGGCCGAAGCCACGCCTTCCCAAGTTCATCGGCGAACGCAAGATCCCGATAACCGAGTACCGCCGGTTCATAGCCAAAGCCGAGCCTTGGCTGAAGCGCGCCGAACGAATGTTGCGGCCGCGCGGTCTGTTCATCTTCGGCAAAATCGGCGAGCGCGTTCTCGGTTTGGTGGTTCTCATGCTGGCAATCGTCCTGACCTTGCCGATCTGGGGCGCGAATTTCCTGCCCGCGCTGGCGATCTGCCTGATCGCGCTGGCGTTGATTGAATTCGACGGTCTGATGGCCGTGTTCGGGTTGGTGATCGCAGGGGCAAGTGTCGTCGTGGCGTTGGCCGTGATCTGGGGCGCTGTTAAGGTGGCCTGGTTCCTCGTCGTCAGCGTATTCTTTTGATGTAAGGAGGGGCTTCGACCCGCAATCGCGCATGTCATATCTGTTCGAGATCGGGATTGTCGTCCTGCTGCTGTTGATCAACGGCTGGTTCGCCATGTCTGAACTGGCCGTCGTGTCGTCACGCCGGCCGCGCTTGGAAGCCATGGCCGAGCAAGGCAGCCGGGGCGCGCGGATCGCTCTCCGGCTTGGGTCTGATCCCGGACGCTTCCTGTCGTCGGTTCAGATCGGAATCACCCTCGTTGGCATTCTCGCCGGCGCCTATTCCGGAGCGACCTTGGCCGAACCGCTCGGCGAGTGGCTCGTCCTCAAAGGCGCAAGCGCGGGGATGGCCGATGCCTTGTCGATCGCGATCGTCGTCGGCTCCATCACCTATGCGAGCCTGGTGGTGGGCGAACTTGTTCCCAAACAGATCGCGCTTTCCAACCCGGAAAAGGTTGCATCCTTCGTCGCCGGTCCGATGGCGGTGGTCGCAATCGCAGCCTCCCCCATGGTTGCCATTCTTCAAGGATCGAGCGCGATCCTGATGCGCATCCTGCGGCTGGATCAGGTCAGCGACGGCACCGTCACCGAGGAAGAAATCCGCGCGGTGATCGCGGAGGGCACCAAGACCGGAATTCTTGAGCCCGAGGAGCGCGAATTGATGGCCGGCGTGATGCGCTTCGGCGATCGCTCCATCCGCGCCGTTATGACCCCGCGCCGCGACGTCGTCGGGCTCGACTTGGAATGGGACCACGAGCGCGTCGTCGAGGTGCTGACGAGCGCAACGCACTCGCGCTACCCCGTCTATCGCGGCTCGATCGACACGATCCAAGGGATCGTTCAAGCCAAGGATCTGCTCGACACCTATCTCTCCGGTACTGGGATCGACTTGGAGAAAGCGATCAAGCCGGTCGAAGTAGTGCCGGACACCGCGCCCGCTCTAAACGTGCTGGAGCATCTGCGCCGATCGCCGATCCACATGGTGCTGGTGGTCGACGAATACGGCAGCGTCGAGGGCATCGTGACCGCCGCCGACATTTTGGCGGCGATTGTCGGGAACCTCGCGAGCGAAGGCGAGGAAGACAAAAGCGCTATCGTGCAACGCGAGGACGGTTCGTGGCTGGCCGACGCGGACCTGCCGGTCGGCCTCGTCGCCGATCGTGTCGGCTGCCGGGCGATCGACGATCCCGACCGCGATTATGAAACGCTGGCCGGCTTCATCCTATCGGTTTCCAAGACCATCCCCTCCACCGGCGACGTTCTAGCTTGGCGCGGATGGCGCTTCGAGGTGGTCGATATGGACGGCCGCCGTGTGGATAAGGTGCTGATCACCGCGCCCGAAGGCGACGCGGTCGAGCTTTAAAAAGACGAGCAGGGGCGGCGCGTTCGAGGCAAGTGCCGCCCGTTATTCCCCATCCTCGTCGGACGACACCGGACCGCCAAGCGCGGAGACCAGATCGACCGAGAGGTCGACGAGGCTTTCAAGCCGCTCACGGCCGAACCGATCGGCGATATCTCCGTAAATCGCCGCCGCCGTTGGGGCGATCTGCAGCATGAGAGAGCGGCCGCGCGGCGTAATCGAAATCATCGTGCGGCGAAGATCTTCCAACTGCGAGCGGCGGGAGAGATATCCCCTATTCTCCAGATCCTTGATGATCCGCGACAAGCTGGACGCCCGCAGGCAGGTGGCGGCCGCAAGGTCGGACGCGGCGATCTCGTCGCTCACAAGCAGGTCGCCCAAAACCCGCCATTGCTGCTCGGTAAGGCCATGCGTTCGAAGGGTCGGTCGAAGCTGGCGCATCAGCGCCTCTCGCGCCTGAAGCAGGCCCTTCAGGACATTGGGACGATCCTTCGATGTTGGTTGAAGCGTATCTGAAAGGTCCAGATCGGACCTTCTGCTATTTTGAGTTTCACTCACGGAAAAAACCACTCATGCCTGGGTGAGGCTCTGATAGAGCGCCGCCAGTTGTCCAGATCTACTCTCTATATATAGCGAAAGCAGAATTTAATGAAAGCCAATACCCAAGTTCAATGCGATTTATACTAGCATTTTACACCATATGTTTCACTCATTCACATATTGAATCCGCATTTTTCACAAGGAGATTTAAGTGTCAATGTTTGAGAAGCATTAACCAAGTTGCGGTCACTCTCTAGAAAACGTGACCATTGTGTTGGTGAACTATGAACCTTTCGATTCGCGGCAAACTGCTTTTCATAAATCTGCTTTTCGTGATCCCCATCGTCCTACTGTCCTGGTTATTCCTGGCACAGAGCAGAAAGGATATAGCGTTCGGCACCCTGGAGCGTAATGGCGTTGAGGAGCTATCGGTGGCGTGGCCCGCCTTCCTCGATCTCATTTCAAATGTTGCAAACCCGGACATTGCGACCGCCGTTGCCAAAATCAAGCCCTTGACCGCAGAGGACGCCCGCCCATCCGTTTCGGCGAAAGCCGGCGAAACGCTTTCGGCGCTTGGCGCGGCAACGGATCTGAACAGCGCCACGGCAGCCTTGCGATCCCTCATTGCCTCGATTGGCGACAGTTCCAATCTAATCCTCGATCCAGACCTCGACAGTTTCTACGTGATGGACGTCATTCTCGTCCGCATGCCGGAACTCGTCCATCAAGCCGCAGGCATTGAGGCCATCGCAAGACAATACGCCGATCTGGAATCGTTGAACGATGACCAGAAGGCTGAGTTCGCTATGCGCCTTGGGCAATATCGTGCAGCAGTGGATGCGGTCGAGGCCTCATTCGGCGCAGCCGTTTCGAGCAATGCGGACGGCATGGTCGAGGCGAATGTCGGGCCCAAGGCGAAATCCTTCCTGGCCGCAGCGCAGGAATTCTCCAAATACTCCCTCGCCCTCTACGACGTTGTCCGCGACGATACGGCGCGTTCAAATCTCGATTTAACTGGCTTGAGCCAGAACCGCGCCGATCTTCGTGCTCAGGCGGACGACTTCTGGACCGCCGCCGCCAGCGATCTCGACCGCCTCCTCACGGTTCGGATTTCAGGTTTTGAAACGCGCCTTTACACCATGCTGGGTATCGCGATCGGCGTCGCGCTGGCCGCACTTGGCGCATCGGTGGCCATGGCGCGCTCGATCGTCAAAAGCATCGACCGCCTCGTAGGGCGCATTCACGAACTGGCCGATACGGCGATCGACGCCGACATTGCGGAAGCCAAGGGAACCGACGAGATCGCGCATATCGCGCGCGCCGTCGCCTACTTCCGCGACAAGAGTATCGAAAAACTCAACATGGCCTATAGCGACGACCACAAGCGCGATCTGATCGCCGGCGAGCGCAAGGCCTTTGCAGCGGTGGCGAACAAGCTGAAGGCTTCGGTCAGCGCCGTGTCGAAGGCGGTCGCGGATCTGGCCGTTGGGATCAAACAATCGTCCGGATCGGTTGCCGCCAACGCGGCGCGGACGCGGGCGGAACTCGGGTCCGCAATCGACCGTCTTCAGGCCTCCAGCCGAAACGTCGAGAACGTTGTGGGCGCGGTTGGCGAACTGGCACACTCCATCAGCGAAATCTCTGACCGGACCGCCAAATCCGCGTCCGAGGTGAACAAGGCCCGCGAGCGAACCGCGGTTGCTTTGGCGGTCGGCAACCGCTTGGCTGCGTCGTCGCAGAAAATCGGCGAAATCTCCTCGCTTATCGCCGATATCGCACAACAGACGAACCTTCTCGCCCTCAACGCAACCATTGAGGCAGCACGGGCCGGTGACGCTGGGCGCGGCTTTGCAGTGGTCGCGGCGGAAGTGAAGCAACTCGCAGACCAAACCGCCCGGGCGACACAAGATATCGAACGCCAGATCGAGGATCTGCGCCACGCCTCGCAGGATGTGCTGTCCGCCGTCGGCGATGTGACGACGGTCGTGGACGGCATCGCCGGCCTCAGCGTCTCCATCGCGAGCGCGGTGGAGGAGCAGAGCGTCGCCACCGCCCAAATCACCGGCAACCTCGATGGATCCACCGAAGCATCGCGCCTTGCGGTCGATGCGCTTGCCGACCTCCCGGCGGTGGCCACGAACACCGAGTCGGCCGCGACAAAGCTTTCCGAACTCAGCAACGAGCTTGCCGCTCAATCGAAAACGCTTGACGACGAGGTGGACCGCCTCGTCCGGGAACTGAGCGATCGACGGATGTCGCAGCGTCATATGGTCGAGGCTTCCGCGAGTATTGCGGTGGACGGTCACAACAAAGCGGTCAGAATTCTAGATATCTCACGCGATGGCGCCCGCATCGCCAATGCCGGGGACCTTGTGGTCGGTCAAACCATCGAGATCGGGCTGCCGAGTGGCCGCAGATTGCCGGCGTCCGTGGTTTGGAAAGTCGGGTCGTCGGCTGGCTTACGTTTCGTGAATATTTCCTTGGACGAAAATGAGGTAACCACCCTCATCGGCGATCTCAAGGCAGCCTGAAACACCCGCGCCGGCACAGGATCGTGGGAATTGACCGCTGTAACGTTATAATGTAACAGTTGCTCCAACGGTAAGGCTCTCGCCGAGACCGGGGGAGCATGCCTGTGACGATAGCAAGCGAGATCGACCTAAAGGGACCGGTAGGCGCGTCCTTATCGGTTGAGAGTGGCGGACATCGCCATCACCATGATCACGCGGGTCATCACGATCACCATCATCCGCATGATCACCCGCACGGCCATGGCCACGCGCCGGCCGGTTCGACACTACGGATTCACGACTATACCAACGTCGGCCGTATGCCGGAAAACGGTCGGGCAGTGCTCCTTCGCCCCTCGTTGACGCGCATGGGCCTTGCCGGCCGCCTCGCCATCGCGGGCGTCCTGGTCAGCGCACTTTGGATGGCAAGCTTGGCGGTGATGGCGTGACCGCACGTTTGCCATTCGCCTCCGTATCGTTCGAAAATGCCACAATCGGATACGACCGGCACCCTGCCGTGCACCACGTGACCGGCAAGCTCGTATCCGGGTCCCTCACCGCGATTGTAGGGCCCAACGGTGCCGGAAAGTCCACGCTCCTGAAAGCCGCCGTCGGCCTTCTCTCCCCCATTGGCGGAGCCGTGGTGGTTGAGGGATGCCGGCGCCGGCAGATCGGCTATCTTCCCCAGCAGGCCGAGATCGATCGGACCTTCCCCCTTCCCGTTTTTGACTTTATCGCCATGGGCTTATGGCGCCGGCGCGGCGCGTTCGCGTCGTTCCGCCGCACCGACGACGAAACCATCGCCTCGGCGCTGGGTTCCGTGGGTTTGCTCGGCTTTGAAGACCGAACGCTGGACACCCTTTCCGGCGGCCAGATGCAGCGCGTGTTGTTCGCCCGGCTGATCCTCCAGGATGCGCCGTTGGTGCTTCTCGACGAGCCGTTCACGGCGCTGGACGAGCAGACCGTCGAGGACTTGATGGCGATCGTCCACCAATGGCATCGCGAAGGCCGGACGGTTGCCGCCGTGCTGCATGATCTGGACGACGTGCGCCGTTGGTTCCCCCAGTCGCTCCTCATCGCCCGCCACCTGATCGCCTGGGGTCCGACGGAAGAGACGATCACACCGGCGAACCTCAGCACGGCCCGGCGCATGACCGAAGCTTGGGACGACCACGCCCCTGTCTGTGATGTCCGGGAAAGCGCATGAGCATCACTGCATTCCTGATCGAGCCCTTCACCGATTTCGCCTTTATGCGCAGGGCGTTAGTGGGATCGATCGTGCTCTCCGCAGGGGCCGCGCCCATCGGCGTTTTCTTGCTGTTGCGGCGGATGAGCCTGACCGGCGACGCCATGGCGCACGCCATTTTGCCCGGTGCCGCGATCGGCTTTCTGATCGCCGGGCTCGACCTCTTCGCCATGACGATCGGCGGCATAGCGGCCGGGCTGATCGTCGCGCTACTGACGAGCGTCGTCGCCCGCGTGACAAGTCTGCGCGAGGATGCATCGCTGGCGAGCTTCTATCTGATCTCGCTCGCGCTCGGCGTGCTGATCGTGTCGCTGCGGGGATCGTCGGTTGATCTGATGCACGTCCTGTTCGGAACGGTACTGGCGCTGGACGACGCCGCGTTGCTGTTCATTACCGGCATCGCGTCCATCACCATCATCACCTTGGCCGTGATCTGGCGACCGCTGGTTCTGGAGTGCATAGACCCATCATTCCTGCGGGTTGTGAGCGGAACGGGCGGCCTTGTGCACATGGTTTTCATGGTGCTGGTCGTGCTCAATCTCGTTGCCGGCTATCAGGCGCTCGGAACGTTGCTCTCCGTCGGTATCATGATGCTTCCGGCCACATCGAGCCGGTTCTGGTCGCGCCATGTCGGGACGATGGCGCTCGTCGCCTTCGCCATCGCAGTGGCATCTTCAGTGATCGGACTGATCCTCTCCTACCATTACGGGCTGCCGTCCGGCCCGGCCATCATCTTGTTCGCAGGCGCGTTCCACATTTTGTCGGTTTTGCTGGGGCCGGTCGGCGGCCTTCTGCCCCGCGTGTTGCCGGCCAGCCATCGCGCCGGCTGAGTTGTTCATCAATCCAGAAAGGGAAATACGAGATGCGCCGTAACGTCGTTTTCTTGCAAGCTCTACTTGCCTGCACCGCCATCGCCGGACCGGCATTGGCCACTGAGAAGCTCGACGTTGTGGCGAGCTTCTCGATCCTCGGCGATATGGCCACGCGGATCGGGGGCGAGCGAGTGTCGGTGACGACACTGGTTGACGCAAACGGCGACGCCCACGTCTATCAACCGACACCGCGCGACGCGGAAGCCGTCGCCGGAGCCGACGTCATACTGGTGAATGGGCTTGGTTTCGAAGGGTTTATCGACCGCCTTCTAGAAGCCGCCGACTACAAGGGCGGTGTGATCACGGCCGCAACCGCCGTGAAGCCGATCGAAGGCTTCGCAGAAGAGGAAAAGGAAGAAGAGGGCCACGATCACGATCATGGCCATGACCATGGCGGCATCGATCCTCACGCTTGGCAGAGTTTAGCGAATGGTGTTCTCTACACTGCCGCCATTGCCGACGGATTCTGCAAGGCTGCGCCTGATGACTGCGCGCTTTTCCGCGCCAATGCCGCTGCCTATTCCGCGGAACTCGCCAAGCTCGACGCCGACGTGAAGGCGCGCGTGTCGGCTATCCCGGAAGGCCAGCGTAAAGTGATCACCAGCCACGATGCTTTCGGTTACTTCGGGAGAGAATATGGCATCACGTTCCTAGCTCCGCAGGGCATATCGACCGATAGCGAAGCATCAGCGGCAACCGTCGCCGATCTCATTCGGCAAATCCGGGAGCTGAACGTAAAGGTTCTGTTCGTCGAGAACATATCCGACCCGCGCCTCATTCAGCAGATCGGCACCGAAACCGGGGCGAGCCTTGGCGGAACGCTCTACTCAGACGCCTTGTCGGACTCGGACGAAGCCGGCGCCAGCTACATCGGGATGATGAAACACAATGCCGACGCGCTGATCGCGGCGATGGAACGCGGATCCTGACCGCTATTCGGCGGTTTCGAGTCGGCTACGCGCCGACGCGTTCTGGGACCGGAGGCGCTTGAGGCGTCGGGCGAGGTCGTCGACCCGCTGGGCTCGTTCCTCGGGATCGACAGGAAGCTCGCTTGCGCGCTGACTGAACGGTTGGGGAAGCTGCGGCGCGTCGGGCCCGATCGGGAAGGTCGCCAGAATATCGGCGTCCCTCGGAGGCGGCCCGCCCGAGGCCTCGTCATCAGAGGTATGCGCCGGGCTACCATCGACATCTTCCGGCGATATCGTTGCCCCCTGCCTTATTGCCTCAAGCCGAAGCCGATCGCGCTCACGGCGAAGCCGGCTCGCTTCTTCCATGAGTGCGTCGCGCTCGGCCAAAAGGCTTTGCAGGGCGGCTTGGAGCGAGTCGGCGTCGTCGTCCCCGCTCGGAAGTTCGTCCGCGCCCGGCAGGCCCATGGCGGGCACAGGGACGGGCTTCCCGGCCTCGGCGCTGATCAGCACGGTGCCGATTTCGGTTGCGATCCGTTCCGCCTCCCCGGCACGCTCTTGAGCCCCTAGTGCGGCGCGCTCGGCGGCGGCAACCCGCCGTTCCATATCGCGGCGATCCGAAAGAGCGCGGTTCAACGCTTCCTCGGCCTGACGAAGATCAGCCCGTATCACCTCGACCCGGCTCTCCGCCAGCGCGAGGGCCTCTTGGTCGCTGCGATGCTGGATCCTCATGGCGGCCAGTTCGGTCGTCTCTTCGGCCCGCGCCTGACATTCGTCAACGAAGGCTTTGCGAACGGCAGCGAGGTCGGCCTCAATCCGCGCAGCTTTGACGGCGTATTGCGCGCGCACCGCATCCTTCGCCGCTGCCATTTCCGATAGAGATCGCGGCAGACGCGCTTCGATTTCGCCGCGAGCGAGACGAGCCGCCCGGCGCATGAAAATCGGGAAAAGGATCAGCGCCACCAAGCTGGCCGACAAGGCCCCAAGGGCAAAGACCAACGCGTTTTCGATCACGATACGTCCAAATCCCGCCCACCCCGCCCGCCGCGCTCTATGCGCGGCAGTGCGCAGATTTCCGAACGTCGAAGCCGGGCGTCCGGCGCCTTCGATGCCGTTAAGCATTCTCCGGAGCCGGGCCTGGGGTCAAGGCCACAAAAAGGCGCGCCCGAATGCCCCGAAGTGTTCGATCAGAAAGGATTCCAGGTAGCCTCGGGCGTAAACTTGAGGTAGCCGACGTTAACTCCAAGCCGGGCCCCCACCCCCGACCGGACCGGCACCAGCAGCATCGGTCCCGCTCGAAGCGCGGTTATGCCAAATCCGCCGACGAAGTAAGCCGAACCGTTGACGCCGCCAAAACGCGTATAGATCGCGTTCACTGATGGCAGATTGTAGACGAGGATCATGGTACGGGCGCCGTCTGCCCCTAGATCGAAACCGATCGAGGGCCCTTGCCAGTAAACGCGGAAGTTTCCGGCGTTGCGGGTGTAGAGAATGCCTTCTCCATAGCGAAGCCCGCCGAAGATCGCGCCGCCGCCTTCCTGGCCAAGAACATAGCCGTTCGGCTGCCCGTAGGACGAGACCGCCTTCTCGATGACCGACGCAAGGCCGCTGGAAACTTGCCCGAAAAACTTGTTGCCGGCTTGGACAAGTTCGTTCGACGTGTAGCCGGTGCCCTGAGCGTTAGACTGCTGGGCGGCAACGGGCGATGCGAGGAGGGCCGCTATCAAGCTGGCGGCAACGACGCGCATGATGCGCGAGAAGAAAGCAGGCATCCGCAACGCCTCGTCCCGAGACCGTGTTGAAAGGTACCGCGATTAACCGGACCGTCACCCCCTCGGGTAAGGATGAAAGTCCAGATAGCGGAAGACCGAATCGGTTAATTAGGCCATGATAATGGTGAATTTGGAATCAAAGCGTTGGGTCTTGCGCTTAAGCACCTTTTTGGCAGCCGCTCACATGGCTTTCACGGTCCTGACGGGCGATGCCGAGGCGTTTAACGAGCGCATCATTCATGACCGCTACTCGGGCCTTGCTATTGGCGGCTATGACCCGGTTACATTCTTCATCTCCGATAAGCCGAGAATCGGCGATCCGGAGATTGAAGTGGAATGGGAAGATAGTTTCTGGCGCTTCGTGAATCAGGGTAACGCGGATGCTTTTGCCGCGGCACCAGCCGCTTACATTCCGGCCTATGGCGGCTATGGCGTGATCGGCGTGACGAAGGGGGTACCGCAGCCCGGCGACCCCACGATCTATGTGATTCACGCCAACCGGATCTTCATGTTCAACTCAGAGGCCGACCGGACGCTTTTCCTCACTGATCCGGAGGGGCTCACCGCGCTTGCCGACGCCAAATGGCCGACGGTCAGTAACCAGCTTGCACGCTGATCCGGTGACACTCGCTTAGGTAGCCGGGTTGGCATGGCGGCGGTGGCCCTGTAATCACGATCGTAAACTTCGGCGAAGCGATTCGCCGAGGCTTCTCCGTCCATTCAATCGGGACTGCCGCCATGTCCGAGCCGTTTAAGATCGAAGCGCTCGATTTCGCCGCGTTGCTCTGCTCCCGCGTTTGCCATGACATCATCTCTCCCGTCGGCGCCATCACCAATGGGTTGGAGGTGCTGGACGAGGAGGATAGCGAGGAAATGAAGGCCTTCGCCTTCGACCTCATTCGCAAAAGCGCCCGCACCGCATCCTCCAAGCTCCAATTCGCGCGGCTTGCCTTCGGAGCGGCCGGCTCGGCGGGGGCCGAGGTGGACCTCGGCGACGCTGAAAACGTGGCCAAGCGCTACATGGAAGGTGAAAAGGCGGAATTGGAGTGGTTGGCGGCACGCCAGCTTTTGCCGAAGAATCAGGTCAAGCTTCTCCTGAACCTGCTTCTGGTGTCTCTCCACGCCATTCCCCGCGGCGGCAAAGTTACCGTGACTGTGGAGGGCAGCCTGCCCTTTCCCGTCCAGCGCATCGAGGCCACGGGCCCCCTGTCGCGGATCCCGCCCAGGGTCGCCGACCTTCTCGCCGGTCAGCTCGAAGACGGCATCGACGCACACGCCATTCAGCCCTTTTACGCCGGCGCGCTTGCACGCGAAGCGGGTCTCGTTGTCGAAATTTCCAAGACGGATGATACCGTTGTATTTCAGGCGCGGCGCGCCGAAGGGGCCTGACGGGCCTCTTTTTTACCCGTTCCGCAGAAAAAATATTACATGCTAATAGGTTGATCCGCCATGCGTTCGGTGCGCAGCGCATATACTGGATCGGGCAACTTCAACGTATATTAACAGTTTAACCTGACACTTTCCCTGAAGCGACCGCATTGGAATGCCGGTCTTGCCACCTGCGCGTGTCGGGCGGCGATGGCTTCCGGGAGTGTAAAATGGACGATCTGTTGCGGGAATTCCTTACGGAAACGAACGAGTCCCTCGACGTGGTTGACGTCGAATTGGTCAAGTTTGAGCAAGAGCCGAATAACGCACGCATTCTCGACAACATTTTCCGGCTCGTCCACACGATCAAGGGAACGTGCGGCTTTCTTGGGTTGCCAAGGCTTGAGGCCCTTGCGCATGCAGCTGAAACGCTGATGGGCAAATTCCGCGAGGGCGCGCCGGTTACCCAAGACGCTGTCAGCCTGATCCTGCAAACCATCGACCGTATCAAGGGCATCCTTGCCGAACTTGAGGCGCAAGAGGGCGAAGAGCCCAAGGGAACCGACACCGACCTGATCTCGGAGCTCGAAGCGATGTCGCAAGCCGGGGAAGCAGCGAAGTCCGAACATAAGAAGGTGGTGCCGGAAGAGTCGAAATCCGTTTCTGACTCGCTGGTTGTCCAGGTGCTCGAACGCGAACTGCGCCCAGGCGAAGTTTCTCTGGCAGACCTTGAACGGCCCTTCCGAGAAACCGAGGTCGAGGTCGTCGAGCCCCTTCCGGGGGATGCCGAAGCAATCCAGCCCGCCGGTATCGATTTCACCCGCGTGGCGGCGGAAATCGAGGCGCGCATGAACTCCCAGGCGCCGAACAAGGCTGAAAAGGCCGAACGTAGCCAAGAATACCGCGATGGCGATTTGGACAAGGGCGACGGTAAGGGCTCCGTTTCGAGCCAGTCCATCCGCGTGAACGTCGAAACCCTCGAACATCTCATGACGATGGTGTCCGAGCTAGTTCTAACCCGCAATCAGCTGTTGGAAATCGTGCGCCGGCACGAGGACAGCGAATTCAAGGTGCCCCTGCAGAGGCTCTCCAACGTAACGGCCGAGTTGCAGGAAGGCGTCATGAAGACGCGCATGCAGCCGATCGGCAACGCTTGGCAGAAACTGCCCCGCATCGTGCGCGACCTGGCTCAGGAACTCGGCAAGCAGATCGAACTCGACATGGTCGGCGCCGAGACCGAGCTCGACCGTCAGGTTCTGGAACTCATCAAGGATCCGCTGACGCACATGGTCCGCAACTCGGCCGATCACGGCCTTGAGCGCACCGAGGACCGAAAGCGCGCTGGTAAGCCCGAGAAGGGCAACATCAAGCTGTCCGCCTATCACGAGGGCGGACACATAATCATCGAGATCGCCGACGATGGACGCGGCCTGGATGTTGAGCGCATCAAAGCGAAGGCGGTCGAGAATGGTTTGGCCAGCGAGGCCGAACTTGAAAAGATGCCTGAAGCCCAGATCTTCAAATACATCTTCGCACCCGGTTTCTCGACGGCCGCCAAGGTTACCAGCGTATCGGGTCGCGGCGTCGGCATGGACGTGGTGCGCACGAACATCGAAATGATCGGCGGATCGATCGACCTGAAGTCGACCGCCGGCTTGGGTTCGACCTTCACGATCAAGATCCCGCTGACGCTGGCGATCGTGTCCACGCTGATCGTCGAAAGCGATGGCGACCGCTTCGCCATCCCGCAGCTTTCGGTGGTTGAACTCGTTCGCGTTCAGTCCAACTCCGAACATCGGATCGAGCGCATCAACGACACCCCCGTACTGCGGCTGCGCTCGAAACTGCTCCCGCTGGTCTCCCTGGCGCGCCTCCTTGGCATCAAGGAAGGCAGCGGCGCCAAGAGTGAAGATGACGGCTTCATTGTCGTCATGCAGGTTGGCAACGCCACTTTCGGCTTGGTGGTCGATGGTGTGTTCCACACCGAGGAAATCGTGGTGAAGCCGATGTCGAAGATGCTTCGGCACATCACCATGTTCTCCGGCAACACGATTCTTGGCGACGGCTCGGTGATCATGATCATCGATCCGAACGGCGTCGCAAGCGCCCTTGGAACCGCGATCGCGACCAACCTCAACGACAAGACGGAGAGCGAGAAGGTCCACACCTCGGAAGATCAGGCGATGATTTCGATGCTGCTGTTCCGCGCGGGTTCGCCCGAGCCGAAGGCCGTGCCGCTGTCGCTGGTCACCCGACTGGAAGAGTTCGAGATCGAGAAGATCGAGCATTCCAACGGCCGCGACCTCGTGCAATATCGTGGCAGCTTGATGCCGCTCGTGTACCTCAACAACAGCGTTCGCCGGCGCGACGAAGGAACCCAGCCGATGCTGGTGTTCTCGGATGCGGGCCGCTCGATGGGCCTTGTCGTCGACGAGATCGTGGACATCGTGGAAGAGCGGCTGGACATTCAGGTCGGCTCGGAAATCCCCGGCGTACTTGGCTCGGCGGTGATCAAGAGCAAGGCGACCGAGATCATCGACATCGGCCACTTCCTGCCGCTGGCCTTCGAGGATTGGTTCACGCGCAAGGAAATCGCCAGCGCGGCTCTGACCCGCTCGCTGCTCTTCATCGACGACAGCCCGTTCTTCCGCAATATGCTCGGACCGGTTCTGAAGGCCGCCGGCTTCAATGTAACGTCCTGCGAATCGGCAACCGACGCGATGAAGCGTCTGGGCGACGGCGAGCACTTCGATGTGATCGTGTCGGACATCGAAATGCCGGTGGTCAACGGCTTTGAACTGGCCGAGATGCTGCGCCGCGATCCGCGCTTCAAGGCGACGCCGATCATCGCTCTTTCGGCCGTTTGCACGCCCGCTTCGATCGAACGCGGCCGCCTTTCGGGCTTCGACGACTATGTCGCCAAGTTCGACCGGCCGGGCTTGATCGCCACCCTCAAGGAAGTCACCAGCAACGAACTGGGTATCGCGGCATGAACAGCACCGATCTTACTCCTGGCATTGCTGCCAACGACGTCCTGTCCGACACCACGCAATATGTGACCGTCGTGATCGGCGGCCAGCTCTTCGGACTGCCGATCCACAAGGTGCACGACGTTTTCGTTCCCGAAAGCGTGACCCGTGTTCCGCTGTCCGCGCGCGAAATCGCCGGCGTGCTCAACCTGCGCGGCCGGATCGTGACGGCGGTCGATATGCGCCGCCGGCTCGGTCTTCCGCCCCGCGAAGGTCAGCATGGCATCATGGCCGTCGGTATCGAGTTTCGCGGCGAGTCCTACGGGCTCATCATCGACGAAGTCGGTGAGGTCCTGAACCTTGAGGGCTCCAGCCGCGAAGCCAATCCGGCGAACCTCGATCGGCGCTGGACCGAAATTTCCGGCGGCGTCCATCGCCTGTCCGGGCAATTGATGGTGATTCTCGACGTAGAGCGCGTGCTCGGCCGCATGATGGATCAGATGGCGGCTTGATCGTCCGGTTTGGCCGACCGGCCCCGAAGGAGTGACCGATGAAAAGCTGTCTGGTGGTTGATGACTCGAGCGTCATCCGCAAGGTCGCAAGGCGAATTCTGGAGGACTTGTCCTTCACCATCTCGGAAGCCGAGGATGGTCAACAGGCCTTGGACTACTGTCAGCAACAGATGCCCGACGCGATCCTGCTCGACTGGAACATGCCGGTCATGGATGGCCTGGAGTTTCTGGCGCAGCTCCGCAAGCTTGAAAGCGGAGACAAGCCGAAAGTGGTGTTCTGCACGACCGAGAACGACGTCGGGCACATTGCCCGCGCGATCCGGGCAGGCGCTAACGAATACATCATGAAGCCCTTCGACCGGGAGATCGTGGAAGCGAAATTCCAGGAAGTCGGCCTGATCTAAAGCGTACGACTAATACTTTGAGGAGTGTGCCCATGTCGGCACTCGCACGTCAGTCGTCGTCGGCCGGAGCGATAACGAATCCAATCCGGGTTATGGTAGTCGACGATTCCGTGGTGGTGCGCGGCTTGGTCGGTCGGTGGATCGATGAAGATCCCAACCTCGCGGTGGTGGCCAGCCATCGCAATGGGCGCCTTGCTGTCGATGACGTTCTGAAATCCAACCCCGACGTCGTGATCCTCGATATCGAGATGCCCGACATGGACGGGCTGACCGCGCTGCCGCTGCTTCTGGAAAAGAAGCGCGACCTCGTCGTCGTGGTTGCGTCGACTCTGACGCGCCGCAATGCGGAGATTTCGCTGAAGGCGCTCTCGCTCGGCGCGGCCGATTACGTGCCCAAGCCCGAGACGAACTCCAGCGTCACGACCTCCACGGACTTCCGCCGCGAGTTGGTGGATAAGGTCACGCACCTCGGCCAGCGCGCCCGCGCTAGGGCCGCAAACCGGGCGACGGGGCTCCCACCGCTTAGCGCCAGCGCGGCGGCAAGCCGAGCTTCGGCATCTCCTGCCAATGCCGCCACGCGCGCTCGCCCCAGTTTCACGCTGAGAGCCTACTCGATGGTTCGCCCTCGGGTCCTTGCGATCGGTAGCTCAACCGGCGGACCGCAGGCCTTGAATGAGATGTTCCGGGAGATCGGATCTTCGATAGGTCAGGTGCCCGTGGTCATAACCCAGCATATGCCGCCCACGTTCACCGCCATTTTGGCCGAACACATCGCCAAATCCGCTGGAAGGCCTGCGGCTGAGGGCAAGGATGGCGAAGTCATCCAACAGGGCCGCATCTACATCGCGCCGGGCGGGCGCCACATGATGCTGGTAAAGCAGGGCAGCGATGTCTTGGTCCGCCTGACAGACGGTCCGCCGGTGAACTTTTGCAAGCCGGCGGTCGATCCGCTTTTCCATACGGTATGCGAAATCTACGGCAACGCGGCGCTCGCCGTCGTGTTGACCGGGATGGGCGCGGACGGAGCGGAGGGTGTTCGCGAAATCGGCAGCAATGGCGGCACCGTTATCGCTCAGGACGAAGAGACGAGTGTCGTTTGGGGCATGCCGGGAGCTGCAGCCCACACCGGCCAGTGTGCAGACGTCCTGCCACTTTCGGAAATCGGCAGAAAAGTGTCCCGCATACTGCTCGGAGGCCGCCCGTGACGCCGGCAGAATACGATTATCTCAGACAGTTTCTGAAGACACGCTCCGGTCTAGTGCTCTCCAACGAGAAGCAATATCTGATCGAAAGTCGGCTTCTGCCTGTGGCCCGCAAGACCGGCCTACAGTCGATACCGGAACTCGTGTCGAAACTGCGCGACCCCCGCGAGTCGGTTCTTGCCGAAGCGGTTGTCGACGCTATGACAACGAACGAATCCTTCTTCTTCCGCGACAAAATCCCCTTCGACCACTTCAATCAGTTGATATTGCCGGAGATGCTGCTACGGCGTGCGGCGAAAAAGCAGATCCGCATTTGGTGCGCCGCCGCCTCGACCGGACAGGAACCCTACTCGCTGGCGATGTGCCTGAAGGAGTTTGGCCAAAGGCTCGCGGGCTGGCGATTGGAGATCGTCGGGACGGATATTTCGAACGACGTACTCGACCGTGCGAAAGCAGGACGATACACCCAGTTCGAAGTACAACGCGGTCTCCCCATCGAAAAACTTCTGAAATATTTCACGCAGGCCGGCGACACCTGGGCAATTGCGCCCGAGTTGCGCGCCATGGTGCAGTGGAAAAAATTCAATCTGCTCGAAAGCTTCGGCGCGCTTGGCCAATTCGACATTGTTTTCTGCCGCAACGTGCTGATCTACTTCGATCAGCCAACGAAAGCTGACGTCTTGTCGCGTGTGGCAAAGGTGATGGCGCCGGACGGCTTCATGGTGCTGGGAGCGGCCGAAACGGTGGTTGGGCTCAGCGACGCGTTCAAGCCGCTGACCGATCGCCGGGGGCTCTACGTCCCGCAGCAGGCCACGTCGAGCGCGACCACACAGTCCGGCACGCGTTTCGCTGCCGTTTCCGGCGGCTGACGCTCAGTCGGGAAGCTTGCGAACGGTGGAGATAACGGCGGGGAGCAGGCGTTTAGCCTCCCCCATCGACATGCCCGGACTGAAGCGGGCGTCATAGAGGATCGACAGGATGGCTCTGTCGAATGATGTGAAACGATCGTGCCCCGATTGATCGTTGAACACGCTCTCGGCGAGCGAACCATCGTCGTTCATGGGTCCGAGGCCCTGGAGAATTTCCTCAACCATGCAGCGCTGAAAGCGGCTTTCACTTTCGTCTGAAACGATGACGGCCGACGACCGGCGGATACCATCCGCACCGATTTCCACCTGCACGAGGCAGTTGCCGGGAACGCGGGCATAGGGATCGCGAAAGACGTGCTTGCGCGCCGTTTCAACATAATGCACGCGGTCAACGACATAGACGGTGAAGTTACCCGCCCCCTTGCGCGCCATCGCGATGTTGAGGCCCGGAACCAACCGCGGAAGCGACTTCACAAACCCACCGATCACCTTGCGACGATCCTTGGACGCGAGATTCACGACTTCGACCCGCACCGGGCGCGTGAACTTTTTCACGGTCCAGGCATGAGCGGAGCCGTTCTCCATGCCGAAGACCGTTCGCAGAAATCCGCGAGAGAGATCCTTGTCGCTGAAGGCTCCGGCTTGAGCCGAGGCGGAGTGCGTGGTGATCACGTTTCCAAGCACTGCGGCCGCGATGATCATCGCCACCGCCACCGCGCTAGACCTAAGCCGACCCGCCAAACCCAAGGAGATTGCCATCAGGTTCCTCCATCAACCCGTTAAGGCTGACGGAAACTTGGCCGTAGGTCAATCGTTTAGATCACCATCTTGTGATATCGCCGTGAATGGAAAAAAACGCTGTAATTCAAAGGCCATAAAGAAGAGCGAGCCGGGCGATCTACACCCCGTGAAACGTTTTCGCCATTGATTGCCGATGACAAATCAACGCATGCCTACATCGGTCGAGGCAACGGCAAGCACTTCGACCTCGTCGTTTTCGCCAGTTCCAACGGCGAAAGTGTGCTGAAAAACGTCGTCATCGTGCTTGGCGATCACGGTGTAATCGCCCTCGGCCAAGATGAAAGAGGGAAAAGCGCCCACGCCTTCCGTCACGATATCGCCGCCGGGCGTCAGGATCGACCATTTGGTATCCGCGATCGCTTCGGCGCCCGCCCTGGCCACGAGCTTGAGCGTGATCTCGGCGGCCTTCTGGTAGAGCGTGACTTCCGACAGCTTGCCTGCTTTGACCTCAACATCGGCGCTGGTCACGGCGTTGGCCGTGCCGTAGCGGCTGACGACGTGATAGGTGTTCGCGCTGAGCCGAAGCAAGAAGCCGGGCTCCACATCGGCAAAGATGAGTTTGCGTTCGCCGCGCTCGTCGGTTTCGAGGGAATAAATGTCGAATCGAACGTCTTCCGGGGGAAGTGGCTTCTCGTCGGACGCTGAGGCCTGAAGCGTCAGGCCGCCCGCGTTCAACACCAGCGCTTGTTCCGTCAGCCCTGCTTCCACTTCCAAGCGTTCGATGGTCCGCGCAAAACCAAAGCCGCAGTAGACGAAATAGACGCCCGGCGGAAGCTTGAAGCTGGATGTGCCGCCACTGGCTTGCGCAACCAACATCAGGGCCCCTTCCGAATCGGGATTTTCCTTGTAAACCCGCCACACCACGCCGCTTTTTAAAGCAGGCCCTTTTTCAGTGAGCGTCGCATTGAGCACGAGCTCGGGCGTGAGTAGGGGAGCGATGTCGATGTCGCCTTCGCCAGGGGGAAGGCTTTCAGGTGCATAGGGCGCGAGTGACGCGGGCAGATTGCCATCCAAATCCGGCAGACCATATCCCGCCCCCGTGGGCTGAGGCGGAGGAAGTCCGCCATGGGGATCGGGCGTAAGATCGAATCCGGGAACATCGGCTTGCGGAAGGGGGGGCATGTTGAGGCCGGGAACATCGGCCGGCGGAATGGGCGCGTTCGGATCGACGGCAACTTGCGAAAATGCAACCGATCCACTCGCGAAAAGCACGAAAGCCATAAGGCTGAGCTTCGAGGTCAAGCTTGGAATGCGGAACATCCTGGTGGCCGTCATGGGGTCCCGAGTCGCTAATTCCTTCAGCGTAGGTGATCCTCGAAGTTCGTGGCGAATTCAAGTCTCCACGCCATGTTCTGTCAAAAGCTGCGTCTTAGGCTAGGAAACGGGCCGTGCGACTTCCCTTCCGCGTCACCGATTTCGCCTCTATGTAGTCTCCAGCGAAATCTCGATCCGGAAGCCGCCGACATGACAGACGCACTGGAGCTTTTGAAGACCCGTCGATCGATCCCACCGGCCTTTCTGGGTCTGCCCGCGCCGACCGATTGCGAGATCGAGACGCTTCTCACGATCGCATCCCGCGTGCCGGATCATGGCAAGCTTGCGCCTTGGCGTTTCATTCTCTTTCGCGGTGAAGCGCGGCTGGAGGCAAGCCGCCGGCTCGCCGCGCTATTGAAGCACCGCGATCCGAACGTCTCGCAGGCGCGCCTGGACGAGGAAGCGAAGCGGCTTGCCCGCGCACCGCTGGTCATCGGCGTCGTGAGCCGGGCGGCCGAGCATGTGAAGATCCCGGTCTGGGAGCAGCAACTCTCGGCGGGCGCGTCGCTGATGAACCTTGTGACCGCCGCCCATGCGATGGGTTACGGCGCGACATGGCTGACGGAATGGGTAACCTACGACGATGAGGCCAGCCGCATTCTGGGCGTGCAACCGGGCGAACGCATCGCCGGCCTCGTTCACATCGGCACGCCGACCGCCCCGCCCCAGGAGCGTCCACGTCCGGCGCTCGCCGACATCGTGACTGACTGGACGCCCTGAAGCCGTGTCCATCCGCCCGTTGGCAGCACGGTGATCCCGGGACCTTGATGACAGCCGAAGACAAGAGTTTCGAGCCGCTCCGCGACCCCCGGGACGTGCTGAAGGATGTGTTTGGTTTCGCAAGCTTCCGCCCGCAGCAGGAAGACGTGATCCGCCATGTCATGGGCGGGGGCAACGCGCTGGTGCTGTTTCCGACGGGAAAGGGCAAGTCGCTCTGTTTCCAGATCCCCGCGATCGCGCGTCCGGGCCTTGGCATCGTCGTCTCGCCGCTCGTCGCGCTGATGCACGATCAGGTCGAAAGCCTGCGCCAAGCCGGCGTGCGTGCGGCCGCCTTGCATTCCTCGCTCGATCCGGAAGAGGCCCGCCAGGCGCGGGACGACGCGCGGGCCGGCCGGCTGGACCTTCTCTACGTCACGCCGGAGCGGTTGCTCACGCCCGGCTTCCAGGATTTTCTTGGCCAGACACAGCTTGCTCTGTTCGCCATCGACGAGGCGCACTGCGTCAGCCAATGGGGGCATGATTTCAGGCCGGAATATGCCGGCCTCGGCATTCTGGGCGAGCGTTTTGCCGGCGTTCCGATCATCGCGCTGACGGCAACTGCCGATCCTCGCACCCGCGCCGACATCATCCGATCGCTACGGCTTGAGGACGCGCGCATCTTCGCGTCGAGCTTCGATCGGCCGAACATTTCCTACACCATCGCCGAGCGGACCGAGCCCAAGCGGCAGCTCCTCGATTTTCTGGCGGGGCACATGGGCAACAGCGGTATAGTCTACTGTCTCAGCCGTAAATCGGTGGAAGCGACGGCCGAGTGGCTATCGGGGAAAGGGATCCGTGCCCTGCCCTATCATGCCGGGCTGGACCGAACGGTGCGCGCCGCCAACCAGGATGCCTTCCTCAAAGACGATAATCTCTGCCTCGTCGCCACCGTTGCCTTCGGCATGGGCATCAACAAGCCGGACGTGCGTTATGTCGCGCATATGGATATCCCGTCGAGCATTGAGGCTTACTATCAAGAAACCGGCCGCGCCGGGCGCGATGGACTGCCGTCCGATGCGTTCATGGTGTTTGGAATATCCGACCTGTCGCAACGCCGCCGCATGATCGACGAGGGCAATGCCTCCGAGACCGTGAAGCGGGTGGAGCGCGGCAAGCTCGAAGCGCTGGTCGCGGTGTGCGAAACCGGCGATTGCCGCCGTCAGGCCATCTTGCGTCATTTCGGCGAGGCCCATCCAGGCAGCTGCATGAACTGCGACACCTGCCGCAATCCCGTCGCGGAACGGGATGGGACCGAGGCGGCCCGCAAGCTTCTCTCCGCCATCGCCCGGACAGGCGAACGCTTCGGCGCCGGCCATGTCATCGATGTGCTCACGGGAAAACGGACCGAAAAGGTCGCACGGTTCGGTCACGATCAGATCCGCACCTTCGGCGTCGGTGCCGATACGGACGCGAAGGCCTGGACGCGGGTGCTCCGCCAACTCGTGTCATCGGGTGTTGTCGGTGTCGATCACGACGCGTTCGGCGCCCTGACGCTTGGAGAGGCCGCATGGCCGATCCTGCGCGGGGAGAGATCGGTGACGTTGCGGGATGCAAAGCCGGCAACACCGCGCCGGCGGCGGGGCGCGGAGGCCGATCCCATCGACACGGCTTCGCCCGAGGCCGGGCTATTCGAGCAGCTTCGGGCCGAGCGTACCCGGCTTGCCCGCGAACAGGCGGTGCCACCCTACATTGTTTTCGGCGATGCGGTGCTACGCTCCATGGCATCGCTGAAGCCGTCAAACCATATGGAAATGGCTGAAGTAAGCGGCGTCGGCGCTGAAAAGCTCAGGCGCTACGGCTATGCATTTCTGGCCGCGATCGCCCGCTGGCGCGAGGACGACGCGGACGCCTGACGAACAGGCTCTGCCCGGTCAGCCATCTTCATCGACAATCGTGCCTATCTCGATCCAAGGCGTTGGGCTGGCCGCGTCGAGCGCGACGGGCCGCCGCCACGGGCCGTCCAGCCGGTTTCGATAAAGCACCGTGCCTACATAGGGCGTAGCGCGGGATGAAACCGGGAGAAGCGTTTCGCGACCGAGAATCATCTTCAGCGCGGCAACAAGGCTCCACTGCACATTACGAACGACATTATGCTCGAACGACGTGACGGCCATGGCACCGCCCTTCGAGTTCCAGGCGTCCAGCGCAATACCCACGCGGGTCATGTCCTCCACCAAATTGCGCCGAAACACATTGCCAAAGCCGCCATAGGCCGAGGCGTCCGTATCAAAGCCAAAGGCAAGGCCGGTGTAGAGCCCATCATATCCCCCGCGAACCTCGTTTCGCGTGATGAGCGCGAAGGCGGGCGCCGATACGCCGTCGGCCGCCGTTCCCGATGTCGCCGCGAGCATGATGCCACGCCGCATTTTCGAAACCTGGTTCTCGGCGATCACGATATCGCGGCAACTGCCCCAGACCAGAACCGCCGTGGAATTGGAGTTATGCATGGCAAAACTGTCGCGCCCTTCGAAGCGGTTGCGATAGACGACCGCACGCGCGGCGATCGAATCAACCGAGAACCGGCTCGTCGCAAGGTCCGGCATCACGGTCCACGGCCGGTCGAGCACCACCGTATTGCCGGTGATGCGAACCACCTCGCGGGTTTGCCCGGCCCCGCGCCCAGCCAGCACCATGACGTGCTGCGGCCCCGTCTCCGATCGCAGGGCAAGACGCGCGAGCGTGACGCTGTCCGCCGTCACGGCGGTAGCGGGAAGGGGCGGGTTCAGCGAGCCGAACTCCCACAGGATCTGCTCGCCTTTGTTGCAATCGACAAAGTCGCAGTCTCGCGGGGCGCTGTTCAGCGTTTCATTATCCGCGAAAAACATGTCCATGGTGCTGCCGAAATGGCCCTGCGCCACGAATAAACGTCCGATGCCGCTACCATCAGGCCTTTTATCGTCGGCATTTTCAAGTCTGTTCCCGGTGAACGCGATCTCCCGTCCGCCCCAAATCGTGACGGCAGCCTCGCCGTCGCCCATCATGCGGAAGGTATTCCGGTCGAAGAAAACCTGCCGGCTGTCGCCGAGAAATAGGCCGGTATCGGTGATATCGGTTCGCTCGAACCGCAGCCCGGTCGCCGTCATTTGAACCGTGCTTCCGCCAAAGGCGCGCAGCCGTGCGTCGAGGAACTGGATCCCACTTCCATTGAAGCCGATCATGCCTCGGTTCGTCACGTCGATCATGCCGTCGGCGTTGATCTCTATGGCCTCGAAGGTCGCGTCGTTAACAGGCGCAGGCGCCAGCATCATCGCGGTCTCGCCGAGTGCGGAGAGCGGGACGGCGAAGCGGATTCTCGTCCGGTCGCGCCCCTCGCCGAGCCATCGCACCTGTGAGGGCACCATCAGCGCCCGGCGGATCGCGTATTCGCCGGCGGGGAAGAGAACCGTTGCCGGCGCGGCTTTGGCGGCGAAATCGAGAGCGTTTTGAACCGCTTCCCCATCGTCGGCGATGCCGTCTCCCTTCGCGCCGAAGCGTCTGACATCCACGAAAGCGGACGGCAACGGCTGTGCCTCTGCGGCATTGACTTCAACAGCAAGCGGCCCGCTCCAACCGAACCGCCCGCCATGCCCGTTGTGGATCCAGACCTCGTAGCGTCCGGGCTTGACGGCTGGAATCACAGCGGTGACGGCATAAGGGTTCACGGCGGTCACATTCAGCCAGCGCCCCGGCGCCTCTTCGCCTTGCATATAAACGTACGACACTGTGGTCCCGTTGCGATGGGAGAGATTGCGGCCGTAGACCGAAAATGGCTGGCCGGGGCGCAACATCCGTGGGCCAACCCACCAGGCTTCGGTTCTGTTGACGATGACGGGCGCACCGCGCATCTCGCCCGTTTTCGGCCAGAGGAGATAAGTCGACCATGCCGGAATGGAGGCCGGAACTACGATCGCCGCGGCAACGCCGTCCAGGTAGAGCGGCACGATAGCCTGCACCCCGGCGCCCTCGGCGTAGATTTCGAAGGTCGTCGATCCTGGCTTGAAATCGCCCGAAAGCGTGAGGGTCTCGTCAGGACCTGCCGTCCTGAGATGCTCGGAAATTGTGGGGCTACCTGGATTTTGGGCAAGTGCCGGGGGGATTAACGGCTCCATTCCGGGTAGAAGTTGCGGCTCCGGCACAGGCAAACGAAGCCCGAACGCACCGGACTCCAAAACGGCCCCTGCTCTAGGGCCATGGAGATAAGCATCTGCCAAGTTCACGCCAACGGCGAGGCAAGCGAGCGTCACCAAGAAGCGTAAAACCGGCATCCGATGATCATCCTCACAGCATCCCCTTGCTGCAAGTGAGCATCAGGGCAGCCGAGAGATGCAAGGTGACCCTTTTTCACGACACACGACAAATGGTTGCAAAAGACATAGCCGCATGGGGGAAGCCACCGCGCTTTAGACCTAATTGAGCCCTAAACAGCAAGGCCTCATGAGAAGCAACCTTGGAAAAATCGCCTGAACTACTGAGAGTACAAGAAAATGACGTCATAAAATTTCTATTTCTCAGCGAAAACGAATGCAAAATTATCGGGGTACTGTAAAAATGAGATACTAAATGCGCCCAATCGTGTAAATATCTATTCAAGAGTCCAATATGAAGCTGAGGTCTAGATATTTTGTGATGGCTTTCTCAGAAAACACCTACTGATGAAACTTGTATCACCACTCTGGAGTTGCCCATCCTGTTTCGTATCGATTGGGCTGCTCGAGTGGGGTTGGGCTCCGGAGGCCTCATGCAACCCTTCCAAGGAATGAACCCATTGGAACCTTCCAAAGCGGGGGACGGGATGGAGGCGGTGCGCCTTGAGCGTGATGGCTTTTTGCGTTCGTTGCTTCGCGAGCTCGCTGGAACGTTGCAAGACGTCGTGGGGCTCGAGGAAGCATCCGGCTACATCAGCGTTGTAGGCGGCGCAATTGGTGAACAAATCGATCAAGAGTATCGGCGCGCCATCAATGTCGACCGTCTCACCCGGGATCAGGTTTCGTTGGTGCTCGTTGATCTGAAGCGCCGGATCCAGGGCGACTTTTACATCATGAGGAAGGGGAAGACCGGATCGTGCTGGGTAATCGGGCCTGCCCCTTTGGTGCCTTCGTCGAGGGACGACCCTCTCTCTGCATGATGATGTCCAACGTTTTCGGCGCGATTACAGCGCAGAATTTGGGGTATGCGCGCGTTGCGATCGAAAAGTCCATTGCTACAGGGGATGCGGGATGTCGGGTGATCGTCTATCTCAAGCCGACGGATTGTCCGGAAGCGGGCACCCGGGAATACTTCAGGAAGCTGGACTAACAGCCGCGATTTCGGCCGACGCCGTCCTTGATGCTTTGGGTGACGCCATGTTGATCGTCACCTTCGATGGAAAGATTTTGAAGGCCAATCATGGGGCAACAAATCTGTTTGGCAGCTCTGTTTGCGGTCAGTCCCTAGCAGATGTCGTCGCGACACCGGCGAGGGAAATCAGCTCATTCCTGCGGCGGTGCAGCGGCACGCGTCAACCTCTGATCTGGACATTGGAGATCCCGGCGGCCACTGGGAAAAGAAAGGTTCGTACCTATGGTTCCCGTCTCCAGACCGCGACCGAAGCGGCGCTGATCGCCCTCAGACTTGTCGTACCGAGCGTGAATGAATTCGCGCTTCTGTCGCGCAAGTTGAGCGAACTCAATGCCGAAATTCATCAGCGCCGTCGGACTCAGGCTATGCTTGAAGAAACCCTGACCGAAAATCGCCTTCTTCTCAATGAACTTCATCACCGGGTTCGCAACAACCTCCAATTCATGATCGGGATGATTTCAGCCCGCCGCAGGAAGCCATGTTCTGCCGAGGTGGGTGAGTTCATCGATCTCATCTCGAACAATTTGCTCGCCATCGGCGCCGTACAGCAACTCATGTATCAGACCGACACGATACGGACGGTGTCCGCGGCCGAATTCATGGGTAAACTTGCGGACACGATCGGATTGACGCTTGGGTCTTCCGTTAGGGTTGAGGTTCGCACGGTAGACGCCAAGCTCTCCAACGAAAAAGCGTTCCCATTGGCGTTGATCCTCAATGAGTTGATGACCAATGCGACAAAGCATGGAATTCACAGGAACGGGACAATCCAAGTGTATCTGGAATATGAAGATCCGAATCTTGTCCTCACTGTTTCGGACGATGGAGTGGGGATGGATTTGAACGCCGAACCAATGCCATCTTCAGGCTTAGGATTGGTTAGAGGACTCTGCCGCCAGATCGGCGCGAAACTGGAATTTTGCAACCAAGGTGGTTTAGTCTGCCGTGTTTGTTTTGCCGGCTAACTTTCAGGAGGCGCCAGCCATGACGCGAGAGCCCGCCGTTCAGACCAACGCGCTAGTGGAAGAGGCCTCTGACGATCGAACCTTTCGCATTCTTGTGGCCGAAGACGATTGGCTCATCGCAATGGAAATCGAGGCGACGCTTGAAGAGGCAGGTTTCATCGTCGTGGGGACTGCCGTGACTTCGGCTGAGGCGATTGCAATGGCCGAACTTCATAATCCACACGTAGTATTGATGGACATCCGTCTGCAAGGGGATGGAGATGGGATCGACGCTGCGCGCGAAATCTATGCACGTTTTGGCACGCGCAGCCTTTTCATCTCCGCCAACAACGACCAAAAAACACGCGAACGCGCCGATATGAGCAACCCTATTGGCTGGCTGCCCAAGCCCTTCTCCAACACACAGTTGGTCGGCAGCCTGCGCCGGGCGATCGGAATGCCCGATTAAGAAAAGGAGGCCCGGTCAGAACCGGGTCGCCAGCCTTGGCTGCGGCGTGACCCGCAGACCACGTTTCCAACATCGTCGGTAACGAGCAACCCACCGCCTCTATCGACGGCGACGCCAACGGGCCGGCCCTTTGCATTTCCGCTTGCGTCAAGGAATCCGGCCAAAATGTCTTCCATCGGACCGGCTGGCTTACCCCCTTCAAAGGGCACGAAGACAACCTTGTAACCGCTTTGCGGCGACCGATTCCAGGAGCCGTGCTGTCCAATGAAGGCGCCGTTTCGGTAGCGTTTGGGGAAAGAGTGAGCCGTCGTAAAAGGCAAGCCCCAGGGAGGCTGTGTGAGGCCCTAGGGCATAATCGGGCACGATGGCCTTGGCCACGAGATCCGGCCGCAGAGGCTTTACCCGCACATCCACATTGCTGCCGTAGTAACTGAACGGCCAGCCATAGAAACCACCGCGACGAACGGGAGTCATGTAATCCGGCACGAGATCGCTGCCAATTTCGTCGCGCTCATTCACCGATGTCCAGAGCGCACCGCTTTCAGGTTGAAAATCCATACCCACGGGATTGCGAAGACCGGAGGCAAACACCCGCGTTGACCCCGTCTTCGCGTCTATTTCCAGGATCGCCGCACGATCGGCCTAGGCCTCAAGTCCGTTCTCGCCGACCTTGCTGTTCGAGCCCACGGATACGAAGAGCTTGCGGCCATCCCGGCTCGCGACCACGTTCTTCGTCCAATGATGATTGATCGTTCCGGCAGGAAGATCAGCGACCTTTTGGCCCGGCTTCAGGATCCGCGTGGCGCCGGGCTTGTAGCCAAAGCGCAGCAGCGCATCGGTATCGGCCACATAGAGCGAGTTGCCGACGTGCGCCATGCCGAAGGGCGAGTTCAAACCTTGGAGGAAGGGATAAGCTTGGTCGGAGGTGCCGTCGCGGTCGGTGTCCCGCAGAAGCGTGATCCGGTTTGCACTAGGAACAGCCGCCCCCGCCCTTTCCATCACAAGACCCATCACAAAGCCCTTGATGCCTTTGGCATCGTCCGGACGCGGCGGAGCATTGGTTTCGGCGACCAGCACGTCGCCGTTCGGCAAGGCATGGAGCCAACGCGGATGATCGAGGCCGGTCGCAAAAGCCGTGACCGCAAATCCTGGCGCGGGCACGGGCTTGCCACCGCCCTGCCAGCCCACCGCCGGCGCGATATCGACCGTGGGGATCAGCGTTTTATTGGGAGGTGGGAGTTTCGGGTTCGGTCCACTTCCCTCTTCGACCCGCAGCATAGCCTGTTCACCGCAGCCGCCCAGCCCGTTAACGAGCCCGGGAACAAGCGCGGCAGAGAAGATCAGGCGGCAGAGACGAGCCATAAGTTACACCATGCAAGTGGACTTTGAGGGCTAGCTGGACGCCAACCGATACGATCCCGCATCAGTTCCACCATAGGCATCACCACGCTGCCGCAGGGCCCAAGTTCGGCCCCTGCCAACTCGGCACCCCGCTAATCTGAATCAACGCCGGGTTCGGGCTGGTGCCTTACGATTGAACCCTATCAATAACGGCTTTGCAGACCATCATGGCTTCAGGCATCTACGTAGACCACGACGAAATCCTCGCGGCCTGCGACGGCCGCCGGATCCTGGTCGTTCGAAACGAGGGCACCCGTTTCAAGCCCGTGTTCCGCATCGAGTTCGCGTTTGAGCGGGAGGATCACCCAAGCCGCGACCTTGGAACCGACAGGCCAGGGCGGCTGGACGCGATGCCTGGTGGTCCGCGCAGTGCCGTTGAGCAAACCGACTTTCACGAGCGGGCAGAAGAAGACTTCCTTCGAAAGGCGGCCGACGCTCTGGATGAAGCTTTGGACGCCGGCACGATCCGCTCCCTTGTGGTCGCCGCACCGCCACGCGCCTTGGGGATCTTGCGCCGCCGCTTTTCGGCCGACCTGAAGCGAGCCATTCGTGCCGAGATCGATGCGGATATCGCGCATATGCCAATCACCGAGTTGCAAACCTATTTCCACCGTTCTGCATCGAAGGAGGATTAGACCGCAACTAAGCCGACTTCGCTTTGAGAAACTCGATTGAATTCGGCACGACATCGAGAACGGGGTGCCGGACCGCGATCTGGAGCGGCTCTTGATCGAGGTAGGTCGGATCGAAGCCGGCGAGTTCGATCAGCTTACGTCTGTTGAGGATCCTGACCAGACCGTCTCGGAAGGTGACGAGTTCTTCGGTTCGCAGCACCCGCAGCATTCGATTGAGGTGGATGGCCGTCAATCCCAGCGTGTCGGCAATCACTGGCTGACTGAGAGGACATCGAAACCCATTGGCATCGCCAAGGCCCACCAGCCGGAGCCGCTGCCAGAGTTCCAATAGGAAATGAGCGAAGCGCTGCAAAGCAGACCGACGTCCGATGTCGACGAGGCGTTCGACCACCAGACCGTCATCGCGCGACGCAGCCCATTGCATCGCGGCCCCCACGCGCGGCGACGCCCGCATCAACGCCTCGAACCCGCCGAGCGTGAGGTCGCGCAGGACGCCGGTCGTCACCATCGCGCCGACCATATCGCAGCGTCGTAAACGCAGCAGACGGAGCCCCAGGATATCACCGGCAATGGCAATATCGATCACCTGACGCGAGCCGTTTGGCAGGATTTTGTAACTGAACGCCCAGCCCTCCTCGATCAGATATGCTCGCTGACCAGCATCGGTTTCGAAGCAGATTTCCTGACGAGGTGCGAGAACGTGCGGATGACCGAACGAAGACGTAAGCAATTTTCGCTCTTCAGGCTCGATCGCCGAGTAGGCCGATAGTTTCCGGGTAAGCGCAACCAAGGAATGCATGGATACCCTATCAGAACTCCAACGCTCCGATTTTAATCCTAGCCAGCCTCGATCGTCTGTTCGGAACTTATCTTAATCCGATTACATATCTGCATCGATTAGTACCTAATCCCAATGACTTGGAAGTCGAAGCGACCGTTCTCATGGCTTTTGCGATTTGATATACGCAATCAGATCCGCAATCTGTGAACGGGTTAGGGCAAGTCCCGCCATGGGCGGATGCGGATCGAAGAGAAAACTGCCGATTGCCTGATCGGTCCTCGTGCTCGCGATCACTGCAAAGCTCGGCACACCCTCAACCCCGGCGGATTGTTTCTGCGAGACCACGTGGCAGGACGCGCACCAGCGCTGCGCGATCGCCCGTCCCTCCGCGACCCCCGCCGCAGCCGGCACGGCAGAGCACGGCATCCCCGCAACGACTATGGCAACAAGACCGAATATGCTTCTCATCGCTCTCCCCCTCGGACCGGATGGTGAAGGACGCTTAAGGCGACGAGAGTGGACGAAAGTGACCCAGCGCGGGCTAATCCAGATCAAGACTTATCGGACAAGGACCGGGTCGGCCCTGGAAAAGCGGGCAGGAGGAACCTCGCTGCCCGCGCCATGCACCTGCTTGTGAGGCCAGAACCGGAACAAAATCTTTCCCACTGAACCGCTTTCGCACCGGATGGTGGGAAGACCAGCGCGAAAAAATCAACAAAAACTAATGGACATTGAGCGGATGGCGCTCCCTAGGGGAATCGAACCCCTGTTTTCGCCGTGAGAGGGCGACGTCCTGGACCGCTAGACGAAGGGAGCGTCGGGCGCGGAGCGCTTGCGGTGGGCGGGATATAACGTCAGCCCTTCAGGCGCGCAAGGATAAACTCAGAGGTGCGCCACCAAGGCAGCGCATATTCGAGCGGTGCTTGCAGGCTTGGGTAGGAGTATCCGTGACCGTGGCTTTGGATAGGACGGAGGGCCCGCACATCCGGGCTTGCGCCGGGCGGCATCGCTGGGACATAACAAGCGATGTTCCGAGGGGTGCTCTTGAAGAAGAGCTGAGATGATCCGGGCTTGGCCAGGGATCGAACCCTTCGAACCTGATCCGGGTCATGCCGGCGAAGGGACGGAACGTTGTGCACGTAAGGCCATGATCGTGGCTCGGCGTCCGCACAGCACCATCCCCGCCGCGACCCTTGGTGCGATGCGGGGCATTGATGGGACACGGTGAAACACGCAGCGCGTCTGGATGGGCGGATTTGCTCGCCAGGACCGCGCCGTTCCGAGCCGGAGCCAACGACACACTCGTCACGGCCTTTCGTGTGGTCGCTTCGGCTGCGGTCGTCATTGCGCTGTGGCAGGTGGCCGTCGTGCTGCTCGCGCCGCCCCGATTCATGCTTCCCGCGCCGCTCGATGTGGTCAGCGCTTTCCGGCGATATGGGAGCCGGCTGGCGTCCGAGGCGTCGATTACGCTGTTTGAGACGATCGTCGGCCTTCTCACGGGCATCGTGTTCGGCACGCTGACGGGGCTGCTGACCGCGTCCTCGCGCTTTGTGGGCCGCGTTCTCACGCCCGTGCTCGTGGTCAGCCAAGCGCTTCCAGTGTTCGCGCTCGCTCCCCTCTTGGTGCTGTGGTTCGGCTTCGGCCTTGCCTCCAAAATCGTGATGACGACGCTGGTGATCTACTTCCCCGTGGCGTCCAGCCTTGCGGACGGCCTTGCCCGCACGGATCCGGGGCTCCTCGACCTTGCCCACCTGGGGCGTGCCGGTCGCTGGCGCACGCTCACCCTCATCCGCTTTCCGGCCGCCTTGCCCGCTCTTGTGTCCGGGATAAGGGTCGCGGCCGTCTTCGCTCCGATCGGCGCGGTGATCGGCGAGTGGGTGGGGGCGTCACGCGGGCTTGGGCTTTTGATGGTGCAGGCCAATGCCCGGATGCAGACCGACCTCTTATTCGCGGCGCTTGCGATCCTCGCCGCCACCACGATCATCCTCAAGCTTGTCACAGACAGGCTTACCGCCCGCCTCATTCCATGGGCCGAGGAACCACCCTCGCAGAAGGACTGGACATGATTTTGCGCGCCGCCCTATTCGGCCTCGCTCTTGCCGCCGGTACCGTTTCCGCTTCGGCGACGGATAGACTGACCGTGCTGCTGGACTGGTTTGTGAACCCGGATCACGCACCGCTGGTCGTCGCGGCGGAGGGCGGGTTTTTTGCCCGTCATGGGCTGGACGTGACCCTGCTCGCACCGGCCGATCCATCCGCCCCGCCCCGGCTGGTCGCGGCGGGTCAGGCTGAAATCGCCATCCACTATCAGCCGAGCCTCCATATCGATGTCGCCGCGGGTCTGCCACTGGTGCGGTTCGGAACGCTGATCGAAACGCCCTTGAATACGCTGACCGTCTTGAAAGACGGCCCGATCAAGACCCTCGCCGACCTGAAGGGGCGCAAGATCGGTTATTCCGTTTCCGGCTTTGAAGACGCGATGCTCGGCGCTTTGCTGAAATCGGCAGGCCTGACCGTGAACGACGTCGAACTCGTCAACGTGAACTTTGCGCTGTCGGCCTCGCTGATCGCCGGGCAGGTGGATGCGGTGATTGGCGGATACCGGAACTTCGAACTCACCCAGCTTCGCATCGAAGGCTATGAGGGCGTTGCGTTCTTCCCCGAGGAGAACGGCGTTCCGCCCTATGACGAGTTGATCCTTGTGACCAACCAAGCGCTGGCGGCCGACCCTCGCCTACCCCGTTTCATGGCGGCGATCGAAGAGGCGACGATTTATCTCACCAATCATCCGGACGATGCTTGGGCGCTTTTCCTAAAAGCGCATCCGGATCTGGACGACGAGCTGAACCGAAACGCATGGAAGGACACGATGCCGCGCTTTGCAAAGCGCCCGGCGGCGTTGGACGTGGGCCGTTATGAACGCTTCGCCGCGTTCCTAAGAGAAAGCGGATTGGTCAGCGATATCAAGCCCGTTGAAAGCTACGCAGTCGTGGTGCGGTAACGAGGGGAGTTCGGCCTTACTCGGCAGCAATCTCATTGGCGATACCAAGCGATTCGCCTCGCGGGGAGAGGCCCTTGGCAAGGACGTAATCGATGCCGTTCAAAAGGTCGTCGACCCGCGGCCGGGGCAATGGCATGGTTTGCACGAACCCGCCGAACAAGGTGCCGTCTGGCCTGACGAGAAACATCGCTGGCTCGATGAAGAATGCCGGCTCTTCGATGTCGCTCATCGTTCGCCCACGGCCCTGCGAAATGTAGAGGCCCCATGCGCGGGCCTGGTCCATCGTTAGCCCCCAGCAGAGTGTCAGCCGGTCTATGCCATAGCGCTCTGCGGTCTGTTCGGCGGTGTCGCGGTCATCTGCGGAAACGGCAAGGACTGAAACACCGCGTTTGTGGAACGCGTCGAACCTAGCCTCCAACTCTCGGAGTTGCTCGATGCAGAAGGGGCAATGTAGGCCCCGGTAGAAGACGATCAGCGTAAAGTACTTGGGCTTCTGGTCGCAAAGGCGCCAGCACGGGCCTCCAACAGTTCCAACGCGTAAGGTCGGCACCTGGGCAGAGGGCATCAGACGCGCGAACTCGTTCATTCCAACTGGCTCTCCGGCTTTGAAACGTGAACCATAAGCTGGGCATTATCCGATCACAGCATAAGGCGATCTGTCATCACGATTCGATGAGAATGACAAAAAGTCCGACTAATGTGTAAGTCGCGGTGCACCGTGTCGCACCGCCGCCTCAGTTGGTTGCCCGCTTCAAAGGGCTACACAGTGACACGGCGATCCGCATCAATGGTTGTTCTAAGGCGCTCAGCCGCCATGGTGCGAACGGAGTCTTGCACCTTCTCAAAGGCGCGAACCTCGATCTGGCGCACCCGCTCGCGGCTGACACCGAACTCGGTGGAGAGATCTTCCAGCGTAACCGGCTCGTCCGCCAGACGGCGCGCCTCGAAGATGCGGCGTTCACGCTCATTGAGCACGCCCATCGCCCGCCGCAGTAGATCGCGCCGCTGATCGAGTTCCTCTGTTTCGGCAAGAACCGTTTCCTGGTTGTCGCGGTCGTCCACCAGCCAATCCTGCCACTCGCCACTCTCGCTGTCGGCGCGAATCGGGGCGTTCAGCGAGGTGTCGCCCGAAAGGCGCCGGTTCATGGAGATCACGTCTTCCTCGGTTACACCGAGTTTTTCCGCGATCGTGGTGACTTGGTCGGGCCTGAGGTCGCCTTCTTCCAGCGCCTGAATCTGCCCTTTGACCTTGCGCAGATTGAAGAACAACCGCTTCTGGTTCGCGGTCGTGCCCATTTTCACGAGCGACCAAGAGCGCAGAATGTATTCTTGAATCGAAGCCTTGATCCACCACATCGCATAGGTGGCAAGCCGGAAGCCCTTCTCCGGATCGAAGCGCTTGACGGCCTGCATAAGACCGACGTTGCCCTCGGAAATGACCTCGCCGATCGGCAGGCCGTAACCGCGATAACCCATCGCGATCTTCGCCACGAGGCGCAGATGCGAGGTCACGAGCTGATGGGCCGCGTCACGGTCTTCATAATCGAGGTAGCGCTTGGCAAGCATGTATTCCTGCTGCGGCTCAAGCATGGGAAACTTGCGGATCTCGTCGAGATACCGGCTAAGCCCCCCTTCGCCGGCGGCCAGCGCCGGTAGAGATATCTGGGCCATAATGCACCCCTCCTTCGTTTGTCCGGCCCCCGATGGCGACGGCAGACCAGCGGCACCCGCTTTTTCGCGGCGTGCGGACCCGTGATATAGTGACGAATGTGACTAAATCAGCGGGCAGAGTTTACACCGCTTCGAGTGTTCGAAACGAGGCAAGTAACTCCTCCATATCTTGGGGCAAATTGCTTTCAAATCGCAAGATTTCGCGGGTCACGGGATGCTCGAAAGCAATCAAGAAAGCGTGAAGCGCTTGGCGAGGAAACGAACGAACATCGTGCGATAAAGGTTCCGGCAACTTATTCGCTTTCGTGAGAAAATGCCGGCCGTAATCTTGGTCGCCGATCAAGGGATGCCCAGCGGCCGCCATATGAACGCGAATTTGATGGGTGCGTCCGGTTTCGAGGTGGCATTCGATCAACGCGGCTGCTGCATTGCGTCCAGCTTCGGCGGGAAAGCGTTCCGACACCTCGTAATGCGTGATCGCCTCGCGCCCGCCGCGCTTCAGCACGGCCATCTTGGTCCGGTCCGTGTTGGAGCGGCCAAGCGGAGCGTCGATCGTGCCCCGGTACGGTTCGGGACTGCCCCACACCAGCGCGAGATATCCCCGCTCCAGCGATCCGGTCCGGCCATGGTCGGCGAATTGCCGGGACAGCGAGGCATGGGCGCCGTCGGTCTTGGCCACCACCATCAGCCCGCTCGTATCCTTGTCCAGCCGATGCACGATGCCGGGCCGCTTCACGCCGCCGATGCCGGAGAGTGTGTCGCCGCAGTGGTAGAGCAGCGCGTTGACCAGCGTCCCCGTCCAGTTACCGGCGGCCGGATGCACCACCAGACCGACAGGCTTGTCGATCACGATGACCGAGTCATCCTCGTAGACGACCTCGATAGGGATGTTCTCCGGTTCCGGGTCGGCGGGTTCGGCCGGCGGTACTTCGAGGTCGACTTGCGCGCCGGCAGCCACCTTGCGGGAGGGGTCGTTCATCACCGTTCCGTCGACCGCGACATAGCCGGCCTCGATCAGCGCCTTCAACCGCGAGCGGCTGACATCGGGAATGGCGTCCGCGAGCGCCTTGTCGAGGCGCTGCCGCCCGGCGCCCTCGGCCAGAACGACGCTGCGCCGATCGAGGCCTTCCAAAACCTCATCGCCGCTCAGATCCATTGCGTCCGCCATTCTAGTGCGCTCCGTCGTCCGGCGTCGACAAACGCCCCATCGCAGTTTAAGAGCCCGCGAGTATCTCATGAATTACGAAAGGGAAAGCAGACGATGACAAGCCGGATCGAGGATGAGGGCGACGAGGCGCCGCTCGACCCAGCCGTCGAGAGAATTCAGGCCAAGCTGCGCCGGATGATTCTCTTTTCGGGTGCCACGCTCGGTATCGGCGTCCTTGCTGTCATCGTCGCGATTATCTTCAGAGTGTCCAACCTGTCGTCTGACCGCCGTCCGGCTGGTGAGCCGTGGCGCTCCACCGTCGAGCTGCCCGCTGGCGCTACGATATCATCGACCGCCATTGACGGCGATCGCATCGCGATCACCCTGGAAAGCCAGGGCAGCCGCGAGATACATGTGTTCGACATGCCCTCCGGACGCTCGGTCGGTACGGTAACGCTTATATCGCGATAATCAGCTGCCCCAAGCCGCGAAAGCCTGTTCAAAAACCTGATCGCCGGACGGTCCCTTCTCAAACGTCAAAATGGCGCGTCGGCGGGTCTGATAGCGGAGCGGAATATCGATCCATTCCCGTTCGCGAAGGAGCGCGACATTGCGCACCGCATCCTGATCGGCGCCCGAAAGCGCGACCCAGAACAGATTGTCCGACACTTTCGCGACTGCGCCGATCAACAAATCGCCCTGCGCTTCCTCGGTCTGCTTCAGGATCACACCCGGTGTCGTGTCGATGGTACGGCCGGAAAAGTCGGGAGGCAGGTCGAATTTCAATTCGACGATGTGACTTGCGGGAAGCTGGCTGTCGAGATTTCGCGTGATGGAGAGCGAAAGCCGCAACTGGCGCTCCGGCACCTCGACCGTCGCACGAATTTCCGATGTTGGCGCGTCGCCGGGCGCGCGCGGTTCGTTTACGAAGGACCACGTGACGTTACCTTCAAGGCGCACGGCCGGAGCACCCGGAAGAGGCTCCTCATAGATGATCGCACGCTGCTGAACGGCATTGCTCTGCTCGGCGGCAGGCGGAGCCTGGGCTTCGCCCGCAGGCGCATTAGACATCTGCACGGGTTCGCCTTGGGAGGCTCCGTCCGTCGCTGCGCTAGGAGGCGTCGTAGCTTGAGCGGTGTCCGGCGCGGCGGCATCGGCCGGCGATTCCGTTTGTGACTGAGCAGCGCCTTGAGCCGCCGTCGTGGAAGAAGGGACTCCGGGAGCCGTCGGCACGGCGTCACCGGCCGGCTGCGGCTCCACGCGCTGGGTCGTTACAGTGCGCGCGTCCGGCGCCACCGGGGTCGACAACTGACCATTTTCCGGAAGCCGGTCGAGGATCTTCGGTTCCAACTCGCTGCCTGGCGTATCGGACGCGCTGGGATTGGAATTCGGGGTCTCGGCGGTCGTGGCGTCGCTGCCGGCGAACAACCCCGCGATCTGGTCGCGCTGCACCCAGACCACCACGCCAACCACACCGGCGATAATGGCGACCAACGCGGGAATCGCAAAGCTCGCGCGGGCTTGCCGTCGTGGCTGTGGAAGCACGGGGCGCCGCACGGGCACCTCACGCCTGAACGAAGAGTCGCGCCGGACCGGTTCGATCGGGACGGATGCGGGTGCTGAAGTGCCGGACGCATTGAAGGCCGGTTCGATTTTCGATTCGGCCGGTGCGTCGGATTTGTCCTCGATAGCCTCACGCGCATTGCGCACCGCCATCGTCGACGCCTCACCAAGCGACTCCGCACGTTTCAGCGTACTGGAAAGGGCGCTCATCCCCACGCCAAGCTTCGCATCCGGCGTGCCCGTCCGGGCCGGTGTCTCCGGAACCACCTTCGCAACCGTGGGCGGCGGCGGCGGTGTCTTGATAACGACGGTGGTCGGCGCAGCGGGCGCCTCGCGGCGAATGTCTGCATTGGCCTCGACACGCGGCCTCGACTCAGGTGCCGGTTGCGCCGGCGGCGGAGTGAAGGCGGGCTTGGCGTCGGACTTTGGCAGCGGACTCAGGCTTGGCGGCTCGGACAATCCGAAGGCCACACCGGCGACTTCGCTCTCCACCCTTCGGATGCATTCTTCCAACGCAAGCCGCTGATCCGTTATTTCGGCGGGCGAAAGCGGCGGATTGTAAGACTGTAGCTGCTTGACCAGCGCAGCCCGCGCTTTTTCATACACGGCTCTGCGTGCCTCGCCCGAATGCGACGGGAGCGAGGAAATGGCACGCTTCAGCACGGGGTAGTAATCAGCCATCGAAATTCGTCTCTCGAGTGAACCTGACCTGCCACTGAGATTTTCCTCCACATGGAGTTAGAGTCCGGCCCTGACGAAGGACGGACTGATGAAGCGAGCAA
>JBHYDC010000015.1:0-72066 GCA_051861205.1 Oharaeibacter sp.
ATCGACATCGCCTCCATCGCCGGGGGCGCCGCGCCGGTCGATCCGTCGAGCCAGCCCAAACCCGGCGAGGCTACAGCCCCGGTCGCCCGCTTCCTCGCCGATCCTAAGATCGCCGCCAAGCTCGAACACACCCGCCCCATCGCCGAGGTCGACGAGCACGCCTACGACCTCGTGTTTCTGCCCGGCGGTCACGGCACCATGTGGGATTTTCCGGTTTGCGAGCCGCTCGCCCGCGTCATCCAGACCGTCTATTTCAACGGCGGCGTTGTCGGCGCGGTCTGTCACGGGCCCGCCGGTCTCGTCGAGGTGATGGGCCGCGACGGCAAACCCCTGATCACCGGCCGCCGGGTCAACGGCTTCACCAATGAGGAAGAATCGGCTGTCGGCCTGACCGATGAGGTACCGTTCCTCCTGGAAGACCAGCTCAAAGCCGCCGGCGGCGTCTTCGAGAAGGGGCCGAAATTCACCCCCTACGCCGTCCGCGACGGCCGCCTCGTCACCGGCCAGAATCCCATGTCCGCCGAACTCGTCGCCCGTGCGCTTCTGGAAGCCGCCCGCGAGGCCGAGGCCGCCTGAGACGGATCATCCGCCGCGCTTGGGGAGCGTTCTCAGCTCTTGGAAAGCAAGAACACCCCTTGCGCGCCGATCATGTTCCACACCCACCACGGCGCGTTGAACGGCAGCTTGTTGCCCTTCGCATCCAGCGCGATCGCCCGTTCCACCGTGGCGCCCACCGCGTCGGAAAGTGCCACGAAATCGCGGATCGTGCAGAAGTGGATGTTCGGCGTGTCGTACCAGCTATAGGGCAGGCGCGACGAAACCGGCATCCGCCCGAACAGAAGCAGCCGGATCCGCACGTCGAAATGCCCGAAGTTCGGGAAGGACACGATCGCCTGCCGCCCGATCCGCAGCATCTGCTCCACAACCAACCTCGGATTTCGCGTCGCCTGCAACGTTTGGCTCAAGATCACATAATCGAACGACTGGCTGGGATATTGCGCAAGGTCGCTGTCGGCATCCCCTTGAATCACCGAAAGCCCGCGCGCCACCGCCGCGTGCACGCCGTCCTGACCGATCTCGATGCCGCGCCCATCCACGCCTCGGCTCCGCTCCAACAGTTCCAGCAGCGCCCCGTCGCCGCAGCCGACGTCGAGCACCCGCGATCCCGGCTTCACCAGATCCGCGATCAGCTTGAAATCCACGCGCACGTCGGCGGAGGGCATGGCGATCGTATCCACCATCACGCCGCTCCTCCGGGCCCTGGAATTCCGCGCGCCCGCGCCGCCCCGGTCATGAATCCGCGCACGATCCGGAATTGTTCTGGAATGTCCAAGAGGAAGCTGTCGTGCCCCCGATCGCTCTCGATCTCCACAAAAGACACCGACGCCCCCGCCGCGTTCAGCGCATGCACCACCGCCCGGCTCTCTGACGTCGGAAACAGCCAGTCCGATGTAAACGAGATCAGGCAAAAGCGCGTCTTCGTGCCCTTGAACACATTCGCCAGCACCCCGTCCGCTTCCGCGCCGAGATCGAAGTAGTCCATCGCCCGCGTCACATAGAGATAGGAGTTGGCGTCGAACCGGTCGACGAAGCTCATGCCCTGGTGGCGCAGATAGCTCTCGATCTGGAAATCCGCATCGAAGCCGAAGGTCAGCCGCTCGCGGTCCTGCAAGTTGCGGCCGAATTTCTGGTGCAGCGATTGGTCGGACATATAGGTGATGTGCGCGGCCATGCGCGCCACCGCCAGCCCCTTCTTCGGGCTGCGGCCCTCGTCCATATAGCGTCCGCCGTGCCACTCCGGGTCCGCCATCACGGCCTGCCGCCCCACCTCGTGAAACGCGATGTTCTGCGAGGAATGGCGGTGGCTAGCCGCGATTGCGATGGCGCTGAACACGCGCTGCGGATAGGTCGCGGCCCATTGCAGCACCTGCATCCCGCCCATGGATCCGCCGATCACCGAAAACAGCGTTTCGATCCCCAGCCCCTCCACCAGCGCCGCCTGCGCCCGCACCATGTCGCGGATCGTCAGCACCGGCAGCTCCAGCCCGTAGGCTTTGCTCGTCTCGGGGTTCAGCGATGCCGGCCCGGTCGTGCCGAGGCAGCCGCCCAGCACATTGGCGCAGATCACGAAAAACCGGTCGGTGTCGATCGGCTTGCCCGGCCCCACCATCAGCGGCCACCAGCCGGGCTTTCCCGTCACCGGGTTTTCGCCCAGCACATGTTGATCGCCCGTCAGCGCATGGCAAATCAGCACCGCGTTGGAGCGGTCTGCGTTCAGCGTGCCATAGGTCTGATAGGCGATCTGCCACGGCGCGATCGACGCGCCGCTATCCAGCGCCAGCGGACGATCGGTGCCGAAGCGCATGACCGGGCTCGACGGGTGATTAGCCTCGATCCGGCGTTGGCGCTCCTGCGCCTCGTAATCGGCAACGGCAGACATCGTGCGGCAACCTTCGGTGAACCCGGTAAGAAGGCCGCTAGCTAGGGATCGCAAGCACACCTTGTCAAGGACGCGCCGCCGTCGTCTGTCTAATCAAACATTTTAGCATGGCGTAGAAATGAATTTGCCAAAGTTCCATTCAATCCCGTTTGGTTCATTCTGCGCAGGTCAACCCAGCCAAGGAGCGTCCCACCATGCAAACCGCCTCTCCCGTCACCGGCACCGTCCGCCTCGTCCTGCGCGCTTAGGGCCTCGCGCTTTTCGCCGCCGCCACGCTGTTCTACGCTCAGACCCAGCAATCCTGGTGGCTCTACGCCGGCCTCTTCTTCCTGCCAGACGTTGCCTTTGCTGGCCACCTCGTCTCAACGCGCTTCGGCGCTGTCGTCTACAGCGCGCTCCACACCACCACCGTCCCGCTCGTTCTCGGCATCGCGGCCTTCGCCGCCGGCTGGCCTCTCCTCCTCGGCGTTGCCGCGATCTGGACCGCGCATATCGGCGTCGACCGGATCGCCGGCTACGGCCTGAAATACGCCACCGGCTTCAACGACACCCATCTCGGCATCAAGGGCGCGCCCGCTGCCAAACCGGCGTGAAGCCTTGATGCCCAAATCCCTTTGCCTTCGGGGGCAACACCCCTTAAATCTGGCCGCGCTCCTTCTGCTGTCTGAAAAAAGCGCGACCAGCCCATGTCCCCTCTCGATCCGTCCGTCTCGCGCGGGCTTGCCGACCTCCGCTCCAAGATCGACGCCATTGATGCGGAGATGCATCGCCTGTTGATCGAGCGCAGCGCCATCATCGATCAACTGATCAGCGTGAAGCGCACGGGCGAGCCCGGCGCCGCCTTCCGCCCCGCGCGCGAAGCCGCGATGATGCATGCCCTGGTCGACCGTCACTCCGGCCACTTGCCCATCGTCACGGTCGAACACGTCTGGCGCGAGATCATCTCCACTTTCACGTGGCTGCAAGCGCCCTACACCGTCCATGTCGCAACCGGCGACGAGGCCGAAACGCGCGACGTCGCCCGCTTCTACTTCGGCTTCACCGTCCCCTTCGAATCCGTCGAAGCCCCGGCGGACGCCATCGCGGCGGTGTCCCGCTCCACGTCCGATCTTGCGGTCATCCGCCTCGGCGAAACCGACGTGCCCTGGTGGGCCGGCCTCGACAACGACGGCCCCACCCCGCGCATCATCGGCCGGCTTCCCTTCATTTCCGCCGCCGATCGCCCGGTCGCCACGCCCACTGTGGTCATCTCCATGCCGCTGAAGGATCCCGTCGCGCCGGAAATCCTCGTCTTCGCCTGCCGAGGTCCCGCCGATACCGCCGCCCATTCCTGGCTGAAGCAGCGCGGTGTCGATGTCATCGCCTGGCACGCGCCCTGGGGCCGCCACACCGGCGCCGTCGGGGCCGACCTCGTCGTCGCCGTCCCCGCCGCGGGCCGCCCCTTGGCCGAGGTCAGCACCGAAACGGCCGGCCTTGCGCGGGAAGCGGGCATTCTTCTCAACGATTTGCGCGCCGTCGGGGGCTACGCCGCCCCCATCATTCCCCCGCGCCCCGCCTGACCGATTCGGCTTCACTCAAAGCCAAACCCTTAGAGATGGCTGACCATAAGATGACCGCCTCATCCCAATCTCGCCCGATGCCCCGCCCAATACCCCGCCCCGGCATTCTTCAGATCGAGGCCTATGTGCCCGGCCGGTCCAAGGCGGCTCCCGGTAAGAAGCTCTACAAGCTTTCCTCCAACGAAACCCCGCTCGGTCCCTCGCCGGAGGCGATCGCCGCCTTCGCTCGCATCGGCGAAGCGCTGGAGCTTTACCCCGACGGCTCCGCCACCGCCCTGCGCGAGGCGATCGCCGACGTGCACGGCATCAATGCGAACCGCATCGTCTGCGGTAACGGGTCCGACGAATTGCTCGGCCTTCTCGCCCAGGCCTACCTCCAGCCCGGCGACGAGGGTCTTTTCACCGAGCACGGCTTCCTCGTCTACCGCATCGCCATCCTGGCTTCCGGCGGAACGCCCGTCGTCGCCCCGGAAACCGATCTCACCACCGACGTCGACGCTCTTCTGGCCTGCGTCACCCCGCGCACCAAGATCGTGTTTCTCGCCAACCCCAACAATCCCACCGGCACCTATCTGCCGATGTCCGAGGTGCGCCGCCTCCACGCCGGCCTTGCGCCCCACGTGCTCCTCGTCCTCGATGCGGCCTACGCCGAATACGTCCGTCGCAACGACTATGAGAGCGGCATGGAGCTTGTGGCCGGCGCCGAAAATGTCGTGATGACGCGCACCTTCTCGAAGATCTACGGTCTCGCCGCTCTGCGCATCGGCTGGCTCTACGGTCCCGAAGCCATCGTCGGCGTTTTGAACCGCACGCGCGGCCCCTTCAATCTCTCGGCCGCGTCCATCGCGGCAGGCTCCGCCGCCGTCCGCGACCGCGCCTTCGTGGAAGAAGCCGTCCGCCATAACGACACGTGGCTGCCCTGGCTCGCCGCCGAACTCACGGGCCTCGGCCTCACCGTCACGCCGTCGGTTGGCAACTTTCTGCTCGTCCATTTCCCTGAGACACCGGGCCGGACCGCCGCCGATGCCGACGCCTTCCTGACCTCGGAAGGCATCGTCCTTCGCCGCGTCGCCGCCTATGGCTTGCCAAACGCGCTGCGCCTCACAGTCGGCGGCGAAGAAGCCAATCGCGCCGCCATAGCCGCTCTCCGCACTTTCCTCGGCAAGCCGTCATGACCCCAATTTTCGAGCGCATCGCCATCGTCGGCATCGGCCTGATCGGATCCTCGATCGTCCGCGCCGCCAAGGTGCGCGGCCTTGCCGGCCACATCGCGATCGCCGACCGCTCGCCAGAAAACCTCGCCCGTGCCGGCGAGTTGAACCTCGGCGACAGTCTCCACGCCGATGCCGGCGAGGCAGCAGCCGGCGCCGATCTCGTCATCGCCTGCGTCCCCGTCGGCGCCTGCGAAGACGTCGCCGTTGCCATCGCGCCGCATCTCAAACCCGGCGCCATCGTCTCGGACGTCGGCTCGGTGAAAGCCTCGATCGTCCGCCAGATGCAGCCGCATCTGCCCGCGGGCGTTCATTTCATCCCCGCCCATCCGGTCGCCGGCACGGAATATTCCGGCCCCGACGCCGGTTTCGCCGAGCTTTTCGAGAACCGCTGGTCCATCCTCACTCCGGTCGAGGGCACCGAGCCAGATGCGCTCGATCGCCTCACCGCCTTCTGGCGCGCGCTCGGCTCTAATGTCGAGATCATGACCGCCGAGCACCACGACATCGTGCTCGCCATCACCAGCCACGTTCCCCACCTCATCGCCTACAACATTGTCGGCACCGCCGCCGACATCGAGGAAGTCACGCAGTCCGAGGTGATGAAATTCTCCGCCGGCGGCTTTCGCGATTTCACCCGCATCGCCTCGTCCGACCCCACCATGTGGCGCGATGTGTTCCTGAACAACCGCGAGGCCGTCATCGAAGTCCTCGGCCGCTTCGCCGAAGACCTCTTCGCCCTCCAGCGCCAAATCCGCTGGGGCCAGGGCGACGAACTCTTCGACCTCTTCACCCGCACCCGAGACATTCGTCGCGGCATCATCGGCATGGGCCAAGAAACCCCCGCCCCAGACTTCGGCCGCCGCAAAAACTAGAGAGAGGCCGCTTTAGTTCACCGCCCCGGCCGCGTCCGCTCGAAACACCGGCGGAACCGCCCCGAGCGGCAGGCCGTTCGCCAACACCGCGCCGTTTTCCACCACCACGTCCAGAATGCGCGGGTTTCCTTCGCCCTCGCCGCTGCGCCCGATCAGCAGAAAGGCCGAGCCCAGCGCCGCCAGCGCCGGCGGCAGCGGCTTGCCGGCTTTGGCCTGATCGGTCAGCCAGTTTATCCCCGTCGCGGTCGCCGTCAGCGTCGCCTTCGCCTGCCCGTCACCCGCCACCGTGCCCGTCCCGCTCGCCTCGATGCGTGTATCGCCCACACTCAGCGCCGCTTGGCTGAGCCCGATTTCGCCGCCCGCCGACGACCATGCGGTCATCTTCTCCGGGCCCGGTCCGATCAGCGCCACCTGCCGCACCACCGCGGCGATACCCGCATCCGCCGCCGCCGGCAGCACCTCGGTCTGGCCCATCGTCGCGCTCGCGCGCACCAGCGTCAGGGCCACGTCCAGATCGGCGGGGTTTTCGGCTTGCCGAACATGCAGTTCGCCGCGCTCGGCGTTCAGCCGCCCATAGGTCAGCCCCGCCGGGCCGCCTTCCACGACCAAGCCTTCGCCGGCCACCGAAACGCGCGTCACCTTGCCGTCCAGCGTCCGGATGCTCGCCTTCAGGCTCGCAAAGCGCGCTTCCCCGGCCGAACCGTCCGGCAGCGTCACCGTCACGGGCGATTCCAGCGCAGCGATCACCAATTGCGGATCGTCCACCACGCCGATCGCTTCAAGCCGGCTCGCTTCCACGGTGGTCCCGTCCGCCAGCCGCAGCACCGGCTTCACGCAGCCGACGGAGATGCGAAACGGCCATCCCGTCAGCGAACGCTCCGGGCAGGTCACCGCCACGCCCTGGCCGGCGAGATCGGCGACGGCCTTATCCAGCCCATCCGCCACCATATGCCGCACAAAAAACCAAGCGCCCGTCCACCCGGCCACCACCAGGAAAACCACGGAAGAAAGGACGATCATCTTCGTGCGCATCAACCATTCCTTGCAGGCGTCCGGGTGCTTCTGGTAACCGCTCCGAACCAGGAAAGGAAGGGCGGATGGACGAGGCGTTCCACGTGTTCGGTTACGGATCCTTGATGTGGAATCCGGGCTTTGCGCACCGCCGGGCGCTCCGTGGCATGCTCCACGGCTCGCACCGCTCGCTCTGCGTTTATTCCTGGGTCCACCGGGGCACACCGGAGCGGCCGGGCCTCGTCTTCGGCCTCGACCGGGGCGGCGCCTGCCGGGGCCTCGTTTTCGAAGTGGCGCCCGCCGACCGCGACGCCGTTCAAGCTTACCTGCGCGAGCGCGAGCAGGTCACCAACGTCTACCGCGAAGTCGTCCGTCCGGTCCGCTTGGAAGACGGCCGCACCGTGCCCGCGCTTGCCTATGTCGTCGATCGCAAGCACCCGCAATATGCAGGCCGGCTCTCCCATGAAGCCCGCGTTGATCTCGTCCGCCACGGCCTCGGCCGCTCCGGACCCAATCCCGAATATGTCATCGCCACCGCCCGCCACATCGCCGAAATCGGCATCCGCGACGCCTCTGTCGAGGCTCTGGTGAGCGAACTCATCCGTTGGGGTTAGCGGTTCCGGCCGCGCTCGCTGCCCGCGTCAGCCGCGTTCCCGCGCCCGCCCGTAGTTCCGCCACGCGTTTTGCTGCCGGCGGCGGCAGATCGTCGCCGCGTGTCGCCGCTTCCAGCAGCAAGCGGTCGCAGGCCGTTTCGATCGCGCTTTCCAGCCGCGCGAAGGCCTCGCGCGGGTCCAGCCCCGGCGGGACCGGATCCAGCACTTCGGCAACGATCGTGCCCTTGCGGTGCACCCGGCTGCGGCGCGGCCAAGGCGAGCCGGAATTCAGCGCGATCGGCACGATCGGGCAATTCAAATCCCGGTAGAGATGCGCCACGCCGAACTTATAGGCCGGCGGCGCGCCCGCCTCCCGCCGCGTTCCCTCCGGAAAGATCAGGATCTGCCGCCCCTCCGCGATCGCCTCGCGCGCCTTCGCGGTCATGCCGGCCAGCACCGCCACGCCCTTGCCGCGCTCCACCGGGATCATCTTCGCCACCCACGCCCACCACCCGAACAGCGGTATCCACATCAGCTCCCGCTTCAAAATGAAGGCCGGATCGCTGAAATGGGGGATCAGCGCGATCGTCTCCCAGGTCGACTGATGCTTCACCGCCACGATGCAGCCGCCGGGCGGGATCTTCTCGAAGCCGCGATAGTCATGGCCGATCCCCGTCAGCCCCCGGTGCAGCGCCATCATCAGCCGCGACCACGCCCGCACGATCACCATCGCGCCATGCCGCCCCAGCAGCAGCGCGGGCGAAAGCACCACCATAATCGTGAAGGTCAAGGCAAAGAACAGGAGATTGTAGACGAAGGAGCGAAAGGCCATCGCAGCGCAGCATCCCGGGTTCAATCCGGCATTCCGGCCGGGATCCTTAGAGCGTTTCCCCGTCAAGTGGAAGCCGGTTGACGGACGAGGAAACGCTTTAACTTATTGACCCTAGAGCATTTTCCGATCAGTTGATTCCATCTGATCGGAAAATGCTCTAGGGTCGGTGTCAGCGGATGAACCCGGCCTTTTCGGTCGGTTCTCCATCGGCGCCGCCAAACATCAGCCGCGCCCGCGCCGCCATATACTTCACGTATTCCTCCAGGAGAAGCTCCAGCGTCGCGCCATTCTGATACCAGCGGTCCAGCCCCAGCGTCGGCCGCGCCACCGGATAGGGCAGAAGCCGCACCTCCGGCATCGCATGGGCCAGTTCCGCCATCGAGCGGGGCATGTGATAGGCGCTCGTCACCACGATCAGCGAGGTGAAGCTGTTCCGGCGCACCCATTTGGCGGTCTCGGTCGCGTTCCCGATCGTGTTGGCCGCGCGCTTGTCGAGATCCACGCAGCATTCGAAGATCGAAGGCCCTGCGTCCAGCACCTGCCCGATCTGCCGGGCGCTGGTTTCGGGGTGAACGCCGGAGATCAAAAGACGCTGCGCCTTGCCGGCGGTCAGAAGGTCGATCGCCCCCGCCACCCGGTCCGCCCCGCCGGTCAGCACCACGATGCCGTCCGCCTCCAGCGGGTCCGGCGCATGCAGCCGGGCCACCGAGGCGGCGAACACCAGAAATCCGGCAAAAAAGATCCCCGCCGCCAAAAGCCCAGCCGATAGCAGGATCACAAACAGAGTGCGCAGCCACCCCGCCGCCCGCCGCCATCCCCGCGCGCGCATGGCCTCTCCCGGGTCGGCCCCGGGGGATTGTCCGATCTTGGCTAGGGAGGACGTCGAAGCCGGCTCCATGTTGCAACTATTCTATGGGATTACGGCGTCCGGGCGGCAAGGGGGCAATGCGCCAACGCGGCTGCAATCTCGCCCTACTCAATGTCGTTCAACGACCGGTGCACCGCCACGCGCGACGTGCCCGCCGTCAAGATCGCCACCGCCGCGATCAACGCCAGCACGCCGCCATATCCGGCCATCCCCATGGAAAAGCCGCCCACCAGCGTCTCGATCTGGTCCGCCCCCGGCAGTCCGCTGGAACCTTTAAAGAACCAGCCGAGCCCCAGAAAGCAGGCAATCGCCAAACCGCCGCCCATCGCCCCCCCGCGCGCGCCGAGCATCAGGAAATGCCGCTGAAACTCGCGGGCGATGAACCGGTCCTCCGCGCCGCAGAAGTGCAGGACCTCGATAATATGGCGGTTGCCGGCCATCGCCGCGCGGGTGGCGAACACCACCGAAAGCACCATCGCCACCAGCATCAGCGCCAGCGCGCCAAGCCCCGCCACTACCATGGAGCTTGCCATCGCCCTCAGCCGGTCGATCCAGGCGGCGTGGTCGTCCACGCTGCCGCCCCGAATCTCGCGGACCACCGATGTTTGAAGCGTTCCCACCTCGAAGCGGGCGGGGTCGTCCACCGTCACCACGATCAGCCGGGGCACCGGCAGCGCGGTCAGGTCCACGCCCGCGCCGAGCCAGGGCTCCAACAGCCGCCGCGTTTCTTCATCCGTCAGCGCCCGGGCGCCGCCGACGCCTGGAAACTCCTGCGCCAGCGCCACCGCCTTGGCGATTTCCCTGTCCAGCGGCACGCCCTCCAGCGGGCGCACTTCGATCGTCACCTCCCGCCCGATGTCCGACTGCCAGGCCGTCGAGGCCTCTTCCACCAGCGTCACGGCCCCCAGCGTGACGCTCGCCAGAAACGTCATGATGGCGATCACCAGCGTCAGCGCCCGCCCGGCAATCGTCTGTGGCGGCACGATCGGCGTCGGCGTCCGGTTCGGCCGCTCGCGGGCGGTGCGGCGCTTTTGCGCGGTCCGATCGTTCACGGCCGTCATTCGAAAATCTCCATCCGGCCGTCGGTCAGCACCAGCCGTTTGGCATCCACCTGATCCATCAGGCCGATGTCGTGGGTGGCGATCACAACCGCGGTGCCAAGCCGGTTCATCTCGATGAACAGCCTCAAAAGCCGCCGCGCGAGCGGGGGATCCACGTTGCCGGTCGGCTCGTCGGCGAGCAGCAGCTCCGGCTTGGTGATCAGCGCCCGCGCGATTGCCGCCCGCTGCTTTTCGCCGCCGGAAAGGATCGGCGGAAACACATGCATGCGCTCGCCAAGGCCCACCCATTGCAACAGCTCCACCACGTCCGAGCGGTAGCCCGCCTCGTCATAGCCGAGCACCCGGTAGGGCAGGGCCACATTCTCATAGGTGGTCAGGTGGTCGAGCAGGCGGAAATCCTGGAACACGATCCCGATCCGCCGCCGCAGCTTCGGCAGATCCTTGGGGCCGATCCGCGTGGTATCCCGGTCGAATACCCGGATCAGCCCGCGCGTCGGCTTCAGCGAAAGAAACAGCAGGCGAAGCAGCGTCGTCTTGCCAGCGCCGGACGGGCCGGTGAGAAACTGAAACGAGCGCGGGCCAACGTCGAAGGTGAGATCGCTCAGCACCTCCGGCCCCATCCCGTATCGCAGCCCCACATTCTCGAACCGGATCACGCCTGTCCTCTTTCAACACGCGGGATTTGTTCACCCCGAAAACGCAGCTTGCCCCGCCACCGGCCCTTGCCGATCATGGTGAAGCGACGTTAACGCTCCATTAATCATCTCCGGTGTCCGCTACCTCAGTGCAAGATGGTCTGCGGCATGCCGCCGATTGTGATTCGCTCGCCTTTCCAGCGCGGTCCCGTTCCCTGCTACGAACGTCCGGCCGCTGTGGACGATGGATGTCATGAGGATCACCTGTCCCAATTGCGACTCGGCGTTTCAACTGGCCCGCGGCGCCCTTGGGGCGACCGGCCGGAAGGTCCGCTGCTCGCGCTGTGGTATGGTATGGCATGCCACACCCGTCTCCGACGAGAGTGAACTCGCCGCCCTGCCAAAGGAAACCGCAAGCCGCTTCCCCGAGCCGAGCGTGGACGAGTGGCGCGCCGCCCTCCAGGAAGACGATACCCCCGCCCGCCCGCCCGCCGCCCCGCCGGACGACGGCACCGGCGTTGTCGTCCCGTTCCGCTCCCCCGAATCCGCCGCCGCCGAAGCGCCGGATCCGGGCGAGGCCAGCCCCCCCGGCGCCGACGCCGGCGATTCGGATAGCTCCGGCGAGTCCCCCGTCATCGACGCAGACGTTGCCGGCTTCGATGCCGACACCGACGCCGAGGCCAAGCCCAAGCGCACGCGCAAACCGGTGATGAAGCGGCGCATCACCCCGCCGCGCCGCATGTTCTCTTCGCCGATCATCCTCATGATCTCGTCGGGCTTCGTGCTCTTCGTCGTTGCCGGCGCCCTGTTCTCGCGCGAAACCGTCGTGCGCATGTTCCCCGATATAGCCTCGCTCTACGCCGTCGTGGGTCTGGAGGTGAATCTGCGCGGCCTTGCCTTCGAGAATGTCGCCACCCGCCGCGAGCTTGACGGATCGACCCCCGTGCTCGTCATCGAAGGCGTGATCGCCAGCGTCGACGAGGCCGACGACCGGCCGGTTCCCCCCATCCGCTTCGCGCTTTTGTCCTCCGCCGGCCGCGAGGTCTACGCCTGGACCATGGACCCGCCCAAAACGCTGTTGACCCCGCGCGACAGGGTGTCGTTTGCAAGCCGCCTTCCTGCGCCGCCCGAAGCGGCCGTGGACGTTCAGGTCCGGTTCACCGACAAACGGTGAAGCTCCGGCTTCGTCATCTGGAAATCCTTTTGTGGGAGGATGTGATTCTCTAGGCGATTCGTCGTAAGTGTCGCGGAGTTGAGACCTCGATCCCGGCTCCGGCTTCCGCCGCGCCCGGGACCAAGCTGGATGTGGCGATGTCGCGAGAAAAAATAGACATTCTGTTTTCCGAGCAGGCGATCGCCGAACGGGTGGACGAACTGGCCCGCTGGGTGGTGGCGCGCAAGCCCCATGATCTTCTGGTCATCGCCATCTTGAAGGGCAGCTTCATGTTCGCCGCCGATCTTCTGCGAGCGCTCCACCGCCACGGCATCGATCCCCAGGTCGAATTCATGATGCTGTCCAGCTACGGCGCCGGCACCGTGTCAAGCGGCACCGTCCGCATCATCCGCGACATCGATACCGACGTTGAGGGCCGCGACGTTCTCATCATCGACGACATCTTGGAATCGGGTCGCACGCTCGCCTTCGCCAAGGCACTCATCGCCGAGCGTGGCGCCCGCAACGTCGAAGTCGCCGTGCTCCTGGAAAAGCCGGGCAAGCGGCGCGCCGAAATCGACGCCGACGTGGTCGGCTTCGTTTGCCCCGACAACTTCGTCGTGGGCTACGGCATGGACGCCGCGCATCGCTGGCGCGAACTTCCTTTTGTAGGTGTCATGAAGGATGATACTATATCTTGATGCTTAAGGGCGGTAGCGGATCGGTTTTGAACCCGGCCTCGGGTTTGTTTTCTTAAGGAAATGGTGATGGCTCACATCCTGCTGACCGAGGACGACGATTCGGTTCGCGCCTTCGTCAAGCGCGCGCTGGAACTCGACGGCCACCGCGTGACCACGGCCGAGGACGGCGGAATCGCCCTTGAAATACTCAATGAGACGCAGGGCGCCTTCGATCTTCTCCTCTCCGACATCATGATGCCGGTGATGGACGGCATCGCGCTCGCGCTCAGCGCCGCCCGCGATTTCCCCGCCCTGCCGATTCTCCTGATGACCGGCTACGCCGAGCAGCGCGAACGCGCGCACGGCCTCGATTCGCTCGTCCGGGATGTCGTGTCCAAGCCCTTCACTCTCGCCGAAATCCGCCGCGCCGTGGTGGACGCAACGAGTGACCGCTCAGCGCCGGGCGCTTTGCTCGCCACGGGGTGATACCGGGTTGCGCCCGGCTGCGCTCAACCCCAGGCACGCGCCCGCCGCTTAAAAGCGGACGCGCCTCACCGGTTCTTACCGGGCACCCACAGCACGTCCTTGGCACCCTTGTCGTTCACCCAGCGGCTCGCGACGAACAGGAAATCCGATAGCCGGTTCAGATATTTGACGCCTTCGGGGTTCACCCGCTCCGCCGGGTCGGCGGCAAGCTCCACCATCATGCGCTCGGCCCGCCGGCACACCGTCCGCGCCAGATGCAGCGTCGCCGACGCCGCGCTGCCGCCAGGCAACACGAAGGACCGCAGCGGCGTCAGATCCTTGTTCAGAAGGTCGATATCGCTCTCGATCCGACTCACCTGCGCGGCCACGATCCGTAGCGGTTCCCAGGCCAGCGGCTCCTCGGTTTCCGGCGTCGCCAGATCCGCGCCAAGGTCGAAGAGGTCATTCTGGATTCGGCCGAGCATGTCGTCCATCTCAGCCAAATCGGCCGTCTCGGCGGTGTAAAGACGCACCATCCCGATCGTCGCATTGGTCTCGTCCACGGTGCCGTAGCTTGAAACCCTGAGATCGTATTTCGGCCGCCGCTCGCCGGTGGAAAGCGCCGTGGTGCCGTTGTCTCCGGTGCGCGTGTAGATGCGGTTCAATACAACCATGATGCCCTGCCTTGTTGGTCTTGCTTGCGTTAGGGCGTTCAGCCCACCGTCGGCCCGCGCCCCATCAGCCACACCGTGATCATGATGATCACGATTGCCGCGAACTGAAGCCCCACGCGCCAGCGCATCAATTGCTGCGACCGGCTCGCGCTGCCCCCCCGCATCATGTTGAACAATCCGAGCAGCAGCACCACGGCCACCGCGCCGCAGGCGATCGGTACGAGATAGGTGAAGAAGCTCTGCACGCCGGGGTCTCCGCGAAGTTCATGCGCCTCGCGTGTCATCGCTTGGCGCCGTCTCGATTTCAAGCATCGGGCCATGCCCGGCGAACACATACCTAGGGCGCGCGCCCGTTAAGGCATTAGGCGCGCAAGCGAATTCCAAGGGCCGCCGCCACCGCGTTCAGTCCGAGCGCCAGCCCCCGTTGGTCGATGCCGTGGGCAACACCCGGCGAAATGTGGAAGGTCACGGGAATACCCGCCTGCGCCAACGCATTCACCGCCCCGTGCAGCATGGCGATCGGCAAAACGTCGTCCCGGTCGCCGTGGATCAAAGTCACCGGCGGCGGGTCGTTCACCTCAGCCAGATGTTCGGGCCCGGCCAGCATGCCGGAATAGCCCACCACTGCCCCGATGCGTGGGCCACGTCGCAATCCGGTGTGGAGCGCCATCATCGTTCCCTGGCTGAACCCCACCAGTACCACCCGCTTCGCCGTCAGCTTCAGCCGTTCGCACTCCGCGTCGATAAACCGGTCGAGCACGGGCCTTGCCTGAACCACGCCCCGCCATGTCTCATGCGGATCGCGGAATGTGAGCGGGAACCACTCGCGCCCCGATGGCGACATGCCGCAGGGTGCGGGCGCATGCGGACTGACGAATGCGACGCCCGGCAGATGCGGTTGCCATGCCCGTCCGATGTCGATCAGGTCGTTGCCGTCGGCGCCATAGCCGTGGAGAAAAACGACAAGGGCGGATGTTCTGTCCCCGCTTGCCGGCAGGCGCGGTCCATCGATCGGGGTCATAGGCTTTTTCTAACTCCAATCACGACTACACCCGGCACCAAAAAAGCGAAATCACGACTACACTGGACGACTACACCGGAACGGCGGTTCGGTCCTCGCGAACGGCCTTGTAATAGGCCCAAAACAGCTTGGCCGCCACGCCTCGCCAGGGCGCCCACGCCTCGGCGATCACGCGCATGTCCTTCTCCTTCACCCGTGTCCCGAGTTCAAGCCCCTCCGCCACCGCCACCTGAAGGGCGAGGTCTCCAGACGGGAAAACATCGGCATGGCGGGCGCAAAACAACAGGAAAATCTCCGCCGTCCAGCGCCCGATTCCAGGCAGCGCCGTCAGCCGTTTTGTGGCCTCGTCGGGGGAAAGATCGGCCAGCCCCGCAAGGTCAAAACCGCCTTGCGCTGCTTCGGCGACACCCGTCAAGCATTTGATCTTACTGCCGGAAAGCCCGGCCACCCGCAGTTGCTCCGGCGTTGCCGCCAGCATGGTTTCAGCATTGACGACGCCAAGCTCGCGCTCCAATTTCCCCCAGATCGCGTTGGCGCTTGCCACAGAAAGCATCTGCGCCACCACGATCCGCGCCACCCCCTCGAACCCCGGCGGACGGTAGCGGATCGCCACCGGCCCGGCCTTCGCCACCACCGGTCCGAGCCTCGGATCGGCGCTCACCAAGGCCGCCAAACCCTCCGCCACATCCGCCTCCGTCATCAGCCTGCGCATAAGTCTTCCCTTCACGAGGTCCACGGTTTAGCAACGATCAGTCTGCCCGAACGGATGCCATGCCGGAACCGATTTTCCGCTTCGCCCCCTCGCCGAACGGCGATCTCCATCTCGGCCACGCCCTGTCCGCGATGCTGAATCACGATATGGCCCAAAGGGTTAGCGGCCGCTTCCTGGTCCGCATCGAAGACATCGACGCCGCCCGCTCCCGCCCTTCCTACGCCGCCCGCATCCTCGCCGACCTCGATTGGCTCGGCCTAAAATACGAGCATCCCGTCCGCCACCAGTCGGAACATATCCCCGAATACCGCGCCGCTTTGGACCATCTCACGGCCCTCGGTCTCACCTATCCGAGCTTTGCAAGCCGCTCGGAAATCCGCGCCGCCGTTGCCGATCGCGAGCCCTGGCCGCGCGATCCCGATGGCGCGCCCGTCTTCCCCGGCCTCGATCGCGACCTTGATCCAGACCTTACAAAACGGCGGATTTCCGCGGCCGAGCCGCATGTTCTGCGTCTCCACATGGCCCGCGCCGCCGCCCTCGCCGGGCCTCTCACCTGGCAGGAAACCGGCGCCGCCCAGGCCCTCGTCAGCGCCGATCCAAGCCTTTGGGGCGACGTCATTCTCGCCCGCCGCGACGCTCCCGCCAGCTATCATCTCGCCGTCGTCGTGGACGATGCCGCCCAGGGGGTGACCGATATCGTCCGGGGTCAGGATCTCTTCCCCGCCACCGCCGTCCACCGCCTCTTGCAACAGCTCCTAGGCCTGCCGGAGCCGCGCTATCACCACCACCGCCTAATGCTGGACGAGTATGGCCAGAAGCTCTCTAAGTCTTTGAAATCAAAAACACTTCGCGTCCTTCAAGTCGCCGGCGCCACCCCGTCCGACATCCGCCGCATGGCCGGTCTCGGCTAAAGCCCGAGCAGGATCGCCCAGATCGAAACCGACACCACCCCCAGCGCCGTGGTGATCGTAATGCTGGAGGCGGCAAGCCCATGGCCGACCCCGAAATGATTGGCGATCAGATAGGCATTCACCCCCGTCGGAACCGAGGAGGTCAGCACCATAGCCGCCGTCCAAACCGGGCTGAGACCAAGCACCTGACAGGCCACATAAACGCAAGCCGGCAGCATGAAAAGCTTCAACGCCGAGGTCACCATAGCCGGTCCGACATGCCCGGAAATCCCGTATTTCCGCACCGCCATCCCCATGGAAATCAGCGCAGCGGTGCCCGCCATATCAGCGATCTGATCGACCACCGTGCGCGGAACTCCGCTCAGCGGCAAGCCCGTCAGCCGCACCAACGAGCCCGCCAGAAGCCCGATAACCAGCGGATTTCGCATGAGATTTCGCCCGACTTGGCTAAGAAGTTTGGGAAGCGGCTGCGGCGGTTTTCCCGAGACCTGCCGCTCCGCCCGCTCCATCATCAGCGTCCCCGCAATCATCATGATCGGCAGGTGAACGGAGAGCAAAATGGACAGCGCCGCGATCCCGTCGTCGCCCAGCATCCGCCCCACCAGCGGCAGTCCGATAAACACGTTATTCGCGAAGGCCGACGACACGCCCGCAACCACGCCGATCCGCTGATCCCGGCCGAAAACCCGCGTCGCAACGCCATGTCCGACCGCCCATGTCAACGTCACGCCGGAGAAATACGCGACCCATAAGGCCCAGGGCGAGGAGCCGTGGAAATCCGCGACCGCGATCGTCCGGAACAGGAGAACCGGCACCGCAACCTTGAATACGAAGTCGCCGAGCGCATCGCCGACCTCGCCTTTGAGCAAACCGGCGGCGACCACCGCCCAGCCGATGGCGATGAGCGCGAAGATCGGGATGACGTTGTCGATGATATCGGGCAAGGCCGGCAATCGATCCGTGGAGGCGGAAAAGGGCACAGGCCAAAACCGCCGAAGTCTTTGAAGTTAAACGCTCAACCCGCCTGAGGCCTCGATGAACGCCACGACGTCGGCGACGTTGTGACCTGTCTTCACATTGGTGAACACGAAAGGCCGCGTCCCTCGCATGCGCTTTGCATCCCGATCCATCACCTCCAGCGACGCACCGACATAAGGCGCAAGGTCGATTTTATTGATGACCAAAAGGTCTGACCGGGTGATGCCGGGACCGCCTTTGCGGGGGATCTTGTCGCCGGCCGAAACGTCGATGACATAGATCGTGATATCGGCGAGTTCCGGCGAAAAAGTCGCAGCCAGATTGTCTCCGCCGCTTTCGATCAGGATCACCTCAAGGGCCGGAAACCGCTCATTCATATCAGCCACGGCAGCAAGGTTGATTGAGGCATCCTCGCGAATCGCGGTGTGCGGACAGCCGCCGGTTTCCACGCCCGCAATCCGTTCGGGCGGGAGCGCGCCGGAGCGGGTGAGAAACTCCGCGTCTTCCTTGGTGTAGATGTCGTTCGTGATGGCGGCGATATCGTATCGACCGCGCAGATCCTTGCAGAGCGCATCCATCAGCGCCGTCTTGCCGGAGCCGACCGGGCCGCCGATTCCAACGCGCAGGGCGCCGTTCTTTGGTTTCGTCATGAGCGGAACAGCCTCGTATACTGGGTTTCGTGCTTCATGGAGGCGATATCGGACCGGAGCGCCGCCCCGCCGATATCGTCGAGATCCGCCGCCAGCGCCTCCGCCGCCATCGCCGCCGCAAGGGGTGCGAGATCGCGGATCGCGCGCTGCCCGTCGGTCTGGCCAAGCGGAACCGCGCGCACGGCGGCCGAAACCAGATTGGCGACGAAGGCGGTGAGGAAGGCTTCCACGAGTATATTCAGCGGCAGCCCGTGATCCGCACCCGCCGTTCCCAGCGCAACGGCATAGGCGACCGGGGTGGGTGCAAGGTCGCGGGCAAGGCTGGCGAGTGCCGGCGCCTCCCACGTCGCGCTGATTGCGGCGACGAAGGCTTTGCCTTGCGCCCCCGCTTCCAACCGTCGCTCCTTGGAGGGCTGGAGAGCGAAGGCAAGTTCGGCGATATCGCGTAGGCCTGCTTGATCACCGCCAGCCGCGGAGCGCCAAGCGTGAGCAAGCAAAATGGCGTCGGACCGGCCGGCGCCATGGCTGAGGATGCCGGAAATCCAGGTTTTCAAGGTGCCAAGATCGGTCACCGTGCGATCCTCGATCGCCCATTCCAGACCGTGCGAATAGGTGAACGACCCCACGGGAAAGGCCGGAGACAACCATGTCATGAGCTTGACGAGGGCATCGCCGCTCGGCTGCGCCGGATCGGATAGCGGCCTGTCAGTCATGCTTGTGATCGTGGCCGTGGTGGTGCCCGTGATGATCGTGATCGTGATCGTGATCGTGATCGTGATCATGCGCCGCGTGATCATGGCCATGATCATGGGCAGTGTGACCATGGTCATTGTGGTCATGTCCCTGCACCGCACCAAGGCCATAGGCGCCGCCCTCGGGGTCGAAAGCCTCTGACACATGGGCCACGCTCGCGCCGAGCTTGACCAGCATGTCCTCGATCACGTGATCTTCGCGAATGAGCAGCCGGTCGGGGCGAATTTCCGTTGGAAGGTGCCGGTTTCCAAGGTGCCAAGCGATCCGCACGAGGTGCGCGGGATCACGCGCGGTAATCTCAAGCAACCGCTCCGCTTTGGCGCGAACGATGATCAGCCTGCCGTCCTCAAGCTCCAGCGCATCGCCATCCTTCATCACCTGCACTTGCGGAAGGTTGAGAAGAAACGCGGTCTTGTTGACGCAGCGCATCACCAACCGGCGGCGATGACGATCGTCGCGTTCAAGCACGAGCGTATCGGCGGGCGTCCCCGTCCAGGTGCCGGCGGGGAGGATGCGGGTGGCGGTGATCATGGGCGGGGTCCAAGGAAGGGAACGTTAGGTTTCAACCGAAGAACTCATCATCCATGATTTCTTCAACGGTGAACGGGCAGGTTTTGGGGAATAAAGCTTCTGGAATACCAGTTTCTTTCGCCGCTTCGAGACGGGCGCGACGATAAACATCATCTAGCTTGGTGCGTGGCAGCGACTTCAAACTTGGATTTTCTTCCAAGACTTCCAGAAGATCCTCACGCTGAATCTTGATCGTAGCCTCCCAGCCACCTTTACGCATGTCTGGTTGATACCGGAACTTCAAGAGATGAAGCAACAGAACGCGAAGCCTACTCTGAATCTCGCGACGTTCCGATCGTCCCAAAGTCTCCAACTCCTCCGCGATGTTTTCAACGTCCAAGCCCTTGGGCTTCAAGCGGCGGAGCAAGGCGGCCTGGTCCATCGCCCAAGCGTGCATGTCGTGCTCGTAGGATGCGCCGGTTGGCTCGTGGCCGGCGGCATCACCTGGAAGCTTGCGGGCGAGGGGCATGGCGATTTCGAGTCCTTGGCGAACGTTCGGTCACCTTATCATCATCGGCATCAGAACAGGAAATAGCGCTGAGCCATCGGCAGCACTTCGGCCGGTTCGCAGGTGAGCAACTCGCCGTCGGCGCGGACTTCGTAAGTTTCCGGGTCGACCTCGATGACGGGCGTGCCTGAATTGTGGATCATCGACGCCTTGGAGATGCCGCCGCGCACGTTCTCCACGGGCAGCACCATGCGGTCGAGCGCGAGACGTTCCTTGATGCCGGACTCGTAGGCGGCGCGGGAGACGAAGGTGACGGCCGAGGCGGTCATCGCGCGGCCGAAAGCGCCGAACATCGGGCGGTAGTGGACGGGCTGCGGGGTCGGGATCGAGGCGTTGGGGTCCCCCATGGGGGCGGCGGCAATGGTGCCGAGCTTGATCACGAGGTCCGGCTTCACGCCGAAGAAGGCGGGCGACCAGAGCACGAGATCGGCGAGTTTGCCGACCTCCACCGAGCCCACATGCTTGTCGAGGCCGTGGGCGATGGCGGCGTTGATGGTGATCTTGGCCATATAGCGTTTGACGCGGAAGTTATCCGCGCCGGTGCCGACGTCTTCGGCAAGCGATCCGCGTTGAACCTTCATCTTATGCGCGGTTTGGAAGGTGCGAATGATGACCTCGCCGACGCGGCCCATCGCCTGGCTGTCCGAGGCAATGATCGAGAACACGCCCATATCGTGGAGGATATCCTCCGCCGCGATCGTCTCCTTGCGGATGCGGCTTTCGGCGAAGGCGACGTCCTCGGGGATCGATGGGTCGAGATGGTGGCAGACCATCAGCATGTCCAAGTGTTCGTCGAGGGTATTGCGAGTGTAGGGGCGCGTCGGGTTGGTGGACGACGGCAGAACGTTGGAAAGACCCGCGATCTTGATGATGTCAGGGGCGTGCCCACCGCCTGCCCCCTCGGTGTGGAAGGCGTGGATGGTGCGGCCCTTGAAGGCGGCGACGGTGTCTTCCACGAAGCCAGATTCGTTCAAGGTATCGGTGTGGATCATCACCTGCACGTCGTAGTCGTCGGCCACGGCGAGGCAGTTGTCGATGGTGGCGGGTGTGGTGCCCCAGTCCTCGTGGAGTTTGAGCGCGCAGGCGCCAGCCTCGATCTGCTCGACGAGACCGGCCGGGAGAGCGGTGTTGCCCTTGCCGGAGAAGGCAAGGTTCATCGGGAACGACTCGGCCGCTTGGATCATGCGGGTGAGGTGCCAGGGGCCGGGCGTGCAGGTTGTCGCGGCTGTGCCGGTGGCCGGTCCCGTGCCGCCGCCAAGCATGGTGGTGATGCCGGAATAGAGCGCCTCGTCGATCTGTTGCGGGGCGATGAAGTGGATGTGCGTGTCGAGCGCGCCGGCCGTGAGGATCTTGCCCTCGCCGGCGATCGCCTCGGTGCCGGGGCCGACGATAATCGTCACATCCGGCTGCACATCGGGATTTCCCGCTTTGCCGATGCCGACGATGCGGCCGTCCTTCAGGCCGACGTCGGCTTTCACGATGCCCCAATGGTCTATGATGAGCGCGTTGGTGATGACGGTGTCGACGGCGCCTTGCGCGCGGGTGGTTTGGGCTTGCCCCATGCCGTCGCGGATCACCTTGCCGCCGCCGAACTTCACCTCCTCGCCATAGCTGGTGAAGTCGCGCTCGACTTCGACGAAAAGTTCGGTATCGGCGAGGCGGACCTTATCGCCGACGGTCGGGCCGAACATGTCGGCGTAGGCGGCGCGGGAGATGCGGAAGGACATGGGCGGCGGGGCTCCTAAGAGTGGGGCAGGGTGGTTCAGTTCGAGAGGAGGGTTGCGCCGGGGATACTTTGTGCGGCACGTCGGTCAAACGTGAAAACATCCGTTGCGCCGGCGTCGCGAGCGGCGATCACGATGAGGCAATCAGAGAAATCGCAACGGCCTGTTCGATAAATCTCAAGTGCTTCTTCGATTTGCGGCTGGTTGTTAACAATAAATTCAGGCGCGTTGATGATGCGATCTAAGATTCCAACGATTACCGAAACCGGTGTTTTCATGCGGCGGCGCATAACCCATACGAACTCAGCAAGCACGAGCGGGGTGACCAGCACTCCTGCTTTGCCATATTGGGCCAAAAGGGAAACCGCCGCGCGATTTTGAGCAGGATCGTCTTCGGCGAAAATACGGATGAGAATGTTTGTGTCGATTGCGATCATGATCCACGGGTACTTTTGGACCGGGCCATCTTTTCATCCATTGCCTCGTCGATCGCCTGGTCGATCTCTTCCTGGGTGATGGGGCCATGACCGCGCACTATCAGATCATCCAGATCCTCTAGAATGCTCCGCCGCCGCGCCGGCTCAACGCGCGCTTCCTTCGGACCAATGACCTCGAAAGCGATGCGGTCGCCGGGTTTGAGATTCCAAGCTTCCCGAATAGTCACGGGGATGGTGAGTTGGCCCTTGGACGTCAGCGTGGCATAGAGCTTGGACATGTTTGCCTCCTTACGGCGCTCGATTCCTTACTTCTGTTGAAAGTAAGGAATGTGCGGCTGCGGTACAAGCCATCAGAGCTTCCCCATAACCATCCGCCGGAACCCATAAACCTCGCGCTTGCCCCGGTAGGGAACCAGCGTCACGGCGCGGGTTTGGCCGGGCTCGAAGCGGACGGCGGTGCCGGCAGGGATGTCGAGGCGGTGGCCGTGGGCGACAGTTCGGTCGAAGGCGAGCGCCGCATTGGTCTCGGCGAAATGGTAGTGGCTGCCGACCTGGATCGGCCGGTCGCCGGTGTTGGACACCTCAACTGTCACGGTGGGCAGACCGGCGTTGAGTTCGATGTCGCCGGCGGCGGGGATGACTTCTCCGGGAATCATGATGTCTCGCCTCAGCGGATCGGGTGATGGACGGTGACGAGCTTGGTGCCATCCGGGAACGTGGCTTCCACCTGCACGTCGTGAATCATCTCGGCGATGCCGGGCATCACCTGCTCGCGGGTGATCACGCCGGCGCCCATCGCCATCAGTTCGGCAACGGTGCGGCCGTCGCGGGCGCCTTCGATGACGAAGTCGGTGATGAGGGCGATGGCCTCGGGGTGGTTCAGCTTGACGCCGCGCTCCAGCCGCCGGCGCGCCACATTGGCGGCCATTGCGATCAAGAGTTTGTCCTTCTCGCGGGGGGTTAGGTTCATCTGGTGGTCTCGCTCATAGCGACCAGACCCGGGGCAGCGGGCCGTCGATCAGGGTTGTAAGGGACGGTTCCAAAAGGGTTCTGAGGGCGCGGCCGTCAGCGGCGAGTATGCGCACCACGAGAAGGCCGTCAAACGCGCTTGCGCCGAAATCCACGGCCGGTCCAAGCGGCCCGGCTGCAGCTTCGAGGATGTCGCGCAAGGGTTGGAGCCGCGTTTCGGCGTCCCCCGAGGCGCGCACCAGCGTCGCAAAGGCGCGCGCGCCGGCGCCCGTCGCCCCGCCGTCGAGAATGGAGCGGGTGTCGCCCACAAGCCGCAGTTGATCGGCATAGATCAAGCGGCCGCCGCGCCGGATGCGCCAGCGGTCGAGGAATGTCACCTCCCGCACGTCCTCGCCCATGGCCGTTCGCCCAAGCACGACGGATTCGACGGCGGTGAAGGTTGCGGTCGGTGCGAGGTCTACGGTGAGGCTGCGGGCGAGGCCGGCGCGATCGAAGACGATGGTCTCCTGCGGCAGCCAGAAGCCGGTGGCCTCGTCGTCTAGCGTCAGACGGGTTTCGACGCGGCCGACGCCATCGGATCGGCGGTAGATGCGTTCGGCGGCTTGGGTCGTGACCGTTGCGGTCGTGCGGGGGCCCCATCTTGCCTCCGTCACGATATGATCGCCGCCGGTGATCCCGCCTGCGGTATTGAGCAAAACGGCGGTCGGCCCCAGCGCGTCATGGGTGCGCGGCAGGCGGATCTTGGCGCAGCCTTCCTGCCAGAGTTCGCCAAGGCACGTCGGCGCATCCGCTTCGGGCCCCCGCTTGAATGTGACGCGGCCAACGCCCCTCGCGCGCTGCATGCGCGGCGCTGCCACGAGTGGAAGGACGACGGCGATGGTCACGCGGCGGGTCCGGATTGGTGGGGAGCCAAAGGTGATCGGCTCAAGGATCAATGGATTTATGCCTGCAAGCAGGGGGCCATCCAAGGGCCATTGTCGGCCGCGCGAAAAGCGGCGGATTCAGACAAGCTTGAGCAGAAACTTCGCCGAAGAATGAGGCAAACTGCTTACGAATTAGCCATGCTTGATCGGTTGACCTGATGCAATCCATAATCCACATGCGTTGCTGCGCCGTATTTTGTAGCTAGCCTCTCGTTCGATAGACAGGAGCGGGAGGCGTCTTTGTGTTAGCCTCGTTAAAGCAGTGAATGCGCAAGCTTCCGTCCCTTTCAGGAACTGATTCGATCGTGACCGAACCTCTTGAAACGCCGCCGTTTCGCCGCTGGCTCCAGGCCGTTTGCGCCGTCTTCGCGATGATGGTCTTCGCAGTTTCGGGCACCCCGGCGGCGGCGGGGCCTTACATCGTTTTCGATGCAAGCAGCGGCGAGGTTCTGGCTGAAAACCGGTCTTTCGACCCGTGGTATCCGGCATCGCTGACCAAGTTGATGACGATCTATGTCGCCTTTCGTGCACTGGGTGCGCGCGAGATCAAGCCGGAAACGCCGGTCGTCATGTCGGCCTACGCGTCGCGCGAGCCGCCCTCCAAGATGGGCTTCAAGCCCGGCACGATGATCACCGTGGACGACGCGCTGAAGATCCTGGTCGTGAAGTCGGCCAACGACGTTGCGATGGCGCTGGCTGAAACGGTGGGCGGCACGGAGGAGGGGTTCGTCGCGCGTATGAACGCGGAGGCACGCCGGCTCGGCATGGCCGGAACCCAGTTCGCGAACCCGAACGGGCTGCCGGACGAGCGCCAATGGACCACGGCGCGCGACTACGCGATCCTCACCTATGCGATCCTCAAGGATTTCCCGAGTTACCGGGATCTCTTCCGAATCACCGCCCTTCAACTCGGCGGCAAGGTGATCAAGACGCACAACCATCTCCTGGAGCGCTACCCCGGCTCCGATGGCATGAAAACCGGCTTCATCTGCGCCTCCGGCTTCAATGTCGTGGCGTCCGCGAGCCGGGGAAACCGGCGCCTCGTCGCCGTGGTGCTTGGCGAGCGCAATGCCAAGCTGCGCGCCGAAAAGACAGCGCAGCTCTTGGAAACCGGGTTTTCCACCGGCTCCGGCCTGTTCTCGCGCCGAACCACCATTGCGGGGCTGCGCCCCGCTGCCGCCGTTCCCGCGGGGCCCACCGACATGCGCGATTTCGTGTGCGGAAAAAACCGCAAAGCGGGCGAGGACGCCGACGCCGATGTGGTCGCCAAGGCCGGGGTGGTGGGCAATGCACCGAAGTCTTATCTCGTGCCCGCCTTCAAGGTGATGGATCCGGTTGCCATATCGATCCTCGGCACGGTTCAGCCCGCCGCGCCCGCCGCCGGGGCTCCGGCCGTGCAAGACCTGGACGATGTCGATCCGCTCCCCCGGCCCAATCCGCGCCGCTCGGCCGGTGTGGTCGACCAATCAGGGTCCGCGGCGGCCTATGCGCCCGCCGCACCGGCGCTGGAGGGCTTGCCGCCGCCTCCCGACGTTCCTCCGATCCAAATTCTAGGCGTGCCAAGCACAAACGGATAAGAGTTGGAAAAGAATGCGAGCGTATCGGAAGTGAGTATGGAAACGGCAATGCCGACGCGTGAACGAACTCGCCCGCAGCCGATTCCGGTCAGCGTTCTCACCGGCTTCCTCGGAGCCGGCAAGACGACGCTTTTGAACCGGCTCGCCAGCGATCCGGCGTTGAAGGATGCGGCCTTCATCATCAACGAATTCGGCGAAATCGGTCTCGATCACCTGTTCGTGGAAGCGGCTGACGACGGTATCGTCGAACTGTCGTCGGGGTGCCTGTGCTGCACGATCCGGGGCGATCTGGTGACTGCGCTGGAGGCCTTCCTGCGGCGGATCGACAACGGCAGGCTGGAGCGGCTGTCCCGGATCGTGATCGAAACCACGGGCCTCGCGGATCCCGCGCCCGTGCTGCACACCATCATGGCGCACCCCTATCTGGTGATGCGCTACCGGCTGGACGGGGTCATCACCGTGGTGGACGCGGTGAATGGCGATGCGGTGCTGAATGACCATGCCGAAGCGGTGAAGCAGGCGGCGGTTGCCGATCGTATCGTTCTTACCAAAACCGATCTGCCGCAAGGCGCTGCCCGCAGCGCCGCGCTGGTGCACCGGCTGAAGGCGCTCAATCCGGGGGCCGCCGTGCTGATCGCCGACGATGGCGAGGCAACCGCTGCGGCGCTCTTCGACACGGGCCTCTATGATCCCAAGACGAAAACGCCCGATGTGGCACGCTGGCTGAACGAGGAAGCCTATGCCGGCCGGCATGACGGGCATGATGGGCACGATCACCATCACGGCCATCACCATCACCATGACCATGGGCACCACGGCCACGATGCCCGCGAGCATCAGCACACCCACGACCGCAACCGGCATGACGAACATATCCGCGCCTTCGCGCTGGCAACCGACCGGGCGGTGCCCGCCGGCGCTCTGGAGATGTTTCTCGATCTTTTGAAGTCGGCGCATGGCCCGAAGGTTTTGCGCATGAAGGGGATCGTCCGGCTGGCCGAGGACCCGGAGCGGCCGCTGGTCGTTCATGGCGTGCAGGAAATCTTCCATCCCCCCGCGCGGCTGGAGCGCTGGCCGGATGGCGACAAGCGGACCCGGCTGGTGTTCATCACCCGCGATCTGCCCGAGGATTTCGTGCGCCGCCTGTTCGATGCCTTCGCCGGAACCTTGGCGCCGGACACGCCCGATAGCGCGGCGATGACGGATAATCCGCTGGTGATCACCGGCTTTACCCCAGCGCGCCGTCCGGGTTGAGAGATGCGCTGAATCGCATTGCTTATTATCCTGAAAAGATGCGAATGCTGTCCATATGGTTAACGTGTTGTTAACCATATCAAGCGCACACTCTACCTTAAAAGCAGGCGGTATTGGGGACCGGCTTCTTCCAAAGCTTCATTCACACTCCCAGACCACGGGGAAACGATCGTGCCAACCGACTTGGAAAAGCCGGAAGCCCACTTGTTTGCCTTCGTCTATCACGGCGAGTCTTTCGCGGTGAGGATCATGGCGCGCAGCCGCGATGCGGCGGTGAAGGAATTCGCTGCGCTGTCCGTGGCTGAAAAGCGGGCCCGCTCGATCGGCCGTCTGGACAGCCGCGACCGCGACCACGTTGCGGAAGTCACGGGCTGGTTCAGCGCCCTTCTGCGCGGTTCGCCCTTCCGCCGCACGATCGGCTGAAGCTCAAACCCGGAAAAGGCCCTCCGTTAGCGGAAGGCGATTGCCGCGTCGATCACCGCCTTTGCATCGGCGGAATCCCATTCGGCCGGACCATGCAGCGCCGCAACCTGGCATCCGCTGCCGTCAACGATCAGCGTCGTCGGCAGGCCGAAGGCGAGCCCCTTGGATTTCAAGGCGTTGTAGAAACCCATCTTGGGGTCCCGGTAATCGGGAAGGCTGCCGGCGCCGATCTCGTTCAGGAACGCCGCCGGCTTATCCGGCCGCCCGACATCGATATTCACGGTCACGACCTCAAACCCGTCGCTGCGCTTTTCCCGCTGCAGGCGATCAAGCGCCGGCATTTCCGTCCGGCAGGGCACGCACCAAGTTGCCCAGAGATTGAGAAGCACGATCCGGCCGCCGAAATCGGCAAGGGCCCGGGGCGTGCCGTCGACGGTTTGAAACGTGAGGGCCGCAAGATCCTGCGGTTCGTCCGCCGTCACCAGCGCCGCCACCTCGCCGCGCGCCAGCGGCTTCAAGGCGGATGCGAGCCTTGACGACGCCTCGCAGCGGGCATCGGCGTGGACAGTGCCCCATCCGCTCACGTATACGCCTGCGACGCCTGCGATCAGACCGCCGAGCGCGGCGATCGCGATGTAAGGTGGCGAACGCCGGTGCGGCGTGGCATCCGGCTTGTCTGATCTTGGGTCCTTGGAGTTGACGGACATGAGCAACCGCATGTGGGGCGGACGGTTCCAGGTGGGTCCCGCCGCGATCATGGAGGAAATCAACGCCTCCATCGATTTCGATCGGAAGCTCTATGCGCAAGATATCCGCGGGTCAAAGGCCCACGCGGCGATGCTTGCCGCGCAAGGGATTATTCCGGCCGAGGACGCGGCGAAGATCGCCGAAGGGCTCGATATGATCAAGGCCGAGATCGACGCGGGCACGTTCATCTTCTCGCGAGCGCTTGAAGACATCCACATGAACGTGGAATCGCGCCTCAAGGACCTGATCGGCCCGGCGGCGGGACGCCTGCACACGGCCCGCTCGCGCAACGATCAGGTCGCGACCGATTTCAAGCTTTGGGTGCGCGATACGCTGGATCATATCGACGCGCAGATCGCCGATCTGATGCGGGCGCTGGTGGAAAAAGCGGCCGTTCATGCCGCAACCGTCATGCCGGGCTTTACCCATCTCCAATCCGCCCAGCCGGTGACCTTCGGCCACCATCTCCTCGCCTATGTCGAGATGCTGGCGCGCGACCGGGGCCGGGTGCAGGATGCGCGGCGTCGTTTGAACGAAAATCCGCTGGGTTCCGCTGCGCTGGCCGGCACGTCCTTCACGATCGACCGTAACGCGACCACGGCGGCGCTCGGCTTCGACCGGCCGACGGCGAATTCGCTGGACGCGGTGGCCGACCGGGATTTTGCGCTGGAGGCGCTTTCGGCGGCCTCCATCATCGCGGTCCATCTGTCGCGCTTTGCCGAGGAAATCGTGATCTGGTCGTCAGCGCAGTTCGGCTTCGTCAGGCTATCCGATGCGTTTTCGACCGGATCGTCCATCATGCCGCAGAAGCGCAATCCCGACGCGGCCGAATTGGTTCGGGCGAAATCGGGCCGCGTCATCGGCGATCTCAGTGGGCTCCTGATCGTCATGAAGGGCCTGCCGCTCGCCTATAGCAAGGATATGCAGGAGGACAAGGAGCAGACCTTCGACGCGCTCGAAACCCTCTCGCTCGTGATCGAGGCGACGGCGGGCATGGTGCGCGACATGGAACCGAATGTCGCGCGCATGGCGGCGGCGGCGGGGTCGGGCTTCTCGACGGCGACGGATCTGGCAGACTGGCTGGTGCGCGTGCTGGGGCTGCCGTTCCGCGACGCCCATCACGTGACCGGCCGGATCGTGGCGATCGCCGCCGAGCGCGGTGTGGAGCTTCACGATATCCCGATCGGTGATCTCCAGGGCGTTCACTCAGGCATAACGGCCGCGGTCTATGACGTGCTATCGGTGGAAAAATCGGTCGCCAGCCGCACGAGCGCGGGCGGCACGGCGCCGGTTAACGTGCGCGCCGAGGCGGCGCGCTGGAGCACATTGCTTGGCTGAAGACCTCGCCTTATCATTGCACTATGATTGCGGTCGCGAAAAAAAACGGATGACGCCATGCGGTTCGGGACTCTTGTGATTTTCTTGAGTGTGGCGCTCGCCGTTTCCGGCTGCGGCCGCAAGGGCGGTCTGGAAGCCCCAAGCGCCGCCGAAGCGCGACCGGCCGAGCAACCCAGCACCGTGCTCGGCACTTTGCCGATGAAGGAAAAGCCTCCAGAGCCGCCAAAATCGAAGCGTCCGTTCATTCTCGACGCGCTCATCTGATCCTCAAGCGGTCCGGCCTGATAGCGAGGAGCGTCTCCGGTGCATCATTTCGCCTACAGGAACGGCATTCTCCATGCCGAGGACGTGGCCGTGCCCGACTTGGCTGCCGCCGTCGGCACGCCGTTCTACGTCTATTCCACGGCAACGCTGGTGCGCCATTACCGGGTGTTCGCCGAGGCCTTCACCGGAATACCGGCGCAGGTTTTCTACGCCATGAAGGCCAATTCCAACCAGGCCGTCATCCGCACGCTCGCCCGCTGCGGGGCTGGGGCGGATGTGGTGTCGGAAGGTGAACTACGCCGGGCGCTGGCGGCGGGAATTCCGGCGGGCAAGGTCGTCTTCTCCGGTGTCGCCAAGACCGCGCGGGAAATGGCCTTCGCTCTCGACGTGGGCATCAAGTGCTTCAACGTCGAAAGCGAGCCGGAGCTTGAGCGGCTGTCGGCGGTCGCGGCGGAAAAGGGCATGACGGCCGTGGTGTCGTTCCGGATCAATCCGGACGTGGACGCCAAGACACATGCCAAGATTTCGACCGGCAAATCCGAGAACAAGTTCGGCATTCCCTGGGTGGACGCGCCGCGCGTGTTCGCGCACGCCGCTCGGCTGCCGGCTATCCGGGCGACCGGGGTCGATATGCACATCGGCTCGCAGATCACCGACCTTGGACCGTTCGACGCCGCGTTCAACCGGCTTGGCGAATTGATCGGCACCCTGCGCGGCGCCGGTCACGCCATCGACCATATCGACCTTGGTGGCGGGCTCGGCATTCCCTACCGCGACGATAACGCTCCCCCGCCGGATCCCCGCGCCTATGCCGAGGTCGTGCGGCGCCATGTGGAGAAGCTCGGCTGCGAGGTGCTGTTCGAGCCGGGGCGGCTGATTGTCGGCAATGCCGGGATCCTGGTTAGCGAAGTCGTCTATGTTAAGGGCGGCTCCAAAACCTTCGTGATCGTCGATGCTGGGATGAACGATCTGATCCGGCCGACGCTCTACGACGCCCATCACGAGATCCGTCCGGTCATCGAACGGGCGGTCGGTGTGGAACGAATCACCGCCGACGTTGTGGGTCCGGTCTGCGAGACCGGCGATTATCTCGCCCTGTCGCGCGTGATGCCGATGGTGCGCGCGGGCGAGCTGGTGGCGGTGTTCTCGGCGGGCGCTTACGGCGCGGTTCAAGCCTCGACCTACAACACCCGGCCGCTCATTCCGGAAGTGCTCGTGGACGGCGACCGCTGGCACGTGGTGCGGCCGCGCCCAAGCTATGACGAGATGATCGGGCTCGACCGGATCCCGCCCTGGCTCACCGATCCAGGCCAGTAGGCGTCGTTGGCCTTGGCGATGTGGGGTTCCGTGCTATCTTAATGGTCAGGCATGGGGCGCCGCATCATCAGGAGACGCCGGGTGGCAGATTTCAGACACCACCGGCCAAGCAACGGCCAAGACCAACCGCCGGATCCGCTGGAGGCGCTCGCGCCCAAGCTCCGGCTTGCCGGTTACACACTCCTTTGGGAACGGATTTGGCCCCGGCTCGCGCCGGCCCTGATCCTTAGCGCTGTCCTCGCCGGGCTGGCTTGGCTGCGGGTTTTCGATGGGCTGCCGGATTGGCTTCGGCTTGCCGCTGTCGGATCGATGGTCGCGGCGATCTTGATCGCGCTCCTTCGCACGGTCCGGGTCGCGATCCCCCAGCGCTCCGAGCGGCTGAGCCGGCTGGAGCAGGATTCGGGCTTCGACCACCGTCCGCTCACGGCGCTCGCCGATCGTCAGGTCGCGGGTGAGAATGACGCCTATGGCCGGGCGCTCTGGGCGGCGCACCTGCGCCGGCTCGCCGGCACGATGTCGTCCGCCAGCGTGCGCATGCCCTCGCCGCGTCTCGACATGCGCGATCCCTACGCGATTCGTGCGGGCGTGTTTCTGCTCTTCGTGATCGGATTGGTGGCGGCGCGGGGCGATTGGGCGGGGCCGATCGCCAACGCGTTCCGGCTGCCGGTGACGGCGGGGCCGGAGGTGCGGATCGACGCCTGGGTCACCCCGCCTGCCTATACCGGGCGTCCGCCGGTGTTTCTGACCGCGCAGACCACGCCCGACGGTGATGCGCCGGCAGCGCCGCCCGCCAGAACCGAGCCGCTGCGGGTTCCCGAAGGCACCCTGCTGTCGATCCGCGTTAACGGTGTCGAGGCGCCGGCTGCGCGCTTCGTCGAGGGGAGTAGCTCGGCCGGTGACGACGAGGCTGGTGTTGCGCTCGATGCCGCCGCGCCGCAGCCCGGCGCGGCAACGCGCATGCCGGCCGACGACGTGGTTCCGCCGACGTCGTTTCAGGCAACGCTTGACCGGTCCGGCACGGTGATTTTGAGCTCCGAGGGCCAATCGCTCGACCGGTTCCGCTTTGCAGTGGAGCTTGATCAGGCGCCTTCGATCAAGCTTGTCGAACAGCCCGCCGCGACGGTGCGCGGGGCCTTCCGGCTCGCCTATGAGGCCGAGGATGACTACCGCGTTGCAAGCGCCCGCGCGGTGTTTGACGATCCGAAAATGCCGCTAGGCCCGCAGATCGGGGGCCCGTCCGCGCCGCCCCGTCCGCTGATCGACCCGCCGGAATTTCCTCTGTCCTTGCCCCGTAAGGGCGGGGAAAAGAAGACCGCCGTTACCCTGCGCGATCTCTCTGCCCATCCCTTCGCCGGCGTTGAAGTGACGATGCGTCTGGAGGCGAAGGACGATGGCGGCAACGTTGGCTTGTCCGAGCCGGTGGCGGTGGTCATCCCCGCCCGGCCGTTCAGCAACCCCGTGGCGAAAATGCTGGTCGAACAGCGCCGGATCCTGGCTCTTGATGTCGCTTCGGCCGATTTTGTGGCGGAAACCCTTGATACGGTTCTCGATTTCTCGCCCGAGTTCATCAACGACGCCTCGATCCACCTCGGTTTGCGCGTCCTGCGCAACCGCGTCATGGATGCTCAGTCCGACGATGATTTGCGCGCCGCGCTCGACATGATGTGGCAGATGGCACTCGCGATCGACGGCGGGGACGCCTCGCTTGCCGAACAGCGGCTGCGCGAAGCGCGCGAGCAGTTGCGCGATGCCTTGAAGAACGGCGCCTCTCCCGAGGAGATCGCAAAGCTCACTGAAGAGCTTCGCAAGGCGATGGACGAATATATGCAGGCGCTGGCCGAGCAGATGCGGAACAATCCGCAGCTCTCGCAGCAAAATCAGCAGCCTGATCCGAGCGCTCAGGATGTCACGCCCGAAGACTTCCAGAAAATGATCGATCAGATCGAGCAGCTTTCCAAGCTTGGCGACCGGGAAGCGGCCGAGCAGCTTTTGTCTCAGCTCGACCAGATGCTGGAAAATTTGCAGACGGCCCAGCCGAATCAAGGTCAGCAGGACGGCCAGCAAGGCCAGATGCAGCAGCAGATGAACGAACTGGCCGACATGATCCGCCGCCAGCAGGAGTTGATGAACCAAACTCACAAGATGACGCCCGATGGCCAGCCGCAGGACGGCGAGGGGATGTCGCAATCGGAGATGGAAGAGGCCCTGCGCCAGTTGCAGCAAGGCCAGAGCGAACTTTCCAAGCGTCTCCAAGAGCTTATGCAAGGCATGCAGCAGAACGGCATGCAGCCCGGCGATCAACTGGGGCAGGCGCAGCAGTCGATGAAGGGTGCCGAGGGCTCGCTCGGCGAGGGCGAACCCGGTCAGGCTCTGGGGCAGCAAGGTCAGGCACTAGATCAACTGCGCCAAGGCGCGCAGCAACTGGCCGAGCAGATGGGCCAGGATGGCGAAGGCCAGGGCCGCCAAGGCCGCAACGCCTATTCGGAGGATCCGCTCGGCCGGCCGCAGCGCCGCGAGGGGCCGGATTTCGGCGACACGGTGAAGGTGCCCGGCGAAATCGAAGTGCAGCGCGCGCGGCGCATTCTTGAGGAATTGCGCCGGCGATTCTCCGATCAGAACCGGCCCTCACTCGAACTCGATTACCTGCAACGGCTGTTGACCCCCTTCTGATCGGGCTTTCTTCATCAAGGCAGCGAAACGTCGCCAATTCTGCTAAATGGGATGGGCAGAGCCCGTTCCGCGTCGCACTCCTATCGCCCATGAACCGGCTTCAGACGTCCCCAGCGGAGCCGGTCTTTTCGATGTTCGTACCGCTTTATGACCATAACCCGCTCGAATACATCCGGCGGCCCTTCGTAAACTGGGCGCTGATCGCGGTCACAGTTTTCATCTACGTGGTGTTCGAAAGCGGGCTCGTCATCGACGCCTATTACGCGACCGCGCTCGGCCTTGGCTTGACACCAGCCTATCTGCTCGACGGCCTGCCGCCGCCGCCCGACATGACCCTCGTTCCCGAATGGCTGACCCCGGTCAGCTATGCCTTCGTGCATGGCGATATGTGGCATCTGGCGGGCAACATGGTGTTTCTCTGGGTGTTCGGCGACAACGTGGAAGATGCCGTCGGCCATGTGAAATATCTCTTGTTTTATGCCGCGACGGCCGTTGCGGGCGGCTTGCTGCACGCGGTCATGTTGGCAAGCGCCGGCGGGCCGCTCATCGGCGCCTCCGGTGCGGTTGCCGGTATCGTTGCGGCCTATCTCATTTTGCATCCGCGAACCAAGCTCTGGATCCTGGTGCTCTGGCGAATTCCGCTACGCATTTCAGCGCGCTGGCCGTTGCTCCTCTGGGTGGCGCTTCAAGTGCTCTCCCTGTTCGGAACGGCCGAAGGCGACATTGCGTGGTGGGCCCATATCGGCGGACTTGGCGCAGGGGCGCTGCTGATCCTGGTTTTGCGGCGGCCGGGCGTTGCGCTGTTCGATCGTGATCTCGTGGCGCAAGGAAAGACTTGACGCTGCAATCACACGGGCCCAATGGACTGCGACTTCGGTTGCGTTGACGTGGACGAGGGCCGTGATTACGGTCGGCCTCCACTGATCCTGCTGCGCTGCAACAGCCGACGAAAAGCAATACGGCCGGCCGCGTTGAAGAGGCCGACGGGAGTTCTTGCCGATGAAGATCCTGGTGCCCGTCAAACGGGTGGTAGACTACAACGTGAAGATCCGGGTGAAGCCGGACGGTTCGGGCGTCGATCTGGCCAACGTGAAAATGTCGATGAACCCCTTCGACGAGATCGCCGTCGAGGAAGCCCTGCGGCTGAAGGAAGCAGGCAAGGCCGCCGAAGTGATCGCCGTTTCCATTGGTTCCGTGGCCGCGCAGGAGACCCTTCGCACCGCCCTTGCCATGGGCGCCGATCGCGGCATTCTCGTGCAGGTGGACGGCCCGGTCGAGCCGCTCGGTGTCGCCAAGATGCTCAAGGCGATCATCGGCGAGGAACAGCCCGGCCTCGTCATTCTCGGCAAACAGGCGATCGACGACGACTGCAATCAGACGGGCCAAATGCTGGCCGCGCTGACCGGTTGGGCCCAGGGCACCTTCGCTTCCAAGGTTGAAGTCGGCGAGGGAACAGTCGATGTCACGCGCGAGGTCGACGGGGGGCTACAGACTCTGCGTCTGACCCTTCCCGCTGTCGTAACCACCGATCTGCGGCTGAACGAGCCGCGTTATGCGTCGCTTCCCAACATCATGAAGGCCAAGAAGAAGCCGCTCGATGTCAAAACACCGGCCGATTACGGCGTCGATGTTGCGCCGCGGCTCAACGTTCTGAAAACGGTCGAGCCGAAGGGCCGGGTTGCCGGCGTTCGTGTCGCGTCGGTCGCCGACCTCGTGACGAAGCTGAAGACCGAAGCCGGCGTGCTCTGAGGATAGACCGATATGACGATTCTTCTCCTGGCCGAGCATGATAACGCCGCCTTGAAGGACACCACGGCCAAGGCCCTGACGGCAGCCTCCGCCATGGGCGGCGAGATCCACTTGCTCGTGGCCGGTTCCGGCGCCGCGGCTGCGGCAGCCGAAGCGGCGACGCTGGACGGCGTGTCCAGGGTTTTGCTCGCCGACGACGCCGTGTTCGCCCATCAACGCGCCGAACCGCTCGCCGCGCTCGTCGTGTCGCTGGCCGGCGGCTATGACGCGATCGTCGCGCCCGCCACGACCACGTTCAAGAACGCGCTGCCACGGGTCGCCGCGCTTCTCGACGTGATGCAGATTTCCGACGTTACGGCCGTCATCTCGGCCGATACCTTCGAACGGCCGATCTATGCCGGCAACGCGGTTCAGACCGTTCAGTCGAACGATCCCAAGCGCGTCGTCACTGTGCGCACCACGGCCTTCAAGGCGGCGGGCTCCGGCGGATCGGCTCCGGTGGAAGCCGTGCCCGTTGCGGCCGATCCCGGCGTCTCGGCCTTCGTCGGCGATGCGCTGTCCGCGCAGGACCGGCCCGAGCTGACCTCCGCCAAGATCATCGTATCGGGCGGCCGCGCGCTCGGATCGGCTGAACGTTTCCGTGAGGTGGTCATCCCGCTCGCCGACAAACTCGGCGCGGCGGTCGGCGCCAGCCGCGCGGCCGTCGATGCCGGCTATGCGCCAAACGACTGGCAGGTTGGGCAGACGGGCAAGGTGGTCGCGCCCGATCTCTATATCGCTCTTGGCATTTCCGGGGCGATTCAGCATCTTGCCGGCATGAAAGACTCCAAGGTCATCGTCGCAATCAACAAGGACGACGAAGCGCCGATCTTCCAAGTGGCCGATTATGGGCTTGTCGGCGACCTGTTCGACGTCGTACCAGAACTTACAAAAGCGCTCGGGTGACAGCTCGGGCGGATCGCTATCCGCCCGCCTCGGCACGGAGCACAGGGATCGAGGATAGGATGGTCGAGATCAAGACGGTCGGCGTGATCGGCGCCGGACAGATGGGCAGCGGTATCGCGCACGTCTGTGCACTTGCGGGCTTCGACGTTGGGTTGCACGACGTATCGCGCGACCGCATCGAAGCGGGGCTGGCGACCATCACCGGCAATCTGGCGCGCCAGGTTCAGGGCAAGAAGATCACCGAAGAGGTGCGCGCTGCGGCGCTTTCCAAGATCCATGGCATCGAAACCATGGAGGGCTTTGCCGATTTCGATCTGGTGATCGAGGCGGCGACCGAAAACGAGACCGTCAAGCGCAAGATCCTGACGGCGCTTTGTCCGGTGCTGAAGCCCAAAGCGATGGTGGGAACCAACACCTCGTCGATCTCCATCACACGCCTTGCGGCGTCGACGGACCGGCCGGAGCGGTTCATCGGCATTCATTTCATGAACCCGGTTCCGGTGATGCAACTTGTCGAACTCGTGCGCGGCATCGCGACCGAGGACGAGACCTTCGACGCCGCCAAGACCTTCGTGGCCCGGCTCGGCAAGACGATCGCCGTATCCGAAGATTTTCCGGCCTTCATGGTCAACCGCATCCTTCTGCCGATGATCAACGAAGCCATCTACACGCTCTATGAAGGCGTCGGCTCGGTGGACGCGATCGATACGGCGATGCGTCTTGGCGCGAACCACCCGATGGGGCCGCTGCAACTCGCCGATTTCATCGGCCTCGACACCTGCCTTTCGATCATGCAGGTGCTCTACGAAGGGCTCGCGGATTCCAAATATCGGCCCTGCCCGCTGCTGGTGAAATATGTTGAGGCGGGATGGCTCGGCCGCAAGACCCAGCGCGGCTTCTACGACTATCGCGGCGAGCACCCGGTGCCGACCCGCTGATTGGAGTTTACCGCGTCTCGGCCGAAGGCTTACTTTCCTGGCAATGCGCCCGGCAGGACTCGGCGCTATGGGCCCCGTTCGATCAGGAAGCTGAACACCTCCTCCGCCGCATCCGAAGTAATGAGGCGGTGGCCGTTTTCGTTACAGAAATGCGGGACGTCGATCTTTGCCATCGGATCGGTGGCTAAGACGAGAAGCCGCTCGCCGACTGCAATGCGCCCGATCGCTTTGCGTGCTTTCAGCACCGGCAACGGGCAAAGCAGGCCGCGCACGTCGAGAACCACGGGATCGCCGGGGTCCTGATCCGAAGCGCCGGTCACTGTACCACCGACAGACAAAGCGCCACGAACGCCTCGAAGCCGCCGGTCGATCCGATGGAGAGGGCTGCGCCGAGCGCCAAGATCGCGAGCGGCAGTGCGACGGAGAGAACGAGATCCGCGCGGGCCTTTGGCTGACGGCTTGGGTCCTGGTTCTTCATGGTCATGCTCAAAGGCATCCGGCGAGGCCGGCGATCAGGCGCGCCGCGTAGATTTCAGCGCCATGAGCAACGTTCAGCCAGACCGTGGCGCCCGCCGCCAGCGCGAGCAGGGCGCTTGCCGCCCAGGTAATCAGGTGGGCCGTCCGTGGAGTCATGGCCGTTCTAGTCTCGTTGCGAGGCGAACCCCTGGGAAAATGATCCTTTCCCGGCGGATGGTCAATGCGCGCTCAGCTTGCAACGAGGCGCTTCAGCTTCGCAAGCGCGTCGGCCTCTGCCTCGCCATAGGAGATGGTGCCGCGAAATGCCCCGTCGGCGCCGAAGAGAAACATGGCTGCTGTGTGGTCCATGGTGTAGTCGCCGTTTTCGCCGGGTACCTTGCGGCGGTAGACGCGGTATTTCGCCACCACATCGGCCACCTGAGCCTCGGACCCCGTGAGGCCGATGACCCGGTCGGAGAAAGCGGCGAGATACTCCTTGAGATAAGCGGGCGTATCCCGTTCGGGATCGACGGTGATGAAGGCGACGTCCAGCTTGTCTCCGTCCGCTCCCATCTTGCCGAGAAGAACGGTGATTTCCGCCAGCGTCGTCGGGCAAACATCGGGACAATGGGTGAAGCCGAAGAAGATCGCATGCGGCCTGCCGGCAAAAATCTGCTCCGTAACGGTTTCGCCGCCCGTGTTCACAAGCGTGAACGGTCCGCCGATCGCGGCCTCCCCGGAGGAAATCACCGTACCTTGCGGGGCCGTGTTGCCGCGCCAGATCACCCATCCGGTAACGGCGACCAGAGCGACGACAAGCGCCCAAGTGACAATCCGTACCGCTCGCATGACCTTCATAGCTGCTCGATCCACTCTGTCTCTTGTTGCGGATATCAGATGCACGCTGCGCGCGCGCAAGACAAGCGCGGAGGGTTCATTTCAATCCGGCTCTCGCATAGGAGCGAAGTCGTGCGTAAATGGAGGACAATAAGGCCGATCAAAGCGGCCGGATGGTGGGGAGGGCGGCGCCGATGGCCATTTTAGAGCGGATCCGAAGTGAGGCGGCTTATCTTACCGGTGCTGTCCGCGCACTGCGCCGGACAACGCCGATCCCCAAAACGAAAACGCGCGTATGGCCCGACGTCGTCGCCGAACTTGCCAGCCGTTTTAAAGACAAGCCGGCGCTGTTGTCCGATCACGAAACGCTGACCTACGCGCAGCTTCACAAACGCGGCAATCGCTACGCGCGCTGGGCGCTCGGCCAGGGCCTTAAAACCGGCGATACGGTGGCGCTGTTGATGCCGAACCGGCCGGAGTATCTCGCGGTTTGGCTGGGGATCGCGCGGGCGGGCGGTGTGACGGCGCTACTCAACACCAATCTTAGCGGCCGTTCGCTTGCCCATTGCATCGATATCGTGTCGCCCAAGCACGTGATCGTCGCCGGCGAACTTGCGGGCGCCTTTGCCTCGGCAATCCCGTTGCTGAAGACGGCCCCTGCGGTATGGGCGCATGGTGAGGGCGCGGCCGGCAGCCGGCTCGATACGCTGATCGAAACGATCTCCGACGCCGATCTCAGCCCGGCGGAAAAGCCGGTTCTCACCCTCGAAGATCGCTGTCTCTACATCTACACATCGGGCACGACGGGCCTTCCGAAGGCGGCCAACATCAATCATTTCCGTGTGCTCACCATCATGAACGGCTTTTCCGGCGCGATGAACGCCAAGCCGGAGGATCGGATGTATGTGTGCCTGCCGCTCTATCACACCTCCGGCGGGGTGCTGGCGGTGGGCGTGACACTGACGGTCGGCGGGTCGGTCGTCATCGCCCGCAAATTCTCGGCGACGAGTTTTTGGGACGATGTGGTGCGCTATGACTGCACGCTGTTCCAATACATCGGCGAGCTTTGCCGCTACCTCCTCCATGCGCCGCCCCATCCCAAGGAGCGCGCCCATCGTATCCGGCTTGCGAGCGGAAACGGGTTGCGGCCGGACATTTGGACCCCTTTCAAAACCCGCTTCGCCATCCCCCGCCTCCTCGAATGGTACGCGGCGACGGAGGGCAATGCGGTGCTCTTCAATTTCGACGGCAAGCCGGGGTCGATCGGCCGCGTTCCCAAATGGGCGGAGCGCCGGTTCCTGTTCAAGCTCGTGCGGTTCGACGTGGAGCGGAACGACATCGTGCGGGGCGTGGACGGCTTCTGCCGGGAATGCGCGACCGACGAGGTGGGTGAGTTAATCTCCGAAATCGTCAACGATCCGAGCAAGCCCAGCCAGCGCTTCGAGGGCTATTCGGATCCGGATGCGACGGCCCGGAAGATTCTGACGAATGCGTTCAAGCCGGGGGATCGCTGGTTTCGCAGCGGCGATCTCCTGCGCAAGGACGCGCTTGGCTATTACTACTTCGTGGACCGGACCGGCGACACCTTCCGCTGGAAGGGCGAGAATGTGGCGACGTCTGAAGTGGCCGAAGCGCTCGGCACGTTCCCAGGCGTCAACACCGCCAATGTTTACGGTGTCGACGTGCCGGGATGCGAAGGGCGGGCGGGCATGGCGGCGCTGGAAGTCGAGCCGGGGCTCGATCTGGTGGCCCTCTCCCGGCATCTCGACGCGATGCTGCCGGCCTATGCCAAACCGGTCTTCCTGCGGCTGAAATCCGAAATCGAAACAACCGGAACCTTCAAGTTGAAGAAGCTGGATCTTGTGGCCGATGGCTTCGATCCGCGAACGCTCTCCGACGCCCTCTACATCCTCGATCCGAGGCAGAGCAGTTATGTCGAACTGGATCCTTCGCTGTATGAGGCGGTTGTGACAGGCGCGGTTCGCCTTTAAGCGGCACGCAAACGGAAGGGGTTGACCATGACGGATCCGGCGATCGGCGTGCTCAAATTCTGGTGGGATGCCGGACCGGAGGCGTGGTTCACGTCGGATCCGGCCTTCGATGCCAAAGTGGCCGGCGCGTTGCTCTCGCTGCACGAATCAGCCGCTGCGGGCCGCCTGGACGCCTGGGTGGAGACGCCGCACGGCGCGCTGGCTTTGATCATCCTCTTCGATCAGGTCCCGCGCAACGTATTCCGGGGCACCGCGCGCGCGTTCGAGACGGACAGGCAGGCACTCAAGCTTGCAACGGATGCGCTGGAACGCGGATATCCCGATGCCTTTCCGCCGCTGGCACGGACGTTCTTCTTCCTGCCGTTTGAACATGCCGAGGACATGGACGCGCAGCAACTGTCGGTGGATTTGTTTCGGCGCAACGGCGATCGGGAAACCTACTTCTACGCCTTGCTGCACATGGATGCGATTCGCCGGTTCGGGCGCTTCCCCCATCGCAACGCCGTGCTCGGCCGCCTATCGACCCCGGACGAGGAACACTATCTGGCGACCGGCGGATTCAGGGCGTGAGGGCAAGCGGCTAGATCAGGCTGTGGTGCGACGTGGTTGCAGCCCTGAAGGCGAGCGCCGAAACGGCGGCAGAAACCGCCATGTTCCAGCCGGCGAAGGAAAGTCCCATGAGACGCCACGTCGCTTCCGTGCAGGACACAAGGCGCGTGTTTTTCATCTGTGACAACAGATCGGCCGCGTTGGTGGTGGGGCCAACGCCGCCGCCGCAATCGGTCGGGCCGGGCCAGAAGCCCCATTCGGCGCCCGCGTGATAGGCGCCAAGGGCGGCACCCGCCAGGAACACGAGCCCGGCGACGGCATAGAGCAGCCGCGCGAGAGCGGGGGAGCGAACGGCTAGAATGAGGCCGGTCAGGATGAGCGGAAGGCCGTAGTAATAGGCAAGCCGCTCTTCAAGGCAGAGCTTGCACGGCACATAGCCGCCAAGGATCTGGAATGCCCAGGCCGCGAGGATGGTGACAAGGCCGAGCGAGAAGGCCAGCGCTCCGGCGCGGATCGGGGCGGGTTCGCGGCGGGCCATAAGCGGGTTCTACCGGATCGTTGAGATGGCTCCAGCTAGCACCTAGACAGAGGCTCCGCAATGCCGGTCAGCGCGAACGCGCGTCGAAGCGGCGCGATCTATCATCTCGGCCGCGAGCCCTTCTGACGGGGCCCGCGGTGATCGGGACCGGGACGCGACCTCGGGGGGCTGGGGGGCTGGATTACCGAGGCCTCACCGATCCGGATCGTCCGAGACAACACATGAATGCTGACAGCGCCGCATGGTTCCCGCGTGTCTGAAACGCGGCGAAAGTAAGATTTTTGGTAAAAGGGGCGAGGGCAATAATGCCCTCGTCTTTGCTCAAAAATCCGCCGTGAGTCCCTTGATCTCCCAGTCGCCGTAGCGAACCGGTTCGAGGCCGCCTCGCCCGTCGATCTCGCGGGGGAGGCCATCGGCTTCGGCCTTTATGGCGCGCCGCGCCTCAGCTTCGCGAAGCGCGCGCTCGGCAGCGGGCGAAAGCGGACGCTTGGCTTGGCTTGGCTTGGCAGGCCCGAGCGAGCCCTTGGAGGTCGCATCTTCCATCGATGTCATAGCGCCGTTGTCTCGTGTTCACGGGGGCATCGCTTGATGCGCGGGCCTTGGTTCCCCATCATATAGGTGTTCGCGCCGGATTGTCCGCCCCGTCCAACAGCGGGGATGGCTGTCCGTGCCCTCATCATGCACTTCGCGAGAGATCGATGAATATCTTCCGCACCGCTATGCTGCTTGCTGCCCTCACCGCCCTCTTCATGGGCGTCGGCTATCTCATCGGTGGCAGCGGGGGCATGATGATCGCGTTTTTCCTCGCTGCCGGCATGAACGTGTTCAGCTATTGGAACGCGGACAAGATGGTGCTGCGCATGCACCACGCCCGCGAGGTGAGCGAGCGTGAGGCGCCCGCATTCTACGGCCTTGTCCGTGACCTTGCCGCGCGGGCTGACCTGCCGATGCCGAAGGTCTATCTGATCGACAATCCGCAGCCGAACGCCTTTGCGACGGGGCGCGACCCCGAGCATTCGGCGGTAGCGGCCACGACGGGCCTTCTCAATATGCTGTCCTATGAGGAAATCGCCGGTGTGATGGCGCATGAACTGGCGCATGTGAAGAACCGCGATACGCTGATCATGACCATCACGGCCACGATCGCCGGTGCGATCTCAATGCTGGCGAATTTCGGGTTCCTCTTCGGCGGCAGCAACCGCGAGAACAACGGGAATCCGCTTGGGTTCGTCGGCGTGCTCGTTGCCGTGCTCGTCGCGCCTTTGGCGGCGATGCTGGTGCAGATGGCGATTTCGCGGACGCGGGAATACTCCGCCGACCGGCTGGGAGCCGAGATTTGCGGCCAGCCGCAGTGGCTCGCCAGCGCCCTGGCCAAGATCGCGGATGGCGTGGCGCGCGTTCCGAACATGACGGCGGAGGCGAATCCTGCTACCGCACACCTCTTTATTATCAACCCGCTCAACGGCCAGCGTATGGACAACCTCTTCTCGACCCACCCCGCGACGGAAAACCGGATCGCGGCGCTTATGGATTTCGCGCGTGAAACCGGCATGGAAACGCCGGTTCGCCGTGCGTCGTCCGCCGCTGCGCCGCGCGGACCGTGGGGTGGAACGGGCGGAGCCCCGCGCGGACGCGGCGGCAAAAGTGGACCGTGGGGATGAAGAGCCCGAGAAACCCTGGCGCCGGCGGACCCGGTTCACGTGGACCTGGTGCCGGCAGGCCGGGCGGCTTTGCGAAGGGCCCCGGCGCGGGTACGCGCCCCGCTTCCGGCGGAGAAGGACGGGCGGGTACGCGCCCCGCTTCCGGCGGAGAAGGACGGGCGGGTACGCGCCCCGCTTCCGGCGGAGAAGGACGGGCGGGTACGCGCCCCGCTTCCGGTGGAGAAGGACGCGGTCCGGGATCGGACCGGCCGCGCACGGGTAAGCCCGGTGGTGGTTTTGGTGGCGGCAAGGGGGGCGCACGTCGCCCCGACGATCGCGGCGGTCGGCCTCGGGCTCGCACGCCTGTCGGCTATGACGCGCGAAAGCTCGCGGCCGATCTGGTTGCAGGCGTTCAGAAGGGTAAGCTCCTCGACTATCTCCTCGATGAAGGGCCGCTGGCCGCTGCCTATCAGGCGCTTGAGTCGCGGGATCGGGCGCTGGCGCGCGCCATTGTCGGCGTAACGCTGCGACGCTGGGGGCAGGTCGAGGACGCGGTCGCGCGCTATCTCGAACGCCCGTTGCCGGATAAATCCCAAAGCCTCAAAGCGATTATCGGCACCGCCGCCGCGCAGATCCTGTTCATGGATCTGGCGGACCATGCGGCTGTAGCGCTGGCGGTGGATCTTGCGGCCGCGGACCGCGACGGAGCCACCTACAAGGGCCTCGTCAACGCGATCCTGCGGCGCGTGTCGCAGGACAAGGCCCTGATCCTGGCCGATCAGGACGCCGTGACCTTGAACACGCCCGCTTGGATGCTGGCGCGCTGGACCGAGACCTATGGCGAGGAAACTGCCCGCGCGATCGCGGCGAGCCATCTCGTCGAGCCGAGCCTTGATCTCTCGGTCAAGAGCGACCCGGAAGGCTGGGCCGCCCGGCTCGGTGGTGTCGTGCTGCCAACGGGCTCCGTGCGGGTGACGACCGGCGGGGCGGTTGAAAAGCTCGAAGGCTATAGCGAAGGCCAATGGTGGGTTCAGGATTCGGCGGCCACGCTGCCGGTGCACCTTCTCGGCGATGTTAAAGGCAAGAAGGTCGCCGATCTCTGTGCGGCGCCCGGGGGCAAGACCGCGATGCTCGCCCATCTCGGTGCCGACGTGACCTCGGTCGACGTGTCCTGGCACCGGCTCCAACGTTTGAAACGCAACCTTTTCCGCCTCGACTTGAAGGCGGATGTGGTGGTGACGGACATCACGGAGTGGCTGAGCGGCCCCTTTGACATGATCCTGCTCGACGCCCCCTGCACCGCGACGGGCACGTTGCGCCGCCATCCGGACGGGGCGCTCTCCAAGAAGCCGGAAGACGTGCAGTCTCTCGCAAGTTTGCAGCGCAAGCTTCTCGATCAGGCGATCCGGCTGGTGAAGCCGGGCGGGCTTATCGTCTACTCCACCTGTTCGCTGGAACCGGAGGAAGGCCCGGACCAGATCCGCCGTCTGATGCTGATCGATGCGCCGGTGGACCGGGTTCCCATCACCGCCGACGATGTGTTCGGCCTTGCGGACGCGGTAACGCCTGAGGGGGACCTTCGTACTTTGCCGATGATGCTGCCGAACGTCGACCCGCGCATGGCCGGGCTCGACGGCTTTTTTGCCGCGCGGCTTCGAAAGCGGGTTTAAGCCCGCTGTCTTACCCCGTCCCAGATTCGCGTTTTCTTGTTGAACCATTCATTAAATCGATGGAATACAATATTTCGCTATGGGATCAGTTTTTTTCGCTCCGGATACCGCATGGTAACCACGAGTGCCCGCTAGATGAACGCGATTGGCGACGCCCGACTGTGGGGGCGCGTGACTCCAAGCCCCTTCGGCCTTGGTGCATCGAGGTGATGACAGCGGGATGAGTGGCGGCTGGCGAGGAGGGGTTGAGGGGATGGCGTGGGAGTCGGTCAGTGGTTCGGCCCGGCTCTTGTCGCATGCGGCAGGCGTTGCTCTGCGCCGCGCCACCGTGTCCTTGGAAGCAGGACCGTTTGCCCGCTGGCGCTGGCCGGGGCCAACGCCGGAACGGCTGATCATCGCGCCGCAGGATATCCGCACCGCCGATCCGACGCTCGCGGCCGATATCTACGCCGGGATTTTTGCCTTCGCGGGCAAGGTCATCGAAACCGGTGGGCGATCGCCCTTCGAAGTGCCGCCACCTTCCGACGCCTGGGCCCGTCAGTTGCACGGCTTCACCTGGCTCCGCCATCTTCGCGCCGCCGACGGTGCGCTCACGCGCTCCAATGCCCGGGCGCTTGTGGCCGACTGGATCCTGCAGGAGGCCAAGGCGCCCGCTCTGGCCTATGAGCCAGAGGTGATGGCGCACCGCGTGCTCGCCTGGATCACGCAATCCCCCCTCATCCTCGAAGAGGCCGACCGAGCTTTCTACCGCCGGTTCTTGAAATCGCTCGTGCGGCAGGTCCGCCGGCTTCGGACCCGCTTTCTCGACGCGCCGGACGGGTTTCCCCGGTTGTTGTCGGCCATCGCCGTGGCGGAAGCCGCGCTGTCCATGGACGGGCAGCAGCGCCTCATCCGGCAAGCCAGCCTGCGGCTCGATCAGGAACTCGACCGGCAGATCCTGGCGGACGGCGGGCACATCAGCCGTAATCCGTCGGTGATTCTCGACATCCTCACCGATCTGCTTCCGCTGCGCCAAGCCTACACCGCACGCGGCCTCAATCCCTCCGCCTCGCTTTTGACCGCCATCGACCGGATGATGCCGATGTTGCGGTTCTTCCGGCATCCGGACGGCACCTTCGCGCATTTCAACGGCATGGGCTCGACGCCCGCCGACCAGCTTGCCACGGTGCTCGCCTATGACGACGCCCACGGCCAGCCCGTTCAAAATGCCAGCCATTCCGGCTACCAGCGCATCGAGGCCAGCGGCACGGTGGTGCTGATGGACACGGGCGTGCCGCCGCCCCTCAGCGTCACAGGCGCGGCCCATGCCGGGTTTTTGTCGTTCGAAATGTCGAGCGCCGGATCCCGCTTCATCGTGAATTGCGGCGCCTCGCAGGATCAGCGCTGGCGGCAAGTCGCCCGCTCCACGCCCGCCCATTCCACGCTGACGATGGACGATGTGTCCTCGGCCCGCTTCGTGGCCCGGCCGGCGCTCAGGCGGCGCTTGGGCACGCTGATGACCGGCGGCCCGCGCAACGTGCCGGTGCAGCGTGAGACGCGCACGGACGGAACGCTGGTGCTTGCCCGTCATGACGGCTATGCGCAGGGCTTCGGATTGCTGCACGAGCGCAGCTTGCTCCTTGCCGCCGACGGCGGGCAGATCCTCGGAGTCGATAGGCTGATCCCCCTCCGGGGCAAGATCGGCGCTCGCGACCGTTTCGCCATTCGCTTTCACCTGCATCCGGCGATTCGGGTGAACCGGACGGCGGGCGGCGATGTATTGCTGATGGCCACCGACGGCGAAGCCTGGACCTTCAGCTGCGGCATGGTCGAGCCGGAGCTAGGCGAGAGCGTTTATCTCTCCGACGTGCATGGTCTGAGGCGAACCGCGCAGATCGTGGTGGCAGGGCGGGCGCGGGTAACGCCCGAGGTCACTTGGAGCCTAACGCGGACCGGTGCCGCTCAGCGGCCCCGCGCCGGCCGAGTACGCCCCGACCCGTTTGGTTCCGATCTCTTCGGTTGACCGGGGCTGTTGGGTCCGGCCTGGGTTCCGGCGCGCTTCTTTCCGTGCTATCGGCCCGGTTGAGATTGCATCCGTTTCTTTCCGGAGACCGCCATGGCCGGCCAACCCAACCGCATTCAGCCGAAGCGCGCGCTCCTGTCCGTGTCCGACAAGACCGGCATGATCGATTTTGCCAGAGCGCTGCACGAGCGCGGCGTGATTCTGCTGACGACCGGCGGTTCGAAGGTGGCACTGACCGAGGCGGGCATTCCGGTCACCGAAGTCGCCGATGTCACGGGTTTTCCCGAAATCATGGGCGGACGGGTGAAGACCCTCCACCCCAAGATCCACGGCGGGCTGCTCGCCGTGCGCGACGATCCGGACCACGCCGAGGCGATGGTGGTTCACGGGATCGAGGGCATCGACCTGCTGATTGCCAATCTCTACCCCTTCGAGGCCACCGTCGCGCGCGGCGCGGACTATGGCGAGACGATCGAGAATATCGACATCGGCGGCCCCGCCATGATCCGCGCGGCAGCCAAGAACCACGCTTATGTGACCGTGGTTGTCGAGCCGTCCGACTACGGCATCATCCTCGCACAGCTTGATGAGGGCGGTGTGTCGTTCGAGACGCGGCGGCGGCTGTCCGCTAAGGCTTTTGCGCGCACGGCCGCCTATGACGCGGCGATTTCGGCCTGGTTCACCCGCACGCTCGGCGGCGAAACCGGCGACTATTTCGCGATCGGCGGCCGCCTCGCCCAGGAGATGCGCTACGGCGAGAACCCGCATCAATGGGCGCGATTCTATACCGGCGGGGAACGCCGCTTCGGCGTTTCGACCGCGCGGCAATTGCAGGGCAAGCAGCTTTCCTACAACAACATCAACGATACCGATGCCGCCTATGAACTGGTGGCTGAGTTCGACCCGGTGGACGGGCCTGCCGTCGCCATCATCAAGCACGCCAACCCCTGCGGCGTCGCGCTCGGCGCCACGTTGGCAGAGGCCTATGTTAAGGCGCTGGCCTGCGATCCGGTTTCGGCCTTCGGCGGGATCGTTGCGCTCAACCGGACGCTCGATGCCGAGGCGGCGGCGAAGATTGTGGAGATCTTCACCGAGGTGATCATCGCGCCGGACGCGACGCCCGAGGCAGTCGCGATCGTGGCGGCGAAGAAGAACCTGCGGCTGCTGCTCGCCGGCGGCCTGCCGGATGCCGTGGCGGAGGGGCTGGCGGTCAAGACGGTCGCGGGCGGGCTGCTCGTCCAGTCGCGCGACAATGGGCGGGTGGATATCAACGATCTCAAGATCGTCACCAAGCGCCAGCCGAGCGATGCGGAGGTGGCCGATCTCCTGTTCGCCTTCCGCGTCGCCAAGCATGTGAAATCCAACGCCATCGTCTATGTCCGCGATCGCGGCACGGTGGGCATCGGCGCAGGGCAGATGAGCCGGGTCGACTCCTCGCGCATCGCAGCGCGCAAGGCCGACGACGCGGCGGCCGCCGCCGGTCTCGCCGAACCGCTGACGCGGGGCGCGGTGGTCGCGTCCGACGCCTTCTTCCCCTTTGCCGACGGCCTGCAGGCGGCGGTGGATGCAGGCGCTACGGCCGTCATTCAGCCCGGCGGATCGATGCGCGACGAGGAAGTCATTGCGGCGGCCGACGCGGCGGGTCTGGCGATGGTGTTCACCGGCATGCGCCATTTCCGCCATTGATGACGATGCGGCAACGTACCAGCGTTTGATCACCTCGCGGGTGCACGCACCAGTGTTAGGACGAGCGCGCCGATCACGAAGAAGGCCACCAGCGGCAACACGCCGAGCCGCTGGCTTTGCGTCGCCTGGGTGACGATGCCCACGAGCAGCGGCCCCATGAAACTGGTGATTTTGCCGGTGAGCGCGAAGAGACCGAAGTATTGGGCCGCGCGGTCGGCAGGCGCGAGGCGGCAGAGCAGCGTTCGGGACGCAGCCTGCACGGGGCCGGCGGCGATGCCGATGAGCGCGCCGAGCGCGAGGTAGAGCTGTTCCGGCGTGCTCGCATAAAGGCCGTCGCCGGGCGTAGGGCCGGAAACCTCCAGCACGAACAAAATGTGGTTTGCATCGACCGACAAAATGCCCACCGCGCAGGCCGTGAGGATCCCGAGCGAGCCGAGTACGACGGTTTTCGAGCCGAGACGGTCGTCGAGCTTGCCGCCGATGATGGCGCCCGCCGTGCCGGTGATCGTGAGAAGAATGCCGAAGATACCGAGTTCAACGGTCGTCCAGCCGAACACCCCGGCCGCGTAGACGCCGCCGAAGGCAAAGAGCGCGATCAAGCCGTCAGTATAGATCATGTTGGCGGCGAGGAAATAGGCAAGGTTCCTCTCACGGGGAAGCTGACGAAGGGTCTGCTTCAATGTCGCGATACCGGACCCTATGGCTTTTGCCAGCGGAACTCCGCCGCCCCGATCGGGAGTGAAAAGCAGGAGCGGCATCACGAAGACCAGGAACCACAGTGCGGACAGCGGTCCGGCGGCGCGGTCGCCCTCGCGGGTGGCAGCATCGAGGCCGAAGAGCGGGTCGAGGCCAGCCAGCGTTTTGCCGGTTTCGGGGCTCGCGGCTAGCAGCGCGAGGGTGAGCGCGAGCGAGACCAATCCGCCCGCATATCCCATCGCCCAACCGGTTCCGGACAAGCGTCCCAGACGCTCGGGCGGCACAAGGGAGGGCATCATCGCGTTGTTGAAGACGGTCGCGTATTCCGCGCCGATCGTGCCGACGGCGAAGGCGACAAGCGCGAGCGGTACGGCATAGGGCGCGCCGGGCGTGACCCACCAGAGCGCGGCGCAGGCAAGCGCCATCACGGCGCCGAAGAGCGCGATCCAAGGCTTGCGAGACCCGGCCGCATCCGCGATCGAGCCGAGGATCGGAGCGGTGAGCGCGATGGTCAAACCCGCCGCCGCTGTCGCATAGCCCCAGAGCGCCTGTCCGGTGGCCGGATCGCCGGCAACCGCCGAGGTGAAGTAGGGTGCGAACACGAAAGTGGTGATCAGAGTGAAGAACGGCTGGGTCGACCAGTCGAACATCACCCAACCGAAGAGGCCCCGGCGCGAAGCATAGGCGGGGGCGGACGTTAACGTAGTGACAGAACCGTGCACGCTTGCCCCCTCGTCAGCAATCACGAGGCATGTAAGCCGATCGCGCGAGGGGCGGCAAGGCAGGAGCCATTCTTTGGATGCGCCGCGAGCATCAATCCCCTGCCAGATCCGACACCAATCCCGCCGCCACGGTAAATCGGGCGACACTAGGGTCGCCGCCGGTGAGATCGGCAATGGCGGCGACGGTGCGGTCCACGTCGGCGCGGCGAGCGGTGATCCAGCCATCGGCGCCGCCATCGCGGGTGGCGGCTACGGTGATGCGGCGGTGCGCGTCGGAGAGGGTTCGCCGGGCGCGGTCGAGGGCGAGCCCCTCGTAATAGTCGCGCGGGGCAAGGCCGCGCGCGAGCGCGTCTAGCGTGCCGATTCGGAAAACATCCGCCACTCTCGCGCCGGCGGTCGCGGCGGCATCCACCGAAACGCCTGCGGCCTCGGCCACCAGGATCAGATCGAGCGTGCCGATCGCCCCCTCAAGCGCCATGACGCGGCGGGCGAGCGCGGCGGGAACCCCCGCTTCCATCGCTGATGTCACAGCCGGGCCATCCGTCGTCGCGGCGCCGCTTTGCGCCAACCCGTTGTGCAGACGCCGTGCTGTAGCGGCCAGATCGTCGCCGACGGCTTTGTTGCGAATGAGCCAGAGGGTCGCCGATAACAGCGCATCCTGGAGACGCAGATAGAGCCCGAGCTGGGTTTTGCCGGCGATCTGGGCATCCAGCGCGTCGATTTCGGCTTCCAGCGACGCAAGGTCGAGCGCGTCCACGGCAACCTGATAGGCGCGCGCGATATCGGTGGCGGAGGCGCCGGTCTGGTCCTCGATCCGAACCACGAAGGTGGGGCCGCCCCGGTTGACGATCGCGTTGCCAAGCCGGGTCGACACGATCTCGCGGCTGAGGCGATGGGCGCGAATATCGGCGGCGAAGCCATGCTGCATTTCGAGCGGGAAATAGTCGAAGAGTTCGCTGGAGAAGGCCGGATCGTCCGGCACCGTGCTTTCGATCAGCGCGTCGAAAAGATCGAGCTTGGCATAGGCCATCAGCACGCCGATTTCGGGGCGCGTCAAGGGCTGTGCGGCGGTTTCGCGGCGCGCGAGCGCGGCATCCTCCGGCAGCGTCTCGACAGCACGGTCTAGGCGCCTACGGGCCTCCAGAACCTGCATCAGCCGGCGCTGAAAGCCGAATTCCGGCATTCCCCTGGTTTCGGCGAGCGAAACGCAGAGGCTCTGGCGGTCGTTGTTTTCCAGCACCAGCCGGGCCACCTCCGGCGTCATGGCCGATAGCAGCACGTTGCGATCGGTGATCGTCAAGCGTCCCGACCGGACGGCCGGGCGCAGTGCGATCTTGATGTTGACCTCGACGTCGGAGGAATTTACGCCGGCGGAATTGTCCACCGCGTCGGAATTGCAGCGCCCGCCGGCAAGGCCATAGGCGATGCGGGCGCGCTGGGTCATGCCGAGGTTGGCGCCTTCGCCGACGACTTTGGCGTGAAGCTCGCCGGCGGTGATGCGGATAGCGTCATTGGCACGGTCGCCCACCTCCGCGTCGGTCTCGCCGGGGCCGCGCACATAGGTGCCAATGCCGCCGAACCAGAGAAGATCGACGGGCGCTTTCAGGATTGCTGTGATCAGCTCCTGCGGCGTGACGCGGGTCTTGTCGAGGCCGAGCAGCGCCTGGACTTCGCTGGAAAGCTGGATGGACTTCAGGCTGCGGGAGAAGACGCCGCCGCCGAGCGAAATTTTGGATGTGTCGTAATCGGCCCAGCTTGAGCGCGGCAGATCGAATAGGCGCCGGCGCTCGGCGAAAGACGTGGCGGCGTCGGGGGTCGGATCGATGAAGATGTCGCGGTGGTCGAAGGCGGCGACGAGCCGGATGGCAGGGGAGAGCAACATGCCATTGCCGAAGACGTCGCCCGACATGTCGCCGACGCCGGCCACCGTGAAGGGCGTGGTCTGGATATCCACGTCCATCTCGCGGAAGTGCCGCTTCACGGCTTCCCAGGCGCCGCGGGCGGTGATGCCCATCTTCTTGTGGTCGTATCCGGCCGAGCCTCCGGAAGCGAAGGCATCGGAAAGCCAGAAGCCGCGCGCGTCGGAAATGGCGTTGGCGGTGTCCGAGAAGGTGGCGGTGCCCTTATCGGCGGCGACGACGAGATAGGGGTCGTCACCGTCGTGGCGGACAGTCAAGTCCGGGGGCACGATGCGGTCGTCCACGATGTTGTCGGTGAGGTCGAGAAGGGTGGAGACGAAGATCTTATAGGCCTCGGTGCCCTCCGCGAAGATCGCGTCGCGGCCGGTCATCGCGGCAAGGCGCTTGGGGAAGAAGCCGCCCTTGGCGCCGACCGGCACGATGACGGCGTTCTTGACCTGCTGCGCTTTGACGAGGCCGAGCACCTCGGTGCGGAAATCCTGCGGCCGGTCGGACCAGCGCAGGCCGCCGCGCGCGACCTTGCCGAAGCGAAGGTGCACGCCTTCAACACGGGGCGAATAGACCCAGATTTCCGCGAAGGGTTTGGGGTCCACGAGGGCATCGATCCGGTGCGGATCGAATTTCAGGGCGATGACCGGTTTGGGGCGCCCGTCGAGGCCGAGCTGGTAGAAAGTGGTGCGGGTTGCCGATGTGACGAGGTTGCGCAGCCGCCCCAGGATGAGGTCGTCGTCAAGGCTCGTGACGGCATCGAGGGCGCTGTCGATCTCGGAAATAGAGCGGGTCTCCTCCAGCGACCGGTCGCCGGGAAGGCTGGGGTCGAAGCGGCCCTTGAAAAGCTCCACCAATTTGGCCGCGATCGCTGGCTGGCGGTTCAAGGTTTCAGCGATATAGCCCTGGTCGTAGGGAATGCCGGCCTGCTGGAGATAGCGGGTGAGGGCGCGAATCAGCGCGATTTCGCGCCAGGCAAGGCCCGCCGACACCAGAAGCGCGTTCAGCCGGTCGCTCTCGGTCTCGCTGAGCCAGACCGCCATGAAGAGCGCGCGCAACGGCTCGCCCATGGTCTCCAGATCCACCTCGCGCCCGTCGGCGCGGGTGAGCGCCATGTCGTGGATGACGACGCGGGCGTCCTGGCTTGAAACCTCGAAGGTCTTTTCCTCGATCACGCGAAAGCCCATGGCTTCGAGGATCGGAACGCGGATCGAAAGCGGCACGGCGCCGCCCCGGTTGAAGAGCTTCAACTCGATCTCGGCGGGGGCGGAGTTCTTCACCCGCCGGAACGCGATGCCCGTCATGCGCTCAGGCGTCAGGCGTTCGATCGCCGCGATGTCTGCGAGAGCGTCCGCCGCGCCATAGCTGTCGCGATAGGCGGCGGAGAAGGCGTGCGCGAAGCGCTCGATCACGATGCGGGCGCGGCCGGCGGGCAGCGTGGCGTGGGCGGCATCCTGGAAATCATCGGCCCACGTGCGCACGATCGCAGCGGCGGCCGCCTCAAGTTCGATCTGCGACGGGTTCGGCGTCGCGCCCTCGTCCCGGCCGATGATGAAATGCACGCGGGCGAGCGTGCCTTCGGGAAAGCCGGGATAGTAGGCTGAGACCCGGCCGGCAAACACGGTTTTCAGGTAGTCGCCGAGGCGAATGCGCACATCGGTGGAATAGCGGTCGCGCGGTACGAAGACGAGAACGGAAACGAAGCGATCGAACTTGTCGCGCCGGGCAAGGACACGGATGCGCGGGCGCTCGCCAAGCTCCAGGATCGCCATGGCGAAGTCGTAGAGCGTTTCGAAATCGATCTGGAACAGATCGTCGCGCGGATAGCTTTCGAGCACGTTGAGAAGCGATTTGCCGGAATGGCTTTCCGGATCGAGCCCCGCGCGGTCCATCACCCGCTGAACTTTCTGGCGCAGATAGGGGATGGCCCTGGCTGGAAGGGTATAGGCCGAGGCTGTGAAGAGGCCGACGAGGCGCAGCTCGCCAACGAGCCGCCCGGCGCCGTCGTAATGCTTGATCCCGACGTAATCCATATAGGCGTGGCGATGCACGCGGCTCTTCACATTGGCTTTGGTCACGATCAGGGGTTCGGGCCGCCGCATGAAGTCGCGGATTTCCGGCGTGACCTGAACGAGTTCGCGGCCGCGCCGCAGCACCCGCACATTGGGGTCCCTGAGTAGTCCGAGGCCGGAGCCGGGCTTCAGCGCAATACGATCGTCGCCACCTTCGACCGCGATTTCATATTGGCGCAGGCCGAGGAAGGTGAAGTTGTCGTCGGCAAGCCAGTTGAGAAAGCGCACTGCCTCGGCCACCGCTTCCTGCGGCAGGGGCGGGGAGCTGGTCTCGTAATCGGTGATGACGCCCTTAAGCATGTGGCGCATCTCGGCCCAGTCGCTCACGGCGGCGCGCACTTCGGTCAAGACACGGTCAAGGCGCTGGGTGAGATCCTCGCGGGCGGTCGCGTCGGGCAGGCGCGCGACATGGACGTGGATCAGGCTCTCACGGGTCGTGCCGGTTTCGGCCGGATCGGCAAAGCCGACGAGAGTGCCGGCCTCGTTGCGCCGCACTGACAAGATGGGATGCACGATGAGCCGGACGTCGACCCCGGCGCCTGCCAGTTCCTGCATCACCGAATCGACCAGAAACGGCATGTTGTCGTTGAGGATCTCGACGACCGTGACGGCACGATGCGCGAAGCCGGCGGCGGGAAAATCGGGGTCTACGATGCGGATGCGGTGGCGGCCGGGTTCCCGCTTGCCGAGATCGTCCATGGCAAGGCCGGCGAAGGCGGCAAGTTCGGCTGAGGTGTAGGCCACCACGTCTTCGGCGGCGCCGCGCGTGAAGAAGACCCGGAGAAAGTCGCCGAGATCCGGCCGACCTTGGCTTGCCGCGATGCCCGCGGCTTCGTCGATGCGAGCCTCTTTCAGGATTTCCAGCGTTGCGGTCATCGATGTCCCCGTGGGCCTGGCCCGGGGCGAAGGCGCGCACCGGGGTCGCTCGCCCCGTTCTTACGGGGGTTTTGTGCGCCGCCGAAGTGCTATGTCCGTCTAAGGGATCGAAATCTGGAATGGATTGGCATGAATGCAAACCGCCGCCTCGGGTCGCGAGGCGGCGGGATTGTTCGAACGGCCCACGGCGGTGCGTTACTTCTTCGCGTTCGCGATCGCGTCCAGGATCAGGCTGCGCGCCTCGGCGGCATCGCCCCAGCCGATCACCTTCACCCACTTGCCGGGTTCCAGATCCTTGTAGTGCTCGAAGAAATGCTCGATCTGGTGGAGCGTGATCTCCGGCAGATCGGTATGGCTCTGCACCTTCTCATAGCGCTTGGTGAGCTTGGAGGAGGGAACCGCGATGATCTTCTCATCGCCCCCGCTCTCGTCCTGCATCTTCAAAACGCCGATCGGGCGGCAGTTGATGATGGCGCCGGGAATGATCGCGCGCGTGTTCACCACCACCACATCAATCGGGTCGCCGTCGTCGGACAGGGTGTGGGGCACGAAGCCGTAGTTGCCAGGGTAGCGCATGGACGTATAGAGGAAGCGGTCGACATACATCGCCCCGGCTTCCTTATCCATTTCGTACTTGATCGGCTCCCCGCCGAGCGGAACCTCGATAATCACATTGATATCGTCCGGCGGGTTCTTGCCGATGGGTACGGCGTCGATGCGCATGAGAGGGCCTCCGTTATGATTATTCGCGGCGATGATCCGCTGTTTATCCGGATCGGTCTAACGCTGGCAAGCGATCCTTTTGTGCAGTGCAATAACTTGGGTCTAGGGGAGAGACTTGTCATCCTCATTACAGGCTATCCCGCTTCCTCGCACGCGAACAGGCCTCGCCGCCTGGGAGGACGATACCGGCAAGCAATCGCCCGGCTTCTCTTTATGCCGAGGGGAAAGATGCGGCAGACCTTGACTTTTGCACGGTTAGCCGCGATTTTCAGCATCGGTTGTTCGCTCGCCCGGATGGCTGCCCTTTTCCTTTGGCGCCACTGCATGGACGCTGGACGGGAATGGTGCGGGGAGGCGACCATATCCGTCAAGCGACGGCAGGGTCCGCTCTGCCGTGGGGCTGGTCTTAAACGGGCGGGTAACCCGTGCTCCGTCAGACTTGCCGGGTATGACGCGACCCTTTTTTGAGGGGCGGCGCGACCTTTTTACAAAGTCGGCAGGTCGCTTTTGCGGGGCACCGCCAAGCAGGATCAACATCAGAGGAGTTGTCAGCCATTCGTCGTCCGTTCCGAGCCACAGCGCCGACCAAGGAAGGTCCGCGCATCAACCGCGAAATTCGTGTCCCGCAGGTCCAATTGATCGGCGAAAACGGCGACAACCTGGGTGTCGCGAATATCGCCGACGCCTTGGCAGCGGCCACCGAGGCCGGCCTCGACCTCGTCGAGATTTCTCCGAATTCGACGCCGCCCGTCTGCAAGATTCTCGACTTCGGGAAATATAAGTACCAGTCGCAGAAAAAGGCCTCCGAGGCCCGCAAGAACCAGAAGATCGTCGAGATCAAAGAGATCAAGATGCGGCCCAACATCGACACCCACGATTACGAGGTGAAGATGAAGAGCATGCAGCGGTTCTTCGAGGAAGGCGACAAGGTCAAGGTGACCCTGCGGTTTCGCGGCCGTGAAATGGCTCACCAGGACCTCGGTGTGAAGCTCTTGCTCCAAGTGCGCGACGAAACGGTTGCCATCGCCAAGGTCGAAAGCGAGCCGCGTCTCGAAGGCCGCCAAATGGTTATGGTGCTCGCACCGCGCTGACGGGCTGCCGAACGCGAGGTTCGGGGAATTTCGGTTGATGAAAGTAAGCCCGTCGCGATGCGCGGCGGGCTTTGTCATGGGGTGTGTCGCGTGGTGTTGGGGTGGCATGCCCTATCGCGATCGCTCATCGCGCTAGGCTTGCGTTCCCGGCGCAATCCCTGTAGAACGCGCCCACTTCGGGTCGCCCGGCTCGGAGACGATCCGTCGTCTCATAAGGGCATGCCGTGGCGGCCTCGAATGCTCAAACCCCGTATCCATGATCGGGAGAACCGGTCCGCATAAAGCGGAAGGGTTGTCCCCATAGGTCCGGACAGCACTCAAGACGCAGGGCAGTCCGCAAGGGCGGCCCCAGAACCTCGGAAACGAGCAAAATGCCCAAGATGAAAACGAAGTCGGGCGCCAAGAAGCGCTTCAAGGTGACGGCACTCGGACGCGTGAAGTCCGGTCAAGCCGGCAAGCGTCACGGCATGATCAAGCGGACGGCCAAGTTCGTTCGCAATGCCCGTGGCACGACCGTGCTGTCCGAGCCGGATGCCATCATCATTAAGAAGAACTTCCTGCCCTACGCCTGATCGCGCGATCAGTTTAGGCTCTGATTTTAGGAGAACCGACACATGGCGCGCGTCAAGCGGGGCGTTACGGCCCATGCCAAGCATAAAAAGGTCCTGAAAGCCGCCACCGGCTTTCGCGGCCGTCGCAAGAATACGATCCGCACGGCCAAGGCCGCTGTCGATCGGTCGATGCAATACGCCACCCGCGATCGCCGGGCCAAGAAGCGCAACTTCCGCGCTCTTTGGATCCAGCGCATCAACGCCGCTGTTCGCGACGTGACGGGCGGCGAACTCACCTATGCCCGGTTCATCGATCTGATGGCTAAGACCGGCATCGAGGTGGACCGCAAGGTGCTCTCGGATCTGGCGATCCACGAGCCCGAAAGCTTCAAGGCCTTGGTGGAAAAGGCCCGCAGCGCGGCGGCTGTTGCTGCCTGACGCCAAGCGGGCCGATCGCTGATCGGCCGCTGACGAGAGTTAAAGGCGGCGCGCCGATCGGTGCGCCGCCTTTTTCCGTTCGGCGGGGATGGCTTGGCTCATGAAACCGCTCACACTGCGGCGGAAAATGGTCTAGAACCCGCCCCGACGATTTTTTCCAGAGATCAGGGACCTTGCCGTCTCCATGTCCGATATCGAAGCCCTCGAATCCTCCCTCATCGCAGCCATCGCGGACGCCGGCGACGAAGCCGCGCTTGAAGCGGTGCGTGTGGCGGCGCTTGGCAAGAAGGGCTCGGTCTCCGAGCTTCTGAAAACGCTGGGCACCATGGCGCCGGACGAACGCCGTACGCGCGGCGCCGTCATCAACGAAGCTAAAGACAGGATCGCCGGCGCGATCACCGCCCGCCGCGACGTGCTGAAGGCGGCAGCGCTGAACGCGCGTCTTGCCCGCGAGACGGTCGATATCACGCTTCCCACGCGCCAAAGCCCCCTCGAAGAGGGCCGAATCCATCCGATCACCCAGGTGATTGACGAGATCACCGCCATCTTCGCCGACATGGGCTTCGCGGTGGCCGAGGGGCCGGACGTCGAGACCGACTATTACAACTTCACCGCCCTGAATTTCCCCGCCGATCATCCCGCGCGCGAAATGCACGACACCTTCTTCTTCAACCCGAAGGAGGACGGCTCGCGTCTGCTTTTGCGCACCCACACGTCCCCGGTCCAGATCCGGACGATGGAGACGCAAAAGCCGCCGATCCGCGTCGTCATCCCCGGCCGCACCTATCGCTGCGACAGCGACGCCACGCACACGCCGATGTTCCATCAGGTCGAGGGTCTGGTGATCGATCGGCACAGCCATTTCGGCCATCTGAAGTGGGTGCTGGAGGAGTTCTTGAAGGCTTTTTTCGAGGTCGACGAGGTCAAGACCCGCTTCCGCCCGTCGTTCTTCCCCTTCACAGAGCCCTCGATGGAGGTCGATGTCGGCTGCCGCCGCTCGGGCTCGGAGATCCGGATCGGCGAGGGCGACGATTGGCTGGAGATTTTGGGCTGCGGCATGGTGCACCCCAACGTCATCCGCGCCTGCGGGCTTGATCCGGACGAGTTCCAGGGCTTTGCCTGGGGCATGGGCATCGATCGCCTCGCCATGTTGAAATATGGCATGCCGGATCTGCGCGCCTTCTTCGACGCCGACGTGCGCTGGCTGAAGCATTACGGCTTCCGCCCGCTGGATATCCCGAGCTTGTTCGGCGGCCTGACGAGCTGAGGGGCGTTTCCCCTCGCCGGCGCCCACCGTAACTGACGATCAGCCGCTTTGCGGCCTAAGGACACGACGATGAAGTTCACGCTTTCCTGGCTGAAGGACCATCTCGACACCGACGCAGCGCTTGCCGATGTCGTCGAGGCGCTCACCATGATCGGGCTTGAGGTCGAGCATGTTTCCGACCCCGCAGCCGCCATCGCGCCCTTCACGATCGCCAAGGTGCTCACCGCCGAAAAGCACCCCAACGCCGACAAGCTGCGCGTGCTGATGGTCGATACCGGGCGCGGCGAACCGCCGGTTCAGGTGGTCTGCGGCGCGCCCAACGCGCGGGCGGGGCTGGTCGGCGTGTTCGCCGCTCCCGGCACGCATATTCCGGGCACCGATGTGGATCTGGCGATCGGCACCATCCGCGGCGTTGAGAGCCGGGGCATGATGTGTTCGGAGCGCGAGTTGCTCTTGTCCGACAGCCACGACGGCATCATCGAACTGCCGGAAACCGCGCCGCTCGGCCAATCCTTCGCCGATTATCGTGGCGGCAGCGACCCCGTGATCGAAATCGCGATCACGCCGAACCGGCCCGATTGCCTCGGCGTGCGCGGCATCGCGCGTGATTTGGCGGCACGCGGCCTTGGACGGCTGAAGCCGGATCCGCTCGCCCCTGTGCCTGGGCGGTTCCCGTGCCCGGTGCCGATCGAATTGCGCTTCTCGCACGAGACCGCCGACGCCTGCCCGGTATTCGCCGGCCGGCTCGTGCGCGGGGTCACCAACGGCCCATCGCCGCAGTGGATGCAGGACCGGCTGAAGGCGGTCGGCCTGCGCCCGATCTCCGCCCTCGTGGATATCACCAACTACGTCTCCTATGATCGGGGCCGGCCGTTGCACGTCTATGACGCCGCGAAGATCACCGGCGCCATCCACGCGCGCCTCGGGCGCGAGGGCGAACAGCTCGTGGCCCTCGACGGCAAAACCTACCCGGTGGACGGTGAGATGACCGTGATCGCCGACGACACCGGCGTGCTCGGCCTTGCCGGCATCATGGGCGGCGAAGGGTCCGGCTCCACAGCCGCCACCACGGACGTTTTCATCGAAAGCGCCTATTTCGATCCCACCCGCACCGCCAAGACCGGCCGCCGCCTCGGCATCAATTCCGACGCACGCTACCGCTTCGAGCGGGGCGTGGACCCCGCTTTCGTGGTCGCGGGCCTGGAGCTTGCAACGCGGCTGGTGCTGGATCTGTGCGGCGGTGAGCCGTCCGTGGCGATCGTTGCCGGCGCTGAGCCGGTGGTGCGGCGGACAATCGATTTCCCGCTGCTCGAGGTGAAGCGCCTCTCCGGTCTAGACCTGCCGGAAACCGAAATCCCGGCGATCCTGGAATCGCTCGGTTTCACCGTCGCCGGCTTCGGCGACACCCGCGAGGTGATCGTCCCAACGTGGCGGCCCGATATCCACGGCAAGGCCGATCTCGTCGAAGAGGTCGTGCGCATCGTCGGTATCGATCAGGTGAAGCCGGTGCCGCTGCCGCGCCTCTCGGCCGTGGCCGCCAAGGTGCTGACCCCGATCCAGATTCGCACCCGGCGGGCCAAACGCCTGATGGCCGCGCGCGGTCTCGTCGAAGCCGTCACATGGTCCTTCGTGGCGGAAGAAACCGCGCGTCTCTTCGGCGGCGGCAAGCCGGAGCTAAAGCTCGCCAATCCGATTTCCGCCGATATGAGCGACATGCGCCCGAGCCTCATTCCCGGTCTCGTCGCCGCTGCCCAGCGCAACGCCGATCGCGGTGTGCCGGATGTCGCGTTGTTCGAAGTCGGCCAGATCTTCGCCGGTGACCGTACTCAGGACCAGTCCACGGCCGCGACGTCGGTTCGCCGGGGCACGGCGGGAACGGACGGGGCCGGACGGCACTGGACGGGGAACGCCGATGCCGTGTCGGTGTTCGACGCCAAGGCCGACGCGCTGGCGCTGCTCGACGGGCTCGGCTTCGACACGAGCAAAGCGCAGGTGACGTGCGGCGCCCCGGCCTGGTTCCACCCCGGTCGCTCTGGCGCGATCCAGCTTGGGCCGCAAACCGTGATCGCCCATTTCGGCGAGATCCACCCGGCGGTATTGGCGGCGCTCGACGTGTCCGGACCGATCGTTGCCTGCGAGATCATCCTGGAACGCATCCCGCTGCCGAAATCCAAGGCCGCCAAGAGCAAGCCGGCGCTCAGCCTGTCCGGCCTGATGCCGGTGAACCGCGATTTCGCCTTCGTGGTGGATGAGGCGGTAGAAGCGGCCAAGATCGTGAAAGCGGCAAGCGGCGCCGATAAGCGCCTGATCGGGGGCGTCTCGGTGTTTGACGTCTATCGCGGCGAGCACGTCGGCGAAGACAAGAAATCCGTCGCGATCGAAGTGACGCTGACGCCGCAGGACAGGACGCTGACCGAGGAAGATATCGACGCCGTTTCAAAAGCGATCGTCGGCGCCGTGGAGAAGGCGACGGGCGCGAGCCTCAGAGGCTAACGCCCGCCCCTCGTGGGGCGCGACGATGAGGGGCCGGAACGGTCCGCTCGCCGCGCTGTTGATCCCTCAAACGCAAGAGGGATAACGGCGATGATGCTGTTGCAGGACTTTGAGTATATCTGGATTGTTCCGGTCGTGATTGGCGCTGCGGTTCTCGGGCTGGCGCTCGCCTATGGCGTGCTTCGGGGCCGCACCCGTACACGGGCCGAGTACCAGGCGGCCGAGGACGCGGCGCACGATATCTACAAGAGCGAAGATCCCGGCTACGACAGGCGATGATGACCGGCGCGGATAGCGCTATTTCGCCACCAGCACCTTCGCGCAGGCCGGCGGCAGGTCCGCCAATGTCACGGGCCGGGGCGGCTTCTCCGGCTTTTGCGGTTCGGCCTTTGGCCGCTCTATGAACCAGCTGTCCAGTTCCTGGCCGCAGCCGTCGCCGCTTGGGGGATCGGCTTGCGGCTTGCACGAAGCGTCGCCCTTTGGACAGCCGAGCCGAATGTGGAAATGGAAGTCGTGCCCGTACCAAGGGCGCACAACGCGCAGCCAGGAGCGGTTGTCGGTCTCCATCCGGCAGAGGGCCTTCTTGATCGCCGGGTTCACGAAGATCCGGTCGACGCCGCGCTGGCTCGCCGCAAGGCGGATGATGTTGAACTGAGCCGGCTTAAAGATCGCGGGATCGACGGCTTTGCCGGTCTTGTCCAGCATTGAGGTTGCGCTGATCGTCTCGCGCTCGCTGACCGTGAGTTCACGCGGCGGCATCTGCGTCAGCCAGATATCGGCGTCGAGGCCGATCTGGTGGCTGGCATGGCCGGTCAGCATCGGCCCGCCGCGTGGCTGCGCGAGATCGCCGACGAGCAGCCCTTTCCACCCGGCAGCCGGCGCTTTGCCGGCGAGCTTTTCTAGAAACTCGACGAGCATCGGATTGCCCCAATTCCGGTTGCGCGACAGCCGCATCACCTGCCACGTCGGCCCCGTCACCGGCAGCGCGATCGCCCCGGCAAGACAGCCGCGCGCGTAGGAGCCGATCGACCGGGCGGCGAGCACGGCAGGATCCCTCGCCGCACCGAAAAGCACCTTGGCCGGCGCATCGCTGACGGCATTCGCTGAATTCACCGTGAGCGCTAGGAACGCCGAAAGGGCAAGAATTCGTGCGGCTGGAAGCATCATCGAAGTCCGGTTCGAGGCAGTGTCTTGGCCAAGTTGCATCAAGCCACCCCGCCATTGACATTGTCTTAACTATGCACGAGCGTCCCGCACTAGCGCGACCGGGGACTCGGCCATGGCATTTGTATTGGATCTTTCAGCGGGCGCGTGTTTCTCGCGCATGTTTCCCCGCGTCCTGATCCCGGCCGCCCTCGTGGCCGTCCTCGCCCTCATCGTCGCCTCCTGCGGCACGGTTTCAAAAGCGGAGTGCCAATCTGGCAATTGGTACGGGATCGGACTTGCGAACGGACGCGACGGCGCCACTGAGAGCCTGTTCGACAAGCACGTCGAAAGCTGCAAGCGTTTCGGCCTGCCCGCCGACCGGTCCGCCTGGATGTCCGGGCGGGCAGAGGGGCTCAAGGCCTATTGCACGCCCGTTTCCGGCTACGCCAACGGGTCGGCGGGGCGCGAATACGCCAATGTCTGCTCCGGTAAGGCGGGTGGAGACTTTGTGACGGCCTATGGCTTTGGCCTCGATGTCTATGAAGCCAAATCGATCGCCTGGAGCGCGCGCGAACGGGCCCGGTCCGCCGAACGGGATGCCGACAGGTTCGACGACGAAATCCGCAGCTTGCGAGCGCGCCGAGGCGCTGCCCTGCCGGAGGACCGTGACGATTATCGCAACCGGATCCAGGATCTCCAGATGCTGAGGCTCGATGCGGTATCCGACGGGTTCCGCTACGAGCGCGAGGCGGCTTTAGCTGAACGGTCTGCCGATATCGCGCAGGCGCAGGCGATCGCCGCCTTCATTCGGGCGTTCGGCTACCCGCCCCAATAGTCTCCAGGCCAAAGCTCGGCCGGAGCTGGGGCTCGCGCAGCGAACCTGTGATCTCATCGGCGATCGCCGGCAGCGCATCGGCCCGGCGCAGCAGCAGCGTGTTCGGCGTATCGAGCATGGGCATCAGCCAGCCCGGCCGCTTGCCGGCGATCAATTGCGCAACGAGCCCGCCCGGCGCACGCTCCAGGTAGCGGCGCGTTTCCAGGTCTGACTTACAAAGCGAAATGTAACGGCCGCCCTCTTCGTCGAAGGCGTCCTTGGCGTCCGTCGCCGTCAGAATGCGCTCTGAAGCCTGTATTCCCGTCCCATTGCGGGGGTAGGGCGCGGCGAGAACCGAATGATGCGTCATGGCAAGAAGAAACGCGCCCGAACTCGTGGGAGCCACAACGAGACCGGGAGGCGCCTGCCCCAGCGCAGCGGCGGTTTCGGCACGGCAAACGTCGATCTGCGCATTCTGGCTCTCCGCCTCACTGGCCAAAACGTCCACCGCGAAAGGCGCGCCGGCGAACTGCCAAACCAGCGGCGCGAACAAAAGCCAGACGCAGCGGGCAGCAAGCGCTCGCGGTCCTTTGCGCGCCGAAACCAGCCCCCAAACGGCGGCCGTGACGATGCCGCCGACGGCGCTTCCGATCGCATGGGTGGTAACCAGCGCCGGCCGTTGCCAAAGCGCAACGATGAGCAAGGACAGAAGAACGCCGGCAAGCATGAAAAAAGCCAGCCGGTCCGTTTCGTTAAGTCTGGACAGAAGCCAGATGCCGGCCCCCACCGCAACCATCGGGGCCGCATAAGAGGCTATCATCATCCAGCCGCGCTCGGCGCCAGCAGATAAAATGCCACGGACCTCGCCGACGTGATCGAGCCAGATCGCCCCGAGCGCCGGATCCGCCGCGCCATAGGGGCCCGCCAGACACTCGGGGTAGCGAAGGGCCGTCAGCGAAATCAGCATGAAGCCGAGGCCGATCAAGGCGCCGCCCCGCGCGACCAATCCCGGCGCCCCATCCTCCCGGTCGCCGCCCAGCACCTGCGCCGCCAAAGCCGCGCCAAAGCCGCCGAAGGCTGTAATCAGGACGTAGACGATCGAGATCTGATCGCAGGCGGGCATCAACCAACGCGACGGCGAGATGGTGGCGAGCAGGAGAAGCGCGGCGCCGATCCCTATGGTGATGCCATAGAGGGTGAGCGCCGTCCGCCAGCGGTCGCCCTCGCGGATCCAGACGGCGCATAGCCCCGCCGTCGCGGCCATCACGACGGGCAGCATGTCCATGCCGACCGCCAGACTGCCTGCCGCCATGGCGCCGGCAAGGACCGGCCATCTCCGGCCCTGGTCGGCGCGCACCAAGCCGGCAATCATCCACACGACAAGAACGGCCTGCATGTTTTGAGGATCGATGCGGCCCGGCCGGAAGATCGTCATCGCATCTGGCGAAAGAACAAGCAGGACCAGGGTCAAAAGGGCCGCGCGCTGTCCGCCGAACCGATGGGCGATGCTGGCGAGCCCGAGACCGAAGGGCACAACGAGGAGCGGCGGCCAGATATTGAGCGCGATCAGCTCGGCCCCGGCCCGGCCCACAAAGGGCTGAGTTAGGAAAATGATCGCAGCAATAGGAACATCAACCAGCCTCGACCAAGGCATCGGCACGCCGCTTGGCGGCGCCATTCGCAGCAGGGTGAGGTCGTACCAGCCCTTGCCGTCCAGGAATTCGCGCACCTGAACCAGACGCAACATGGAATCGGCGTTGCCCCACCCGGTCCCATAGTCCGTCATCCAGCCGCTGTTGGCGATCAGCACGGCCAGACACGCCAGCGCCAGACCCACGACCGCGATCGGGGGCACGTGCAGCGGCATCGGCGCGGTGCGCGCGGGAGAGGCAGATTGCTTGAGGTTCATCATCGACCGAACACCGGACGCCCACTGGCCTCGTCCGAAAGGCAGAAAAGAGCTTGCCTCAGCCACGATGGAGAAAGGGTAAAGGGATTCGTTATCCCTAACTATTCCTTGCCGAACCCCGGCAAACCGATGACGCCAAGTCGGCCCGGAAGGAGGTTATGTCCGCTCCGCTCAGGCCGCGTGGCGGCTGGCGTCAGGGCCGTAATAGCTGATGTAGCGGGACGAAATCGCCGATACCGGCAGGATGATCAGCACATCCGTCGTGCCGAACTGCCGATCCACCACGGCGCCGCGTCCGATGGTTGCGCCGATCCGAAGGTATCCCTTGATGAGAGGCGGCAGCGCTTGAAGCGCGGCGCGGGTATCGATCGCGTCTTTTGCAATCAGGTTCATATTCACCGCGCGATCCGGCAAAGCCGCAATCCGCCACTCCGGCGGCGGCGGCGCGTAATGGTGCAGGAAAGAAAGCGGTAAGGCGAGTTCGCTGGGGTCCGTGCCCTCGATCGAAGCGCAGCCGATCATGACGTCCACGCCGTGACGCAGCACATAGGACCAGATGCCGTGCCAGAGGAGCTCAACCGTGCGCTTTGTGCGATAGGGCTTCAGCACACAGGAGCGGCCAAGTTCCAGGAATTTGAGTCCCCGGTTGGCGGCTAACGCGCCATCGAGATCGAACTCGCGGGCCGTATAGAAGCCCCGGTTGCGTTCCGCCACATCCTGGCGCAGCAGCCGGTAGGTGCCCACGACACGCGGGCGCGGCTCACCGAAGCGGGTTGGCACGGGGTCGTCGTGGTCGAGCACCAGGAGATGGTCGCAGATCCGGTCGAAGGCGTCGCGGTCGCGCCGGAAAACCTGCGTGGCGGTGTCGGCAATGGCGGACATCTCGCCGTAGAAAACGCGGTATCGCAACGCCTGAGCCGCTCTGACCTCGCCGGCACTTTGGGCGAGCCTCACCTCAAGTGACCCGATGCGGCCGAGCGTGACGTCGCTCGTGCTTGCGGGGGGATTGGCCAACTTGCGGGAAGGGATCAGAAGGGGCGCCATCGTTTTCAGGACGGCATCGGATAGTCGCGCCGGCATAAATGTGCCAGGGCGGGACGAGAGACCGGAGTGCGTGAGCAAGGCTGGGTCACCCCCAAAAAGCGTCGCAGGCCAAGGCGGCCCGCGACGTTTCTTTGATCATGTTTCGCCGACGATTCGGTGACGAAACACCCTCAGCTTCATGACGTTCAGTTACACTCCGCGACAGAACGGGCCTGCCGCGTAGGCTTCATCACGTCCGCTTGGCACTCGGCACCGCAGCTGCTCCCCCGCGCGTCTTCCACAGCGACGCTCCAATGCCGATCGCAAGGATCAGGAACGTCATACTAAGCGACACCGCAGGCGGGATCTTGGCGAGCCCGAGCATATCGGCGACGAAGATCTTGCCGCCGATGAAGATCAGGAGGGCCGAGAGCGCATACTTCAGATACACGAAGCGGTGCACCAGGGCGGCGAGCGCGAAGTAGAGAGCGCGCAAGCCGAGGATCGCGAAGATGTTCGAGGTGTAGACCAGATACGGGTCGGTGGTGATGGCGAAGATCGCCGGCACCGAGTCGACCGCGAAGATCACGTCGGCGAACTCGACCATGAGAAGGGCGAGAAGCAGCGGCGTGATGAAGGTCTTGATCTTTCCCGTCTTCGGATCCGGCAGCTTCACGAGGAAGGCGTCACCGTAAAGCTTGTCGGTAACAGGCAGATGCCGACGGACGTAACGCAAAACCGGGTTGTCGCCGATGTTGGTTTCCTTGTCGGCCATCATGATCATCTTGATGCCGGTGAAGATTAGGAACGCGGCGAAGATGTAGAGAACCCACCCGAATTCCGACACGATGGCAGCGCCCGCCGCAATCATGATACCGCGCAGGATCAACACACCGATGATGCCCCAGAGCAGAACGCGGTGCTGATTGATGGCCGGAATGCCGAAATAGCCGAAGATCATCGCGATGACGAAGATATTGTCCATCGCCAGCGACTTCTCGACCACGAAGCCGGTGAGATACTGAAGGCCGGGCTCAGGCCCGAGCGACCACCACACCCAGCCGCCGAAGGCCAGACCCAGCGCGATGTAGAAGCCGGAGAGAATCAAACTCTCACGGATACCGATCACATGCGGCTTGCGATGGAGAATGCCGAGGTCGAAGGCAAGGAGAACGACAACCACGCCGATGAAGGATATCCACATCCAGCCGGGTTTGCCGAGAAAGTCGTAAAACAGGAATTCCATTGGATGACACGCGGATGCCGGGCTCGATTCCGCTCACTGCTCCGACATCACGAGACGCCGACAAATCCCGCCAGAGGGGCCCGGAGCAACCTTTAACTTGGTCCATATGGTAGGTGTTTTCCCGAATAAAAGGGGGCGACCCGCCGATCGCGGCGGAATCTTGGCGAATGCGTGAGGGCGAGGCCGATTGTCGGGGGTCTTGCCTTGTACATGAAAACTTTGGCATGAGATTAGATTGAATATGGGCGGCCCCACGCCCGGTATCTGCCAGGAATTGTTGGCCGGAACGGGGAAACGAGGCCCCATGCGATGAGCGCCGAGCGGCACCCATACCCATCGGCCGATATCGCGGGGGTTACCGCGCGGCCCTCGGCCTATGAAGCGCTGCGCGCGGCGGCGGCGACGGCCTACTACCGGCTGACCGGACCAAAACCCAAGGTGCCGCTGACGCTCGATCTCATCGGCGGCGGTGCGCCACGGCCACTGACGCCAAGCGATCTGCCGTTGGTCTTCCCGGCTCGCAACGACCGGGCGATCCTACCGTCGTTGCTTGCCCATTACAGGCGCCTCGGCGTCACCCGCTTCATCTGCGTCGATGATCGCTCCGACGACGGCACCCGCGAGTTCTTGTGCGAGCAGCCGGATGTGGATGTGTACCAGGCCAACGTCCGGTTCCAGGCGGCGCTGGCTGGACGTTTCTGGCGGATGATGCTGTTTCGCCGCTATGGCATGAACCGCTGGTATGTGAGCATCGATACCGACGAGTTCATGATCTACCAGGATCATAACCGTGTCGGCCTTGCCGAACTCGCGCGCATTTTGGAACGGCGGGGCATTTGGCGCCTGCCCGCCCCGATGATCGACGCCTATCCGGCCGGCCGGCTCACCGATGCCGCTTTCGACGGCCGGGACGGGCGCATGCCGTGGCAGGTGGCCGGGCTCATAGACGGTTCAGACTATACGGTCCGGCGCGGCACGCGGGCGCTTTCGGTGGAAGGCGGCGTCCGGCGGCGGCTGTTCGGGGTGAAGCAGGAGCTGATCAAATATCCGCTGATCTATTGGACGGAGCGCTGCGGATACGCCCACAGCATCCACCAGCCGCTTCCCTTCGGCGCCAATCTCGCGCCGATCTATGCGGTCCTCTTGCACTTTAAATTCTTCGCTGATGCGGTCGAAAGCTTCAAGGCGATCGTGAGGGACGGGCAGTATTACAAAGCTTCGAAAGAATACGCCGCCATCGTTTCGCAGATCGAGAGCCCGGACACCCTGACGCTGGAATATGGCGGATCCATCCCGATCGGGTCCGCTGAGGAACTGATGAGGAGGGGCTTTTTCCTGCCGTGGCGCTGATCAATCGTCCATCTTGAGGGCGGCGATAAAGGCTTCCTGCGGAATTTCGACCTCGCCGAACTGCCGCATGCGCTTCTTGCCCGCTTTCTGCTTTTCGAGCAGCTTGCGCTTGCGCGTCACGTCGCCGCCGTAGCACTTGGCGAGCACGTCCTTGCGCAGCGCCCGGATCGTTTCGCGAGCAATGATCCGCCCGCCGATCGCGGCCTGCACCGGAATCTGGAACATATGCTGGGGAATGAGATCCTTCAGCTTCTCGCACATCGCCCGGCCCCGCCGCTCCGATTGGCTGCGATGGACGAGGATCGACAGCGCATCCACCGGCTCGGCATTGACCAGGATCTGCATCTTCACGAGATCGCCGGCCTTATAGTCGGTGAGCTGATAGTCGAACGAGGCATAGCCTTTCGAGACCGACTTCAGACGGTCGTAGAAGTCGAACACCACCTCGTTGAGCGGCAGTTCGTAGGTCACCATCGCCCGCGAGCCGACATAGGAAAGATCGATCTGAATCCCGCGCCGATCTTGGCATAGCTTCAGAATCGCGCCGAGATACTCGTCCGGCGTCATGATCGAGGCGCGGATCCACGGCTCCTTGACCTCTTCGATCTTCATGGGATCGGGCATATCGGCTGGGTTATGAAGCTCGATCTCCTCACCGCTGGTGAGCAGGATCTGATAGACGACCGACGGCGCTGTCGCGATCAGATCGAGATTGAACTCGCGCTCCAGCCGCTCCTGAATGATTTCGAGATGCAGGAGCCCGAGGAAGCCGCAGCGGAAGCCGAAGCCGAGGGCGGCGGAAGATTCCATTTCATAGGAAAAGCTCGCATCATTCAGGCGCAACTTGCCGACGGCCTGCCGAAGATCCTCGAAATTCGCGGCATCGACGGGAAAGAGGCCGCAGAACACGACGGGCTGCGCCGGGCGGAAACCAGGGAGCGGCTCGGCCGTTTGGCGCTTTTCGTCGGTGATCGTGTCGCCGACGGCGGTATCGGCCACTTCCTTGATGGATGCCGTGATGACGCCGACTTCACCCGTGCTGAGCTTTTCCGTCAGCACGAGCTTGGGCGACATATAGCCGACGCGGTCCACCTCATAGACAGCGCCGGTGCGCATCATGCGAACCTTCTGGCCCTTCACCAGCGAACCGTCGACCACGCGCACGAGCACGACAACGCCGAGATAAGCGTCGTACCAGCTATCGACCAACATAGCTTTCAGCGGTGCGGCGGCGTCGCCCTTCGGCGGTGGAAGCCGCGTCACGATAGCTTCTAGCACGCCTTCGATATTGAGCCCGGTCTTGGCCGAAATCTCAACGGCGTCCGAGGCATCAAGGCCGATGACATCCTCGATCTGTTGCCGCACGCGTTCGGGCTCGGCCGCCGGCAGATCGACCTTGTTCAGGATCGGCACGATCTCATGATTGTTGTCGATCGCTTGATAGACATTGGCGAGCGTCTGCGCCTCCACGCCCTGGCTGGCGTCCACTACGAGGAGCGATCCCTCGCAGGCCGCCAGTGAACGCGAGACTTCGTAGGCGAAATCCACGTGACCCGGCGTGTCCATCAGGTTCAGCGTATAGGTTTCTCCATCCTTCGCCTTGTAGCGCAATCGAACAGTCTGAGCCTTGATGGTGATGCCACGCTCGCGCTCGATATCCATGGAATCGAGGATCTGATCCTTCATTTCCCGGTCGGTGAGCGTTCCGGTGGCCTGGATCAGACGGTCGGCAAGCGTCGACTTTCCATGGTCGATATGCGCGATGATTGCGAAGTTGCGGATGTGGGCAATCGGGGAGGCTGTCATGGGCGGCTTGATAGCATTGCAAGCCCACCCCGCCAAGCGCCGTGGCGAACCGATTCGCACTGTACCGTCAGCGACTGCCAAGGTTGCAGCAACAAAGATCCAACCGTTTGAATGCGACATTGCCGCATGGATCAGGCCCCCTGAATTCCTTCAGCTTGAGGCCCAATGTGGAAAAAAATTATTATATAATTTAACACTCATACAGATCGCCTAGGCCGTACTGATGAGCTAAATTACCAAATGGATGTAAAACTCTGGGTAGATCAAGCTCCCACCCTCGCGCAAAAAGCCAAAAATTCGCAAAAAAAGTAAAATCATTGTATCTTTTGATACAATGATTTTAGGTGTCGGAAGCTGGAAAAAGCGATTTTTTTATAAGAAAGATACGTCTAAATGCGGAAAGTGTCTGGATCCTGCGATAAAAAAATGTCGTAGTGCAAACGTAATTAGACAGGTCGATATATCGATTCTGTGATCCTCGGCGGGGGCGGTAGGGTTACAGATAGGGCATGCCGCCTCGGAGACGTCGGGCGCAATGGAAGAAACGCCACTTTCCAATAAGTTGGCCGCATTGGCGCTGGCCATAACAGATGCGACATTGGCTGAAACGGATGATCTGGCGCCGACCGCGGTTGCGGCGCTTATCACCATCAGGGATCGGGAGCCCATGTCGATCGGCGAGATCGCTCATGTGGTGGGACTGTCCCATTCTGCCGCCGTTCGCCTAGTGGACCGACTAGAAAAGGATTGGCTTGTCCGCCGACAGCGGCGGATCGGTCGCGAGGTCATGGTCGAGATTACCGCACGAGGTCGCCGCCGCGCTCAGCAGCTTCAGGAAAATCGGATGAAAGCTGTCGCCGATTTCCTGTCCGGCCTGAAACCGGATCAGCAATTTGGGCTGAACGAGCTTATCGACAGGATCATCTTGGAGCGTGCCAACGGCGATACTATGATCGTCGGTCAGTTCTGCCGGATGTGCGACCGGAATGGCTGCAACTGCGGGCTCCATAACGAAGCCGAACGGGCTTAAGCAAGGCATGGCGGGGATGGTTTGCCCAGCCAGATCACATGCAGCCGCATTGCGCTGTTATCAGCCCTCGGCTTTGGTGTAGGTCCACACCCGCGCCGGTGG
>JBHYDC010000015.1:72076-112825 GCA_051861205.1 Oharaeibacter sp.
ATCCAGTCGCTCGTGTCGAGTGTCCAATGTCCCGGATTGTCGGGAACCGGCGGCACCAAAGCGTAAGAAAACTGGATGAATGGACGCCCCGGCGGCAAGAGCGACATCGCCTCTTCCATCAGATCGATCCGTTGCGGCGCTGGCCGCGTGAACAACGGCAGACTGGAAACGATCGCGGCGATCTCGCCGATCCCATGTTTCTCCAGCGTTTTGCGCAGCGAGTAGGCATCGCCCTCGATGACGCTGATTCCATTGAAACGCCTTGCGAGATGGCGCGCAAAGTCGGTGTTGAATTCAATCGCGTTAAGTTGCTCGGGCCGCACGCCGCGCTTCAAGATCGCGGCTGTTACAGCACCGGTACCCGGCCCGAGTTCGATCACGGCGCCCGGCCAATCCGGGTTGATCCGCGCGGCCATCTGCCGTGCGAGGGCACGACCGGATGGGCTGATTGCGCCTGTTGTCAGCGGTTTGGAGGCCCAGGTTTTGATGAAGCGAAACTCGTCGCCGCAAGCGTCTCCAAATTTCCGCGGGGTCTTCTTGGCCGCATTGTGCACCCGGTGCCCGCGCATGAAGCTTATTCCTTGCCTTTTGCCCCTCAAAGTGCGCCGGCATTAAACCGGTTATTCGCTTTGATCAAGCTGTGCCAAATGGCCGTCTATTCGGATCCCAAAAACCCGCACCGCACCATGGCGATTGCGGGTGACCATACGTGACATCGGCAATGATAATCCACATTCATAGCTCAGCTTCGTGACGAGCCCGCACTTTATTCACAAGCACCTAACGTCACCCGCCAAGACCGTCAAAAAAATCCCTGACCTTGGCAAAGAACCCCGTTGATTCCGGATGGTTTTCGCCGGACGATCCCCGCTCGAATTCCTCCAGCAATTCACGCTGCTTGCGGCTGAGATTCTGCGGCGTTTCAACCACGACGGTGATGTACATGTCGCCCTGATCGCGCGAGCGCAGCACCGGCATGCCCTTGGATTTCAGCCGGAACTGCTTGCCCGTCTGCGTACCCTCCGGCACCCGCACCCGCGTCTTGCCGCCCTCGATGGTCGGCACGTCGAACCCGCCGCCGAGCGCCGCCGTGGTCATGGAGATCGGCACGCGGCAGTAAAGGTCTGCTCCGTCGCGCTGGAAGAACTCATGCGGCTTCAAGGAAAGGAAGATGTAGAGATCGCCCGAAGGCCCGCCGCGCAGTCCCGCCTCCCCCTCGCCGGCAAGGCGGATGCGAGTGCCATCCTCGATACCGGCGGGAATGTTGACCGAGAGCGTGCGCTCCTGCGTGGTGCGGCCGGTTCCCAAACAAGCATCGCAAGGGTCGGCGATGGTTTCGCCCCGTCCCTGACAGGTCGGGCAGGTCCGCTCGATCGTGAAGAAGCCCTGGCTCGCGCGCACCTTACCGGCGCCCCCGCAGGTGCGGCAGGGCGTTGGCTGTGTTCCGGGCTTGGCGCCGGACCCGCCGCATTTGGTGCAGGTGATCGAGGTCGGAACCCGAATTTCGACGGTCTTGCCGGAGAACGCCTCTTCGAGCGTGATATCGAGGTTGTAGCGCAGATCCGCACCGCGTTCGCGCCCGCTGGATCGCCCGCCGCGCCGTCCGCCGCCCATGAATTCGCCGAAGATATCCGACATGGATGGCCCGAAGCCCTCGCCGCCGCGGGCCCCACCGCCCATACCGTTCTCAAAGGCCGCATGGCCGAACCGGTCGTAAGCGGCGCGTTTCTGAGGATCCTTCAGAACCTCGTAGGCTTCGCCCGCTTCCTTGAATTTGGCTTCGGCGCCCGTATCGCCGGGGTTCTTGTCCGGATGGAGCTGCATCGCCAGCTTGCGAAAGGCCGCCTTCAGCGCCTTCTCATCCGCATCGCGGCCGATGCCGAGAACCTCGTAATAGTCGCGCTTGGCCATATCAGCGTCCGGATACCTGAAGGGTCAATCGTTGGATCATAAACGGCATCCGCTAAACTGGGTCCACTGGCTTGCTCATGCCGACGATCCAATGCGGAGCTTCGGTGAGGTGTAGGCGGCATGGGAGGCCGCTGAAGCAGCGGTATGGGCGCCGGCAATATCGCCGCCCGAAAGATCGTCCGGAAGATCGGAAATCATAGAGACCGTCTTGTTCCCTGCGCGCATCACCCGGCGCGAGCGCCGGGTGATGCTTTGAGACGGACACTAACATGACGTCGCGATTTACGCGCTCTTCTTGTCGTCCTTGACTTCCTCGAAGTCGGCGTCGACCACGTCTTCGCCCTGCGTGCTAGGGCCCTGGTCCTCGCCGCCCTGCGAAGCCGCATACATCGCCTCGCCGAGCTTCATCGCGGCCTGGGCAAGCGTGTTGGTCTTCGCCTTGATCGCCTCGGCATCCTCGCCGGCAAGCTCACCCTTGAGATCGGCAATCGCCGTCTCAATGGCCGACTTGTCCGCTACCGATACCTTGGAGCCATACTCGCCGAGCGAACGCTCGGTGGAATGCACCAGCCCTTCGGCGTGGTTCTTGGCTTCCACCACTTCGCGGCGCTTCTTGTCGGCCGCGGCATTGGCCTCGGCGTCCTTAACCATCTTCTCGATGTCGGCGTCCGACAGACCGCCCGAAGCCTGGATGCGGATCTGCTGCTCCTTGCCGGTGCCTTTGTCCTTGGCCGACACGTTGACGAGGCCGTTGGCGTCGATGTCGAAGGTCACCTCCACCTGCGGCACCCCGCGCGGCGCCGGCGGCAGGCCCACGAGATCGAACTGGCCGAGCATCTTGTTGTCGGCCGCCATCTCGCGCTCGCCCTGGAATACGCGGATCGTCACAGCGGTCTGGTTGTCCTCGGCGGTCGAGAACACCTGACTCTTCTTTGTCGGGATCGTGGTGTTGCGGTCGATGAGGCGCGTGAACACGCCGCCGAGCGTCTCGATACCGAGCGACAGCGGGGTCACGTCCAGCAGCAGCACGTCCTTCACATCGCCGGCGAGCACGCCCGCCTGGATCGCCGCGCCGATCGCCACCACTTCGTCCGGGTTGACGCCCTTGTGCGGCTCACGGCCGAAGAACTGCTTCACCACTTCCTGGATCTTCGGCATGCGCGTCATGCCGCCGACGAGAACCACTTCGTCGATCTGCCCGGCGGTCAGTCCGGCGTCCTTGAGAGCCGCGCGGCAGGGCTCGATCGTCTTCTGCACGAAATCATCGACCAGCGCCTCGAACTTGGCGCGGGTGAGCTTCATCGCCAGATGCTTCGGGCCTTTGGCGTCCGCCGTGATGAACGGCAGGTTGATCTCCGTCTGCGTCGCGGACGACAGCTCGATCTTCGCCTTTTCGGCCGCTTCCTTCAGGCGCTGCAAGGCGAGCTTGTCGCCGCGCAGGTCAATGCCCTGTTCCTTCTTGAACTCGTCGGCGAGATAGCTGACGAGGCGCATGTCGAAGTCCTCGCCGCCGAGGAAGGTGTCGCCGTTGGTCGACTTCACCTCGAACACGCCGTCGCCGATTTCGAGCACCGAAATATCGAAGGTGCCGCCGCCAAGGTCGTAAACGGCGATGGTGCGCGCCTTGTCGCCCTTGTCGAGCCCGTAGGCAAGCGCGGCCGCCGTCGGCTCGTTGATGATGCGCAGCACTTCCAGGCCGGCGATCCGGCCGGCGTCCTTGGTTGCCTGACGCTGGGCGTCGTTGAAATAGGCGGGAACGGTGATCACAGCCTGGGTGACGGACTGCCCGAGGTAAGCCTCGGCGGTCTCCTTCATCTTGGTCAGGATCATCGCGGAGATCTGGGAGGGCGAATATTTCTTGCCCTCGACCTGCACCCACGCATCGCCATTATCGCCGCGCACGATCTGGTAGGGGACGAGCTTCTTGTCCTTCTCCACCATCGGATCGTCGTAGCGCCGACCGATCAGGCGCTTGACGGCGAATACGGTATTCTCAGGGTTGGTGACGGCTTGGCGCTTGGCCGGCTGGCCCACGAGGCGTTCGTCACCATCGGCGAAAGCCACGATGGAGGGCGTCGTGCGCGCGCCTTCGGAATTCTCGATCACCTTGGCGTTCTTGCCGTCCATGACGGCGACGCAGGAGTTTGTGGTGCCGAGGTCGATACCGATAACCTTACCCATGGTGTCATCTCCTTTTGGCGGACCGGCCGGACCCTCTAGCAGAGGCGTCCGATAGATCGCCGGTGCGACCGGCCGGTCCCCGCGAAACTCCGGGGTACCCCGGACAAAGCATCCGGGGCATGTTTCTGCCGCTATATAAGTTGGGTGCGGGAGACCCGCAAGACGAGGCTGTCATCGTGCCGTGATGTTCTTGGAGCCGCCAGGGGAGCCCGGCACGAATCGAGCCCAAATTCTGAGGGATCAGGAGGCCTCGACGGGCGTCATCCAGCCCATAACGGCCCCGGTCGCGTCCTCAATGATCGCGATGCGGCCAACGCCGGGCACATCGAAAGCGGGGCGAAGAACTTTGCCGCCATGCGCGGCGATCCGGCTGAGAGCCCCATCGATATCATCGACGGCGAGATAGGTGAACCACCGGTCGGTCGGCATATCGCCGCCTAGCGGCACCTCCATCATGCCGCCCGCCGGCTTGTCCGCTCCCTCCGGCATGAAAAGCCAATAGGAGCCGCCTGCCATCGGCATAGAGGAATAGGTCCAGCCAACCGTCGCGCCATAAAAGGCTTTGGTCTTTTCCACGTCATGCGTCAGGAGTTCGTTCCAGTGGATGTAACCGTGCGTGGACATGGCAAACCTCCGCTATCCAGATCGGCGATGCCCTGCAGCATCGCAGGCCGAGGATAACACGCGCGGAACGGGTGGCAGCCTCCACCTCTGGCTCGCAGTCCATAGTCTTAGGTCGATCAGTCGGGATCCTGGCTCTGGATGAGCGGCGAATTCGGGTCGCCTGCCGCCAAAGCGGCAATGTCGGTCTCGACGAGGCCGACGCGCACTTCCTCGCCGTCGAAGCTGCCGTCGCTCACGGTCAACCGCACGGGCGCCGATCCGAAGCCGAGGAAACCGCCGACCTCGGTCGTGATCGAAATCGGACGGCCGGCATCGTCCACCTGCACGTCTGCTACATCGCCAACATTGATACCGTCGGCGCTGATGACAGGCTTGCCGATCCAGTCCGCCACGGGGGCGACCGCCTTATCATCCGCCGCCGGATCGATCGAGCCGGTGGCCGAGGGCGGTTCGACGGGCTGAGGCCGCTGAGGTGCCGCCGTCTCCTGCGCAGATACGCTGGCAAGCAAGAGCGGAAGGCCGATGGCGGCGAGGATGGCAGGGCCGAATTTCGGCATGACGCACCTATAGAACGCGGGCGCTATGGGGCGGCCAGCGGCCGTGGACCGCTGTTCCAACGGTCAATGCCGGTCAGCGCTCTCGGTTCTCCGTCAGATCTTCCGGCCCGGGCGGGCCTTGTAGATCGGCAGCGTCCACCCGCGCGCGAGCGCGCCGGCGCGCAGAGCAAAGGCGGCGGCCGCGCCAGCAAGCGCCGCCAGCCAGAATGGCGATCCCAGGCTGACGAGACCGACATGCACGGCCGCCCCCGCCAGCGCCGCCGTGATGTAGATCTCGCGCCGCAGAAGAACACTGGGCTCGCCGGCAAGAACGTCGCGGATGATGCCGCCGAAGGTGGCCGTCATCACGCCCATAATCACGGCGGGAACAGGCGGCGCGCCGGCATCCAGTGCCTTCTCCGCCCCCATCACCGAATAGGCGGCGATCCCAACCGCATCGAGCCAAAGCAGGAGCCTGTAGCGCGACCAATTTGCGTAGAAGAGATGCGCCGTGAAATAGACGACCACGGCTGAAAGGATCGCGACGACCAGATAGGCCGGCTGGATTATCCAGAAAACCGGCGTCTGGCCAAGCAGCAGGTCGCGCAACGTGCCGCCGCCGACACCTGTCGCGACCCCGAAAAAGCCGAAGGCCATGATGTCTAGCTGCTTGCGCGAAGCAGCCAGCCCACCCGTGACGGCGAACACCGCCACGCCGAGATAGTCGAACAGCCCAAAGAGGGTGATGCCGTCCATGCCGGATCTCCGGGAGCCCCGGATGCCCCGAATCAGGCCGATCGATGAGGTCTCGCTATTTCAGGCTATCTGATCAAACCGTCTTGTCGACCTTGGGCGTATCGGCCTCCGGCGGCACGGGCTGAGCGCCGGGCTTGGGGCCGCCGCGCGCGACGCCCACCATCGCCGGACGTAGCACCCGGTCGCCGATCCGGTATCCGGTCTGTACGACCTGAACGACAGTGCCATTCGGAACCTCCGGGTTCGGAACTTCGAACATGGCCTGGTGAAAATTGGGATCGAACCGCTCGCCCACGGGCTCAAGCTTGCGCACGCCATGCTTTTCGAGCGTCTTCGCCAGATCCCGCTCGGTCATCTCAACGCCGTCGAGAAGGGCGGTGATGGTTTCGCCGGCACCGACGCGGGCATCCTCCGGCACGGTCGAGAGCGCGCGAGACAGATTGTCTGCGACCGAAAGCACGTCGCGGGCAAACGAGGTGACCGCATAGGTCCGGGAGTCCGCGATCTCGCGTTCCGTTCGCCGCCTCAGGTTCTCCATCTCCGCGAGGGTGCGCAGAAGCTGATCCTTGAGTTCGGCAACCTGAGCGTCCAGAGCCGCCGCGCGCTCGTTTGCCTGCGCAAGGGCGTCACCTTCGGAGCCGGGGAAATCGGTTTCTGGCTGATCGGTCATGCCGGATCCTTATGTGAACGAGAGCGAGGGGCGCATCGAAAGCGGCGCCCTTGGAATGGTGCGGATTTGAGGGTTCCGGGCGAGAAAATCAAGCCGCCGCGTCGCGCATCAGCCGAGCAGCTTACTCACCACCTTGGCCGTATAGTCTACCATCGGCACCACACGGGCATAGTTGAGGCGTGTCGGTCCGATCACGCCGACGACGCCTATCACGCGCGATTCTGCGTCCCGATAGGGCGAAACCACCAGCGATGAACCAGACAGGCCGAAGAGCTTGTTCTCCGAGCCGATGAAAATATGCACCCCGTCGCCAGCATCGGCGAGACCGAGGAGCTGGATGAGATCGCGCGACGTTTCGAGTTCCTCGAACAAGCTGCGGATCCGCTCCAGGTCTTCGACAGCCTTCAAATCGTCGAGAAGATTGGCGCGGCCCCTGATGATCAAGGTCTGGCGTTGGTCGCCAGCCCCCGCCGAAAGCGAGGCGAAGCCCGCTTCAACCAGCTTTTCGGTGAGCGTATCGAGTTCGCGCCGCTGTTCGGCGGCCTTCGCCTCGAATTCCGTGCGGGCCTCGGTGAGCGTGCGGCCCCTGATGCGCGCGTTGAGATAATTCGATGCCTCGACGAGCGCGGACGCGGGCAGGCCTGTCGGCAGCTCCACCAGCCGATTCTCCACCCGGCCGTTCTCGCCAACCAGCACCACGAGGGCGCGCGTCGGCTCAATCCGCACGAATTCCACATGTTTCAGCCGCATATCGGCCTTGGCCGTGAGCACGACGCCAGCACCGCGCGAGAGGCCGGAGAGGAGCTGGCTTGCTTCTTGAAGCACCCCCTCGAACGTCTTACCGCCGCCGCCCGATTTCACCTTCGCCTCGATCGAGGTGCGCTCGTCGGCCGTCAGATCGCCGAGTTCCAGCATCGCATCCACGAAGAAGCGTAGTCCGGTATCGGTCGGCAATCGCCCGGCGGAGGTGTGCGGCGCAAAGATAAGGCCCGCGCGCTCAAGGTCCGACATCACGTTGCGCACGGAAGCAGGCGACAACGGATGGGCGAGCAGGCGGGAGATATTCCGGCTGCCCGCTGGTTCCCCGGTTTCCAGATAGGTATCCACGATGCGCCGGAAGACTTCGCGCGACCGCTCGTCAAGGTCCTTCAGGCTTCCCGACCAGCTTTCGAACGACACGGGCTCAAAACTCCATCAGAGGAAATGGACGATAGCATTGAATTTGGCCCGTTCGCCGCCACCTCGCAAGGGACGCGTCGAAAGACCTTCGGCCTTTACGGGGCTCGGCCGCAAGAGATACAAGGGCGGGCCCGCATCAGGCCCCTGTTTGGGCCCCTCAAGTTCTGGAGTTATCCCACCCCATGCGTCCTTCCCGCCGCGCGCCCGACGAGCTTAGACCCGTTTCGCTCGAACGCAGGGTCTCCAAGCACGCCGAGGGCTCGTGCCTCGTCAAGTTCGGCGACACCCACGTTCTCGTCACCGCCTCGCTGGACGAAAAGGTGCCGCCGTGGCTGCGCGGCGGCGGCAAGGGCTGGGTGACGGCCGAATACGGCATGCTGCCGCGCGCGACCGGCGACCGGATGCGCCGCGAGGCGGCTGCCGGCAAACAGTCCGGCCGCACGCAAGAAATCCAGCGCCTGATCGGCCGCTCCCTGCGCGCCGTAGTGGACCCGATCGCGCTCGGCGAAAAGCAGATTGTGATCGACTGCGACGTCATCCAAGCCGACGGCGGCACCCGCACCGCATCCATCACGGGCGCCTGGGTGGCGCTCTACGATTGCATCGAGTGGATGCGCACCCGCAACATGATCCCGGCCACCGCCAAGGTGCTGAAGGACCATGTGGCGGCCGTCTCCTGCGGCATCCATGACGGTAACGCCGTGCTGGACCTTGACTACATCGAGGACAGCGCCGCCGAAACCGACGCGAATTTCGTGCTGACAGGCTCCGGCGGGATCGTGGAAATCCAGGGCACGGCGGAGGGCACGCCCTTCTCGGAAGAGGAATTCGGCCGTCTTCTGGCGCTCGCCAAGGGCGGCATCGCCAACCTCGTCACGCTCCAGAAGCAGACCATCGCGTAAGGACCTTGCGTTGACCAACCGCACCATCGACGGCAAGCGCCTGCTGGTCGCCAGCCATAACAAGGGCAAGATCGCCGAACTTCATTTCCTGCTCGGCGGCCTGCCCATCGAACTGGTGACCGCCGGCGCGCTCGGCCTGCCCGAGCCGGAGGAAACCGGCACGACCTTCGTCGAGAACGCGCGGATCAAGGCGCTCGCCGCCGCGACCGCCGCCGGCGAGGTCGCGCTTTCCGACGACAGCGGGCTCTGCGTCGATGCGCTTGGCGGCGCGCCGGGGGTCTACACCGCCGACTGGGCGGGGCCGGACCGCGACTGGAGCATGGCGATGCGCCTTGTGGAGGAAGAACTCTTCAAGGTGCGCGCCGCCAAGCCCGAACAGCGCCGCGGCACCTTCGTCTCCCTGCTCTGCCTTGCTTGGCCGGACGGCCACACCCAGGAATATCTCGGCGAGCGATCCGGCACGCTCGTCTGGCCGCCCCGCAGCGGGCCGATCGCCTATGGCTATGACCCTGTGTTCGTGCCGGACGGCGAGACTCGCACCTTCGGCGAGATGACGGCCGGGGAAAAGCACGGCTCGATCTGGGGCTCGCCCGGCCCGCTGTCGCACCGCGCCCGCTCGATCCAAAGGCTTGTCCAGGGCGCCTTCCCCAAGGGAACCCGCCCGTGAGCGCGATCGATCGGCTGGCCGGCATCGTGCCCGACGCGGGTGGAACGCCGGATGTCGGCTTCGGCGTCTACGTCCACTGGCCCTTCTGCGCGCAAAAATGCCCTTATTGTGACTTCAACAGTCATGTCCGCCATCGCCCCGTGGACCAGAACCGGTTCGCCTCGGCCCTTGAACGCGAGATCGCGTCCATGGGCGCGCTGACGCCCGGCCGCCGTGTGACGAGCGTATTCCTCGGCGGCGGTACGCCTTCGCTCATGGATCCGCAAACCGTCGGCCGCATCCTGGATGCGATCGGGAAAACATGGGCCATCGCGCCCGATGCCGAGGTGACGTTGGAGGCGAACCCGTCCAGCGTCGAGGCCGGCCGGTTCCGGGGCTACCGCGCGGCCGGCGTCAACCGTGTCTCGCTCGGCGTTCAGGCGCTGAACGACCGCGACCTGAAAATGCTCGGCCGCCTGCACGACGTCGAGCAGGCACTTGGCGCGGTCGAGCTTGCCCGGGCGATCTTCCCCAGCCTTTCGTTCGATCTGATCTACGCGCGGCCTGGCCAAACCGTCGAGGCGTGGCGCGCGGAACTTGAGCGGGCGATATCGCTCGCCGCCGATCACCTCTCGCTCTATCAACTCACGATCGAGGACGGCACACCCTTCGCCGCGCTCCATGCCGCCGGCAAGCTCGTGATTCCGGGCGACGATCAGGCCGCCGACCTCTACGCAGTCACCCAAGGCGTGACCGAGCAGGCCGGATTGCCCGCCTACGAAATCTCGAACCACGCCGCACCGGGCGCCGAAAGCCGGCATAATCTGATCTACTGGCGCTATGGCGAATATGTCGGCATCGGTGCCGGCGCGCATGGCCGCATCGCGCTGGATGGCGGGCGGCGGCGTCTCGTGACGATCACCGAACGCGGCCCGGAAGCTTGGGCCGACCGCGTCGAAGGGCAGGGCCATGCCGTGGTCGACACCGAAATTGTCGCCGGTGAATCGGCGGGCGACGAGATGCTGCTGATGGGTTTGCGTCTTGCCGAAGGCATCGATCCCAAGCGCTATACACAGCTTTCAGGGCGCCACCTCGACGACAAGCGGATCGCCGATCTCATCGCCCACGGCATGGTGGAAACCATGGACAACGGCCGCATCCGCGTCTCGCGCGGCGGCTGGTTCGTGCTCGACGCTGTCGTCGCGGATCTCGCGGCCTAACGCGATTTGCGCCCTTAGAAGCCCGTGAAAGCGCGCGGTGCCGCCTGCACAAGCTGCGGGCTCGATCCGGTGACTTCGTAGATGGCCAGACCGCGATCATTCGTCCCATCCGCATTGAAGCGGAAAAGGCCGTTCACCGACGACAGGAAACCTTCCGGATTGGTCAGAACGGCGCGCTGGAAACGCTGTGGACCGGCCGCTTTGACAAGGCCCGCCGCTAGCACCACCGCGTCATAGGCCAGCGTTGCCGTGAGCGGCGGCTCCACCCCGAAGGCTACGCGATAACGCCCGACGAAGCCTTGGAATCCGGCGATATCCGGCGCCGGGAACCAGCCGCCGATCAGCGACGGATTCCGATAGACCGACGGTTCGTTCCATTGCCCGGACCCGAGCAGCTTGACCCGGCTCAGATCCACGCCCGAGCTGCGCAGCGTTTCGGTGATCAGCGGCGCGATGCCAGGTCCGTCCGGAACCACGATCGCGTCAAGGCCCGCCGCATTGGCTGCCACCGCCTGCGCGGCAGCCGTAAAGCCGCCCGGCGCGAATCGCTGAACCTGCACGAGGCGGATACCCGTTCGGGCCGTCGCCTGCCGCAGCGCCGCTTCGGCAAAGGTGCCGTAAGCCCCTTCCGAAATGATCGCCGCCACCGAGCGCCGGCCGGCGGAAGACGCCTGCCCGATCACCTGATTGACCTGATCGTCGACCGTGAACCCCATGATGTAACTGCCCGACGCGGCAACGCTGGGGTCGGACGAGAACGAGACCAGCGGCACGCTCGCCTGCGCGGCAAGCGGGGCGACGCTGCGCACTTCCGCCGCGAACACCGGCCCGAGCAGGATTTCGGCCCCTTCCGCAAGCGCGGCCTGGGCGGCGATCGCGGCGCCTTCGGGGGTTCCCTGCGTGTCCTTGACCAGAACCGTCAGATCATTGGCCGTGAAATCGTTGAGGCCGAGCTGGGCCGCATTGCGCATCGAGGTCGCAAGCGCCTGCGCGTTGCCGACTGCAGAAAGCGGTAGGAGCAAGCCGACGCGGACCGTACCGGTTCCAAGCGCTTCGCCGCTGATCAGCGGATTGGTCGGCGCCGGAAGAAGGTTCTGCTGCCCGGTCGAAAGCGTGGACGTCGGCGAGCACGCCGACACGAGCGCCGTTGCGCCGAGCAATCCGATGGCCGCGCGCCGGGTGATAACGGGCACGCCCACGCCGACCGCACGGTTGTTGACCCACCACGAGTCGCTCATATCACACCTTTTCCATCGCCGCCCTGGAGCCGCCGCGCCGCTTGGCTACAGCCGTGCCGCGTGCGGGACAGACGCTTGCGGGCTCGGTTGGTGGCCTCACCCCGAGCCGCGCGTCGGCCAATCTCCATGAGCCCCGCGGTAGCCGCTGATATCAAGGGCAAAAATCGCGCCGAGGCAACATTATCCTCGACAAACCGCTCGAACGCGGCCTTTGCTCCCCACAATACGGCGCGCATCCGGCGCATAAGCCTGAAATCCTGTCTTCTTGCACCCCGGCTTCTCATGTCCGAACCCGAATCGATTGTTCCCCCGTCCGGCTTTCTGATCGAGGGGCAGGCGTTCAAATCAAAGCCCATCGAGCCGGGTCTCTATCCCGTCGCAACGCCCATCGGCAATCTCGGCGACGTTACGATCCGGGCGCTGGAAGTGCTGAGCGCGGTCGATCTCATCGTCTGCGAAGACACTCGCGTGACCCGCACGCTGCTCGATCGCTACGGCATCAAGCGGCCAATGGCCGCCTACCACGAGCATAACGCGGCCCGCGAACGCCCGCGCATGATGGCGATGCTGCGCGGCGGCATGCGGCTCGCGCTCGTCTCCGACGCCGGAACGCCGCTGATCTCCGACCCCGGCTACAAGCTGGTGGAGGAGGCGGTGGCCGAAGGCGTGAAGGTCATCCCCATCCCCGGTCCATCCGCCTTGCTGGCCGCGCTTGTGGCGGCCGGACTGCCGACGGATGCTTTCCTCTACCTCGGCTTTCTGCCGGCCAGAACCACGGCGCGGCGCGCGCGGCTGGCAAGTTTTGCCGGGGTGCCGGTGACGCTGATTTGCTATGAGGCGCCGCACCGCGCCGCCGAAACGCTGGCCGATATGGCCGAAGTGCTCGGCCCCGATCGCCCCGGCGCGCTCGCCCGGGAACTCACCAAGCGTTTCGAGCAAGTCCGGCGCGGCACCCTCGCCGCGCTCGCCGAGGGCGCGGTCACCGATCCGCCGCGCGGCGAAATCGTGCTCCTCGCCGGACCGCCGCTGGAGCGCCCCGCCCCCGAAGAAGACCTCGACGCCCTCCTCAAAGCCGCGCTGGAGACGACAGGGCCGGGGCAAGCCGCCGCTGAAATCGCCAAGGCGACCGGCCTGCCGCGCAAGGACGTCTACGCCCGCGCCCTCGCGCTGCGAGCGACGATGCTGAGCACCGAATCTGGCTCCGAACCGAGCGCCGATGCCGGGGGCGACGATTGAGCCGCACGACGCCGCGCCGACCGCAGGATCGCCGCCGCGCCTATCGCTGGGGTCTTGCGGCCGAATCCCTCGCCGCCGGCTTCCTGCGGCTGAAGGGATACCGGATCATCGCCAGCCGCTATCGCACGCCGGCCGGCGAGATCGACCTCATCGCGCGACGCGGGCGCACCGTCGCCTTCGTCGAGGTGAAGGCGCGCAAACGCCTGGACATTGGCGAGGAGGCCGTCTCGTCCGCCTCCGAACAGCGCATCGTTCGCGCCGCCGATCTCTTCATCGCCCGTCATCCGCGCCTTGCCGACTATATCCAGCGCTTCGATCTCATCGTCGTCGTGCCCTGGCGCCTGCCTGTGCATCTGCAACGCGCGTTTGATCCGTGAGCGATCACGATCAGGGCATCGAAGCTCGTCGCGTGATCGCGCCGATTGCAATTGACACCCGCCCGGCTTCATAACGGCGGCCGGACACCACCCGCGAGGACATGACATGACGCTTGCTGTCGCCGTTCAGATGGACCACGTCGCCTCCATCCGCATCGCCGGCGATAGTACCTTCGCCCTGCTTTTGGAAGGGCAGCGCCGGGGCCACGCGCTCTTTCACTACACTCCCGACCGCCTCGCCCTGCGCGGCCGCACGCTGACCGCCGCCTTGGAGCCGCTGACCGTTCAAGACGAGCCCGGCAACCATTTCAGCCTCGGCGAAGCCGTGCGCACGGACCTTTCCGAGCTTGACGTCGTGCTCCTCCGGCAAGACCCGCCCTTCGACATGGCCTATGTCACGACCACCCATCTCCTCGACCGCATCCATCCCAAAACGCTGGTGGTGAACAACCCCGCCGAAGTCCGCAACGCGCCGGAGAAGCTGTTCGTGATGGACTTTCCGGACCTGATGCCGGAAACGCTGATCACCCGCGATCCCGCCGAAATCCGCGCTTTCCGCAAGGAGTTCGGCGATATCGTGATGAAGCCGCTCTACGGCAACGGCGGGCAGGGCGTGTTCCGGGTGAAGCCGGAGGACGAGAACTTCGGATCGCTCATGGACATGTTCACCACACAGTTCCGCGAAGCCTGGGTGGTGCAGCGCTACCTGCCGGCGGTGCGCGCGGGCGACAAGCGGATCATTCTCGTCGACGGGCGTTTCGCCGGTGCCGTGAACCGAGTTCCAGCCCCCGACGATCTGCGCTCCAACATGGTGCGCGGCGGTGCCGCCGAAACCACGGCCCTTACCGATCGCGAGCGCGAAATCTGCGAGGCGATCGGTCCGGAGCTTGCCCGCCGGGGCCTTTTATTCGTCGGTATCGATGTGATCGGCGGTCTGCTGACCGAGATCAACGTGACCTCGCCGACCGGACTGCGCGCTATCAAGCGTCTCGGCGGCCCGGATATCGCCGCCCTGATCTGGGATGCCATCGAGGCCAAGCGTTAAAAAGAGGCAACGCGCTGAGAACATTTGACCCCTCTATGTTCCATGGACGTTCTTGACTGATCGTGGTTAACTTCGTTAACATGCGTCAGTCAGGTAGGGGTAGCGGCGATGGTCACGAGGGTTCGCACCGTCTGTTTTCAAGGTGTCGAGGCAACGCCCGTGGATGTGCAGGTGCACATGGCGCCGGGAAAATCCCTCTTCAACATCGTGGGCCTCGGCGATAAGGCCGTGGCCGAAAGCAAGGAGCGGGTGCGCGCGGCGCTCGCGGCATCGGGCCTTGCCCTTCCGGTCCGGCGTATCACCGTCAACCTTGCGCCCGCCGATCTGCCGAAGGAAGGCAGCCACTACGACTTGCCGATCGCGCTCGGCCTCATGGCCGCCATGGGCGCCATTCCCGCCGACGCGCTGGAAGACTATGTCGCCCTTGGCGAGTTGGCGCTTGATGGCACGATTTCGGCCGTAGCCGGCGTTTTGCCCGCCGCGATCGCGGCCAATGCCGACGGCCGGGGCCTTCTCTGCCCCAAAGCATGCGGCACGGAAGCTGCTTGGGCGGATGCGTCCATGTCGATCCTGGCGCCCATGAGCCTGATCGCGGTTGCGAACCACTTCAAGGGAACACAGGTCCTCTCCCGCCCTGAAGCCCGCCCAGCCGAAATGGCCACGGGTTTGCCCGATCTAGTCGACGTTAAGGGTCAGGAAATCGCCAAACGCGCGCTCGAAGTGGCTGCCGCGGGCGGCCACAATATGCGGATGATCGGGCCGCCCGGGTCGGGGAAATCAATGCTGGCGGCCCGCCTGCCATCGATCCTCCCGGCTTTGACGGCTCGCGAATTGCTGGAAATCTCCATGATCGCGTCGATCGCCGGCACGCTTGCCGATGGCCGCCTCAGCGATCGCCGGCCGTTTCGTTCGCCCCACCATTCCGCCTCCATGGCCGCGCTCGTGGGCGGCGGCATAAGGGCCAGACCCGGCGAAATCTCGCTCGCCCATCACGGCGTCCTCTTCCTCGACGAATTGCCCGAGTTCCAGCCCGCCGTGCTCGACAGCCTGCGCCAGCCGCTGGAAACCGGCGACGTGGTAATCGCCAGGGCGAATGCCCGGGTCACCTATCCCGCCCGTTTTCAGCTTGTCGCGGCCATGAACCCATGCCGCTGCGGAATGGCCGGCACGCCTGGGCACACCTGCCGCCGGGGTCCGCGCTGCGCGGGAGATTATCAGGAGCGGCTGTCGGGTCCCTTGCTCGATCGCTTCGATCTCACGGTTGAGGTGCCGGCGGTATCGGCGGCCGACCTGTTGGCCCCCCGCCGCACGCCGGAAACGTCGGCGGTTGTCGCGCAGCGTGTCACCGCTGCCAGAGCCGTTCAAGCTGCCCGCTACGCCGCTCTGGGTCGACCCGACGTCTTGACCAACGCCGTCGCGCCGGCCGGCTTGGTCGAACTGGTCGCAACGCCCGATAGCGCAGGAATGAAGCTTCTGCGTGAGGCGTCCGACATTTTCAGATTGTCCGCGCGCGGCTATCACCGGGTGCTGAAAGTCGCGCGAACGCTGGCCGATCTCGACGGCCGCGAGACGATCGGCCGGATCCACATCGGCGAAGCACTCTCCTATCGCGCCGGGCACGAACGCCTGCAGGACGCGGCCTGAAACCATAAGCGCGGCGTGCGTTTCGAAGATTAGCGCAAGGGAATGGCAAGACCTCCGGGCTAATATGGTTTCCCGTTCTTCAGCCGCACCGGCGGGAGGACGGAGGAAGCCAAGCCGGAATTTGCCACGGATGAACCCTGCCCCTTTGCTGAGCGGTCAGTCGGACGACGGCCTGAACACCGCCGATCACGCGACGCGACGCTCGCCCCCCGTGCTGTTCAGCAAAGCCGCTGAAATCGGCGGTTCGGCTGGCTTGGCGACGGTCACACTCGCAGGCTTCCTCCTCGCCATCGACGGGGGCGGCGGCATCGTTGCTGTCCTGCTCGGATTTGCCTTCGTAACCTTCACGTCGATGGCCGCTTTTTTGATGGGTCGGGTGGTCGGTCGAAAATTCGCCTCGCCGAACGACGTCACAATCCCTTCGACGCCTGCCGGGCTTGAGGACAATAAGGATCTCGCCTGGGACCAAGCCGCGATCAACGCAGCCATACCGGGCGCGCCCTCCAGCGACATCGTCATCTGCCATGATGGATCCGGCCTGATCACCGACGCCAACGAGGTCTTTGCAAAGGCCTTGGGAACGTCGGTCGATAGGCTTCTTGGGCGCAAACTCGCCGATGTGCTGGGTGCCCCCGCCTTGCAGAACGCGGGCGAGACCCCAAGCGACCCCCTTGAGGCGCAAGCGGAGCGGCTGCTTTCAGGCGATGTCGCGATTGAAACAGGGGACGGCACACGCTGGTATTCCTGGACGCAAATGCCCGTTCGCATGCTCGGATCTGCAAAGATCTGGCGAACGGTTGGGCGTGACATAACCGATCGCAAGGCCATCGAGTCGGCGCTCTCCGAGGCGCTGGAACGCGCCGAGGCCGCGAACGCCGCCAAATCCCGCTTTCTGGCCATGGTCAGCCACGAGATTCGCACGCCGCTGAACGGCATTCTCGGCATGACCGGCCTTCTTCTCCACACCGATCTCTCGGCTGAACAGCGCACCTACTCCCGTGCCATCGAAACCTCGGGCGAGGCCTTGTTGCTCTTGATCGAGGATCTCCTGGACTTCTCCAAGATCGAAGCCGGCAAGCTCGACCTTCAGGTCAGACCGATCCACCTCACCGAAACGGTCGAGGAACTTGTCGAGCTTTTAGCTCCCCGAGCCTCGGCCAAAGGCATCGAACTGGCCGCCTATATCGACCCACGCCTGCCGCGCGAAGTCATGGCCGATCCTGTTCGCCTCCGGCAGATCCTGTTCAACCTTGCGGGCAACGGCATCAAGTTCACGGCCGAAGGCGGCGTTGCCATTGAAGTTCTGCGTTATCCCGGAATGAGCGGCGCAGCGCAAAACGTGCTGTTTCAGGTTCGCGACACCGGTATCGGGATCGCCGAGAGCGATCTCGAACGTATTTTCGGCGAGTTTATCCAGGCTGACCTCGGCCCGCAGCGCGCCTTCGGCGGTACGGGGCTCGGCCTAGCGATCACGCGCCGGCTTGTCGATCTCATGGGCGGAACGGTCGGCGTCACATCCGCCCCCGGCGCCGGTGCCTGTTTCTCGGTCATCCTCCCACTGGACGCCGTCAACCTGCCGCGCGAGGAGACAGCCCCGCAAAGCACAGCCCATGAGCCCAACCAAACCGACGCTTGGAGGGAAAATCTTCTCGGTGCCCGCGCCACGCAGGCGCTGCTGCGGGCTTCTCTCGACGTCGGCTCTTCGATTCGGTCCCCTGCAGGCACTGACAATGCGATCACGAGAGCGCCTGCGAAAGCACGGCGAGTTCTCGTCATCTCCCATTCTCTGATCGAAGCGCCCTTCATCCTGAGACGCTTGTTCGACGCCGGCATGGACCCGGACCTTGCGACCCAAAAAGAGGTTGAAGACCGCCTTCAGCGGCAATCGGACTTCGCCGCTGTCTTGATCGACGCCGCCGCCGGCGACCCCTATGGAATTCTCGATCGTGTCCGCGCCATCAGCACGGTGCCGGCGGCCATTGTGATCGATCCCCGCCAGCGCGGACAATTGCCGGACCTTCAGGCGGCCGGCTTCGGCGCCTATCTGATCAAGCCGCTGCGTGCGGCGTCCCTCCTGACGGCCCTTGGAACGCTGTTCGGGGATTTGGAGCGCCCGGTGGAGCAGAAAGCCAGGCTGATTTTGCCAGCGGAACCGCTTCACCAATCCGAGCGCCCGCTGCAAGTGTTGCTCTGCGACGACAACGAAATCAACCTGCTGCTTGGCCGAGGACTTCTCGAAAAGCTCGGTCATCACGTCACGGTTGCCTCCGATGGCCGCAAGGCCGTCGCGTTGGTAGACGAACGGCACGGCGAAGCGGCGGCTCGTTTCGATCTCGTTTTGATGGACCTCCATATGCCCGAAATGGATGGACTGGAGGCCGCCCGCCGCATCCGGGGTCTTTTCACCGGCGGCCTTGCCGCGCCGCGAATCGTGGCCCTGACGGCGGATATCCATTCGGACACAAGGACCCGGGCCGAAAGCGGGCTGTTCGACGGATGGCTCGCAAAGCCATTGCTGCCGATGCCCCTGAGGGAAATCATGGACGAAGCCGACCGAATTGCCAAAAGTGATCCATCCTGATCCCATAAGAAGCGGATCTGATGGGGAGACATGACATGGCGGACAGTCCGAAGCTGGTTTCGTTCGATCTCACCGCAATTGCGCCCGAGGATGGAGCGCCGCCCGCCGACCGCGTGATCAAGGGGGCTCCCGTCACGCGCAATTGGACGGTGGAGGAAACGCCGGACGGCAAGACGATCACGGGCGTTTGGGAGGCGACCCCCGGTGTGTGGCGGATTGCCTATGACGAATGGGAATTCTGTTCGATTGTTTCCGGCGTCTCGATTTTGCACGAGGACGGCGTCGAAACCCCGCGCATTGTTCGGGAAGGCGACAGCTTCGTCATCCGCCCCGGCTTCACTGGTCTATGGGAAGTCGTCGAGACAACACGAAAACTCTACGTGATCCGGTTACCTTGAGAACCACGTTCCTTGATCCCCTCACGATCATGGCGTTTCTAGCGACGGTGCGCACGAGAGGACTTGAACGGGAATGGACATGAAGCTGGACAAGATCGAGGACGCGATTGCCGCGATTGCCGCAGGCGAGTTGGTCGTGGTCGTCGATGATACCGACCGGGAGAACGAAGGCGATCTGATCATGGCCGCCTCAAAAGCCTCGCCCGAGAAGATCGCCTTTATGATCCGCCATACCAGCGGCATCCTCTGCGTGCCCCTCACGGCCGAGCGCGCCGATCAGCTCAATCTGCCGCCGATGGTGGCGAACAACCTCGACCCCATGCGCACCGCCTTCACGGTCAGCGTCGACTACCGGGCCGGGATGACCACTGGCATTTCCGCCGACGAGCGGACGAATACGATCCGGGCGCTCGCCAACGGCAACACCGTAGCCGGGGACTTTCTCCGCCCCGGTCACATCTTTCCTTTGATCGCCCGGGCCGGCGGCGTGTTGACGCGCTCCGGCCACACCGAGGCAGCCGTTGATCTCGCCACCATGGCCGGCCTTGAAGCGGGCGGCGTCCTCGCCGAAGTCGTCAACGACGATGGAACGGTCAAGCGGCTTCCCGAATTGATCGCCTTCGCGCGCGAGCATGGGCTGAAGATCGTCTCGATCGAAGATCTGATCGCCTATCGCATTCGTACGGAACGTTTTGTAGAGGCCATGGCGACCCGTGAGTTCACGATCTGTGGGCTGAAGGCTTCCGTCATGGCCTACCGCACCCCCTTCGATCCCATGCAGCATGTCGTCGCCGTGTTCGGCGATATCGCGGGCGGAGAGGACGTGCCCTGCCGCATCCACCGGGAGCAGCCGGCCATCGATCTTTTCTGCCGCACGGCCGGTTCAAGAACCTGGATCGATCAGGCCGTTGATGTCTTCAAGCGGGAAGGGGGGCGCGGTGTCCTCATGTACCTGCGCAATCCTGTGGCGGACGACCTAGCCGCCGAGGATCCGGCTCCGGAAAACGGCAAGGACGGAGAGCGCCACGCCAGCGCCAAGGAGCGGATGCAGCGCTGGCGCGAAGTGGGCGTCGGCGCTCAGATTCTCCGCGATCTCGGGATTCGCTCGATCGCGACATTGGCGACACGCCAACGGTCCTATGTCGGTCTCGCTGGGTTCGGCATCGAAATCACCCGCACGATCATGATGGAAGATTGACGGCGCGGCGGGGTCCGGCCTGGGCAAACACGAGCTTGATTGCCGGGGCTGCCAGTCCGCCGGCCACGCGGATCGCTTGTGACGGCTCGGGCCGCCCCAGCGTGCTGCACCCAGGCCGGGACGTTGGCGATCGGGCGTTGGAACAAGCTCGGCGCAAATCTGCGCATGGCCATAGCTTTCGCCTGTCGCCTGAAGGACAAATCTTCCCCCGCTAGACCGCGCTACGTGGATAATTCCGCAGTAATTCCATAGGATTAGCTTGCGCCTGTAAGCTGCCTGATGTGATCCCTCGGCCGCGCAACACTCAAGCCTAATCTGCCGCCCTGCTCGCAGGCCTCCGCCCGAACTTGAGCTCGCGCTGGGCGCTCGTCGCTGTCCCGGACATGGCCGCGTGCGGATCCTGGACTCAAGCGGAATGCAAAAAGGGCCACGGATGTCATCCGCAGCCCTTTTAAAACGCAAAGCGTTGTCCTGTAACTTAGTCGAGAACGCTGATCTGCACCGCTTCGCGGCCCTTCGGCGTTTCAACCACTTTCATGGCGACGCGCTGGCCATCGGCGAGGGGGCCCATGCCGGCTGCCTGGAGAACGGAGATATGGACGAAAACGTCCTTGCCGCCGTCCTCACCCGCAACAAAGCCAAAGCCCTTGTCGGGGTTGAACCACTTCACGACACCGTCGAGAGGCTGCGCGGAAGACGCATCGACCGTACGGCGAGGCGGACGAGGGCCACGATCGCCGCCGCCAAAGCCGCCGCCACCGAAACCACCACCGCCACCACCACCATAGCCGCCGCGATCACCGCCGCCGCCGTATCCGCCACGGTCGCCGCCGAAGCCGCCGCGATCACCAAAGCCGGGGCGTGGGCCGGCCGGACGAGGACGAGCTTGCTGCGGCTGAGCCGTGCTTTCGTCGACATCGACGACCTTGACGACCTGCTTGCCCTTCGCACCCTGCGCAACTTGCACCTTCAAGGTTGCGCCGGGCGGCACGGAGTCTCTGCCGATCGCCTGCAACTGTCCGATGTGCAAAAACGCATCGCCCGAGCCATCGCTCAACGAAGTGAAGCCAAAGCCCTTCTCCGGATTGAACCACGACACCGTCGCGTCAACGACCGGGCCGGACGCAGGCGCGCTGTCGAACGGCGACGGGGCGCCGAACGAACGAGCGGGGCGCTCCCGAGGCATCTCGAATGACGGCATCACGTCGTCATCAAATCCGCCGCGCCGCCGCGACGGGCGGAAATCCTTACCCTTTCCCATACTGCCTTCTCGTCTCCGCCATAACCAAGCACTGGATCGCGCCCGCGGAGCGCTGCGCTTGTCCAGATTCGTTTAAAGAGCTTTTCGTGACGTCGATTTCGTATTGTTCAAGGCCCGAACTACATCCGGAGGCCGGCATCATAGTTCAAACCTGACCGCATTTCAGATCCGCTCCTACTGATCATTCTTAGCACAGCTGAACTCGAACAGGATGCTCGAATTTGTCGTCAAAGCAGGTCCCGGCAACTTTTTTTGACGAAGAGAAACAGAAATACGCAAAATGTGCGGCATGTAGCCATCATCTTGCCGTGATCTGGGCGGGCCGCTTCTGTTCCATCCCGGGCACAGTCTCTTTCGCAGGGTCAATTGCAGCTCGGCACCGGCTGTTTCCATCCGGATTTGACTGCGCTACGCGCCCGCGCCTGATCAACTCGCCCTGTCTGCTCTTCGATCGCGATGAATCGCGCTGAAATTTTTGTGACCTTTGCACGTGGCACACCGTATCATTGGGGCCCAACAACGAGGAACGGCTTGGATGACTAAGATTTCGATCACCGTCGGCGACATTGTTCTGACCGCACGGATGGAGACCGAGAAAGCGCCGGCGACTTGCAAGGCATTCCTCGATCGTCTGCCCTTCGCCTCCAAAGTCGTCCACGTCCGCTGGAGTGGTGAGGCCGTGTGGATGCCGCTCGGTGATCTCGATTTCGGCGTCTCCTATGAAAACCACACAAGCTATCCCGCTCCGGGCCAGATCATCCTTTATCCCGGCGGTATCAGCGAGACGGAGATTTTGCTCGCCTATGGCGGCGTGCAATTCGCCAGCAAAGTCGGCCAGCTTGCGGGCAACCATTTTCTCACCGTGACCCACGGAGCAGAGCATCTCGCTGAAATCGGCCGGCGATGCCTCTGGGGCGGCGCGCACGACATACGCTTCGAGATACAGCCTGAGTGACACCTGTTCACGGCGCCTGAGCGAACGGTGCGGCTATGGGACTGATGCGCTTGGCCGCGCCCTATAAACCGGCCGGAACGAACGATCACGCGATATTCTGCGCGCCCAACCTTGAACTCTACTCGGTCGCACGAAGGGGTCGCAGACCCTTATGGCTGACGCGGGGATCACGTTGATTTTCCCAAGGATAAGCGCCGGGGCTGAAAGCCGCCTCATCAGCCCTCGTCGCATCCCAAACACCATGGGGCACCCTCATGGGATCTTGCAAACTGTGCAGCGAAACAGACCTGCGCCTTATCCCGCTTTCGCCGGGGAAAACAAAAAGCCGAACAGAGCAAAACTCTGTCCGGCAAAACTTTGATTGGTTGAAGAAGCCACGCACCACCAAAGGGCTACGCGCCGGCCTCAGCAATCACGCCCCACTGGGGGTTACCTGCGGAACAACACCCGTGGGCAGAGCATTGTTCGCCGACATCAAATCCGAAGCAGCAGCAAGGAGTTCCGGATTGCCAGAGGCAAGGATTTCAGCGAGAAGGGCGCGGCACTCGGCGCTCCCGCTCTCGGCGCAAGCGACCTTGGCACGCTCCAAAAGAGACAATTCGACTTCGGTCAGTGCGGCGTTGGCGCCACCAACGAACGAAACGAAAAAGGCCAGTGAAACTGCGATTGATGAGATGCGAGCCATTTAATTCACTCCAAAAACAGGTTTAGCACCTTTGCAATATCAACGTCGTTAACTGATAAATGATCATGGCAGAAAGTGCAATCAGAATGTATATGGCTTCGAGGGTATTTCTACGCTGACACACTCAAGGTCCGCCGCCAAAAATTTTTGTTCTATTTCCGGCTCCTGAATGGGATTCGTAGATTAAATGAAGACGTATTCAAGGTTTCTGCGCGGACGAGCTAGTGAAAATGGCTCTTCGAATTCAGCTAGTTTGTTAGGTTATTTCACCATAGCATTTGTGATCGGCTCATCTATTCCTATCGGAAGTAACAGGCCGATCTTTTGGGCGTTCAATGCCCTGCTGTTAGGTTTAGCTTTAGCCTTGCAGTTATTGATATCCACATCGGAGCGTCGTTCGCCAGCTCCGCTGGATACGGTTCTCCTGGCCGCCGCGCTCCTCATTATGAGTGTTTGTGTTTGGATCCTCGTCCAAGCCTTGCCGCTCGGCGTCGGCGTTCATCCCGCATGGTCGCAATTTCCCGAATCCTTATCTGGCGGTGCCGGCACGATCTCGGCATCTCCCTCGGCCACCATCTGGATGCTCTTGAGATATGTCAGTTACGCGACCGTATTTTTCTTCGCTTTAAGGTCGTTCTCAAGTCGGCGGCGCGCGGAAAAACTGCTCCGGCTCCTCTTTTTTCTGCTCGTGCTCCAGGGTCTATTTGCTTTGATTTCGCTCTCGCAGCTTGGCGATACGCTGCTCTTTATGCCGAAATGGGAATACGAGGGGTCCGCAACCGGTACCTACGTCAACCGCAACTCCTTCGCGACAACCCAAGCCTTTGCCGCCGTTATCGGAGCCGCGCTGATTGCCGGGGTGTTGCATGGCGAAAATGCGGCAGCCGGTGGGTCCGCCCGCCGAGGAACGGGCCGCATCGGCGGCGTCGAACGCTACAGCCCGCTCTTGGCGGGAATGGCCGTAATTCTCGCAGCCCTTGTCGCCAGTCAAAGTCGAATGGGCCTCGTGGCCGGCATGGTTGGCGTGGCGGTTGTTATTGTTATCGCGGCAGCAGGGCATCGCCATGCAATGCGATTGGTTTTGGCTTTTGGCAGTCTTGCCGTTCTGCTTCTTGGTCTGATGATCTTATTTGATGGAACGGGAATTTTCGAACGGTTCCTGTTTACATCCAAGGACGCCAACTTTCGTCTTGAACTTTACATCAAGACATTGGACCTGATTTCTCTCCGTCCGCTGGCGGGGCAGGGGGCCGGTTCTTTCTTACTTGCATTTCCCCAAGTTCAGGCGCCGCCGCTCAACCCGGATTTGACCTGGGATTACGCCCACAACCTATACCTTGAACTTGGCGCGGAGCTTGGCCTTCCAGCCGCGCTGGCGGTTATGCTGGCTGTTTTGCTGCTCGCCGGTCGTTGCTTGAGAGCCGCACTGCGTCAAAGCCGAGGTTGGACAGTGCCGTGTGCCGCATTTGGCGTGACCGTGGTCGCGGCCGTCCATTCCCTCGCCGACTTCAGTCTTCAAATCGAGTCCATCGTGTTTCTGTTTCTATTTGTACTTGGAGCCGGCTATGCGCAGTCCGGGCAACGCAAGGCCCGATCGCGCGGCGCTGATTCCACGAAAGACGTCGAGTTCTCCGGACTGCCTCTCGATGCTCACCGAGGAACGCCCCATGTCTGATCCCGTGAGATCGAGACGCCCCATGCGCTTCAACGGGATAGTCGCAGCGTTGGCCTCGGCCTTCTTGATCGGCGGCGGCGCTTACGGCGCCGTGCTTGAATGGAGGTCGCTGACCGAACTTGCCGGGTCCAATGCCGATACGATGAAATCGGTCATCGCGCACCCCCATGTCTCACGGTTCACCAGCCTTTATTCCGCCTATCGAATTGCCGCAAGATGCGGGACGATGCCCTACTACCCCGCTGGATCCAGCATAACCGGCGATATGGTAGCTGCCGTCAGAAGCGCCTGTGAAGGCCGTTTGAGCGATCTCGTAAAGGCCGTACCAGCCCAAGCTTCTGCCTGGACCGCGCTCGCTCGTATTGCCGAATTGAAGGGAAATCAAAATCTCTTCGAGGCCGCTCTCATCAAAAGCGCGTCCGTTTCGTCAAGTCAGGCGCCCGTCGCGATCGAGCGCTTTTATGCCCTGCGAGACCGAAGCAAGCCTCGCGCGTCCCAGATTGAAAAACTGAGGTCGGAGGATATGAAGTTGATGATGCGTAGCCAGAAAGGACGCATCATTCTTGCGCGTCACTATATCGATAATCCATCGGCTCGGCTGGAGTTGACATCCCTTGTCGAATCCCTCGGACCCGACCAGCAGCGACGGTTCCTTTCTGATGTTCAGTCGATCATCAGCCGGCGATAGGCCATTTTGGTTCAACCCATTCCGGTCGATGGACGGCAAGGCGCTTTTTTCGTGCCGACGTTAACTGTAGCTTAAGAAAGCGCGCCCCGATTTCCGCCGGATTTTCGCAAATGGCCCTGAGCGCCCAGCATTGTGCGTTGCCTGAATGGGTAAGAAATGCTACTGGAATAAAGGATAAAAAATAGCCTATGTTGTTGCTTTCCTAGCGAAATGCACGAATTATCAGTTGCCACCTGTGGTTTTTTCCCGCAGTGAGTCCTCTCTATTATCGAAAAAATATACGTGAAAAATAATGGATGACATCAACGGTATTTCCTCTCTCAAAAACAGATTAAGTTCTGAATCGCCAAATCGCTGCGACAAATTCGGTTTCGCGTTGAATCATGCTTCAAAAGTAAACTTGCCCCGCCGTGTTAATCTCACGCTTAAGCGCTTGATCGACGTCGTTGTTTCGCTTTCGGCTCTGTTTTTGCTCTTTCCATTGTTCGTCGTCGTGGCGATGACTATTAAATTGACTAGTTCAGGTCCTGCCATGATACGGCAGAAGCGCTGGGGGCGGGGTCAGACTCAGTTCAAGGTGTTCAAGTTCCGAACCATGTATGTCCATCTCTCGGACATGAGCGGTGTCTCGCAGACCGTCTTCCAGGATCCGCGCATAACCCCGATCGGCCGTTTCCTGCGCCGAACCAACATCGACGAACTGCCGCAGTTGCTGAACATCCTGATCGGCGATATGTCGCTAGTTGGCCCTCGCTGTCATCCGGTGGGCATGTTGGCGGCCGGCGTGCCCTATGAACGGCTCGTGGAAAACTATCACGACCGCCATGTCATGCGTCCCGGACTGACCGGACTTGCGCAGGCCAACGGGTTCCGGGGTCCGACAGCCGATGCCTTCAAAGCTATGGAGCGCATCCGTTATGATCTGATCTATGTGCGCCAGTTCGATTTGCTCATGGATGCGCGCATCATCTTGAAGACGATAATGAATGAAATTCGTGGCGGAAGCGGATTCTAGAACAGAATCGGCTTTGCCATTTCAAGACGCCTCATGGCGACAAGAATAAACGAAAACAGCTCGTCTTCTAAACATAATGATATTTCAATTTTATTGAATTACACTTGGTAAGACTAATCTAATTGTCTGCAAATTTAAGTTTTGGCTGGCAGCCAGCCCTATTGGCTGAGCATTGCAGCGCCTCACGAACACTCCGCAGCATCAGAGTTGTGCCTCCGATACCGCCTCGCCTATCATCGAGGTCAAATCGGGAGGACACATCATGGATTATCACTTGCTCGGCCGCTCGGGCTTGAAGGTCTCCGTGCTCACCATGGGCACGATGACGATGGGCGGCACGGGGCCGTTCGCCAAGGTCGGTAACGTCGGTCTGAATGAGGCCCGCCGGCAGATCGACCAAGTGCTCGACGCCGGCGTGAACTTCATCGACACCGCCGATATCTATTCGACCGGCGCATCCGAGGAAATCGTGGGCGAAGCGCTCGGCGGCAAGCGCAAGAACGACGTCTTGATCGCCACCAAGGCTCGCTTTCCGATGGGAGAGGGGCCCAACAACCGGGGGCTGTCGCGGTGGCATCTCATCCGCGCTTGCGAGGCCAGTCTCAAGCGTCTGCGCACAGACGTGATCGATCTCTATCAGGTCCATGAGTGGGACGGCGAAACCCCGCTGGAAGAAACCATGGAGGCGCTCGATACGCTGGTCCGGCAGGGCAAGGTGCGTTACGTCGGCTGCTCCAATTATTCCGGCTGGCATGTGAGCAAAGCCATGGAAATCGCCCGGCGCGACGGGCGCATCCCCTTCGTTTCGCAGCAGATCCATTACTCGCTCCAGGCCCGCGAGGTCGAATACGAGCTGGTGCCGATCAGTCTTGATCAGGGTCTCGGCATCCTCGTCTGGAGCCCGCTTGCCGGCGGCCTGCTGTCTGGCAAGCACCGGCGCAACGCCGCTGCACCGGAAGGCACCCGTCAGCTTGCCGGCTGGACCGAACCGCCGATCCGCGACGAGGCCAAGCTATGGGACATTGTGGACGTGATCCTGGCGATCGCAGGGGATCGCGGCGTCAGCGGCGCGCAGGTCGCACTGTCCTGGTTGATCGGGCGCCCGGGGGTCACCTCCGTCATCATCGGCGGGCGCACCGAGGCGCAATTCGCGGATAATCTTGCGGCTGCCAACCTCGTGCTCACACCCGAAGAGCGCCAACGCCTCGACAACGTCAGCCGGCCGCCGCTGCTCTACCCCTATTGGCATCAGTTGAACACGGCCGCCGACCGGCTCGGTCCGGTGGACCGGGTATTCCTCGACCCCTACAAGCAGACCTAATCAGCCAGTTGCCGGCCCTCCGCAGCGAGAACAAGACGGCGCAGGCTGTCTATCCTCGCTGGCGGAATTCGAAGCTGCGATCCGCACCAGACCTGCCCTCCCCGTGAGACCCGCCGTTGGAAACCTCGCTCTATCTGCCGGTGAAGGCCTACCTCGAAGCGGCAGGCTATGCCGTCAAAGGGGAGGTTGGTGGGTGCGATCTCTTGGGCGTGCGGCCGGGCGAGCCCAGTCTTGTGGTTGTCTGCGAACTCAAGCTCAGCTTCAACCTGGAATTGGTCCTGCAAGGCGTCGATCGGGCAACCGCTTGCGATGAGGTCTGGCTCGCCGCCCGTCTTTCCCCGCGCGGCAAGGGCCGGGAAAGTGATGCGCGGTTTCGTGCACTGTGCCGCCGTTTGGGCTTCGGTCTCCTCGGCGTCAGCGGAACGGGCCACGTCGAGGTGCTCGTCGGTCCGGAAGCGGCCTTTCCCCGGCCCGACAAACGGCGGCGCACGCGGCTTCTTGAAGAACATCGCCGCCGCAAGGGCGATCCCGTCGCCGGCGGCGGATCGCGCGCGCCGGTCATGACGGCCTACAGGCAGCAGGCGCTCGCCTGCGCCGCCGCGATGGCGCCCGCACCCCAGCGCCCGCGTGATCTCAAAATCACGATCCCCGACGCTCCCAAGATTTTGCAGCGCAATGTCTATGGCTGGTTCGCCCGGCAGAGCCGCGGCCTTTACGCCCTGACGGACGCGGGCGAAGAGGCCCTGCGCCGCTGGCCGCAGGACGCGCCCATTCCGAGTGAGTAAAGCGTATTGCGTGCCAAGCCAGGACGGACTGTGAAAATCAACTGTTACGCAATTTCCGGCCTCGGTCATGTCATGCAAGATCACCCTTCCTTAACGCGCGCCTTGCACTCTTGATCAGGAGCCCCGTTCGTCCGTTCCCGGCTCCAGAGGCTGATCAGGACATGACTTCGCCGGCGCGCTCACCCAATTCGCCCACCGCTTCAGAAATGGCCGAGACGGCACTGACCGCCATGCCGACGCCGAGTTGGCTCCAGCCGTTCCATGCGCACCCCAACGTCCGCTTCACGCGCACGCCGGATAATCTGCGAGCCCGGACGAACCAATCGGCCGCTCCGAGCGCATCCGAGCCGGATCCGGTGCCCTCGCCCTATCCGGTCATCTCCGTCGCAAGGTCGCGGAAAACGAGCAACGGTCCAGCCCGCGTCGAGCCGTCTCAGCCCGAGCCTCATGAAATCAACGATGAGGCGCATATCTACAATCAGGCCCTTGCGATCGTGTTTCACGACCGCAAAGCCTCCACGGCGCACATCCAGCGCCGGATGCAAATCAGCTACAATAGCGCTCTGTCCGTGATGCGGCGCATGGAAAGAGCAGGCATCGTCGGGCCCGTCGACCGTGCCGGCCGGCGCGAGATTTACGCGGACGGCCCTTCCGATCCGAGCGCCTTCTAATCGCAGCCGTCAGCCGGGAACCAAGCGGCGGATTTCGTCGACGAGGCGAAAGACTTCCTCGGTCGCCTTGGGGTCTCCCGCCAGCTCCGTCACCGTGCTGCCCAGCCCCATCGCGGCCGCATAGCTGACGCGGTTGCCGAGGCGCGTTTCGGCCACCCCGCATCCCAGATCCGCGATAGCCGCCGCCATTTCGTCCGTGATGCGCGAGCGCGAGGGAACCCGGTTGAGCACGATCAGCGCCTTCGCCCCGCCGTGCCCCACAAGCTCCAGTGTCGCGCGGGTTGCCCACATATCCACGGGTGTCGGCTGAACCGGAATGGCCACGATCGCCGCGGTGTCGATCGCATGGCGCGCCTCAAGATCCGACTTCGGCGGGGTGTCGATAATGACGATCTGATTGTCGCGGGCAAGATTGCGGGCCTCACGCTTGGCGCCCCATCCGCTCGCCGTGCGAAAATCGAGCCCCGTTCCCGCCTCGCCGAGGCGTTGCTCCCGCCGTTCGTACCACTCGCCCAGGCTTCCCTGCGGATCGATGTCGAGAAGCGCAACGGTATGGGTCCGTGATAGCGCCACCGCCAAGTGAGCGGCCAGCGTCGTCTTACCGGAGCCACCCTTTGTCTGCGCCACCGCGATGATTTCGCCCGTCATGAATGCCTCTCCGCCGATGGCTGAGGACACCGCATAGACCACGCTAAAGCAAGGGCGAGGCGCCAAAAAACCGGATGAGGCAAGCTCTTCGACGCCGCACGGACCCCATAACCCGTGTCCCTCGCGCCTCATCCCGATCGTTCAGGCGTTATCCGGGCGCGCTTCGGCGATCGCGCGAGGACGACCAACTCCGGGTCCCATCGTCGTCTTGAATGCCAAGTTCCCGGCACGCCTGATCCCAGTGCTCCTGCGCGCGGCCTTCCGGACGGCCTTCGCGTTCCCAAATCTCATAAGCGCGGACCTGCACCCGCTCTTCGGTTTCTTCGTCCATGGCGTCGCCCTCAATTCACGAAATCGAAGAGCGAACACCCAATGCCCCGCTCATGTTCCGATGGCAAAGGAAGGGTGCTCCCGCTCAATGCCAGCACCTCCGTCTCCTGCCGCCGCCGCCGTGAAGGTTTCAGAAGTGTATGGCAATTCCTCTCATGGATGGAGGTAAGCCGGGTTAGAGTTTGCCCAAAGGGCCCGATATCTCGGCCCGCCTTTGCGGCCCGCTGATTTAAAACGCCAATTTGCGAATAAGCCACGTGGTGGGACTTAAGTCTGATCATATACATATTCAAAAAAATCGATTGTATAACACTTGTTCTTTATTGCATTCTTCCGGGCAAGCGAAACGATCTACGGCGCAGCATAAGGCGTCGGGCGCTTGGGAGGGCATAGTCATGCAGATGGAGACCGTTGTTGCAACCGGCAGCACCGTCGCGTCCGCCGTCGGCGCTCTCTTCGTACTCTTCACGGGGGCTAACATCTGGGCCGCGATCGCCATCGTGATCGCGATTCTGCTTGTGACCGCGCAGTTCGCTCTCGCAATCGACCCCGTCGATAAGGCCGGAGACACCGACGGCGGTTAGCATAATTGCTCAGCCGCGCCGACCCTGGAACTTTGGGTGCGCCCCCCGCTTGTGTCGCCGTCCACGAGTTTGGAGGCGCACATGGTGAAGGTCATTCAGGTTGGGCTCGGTTTTTGGGGGCGCGATTGGGCTCGTGAGGTTCTGCCCACCGTCGAAACGGCAGAAGTAGCTGCTTATGTGGACGCGGCACCCGCTGCCCGTGATGAGCTTCTCGCTGATCCGGATGTGCCGAAGGCTCCGGTCTTCGCCAGCCTCATCGAAGCGCTCGCCAAAACCGATTGCGACGTGGTGCTGGCAACTCTGCGCACGGAAGCCCATTACTCGGTCGTTCGTCAGGCACTGGAGGCGGATCGGCACGTCATCGTTGAAAAGCCGTTTGCGAGCACCATGGCCGAGGCGCGCGATCTCGTGATGCTCGCCGAACGGCGCGGCCGGCTTCTCATGGTCAGCCAGAACTACCGCACCTATCCCGCTCCGATTTTGGCCGCCGATCTGATCGCGCGCAAGGTCCTGGGGTCCGTGGGGCTTGTGGGTATCGAGTTCCGGCAACACGCCCCCAGCATCGGCTATCGCTACTGGGATTTTCCAGATCCGCTGCTGGCGGATATGTCCATCCACCATTTCGATCTGATGCGAATGGTGCTGCAAGATGAGCCGCGCTCCGTCTCCTGCCGCACCTGGAACCTGCCGGCCAGTCCCTTCGCCAATCACCCCGTGGGCGTCGTCACGGTGGAGTTCGCGGCCGGCACGATCGTCAGCTATCGCGGATCATGGATGAGCGGCGGCCTGCCCACGCCATGGGCCGGCGAATGGACCGTCGATTGCGATGGCGGCACGATCTGGTTCACCTCACGCGGAACCACCGCAGAAGGGACTTCGAGAGATGTTCTGATCGTAACGCCCCGCGGCGGCCTACCCCAGCAGCCGGCTCTTCCCGCCCTTGCCCATGTCGACCGGGCCGGCACCCTCGCTGCCATGGTCGAGGCGGTTGCCACCGGCATTATTCCGCCCCGCTTCAGCTCGGGCCGCGACAACCTGATGAGCCTCGCCTTGACCCAGGCGAGCATCCTCTCCGCCCAGCGCGGCGGTGCCTGGGTCACCATTGAGGAGGTCTTGGGGTGATTGAAACGGGGCTGGGACGGAAGATCATGCCGGTTCCGCCCGGGCCACCCAGAAGCGCACCCATGATGGCGCTCCTCCCCGAAGCCTCTGAAACGGCCCCAGTCGAGCCGCTCTGTTCGGTTCTGATGGAGCGGCTGCGCTGCTGATAGAAGGCGGTTCTCCAATGGTGGTGAGCCGAAGGAATGAGAACGAGCGGTTTCTTTGCCGCGCTCCGAGACAGACTCCGGGGCACGCGCTGGCCCACCCTGAAGCGCGGCCTGTTGAGCATCTGTTTGCTCTTGCCGGGTAATCTAGTCCCATGAGTGCCGCCGCCGCATCCCAGCCATCCTCCATCGCGGTCCTATTGCGGATCTGCGGGCGGCTGTCGTTACGGGTCGGCGCGGTCATGCTGCTCACCGTGTCGGCCATGGTGCTCGCCCGCGTCGGCTATCCCTACGGTTCGGTTGGCGGCAATCCGCTGACGAAGATCCACCCGGCAACCCTCTTCATCGTCGCCGGATCGCTTCTCTTCCTTGCATCCGCCGGTTTCTCGCGCGCGCTCGCTGCAACGGTTCGGGATTATCCCGGGCTGGTGCCCTTCGGGGCGGCTTTCGTCTTGCTCGCCTGTCAGGCCGCCGTCATCGGCAAGCCCTTGTCGATCCTGATCGACACCTTCGTATCCGGCCTCTTTCTGCTGATTGCGCTCATCCACCTTCCCCGCGTGGACCTTTCCTGGCTCAGCCGCTTCATCCACGTCTTCTTCGTCGTGAATGCCCTGGTCGCGCTTGCCGAAATCACCACCGGCTTTCGCCTCACGCCCGTCGTCTTCGACGGTCAGCCTGCGCCCTACGAATGGCGGGCCACGGCTCTTTTGGGGCATCCGCTCAGCAACGCGGCCCTGACCGGCGTCTATATCCTGGTCATCAGCGGACGGGCAGGGCGCGCGTTTCCCCATCCCGCGCGGCTTTTTCTCATTGGCCTCCAGATCGCGGCAATGGCTGCCTTCAGCGGCCGCTTTGCCAGCGTGATTCTTCTCGCTTTCCTGCTCCTGCGCCTATTTCCGGTCATGGCGTCCGTTCTGGCCGGATCGCGATTTACCTTCAGCCGGGCCGCGACGACTGTTGCCTTCGCGGGCGGCTTCGTCGTCGTCAGCGTCGCCGCCTTCACGGCCGGCCTCTTCGACCGCTTCATCAGCCGCTTCATCGACGACCAGGGCAGCGCGGCCACACGCAGCGCCATGCTGGATGTGTTCGACCGGATCGACACGGCCTCCATGATCTTCGGGCCGTACCCTTCAGCAATCGCGCGAGCGCAGATCCGGCTCGACATCACGACAGCCATCGAAAGCTTCGTCGTCGCCTTCCCGGCCTACTACGGCTTACTCGTCGCCGCCATTTTCTTCGTCGGGCTCGCCTTTTTCATCCGCGAAGTCATTAGAGCGGGCGGTCCCGGCACCGCCATCCCCATCCTATTCTACATTTTGGTTGCATCCGGATCGAACGGCATCTCGTCAAAGACCACCGATCTCACCCTCTCCATCCTGATCGCAGTCGTCCTCGCGCGGGCATCTGCCTCGCGCACCGGCTATGAACCAACCACAAGGCCACTGCCGCCCCCTCAAGACTGGCCAAGGCTTCGTCCAAGCCGGTACTGACCGACCGAGAACCTTGCAACGCCGGTTTGCGCCCGCCGCGCGCACGGCCCGCTCAAGAACCCGGACCCGTCTCCCGCTCAATTCAAGCTGCTGACCTCCGGTGAGCCGGCATCGCCGCCGCAAAGGTCGAGGGCCGGATCTATCAACTGCGATCGGACATTCAGGCAGCCAAGGATCGTGGAAAAAATATTGTCGTGCGAAACCGCTTCAGAGCGGCGAGCGGTCAAATTGGCGAAGATTTCGGGCTGCGCTTCGCGGATCGCGCGCGAAGTCCAAACGACAAACGGTATGTGCGTCTGCGCGCGCGGGGCGATCATCAAAGGCATCGCATGCCCATATCGCCCGCCCTCTCCAAGCGATTCACCGTGGTCCGACGCGTAAACAACGATCGCTTTGCGATCAGAAACACGCTCGATCACCGCATCCACAAATTGATCAGTGTACAGGATCGAGTTGTCATAGCTGTTGATCACCTCTGCCTGAGAACACAGATACGGCGTCGCCGACTTACAGCCCGGTTGGAACGGCCCCCACCCTTTGGGCACGCGGTCCTTATAGGGCAGGTGACTGCCGATAGCGTGCAAGACGATGAAGCGATCTTGTCCCGGCGCCCCCAAAAGGGCCTGATCCAGGAACGGAAGCATTGCAACATCGTCGCTGCCGACGGGCCTTGGACTACAGACGTCGGCTTCGTTGCAAGCCCTGAGGATTCCAGGACTGCCGGTTGCATCTTGCACCGAGTACCAGAAGGTCGCAAACCCGAGCGCGCGAAGCACTCCGACCAGCGACGTTTCACGCACCGGCAAAGCGAATTGCGACGTGGTGAGCCGCGACAGAAGGCATGGAACGGCGATGGACGTCGACGTCGCGCAGGACGTGGCATCATCGAAATAGACCACGCCCTCCCGCGCAGCGAGCCGGGGCGAGGTGGGGCGCGCGTAACCGCCGATTTGGAAATGATCGCCGCGCGCACTTTCGCCGATGATCAACACCACCGTAACGGGTTCATGGTCCCGCGCGCGTTCATAGGCGAACGCCGACGTGATATCGCGGACTTCGATCGACCGGTTCTGCCACGAACGCCGCGCGACATCGCCCCCCGCTGAGATCAGATTGGCCGGGCCAAGATATGGTGTCGCGTGCTTCACCACCCAGCGCAGTTGAGGCGTGTAGAGCGCGAAGATAAGCCCGGCAACCAAAGAGGCTAGACCCATGACGCGCCAATTGAATGGCGCCTTGAAATGCTTGGAAATTCGAGGCGAAAGCACGATGATCGCCGGAATCAATCCGAACGCGGCAAAATGCAGAGCGAAAATGGGGCCCAAAAAGCCGACCGACTCGCCCACATTCGTCGAGAGAATGGCGAGCACGACCTCCCGGCTTATTCCGACCCCAAAGAAAATCGCGAAATAGGACGTCGCTGCGCTCGCCGCTACGAACACCACCGTAACGATGCGCAAAAGCCGGGGCGCCGGGGACAGGGCACCAAGCACGCCCACGAGCAAGATCATCAGCCAGAGCGCGGAGATGGCGGCAAAGCCAAGACCGCTCCCGAACACGTCGTGCCATTCGTCCGATCCGGCGAGGAAGGCAATGGCCGGAACGTTGGCGACCATGACCGCGAAGACGCAGACGGCTGCAAGATCCAATCCGTTCAGCCGCCGCTTCAGCCAACCATCGTTGGTGCCTTCAAATCCCTGCCGTCCGTTCATCCTCAAGCCCCATCGCGATCAAGACCGCACGGGACTAAGGGGGCCGTGTGTCAAGGAACGGCCAAGGTTCAGTCAACGATGAGCCAAGCGCGGCTTGGCGGACGCCCGCGCCCGGTCGGGGGCGTTACGCCCGGCGCGCCAGATGGACCGAAACGCTGGCCCCGCCATCCCGGCGATTTTCGCGGACCAGCTTTCCCCCGTGAGCGGCTGCAATGGCCAGCACGATGGAAAGGCCAAGGCCGCTGCCCCCGCTTGCGCGCGATCTTGAAGGGTCGCCCCGCCAGAAAGGCTCCACAGGCCCGTCGAGCGTATCGGGCGGAAAACCCGGTCCGCGATCCAAGACGCGGAGATAGACCATGCCGTCCGGTCCCGCGCCCGTCTCAAGCCGCAGGGCGAGGCCACCCGCCGCGTGCATACGGGCATTCTGGATCAAGGCCAGGATGATCTGCCGGATACGGTGCGGGTCCCCGTTCACGGGCGCCGGATCCAGCGCCCGCTCGACTGCGAAACCCTGGGCGGCAAGGCTCGGTCCTGCGATGTCGAGTACATCCTCCGCAAGTTCAGCGAGATCGGTCGGAACGGCCTCGATCGCGAGGCGCTTATCCTCGGCGATGGAAAGCAGATGCAGATCCTCCGCGAGATAGGCCAGCCCGTCGATCGGAGCGAGTAGCTTCTCGATCCGGGCACGATCGGACGCGATAACGCCCTCCGCCATCGCCTGCACCGATCCGCGCAATATGGTCAGCGGCGTGCGCAATTCATGGGAAAGCGCCATGGTGTTGAATCGCAGGCGGCGCTCGGCCCGGTCGAGATCGCCAATCAGGGCGTTGAAGGTCTCGACCAGCGTCTCCACCTCGCGGCTTCCCCGGCGTTCGGCCACGACGCGAACGGAAAGGTCGCCTTCGCGCACCCGCTCCGCCGCCCGCATCAAGGCGACAAGAGGCGCGGAAATCCAACGGGCCGCTCCAAACCCGGTCGCACTGCACAGAACGATCGCGATAAAGCTGAAAGCAACAACGCCGAGGTCGCTCAGCATCATAAGCTGTTCATCGATCTCCGACACGGCCTGCATGAAAACAGCCAAGTCCTCCGGAGCCGGTTGGCGACTGTCAACCATATCATTCCGCGCCCGTTGCGCTTCGGGCGGAAGCGCCGCGATCGCACTTTGCTCGATACGGCTGTCGTTCCACTGTACGCCGAAATAGACGATGAAAACGCTTAACGTCAAAAGCAGCGTGATGAGCAGCGCGGTCAGCGTCGACAGCGAGAATCCGCGCCGCCTCATGTCGCGGAAAAGCGGTAGCCGACGCCCCTCACGGCAGACAGCAGCCCAGCCTCGCCCGCGACTTCGAACTTGCGCCGGATATTCGCGACATGGGTATCGACGGTCCGCAGCAGCGCGTCGTTTTCCGGCAGGCAGGCTTCCAAGATGGCGGACCGATCAAAAACCTGCGTCGGCCGGCGAATAAGATGCGCGACGATCCGGTATTCGCTTAGCGTCAACGGCACCAGACGGCGCTCCTCATCCCTTACGACATGCACGCAGTAAGCCGAGACATCGACCTCGATCCCTCCGAACCGAATCACCGACGGAGCCGGATCGCCGGTCGAGCGACGCAGGACCGCCTTCACACGGGCAACCACCTCGTTGGCGTTGAAGGGTTTCACGATGTAGTCGTCGGCGCCCATTCGAAGGCCGCTCAACCGGTCGACGGCATCGGTCCGCGCTGTCAGCATGATCACGGGCGTCTGGCCCATCCGGCGAATTTGGGCCAGCACCTCGAAGCCGTCCGTTTTGGGGATGGCGACGTCGAGGAGAACCAGGTCCGGCGAAAGCGTCGCATGATGTTGAAGCGCCGTGGCCCCGTCCCCCGCAACAACCGTCTGGAACAGATCGCGCTGCAGATACGCTGAAAGAACCTCCGCGATTTCCGGTTCGTCTTCAACGATCAGCACAAGAGAACGCTGCGTCATAGGTCTCTCTCTAAGACGCGGAGGCAAAACGGAGCTTGTTATCTTAGCCGACACACTTGCGACCCGCGAGGGCAAAAATCACGGCCTCTCTCGTGCAAGCAGTCGACCCTCGCGCTTCCATGCAAGGATGCATCAAACAAAACGTCGTTCCATCGCAAGGACAGCCTTGGGCGAAATTCGCCTTGGCGTCAGATCATGAAGCTGCTGACGCTGCTGGCCACCACATAGATGCCGACCGTTATCACGACGCTTGCGAGCACCGTGCCGAGCGCGCCCTTGCGCTCCCCCAAAGCGCGGGCGAGCGCCATGCCCCCAATGCCGCCGCCAACACCGCCCGCAATGAAGAGAAGCGCAACGCGCCAGTCGATAAGTCCCGAAAGTGCATAGTTTGTCGCCGTGGCAGCGCCCAAGGCGGTGACGGCGAGGAGCGAGGTACCGATGGCAAAGGGTAACGACATGCCGGTTGCCAACATCAGCGAAGGCACGACAAGGAACCCGCCACCAATTCCGAAAAAGCCGCTCAACATTCCCGTGCCGAAACCGGTACTGATGAGCCAAGGCAGAAGCGCGCGGGCCGAAGCACGGCTCAGCCGCACATGCGGATTGCCTTCCGCCTTGCGATTGAGAAACATCGCAAGGCCGACGACCAGCATCAACACGCCGAAAAGCGCAAGCAGCCGCTCCCCGTCCACGCTCTTTGCCGCAGTCGAACCTATGAAGGCGCCAGCAACGCCCGCCGCTGCAAAAACCAATCCACAGCGCCACTTCACCTTGCCGGCGCGCCATTGGCCGAGAAGATTGACGAAGGCGCTGATCGAAACGGCGAGCGCGCTGGTGCCGATCGCGACATGGGCGGATGAAACCCCCACGCCATAGACGAGGAGCGGAACGGCAAGCACCGAACCGCCCCCGCCCACAAGACCCAAGATCGCGCCGACCAAGGCCCCGGCAAGGCTGGAAAGAAGATCCGTTAGCATCATCGGGGCCTCCAGCAAATTGTGATCTCAAGAGGTCGCGGACTTGGCCGTAACCCTGTTCCAGGGCGCATAGCCGAGGATCCGCGCCATTGTGCAGACGCCCGTCGCCCCCGCGAAAACGAGGCCCGCGCCGACAAACCCCGACAAACCGTAAAAAGCAGGGTGGACGAGCGCGCCGAGCGCGACACCTACGACCACGAGCGAACCGGCGGCGATTTGAACTTGGCGCATGATCTCGATGGGCTGGCGGCTATCTCTACGCGTCGGCAGCCCGGCCCGGCGCCAAGCTTCAAGCCCGCCTTCGAGGAGATAAACTGTCGCGCCGGGCACGGCGGCGGCAAGCTTGGCGGCGTTCACCGCCGTGCGATTGCCGCTCCGACAATGGAAGATGACCGTTCCCCGGTGCTGGGGCGGATGGCGGTCGAGCTTTGAAAGCGCGTGGTGGCGCGCGTCCGAAATATGTTCGCGGGCATGTTCGTCCTTCTCGCGGATATCCACGAGCGTCGCCCCATCGGCCATCATGGCAAGGGCCTCGGCCGGATTGATGTGCTTGATCGTCATAACATCGGCTCCATGATTTTCGCTTCAGGCCTTACGGCAGTAAAGCCGGTAGAGTTCGCCCATCAACTCTGCGATGCGCGGATCGGCGATCCGGTACCAGAGCGTTTGGCTTTCACGGCGGAAGGCGAGGATGCCCTCCTCGCGCATCTTGGCGAGGTGTTGCGAAAGCGCGGATTGGCTGATGCCGATCCGCGCCACCAGCGTTCCAACCGTCGCCTCCCGCGCCTCCATGAGGACGCAGAGGATCTGCAGGCGCCGCTCGTTGGCGAGGGCGCGCAGGATGTCGGCCACCTCAATGGCGTTGGCCTCGAAGGCGGCGGCATCAAGCGGAAGCGTTGGGCTGTCGTTCATGCCTCACCTCTAATTTAGTTATTGCTTATTTAGTGGGTTCTTATATATATGTCAACATCAATTGAAAGGAGCAGGCCATGACCCCTCGGCAACCGATCATCCATAGCTTCTTCGACGAGCCGACCTTCACCGTGAGCTACCTCGTCGCCGACCCCGCCACGAAAGAGGCGGCCGTCATCGATCCGGTGCTCGACTATGATCCGAACGCCGGCGAGGTCGACACCCGCTCGGTGGAGGCCATCCTGAACAAGGCGGCGGCGGAGGGGTACAGGATCGTCTGGACCCTCGAAACGCATGCTCACGCGGATCATCTATCCGGCTCGCCCTACATCAAGGCGAAGACCGGCGCCAAGATCGGAATCGGCGAGCATATACGGGACGTGCAGCGCATCTTCCGCCCCGTCTTCAACGCCACGGACATCAAGACCGACGGCAGCGACTTCGACCACCTGTTCAAGGATGGCGAAGTTTTCTCCATCGGTGAACTGAAGGGCTCGATCCTGCATACGCCGGGTCACACGCCCGCCGATATCGTCTATCTGATCGAAGACGCGGCTTTCGTCGGCGACACCTTGTTCATGCCCGACTATGGAACGGCCCGGGCAGACTTTCCCGGCGGAAACGCGCGCACGCTCTATCGTTCGATCCGCAAGGTTCTGGCGCTGGCGCCTGAAACGCGCCTCTTCCTCTGCCACGACTACAAAGCGCCGGGCCGCGACCATTACGCCTGGGAGACGACGGTGGCCGAAGAACAGGCCAATGTGCATCTGAAGAACGGCGTCGATGAGGATACCTTCGTCGCCATGCGTGAGGCGCGCGACGCCGACCTCGCCGTTCCGCGGCTGCTTCTGCCCTCGATCCAGGTCAACATCCGCGCCGGCCGCTTTCCGGAGGCCGAGGCCAACGGTGTGCGCTATCTCGTGATTCCGGTGAAGGCCAAGACCGAGGCGGCCCGACTCCTAACAACCTCTTGAGGCCGGCCACCCGGCGTCCCCGCATGACCGCCGGACGCTCCATGGTGCCCACCTTAACGTGCTTCGTCGCGCGTTGAGAGCGGCGGTGCAAAAGTCGGCGACGGTAGCGGCGGAATAATCCGGTCGCGGGCGGAGTAAAATCCGGCCACCTATTTCCCTTCTGCGACGAATGCAGGAGGGCTTGGGGATCTACACCGTGGAACTTTATTTGAAGGTGCGCCTGGCTGTCTCGGAAGGGATGAGCCGACGTCAGGCTGCGAAGCATTTCAACATATCTCGCGACAGCGTTGCCAAGATGGTGTCGTATTCGACACCGCCTGGCTATCAGCGTCAGTTGCCGATCCGGCGACCGAAGTTGGATGCGTTCGTTTCAACCATCGAGCATTGGCTGGAGGAAGACCTGAAGGTGCCGCGCAAGCAGCGCCATACGGCCAAGCGGGTGTTCGACCGGCTTCGTGACGAGCGCGGGTTCACCGGCGGCTACA
>JBHYDC010000016.1:0-100287 GCA_051861205.1 Oharaeibacter sp.
CCCCCGCGCATGGAGCGCAGAACGTTCATCACGTGGCGGTAGCGATCCGGGAATTCGCGCAGCAGAAAATCCCGGAAAATCTCGGACACTTCCAGCGGCAATCGCAGCAGCACATAGCCCGCCTCGCGCGCCCCGAAGGCATGGGCGGCGTCGAGAATCCGCTCGATCTCGCTGTCCGTCACCGCTGGTATGATCGGCGCCACCATCACCCCCACGGGAATGCCGGCCTCGGAGAGCTGGCGGATGGTATCGAGCCGCCGCACCGGGGTTGCCGCGCGCGGCTCCATGGCCCGCGCGATCTTCCGGTCGAGCGTCGTCACCGAAATCGCCACTTTCGCCAGCCCCTTAGCTGCCATCGGCGCGAGAATGTCGATATCCCGCGTCACCAGAGCCGACTTGGTGACGATCGCGACGGGGTGGTCCGTCTTCGCCAGCACCTCCAGGATCGACCGCGTGATTCTGTGTTCCCGCTCGATCGGCTGATACGGGTCGGTGTTCGTGCCCATCGCGATTGTGCGCGGCTGATAGGAGGGGGCGCCAAGCTCGCGCTCCAATAGTTCGGCCGCGTTCGGCTTGGCGAATAGCCGCGTTTCGAAATCGAGGCCCGGCGAGAGCCCCATGTAAGCGTGCGTCGGCCGTGCGAAACAATAGCTGCACCCGTGCTCGCACCCCCGGTAGGGGTTGATCGAGCGATCGAACGAGATGTCCGGGCTTTCGTTGCGCGTGATGATGGTGCGCGCCCGTTCCATCTGTACCGTCGTTTTCAGCGGCGGCAGATCGTCGGCCGAGCCCCAGCCGTCGTCGAAGGTGATGACCTCGGCAGTCTCGAACCGGCCGCTTGGATTGACGCCTGCGCCGCGTCCGCGCCGGCGGTCCGCCGCAACATCGGTGTCGCTCGCCGCGTCCGGATGAAACGCGACAGGCCGGGCAGGGGAGGGGATTCTGGCGAGCGCTGATTTGTTCATGATTTGATCTTAACTCGCTTGACGAACGGATCAAGAACATTTTTAAGATTGGGCAAGCGGGCGGCGGTGCAAGGCCCTGTAAAGAGGGGACTCGCATGCGCAGCCCGGCTCCGATAGAAGAGATGAATGCTCTCCGTAATCATCGCCACCGAAAACGACGAGGAGCCGCTTGCGCTGACGTTGTCGTCACTGATCTCGGCGGCAGCGGACGGCACCGTGCGCGAGGTGATGGTCGTGGACGCCAACTCGTCCGATGGCACACTGAGGGTGGTGGATGCTACCGGGTGCAGCCTCACGCAGGCCTGCGGGTCGGTTGGTGCGCGCAACCACATCGGCGCCCAGTCGGCCAGCCGGGGCGAGTGGCTGCTGTTTCTCCGGCCCGGCGTGATTCTGGATCCGTGCTGGGAGGCGGAGGTGACCGCCTTCGTCGACCGCTCGGCGCGATCCGGCCGCGGGGACGTGGCGGCCGTGTTCCGGCACGAACTCGGCGATCTCACTGTCTCGGCGCGCATCCGGCAGGCGGGTCAAACCTTCTTATCCGCTCTCACGGGGGTGCCCGCGCCCAGCCAGGGCTTGCTCCTATCCCGCCGCTTCTATCGGGCGCTTGGCGGATTCGCTTCCTTGGACGGCCTTGCCGATGTCGATTTCATCCGCCGCATCGGCCGCCGCCGTCTCGTGCGGCTGCGCAGCGCGGCGGTTGTCGCCCGGCGAACCGATCGGCACGGGCCGCGCCTTCGCCTCACGCGCGGGCTTGCGGCTTTACGCCTTCCCATCGGCCTTCTCAGGCGGTTGCAGGGGTAGCGCCCATCGTGAATTGGTCTGAACCGGTCGATGCCTATTGCGAGCGGCTGCAACAGGCATTTTGGGCTGAGCCTCTGAATGCCGTAACCAATATCGGCTTCGTCGTTGCCGCGTTGTATGGCTTTTTGATCTGGCGGCGTGGCCCCGGATCTGATGTTGGGGTGTTTCTGCTGTCGCTTCTCGCGCTTTGTGTCGGTGCCGGATCGTTTCTATTCCACACCCTGGCCACGCGTGGGGCGGCCCTGGCCGACGTTATTCCCATAGGGCTCTTCATCATCCTTGGATTTGTGCTGGTTCTCCGCCGCCTCATCGGGCTTGGATGGATCGCGGCCATTGCTGCGACGATGGTGTTCCTTGCTGCTTCGCCTGATATCGCGGAGCGTGCTGCGCCGCTTTTTGGCTCATCCGCCGCTTATATTCCGCCGCTTGCGGCCTTGCTCGGGATCGGCGCCGGTCTTGCCCTCTTCGGTGTGCCCGCCGGCGGTGCGATTCTTATCGCTGGCCTCGTTTTTCTCGTCTCGCTGATCGCTCGCATGGCGGATCATCCGCTCTGCGAGACCATTCCGATCGGAACGCACTTCGTCTGGCATCTCCTCAACGCCGCCGTGTTGGCGCTGGTCATTCGCGCCGTTGCCCGCCCGCAGCCGCCACCCAAAGCTCCTGCCCCGGCAACCTAATCGGTTAGGAGCCCACTGTTGCGGTCTGTGCACTAAAGAAGCCTATGCTATCACTGTGGCGTTGAAGCGGAAGGAGACGAGAATGTCGGGGGATAAGCGGCTCGCCGGATCCGAGCTTGAGGAAGCGGCGCTCTTCTTCCATAAGGAACCCCGTCCGGGAAAACTCGAAATCCACCCCACCAAGCCGCTCGGCAACCAGCGCGATCTCGCGCTCGCCTATTCGCCGGGCGTCGCCGCGCCCTGCCTTGCCATCGCTGCCGACCCCGGCCTTGCCGCCGATTACACCGCCCGCCAGAACCTCGTCGCGGTCATTTCCAACGGCACGGCCGTGCTTGGCCTCGGCTCCATCGGCCCGCTTGCCTCCAAGCCGGTGATGGAAGGCAAAGCGGTTCTCTTCAAGAAATTCGCCGGCATCGATGTGTTCGATATCGAGATCGACGCCACCACCGCCGACCGCGTGGTGGACGTCGTGTCCGCGCTCTGGCCCACTTTCGGCGGCATCAACCTTGAAGATATCAAGGCGCCGGAGTGCTTCGAGATCGAGGCGCGCCTGCGCGACATGCTTCCGATTCCGGTGTTCCACGACGATCAGCACGGCACCGCCATTATCGTCGCGGCGGCGGTGGTGAATGCCATGGAGCTTGCCGGCAAGCCGCTCGGCGCCATCAAGGTGGTGGCGTCCGGGGCAGGGGCTGCCGCGCTTGCCTGCCTCAACCTCCTCGTTTCGCTCGGCGTCAAGCGCGAGAATGTCTGGGTGAGCGACCTTGAGGGTGTTGTCCACGTTGGCCGCGACGTGCTGATGGACCGCTGGAAATCGGTCTATGCGCAGCCGACCGAGGCGCGTCATCTCAGCGAGATCATCGCCGGCGCCGACGTGTTTTTGGGCCTGTCCGCCGCCGGCGTCCTGAAGCCCGACATGGTTGCCGCCATGGCCGACCGCCCGCTGATCCTCGCGCTCGCCAACCCCAATCCGGAGATCACCCCCGAGGAGGCGCTGGCCGTCCGGCCCGACGCCATGATGTGCACCGGCCGCTCGGATTATCCGAACCAGGTCAACAACGTCCTCTGCTTCCCCTATATCTTCCGGGGCGCGCTCGATGTCGGCGCTACCACGATCAACGAGGACATGAAGATCGCCGCGGTTCGCGCCATCGCCGCGCTTGCCAAGGAGGAGCCGTCCGACGTTGCCGCCCGCGCCTATGCCGGCGTTCAAGAAACCTTCGGGCCGAAATATCTGATCCCGTCGCCCTTCGATAACCGCCTGATCCTGCGCATCGCGCCGGCGGTCGCCCGCGCGGCCATCGAATCGGGTGTCGCGGCGCGCCCGATCACCGATTTTCCCGCCTATCTCGACCGTCTGCATCGCTTTGTGTTCCGCTCCGGCCTCGTCATGAAGCCGATTATCGCGGCGGCCAAAGAGGTCAAGCGCCGCATCATCTACGCCAACGGCGAGGACGAGCGCGTGCTTCGCGCCGCCCAGGTCGTGATCGAGGACGGCCTCGCCGAGCCGATTTTGATCGGCCGCCCGTCGGTTATCGCCGCGCGCTGCGAGCGCTACGGGTTGAAGATCCGCCCCGGCCGCGATTTTGCCTTCGTGAACCCGGAGGATGATCCGCGCTACCGCGACTATGTCGATCTTTTCTTCGAACTTGTCGGCCGCAAGGGCGTGACGCCCGATGCCGCACGCACCATCGTGCGCACCAACACCACCGTCATCGGCACCCTCGCGCTGCACCGGGGCGAGGCCGATGGATTGCTGACTGGCTTGGAAGGTCGCTTCCTCAAGCATATCAGCGACATACGCGCCATCATCGGCTTGGCGCCGGGCGCCGTGGACTATTCCACGCTCTCCCTGCTCATCTCCAACCGGGGCCCGCTCTTCCTCACCGACACCTATGTGACCAACGATCCGTCAGCCCTCGAAATCGCCGAGATGACTATGCTGGCCGCCGCTGAGATCCGCCGCTTCGGCATCGCTCCCAAGGCCGCGCTGCTGTCGGCATCGAATTTTGGGTCGGCCGATTGCTCCTCTGGGGCAAAGATGCGCGAGGCGCTCGCCATTCTCCGCCATCAGGCGCCCGATCTTGAGGTCGACGGCGAAATGCATGGCGACGCCGCGCTTTCGCCGGAGGTGCGCGCCCGCGTCATGCCGCAGTCCACGCTCACGGGCGAGGCAAATCTGCTCGTTTTCCCCACGCTCGACGCCGCCAACATCACGCTCTCCGTCATGAAAGTCGCCACCGACGCCCTCCACGTTGGCCCCATCCTCCTCGGCGCCGCTCGCGCGGCCCACGTCCTAACCCCCAGCGTCACCAGCCGCGGCATCGTCAACATGACGGCCTTCACGGCCGTTAGCGCGCGGGTGTGAGAGCAATCAATGGGAAATCACCCCTGCCTCAATCGCTCTCGCACCGCCAAAAGGTCGCGCCAGACCAACCGTTTTTCGATCGGGTTTCGCAGCAGATAGGCCGGGTGGAAGGTGGGTAGGGCGGCGATTGTTCGTCCGCCGGTTTCGAACGTGTGCCAGCGGCCGCGCAGTTTGCGGATGCCGCTGCGTGCGGCGTCGCCGCCGATCAGGGCTTTCATGGGTTGGCCGCCCAGAAACACCAGGATATCCGGCTTCACCAGTTCGATTTGGCGCTCGATGAACGGCTTGCAGATCGCCACTTCCTGATCGCTTGGGTCGCGATTTCCGGGTGGGCGCCAATAGACGACGTTGGCGATGTAGGTGTCCGCCATCCGGTCAAGGCCAAGTGCGGTCAGCATCACGTCAAGCAGCTTGCCGGAGCGGCCGACGAAGGGCCGGCCGGCTTCGTCCTCGTCGCGGCCCGGCGCTTCGCCCACGAACATCAGGCGGGCGCTCGGATTTCCGTCGCCGAAGACCAGGTTTTTGGCCGTGAGCTTTAGGTTGCAGCCGTCGAAACGGGCGAGCAGCGCCTTCAGCGCTTCCAAGCTGTCGGCGGAGGCTGCCGCCGCGCGCGCGTTCAGCACTGCATCGCCGGAGGGAACCGTCGCGGCTGCCGGGGCGGAGCTTGGCTGCGGCGGGGGGAGGTTGCCTGCGCTCGCGCGCGGATCGCGACGTTGCTCGGCGCGCGGCGCCTCGGCAGCCGTTCGCGTGGCTGACCGGCGTACCATATCCGCCGCGGTTTCGGCGAAGCGGTCCACGGGCGCGTCGGCCAACACGGCGTCCACGCCCATCGCCGCATACCATTCGACAAGGGCGGTCAGGGCGTCATGAACACGATCGGATGGGGGTAGGGCTCCGGTCATGCCGGTGTTATAACGAGACGGAGGCGGGATGTGAAACGGTTCGGCGTCATCGGCCGGTCATGAGCGCGGCAAATCCGGTCTGCGCCACCGCTCGCCCCCATCGGAACGCTCCGCATCCTTTGCCGGCTGATTTCGTTCGTTATCCAAGGGGGTTTCGGCAATGCAGCATGATCGCTAAAGTGGTTGCAATGCCGCCCTGAAATGCGGCAACCACGATCTCAGGGTGCCGGCAGGTTCGTGCTTTCACCTGCGAGAAAGGAAGCTTCGATGACCGCAGCGGATCTGCCTCCACGCGAGGAAATGGAGTTCGACGTCGTCATCATCGGCGCCGGCCCCGCCGGCCTTTCCGCCGCCATCCGGCTGAAGCAAATCGCGGCGGAGCGCGGTGAGGATATTTCCGTCGTCGTGCTCGAAAAGGGCTCGGAAGTCGGCGCGCATATACTGTCGGGTGCCGTGATCGACCCGATTGCCGTCGACCGGCTGTTGCCCGGCTGGCGCGATGAGGCCGACACCCCCTTCAAAACGCCCGTCACCGAGGATCGCTTTTATCTGCTCGGTCCGGCCGCCGCCGTTCGTCTGCCGAATTGGGCCATGCCCAAGCTCATGTCGAACCACGGCAATTTCGTCGTGTCGCTTGGAAATGTGTGCCGCTGGCTGGCCCAAAAGGCCGAAGCGCTCGGCGTTGAAATCTACCCCGGCTTTGCCGCCGCCGAAATCCTCTATGACGAAAACGGCCGCGTCGTCGGCGTTGCCACCGGCGACATGGGCGTCCATAAGGACGGCACGCCCGGCCCCAATTTCCAGCGCGGCATGGCGCTGCGGGCCAAATACACGCTGATCGGGGAGGGCGTTCGCGGCTCGCTCGCCAAGCAGTTGATCGCGCGCTACAGGCTGGATGCGAATAGCCAGCCGCCGAAGTTCGGCATCGGCCTCAAGGAGCTATGGCAGGTCGATCCCGCCGTGCATAAGCCGGGGCTGGTGCAGCATTCCTTCGGCTGGCCTCTCGACTGGAGCACCGGCGGCGGGTCGTTCCTCTATCATCTCGAAGACAATCAGGTCGCCGTCGGCTTCGTCGTCCATCTCAACTACGAAAACCCCTATCTTTCGCCCTTTGAAGAATTCCAGCGCTTCAAGCAGCATGTGTCCGTGCGCGACACCTTCGTGGGCGCCAAGCGCATTTCCTATGGTGCGCGCGCGATCACCGAAGGCGGCTGGCAGTCGGTGCCCAAGCTTGTGTTTCCGGGCGGCGCGCTCATCGGCTGTTCGGCCGGCTTTGTGAACGTCGCGCGCATCAAGGGCAGCCACAACGCCATGCTTTCGGGCATGCAGGCTGCGGACGCCATCGGCGAGGCGCTGTCGGGCGGGCGCGAGCATGATGAGCTTCTGGCTTACGAACACGGCTGGCGCGGCTCCGATATTGGCCGCGATCTGCGCAATGTGCGCAACGTCAAGCCGCTATGGTCGCGCTTCGGCACGCTTCTCGGCGTCCCGCTCGGCGGGCTGGACATGTGGCTGAACGAGCGTTTCGGCTTCTCGCTCTTCGGCACGCTGAAGCACGGCAAACCGGATCATTTGGCGCTGAAACCGGCCAAAACCTATCAGCCGATCGCCTATCCCAAGCCCGACGGGAAGATATCCTTCGACCGGCTATCGTCCGTCTTCCTCTCCAATACCAACCACGAGGAAGACCAGCCGGTGCATCTGCAGGTGGCGGATGCGGGGCTCCAGCGCGTTTCGGAATGGGTGACCTTCGCCGGTCCGTCGCAGCGCTATTGCCCGGCGGGCGTTTATGAGTGGGTGGAGAATGAAGCCGGGGCGCCGCGTTTCGTCATCAACGCGCAAAACTGTGTGCACTGCAAAACCTGCGATATCAAGGATCCGAACCAGAATATAAACTGGGTTGTGCCGGAAGGCGGCGGCGGGCCGAATTACCCCAACATGTAAGCGGTCGCAGCGCGAAAGGTGCAGGATTTTGGCCAAGACATTTTCCGACGACGAGGACGCCGCCCCCGCACCCGACCGGGCCTGGACCGCCGTCGTTGCCGACGATCACCCGATCGTTCAGGCTTCCATGGCGCGTCTTTTGAAGAAACGGCTCGGCTTGAAGCAGCCGGTGCTTGCCGCCACCTACGACGAACTCGCCGACGCCGTGATGGAGAGCGGGCCGGATCTCCTGGTCGTCACCGATCTGGTGATGCCCGGCATGCGCGGGCTCGACAGCTTGAAGCGGATCCGCGCGCTCGCGCCGGAAGCAGCCGTCGTCGTCTATTCCTCCAACGCAAGTGAAACGCTCGCCAAAGCCGTGATCGACCTTGGCTGCAAAGCCTTTATCGGCAAGCGCGCCGGCGAGGACGAGACAGCCGCCGCGATCGAGGCCGTGCTCGACGGAGGCACCGCCGTTGAACTGGGCGATAAGCCGTCGTCGATCTCGCAGGCCGTGCTCGACCGGATCGGCCTCGTCCATCAGCTTTCACCGCAGCAGATGAAGGTGTTCCAGCTTCTCGGCGACGGCCTTTTGAACAAACAGATCGCCTATAAGCTCGGAATATCCGAAGCCACCGTGAAGGCGCATGTCGGCAAAATCCTCGACACGCTGAACATCACCTCACGCAGCCAAGCGGCGATCGCCTCGGCCTGGATGGTCGAGCACGGGCTGATTTAAGCCTTTCCGGCCTGCCCGGCGCGTCCAGAGCGGTTACACCGCCTCGTCGTCGTCCCGCTCAAGTCCGGCATTCCGATCCAGCAGCAGCCAGTTCTTCAGCCAAAGGTGCGAGAAGAAGAAGACTGAAACAATGATAGGAAGCAGTGTCAGGCCGTAAACGACGCTCCGCTGAAATACGGCATAGATAAGCCAAGACATAGCAGCGGCGCCGAATAAATATGCAAAAACCCGAAAACGAAGAAATAGGACCTTAATGGATGAGGTCGCCATCAACATGCACCTTGTTATACAAATATGCAGCACACCTAATTCAGTGAGCCGCTTTTAGTTATTTGTATTTAAATTCCAACATTCCTCCAGTCAAAGATATTCAAGGAAAATTATTTTTACTGACTGCAAGACGCATTCATATAATGAAAGTTATATTGCTACCTCATCTTGATCGCGCGTTAAACCCCAAACAAAAAATCGCTACTTTTCAGTTATTCAGCAGATCGATAAACAAACAAAACGTGTCCAACAACTTCGGTGGATTTTTCATTTTCATTTGGATCAATAACTGTATCGGCGTTTAGACCTAATCCGTGGTAGTGAACCAATTTACTTGTCGAGGCATGCACTACAACACGGCGCATCGAGAATTCAGTCAAATTATTTTTGGTGTCGACCTGCTTAACTATAACCTTGGAATTATTGGGCGGAAGCAATTCGCCTGACTCTGGTTTCCTGACAATCAGGTAGTCGCCGTCGCTTGCGAGATCGCCGAGGGCGTGGCCTGATATCTTGAACGCAATCTGCTCAGAAGATGGATACCGAGTATCCCTTACTGAAATAACTGTCTTTTCGGGCTTTATGCTTGACCAGCCTTCGTCAGAAACCCAAATTCCTTGTGCAACTTGACCGACGATTTCAATGCCAATCTCATTTTTATGCTCAAAATCTGTTCCATATCGCAACCATGTCTCGGAAACTTGAAGGACAGATGCAATCTTGGAAAAGGCGTTGCCTCGCGGCTGTTCAACATGGCCACGGAAATACTTGTTTATCACGTCGTAGGATGAGCCGCAGCGCCGTGCGATCTCCGCCTTTGACAAGCCAAGTTCGATACGGCGGAGGGATGCTCGTTCATGCCATAACATTCTGAGTGCATAGTATGCTTTTTGGCAAACATACATATGATTTAAATTCTATGATATTGTAAAATAAATCCACAATAAAAGCACCCAGATGACCTCAGATACAACAGAAAATATCAAAAACAAACAAAAACCTTCGTTTCAACGCTATTTCGTGATCCGCCTCGCCATCACGGATCCTTGATGCCGGTGCCGTTGACGCGGCGGTGTGGCTGGCTGGACACTGGACTTTCCGGAATGGTGGGGATGTGGCGCGCTTCACGTTCATTTCGGGGGGCATGCATCGGTCGGTGTCGCCATCCATCGAACGGGAGGGGTTGGGGCGTATTGAGCGAGGTGGCGGCATGGCTTGGTCTCTCGTTGGTCCATTAGTCCGCGCCCTGTTGGCTGCGGCTTTTCTGGGTGTAGCCGGATTGGGGCCTTCATTGGCTGCGGGGAATTCCGAAGAGGTCGATCTCGAATTGGTTCTCGCGGTCGACGTGTCCGGCTCCATGGACCGCGACGAGCAGGCGCTGCAGCGCTCGGGCTATATCGAGGCGATCCGCCATCCCGATGTGATCGCGGCCGTTGGAAGCGGGCTCCTGGGGCGGATCGCGGTCACCTATCTTGAGTGGGCGGGCCCTGGCCGGCAGCGGATCGTGGTGCCCTGGAGCCTCATCGACGGGCCGGTCACGGCGGAAACCTTTGCCGCCAAGCTCATCGCCGCGCCGCTCGGCACCATGCGCGGCACCTCCATTTCGGGCGGTCTCGACATGGCGGCGGCGCTGTTCGAGGCGAATGATTATGCCGGGCTGCGCCGCGTCATCGACGTTTCCGGCGACGGGCCGAACAACATGGGTGAACCGGTCATACCCGTGCGCGACCGGGTGGTGTCGCTTGGCATCGTCATCAACGGCCTGCCGATCACGCTGAAGCGGCCGGGCGGCTTCGGCGCCATCCCCGATCTGGCCCGCTACTACCAGAATTGCGTGATCGGCGGGGAGGGCGCCTTCCTCGTCGCCGTCAACGACCGGATGCAACTGGTCGAGGCGATCCGGCGCAAGCTGATCCTGGAAATCGCCGACGCCGGGGACGCCTATGATTATCTCGCCGCGCCCATCCCGGACAGCTCCTACGATTGCCTCGTCGGCGAGCGCCAGCGCATGCAGTGGGTGGACCCGTGAGCGCGCTCAGCCCTCGATCTTCGAGAAATCCGCCACGGAATGGCAGGCGTCGCGGATCGCGGTGAGCAGCGCGAGGCGATTGGCCCGGATCGCATCGTCCGGGTCGTTCACCAGCACTTTCTCGAAAAACGCATCCACCGGCGCGCGAAGCTGCGACAGCGCCACCATCGCCGCGCTGAAATCCTCCCGCGCGACGGTCTCCCGCGCGGTCGCGGCCGCCGTCTCGACAGCCGCCGCCAGCGCGCGCTCTTCCGGCTCGCGGAACAAGGCAGCATCCACCGCCGCCGCAACCGCCGTGCCCTTCTTCTCCTCCGCCCGCAGAATATTCGCCGCCCGCCGATAGCCCGAAAGCAGGTTCGCCCCGTCCTCCGACGCCAGCAACGCCCCGAGTGCCTCGACCTGACGCACGATCAGGAGAAGATCGTCCTGATCGCCAAGCGCGAACACAGCGTCAACGAGATCATGCCGCGCCCCTTGCTCGCGGAGCTGGACTTTGAGCCTATCGGCGAAGAAGGCGAGGAGGTCAGAGCGGTAAAGCTGAGTGGCCAAATGGTCTAGAGCGTCATCATCTGACATCCCACTCGGGGCGGGCGTCGGCTGGATACCGGCATTACTGCGCCGGAATAAATCATAGGACTCCAAGAATGCGTCCGTAAGACTCATCCGCGCCCCGTTCTCCAACACGATCCGTATCACCCCCAGCGCAGCCCGCCTCAGCGCGTACGGATCCTTGCTCCCCGTCGGCTTTTCATCGATCGCCCAGAAGCCGACCAGCGTATCCAGCTTGTCTGCCAGCGCCACGGCCACGCTCACCGGGTTCGTCGGCACCCGGTCCCCCGGACCTTGCGGCTTGTAATGCTCCTCGATCGCCGCCGCGACGTCGGCATCCTCGCCTTGCCGCGTGGCGTAATAGCGGCCCATCAGCCCCTGCAATTCAGGGAATTCGCCCACCATTCCCGACGTCAGATCCGCCTTCGCCAGCCGCGCAGCGCGCTCCGCCTTGTCCGGATCCGCGCCCACCATCGGCGCGATCTCCCGCGCCAGCGCCGCGATGCGCTGAACCCGTGCCCCTTGCGTGCCCAGCTTCTCATGGAAGGTGATCGTATCCAGCTTGGGAACCCGGTCCTCCAGCTTCACCTTGAGGTCGCCCTCCCAGAAGAAGGCTGCATCCGACAATCTCGCCCGGATCACGCGCTCGTTGCCGGCGGTGATCGTCTGCCCGCTGTCCGTCGCCGCTATGTTCGCGGTCAGGATAAAGCGGTTTGTCAAGTTTCCCGTGGAAGCATCTCTAAGTACGAAGCATTTCTGGTTCGCGCGGATGGTCGCGCGGATCACCTCGGCCGGCACGTCCAGGAAGCGGTCCTCGAAAGCGCCCATCAGCACCACGGGCCATTCCACCAGCCCGGCCACCTCGGCGAGCAGCCCTTCGTCCTCCACAAGCTCCAAGCCCGCCGCGAGGGCGAGGTCCTTGGCGTCGTGCAGGATGATGTCGCGGCGCCGGGCCGGGTCCAGCACCACCTTCGCGCGCTCCAGGCTCGCCACATAATCCTCGAAGCGGCGCACGCGGATCGCGTCCGGCGCCATGAAGCGATGGCCATATGTGATGTTGCCGGAGCGGATGCCTTCCACCTCGAAGTCCACCACCACGGGCTCCTCGGTTTCCGGCCCGAAGGTGCATACGATCGAATGCAGCGGTCGCACCCAGCGCAAGGCGCCGTCGCCCCAGCGCATGGATTTGGGCCAGGGGAAGCCCCGGATTACGCCCGGCACCACCTCGGCGATGATCTCCTCGGCGCTCCGCCCCGGTTTCACGATATCCGCAACCAGGAATTCGCCTTTCTTCGGGTCCGAAACCACCCGCGCCTGATCGCGCGAGGTCAGCCCCGCGCCGCGCAGAAAGCCCTGAATCGCGCCCTCCGGCGCATCCACGCGCGGCCCCTTGCGTTCCTCTTTGAGATCGGGCGAGCGCGCGTTGAGCCCATGCACCGTCAGCGCCAGCCGCCGGGGTGTCGCGAAGGCCGCCGCGCCCTCATAGGTCAGCCCCCGCTCCACCAGTCCGCCCGTCACCAACGCCTTCAGATCGTCTGCGGCCTTCGCCTGCATCCGCGCGGGAATCTCTTCGGAGAAGAGTTCAAGAAGGAGTTCGGGCATTTGGAAACGGTCCTCGGCGAAACAAACACGCGATGTCATGCGGCATCGCACACTTCGCGGCAAGTCACCTAACGCCGAAGCTTGCCTTGCGCAATCGCCGCCCGGTCATGAAACCCGCCGACGGCAAACTTCTCCTTCTCCCCTTGTGGGGTCGCGAAGCGACGGGCCGAGCCCCGTGGCTCGACCCAGGGGCCAAGGTGGCCCGAGAGGGCCGGATGAACTTTCCTTCTCCCCTTGTGGGAGAAGGTGGCCCGAGAGGGCCGGTTGAGGGGTCACTTACCTTGAGACAAGCTCCAGCCCTCAGCGAAGCGGCGCCCACCCCTCAACCGTCGCTGCCGCGACACCTGGCCCCTGGCCCGAGACACAGGTCTCGGCCCGTCGCTTCGCGACCCCACAAGGGGAGAAGGATAAGTGCACCCCTGTGCTTGTTAGCAAGGTTCGCCTCAGCTCACCCGGCTGATGCAAAACGCCACCACCTCTTCCAGCGCCGCCCGATGCGCGCTTGGCGGCAGGATTGAGAGGGATTTGATCGCCCGGTCGCCGTAGGTCCGGGCCCGGTCGATCGTGGCGGCGATCGCGCCGGAGCGGTTCAGAAGCTCGGTGGCGAACTCCAGGTCGCCGTCCGCCACGTCGCCGTTTTCGATCGTCCGCACCCAGAAGGCCCGGTCGCTATCCGCTGCCAGGATCACCGGCAGCGTCACCTTGCCCTCGCGGAAATCATCGCCCACTCGCTTGCCCAGCGTCATGGACGACCCGCCGTAATCCAGCGCATCGTCCACCAGTTGGAACGCCAAGCCCAGATTGGTGCCAAAATCGGCCATCGCCCGCCGGGCTTCGTCGCCGGCCTTGCAGACGATCGGCCCCACCTCGCAGGCGGCGGCGAACAGGGCGGCTGTCTTGGCGTTGATCACGCGCAGATAATTCGCCTCGGTCGTCGCCAAGTTCTTGGCGGCCGCAAGCTGCATGACCTCGCCCTCGGCAATGATCGCGGCGGCATCGGAAAGCACGCGCAGCGCATCCAGTGAGCCCACTTCCACCATGGTGCGGAAGGCTTGGCCGAGCAGATAGTCGCCCACCAGCACGCTCGCTTGATTGCCCCACACCATGCGGGCAGTCAGCTTGCCGCGCCGCATTTCACTTTCGTCCACCACGTCGTCATGCAGAAGCGTCGCGGTGTGCATGAACTCCACCGCCGCCGCCAGCTTCACATGCGCATCGCCGGCATGGCCGAAGGCTTGCGCCACCGCCAGCGTCAGCATCGGCCGCAGCCGTTTGCCACCGGAATCGATCAAGTTGCGCGCGATCTCGGGGATCATCTCCGCGTTCGAACCGGCCATCGCCAGAATGAGCGCGTTCACCCGGTCCATATCGGACGTGACGAGTGCATTCAGGCTCGCGATCGAGGGCGCGCTGACCGGCATTCCGCTGAGTTCCTTCGGTGCGACGACGCCCACTCTGTCCACTCCATCCGCTTATCCGTAATTTGCGCGTGAGCATAAGGATGCCGCTTCCAGGGAGCAAGCGCCGGCTCGGTTGCTCTCATCGGTTCCGCTTGGGGCCGATCGTGCCTATGTTGGTCGCATAACCACGCGCCCCGAGGTGTTATGGAAGAGCTGCTGCGCACCAACGACATTGTGTTGATCTCCTTCGTCGAAGCGCTGCTGCGCGATTTCGAGATCGATCACTTTGTCGCCGATCAGGCCGTAAGCGCGGTTGAAGGCTCGATCGGCCTCTTCCCCCGCCGCGTCCTCGTGGCCTCCGATCAGGCCCGGCAGGCCCGGCGGATCCTGGTCGACGCCGGTCTTGCCGCCGAGCTTCGGCCAGAGCCGACCCCGTGACCGCGACCCCCGTGACCGGGACCACGGCGGATGGTTTTCTCGGCAACCGCCTCATCCTCCACCAGCCCGCAGGCCGCGCCCATCGCGCGGGGCTGGACGCCATTCTCCTTGCCGCCGCCTTGCCCGAAGGCACGCGCGGCCATGTGCTCGACCTTGGCGCGGGCGTCGGCGCGGCGGGTCTGGCTGCTGCCGCCCGGCTGCCGGATGTCACGGTTACTCTCGCCGAAATCGATCCGGAGATGGTGGCACTCGCCGCCGCCAACATCGCCGCCAACGCCGCTGTTCTCGGCGCCCGCGCCAGCGTTATCGCGGTCGATCTCCTCGCGCCGCCTGCCGTCCGTGCCGCTGCGGGTCTTGCCCCAAGCGCCGCCGACCACGTCATATTGAACCCGCCGTTTCACCCCGCCGACCGCGTTCGCCGCTCGCCCGATGCCCAGCGCGCGGGCGCCCACGTCATCAAGCCGGACGATCTCACCCGCTGGCTGAAGGCCGCAGCCGGCCTCGTACGCCCCGGCGGAAGCGTCACCGTCATCTACAGGGCGGACGAAATGCCGCGCCTGCTCGCAGCTATCGGCACCCGTTTCGGCAGCCTTTCGGTCCTTCCCATCCACCCGCGCGCCGGCGAGCCCGCGATTCGGGTCATCCTGCGCGCCCGTCCGCAGGGTAAGGCGCCGCTGCGCCTGCTGCCCGGCTTTGTCCTCCACGAAGCCGACGGCTCCTGGCGCGCCGAAGCCGATGCCGTGCTGCGCGGTGCCGCGCTTCCAGCCGTCTGGTGGTAGCGCGGCGGATCACTCCGTCGTCCGCGCAGCCTCAGCCAGAAGCCAATTGCGGAACGCGGCCACCTTTGGCTGCGACGCCGTGTCCGGGCGGTGCACCACATGCCAGCATCGGCGCAGCGTCAAAACCGGGGCGTCGAAGGGTTTCACCAGAAGGCCCGCCGCCAGATCGCGCTCGATCAGAGCCTTCCGCCCCAGCGCAACGCCTTGCCCGGCAATCGCCGCCTGGATCACGGCGGCGGATGCGTTGATGCGCAGCCCGCGTTCCGCGTCTATGCCGTCAACGCCGGCCTGCGCCAGCCAGTCGCGCCAATGCGGGAAGCCCACGCCCGCCGCGCCCGCCGTCGCGTCATGGATCAGCACATGGCGCGCAGATCCTCAGGGCCGCGTGGCGCCGCTGCGCCGGAAAGCAGCGCCGGGCTACACACCGGGAACACCTCTTCATCCAGCAGCCGAGTCGAGGCAAGGCCGCTCCACGGTCCCTCGCCATAGCGGATGCCGACATCGGGTCCGCCAGCGGAAAAATCCGCCAGACGGTCCGAAACGTCGAGCCGCAGGTCGATGCCGGGGTGTTCGGCCTGGAACAGCTCGATCCGGGGCATCAGCCATTTCGTCATGAAGGCGTCGGTTGCCGTCACCGTCAGCACATCGCGGCCGCCGCCCTCGCGCAGCCTTTGCAGCACCGAACTCATGCGTTCCAGCCCGCTTTTCAGGTCGGGCAAAACGGCCACCGCCTCGGTTGTGGGCGTCAGGCGCGCCGTGCCCGCCTTGCTGCGTTCGAACAAGCGCACGCCAAGCCACGCCTCCAGCGCGCGAACCTGCTGGCCCACGGCGGAGGGTGTCACGTTCAGTTCACGCGCGGCCGCGATGTAGCTGCCATTCCGCGCGGCGGCCTCGAAGGCGCGCAGGGCATTGAGGTGAGCGAGTCCATACATCGCACCAACATAGCTTTTCTACGCCGCCAGCACAGCTCTTCGCGTTCGCCCGTCCACCGCCGAAATGGCATCCATTGGCCACGGACACAGCGGGCAACGGGCCCGCTGCCGTTTTGACAGGAGAGCGTCATGCACGCCCAAATCTTCAACTACCAGCTCAATGGTATGACCTTTGCGGATTATCTTGCCGGCAGCCCGCCGGATGCGACGGTCATCGCCGAAGTCCCCGGCCTGATCTCCAAGCTTTGGCTCGCCGATCAGGCCACCAACACTTACGGCGGCTTCTATCTCTGGGTCGATCGTGCGGCCATGGAAGTCTTCATGGCGTCGAGCCTCGTCGCGGCCATCATGGCAAGGCCGCACCTCAGCAACATCACCTCGCGCGATTTTGCCGTACCGGAAGCCTTGTCCCGCACCACGCGCGGCTTCGTTTCCGCCTGATCCGGCGCCGCACAAACCGGAGGCGGGCCACGCGGTCCGCTTCCAGGCCGCGAAAGTCGCCGTAAGGGTAAGGGATTGTTCCAGGGTGCCGCCCGCCCCATATCCTGGTCACTGCCGCTTGGAGTGACCGTCCCGTGCTCGATCGCCTGAAGAACCTTATCCCCGCCAAATTCCGAAAGGGAGCGCCCGTCGTTCCCGTTGTGCGGATGAGCGGCGCGATCGGCATTGGAACCAGCTTCCGCCCGGGTCTCTCCATGGCCACCGCCGCCGCCGCTCTGGAGCGTGCGTTTGCGGTCAAAGGCGCGCCGGCCGTGGCGCTTCTCATCAATTCGCCGGGCGGCTCGCCCGTGCAATCGCATCTGATCTTCCGCCGCATTCGCGCGCTGTCGGAGGAAAAGAAGATCCCCGTCATCGCCTATCTCGAAGACGTCGCGGCCTCCGGCGGCTACATGATCGCCTGCGCCGCCGACGAGATTGTCGCCGATGCCTCCTCCATCGTCGGTTCGATCGGCGTCGTCTCGGCAAGTTTTGGCCTGGACCGCCTGATCGAGCGCTGGGGCATCGAGCGGCGCGTCTACACCTCCGGCACGCGCAAGGTCACGCTCGACCCGTTCCAGCCTGAGAACGCCGAAGACGTCGAGCATCTGAAAAGCCTTCAGCGCGATGTCCACCGCATGTTCATCGATCTGGTGAAATCGCGCCGGGGCGACAATCTTTCGACCAGCGAGGATCTCTTCAGCGGCCTGTTCTGGGCCGGCGAAGCCGCCCGCGCCCTTGGCCTTGTCGACCGCGTCGGCGATCTGCGCTCGGATCTGCGCGCCCGCTTCGGCGACGAGGTGAAGACCAAGCTGATCGGTTCCGAGCGCGGCCTTTTCCGCCGCAAACCGCTCGGCCTTGTCGCTGCGTCCGGCATCGACGGCGGCATCCCGCCGCTCGTTTCCGCCGACGAGGCGATGGCCGCGCTGGAGGTCCGTGCGCTCTGGGCGCGCTATGGGCTGTAACGCCGCAGCAAAGTTTAAACCACGCTGCAAAATCCAGCTTGCCACGATTCACCATGAATGGTCTGATGACCTGATTAAGACGGGAGTAGTGCCATGCCACCGCTCGTTGCCCTGGCCGTAGCCGGGGCCGGCCTCTACCTAGCCGGCCGCTTTCTCAAGGCCGAAATGTCCCGCGTCGCGCGCATTCTCGAAGAGAGAACCGCCGAACCGAAGCGGGTCGAGATCAAACTCGACAAGGATCCAGACACCGGCACCTACCGGTACAAGGGTCCGGGCGAAGTCTGAGATAGAACTGGTGGCGTCTTCTTCTACCTCTCCCACAAGGTGAGAAGGAGAACGCGCGTCGTGCTCGCACTGAGGGACACGGATTTCCCTTGCGCCGACCGCGTCTGCCCTCCCAAGCACCCCGTCGCTTCGCCGCCCCACACACTCCAAGCCCCCCACCAGCTTGACGCCTCCCCACGGCCAACCTAGGTTCGCGCGCCCGCGTTCCTCCCGCCGTTTCGGATGCCTCCATGACCGCCACCGCTCTCGACGCCAACGACCCGCGCCGCTCGTTCCAGGGGTTGCTGCTCACGCTTCAGCGGTTTTGGGCGGAGCAGGGCTGTGTGGTGTTGCAGCCCTATGACATGGAGGTTGGCGCCGGCACGTTCCATCCGGCGACCACCTTGCGCTCGCTCGGGCCGCGCCCGTGGAAGGCGGCTTATGTTCAGCCCTCGCGCCGGCCGACCGACGGGCGCTATGGCGAGAACCCCAACCGGTTCCAGCACTACTACCAGTTTCAGGTCATCCTGAAGCCGTCGCCGGCGAATTTGCAGGATCTCTACCTGCAAAGCCTCACCGCCATCGGCCTCGATCCCAAGCTGCACGACATCCGCTTTGTCGAGGACGACTGGGAAAGCCCCACGCTTGGCGCTTGGGGCCTTGGCTGGGAATGCTGGTGCGACGGGATGGAGGTGAGCCAGTTCACCTATTTCCAGCAGGTCGCCGGCATCGAATGCTCGCCGGTCTCCGGCGAACTCACCTATGGCCTTGAGCGTCTCGCCATGTATCTGCAAGGCGTCGACAATGGTTTCGAGCTGAATTTCAACGGCCGCGAGGGGGCCGAGAAGGTCACTTACGGCGACGTATTCAAGCAGGCGGAGGAGGAATACTCCCGCCACAACTTCGAATACGCCGACACCGAAAAGCTGATGAACCATTTCCGCGATGCCGAGGAGGAATGCAAAAGCCTCCTCGCCCAAGGTGCCGCCGCAGGCACGGCCGACGGCTTGCACAAGTGCGTTCTGCCCGCATACGATCAGTGCATCAAAGCCAGCCATCGCTTCAATCTCTTGGACGCGCGCGGCGTGATCTCCGTCACCGAGCGGCAAAGCTACATCCTGCGCGTGCGTGAGCTTGCGAAGGCGTGCGGTGAGGCTTGGCTGAAAACGGTCGCGGGCGGCGCGGAAGCGGCGGTTCAGCCGTAGCGCATTGTTCAGCGATCGCTAACAGTGTGTGTAGGGTGTAGCGCTGGGAATTAACACGTCCGACGTTCGGGCCATGCTAGATTTCGCCCATAGGCACTTTTGCCTGGGGGACGATCACCATGGTCACACCTGTCATCGCGCAAAAAGCACCTTATGCCGTCGAAGTCGAAGCCGGCGAAACCTATTGGTGGTGCAGTTGCGGGCAGAGCAAGAACCAGCCCTTCTGCGACGGCAGCCACTCCGGTTCCGATTTCCTGCCCAAGTCCTTCACCGCCGAGGAAGACGGCACGAAGTATCTCTGCGGCTGCAAAATGACCGCGAACAGCCCCTTCTGCGACGGGTCCCATCAGGCTCTCTGAACTTAGCCGTAGCCTTCGCAAGGCGTTCTCAGCGGCGCCGCGCGCACCCACCAATCGGGCCGCGCGGCGGATAGACCATCGGCCGCGGCAATCGCCATGTCCGCCGTGGCGAACAGCGCAAAGCAGGTCGCGCCCGAGCCCGACATGCGCACTAAGGCCACGCCCTCCAGCGCGGACAGCGCCTCCAGCACGTCCGTAATAACCGGCGCGAGCGATTGCGCGGGCGCTTCCAGATCGTTGCGGCAGGCGGCCAGAGCCGCCAGAAAGCCGAAGGTATCTGCCCGCCATCGATCCGGCAGTGGTCCATTGTTCTTGTTTTCCAGCCGCCTGAACACCTCCGGCGTCGACACCGCCACACCGGGGTGTGCGAGTAGAATACCAAGCGCGGGTACATCCGGCACGGGCACCAAAATCTCGCCGATGCCGCTGGCCCGAAGCGGCTGCGACGTCAGGCACATCGGCACATCGGCCCCCAGCCGCGTCGCAATCTCGATCACGGCGGAATCGCTCGGTGCAACATCCCAGGCCCGGCTCAGCAGCCGCAGCGCTGCGGCGGCATCCGCCGATCCGCCGCCAAGGCCGGAGGCTGTGGGAAGCTGCTTTTCAAGATGAAGCGCCGCCCCCGGCCGCCGTCCCGTACGCTGCTCCACAAGATCGGCCAACGCCCGCGCCGCCCGCATCACCAGATTGTCGTCCACGGGCAGACCGGAAAGCGCGCGCGCCCCCGGTCCGCAGATCGCCAGCGTCAAATTCTCTGCCCGCTCCAGCCTCAGCACATCGCTGAACCCTGGAAACGCCACCAGAGTATCCAAGAGGTGATAGCCGTCGGCCCGCTGGCCAACCACATGCAGCGCAAGGTTCACCTTGGCCCGCGCCAGTTCCAGCATGCTCATGATTTCTGTCCGGCCTGGCCGTCAGCGCTCACGGCTTGGCTGTCGCATCGGGCTTGCCGGCGTCGGCCGAGGCCGGACCCTCCGGATCGACCAATCCGCTTTCCAGCTTTTTGAGGATATTGGCCAATTCTTCCGGTTCCGGATCGCGGTCCCGGGCATGTCGCCACTGGAAACGTGCTTCAAGCTTGCGGCCAACCTTCCAGTAGGCATCGCCCAGGTGATCGTTGATCACGGCGTCCTCCGGCTTCAGATCCACGGCCTTTTCCAACTCCCGAACCGCGTCGTCATAGCGGCCGAGCTTGTAATAGGCCCAGCCCAGGCTATCCACGATATAGCCGTCCATCGGCTCAAGCTCGACGGCCTTTTTGATCATCGCCAAGGCTTCGTCATAGTTCATGCCGCGATCGACCCAGGAATAACCAAGGTAATTCAGCACCAGCGGTTGATCGGGGCGCAGGCGAAGGGCGGTTTTGAAGTCCTTTTCCGCCTCGTTCCACCGGTCCGTCCGCTCATATGTGATGCCACGGCTGTAGAACAGTTGCCAATTGGCGGACTTCGGATCCTTCAGCGTGTCGATGCCCTTGGAATAGACTTCGGCGGCCTCGTTAAACATCTTGCGAACGCGCAGCACGTTGCCGAGCGCCGTCACCGCGTCCAGATCCGACGGGTCCGCCTCGATGAGGCTGGAGAGATGCGCGCGCGCCTCATCCACCTTGTCGAGCGCGTTATACTCAAAGCCTATCATGATTTCGGCGTTGCGTTTCAGCGGCGATTTGGGCGAAACGCCGTTCAAAAGTTCGATCGCACGTTCATGCTGCTCGGACCGCTGGAAGGCTTCGGCCAGCGAAATCCGAGCCATATCCGCCTTCGGGTTCAGTGTCAGTGCGAGGCGCAGAAAGGTCAGGCCAAGCTCGTTGCTGTCGTCGCGTGCGCTTGCCGATCCGATGCCGGAGAGGATTTCCGCCGCCCCCGCGCTCACATTCGCGATGGCAGCCGCCGGCTTTCGGCCGGTTTCAATGTCGCGCAGCAGCACGGCGAGCACCGGGTGGTCGGGCACCCGGTCCAGCGCGCCGGTGAGAGCCGCCTTCGCCTCGTCCATCTTGCCGGCGCGGGCCAGCGTGCGCGCATGCGCCTCGATCACCGCCACGGCGTTGTCGTCGGTCGCGCGGGCTGCGGCAAGGCGCTTGATCGCCTCGTCGCTATCGCCCGAAAAAGCTGCGATCAGGCCGCCGTGATAGTTGCGGAAGAAGGCATACCACTGTTCGCCGTCCAGCTTGTCCAGCCGGGCGAGGGCACGCTTGGGGTTGCCAGCGCCCACTTCCGCCCAGGCTGAAAGCACTTCGGCCGTAAGCCCGACCAGCGGACCGGCATTGATTCGCTTGAATTCCTGCACCGCCGTCGTCCAGCGCTTTCTTTGAAGCGCATCGACGCCGATCGTCAGTGCCGCCAGCGGATTGTTGCGATCGATCGCCTGCAAGCGCTGTGCGTAAACCTTCGCCTTGGCCGCGTTTCCGGCCGCCAGCGAAAGCACCAGCGTGCGTTCCAAAAGGAACGGATCATCAGGATCGTCTTGTAGAGCCTCGGAAAAGAAGCGCGCTGCCGCGTCAAGATCGGCTTGTTGCCCCGCGAACCGCGCCGCCAGATAGTTCCCCGCAAGCGTTTCGGCCACCGGGTCCATCAGTGCGGGTTCCACCTTCGTCGCACCCGTCGCCAGCATGACCGCGACCAAACTCGCCGCCAAACCCGCCACCACCCGGCCCCTGAAAAACACAACCGTCATCAGCCAAGGCTCCCAGATCGCCACCGCGAAAACCGCTCAAACCCGATCAGTGACGGAGGATGGCGGCAAAGGCATGGCGGGGCAAGGGGCTGGTCACTTCACAAAGAGTTCGGGTAACGCTCGCGCCGCTCACGCCACCTCCACCACTACCCGCCCCCTGATCTTGCCCTCGCTGATATCGCGCGCCGCGCCGATCGCGTCTTCCAGGCCGATCGTTCGCGTCAGCGAGGCCAGCTTGGCCCGGTCGATGTCGCGGGAAAGGCGCTCCCAGGCCACGTCGCGCTTGGCCCTCGGCACGGACACCGAGTTAATGCCCAGCAGCGAGACGCCGCGCAGGATGAAGGGGGCGACGGAGGAGGGCAGGTCCATGCCGCCCGCGTTGCCGCAGGCTGCGATGGCGCCTTCGGCTTTCGTCATGGCGAGAATGTTGGCGAGCGTGGTGGACCCCACGTTGTCGATGCCGGCAGCCCAGCGTTCCTTAGCGAGCGGCTTGGCCGGGCCGGATAGTTCGGCGCGCGGCACGATCTCGTGGGCGCCAAGGCTTATCAAATAATCGGCTTCCTCCGGCCGTCCGGTGGTGGCGATCACGTGCCAGCCGGCTTGGTTCAGAAGCATAAGCCCCACGGATCCCACGCCGCCTGCCGCGCCCGTCACCACGGCGGGGCCGTCGGCGGGTGTCAGGCCGTGCTTTTCCAGTGCGATCAGCGACAGCATCGCGGTGAATCCGGCAGTGCCGATCGCCATGCATTCGGCCGCCGAAAGTCCGTTCGGCTTGTGGATCAGCCAGTCGCCCTTCACGCGCGCCAGCTTCGCCCAGCCACCAAGGTGCCCCTCGCCAACACCCCAGCCACCTAGCACCACCGCGTCGCCCGGCTTGAAATGGGGGTCTTGCGAGGCGACCACTTCGCCCGCGAAATCCACACCGGGCACCATCGGCCAGCGCCGCACCACGGGCAGCTTGCCCGTCACGGCCAGCCCGTCCTTGTAGTTCACGGTGGAGTGGGTGACGCGCACCGTCACGTCGCCCTCCATCAGGTCGGCCTCGGCCATCCGCGTCAGCGCCACGCTCTGGCGCTTTTCCTCGTCGCGGGTGATGACGACGGCTTCGAACGTGTCCATGGCGGCCTCCCGGGCAACTCATCATGTTGGGAAATACCTAGCACGGCCTGCCGGGCCCGCGAATTGGCCTAAGGAAGCAATCCGCGTCACCGGATCCGCGGCCTTTTAACGCCGCATAAACCTTACCGGCACATTCTTCACGTCTATCCGGAACAGGTGCCTGTCGGCCCATCGGCCACTGCCTAGCGTACCGGTGATGGACGGGGTTGTCATGCGTCGACGTCGCATCGCACCGAGGGCGCTCGGCATGCTAACCGCCGTTTTCTGCGCGGCGGGCGTCATGGCCGTGTTCGTTTCGCCTACCGATTTTTCGCAGCGTCCAGGCATTCTCACCGCTTTGCCCGTCGCGGTCATCGCAATGGACGAGGCACCGCACAGCGCCGCCGGCGTCGGCAGCCTGTCGCTCGGAGATGTCGGCGGGCAGGCGGCCGTCGCGGTCGGTGCCAGCGGTGTCGTGGTGATCGAGGGCTCCGGCCCTATCGAAATTGATTCGATCGTCACCGGCACCATCACCACCGCCGATCCCGCCTCCGCCGAAGAGCAGGTGGACCGCTCCTGGAAGGGCGACCGCTACACGCCGATGCCGCCGATCCCAGGCCCCGCTTTTGCGCCCGCCTCCCTCATCGACGACCAGACCCATCTGACCCCGCCCGATCCCGGCGCCGACCCCTTCGCCATCTTCGCCGCTGCGAACACTTCGGGCGCCGCCCGCTTCGTCCGTCCTGCGCCCACCGCGCTGCAAATGGCGGCGATGGCGCCCGCGCCTCTGCCGCCCCGCCGCCCCGCCGTGCCCGCCGCCTTGCCCTCCGTCCCCACGGTGATGAACGCCTATGCCTCCATGGGCGCCGAGCCTGCCGCGCAAGGCATGTTCGACGCGCTGTTCGCCGTCCCGAAAAGCCGCCCGGATGCGCCGGGCGTCACCGTCGGCCCTGGTGATCACTGGTGGAAAGCACTCGCGCTTCCCGCCACCGTCTACACCGCGTCCGAGCAACGCTGCCTAGCCGAAGCGGTCTATTTCGAGGCGCGGGGCGAGGGCCGCAAAGGCCAGACCGCCGTTGCTCAGGTCGTCTTGAACCGCGTCAAGAACCCCGCCTATCCCAGTACCATCTGCGGCGTCGTCTATCAGAACCAATCGATGCGCAACGCCTGCCAATTCTCTTTCGCCTGCGACGGCATCAAGGATGTCGTGCGCCCCGGCCGCGCTTGGCACAGGGCGGAATTGGTGGCGCGCGACACCACCTTCGGCGGCGTCTGGCTCGAAAATGTCGGCACCGCCACCCATTATCACGCCACCAGCGTGCGCCCGAATTGGGCTGCGGTGTTCACGAAAAAAGCGAAAATCGGCCGCCATGTCTTCTATCAAACGATCTACGGCGGCTGGAGCTGACGTCAAACGCCGCGCTCACCGGTCCGCAGCTACACCTCAAATCGCGATCATACCCATTCGTTCTATTCATTAGAGCCCGGCGAAACGGTGCGTTAGAAGGTTGAAGCAGCCCCCGACCGCCGAGTCTGCCTCATGACCACCGCGCCCGCCCGCGTCGCAGTTCCCCCCGCCGTCATCATCGTCTGCGGGTGCCTCGTCGCGATGCTCACCTTCGGGCCGCGCTCGACGATGGGCTTTTTCCTCACGCCCATGACGACCGCCAACGGATGGAGCCGGGAAGCCTTCGCCTTCGCGATTGCCTTGCAAAACCTTCTTTGGGGCATCGGCCAGCCATTCGCCGGCATGCTTGCCGATCGCTTCGGCACTTGGCGCGTGCTGTCCTTAGGGGCGCTGCTTTATGTCGTCGGTCTCGTGTTGATGGCCCGGACTACGGACCCGACAACCTTGCAATTCACGGCCGGCGTGCTGCTTGGTCTGGGCATTGCGGGTTCGGCCTTTTTCATGGTGCTCGCCGCCTTCGCCCGCCTGCTGCCGGAAAGCTTCCGCCCCACCGCCTTTGGTCTGGGCACCGCCGCCGGGTCCATGGGCCAGTTGCTCTTTGCTCCGATCGGCCTCAGCGTGATCGATGCCTATGGCTACCAGACCGCGCTGCTCGTGCTCGCCGGTTTTGTTCTCACGGTGCCGTTGCTCGCCATTCCGCTAAAGGGCCGGCCGGCCCCGGGCGGCGGCATCGGCGGCCGGGATCAGACGATCTTTGAAGCTCTCGGCGAGGCCTTCCGCCATCGCTCGTTTCTGCTCCTGGTCGCGGGCTTCTTCGTCTGCGGTTTCCATGTGGCCTTCATCACAACCCATCTGCCGCCCTACATCGCCGACAAGGGGCTGGATCCGCATTGGGGCGCCTGGGCCATCGGCCTGATCGGGGCCTTCAACATTGTGGGAGCGCTCGCCGCGGGCCAGCTTTCCGGGCGCTATCCGAAGCGCTACCTGCTCTCACTCATCTATTTCAGCCGCGCCGTTGTCTACGGCCTGTTCTGGCTGCTGCCCCTAACGCCTACGACGGTTATCCTGTTCGCCGCCGCCGCGGGCTTGCTTTGGCTGTCCACCATTCCACCTACGCAGGGCCTCGTCGGCGTCATGTTCGGCACCCGCTACATCGCCATGCTGTCCGGCTTCGTGTTCTTCTCCCACCAGATCGGCGCCTTCCTCGGCGTCTGGCTCGGTGGGCGCGTTTACGACCTCACAGGCAACTACGACCTCGTCTGGCAAATCGGCATCGCGCTCGGCCTTTTCGGCGCCGTCGTCCATCTGCCGATCGTGGAGCGCCCGGTCAAACGGCTACAACCGCTCACCGCCTGAGATCACCCGGCGAGGGCGCCGATGGTGGGAAGATCGAAGGCGTGCATTGCCGGGTCCACCTCGCGCTCGCCAAGCCAAAGTGTGCCCGTCCAAGGGTTCAACACCGGCACGCCGATCAGACGGAAGGGGAGAGTATCGCGCGACGCGACGACGAGTTTCAGATCGATTGCCGTTGCGCCCCGCAACGCATCGGCCGGATCAATTGTGCGTCGCAGCCCCGCCAGATCCGAAAGCACACCTTTCCAAATAACAAGCGTGCGCTCGCTCGCTTCAGCATCATGACCCTCCACAAAAGGGTCGATCCGTTCTCTAACCCAATCTTCCAGGAACAACCGCTTGTCTGATATAGGCAAGCGTTCCACACCAAAGCGGATTTCGGCCATCGTAATCGAGGCTACTTTGTAGTTTTCACCTAAACTATAGGCCAAGAACTCCAAAACATTGCGGTCTGCCGATTGCTTTGACGATTCCGACAGCACATTCGTATCAAGTAACCAGCCATTCACGATACAGCGCTGCCTTCTTCATCATCAAAGAAGCGGCCCGTGTCGAAGTCGAAATCAATTGGGTCTTGTTGAGAAAGCCGGACGAATTCCTCCCCCGTCAGTCGCGGCCGCTGCTCCACCAGCCGTACCTCCAGCACCCGGCCATCGGGCAACGTGATCATCTGCGGTTTGCCGCCTGCCGCGTTTGCGATGTCGGCGAGCCGCGTAGCCGCGTCCTCGTCCGTCCACAGCCGTCCCTCGTCACGGGCAATGTCCACATTCGTGCGGGCGCTTGCGGCAATAATCCGCCGCTCCGCATCATCCTGCTTGCGCGGTGCGCTCGCAGGATCGGCTGGCGTTTTCGGCTTGCGGTTCAGCATGGTCAAAACCCTCGGCGTGACATGACGTTACCACGCCCGCCCCCACCGTCACCGATCCCCTTGCCGGGTAAACTCCGCCATCACCGCCGCAATCGCCCCAAACGGCCCGCCGGCCTCCGCGATTGCGCGCTCCACATCCACCGCCGCCAATCCTCGCCGGCCGAACTCCACCCGCACCGCGTCCTCCACCCACGCCCGGTGCCGCGCCTCTTGGGCCACTGCGCTCCGGCCCGGCCCCTCGCACCAAGCACGGTGCCGCTCCACCGCCTCCATCAACTCCGCCATGCCCTCGCCGGTCACTGACGATAGGGCAAGCACCGGCACCGTCCACCCGTCCCCCGGCCGAACGGAGAGTGACAGCGCGCCCTCCACATCCGCCACCGCCCGCCGCGCTGCCGCGCCCATATCAGCCTTGGTCACGGCCACGATATCGGGAATTTCCATCACGCCGGCCTTCATGAACTGCAAGCTGTCGCCCGAACCCGGCTGAATGCACAGCACCACCGTGTCCGCCACATCGGCAACGTCCGCCTCCGACTGTCCGATCCCGACAGACTCCACGATCACCCGGTCATAGATCGCCCGCATCAGAACCGTTGCCGCCACTGCGTGCTCGGAAAGCCCGCCCAGCCGGTCCCGCGCCGCCATCGAGCGCACGAACACGCCCGCGTCTTCCGGGTCCGTCCTCACCCGTGTCCGGTCGCCCAGCAGGGCGCCCCGCGTCACCCGTGACGATGGGTCCACCGCGATCACGCCCAGCGTTTCGCCGCGTGCCCGGATCGCCCGCACCAGCGCATTCGTCAGCGTTGATTTTCCAACGCCCGGCGGCCCCGTCAGCCCCAGGCCATGCCCGCCGCTCTCGCGCAGGCAACCGTCGAGCAGCCCGGCCAGGCGCGCCATTCCCCCCGCCGTCTCAATGGCGGCCAGCGCCCGCGCCACGGCGATCTTGCCGCCGGCGCGAAGCGTATCCAGGGTCAGCGGGGCAGGGGCGTCCATCGCCTATCCCGCCTTGCCCGCGCGCTTGGCCGCAAGCGCGGCCCTTGCCGCCGCCAGCCGCGCGATCGGCACGCGGAACGGCGAGCACGACACGTAATCCAGCCCCGCCGCATTGCAAAACGCGATCGACGCAGGGTCGCCGCCATGCTCGCCGCAGATGCCCAACTTCAACCCCGGCCGCGTCTTGCGTCCGCGCTCCGCCGCGATCGTCACAAGCTCGCCCACCCCGTCCGGATCGAGGCTCACGAACGGATCCTTCGGCAGAAGCCCCTTCTGCAAATACGTCGACATGAACGACGCCGCATCGTCGCGGCTGATGCCGAACGTCGTTTGCGTCAAGTCATTGGTGCCGAATGAGAAAAACTCTGCGCTCTCGGCAATGTCGCCCGCTCGCAGCGCCGCGCGCGGCAGCTCGATCATCGTGCCCACCTGATACTCGATCGCCGTGCCCGTCTCGCGCGCCACATCCCCCGCCACCCGGTCGATGATGGCCTTCACGTAGTCCAGCTCCGCCCGCGTCGCCACCAGCGGCACCATGATTTCGGGCATCACCGGCGCGCCGGTCGTCTTCGCCGCTATGCCGGCCGCCTCGAAGATTGCCCGCGCCTGCATCTCCGCGATTTCGGGGAAGGAGATCGCCAGCCGGCATCCGCGATGCCCCAGCATCGGGTTGAACTCCGCCATCGCCTCCACCCGCTGCTTTAAGACATCGGCGGAAACCCTTAGAACTGCTGCGACATCTGCGATTTCCTGGTCGCCGTGCGGCAGAAACTCATGCAGCGGCGGATCCAACAGCCGGATGCACACCGGCAGCCCGTGCATGATCTCGAACAGCTCGGCAAAGTCCTGCCGCTGCATCGGCAAAATCTTGGCCAGTGCCGTCCGCCGCCCCTCCGGCGTATCTGCCAGGATCATCTCGCGCACGGATGTGATGCGCTGATTGTCGAAGAACATATGCTCCGTCCGGCAGAGCCCGATGCCCTCCGCGCCGAACGCCCGCGCCGCCCGCGCATCCGCCGGCGTTTCGGCATTGGTGCGCACCTTCATGCGCCGCACCGCGTCGGCCCAGCCCATTAGCGTGCCGAAGGTGCCGGAAAGCTCGGGCTGACGCATCGGCACCGCCCCCGCGATCACTTGGCCCGTGCCGCCGTCGATCGTGATCACGTCACCGGCCACAAACGTGCGCCCCGCCGCCTTCATCGTTCCGCGCGCCACGTCCACCCGGATCGAGCCGGCACCCGAAACGCACGGCTTGCCCATGCCCCGCGCCACCACCGCCGCATGGCTCGTCATGCCGCCGCGCGTGGTGAGAATGCCCTCCGCTGCGTGCATGCCGTGAATATCCTCCGGCGACGTCTCGACGCGCACGAGGATCACCCGCGCCCCGCGCAGCTTCGTCGCCTCCGCGTCATCGGCGGTGAACACGATCTCGCCGCTTGCCGCTCCAGGCGAGGCCGGAAGCCCCGTGCCGATCAAATCGCGGTTCGCGCCGGGATCGATCGTCGGATGCAGCAATTGGTCCAGCGACGATGGGTCGATCCGGTCGATCGCCTCTTCGCGCGTCACCAATCCTTCCTCGGCCATTTCCACGGCAATCCTCAGCGCGGCTTCCGCCGTTCGCTTGCCGGTGCGCGCTTGCAGCATCCACAGCTTGCCGCGTTCGATGGTGAATTCCAGGTCCTGCATGTCGCGGTAGTGCCGCTCCAGCCGATCGCAGAACGCCACGAACTCATGGTAGGCGTCCGGCATCAGCCCTTCCAGCGACGGCCGGTCGGAGCGGGACGCCACCCGCGCGGCTTCCGTAATGTCTTGCGGCGTGCGAATGCCGGCCACCACATCCTCGCCCTGCGCGTTCACCAGGAACTCGCCATAAAGTGCCTTTTCCCCGGTCGACGGATTGCGCGTGAACGCCACCCCCGTCGCCGACGTCTCGCCCATATTGCCGAACACCATCGCCTGCACGTTCACCGCCGTACCCCACGACACCGGAATGTCGTGCAGCTTGCGATAGGTGATCGCCCGCGCGTTCATCCAAGATCCGAACACGGCGCCGATCGCGCCCCAAAGCTGCGCATGCGGATCCTGCGGAAACGGCGCGCCGGTTTCCTCCTCCACCAGCGCCTTGAACGCCGCCACCACTACGCGCCAGTCGTCGGCGGTCAGGTCGGTGTCCAGCACATAGCCCGCGCGGTCCTTGTGATCGTCCAGAATTTCCTCGAAGGCGTGGTGGTCCACATCCAGAACCACGTCGCCATACATTTGCACAAACCGGCGATAGCTATCCCAAGCGAAGCGCTCGTCATCCGCCTCTCGCCCCAGCGCATCCACGGTCCGGTCGTTCAGCCCCAGGTTCAGCACCGTATCCATCATGCCCGGCATGGATGCCCGCGCGCCCGACCGCACCGAAACCAGAAGCGGGCGCTCGGCATCTCCGAACACCCGCCCGGTTTTTTCCCCCACGAATCGAAGCGCAGCCTCCACCTCGCCGCGCAGCGCGTCCGGGTAGCTCCGCTCGTGGTCGTAGAACCAAGTGCAGACTTCGGTCGTGATGGTGAAGCCCGGCGGCACCGGCAGGCCCAGGTTCGCCATTTCGGCTAGGTTCGCACCCTTGCCGCCCAGGAGTTCCTTCAACGCCGCCCCGCCTTCGGCCTTGCCGTCGCCGAAGGTGTAGACCCATTTCGTCATGACAAACCCGCCTTGATGCCGGACCCGCTCAAACGTCCCCGCCCCCTTATAAGGGCAACGCGCGCCATGTTCACTGAACCCTTCGGCCTAGCGCGGGTCGCTTTCGGCCGAACGCGCGCGCCCGCCGATCTCCAGTTCAAACGGCGTCCCCTCGAACGCATCTGCCCCCCGTCCGATCGCCGCGATCGCCTGGCTCATCCGGCCGCTGCGTCCGAGCAGCGCGTCCGCCAGTTCCACGATCCGCCGGTTCGGCGTCGCCGAGGGCGAGCGCGCCCGCAGCGTCAGCGCCAGTTCTTCCTCGTCACGGTCAGGGTTCAACGCACAGACCGTCGCATAGGCTGCCGCCGTCGAGCGTGAAATCCCAGCATAGCAATGCACCACCAGCGGCGCGCTCCGGTCCCAATCTGCCACCCATTCGAACAGCGCCGCCACTTGGCTCTCACCCGGCGGCGTCATGCCCGGCAGCGCCTCCACGATGTCGTTCATCGCCAGAAACAGATGATCGTCATTGCGAACGCTCACCGGCAACCGCATCGGCGTCCCCGCATTCACAAGCGAAACCACCCGCCGCGCCCCGGTCCGCGCAACGGTTTCGTCCAGACGGGCAAGCGAACACACATGGATCATAACGGGCTCCGGCGCAGGCGATTCATAAAGTCAGCCCCAAATACTACGCCCCCTCACCCCGCTCCGTCACCCACCGGCCGCCCCAATCTGAATCGCCGCCGCTCGTGAACCCCACAAGGGGAGAAGGAAACCAGTCCGCATCCAAGCTCAACCCAATCGCACCACCTATGCGAACCCCTTCTCCCCTTGTGGGGTCGCGAAGCGACGGGTCGAGACCCGCGTCTCGACCCAGTGGCTAGGTGGCCCGAGAGGGCCGGATGAAGGGTCTCTTACGTAGGAGCCAAGCCCCCAACCCTCAGCGAAGGGGCACCGACCCCTCAACCGTCGCTGCCGCGACACCTTCTCCCACAAGGGGAGAAGGGCAGGCAGCACGTATCCAAGCTCGACCACCCCTTACCTCATCCCGTCCACAATCTCCGCGAACCGCGCCAGAAATCCCTGCTCTGCCACCACCGTCGGCACGGCTTCCAGCCCCAGTCTCGGCCCGTCCGTGGTCTGGCGGCCCAGCCCCTTCGGCACGCCGAAGATCCGCCGCGCCTCGTCTGCGTCGAACCCGGCCAGTTCCACCGCTTCGAAATAGGCCGCGATCCGGTCGGCCTTTTTGGCCAGCACCGTCCAGCGTTCCGGCAGCGTTGCGGGTAGGCCGAACCGCAGGTGGATCGCCCCGTGCAACCGGCGCTCCACCGCCTTGTAATCGCCGCCCATCGCCGCTTTGAACGGCGAAATCATGTCGCCGATCACATATTCCGGCGCGTCGTGCAAAAGTACCGCCAGCCGTCCGGCGGGGCCAAGGTCCGGCTCCAGCAGCCCGGCGATGTCCTCCACCACCAGGCTGTGCTGGGCCACGGAAAAGGCGTGGTCGCCCACCGTTTGGCCGTTCCAGCGCGCCACGCGCGCCAGCCCATGCGCGATATCGCCGATCTCCACGTCGAGCGGGGATGGGTCGAGCAAATCGAGGCGGCGGCCGGAAAGCATGCGCTGCCATGCGCGCGCCGGGGCACCCGGACGGTCGGCCATCGCTCAGTCCGCCTCGCCGGCGGCCGGCCAGCCATAGCCCGCCCAGTCCGGAAGCGTCAGCCGCACCGCCACATCACCGGCAAGGATCTGTCCGCCCGTGTCGATCGCCTCCTTGGCCCGGTCCAGCCGCACGATCGCGACGCCTTCATTGCCGGCCACGGATCCGATCGCGCCGATCGCCTTGCCGCCCGCCGTCAGCACCGTGCCGCTCGGGGGCAGGGCGGTGTCAGCCGCAACCTGCACCGGCCGCCGCCGCGCCGTGCCGCGATGCTGCATGCGGCTCACGACTTCCTGGCCGACATAGCAGCCCTTATCGAACGCCACCCCGTGCAGTTGATCCATCGCCGCCTCATGGGGAAAGGCGTCGTTCAGCGCGAAATCCACGCCCGATTCTGGAATCCCAAGCCCCGCCCGTCGCGCATGATAGGCGGCTTCGTCGTCAATCACCGCATGCGGCAGTGCTTCGGCGGGCCCCACCGCCGCCCGCGCCACATAGGCCCGGTAGCCCAGCGCCGGGTGGCGCGGATCGCGCACCGCATGGCCTGGTATCAGCGGCGGCTCTTGCGCATCCCATACGGCCACCACCGCCAGCTTGCCGCTGACATCCTCGATCGCCACCTTCGCGCGCAGCTTATAGAGCGTCAGCCGCTTGATCAGATCCGCCCCCGCCGCTTCCGGAGCGTCGATCAGAAATCCGTCATCCAGAGGCATCACCAGAAAATCCGCGATGATCTTGCCCTGCGGTGTCAACAGCGCACCATAGCCCGCGCCGCCGTCGCCCAGCGCGTCCATATCCGCCGTGATCAGCCGGTCGAGAAACCCGCGTGCGTCCTCCCCGGTGACGTGGATCAGCGCGCGGCCGGTCAGTTCTGCGACGTGCGGTGCGGACATGGCAGACCTCGTTGGGAGGGGAGCATTCTTCCCGTTAGGTAGCTGCGTCGGGTCACGCGGGCAAGCGCTACCCGCTTCTCGCAATCGGCACCGAGGCACACCACTTGAAAGGGGTTGCTGCGTTTCGTCGTAAGGGTGGCACTTGGTCGCCGCATCGTGTACAACGCCGCCGGCTCAAGACAAGGCATTCGGCTCTTCATGCAAACGGTTCTCCTCGTCATCCACCTCATGGTGGTCGTCGCGCTGGTTGGCGTCGTGCTTCTTCAGCGCTCGGAAGGCGGCGCGCTCGGCATCGGCGGCGGCGGCGGATTCATGACCAGCCGCGGCACCGCGAACGTGCTGACGCGCACCACGGCCATTCTCGCTACGGTGTTCTTCCTCACATCCGTGGGTCTCAGCCTGCTGCCGCGTTTCATCGGCGGCCCGACGTCGATCCTCGACACGGTTCCCGGCGTTTCGCCTGCGGCTCCGGGCGGCGCGGGTGCCCCTGTCGGAAGCGGCGGCGGCGGCGTGCTCGATGACCTGAACCGCCTCACGCAGCCCGCCGATCCGGCGGCGCCTCCAGCAATTGCGCCTGCGGCGCCTGCCACCACAACGCCCGCCGCGCCTGCCGCAACCACCCCGGCAGCGCCTGCGGCACCGGCTGCGCCCGCCCAATAATCCGGCCGGCGCCTTTGAATTCGTCGGCCGCGCGCGTTCGCGGCCGATATCGATCCCGACCATACCGAACCCGAATCGATGAAACCCGTGGCGACTCAGCCGTTGCCGCGCCGTTTCACGTTTTGTTGCGGATAAATGTGCGGCCCTTGATTGCAAGCGCCGCGAATCAGATAGGTTGAAGGCCCATGGCGCGGTACATCTTCATCACCGGCGGCGTGGTTTCGTCCCTTGGCAAAGGTCTCGCTTCGGCGGCCCTCGGCGCGCTTCTTCAGGCGCGCGGCTACAGGGTCCGGCTCCGCAAGCTCGATCCCTATCTGAATGTCGATCCCGGCACGATGTCGCCGTATCAGCACGGTGAGGTTTTCGTCACCGACGACGGCGCCGAGACCGACCTCGACCTTGGTCACTACGAGCGCTTCACCGGCCGTCCCGCCACCAAGCAGGACAACATCACCACCGGCCGCATCTACCAGGAAATCATCGCCAAGGAGCGCCGGGGCGATTACCTCGGCGGCACCGTGCAGGTCATCCCGCACGTCACCGACGCCATCAAGGCCTTCGTGCTTGAAGGCAATGAAGACGTCGACTTCGTGCTCTGCGAGATCGGCGGCACCGTCGGCGATATCGAGGCGATGCCCTTCCTCGAAGCCATCCGCCAGCTTGGCAACGAGCTTCCGCGTGGCCAAGCCGTCTACATCCACCTCACGCTGATGCCGTGGATCCCCTCCGCCGGCGAGCTTAAAACCAAGCCCACGCAGCATTCGGTCAAGGAGCTTCGCTCCATCGGCATCCAGCCCGACATCCTGCTCGTGCGCTGCGACCGTCCGATCCCGGAGGGTGAGCGCCGCAAGCTGTCGCTCTTCTGCAACGTCCGCGCCTCCGCCGTCATTCCCGGACTCGACGTATCGTCGATCTACGAAGTGCCGCTCGCCTACCACGCCGAAGGCCTCGACACCGAAGTCCTCGCCGCCTTCGGCATCACGGATGCGCCCGCGCCCAATCTCGACCGCTGGCAGGGCATCGTCCACCGCATCAAGAACCCCGAAGGCGTCGTCAACATCGCCGTTGTCGGCAAGTATACGGTGCTGAAAGACGCCTATAAATCGCTCATCGAAGCGCTCGTCCACGGCGGCATCGCCAACAACGTGCGAGTTAACATCGAGTGGATCGAAAGCGAGATCTTCGAGAAGGAAGACCCCACGCCCTACCTCGAACACGTCCACGGCATCTTGGTCCCCGGCGGCTTCGGAGAGCGCGGATCCGAAGGCAAGATTAAAGCAGCCGGCTTCGCGCGTCAGCGCAAGGTGCCCTATTTCGGCATCTGCTTTGGCATGCAGATGGCGGTCATCGAGGCCGCCCGTTCGCTCGCCGGCGTGCCCGACGCTTCGTCCACCGAATTCGGCACTACCGCCGAACCCGTTGTCGGCCTCATGACCGAATGGCTGAAAGGCAACGACCTCGAACGCCGCCGCGAGGGCAACGACCTTGGCGGCACGCTGCGCCTCGGCGCCTATGAGGCCAAGCTCGCTCAAGGGTCCAAGATCGCCGAAATCTACGCCTCCACCAGCATCTCCGAGCGCCACCGCCACCGCTACGAGGTCAACATCGAATACCGCGAGCGCCTGGAAGCCTGCGGCCTCAGCTTCGCCGGCCTCTCCCCCGACGGCGTTCTGCCCGAAACCGTCGAAATCCCCGATCACCCCTGGTTCATCGGCGTGCAATACCACCCCGAACTCAAAAGCCGCCCCTTCGAACCGCATCCCTTGTTCGCCAGCTTCATCGACGCGGCGGTGGAGCAAAGCCGGCTGGTGTGAGGGCAGGGGAACCCGCGAGCTGCACGGCGCAACGGGCCGAGCCTGCAAAGTTCAAGACCGGGTCGGTCAATCACTTGTTCACCGACGCCCTCACTCGGCATTGGAATTTGCGCTATTCTTGGAAAATCGCAATGGGCTTGCAATAGTGGGTGAACTCATAAGAGTTCATATGAAGGCGATGAACGATAGTATGTTTTTTGAATCACCTGAGCTGTCTGCCGCTACGGCCGACCTTGAGGACGCCTTGCATTTCCTCCGCACTAAATTGTCGGATACGCCTGAAAATCAGTGGGAGCGCGAGCGGATTGAAAAGGAACTGTCGCGCCGCGCCAAATTTGATCCATAATGGTCAAATTGGTGGTATTCGACGATGCCGCAAAGTGCGTTACGGCGTGCGACCGTGTAAACTGTCCGCCAGGAGGCTCGCCGCCATGAACGCGCACGACAGTGACACCAGAGAAACCAGAGACGTCCACGCAAGACGTATTGCATTGGCGGCATGGTTAGCGCGCTCAAAAGACCTGTCTTCGGCTGATCTCGATAAGATCGAGTCTGAACTCATGTCCATATTGGGACGAGACACTCATGACAGCATGAAAGGTCGCCGAATTGGTGGCCGCTTTGCTGGCGTGTTCGACGTCGGACCCGAATTCTTTGAACCGCTTCCCGAAAAGGACCTGAAGGCCTGGGAAGGCGAATGAAGTTTTTGCTCGATTCCCATGCCTACCTGTTTTGGCTGACAAAGCCTTCTCGCTTATCGCCTGCCGCACGCGAGGCAATCGAAGCTCAAGTCGATACGATCTATGTCAGCGCAATAACCGCATTTGAAATCGGCTTTAAGTTCAGGTTGGGTAAGCTGCCGGAGGCCTTCGCGGTTGCTTCCTACACCCAAGCTATACTTCAGCTTGAAGGCTTTATTGAACTGCCGATTTCGCTTGAAAACTGCGAACTTGCCGCAGCATTTATATCTCCCCACCGCGACCCATTCGACCGCATGCTCGCCGCCCAATCCATCATCGGCGACCTCACCCTCATCTCCAGCGACACCGCCATGGACCAGTTCGGCGCGCGCCGTTTGTGGTGATCGCACTCCGCCTCACCCCCGTCCGCGATACCCCGGCACGCCTTGTTCCGGCACCCAAGCGCCCTTCGGCGCGTGGCCCGTCGCTCAGAACACATCAATCGGGATCCCGCCGCTGCGGGTTCCAACCCCTCCGACGGAGCCCCCCGTGGTCGACCCCAGCCAACTCGGCGACATCCTCGCGCGCATCCACCGCGATCTCGCCCCGCTGACCGCCAAGGGCAAGCCCGCGACCTACATCCCCGAGCTTGCCAAGGTCGACCCATCCCGCTTTGGCATCGCCGTCGCGCTTATCGATGGCACGGTCCACACCGTGGGCGATGCCGCCGAGCCTTTTTCCATCCAGAGCATATCGAAGATTTTCGGCCTCACCCTCGCGCTCGGCCGGGTGGGGGAGGGGCTGTGGGCCCGCGTCGGCCGCGAACCCTCCGGCTCCCGCTTCAACTCGATCGTCCAGCTCGAACAGGAGCACGGCCGCCCCCGCAATCCCTTCATCAACGCCGGCGCCATCGTCGTCACCGACGTGATCGCAGAGGGCCATGAGCCGCGCGAAACCCTTGGCGAACTCGTCACCTTCGTCCGCTTCCTGTCCGGCGCCGCCGATATCGTGATCGACAGCGCCGTTGCCGCGTCGGAAAAGTCCACCGGCCACGCCAATTTCGCGCTCGCCCATTTCCTCAAAGCGCACGGCAATCTCACCGGCGCGCCGGAGCGTGTTCTCGGTGTCTATTTCCACCAGTGCGCGCTCGCCATGAGCTGCGCGCAGCTTGCCCGCGCCGGCTTGTTTCTCGCCTCCGCCGGCCGCAACCCCGTCACCCGCTACACCATCGTCTCGCCGCTGCGCGCCCGCCGCATCAACGCGCTGATGATGAGCTGCGGCCTTTATGACGCCTCCGGCGACTTCGCCTTTCGCGTCGGTCTGCCCGCCAAAAGCGGCGTCGGCGGCGGCATTCTCGCCATCGTTCCAGGCGTTGGCACCATTGCCGTCTGGTCGCCGGGGCTGGACGCGACCGGCAGTTCGCTTGTCGGCACGCTGGCATTGGAACAGCTGGCGGCGGCCATGAATTGGTCTGTATTCTCAGGCTGATCGCCGCGCAGCGTGCGCCGCTCTTTGCAGCGTCACACTCCTCGTCTATAGAACGCGCCATGCAACCAAGAGATAGCTTGCCAAGCAGGAGCCTCCCATGACCGCCATCATCGACATCGTCGGCCGTCAGATTTTCGACAGTCGCGGCAATCCCACCGTCGAGGTGGACGTCATCCTGGAAGACGGCTCCATGGGCCGCGCCGCCGTGCCCTCGGGCGCCTCCACCGGCGCGCATGAAGCCGTTGAACTGCGCGACGGCGGCGACCGCTATCTCGGCAAGGGCGTCACCAAGGCCGTGGATGCCGTCAACGACGAGATTTTCGGCGCGCTCGGTGGCCTTGAGGCCGAAGACCAGCTCCACATCGACCAGACCATGATCGACCTCGACGGCACGCCCAACAAGGCCCGCCTCGGCGCCAACGCCATCCTCGGCGTTTCGCTTGCGGTCGCCAAGGCTGCCGCCGAATCGTCCGGCCTGCCGCTCTACCGCTACATCGGCGGCCCGAATGCCCGCATCCTGCCCGTGCCGATGATGAACATCATCAACGGCGGCGTGCATGCCGATAACCCCATCGATTTTCAGGAATTCATGATCCTCCCCGTCGGTGCCGAGAGCATCGCGGATGCCGTGCGCATTGGTTCGGAGATTTTCCACACGCTGAAAAAGGGCCTGAAGTCCGCCGGCCATAACACCAACGTCGGCGACGAAGGCGGCTTTGCCCCCAACCTCGGCTCGGCCACCGAAGCGCTCGACTTCATCGTGAAGTCCATTGAAAAGGCCGGCTACCGCCCCGGCGAGGATGTGTTCCTCGGCCTCGACTGCGCCGCCACCGAGTTCTTCAAGAACGGCGCCTACGTTTATGAAGGCGAGGGCAAGACTCGCGATATCGCCGAGCAGGTCGATTACCTCGCCGGCCTCGCCGCCAAATACCCCATCATTTCCATCGAAGACGGCATGTCCGAAGACGATTGGGAGGGCTGGAAGCTTCTCACTGACAAGATCGGCGACAAGGTGCAGCTCGTCGGCGACGACCTGTTCGTGACCAACTCCACGCGCCTGCGCCGTGGCATCAAGTCCGGCACCGCCAACTCCATCCTCGTCAAGGTCAACCAGATCGGCACCTTGTCCGAAACCCTCGACGCCGTCGAAACCGCCCACAAAGCCGGCTACACCGCCGTCATGTCGCACCGCTCTGGCGAGACGGAAGACTCCACCATCGCCGACCTCGCCGTCGCCACCAACTGCGGCCAAATCAAAACCGGCTCGCTCGCCCGCTCCGACCGGATCGCGAAGTACAACCAACTCATCCGCATCGAGGAAGAGCTTGGCCCGCAGGCAAAGTATGCCGGACGCGATGTGCTGAAGGGTTGACGATTAACCCAAGTATTGTCGGTAGATCCCGGACTGCGGGGTCTACCGATAAATGTGTTGAAATTGAAATCAGGTCGGTTGAGCTTTTTGGAGAACTTCCCTGCAAATATTCTCCATCTTAGCGACACTTTCTTCAATCTCACCACGAATGTGATCAGTTTCTCCGTCACCCCAACCAATATCATTTTCGTATTTTTGCCTCTTTTCATTCGATAGATTGGAATTCTGAAGTAAAAAATGTGTTGAATTAAAAACTGTATTATATGATACAACAAAAACTTGAAACAGCTTGTCGCTTTCCTTCCCAAATGAATACGCAAATGCAAACCTGCGAGCATTAAGCTCCTTCAAAAATCCAAGTTCTTTGTTGAGTCTCTCCAGCGGAGCATAGATTGCATCTTTGGAATTATCGTCCTGTTCAGCCTCCTGTTTGGGTCGGCTGCTGCCTTCCCCGGCAAAACTGAACGGTTGGCGGGCTGACTGGAACAATGCTGCTGCCTTGTAGAAATCCGCTAGAACCTGTTCGGCTAAGTCGTTTTTGCGTTTCCAATCCGCCATTTCACGATCATGCGCAAATTTTCGCTTAGCAAGATCTATGTCCACATCTGCTTTTTTATTTGCTAGTTCAATATCAGTTTCATGCCTTTTATCATGTATGTCGAGTAATGTCCTTCGATTCAACATCATCCCAACTATACTTACTATGCTAGAAACTAACGCTGCCGCAACGGCTGGTCCGATGAGTGAGCGCCCATGGGTCAAAAGCCATTCCATAGTGGAATCCGATCGGCAATTGGTCAGGAGTTACGGAGCATGCCACGGCCCTATGATTGTTATCAATGCGAATGGCCTGCGAACGTCGAAATAGACAATCAGTCAAAATTTGACAAACCGTCCAAACCCCTGTTACCCCTCACTTCATGTCCGCCGTCCTAAACCGCTACATCCCCATCGCCGATGCCGTCGCCCTCCTTCTCGCGCCCCAAGCGGAGGTCGTCGTCCACAATCTCGATACCCAGCAGATCCACTACATCGCCAACGCCTTCTCCAAACGCCGCCCCGGCGACCCATCGCTCACCGAGGCCGGCCCGGAGCTCGACCTTTCCGACGATGTCATCGGCCCCTATCCCAAGACGAACGTCGACGGTCGGCGCCTGAAATCCATCACCACCGTCCTGCGCGACGACGCCGGCCGCTCCGTCGGCCTTCTCTGCATCAATCTCGACGTCGAGGCCTTCTCAAAGCTCGCCGACCATATCCAAGCCCTCATCGCGATCCCCGTCCATGAGCCGAAACCCGCCCTCCTGTTCGACGGCGATTGGCGCGAGCACGTCAATGGACTTGTCGCCCGCTTCCTGAACCAGCGCCGCGCCACACTTTCCGGCCTCACAAGCGCCGATCGCGACGACCTTCTCGCCGCGCTCCACGCCGAGGGCATCTTCGAAATCCGCAATGTGACGCCCTATGTGGCCGACGTTCTCGGCCTCTCCCGCGCCACGATCTACAACCGCCTCGGTGCCATCCGCCGCTCGCGCGCCGCAGACCTACCAGCGAGTTTATCCCTATGAAATCAAAGCTGCGCGACTTCGCCCTGGAAGTTCATTTCTCCCGCTGGGAATTTGCCGCCAAGTATAACCTCACTGGCTCCGATGCCGAAAACATGCGGATGAACGAACTCCTCGATCTCGCCTCCGAGAAAGACCGCGCCGCCTTCAACACCGTCGGCCTCGGCTACACCGAGACCTTCGGCGCTCCCGCGCTGCGCCAAGAAATTGCCGGGACTTACGACACCGTCCAGCCGGAGCATCTTTGCTGTTTTGCCGGCGCGGAAGAGGCGATCTACATCGTCAACACGGTTCTCCTCGAACCGGACGACCACGCCATCGTCATCACGCCCAACTATCAGGCCGCCGAATCCATTCCCTTGTCGATCTGCGCCGTCACCGGCGTGCCGCTCGATATCGACACCGGCTGGGGCCTCGATATCGAGGCGTTCAAGGCCGCGATCCGCCCCAATACCAAGCTCGTGTCGATCAACTTTCCGAACAATCCCACCGGCAAGATCATCCCCCGCGCTACCTTGGATGCGATCGTCGATCTCTGCCGAAGCCGCGGCATTTGGCTCTTCAGCGACGAGGTCTACCGACTTCTTGAGCGAGACCCCGTCCTCCGCCTGCCGCAGGTCGCCGACATCTACGAGCGCGGGATTTCCCTCAACGTTATGTCTAAGGCCTATGGTTTGCCGGGCCTCCGGATCGGCTGGCTCGCCTGCAAGGACCGCGACATGCTGGTCCGCTTCGAGCGCTACAAGCACTACCTCTCCATCTGCAATTCCGCCCCCTCCGAGATTCTGGCCCGCATCGCGCTGAAGGCCCGCGACACCATCCTCGCCAAAAACCGCGCCGTCATCGCCGCCAACCTCATTGCGCTCGACGCCTTCTTCGCAGACTTCCCGGCCCTGTTCGATTGGAAGGTGCCGTCCGGCGGCTGCGTCGGTTTCATCGGCTATCGCGGCGACGACGGCGTTGAAACCTTCACGCGCCGCTTGGTGGAAGAGGCGGGCGTCCTCCTCCTGCCCGCCAGCGTCTACCGGTCCGATCTGAACCCCGTGCCCGCCGATTGCTTCCGCATCGGCTTTGGCCGTTCGCATGTGCCCGAAGCCCTCGTCGTCCTGCGAAACTGGCTCCAGCGCAACTCGCCCTAAGCACCGCCGCCGTGGGATAACCCTCGCCGAACCGCTCCGCCGCGTCACACGGGCCGCCCGCTCCTCTGGCGAAAGGGGCCGGCGAAGTCTACGTTTGCACGGTCCCGAATCATAAACCGAGCCGCCCTTTGTCCGCGCTTCCCGCTTTCGACACGCCTGCCCGCGCCATCCTCGGCGTTACCGCGTCCGTGTCCGATCGCTTCTGGCTCGACCGGATCGATGCCGTCCGCGCCCCCGTCGCGCTCGCCATCGCCCAGCGCCACGGCCTTCCCGAAGTTGTCGCCCGCGTCCTCGCCGGGCGCGATGTGACCTGTGATGACGCTCCGGGCTACCTCGATCCCAGCCTCAAAGCCCTGATGCCGGATCCCTCGGCCCTCACCGAGATGGATGCCGCCGCCGCCCGCATCGCCGATGCCGTGGAGCGGGGCGAGCGCATCGCCATCTTCGGCGATTACGACGTGGACGGCGCCACGTCCTCGGCCCTTCTCGGCCGCTTCCTTCAAGCCCAGGGCCTCGATCCCGCCGTCTATATCCCCGACCGGCTGATCGACGGCTACGGCCCGAACCCCCGCGCCATCGCCGATCTTGCCGCCGCCGGCGCCACGCTGCTGGTCACGCTCGATTGCGGCACCCAGTCGTTCGAGGCGTTCGAAGCCGCCGCCCGCGCCGGGCTCGACGTCGTGACGCTCGACCACCATCAAGCCGGCCTCGAACTCCCCCGCATCGCCGCTCTCGTCAATCCGAACCGGCAGGACGATCTTTCCGGCCAGGGCCACCTCGCCGCCGTCGGCGTCACCTTCCTCAGTGTCGTCGCGATCAACCGCGAGCTTCGCCGCCGGGGCTGGTACAAACGCCGCGCGCAGGCCGAGCCGGATCTCCTCGCGCTGCTCGATCTCGTCGCGCTCGGCACCGTTTGCGATGTCGTGCCCCTCATCGGCCTCAACCGCGCCTTCGTCGCCAAGGGTTTGGTTGCCATGCGCGCACGGGCGAATCGCGGCCTTGCCGCGCTTGGCGATGTCACCCGCCTGTCCGGCCCGCCGACGCCCTATCACCTCGGCTTCATGCTCGGCCCGCGCATCAATGCCGGCGGCCGCATCGGCGATGCCGCACTCGGCGCGCGCCTTTTGATGTGCACCGATCCGGTCGAGGCCGGGCGCATCGCCGCTGAACTCGATCGCTTGAACAAAGAGCGGCAAGCCCTTGAAATTCAAGCGCTCGATGAAGCCGAAGCTATGGTCGCCGGTCCGCTCGCGTCAAGCGATCCAGCCGTCCTCGTGGTCGCATCCGCGAATTGGCATCGCGGCATCGTCGGCCTCGTCGCGGCTCGCCTGAAAGAGCGTCACAACCGACCCGCCATCGCTATCGCGCTGGATGCGGACGGCACCGGCACCGGTTCCTGCCGCTCCATTTCCGGCGTCGATCTCGGTTCCGTCGTGCGCGCCGCCGTCGATCACGGGCTGATCGTGAAGGGCGGCGGGCACGCCATGGCCGCCGGGCTCACCGTCCGCGCCGCCGCCATTCCCGCGTTTGAGGCCTTCGTGGACGCCCGCGTCCGCTCCGGCGTCGCCGCCGCCCGCGAAATCCGCACGCTCTCCATCGATGCCGCCATCACCGCCGGCGGCGCCACCATCGACCTCGTCGAAACCATCGAGCGGGCAGGGCCCTTTGGCGCCGGCCAGCCCGATCCCGTCGTCGTACTTCCCGCGCACCGCGTGGTTTATGCCGAGATCGCCGGCCAAGGCCACGTCCGCCTCACGCTCGCCTCGTCGGACGGTTCGCGCATCAAAGCCATGGCCTTCCGCGCCGCCGACCGCCCCCTCGGCGAGTTCCTCCTGAAAACCCGCGACCGCCCCATCCACATCGCCGGCGTTCTCAGCCTCGACCATTGGCAGGGCGAGCCAAAAGTCCAGCTCCGCGTGCTCGATGCCGCCGATCCCGGACGGGGAAGGGGGTAGGCTCCTCAAATCCGGCGGAGCCTATCCTTGATCGATGCCGTTGCGCGGCGCACCAGGCCGGACAGAACGGTCTCGCGCCAAGGCGTCTCGTTGCGGTATTTCCAGTATAGATCGCGCAACGGATGCCGGCATTTCGCCTGCCACGGCTTCTTTCTATCTGTGAAATGAATAATGCCTGGCGATTTCACCGCTTCAAACGCTTCGTCCCAGCTATAAGCGGGATCGAGCCCATTGGGCAGAAACAACCGTGTGTTGGCGTTCCACCTGAGTGGGAGTATATATGTATTGTCGCAGAAAATCAGATTGAGAATATCCTGATCTTGCAGCGCTATGTATTCCGAATTTTCTCGGAAAGCTCTGATCACGCACTCGTGGAAGTTCATTGTCCGTATGGCATCGAGATCAAATATTGCCACGCCTGCATTGAAATAAGTATGTGTCAAAGGCAGCCTTAAGCGCCGGGCTTGGGTCACTCCGCCTTCGTCGGCACACGCTGCGATGGGTTTGCCGTTCAGGTCCACGTTCCACAGATCAACAAGTGAGTCCGCGACGATCGTATCGGCGTCAATATAGATCACCTTCTTGACGTCAGCAGGCAGTACGTCATGCATGATCAGTCGAAAGTAGGTTTCGATAGAGATATGGTCTCTGTTCAAGGGCAACCATGCGATTTTTTCGCCTGTTACCTTGATAAAGACGATCTCGACACAACCGGATTTTGCAACGCTGGCAAGCTTATCCTGGTCGAACTTGCTCAAACCGCCGCTGTGTAAAATAAAGACGCGTAGCCGATCTGCTTCCGGCGACATCTTGATTGCAGATCGGATCGTTACTGCCGCGTGGGGCACGTAATTCGCGTCGATGGCGAAAACCACGTTGATTTTTTCACGTTCCGCGCTCTCTCGGCACTTTGCCTCCTTGGCATTCTCCCGCCGAATGATCGTATCCCGAATGGCCGCGACCGGTATGGGAGAGGGCGGGATGAGGCCCACGACGAGGGGTTTCGATGTTACTTTTGCACCCAGCACTTGTTTTGCATAGCTGACATAGACATTCGCCAATCGCTCCGCAATAAAACCCCAGATGCGTCGCTGGTAAGGATCGTATCCGATGATATCGATCTGTCGTTCTGCGGCTTCCAAAACGTTGAAAAGCCATTCTGCGTAGGGCAAAAACAGATTTTTACGCATTACCATGATATTCCCGAAAAAGGCGTGCCTGTTCGTCATGACCTGTGTCATGAATGGCGTCATTTCCGGGGTTATGTCTCGTATGATATCCTCGACGATATCGATGTCGCGTGAGAAATGCTCTCGTGCGTACATATCATAATTCGTCATCGCCTTCGCCGGCACTCCGATTGGGTGCACATTCCAAACAGGCGATGTAATTATGTCATATGATTTGCATTCTTCCAGAATTCGGTTGTCGTTCCATCCGAATTTTTTGTGCCCATGAGATGAAATGTCTAAAAAATGGCGCTGCTTTTGCTTTTTGTTCTCTGCGAAATTGAGGATTCTTCGGTAATGCATCAATCCATAGTGGTCGGCCTCAACATTTTTCCACATCCAATATAAAGCGGTGAGTTCGCACCAATTTGTGTTCTTATGTGAAATGTTATCACCTGTGTTATCGCCTATCATTGCGTCTAACGACTTCGATGAAATACCCCGTCCAACTTGAATCGGCGTCAGATACTTCGTACGAACGATGGGTGATGCCTTATGGTAGCAAACAGCAATGAAAACTTGCTTTTTTAGCATTGAAAATCAAACCATCAACTAGAGAAATACAGACGGTAAACCAAGGGAGCCATAAGCGACGTAGGTTGCCCACCTCATTGCGCGGATCAAATGATTCATTGTTCAATCGGCCAATAAGGGCAAAAAAATATATAAAATTATATTTAATCCTGTCTACCCGCTTTCCGGCACGCGGGGGCGGCATTTTCCTTTTCGTCTCCCCGAAGCCCGGAGTTTGCCCAAACTTGCCACGTTCCGTTCACGAGTTTGTCACGACAGGGTGCGCTTTCCGCCACATCACCCACTTTCCGATCCCGCATGCACGCAATATTTAAGCCCTTGGAGTAGCCAAGGGGGGGCGCGGGATGTAACGATCCCTGTCAACCGATTTGCCGAACGCCGGTAGCCGAGCTTCCAGATGGAGCCGGTTGCTTGGGCGTTGAGGGCTGAGCGCCGAGAGGACGAATGAAGGATCCCGTTGATTTCACGATGAGCACGCTGGTTCCCATGGTCGTCGAGCAGACGAACCGGGGCGAGCGCGCCTACGACATCTTCTCCCGCCTCCTGAAGGAGCGGATCATCTTCATAACCGGCGGGATCGACGATGGCGTAGCCACGCTGGTCTGCGCGCAGCTCTTGTTCCTTGAATCGGAAAACCCGAACAAGGAAATCTCGCTCTACATCAACTCGCCCGGCGGCTATGTCACGTCTGGCCTTGCGATCTACGACACGATGCAGTTCATCCGGCCGAAGGTGTCCACGCTCTGCATCGGTCAGGCCGCGTCCATGGGCTCGCTCCTGCTTTGCGCGGGCGAGAAGAATATGCGCTTCACGCTGCCCAATTCGCGGATCATGGTCCACCAGCCGTCCGGCGGGTTCCGGGGCCAAGCCGCCGATATCATGCTGCATGCCCAGGAGATCCTGAAGCTGAAGCGTCGGCTCAACGAGATCTATGTCAAGCACACCGGCAAGGATCTTTCGGCCGTGGAAGAAGCGCTTGAACGCGACAATTTCATGGATGCCTTCCAGGCCAAGGCCTTCGGTCTGGTAGACGATGTCATCGAAAGCCGTCTGGCGATGGACGGCGTTCACGCGCCCCGCTGACGGGGCCCTTGTGCGGCCGGCGCTTCGGTGCCGCTCGTGTTTTGGCCATGGTCTGCGGTGAAGGTCGGTGCCGGTTGGAAGACGACGAGGGAGACCGGCCCGAATAATTCGATGTTAAGGATATCTTGATCCCTCTGGTCTCAGCATAGTGAATCGCCCCATCGGACGTTTCAGATGCGCTAGAAACGGATCGGGAGTGTGGCCACCGGACGGCCTGGACCTTGCGGCAGGTTCGCATGGTCCGGGTTCGGACGATCGGCCCGGGTGGCGCAAGCCACTCGACAACCGAGCAGGTCAGCGGCGGCGAGTCGAAGAACACGCTCTATTGCTCGTTCTGCGGCAAGAGCCAGCACGAAGTCCGCAAACTTATCGCGGGTCCGACGGTGTTCATCTGCGACGAATGCGTCGAGCTTTGCATGGACATCATCCGTGAGGAGTCGAAGTCCAGCCTCGTCAAGTCGCGGGACGGCGTTCCGACGCCGGAAGACATCCGTAAGGTACTCGACGATTACGTGATCGGTCAGGACAAGGCCAAGAAGGTGCTGTCCGTTGCCGTTCACAATCACTACAAGCGCCTGAACCACGCCGCCAAGAACAACGACGTGGAGCTTGCAAAGTCCAACATCATGCTGATCGGCCCGACCGGTTGCGGCAAAACGCTGCTCGCGCAGACGCTCGCCCGCATCATCGACGTGCCCTTCACGATGGCGGACGCCACCACGCTCACCGAAGCCGGTTATGTCGGCGAGGACGTGGAAAACATCATCCTGAAGCTGCTCCAGGCCGCCGACTACAACGTCGAGCGCGCGCAGCGCGGCATCGTCTACATCGACGAGGTCGACAAAATCAGCCGCAAGTCCGACAACCCGTCCATCACGCGCGACGTGTCGGGTGAGGGCGTGCAGCAGGCCCTCCTGAAGATCATGGAAGGCACCGTTGCCTCCGTGCCTCCGCAGGGCGGCCGCAAGCATCCCCAGCAGGAATTCCTGCAGGTCGATACCACCAACATCCTATTCATCTGCGGCGGAGCCTTCGCCGGGTTGGAGAAGATCATCTCGGCGCGCGGCCGGTCCACTTCGATCGGCTTCAAGGCGCAGGTTTCCGCCCCGGAAGATCGCCGCACCGGCGAGCTTTTCCGCGAGGTGGAGCCGGAGGATCTTCTGAAATTCGGGCTCATCCCCGAGTTCGTCGGCCGTCTGCCCGTGCTCGCCACCCTGGAAGACCTCGACGAGGCCGCCCTTGTGACCATTCTGACCGGTCCCAAGAACGCGCTCGTCAAGCAGTACCAGCGGCTGTTCGAGATGGAAGACGTCGAGCTGACCTTCAGCGACGACAGCCTGAAGGCGATCGCCCGCAAGGCCATCGAGCGCAAGACCGGCGCGCGCGGCCTGCGTTCCATCATGGAATCGATCCTCCTCGACACCATGTACGAGCTTCCCAGCCTCGATAGCGTCCGCGAAGTTGTGATTTCCGAAGAGGTCGTCAACGGCAAAGCGCCGCCGATCTACGTTCATTCCGATCGTATCGAAGAAATCAGTTCCACCGCCTGAGCCGGCGCAGAAAACCGAGGGGGACCGGGTGCCGGCCTCCCTCCTTCCGGTCACGGGAAGGTCATCCCGAGCCCGTCTTGAATGCCCGCCTGCCACGGTCCATGTATCCGCTTACGTGGCGGCACCGAAAACGGGAACGGCGACTGAGCGTTGCGCCTTGATGGGCATCGTGGGTTGGCCCTGCTCGAAGCGGATTCCGGACCAAGTCCGGCCCTCTCCCGAGCCCTGTTTTCGGCGACGACTTCACGCCGGCTTTTGTGTCGGCTGGGTTCTGTGCCGTTCACGCGTCACGGCCGTTACAGCCCCCTCTCAGGCTGCGGCGGGCCAACAGAAAGGACAGTTTTCGATGGCCGCTTCTCCCCATGCGACCGGTCACTCCAAGGACGTCTATCCCGTCCTTCCGCTCCGCGACATCGTCGTTTTCCCGCACATGATCGTTCCGCTCTTCGTCGGCCGAGAAAAGTCCATTCGCGCGCTCGAAGAGGTCATGAATGCCGATAAGCAGATCCTGCTCGTCACCCAGAAGAACGCCGGCGACGATGATCCGACGCCCGAAGGCATCTTCGACGTCGGCACGCTTGCGACCGTTCTTCAGCTTCTGAAGTTGCCGGACGGCACCGTGAAAGTGCTTGTCGAAGGCGGCAAGCGCGCCAAGATCACCCATTACCTCGATCGCACCGAGTATTTCGAGGCTGAAGCGCATCTCCTCCCCGAAGACGCCGGTGAGCGCGTCGAAGTCGAAGGGATGGCCCGCTCCGTGGTGTCGGAGTTCGACAACTACGTGAAGCTGAACAAGAAGGTCTCGCCGGAAGTTCTCGGCACGATCGCCCAGATCGACGAATACTCCAAGCTCGCCGACACCATCGCCTCCCATCTCGCCGTCAAGATTTCCGACAAGCAGGAAATCCTCGCGCTGACCTCGGTTCCCGAGCGTCTGGAGCGGGTGCTCGGCCTGATGGAGAGCGAGATTTCGGTGCTCCAGGTCGAAAAGCGCATCCGCTCGCGCGTTAAGCGCCAGATGGAGAAGACCCAGCGCGAGTATTACCTGAACGAGCAGATGAAGGCGATCCAGAAGGAGCTTGGCGACGGCGAGGAAGGCCGCGACGAGCTGGCCGAACTGGAAGAGCGCATCAAGAAGACCAAGCTTTCCAAGGAAGCCCGCGAAAAGGCCTTCGGCGAGTTGAAGAAGCTGCGCCAGATGAGCCCCATGTCGGCCGAAGCCACGGTCGTGCGCAACTACCTCGACTGGTTGCTCGGCATTCCCTGGAAGCAGCGCTCCAAGGTTCGTAACGATCTCGCCCACGCCGAAGAGGTGCTGGCCGGCGATCACTATGGCTTGGAAAAGGTCAAGGAGCGGATCATCGAGTATCTCGCGGTGCAGAGCCGCGCGAACAAGCTCAAGGGTCCCATCATTTGCCTCGTCGGTCCTCCCGGCGTCGGCAAGACATCGCTCGCCAAGTCTATCGCCAAGGCAACCGGCCGTGAATTCGTTCGCATGTCGCTCGGCGGCGTGCGCGACGAGGCTGAGATTCGCGGTCACCGCCGCACTTACATCGGCTCGATGCCCGGCAAGGTCATCCAGTCGATGAAGAAGGCGAAGAAGTCCAATCCGCTGTTCTTGCTCGACGAGATCGACAAGATGGGCATGGATTTCCGTGGCGACCCGTCGTCCGCGCTGCTTGAGGTGCTCGATCCCGAGCAGAACTCCACGTTCATGGATCACTACCTGGAGATTGAATATGATCTCTCGGACGTGATGTTCGTGACCACGGCGAACACGCTGAACATTCCGGCGCCGCTGATGGATCGTATGGAGATTATCCGGATCGCCGGCTACACCGAGGACGAGAAGGTCGAAATCGCCAAGCGGCACCTCTTGCCCAAGGCGATCAACGACCACGGTCTGCGCAAGGGCGAGTACGAGATCCAAGAGGAAGCGATTCGCACCGTCATCCGGCGCTACACCCGCGAGGCCGGTGTGCGTAACCTCGACCGCGAGATGATGTCGCTGGCCCGAAAGGCTGTGACGGAACTCCAGAAGGCCAAAGGCGAGATCAAGTCGATCACCGTCACGCCCGACAAGGTCGAAGGCTATCTCGGCGTTCCTCGCTATCGCTACGGCGAGGCGGAGGAGGATCCGCAGGTCGGCGTGGTCACGGGTCTGGCATGGACCGAGGTTGGCGGTGAGCTTCTCACCATCGAAGCCGTCCGGCTGCCCGGCAAGGGCCGCATGACGGTGACGGGCAACCTGCGCGACGTGATGAAGGAATCGATTTCCGCGGCCGCCTCCTACGTGCGCTCCCGTTCCGTCGATTTCGGCATCGAGCCGACGCTGTTCGACAAGCGCGACATCCACGTGCACGTGCCGGAAGGCGCGACGCCCAAGGATGGCCCGTCGGCCGGTATCGCCATGGTGACCTCGATCGTGTCGGTCATGACCGGCATTCCGGTGCGCCACGACGTGGCGATGACCGGCGAGATCACGCTGCGCGGCCGCGTGCTGCCCATCGGTGGGCTCAAGGAAAAGCTGCTCGCGGCCCATCGCGGCGGTATCAAGACGGTGATGATCCCGGAAGAAAACGCCAAGGATCTTGCCGATATTCCCGATAACGTGAAAAGCGGTCTCGACATCATTCCCGTCGCGCGCATGGACGAAGTTCTTCGTTCCGCGCTCGTCAGGATGCCCGAGCCGATCGAGTGGGACGAAGCCAAAGCGGAGGTTCCCAAGAACCCCGCGATCGAGGAAGAGCTGCCGATCCTCACCGCTCACTAAGCGCGGCCATTTCCACAAGCTGCAAGTCAAGCAGGCCCGGGTGTCTAACACTCGGGCCTGATTGATAAAAAATTGGCCTTTTTTCGCGGAAAACCGGCTTTTTACCCCTTGCTTTTGCTATCTTTTCGGGGAAACGTGCCGGGCCTAGGCGGCGCTTCGGAGCAGCCGCCGCGTATTGCTAAAAAGGATGCGACTATGAACAAGAACGATCTCGTCTCGCAGGTTGCCGAGAAGGCCTCGCTCACGAAGGCCCAGGCTGGCGAGGCAGTCGATGCGGTATTCGACGCCATCACCGGCTCCCTGAAGTCGGGTGACGAGGTCCGCATCGTCGGGTTCGGCAATTTCGTCGTGACCGAGCGCGCCGCCTCTGAAGGCCGCAATCCGCAGACCGGCGCATCGATCAGCATTCCTGCTTCCAAGCAGCCCAAGTTCCGGGCTGGCAAGGGCCTCAAGGATGCGGTCAACGGCTGATTCGGATCGGCCTTCGGGCCGCTTGGGATCGTGATCAAGCGGGTCCGGTTGCCGTAAGCGGCTTCCGGTCCGCTTTTTGCGAGGTGGAATTCGGTTTCGGCGGTCCAACCCGCCAAACCCCACCTTGCTTCACCGCCGCGTTTTCCGTAGATGATGACGGCACGGCCAAGCGCGCTCAAGCGCCAGGCTCGGGGCGGTTAGCTCAGTTGGTAGAGCGCCTGCTTTACACGCAGGATGTCGGGGGTTCGAGTCCCTCACCGCCCACCATTTCCTCGCGAATCCGCAGCGTCCCCGCGCGCCGCCGTTCCACCCGAACGCAGCGGCATTCCTCGCTCCGCGCCCGCCGTCCACCGGCGTCCCGCACCGGTTTTCCCCGGCTTTGCCGCCTCCGGAAAACGACGCTTGACATACCCCCGCTCATCCCATACTTCACGCCCACCGACGGCGAACGAAGTGCGGCTACGGCCAAGGATCGAACGTCAGACGCCCTGCGGGGGTGTAGCTCAGTTGGTTAGAGTGCCGGCCTGTCACGCCGGAGGTCGCGGGTTCGAGCCCCGTCACTCCCGCCACTTTTCGTCCTGTTCAATCAGGGCATTAGATCCCGGCCTTCGTGCCGGGTTTTCTATTTCGGCTTGGCCCTTGTCCTTTGCGGACGGCTGGAACTTCCACCGCGTGTGGAGGTTTTTCCTGGGTTGATCACACCCGAGGGACCGCGCCATGGACTCCAGCACCGTCATTATCGTCCTTGCGATGTTCACCTTCATCGCCGTGCTCGCTTTCGCGTTTATGGATCTGAAAAACACCGACGAGGCCATCAAGCGGCACGCCGGCAGCGCGCACACCAACCCCCGCGTTGGCCCACAGGTTTAGCCCGCATGGGCGCCTAAAGCTTCCGCAGGATAAACGTTGGTCTTTGAAAACTTTTGGGTTTCACCCCAGACGTCCCCAGCGCGCGCCGCTGGTGTCGCCCGGCGGGCGTTCAACGCCCAGCAGTCCTTGCGGCCGAACGATCAGCACGGCGGCCAGAACCGCCAGCACCACCGTGTCGCGCCATTCCATGGGCATGTAGGCGGCCCAGAGCGTTTCGCCCGTGCCGATGATCAGCCCGCCGAAAGCCGCGCCCGGCAGCGAACCCAGCCCGCCCAGAACGGCCGCCACCACCGCCTTCAGCCCGATCATGGCGCCGGATCCATAGCTCGCCTGTCCGTAATGAAGCGCCGACACCGCGCCCGCCACCGCCGCAAGGCCGGACGAGATTGCGAAGGTCACCTGTGCCACGCGCGTCGTGTCGATCCCGATCAGCCGCGCCATGTGCGCGTCGTCAGACATCGCCCGCCAGTTCATCCCGAAGCGCGAGCGCTGCATAGCCCGCAGCACCACCGCCAGCAGCACCGCCGACCCGGCGATCTCCAGCATCTGCATGACCGTGATCGTCACCTGGAACGGCCCGCCCAAAAGCTGCACCGGGTCGTTCAGCACCGGCTGGATCCAGCGATCGCGCGATCCCGACGCGATGCGCATGGCCTCTATCAGCGCGATCGAAAGCCCGATGGTCGCGATCATGAAGGTGCGGTGGCTACTGCGTGAAAGCGGCACGAACACAAAACGCCCGAGCACGCTGCCGCCGAGCGCGCCATAGAAAAACGCGGCCAGCACCGTGCAAGCGATCGTCAGCCCAATTCCCACCGGACTTCCGGCAACCCAAGCGGCGCTGGCGAAGCCGCCGATCATCGCCACCGCTGCGAACGAGCCCACCATCGCCACTTCCCCGAAGGCGAGGTTGATGCGGTTCACCAGCCCGTAGACCAGCGCATAGCCCACGGCCAGAAAGGCGTAGAGCGCGGAAAGCGGCATCGCGCCTACGATCTGCTGAATGAAATAGCCTGTGCTCGCGGGCACGATCACGGGGATCAGCGGATCGTCGGCGTAAACCCCGCTCAGCCGTTGTTCACCCTCTCGCAGCGCTTCGGGGTCGCCCAGCCAGAACCGCTCCAGGATCACGAGGCGCGCGCCTGAAAGCTCGCCGTCCGCCGTTTCCACCGCAACCAGCGTCAGCCGGTCCGGGTCGAAGCGTTGGCCGCCGAAGGCGCAGCGCAACACGCTCACGCGCGTCGCCCCGCTTTCGGTCGTCACGCGGTAATCCACGCGGATTGCATTGCGCGCGTCCGGATCGGTCCGGATCGCGGTCACCGCAATCGCGCCGTCGGGTTCCAAAGCGGGCAGGGCGGCGCGGCACAATCTAGCCTGTTCGCCGTCGATAACTCCGCAGCCGGCCAGTCCAAAAAACAGCGGCAGCAGCAACAACAGCGGCCGCCACCTTGCCTTATGAAAAGGCCTTGATCTCACGAACCACTCTTCAGCCGCCGTGCGATTTCGGGCGCGAAATAGGTGAGCACGCCGTCGGCGCCGGCCCGCTTGAAGCCTTGCAGGCTTTCCATCGCCGCCCGGTCGCCGTCGATCCAGCCGTTGGCCGCCGCCGCCTTGATCATCGCGTATTCGCCGGACACCTGATACGCGAAAGTCGGCACTGCGAAGGTGTCTTTCAGCCGCCGCAGCACATCCAAATAGGGCATGCCCGGCTTCACCATGATCATGTCGGCGCCCTCCTGGATATCCAGTTCGGCCTCGCGGATCGCCTCGTCGGAATTGGCCGGGTCCATCTGATAGGTGCGCTTGTCGCCCCGCAGCGTCTTGGCCGTGCCGATCGCATCGCGGAACGGGCCATAGAAGGCCGACGCGAATTTGGCGGCGTAGGACATGATCTGAACGTTGCGGTAGCCCGCTCCGTCCAGCGCGCGGCGGATCGCGCCCACCCGTCCGTCCATCATGTCGGAGGGTGCGATCACGTCGGAACCCGCTGCCGCTTGCACCAGCGCCTGCTGGCAGAGCTGCGCCACGGTTTCGTCGTTGAGGATTTCCTCGCCCGAAAGCAGGCCGTCATGGCCGTGGCTCGTATAGGGGTCCAGCGCCACGTCGGTCATCAGCCCCACGGTCGGCACCGCAGCCTTGATCGCCCGCACCGCGCGGCACACCAAATTGCGCTCGTTCAGCGCTTCGGATCCCATTTCATCGCGCAAGTCCGGGTCGGTGTAGGGAAACAGCGCGATGGCCGGAATGCCCAGCTTTCCCGCCTCTTCGGCCTCGCGCACCGCCTCATCCACCGAAAGGCGGAACACGCCCGGCATGGAAGGCACCGGCACGCGCAGCCGGCTTCCCTCGACCACGAAAATCGGCCAGATCAGATCGTCCACCGACAGGCTGGTTTCCCGCACCAGCCGCCGCGACCAGTCGGCCCTACGCATCCGCCGCATCCGGCGTCCGCCGAGTATGTCGTCGAGGTTGGCCGGGTCCAGGTGCGGGCCGTCGGCGCGGGGAGAACTCATCGAACCATCCTCAGCTTGTTCATCCGCGCTTTCGAGCGCGTTCCTGCTAAAAGATTTAGCACGGACCAGGGCTCCACCTCCACCCGTCGCCGGTTATCCCCGTTTTCACGCTGGCTGGTGGATCCTGCCCGCCCGCCCGTGCGATGATTGGCTTTCTGCACACGCCAAGGATTCGCGATGAACGTCACCGGCGAAGGTCCCCGTCTTGATCGCGTCGCTTTCGATGCGCGCTTCGCGCTCGTGGTTTACGTCCGGGTTCTCTCCGTGATTTTCCTCGTGTCCGGTCTTCGCGGGTGGGCGCTCGTGCTCGGTCCGCTCGCGCCCGGCGGGGATTTCCTGTCGCTCCCCACGCCGCTCATTGTCGCCGCCGTCTTCTTTTGCGTCTGCGACCTTGTGGCCGCCGTCGGACTTTGGCTGCTGGCCTCCTGGGGAACCGTCGTCTGGCTCATCGCGGCGCTCGCCGAAACGGTGCTCCATACTGTGTTCGCCAAGATGTTCGGAGTCGATATCCTTCTCGTGCTTTTCAATGTCGTGACCGTTATCGCCTATACCGTGCTCACAGTATTGTATGAGCGCCAGCGGACTGACTGAACACTTCGTTAGTATGAATCAAACCCGCCGGACCTTAGTTAACTAATGCCTCTTTTGACTGTCTGAACCACGGCAATACCCTTAAGTGAATTTTCATCCTGCCAATTAAGCGCTTTTTCAAAGCTGTCTGTTAGATTTGTTTTCAATCTGGACATAGATCCACGAGACAAAGTTTTTGCAGAGAGGCTTACTGGAAATGGCAAACGCCAAGCGCTCCTTTGATCTCTACCCGCCGAGCGAAGAAGAGCAGGGTCTTCAGCCGCTTTACCTTGAAGCTCTTCGCTTGGTCGAGCGTCTTCATCGCCGCCTGCTCGACGTCATCAAGGACGAGTTCGACCGCGCCGGCCGCACCGACGTCAACGCCGTTCAGGCCCTGTTGCTGTTCAACATCGGCGATAGCGAACTCACCGCCGGCGAACTGCGCACCCGTGGCTATTACCTCGGCTCGAACGTCTCCTACAATCTGAAGAAGCTTGTGGAGATGGGCTATATTCACCATCAGCGGTCGCGGATGGACCGCCGCTCGGTGCGTGTCCGCCTCACCGAAAAAGGTCAGAGCGTCGCGACCATCATCGAGAAGCTCTACAACCGCCACATTACCTCGATCGAGACCGTCGGCGGCGTCAACCGCGACGACTTCAAGGCCCTCAACAAGTCCCTGCAGCGTATGGAACGCTTCTGGACCGACCAGATCCTCTATCGCCTCTGAGCGATGAGGGATGAAGTGTAGGGCCCACCCGTCTTTCGCGGGTGGCCCCTGAAACCATCGCGGAGCCGTGGGATCAACACGCGCCTGCGCACCAAGAAAAATTCAACCGACCTTCACACCTTCAGGGCATCCCAGTCAGATCTTGCGCTCCCGGCGCTCGTTCTGGTTCGGATGCCATTTTTCTTTGTGGTCACGCGCTTCGAACCGGCGAAAACGGCCCCCATGATGAATCTCACGATATCGTGAGAACAAACCCGAGGCAGATTTCCAGAAATTGCTACGCCTATCAGATTAGATAATCCCTATGTTAACAGAAAATTAATCAAAATCGGGAATAGTGATCTGGCAATTCCGTTCATGCCGCGTACGGATCGCTCGTCCCCCCCCCCGGTCCGTGCACGGAAACTGGAAACGTCTCACTCCTCCCGAGACGTCATCCTGGCCCCGAGCACCTCCCTCGCTCGGGGCCCTTTTTTTTCACCCTATTTCAGTTGCGCGGCGGTAGCGGCACGAAGGCGCTGGTGCGGGCTGCCCAGGCGTCGTAGCCGGGCTTGGTACGCTTGAGATGGGCGTCCAGCATCGAAACGCCCGACACCTTCAAAAGCAGCAGCGTCAGCAGTGCGGGGCCCGCCAGTGTCCACAGCGAGCCGGTTCCCGCCAACGCGATCAAGCCGAGGCCCCACCAGAGCAGCGCTTCGCCGAAGTAGTTGGGGTGGCGGCTATAGGCGAATAATCCGCCTGTCATCAGTTGGCCCCGGTTCTTCTTCTCGGCCTTGAAGCGCCAAAGTTGCTGGTCTGCCAGCGTTTCGATCGCAAGGCCCACCGCGAACAGCGCCGCGCCCGCGATCATCGCCGGGCCGCTTATCGCCGCCGTAGGGCTCAGCACCGCCAGGAAGATCGGCGCTGCCACGAGCAGCATGATCACGCTTTGAACGAGATAGATCGTGACGAGCGACTTCCACCAAAAGCTTTCCCCGGTGCTCTCGCGCATCGCGGCATAGCGGGAATCCTCGCCGTTCATGTGGCGGTGACGGCTCACCATGTGGATTGTCAGCCGCACCGCCCACAGCGTCACCAGAGCGGCCAAAAGCAGCGCGGCCGTGCTCGCGGTTCCGCGCAGGGCGATGATCAGCCATGCGATCAAAACAAAGCCGGCGCCCCAAAAGAAGTCTACGACACCGGCGTCCCTCATTTTGACATGAATCGCCCATACCATTGTAAAGAATACGACCGTCGCCAGGATTGCCCAGGCAAGTATCGCGGCGGGTTCAAGTGTCAGGGATGTGATTGGTATCAAATCGTTAGCCAATTTCGTGTCCACTTCGTTTACCAAGCGAGGGCGGCCACGGGCGAGGCCGGCTTCTACCAATCGGGCGTGCGAGCCGGGCCTCCGGTTCGTCCGTTTTCGTCCCATTCCGCTTCATCGGCCGCCGAATGAACCTCTTGCGAGGATGCGGCTGACGAGTTGATTTCGAACGACGGGAGCATGTTCGCCGTGAATCTACGGAATACCGCCGTGACCGGATCAGGACTAGAGCTTATGCCGAACCGCAGACAGATCCTCAAAGCCGGCCTTGCCACCGGTTTCGGCCTTGGTGCTTTCGGGGGGGCCTTCGGCGCCAATGCTCAAACCCTCGTCAGCCAGCTCGAATGGACCGAGGGTTTCGACGCTTCAGTGCCGCAGCAGGCGGGCATGGCCTCCACGCGGCCCACGCTCTCGGCGCAGACGGCCACTTACACCGAGCAGGCGATCACCCAGTATTCCGACATTGCCCTGCGCGGCGGTTGGCCCGTGGTGCCCGATACGCAGCCGCTCAAGATCGGCATGCGCAATCCCGCCGTCGCCGCGTTGCGTGACCGGCTTACCGCGTCCGGCGACCTTGCCCCCGTCGGCGGCTTCAACGACAGCTTCGACAGCTTCGTGGATGCAGCCGTGCGTCGCTTTCAGGTTCGCCATGGCCTGCTGCCCGACGGCATCGCCGCCAACGACACCTTTCGCCGCATCAACGTGCCCGCCGAAACCCGGCTGCGTCAGCTTGAGATGAACCTCGTGCGCGTGCGCGCCATGTCCGGCCCGCTTGGCGACCGCTATTCCATGGTGAACGTGCCCGGTGCCGAGATCGAAACGGTCGACGGCGACACCGTTCACTCCCGCCATCAGGCCGTCGTCGGCAAGATCGACCGCCAGACGCCGCTTTTGAACAGCAAGATCAATCTCATCAAATTCAATCCCTTCTGGACCGTGCCGCGCAGCATCATCCTGAAGGATTTGATCCCCAAGATGCAGAAAGATGCCGGCTATCTCGACCGCCAGAAGATCCGCATCTACGACCAGCGCGGTCTCGAACTCGACTGGCGCAACATCAACTGGAATTCGGAAGAAGCCGCCGATTACCTGTTCCGCCAGGATCCGGGCGACATCAATTCCATGGGCTCGGTCAAGATCGAGTTTCCCTCGCCCGAAGGCGTCTACATGCACGACACGCCCTCCAAGGGTCTGTTCGGCGAAAACGCCCGCTTCCATTCCTCCGGCTGCGTTCGCGTTCAAAACGTGCGCGAATATGTGTTCTGGATTCTCAAGAACACGCCCGACTGGCCGCAGGACCGCATCGCTCAGGCCCTCGTTTCGGGTGAGCGCATCGACGCGCCCGTCATCGATCCGGTGCCGCTCTACTTCGAATACGTCACCGCTTGGGCCACGCCGGACGGAACCGTTCAGTTCCGTGACGACATCTACCAGCGCGACGGTCTCGACGTGGCGTTCCAGTAAGGAGCGCCGCGCTGTGTCCGCCCCTCGCGAGGTTTATTTCGAGTTTGTCGCCATCGGCCCGCAGGTCAAAGTGACCGCGATCGACAGCCTCACCGCCGTCGAGGTCAGCATCCTTGGCCCCGCTCGCGCGTCGCAGCGGGACCTTGAGACGTTGGCCTTACGCAAACTGACAAGGCGGCTCGGATCTTCTATGGGGCAGGGTTAGGAAAGCTGAAGCGACAAATCCCGGCGGTGGTGATAGGTCTCGTCCATCGAGTGGGACGATGCGACATGTCGCAACGGCAATGGTTTCGCGCTGGTCCCCGTGCTATCGAAGCGGCCCGCCGCCCGTCCGGCGGGTCCTTTTCCAGAGACGAGAGATGCCGATGTCGACCACGACCAGCGCTGACAGCTCCTTCACCTCCGGCTTTTTCGAGCACACGCTCGCCGAGGCCGACCCGGAGATCGCATCGGCCATCGCCAGCGAGCTTGGTCGCCAGCGGCACGAGATCGAACTGATCGCCTCCGAGAACATCGTCTCGCGCGCCGTTCTGGAAGCGCAGGGTTCGGTGATGACGAACAAATACGCCGAGGGCTACCCCGGCAAGCGCTACTACGGCGGCTGCCAGTTCGTCGACATCGCGGAAAACCTCGCCATCGAGCGCGTGACCAAGCTGTTCGACTGCCGCTTCGCCAACGTTCAGCCGAACTCCGGCAGCCAGGCGAACCAGGCCGTCTTCCTCGCCCTTGTCCAGCCCGGCGACACCATTCTCGGCCTCGACCTTGCGTCGGGCGGCCATCTCACCCATGGCGCCAAGCCGAACCTGTCGGGCAAGTGGTTCAACGCCGTCACCTATGGCGTGCGCGCGCAGGATCACCGCATCGACATGGACCAGCTCCGCGCGCTCGCGCATGAGCACAAGCCGAAGATCATCATCGCCGGCGGTTCGGCCTATAGCCGCATCTGGGACTTTGAAGGCTTCCGTAAAGTCGCCGACGAAGTGGGCGCCTATCTCCTTGTCGACATGGCGCATTTCGCCGGTCTCGTCGCGGCCGGCCTGCATCCCTCGCCGTTCCCGCACGCCCACGTCGCCACCTCCACCACCCATAAGACGCTGCGCGGCCCGCGCGGCGGCCTCGTGCTGACCAACGACGAGACCATCGCCAAGAAGATCAACTCCGCCGTCTTCCCCGGCCTTCAGGGCGGACCGCTCATGCACGTCATCGCCGGCAAGGCCGTCGCCTTCGGCGAGGCGCTGCGGCCCGATTTCAAGCTCTATATGAAGAACGTGGTCGAGAACGCCCGTGCGCTCGCCGAGACGCTCCGTCGCGGCGGCGTCGATATCGTATCGGGCGGCACCGACAACCACCTGATGCTCGTCGACCTGCGCCCCAAGGGCCTCACCGGCAAAGTCGTTGAAGCAGCCCTGAGCCGCGCCGACATCACCTGCAACAAAAACGGCGTCCCCTTCGACCCCGAAAAACCCACCATCACCTCCGGCATCCGCCTAGGCACCCCCGCCGCCACCTCTAGGGGCTTCGGCATCGCCGAATTCCAAGAAGTCGGCCACCTCATCCTCTCCGTCCTCGACGGCCTGAAGGTCAACGGCGAGGAAGGCAACGACGCGGTCGAAGCGGGCGTGAAGGCCAAGGTGAGAGAGTTGACCGACCGGTTCCCGATTTATTGAGGGATGGGGCAGGGGGGGAGGCAAGCGAGCCGCGGGGAGGGATCTCCGCGGCTTTTTTGTTGCCACATATACCTCGCAAGTCCGGTCGAGTTTTCCAGACCGACAGATCATAACCTTTCTGCAATCATCCAGTTATAATCTTCCCGCAAAAAGATTATAACTCCCTCCATGCCCCCCATCGATCTCCCCTTCCGCACGCTCTTCGCCGAACTCTCGCAGCGATCCCTCGATGACGCCTTCATCGCGGATTTTCCGCCCGAGGGGCGGTTCGTTACGGTTCCGGTGAAGGGCAGGGCCTATTGGTATTTCGATTTGACGGAGGACGGGAAGGCCACGCGCCGTTATGTCGGGCCGCAGGCGGATCCTCAGATAACGGCGCGGGTCAACGACTTCAAAGCCCTGAAATCCGATTTCAAGGCCCGGCGTAAGCTCGTGTCCACGCTGGTGCGCGAAGCCGGTCTGCCCGCGCTGGATCGTATGACAGGAGACGTGGTGAAGGCGATCGCCGAGGCTGGGTTCTTCCGGTTGCGCGGTGTTCTCGTCGGTACGGTCGCGTTTCAGTGCTACTCCGGCCACCTTGGCGTGCGCCTGCCGTCCGCCTCTTTGCAAACCGGCGACACCGATTTTGCGCAGTTCCACTCAATCTCTGCCGCAGTCGACGACGCCATGCCACCGATCCTCGACGTTCTCCGGTCCGTCGATCCCACCTTCCGCGAGATCCCGCATGTGAGCGACGGCCGCGCCAGCGCTCGCTTCACGACCGCTGATCGCTATCTCGTCGAGTTTCTAACCCCGAACCGCTCCAGTGCCGACCACGACGGCAAGCCCGCCGCCATGCCCGCCCTCGGCGGCGCCTCCGCCGAACCCCTTCGGTTCTTGGATTTCCTCATTCACGAGCCCGTTCGCACCGTACTGCTGCACGGCTCCGGCGTCAGCATCACCGTGCCCGCGCCTGAACGATACGCTATCCACAAGCTCATCGTGGCCACTCGTCGCCGGGTGGAGGGAACCGAGAAGCGCGAGAAGGATCTGCGTCAGGCCGCGCTACTCATTGAGGCGCTTTCGCTCGTGCGCCGTCAATCAGACCTCGCCGAAGCCTATGAAGAAGCATGGTCGCGAGGCCCCGCATGGCGCGAAGCGATCACACGCGGTCTTGCCAGTCTGGATGACGCGCCCCGCGCCATGGTGCACGGCGTTCTTGCCGAAGGGCTAAGGACTCTGCGCCTCGACCCTGCCGAATTCGGTATTCAATCGGGCAGCGAAGCACCGAAATAGCTTCTCGCAGAAGCGGTGCCCCCAGTTATAACTTTTTCGTGAAAAAGTTATAACTCCATCCCCTCATTCCCCACCAATCTCCCGCGCCATCTCCTTTACCGAGGCCTCCGTCCCATCCGATCCTTCGGTCCAGATGTCGTCCACCACGGCTCTTCCGTTTTCCGTCACCACGTCGAAGCCCACGGTGGTCACCTTGTCGCGCTCTTCGCCCTCGAAGCAGCGGTAGGCTTTGAAGGTCACGGCCACGCCCACGCCATCGTCGCTCTGGTCCTGGCCGGTGAAGGTCACGTCTTCCAGCGGGCAGCCGTCTTGGCCGCCGGTGATCACGTCATAGCTGAAGGGCGATGTGCCGCCGTCGTAGGCGGGGTTCTTGGCGCCGGCCCGGAAGGCCTCCACGAAGTCCGCGCTATAGAGTGTGCCAAGCTGCTCTTCGCCGAAGATATCCACCGGCTTCGCATCGTCGCGCGTGGCGGACAACGCGTTTTCCGTGATCGCCATGATTTCGCGCACCGGATCCTGCGCAAAGGCTGCCGGGGCGGCGCTGGTGGTTGCGATCAGGGCGAGGGCCAAAACGGCGGGGCGGGGGGCCATCAACATCTCTCCATCGCTTTGTCCGGCAAGCCGGCGCGGGTTTGCTTCGCCTTCGGGCGCAACGGCCGTGCAGCACCGCGCGTCGATCCGCAGCCGGCACGGCCCACTGTTCGACCCATACACCAACCCCCGTTGAATCGCCTTGCGCTCAAGCTTGGGTACAAACGATTGCCCGCCCGGCGTGGCTTTGCCGCCCGCCCGCGCACAACGCTCGCTTTTCGTCAGCCGCCGGTTGCGCTAACAGCTATCATCGCCACCCTGCGACAGCCGATTCTCATTTGCCCGGAGGGGCCATTCATGCGCTGCCCCTATTGCGGCAACGAAGACACCCAGGTGAAGGACAGCCGCCCCACCGAGGACGGCACCGCCATCCGCCGGCGGCGCGTGTGCTCTGCCTGCGGCGGCCGCTTCACCACATTCGAGCGGGTGCAACTGCGCGAGCTTACCGTCGTCAAGCGCTCCGGCCGCCGCGTGCCCTTCGACCGCGACAAGCTGATGCGCTCCGTCTCCGTGGCGCTGCGCAAGCGCCCGGTCGAGCCCGAGCGCATCGAGCGCATGGTCAACGGCATCGTCCGCCAGCTCGAATCCCTCGGTGATGCTGAAATCACCGCCGAACAGATCGGCCAACTCGTCATGGAAGGCCTGAAAAACCTCGACGACGTCGCCTACGTCCGCTTCGCCTCCGTCTACCGCGACTTCCGCGAGGCCAAAGACTTCGAAAGCGTGCTGGACGAGTTGAACAACGACGGCGAGAGCTGACGCTCGCGCTCACAAACTCGGCACTGGAATCCCGCGTGCGCTCATGGCACTGATCCGCCCGAACGCGAGACTTCATCCATGACCCTGCCGGCCCAGCGCTCCGGCTTGATGCCCGCAGCCGATCCCGAGACCGACCGTCGCTTCATGGCGGCGGCGCTGGCGCTTGGGCGCCGCAACGCGGGGCGTGCGTGGCCGAACCCCTCAGTCGGCGCCATCGTGGTCGTGCCGGGTCCGGATGGGCCGCGCGTCGTCGGCCGTGGCGTCACCGCTCTTGGCGGCCGCCCGCATGCCGAAACCATCGCGCTCGCCGCCGCCGGCCCGGCCGCGCGCGGGGCCACCGTCTATGTCACGCTGGAGCCTTGCGCCCACCACGGCCGCACCGGCCCTTGCGCGGATGCGCTGATCGCGGCCGGCGTCGCGCGCGTCGTCACCGCGCTCGAAGATCCCGATCCGCGTGTCGCGGGGCAGGGCCATGCCCGCCTTGCCGCCCATCGCATCGCGCTCACCACGGGCGTTCTCGCCGCCGAGGCCGCGCGCCTCCACGCCGGCCACCTCTCTCGCGTCAAGCGCGGCCGCCCTCATGTGATCTTGAAGCTAGCCGTGTCGGCGGATGGCTTCATCGGCCTGGAAGGGCAGGGCCAGACCGCCATTTCCGGCCCGCTTTCGCGCGCCTACGCCCACGGCCTGCGCGCCACGTCAGACGCTATCCTCGTCGGCGTCGGCACCGTGCTGTCGGACGATCCCGAACTCACCTGCCGCTTGCCCGGCTGCGCCGCCCGCTCCCCCGTCCGCGTCGTGGTGGACGGTCTCGCCCGCACGCCCCTCTCCGCCAAGCTCGTTACCGGCGCCGATGTCGTGCCCACCTGGATCTTCGTCGCGCCCGATGCGCCGTCCGAGCGAACCGCCGCGCTGGGCGATGCGGGCATCTCGCTCCGCGTTGCCGAGCGCGACGCCGCCGGCCGGGTGGATATGGAGGACGTGCTGTTCCAGCTTGCCCGCGCGGGCGTCACCACGGTCATGGTGGAGGGCGGTTCCACCATCGCCCGCAGCCTCGTCGAGTCCGACCTTGTGGACGAGGCGCACCTCGTGCAGGCGCCGCTCATGCTTGGCTCCGGCGGCGTTCCCGCGCTCGCCGGCCTTTCGCTCGACCATCTGACCGGCCCGCGCTTCCAGATCATCCACCGCCGCCGCCTCGGCGCGGACAAGCTCACCCACGTCGTCCGCCGCCCCGCCCCCTCATAATCCCGGTCTCGCCGACATCGCTTCCAAAGCCGGTTTTCCGCGCTTTCAAACCCAACACGAGGAAAGGACGCCCCCATGTTTACCGGTATCGTGACCGACGTCGGCACCGTCGACCGCATCGAGCCGCGCGCCACCGGCGTCCGCCTGCGCATCGCCACGTCCTACGATCCGGAAACCATCGCGCTCGGCGCGTCCATCGCCTGCGCCGGCATCTGCCTCACCGTGGTCGAGCGCGGCACCACCGGCGCCGTCCGCTGGTTCGACGTGGAGGCCTCCGAGGAGACCCTCGCCAAAACCACGCTCGGCACCTTCACCGCCGGCACCCGCCTCAACCTGGAGCGCGCCCTGAAGATCGGCGACGAGCTTGGCGGCCACCTCGTCACCGGCCACGTCGACGGTCTCGCGACCCTGATCACTCGCGCCGACGTCGCCGACATGACCCGCCTCACCTTCGAAATCCCCACCCCCCTCTCCCGCTTCGTCGCCCCCAAAGGCTCCGTCACCCTAGACGGCACCTCCCTCACCGTGAACGAAGCCGAAGGCACGCGCTTCACGGTGATGCTCATCCCCCACACGCTGGAGGTGACCACATGGGGCGCAAGCAAGGAGGGCGATGCGGTCAATTTCGAGGTGGATTTGATGGCGCGGTATGTGGCGCGGTTGGCTGGACGTTGACGCACAGCGCGCCGCACGAACGTCCACCCAAGGACCCGCCCGCACACCTTACCTAAGCGCCGCCAGCAATCGTGCGGGCATCAGCCCCTCGTCGGCAATATCAGATATCGAGACAGGACAAGTCCCCGGCAGCGCCGTGCTCACTTGGCCCCCATGCTCCGCCAGCGAAGCATCCGCGATCGCGAGCGCCTGCCGCCAGACCTTCTCCATATCGATCCGCTGCCGCATGGACGGCTGATAAACGTCCGTCAACGACGCATGAAACGCCACAAGTTCGGTCCGCCAATGCGCCGCCGCTTGAGCATCGGGCTCCGACACCAGCTTGATCGCATGAACCAGGATATTGCGAATGAGGCTCGCCGCCGCCTGGATCTGCGCCCGCCCCAAATCCTCGATTTCCTCGGCGATCAACTCCACGTCAAGATCCGACGGAAGCACGGATATATTTGCAAGCGCCCGCAAGAGCAGAGCCTGACGCTCCGTCCATTGAACGAAGTCGCGGGCCTTGTCCCTGTGTTCGGTCCGAACCGAATGACGATGTGCGGACGATTGAGCGCTCATTTCTGCAAAATAGCATAATGTAGAAGCGGTGTCGTTTGGCGTGAGACTGCCTGCGGCCAAATTCAATGCCTTCAAGGGCGCGCTCGGCCGGGGGCTGCTCTTTAACCACGAAATGTAAGGTGTGCAGCGAGGCGTGTCGTAAGCCGTCCGGCAAATCGTCTTTGTGCTGCCCTACGTCAGCTTTGACTTCAAACATGCCCTTGACCCCCGCCCCCTCCCGTGGTCTCTCCCCCGGCTAACCACGAAAGGGTTTTGCCATGGGCGATGCGGCCCCCCATTTGCTCGTCGTCGACGCGCGATTTTATGAGGATATCTCGGACGAACTCGTCGCTGGGGCCACCGAGGCGCTGAGTGCCGCCGGGGCCACGTGGGACCGGGTGTCGGTGCCGGGCGTGCTCGAAATTCCCGCCGCCGTCGCCATGGCGCTCGATGCGGTGGAGGACGGGTCGGTCGAATATGACGGCTATGTCGTGCTCGGCTGCGTCATTCGGGGCGAAACCACCCATTATGACATCGTGGCGAACGAGTCCGCGCGCGTTCTCATGGAACTCGTGGTGTCGGAAAGTCTTGCCCTCGGCAACGGCATTCTCACCGTTGAAAACGACGATCAGGCCTGGGCGCGCGCCCGACGGACCGATAAGAACAAGGGTGCCGCCGCCGCCGGCGCTGCTCTTGCCATGATCAAGGTCAGGAAAGATTTCCAGGTCTGAGCCGCCGCGTCAGGGAAAATCGTCCTAGGAAATATGTCCTATGCATCACCGGATCCGACCATGACCGACGATCTGCACCCCTCCAAATCCGAGCCTCGCCCCGCCAATCAGCGCGGCGCTGCCCGGCTTGCCGCCGTTCAGGCGCTGTACCAGCTCGAAATCGGCGGCGGGGATATCGTCACCGTCGTGCAGGAGTTCGAGGCGCACCGGCTCGGCAAGGAGATCGACGGCGTCGAATACCGGCAGGCTGATCCCTCCTGGTTCCGCGATATCGTGGCCGGCGTCGTGGGTGAGCAGCGCACCATCGATCCCATGATCCACACCGCGCTCGTGCAGGACTGGCCGCTGAAGCGCGTCGACGCCACTTTGCGCGCCATCCTGCGCTGCGGCACCTACGAGCTTTTGAAGCGTGGCGATGTGCCGGGCAAGGTTATCATCACCGAATACATTGACGTTACTCGCGCTTTCTTCGATGGCGAGGAGTCTAAGCTTGTAAACGGCGTGCTCGACCGTTTGGCCCATGAAGTCCGGCCCGACGAGTTTCCGGGGGCCGTGGAGGCGCGGCCGTGAGCGACACCGGGCGGATCGGCGAGTTCGAGCTGATCGCCCGCATCTTCGCGCCGCTGGCCGGGGAGGGCGCCTACGGCCTCCTCGACGACGCCGCCGCCCTGTCGCCGCCGCCCGGCATGGACCTCGTGCTCACCAAGGACGCACTCGCCGTCGGCGTCCATTTCTTCGCCGATGATCCATGGGACCTTGTTGCCCGCAAGGCGCTGCGGGTGAATCTCTCCGACCTTGCCGCCAAAGGCGCCCGCCCCCTCGGCTACCTCCTCGCCCTCGGCCTGCCCGATGGCTGGGTGCTGGCCGACATGGACCGTTTCGGCGCCGGCCTAGCCGCCGATCAAGCCGAGTTCGGCGTGCCGCTGCTCGGCGGCGACACCATCCGCTCGCCGGGCGGCCTCATCCTCTCCGTCACCGCCGTCGGCGCCGTGCCTACGGGCCGCATCGTTCGCCGGGGCGGAGCGCGGGTGGGCGACGTCGTCGTCGTCACGGGTACCATCGGCGACAGCGCGCTAGGGTTGCAGCTTCGGCTCGATCCGGGGCTCGCCGACCGGATCGGCCTTGCTGATGACGAGCGTGCATATCTTCTCCGCCGCTATCTCCTGCCCGAACCGCGCGTCGCCCTCGCGAATACCTTATGCACGCATGCATCTGCCGCCATGGACATCTCCGACGGTCTGATCGGCGACATTTCCAAGATCGCCGCGGCCTCCGGTGCGCGGATCGAAATCGATGCCGCGCGCATTCCGCTGTCGCCCGCCGCGCGCGCCGCCGTCACTTCGGAATCACGACTACAGCGCGCGGTGCTCAGCGGCGGCGATGACTACGAAATCGCCGCTACCTTATCCCCGGATCATCTCGGCGCGTTTCTGGCCGCTTGTGAAAAAGCCAGGATTTCCGCCATTCCGATCGGCCGCGTGGTCGAGGGCCAAGGCATCGGCGTCACCGGCGGCGGCGTTTTCGGGGCCAATCTCGATTTCGGCGGCGGCAACTACACACACTTCTAAAACTTCGGCCGCGAATTCGGCCGCGCAAAGCCGTGTTTTGCCTATCAATTCGCCGGGCGCGCGACCCGTACAAAGCCGAAAAATGTCATCAATCACAAATATCTAGCTTGCGAACGAGAGCCGGACGGAGCATGCAAGAGGCATGTCCGAGCCCCAATATCTCCCCCTTCGCAAGGCGCGCCAAGCCGCCCTCGTCCTCGCCACCGCCACCGCTTTCGGCGGCTCGGTCGGCCCCATCGCCATCGGAACGGGAGGTCTCGTCGGTGCATCACTTCTACCCCCCGACCAGATCGCGCTCGCCACAATTCCGGTCACCACCTTCGTCATCGGCTCCGCCATCGCCTCCATTCCCGCCGCTCTTGCCATGCGCCGGATCGGAAGGCGGGCGGGGTTCATGTCGGGCGCGCTGCTGGGCGCACTTGGCGCGGTTGGAAGCGCGGCGTCTATCCTACTGGGATCATTCGTTCTTTTTGCTCTGGCGATGGCGGTTATGGGGGCTTCGAACGCGTTTATTCAGCAATATCGATTCGCTGCCGCCGATGCCTCCGAGCCTTCTTTCAAGCCCAAAGCCATCTCTTTTGTGCTGGTCGGCGGCGTCGTAACCGGTGTGCTCGGGCCGCAGGTTTCCATTCATACGCAATGGATTACACCTAATGCGCCGCTTGCCGGGCCGTTCTTTGTTCTGTCCGGTCTGTTTGTCGCGGCAGCTCTCGTTCTCTCTCGTCTCGTTGTTCCTGCGCCCGCTGTTGTAACGACGTTAAGTGATCGCGGTCGTACTCTGGGCGAAATTGTCTTGAAGCGTAAGTTCATCGTCGCGCTTATTGTTGCAATTTCGACTTATTCTTTAATGAGCTATGTTATGACCGCCTCACCCCTTGCAATGGTGGGCCATCACCATCATCACGCCGACGCGCAACTTGCAATTCAGTGGCATGCTATCGCGATGTTCGCCCCAAGCTTCTTCTGCGGCAGCTTGATTCAGCGCTTCGGAAAAGTCCCCGTTGCAGCATCCGGCCTTGTGCTGATTGCGCTCGCGGCAGTCGTTGCGCTGAGCGGTACTAGCCTCATGCATTTCTGGGTTGCACTTATACTTCTCGGCGTTGGCTGGAACTTTGGCTTTATTGCCGCCACCGCGATGGTTGCTGGCCTTTACAAACCTGAAGAAAGCGGCCGCGTGCAGGCGACCAACGAGTTCCTGCTTTTCGGCACCGTTGCCATGGCCTCCTTCGCCTCTGGCAAGTTACTGGCGATCTATGGCTGGGAAACAATGAATCTCATTGTATTTCCAGTGGTTGGCATCTGCCTCCTCCTCATGGCTTTTGACGGAATCGCGACGCGCCGCGAAAGATTGGCTGCCGGGATTGTGTCGTAAGCGGCATCGAGTTTCCTCCGGCAGTGGTAGTTTTCAGGACGTTCGGCCGCGTCTTTTATAGTCCGTGGCGACCGATATCTTCATTTGATGTGAATCGGCTTTAAAGTTTTGCCGTCTTGGCGCTTTCCATCCCTTGACGATCAAACCTGAGCCGATACGGTATGCCCGCTTCCGAGCGGGGTTGCCGGGAGCTTCTCATAGGGCGAGTCGTGTTCCGAACCGGGAGGGGTTCGGTTTCCGGCGGTTTTCCCGGGGGAGGGAGGCGCTTGGATCCCAGGAAGCGGGGTCCGGGCAATCTGGAGGGATCATGAGCGCTCTTTATTTGGTCATTGTTTGCGGCCTGCTTTCACTTGCATACGGAGCATGGGCTATCCGTTCGGTCATGGCATCGGACGCGGGTAACGCTCGCATGCAAGAAATCGCCGGCTACGTGCGCGAAGGCGCGCAAGCCTATCTCAAACGCCAGTATGTAACGATCGGCGTCGTTGGCATTGTGATCTTCATCGGTCTTGGCTTCTTGCTCGGCTGGTTGGTTGCGGTTGGCTTTGCCATTGGTGCAATTCTGTCGGCTGTGGCTGGCTTTATTGGCATGAACGTTTCGGTACGCGCCAACGTACGCACAGCCGCCGCTTCGATGCAGTCGCTGTCGGCGGGGCTCGATATCGCCTTCAAATCCGGCGCCGTCACCGGCATGCTGGTGGCAGGCTTGGCGCTTCTGGGCGTTGCGGTCTACTACGCGGTTCTCACGGGTCCGCTCGGGTTCGTTCCCGTCAACAACGTCATTTCGAGAACCGTCATCGATTCGCTGGTGGCGCTCGGCTTCGGCGCATCGCTGATTTCGATCTTCGCCCGTCTCGGCGGCGGTATCTTCACCAAGGGTGCGGACGTCGGCGGCGATCTTGTCGGTAAGGTCGAGGCTGGTATTCCCGAAGATGATCCGCGCAATCCCGCCACGATCGCCGACAACGTCGGTGATAACGTCGGTGACTGCGCCGGTATGGCGGCCGACTTGTTTGAAACCTATGCGGTGACTGTTGTCGCCACCATGGTTCTTGCCGCGATCTTCTTTGCAGGCCAGGACATAGTCTCGCAGGCCATGCTCTATCCGCTCGCGATTTGCGGCGTCTGCATCGTCACCTCGATCATCGGCACCTTCTTCGTGCGACTCGGGGCCAATAACTCGATCATGGGCGCGCTCTATAAGGGCCTATGGGCAACGACCATCCTCTCGGCTCTCGGCGTCGGGGCGGCAACGTCGCTCACAGTCGGCTGGGGCCCGATCGGCGCGGTCAACTCCGCCGGATTGCAGATCACGGGTTGGAACCTGTTCTTCTGCGGTATCATCGGCCTTGTCGTGACCGGCGCCATCGTTTGGATCACCGAGTTCTACACCGGCATCGGCTTCCGCCCGGTTCGGTCGATCAGTCAGGCTTCGGTGACGGGGCATGGCACCAACGTGATCCAAGGCCTTGCCGTATCACTGGAATCGACGGCGTTGCCCACGATCGTGATCGTGATCGGCATCATCTCGACCTTCGAACTGGCGGGTCTCTTCGGCACCGCCATCGCGGTCACGACCATGCTCGGCCTCGCCGGTATGATCGTCGCCCTCGACGCCTTCGGCCCGGTGACTGACAACGCCGGCGGCATCGCGGAAATGGCGGGATTGCCCAAGGAAGTGCGTCAGACCACCGACGCTCTGGACGCGGTCGGCAACACGACGAAGGCGGTCACCAAGGGCTACGCGATCGGTTCCGCTGGTCTTGGCGCGCTGGTGCTGTTTGCCGCGTATAACTCCGACCTGCAGTATTTCGTGGCACAGGCCAATGCGCCGGGATCCACGGAGTACCAATACTTCAAGGGCATCACGCCGGACTTCTCGCTCACCAATCCTTACGTGGTGGTGGGCTTGCTCCTCGGTGGTCTCATCCCGTTCCTCTTCGGCGGCATCGCGATGACCGCCGTTGGCCGGGCGGCTGGCGCGATCGTGGAGGAAGTGCGCAAGCAGTTCCGCGAGAAGCCCGGCATCATGGCGGGCACGGAAAAGCCGGATTACGGCCGCGCGGTCGATATTCTGACCAAGGCCGCCATTCGCGAGATGATCGTTCCCTCGTTGCTCCCGGTGCTCGCGCCCATCGTGATCTACTTCCTGGTGGATGCGATCGCGGGCAAGAGCCAGGCCTTCTCTGCGGTTGGCGCGATGCTTCTCGGCGTGATCGTCACTGGCCTCTTCGTCGCCATCTCGATGACGTCGGGGGGCGGTGCCTGGGACAATGCCAAGAAGAGCTTCGAGGACGGCTTCGTGGATGCGAATGGCCAGAAGCACTATAAGGGCTCCGAGGCTCACAAGGCATCGGTGACCGGCGATACCGTTGGCGATCCCTACAAGGACACGGCCGGTCCGGCTGTGAACCCGGCGATCAAGATCACCAACATCGTGGCCCTTCTGCTGCTCGCGGTGCTGGCCCATAGCGCGTGATATCGCGCCGTGTTGATTGAGTTAGAGTCTCCGCGAGGTCACTCGCGGGGGCTCTTTTTATTTGGGATAGATTTTTGATTCCAGTGGCTTATCTTCGATGAGTGCGTCTTGACGCACCGGCCGTTACGGCTCGGCTGGCCATATTCTTCCCGGCACAATCCAACCGGGCCGCGTTTGGAGCGCAGCCCGTTAAAGCTATTTGGGTTCGTGAAACCGGAGCGAGACTTAACCGCCGAAGGGGTTCGTCCGGCCGACTGCGCCCAGCATCTGGCCGATCAGGCTGATGTCCGCACCACCCGTTCGGGTCTTGCGCTCGATGAAGTCGAACACCTTGCCGTCTTGCAGCCCGTAGTTCGAAATCTGCCGAACCGCGCCGTTTTCATCGAAATAGACGGCCAGCACGCGCTGGTCGGTCACTTCGCGGCCCATGATCGGATTTTCGTTGATGCTTTGCGTGATGTAGTACCAGGTGTCCCCTGCCAGCGCCGACGTGGTGGACGGCGTGCCGAGCACCAGCGAGACCTGCTCGCGCGACGACCCGACGGGCACCTGCTCCAGAGCGTTTTCGGACAATACATAGCCATGCTGCATCGCTGGCATGCCGCAGGATGCGAGGAGGAAGGCGGATAGAACCGCAGTCGCGAGCAACTTCATGCCGGCACCCTTACCAGAGAGACGCCCGATACGACCTGCATCCAATTTGGCCTCCCGATACTTATTACAAGCCCTGCTTGGCAACTTGGTTATCCTGCGTTAGGTCACGAAGCAACGGCAAATCCGAACCGGACCGGCTCGGATGTCTTTGGGCATGAATAGGGCATACGCAAGGCGATGGTTTTCGGTCTCTTCAGACGGCGGACGGCGGATCCCATCCCCCAGCTTTATGCGGCTGTGGTGGAGCGCGCCCGCATGCCGGTGTTTTATCTGGACTATAGCGTGCCCGACACCGTTGAAGGCCGGTTCGAGTTGATCGTCCTGCATTGCGGGCTCGTCGTCAGCCGGCTCGGCGGGGGCGATGACGCGGCTCGCGAGGAGGGGCGGCGGTTGGCGGAGGCGTTTTTCGCCGATATGGACCGCAGCTTGCGGGAAATGGGCACGGGCGATCTATCTGTCGCCAAGAAAATGAAGAAGATCGCCAGCGCCTTCTATGGGCGCGTCGGCGCCTATCAGTCGGCCTTGGAAGCGGGCGATCTCATGCGCCTCGCGGCTGCACTGGACAAAAACATCTATGATGACGCGGCGCCCGCCGGGGCCTGCGAGGCGCTGGCGCAGTATACGGCCAAGGCCGCAGCCGATCTGCAGGCCGCGACGGTGGAAAGCATTCTGTCCGCCGCCCTGCCATGGGAGCAGCCCGGCCCCGTTTCGAAGGATCCTGCACCATGACCCGCGACTCCGCTCATGGACACGATGCCCGCTATCCGATTTCGCGCAAGGTGGCCGTCGATTCTCTGCCGCCGAAGGGCACGACGGTAACGGTCGAGGCGACGCCTGAGGAATGCCGGCAACTCGCCGAGGTTCTGGATATTCTCGCCATCGACTGGGTGCGCGCCGAACTGACCGTGGCGCCCTGGCGCAAGACGGGTGCGAAGGTGGCGGGAGAGGTTTCCGCCGCCGTCAAACAGGCCTGCGTCGTCACGCTCGATCCGGTTGACGAGATTGTTCGCGAGGGCGTCGACCTCACATTCCTGCCGCCCGAAGACCTTGGCAAGCTTACGCCCGTCAAGGATTTGGAGATGGAACTCCCGGACCTCGATGCGCCCGAACCGCTTGAAAGCCGGTTCATCGACCTTGGCGATATCGTGGCCGAATTCGTCGCGATGGGCCTCGATCCCTATCCGCGCAAGCCCGGTGCCGTGTTCGAGCCGATCATCGAGGACGACCCGGCCAACGATGACAAAATCCAGCCGTTCGCGGGGCTTTCCGCTCTTAAACCTGAGGAAAAGTCCTGATACGGCCGGCATCCTTGGCATGCACGCAGAACAAGTCGTTTTTTGAGTTGTCACGACGCTGCGCTTGGTTATCTTCCGCGCGCATCGCATCGCCCCCATCTGATCGTCGTTCGACAAGGTCCCACACGCTTCCATGGCAAAGCCACTGATCATTTCCATCGACGTCATGGGCGGCGACCACGGCCCGTCCGTGACGATCGCGGGGGCTGACCTCGAACTTTCGCGGCGACCTCACATCCGGTTTGAGCTTTACGGCGACGAGGCCGTTGTGCGGCCGGTGCTTGAGAAATATCCCCGCGTGATGGCGGCCTCGAATTTCCATCATTGCGAGGTGACGGTTTCCATGCACGACAAGCCCAGCGTCGCGCTGCGGCAGGGACGCTGGAAGTCGTCGATGTGGCGGGCGATCGAGGCGGTGAAGAAGGGTGAGGCCTCGGTTGCTGTTTCGGCCGGCAACACCGGCGCGCTGATGGTCATGTCGAAGTTTTGCCTGCGCACGATGGCCAACATCGAGCGCCCGGCGATCGCGGCGATCTGGCCGACGCTTCGCTCGGAATCCATCGTGCTCGACGTGGGCGCCACCATCGACGCGGATGCCCAGCAGCTCATGGATTTCGCCGTGATGGGCGGAGCGATGGCGCGGGCGCTGTTCCAGACGGAGCGGGCGACGGTGGGGCTGCTCAACATCGGCGTCGAGGACGTGAAGGGCAACGAGGAGGTGCGCACCGCTGCCCAGTTGCTGCGCGACGCCAACCTTGCGAACCTTCATTACGAGGGTTTCGTAGAGGGTGACGACATCGGCCAAGGCCGGGTGGACGTGATCGTGACGGAGGGTTTTTCCGGCAATATCGCGCTGAAAACCGCCGAGGGCACGGCGCGGCAGGTGGGATCCTATCTCAGGGCCGCGATGAGGCGTACGCTGATGGCGCGGATCGGCTATCTCTTCGCCCGTTCGGCTTTCGAGCGGCTGCGGGAAAAGATGGATCCGCGCAAGCTCAACGGCGGCGTGTTCCTCGGCCTCAACGGCATTGTCATCAAAAGCCATGGCGGCACCGACGCCGAGGGTTTTTCAAGCGCGCTCGATCTAGCGTATGATATGGTTAGAAATGACCTTCTCGCCAAAATTGAAACCGATCTCACGCACTATCATCGCAGCCGCTACGTGGCGGGCCCGGCAACCGCGGTTCCGCCCGTGGAGAGCTAAGACCGTTACGGGGTGAGCGCGGCGTTAGACCATCAGCATCGCATCGAGGGCCGCTCGGCGGCGTGGCTGGATTTTCAAGAGGTTTTCGTGAGCGTCACCCGGAGCGTGGTTCTCGGCACAGGCAGCTATCTGCCGGCCCGAGTTCTAACCAACGACGACCTTTCGCACATGGTCGATACAACGGACGAATGGATCGTTCAACGCACCGGCATCAAGGAGCGCCACATCGCGGCGACCGGCGAAATGACATCCGATCTCGGCGTTGCTGCGGCGCGGCGCGCGCTGGATGCGGCGGGCTTGGAGGCGGGCGATATCGACCTGATCGTGGTCGCGACATCGACGCCTGATAACACGTTTCCCGCCACCGCCGTGGAGATTCAGGCCAAGCTTGGCATCGAACGCGGCGCAGCCTTCGACGTGCAGGCGGTTTGCTCGGGCTTTGTGTTTGCGCTGGCAACCGCCGACAGTATGCTGCGCACCGGCCTTGCCACACGCGCGCTGGTGATCGGCGCAGAAACGTTTTCGCGCATTCTCGACTGGAACGACCGCACGACTTGCGTGCTTTTCGGCGACGGTGCCGGCGCGGTCGTGCTGGGCACGGAAGCGGGGGAGGGCACCACAGCCGATCGCGGCGTGCTTGCCTCGCAGCTTCGCTCCGACGGGCGCCACAAGCACAAGCTGTATGTGGACGGCGGCGTGTCTTCGACCGGAACGGTCGGGCATCTGCGGATGGAGGGCAAGGAAGTCTTCAAATTCGCGGTGAGCGCGGTCACGGATGTGATCGAAACCGTGTTCGCGGCAAGCGGGTTCAACGGCGATACCATCGACTGGTTCATTCCGCACCAGGCCAACCGCCGCATCATAGAAGGCTCGGCGAAAAAGCTCGGCATTGCACCGGAAAAGGTGGTCATAACAGTCGATAAGCACGGCAACACCTCGGCGGCGTCGATCCCGCTCGCGCTCGATGCGGCGGTGCGCGACGGGCGGGTGAAGCGGGGCGACATCTTGCTTCTGGAAGCCCTTGGAGGCGGCTTCACCTGGGGTGCGGTGATCGTTCGTTGGTGATATGCGGCGGGCGCTTTCTCCTTTCGATCAACCGCTTCGCTTGAAACCCGGTTGACCGGCGCGCCCCTGCGCACTACGGTTCGTTGGGCCGGAAGGGATTGGATAATCAGCACAAATCCCTATGCCGCCATGAGCGAACGCAACATTGGGAGTTGACGAACCATGGGGGGCAAGACGGTAACACGCGCGGACCTCTGCGAGGCCGTGTACCAGAACGTGGGCCTGTCCCGCAGCGAATCTGCGGAGCTTGTCGAGGCTGTCCTTCGCGAAATCGCGGATTGCCTTGTGACCGGAGAATCCGTCAAACTGTCGTCGTTCGGAACGTTCAGCGTTCGCTCGAAGACGGAACGGGTGGGGCGAAACCCTAAAACCGGCGAAGAAGTGCCGATTCTCCCCCGCCGTGTGCTGGTTTTCAAGCCGAGCAACGTGCTGAAGCACCGGATCAACGGCAACGAAAGCTACACGGGCGGCGACGACGATTGAAGCCGTAGACAATAAATATTAAAATGCTCGCATGCGATTAACCTGGTGCTGGTCCAGCCTGATTCTAGCGCCGTGGTGTGTCCAATCTAGAATCGAGCGATAGACAGTGGATAAAGCACCAGACGCCTTCCGGACCATCAGCGAAGTGGCGGAAGACCTTGACCTGCCCCAGCATGTTCTGCGGTTCTGGGAAACGCGTTTTAACCAGATCCGCCCCATGAAGCGTGGTGGTGGGCGGCGCTACTACCGGCCGGACGACGTTGAGCTGCTGCGCGGCATCCGGCATCTTCTCTACGGTGAAGGCTATACGATCAAGGGCGTCCAGCGCATTTTGAAAGAGCAGGGCGTGCGCTTCGTCATGGAAATATGGCGGCACCCCGGAATGCCGATCCCGAACGAACGGGCGTCGCTAGACCGGTCTCCTCGGGTCAATCGGGCGAGCGAGGGAGAGGTTGCCGTAGCCGATCATCAGGACGCGTTGTATTTCGATTATGAAGAGGCTGGTGGCTATGACGCCGGTGAAGCAGGCCTTGGGCAAGAGCTGGAAACGGCTCAACCTGGACCTGAACTGGCCGTGCAGCACGATCCGCTTCCCCACGGCATTCTGCCCGACGACGCCCCCCAGCGCGGCGGCTTCCGGTTCATGGACCGATTTCGCAGCGGATCGGCGGACGTTCACAGCGGCCCGCACGGCAGCCTCTCGCGCGAGGATATCCGCCGGCTGCAGTCGACCCTGTTCGAGCTTTTGGAATGCAAACGCCTCCTCGATCAGACGCGCTGAGCGGCACTTTTTTCCTTGTCGCGAAGGGTCTAAACGAGTACACCCCATCCCAACGGAGCGTGGCGCAGCCTGGTTAGCGCACTAGTCTGGGGGACTAGGGGTCGGAGGTTCAAATCCTCTCGCTCCGACCATTTAAAAGCCCGCCAAGTCAATGACTTAGGCGGGCCTTTCTTTTGTGGGGTCGGCGGCAATTGCGATTGCCGCTGGATCCGTCTCAATCGTTGAAAAGCCCCGACAGGTTGCCGCCGAGATTGGTGGAGGTCATGCGGTCGGGGAGTTTGATGCCGGCTGCAAGCTCACGCTTTTCGGGGAAGCGGGTGAAGTAGGGTTGCAGCCAAGCTACCCGGTCGCCTCGGATCGCACCGTTTTTGGTGGGCAGTTCAAGCTGCGTCTTGCCGGTGAGTTTCTCGATTTCGGCTGGATCGGCCAGGGCGTCGAGGTCGAATTTGATGAGGCGGTGCAGGGCGCCGTCGCAGATGTCATAGGCATCGATGCCGTTGGCCTCGGCAAGTTCGGCGATCATTACCAGCGGGGCGGTGGCGTGGATATGGTAGTCGCGTGCGCGCTGCCCACGGGCAAGTTCCAGCGGCAGGGACCCGTTGGGCTGCACTTGGCACACCCCGATGCGGTAGCTCTCGACGCCCCAGGCGAGATCCGCTTGGCTTCCCGTCGCAACGCCAACGGCTGCGACGGCGAAGCCGGCCCAGTAGCGATGGTTCTGGCGGTTCGAAACGCGGTCGCCCGAACCATCGTCCGAGAAATTGCCCTTGATCGTCGCGGCAAGCCGGGTCATCCACGCATCGATCGCCGCGCGGTCGGCGTCGGATCCAACGGGATCCGCCTTGATCTGGCGGTAGGCCATCGCCAGACCCGCCACGATGCGCGTGGTGCTGAGTACCGCTTGGCGGGTTTCAAGGTTTGTCAGCGCGCCGGCCTGTGCCCAGGCGGTGAGATAGGTGAAGGCGCAAGCGGCTTGATCGCGCTTTGCGGCGTCGGAATCGACATAGCGGCTGGCCATGGACGAGACCTTCGAAAGATAGGCCCGTACCGGCTTCATGCCGCTCTGATAGGCCTTTTCGGCCGCCGGATCGATGGTGGATTTCGACTTGTCGGTCTGGTCGTAGCGGCTTTTCACTTCGAGCGACAAGACCGGGGCGGGCGGCTCTTCCTTGCAGGCGACCGGCTTTTGCGACCCGTCCGGCGGGGGCAGATCAAAGGGCACGTTCAACATGGGCGTTGCCGCTTCGGCGCAAACGCAGAGGAGCAAGCTGGCGCCGAAGGAGGCCGCCGTGAATTTCGTGGTCATCAACGCAACCTTTTCTCGGGGCCCTCTCGCGCTGGCTTGTGGCCATAGCGCGGTGGGGTGATTTCCTGTTCATCGCATCCGACTTGCCTATTGGTCATGGCGTTGCCGGTGCCGGGCTGTCCGCTTCGGCCCTTAGTTGCCGCGCCTTGTTCGCGTCGAGGTCGACGACGAAACCGACTTCATAGGCGGCGGCCAGGGCGCGTTTGGCTTGTCTGTCTCCCGCTTCGGCGGCCTTTTCCAGCCATCCGATCCCGGCTGAAACGTCGCTTGCCGCGCCGGACCCGTAGAGAAGCAGGTCGGCGAGTGCGCTCATCGCGTCGGTACGGCCGGCGTTTGCTGCGCTTTCCAGCCATGCACGGGCCCGAACGACGTCACCACTTTCGCGCACGACCTTGGCGAGCTTGAGGAGTTCTCCCGCCGTTTTCATGTCGAGCGGGCCAAGTTTTGCAAGCGCAAGGTCCACGTCGGCGGGAACCGGGGCGAAGGTTTCGTCGGCGGCGAGCCGCAGATAGAGCTTGGCGGCATCGGAGACGCCGGCCGACAGTCGATCGACAAGGAGGGCGCGGGCGCGGTCTGGTTCGCGGCTGGCGGTGGAAAGAACCAGCGGCTTCAAGGCCTTCATTTCGCCAGCCGCCACAGCGGCCTTGAACCACGCCTCGGCGCGGTCCGGCGCCGGCACGGTCAAAGCGAGTTTGCCGAGCGTGTAGAGGGTGGGGCCGTCGTCCTTGGCGACTTCGGTTTCGACGATGGCCGCTAGCCGGTTCGCGGAGGCCGGCGCGCCGGCCAGCGAGAAGGCGAGGGCGAGCTTTGCCATATTCTCCGCATTGCAGGCGAGGCCCTCGTTACTCAGTTTTTCGAGCGCGGCGATGCGGTCGTCCGGCGCAAGCTGTTCGGCCAGGCTGAGCCGGGCGGAGAAATCGCCCGCTTCGGCAGCGGCGGCGAGCCAGTCGTGTCCGCTGCGGTTGGCGGCCGTGTTGTCGGGGCCGAGAAGCTCGCTGAGTTGGCGCATCGCGGCGGGAAGGCCTTGCTCGGCAGCGGCTTGAAGGAGGGGGAGGGCATCGTCGGCGCGTCCGGCTGCGGCAAGGAGGCGCCCGAGTTCCACTGCCGCGTCCTCGCTGCCGGTTGCGGCCACCGTTGAGAGGTCGTCAGTTATGGCTTCGACCGGGCGGCCGCTTTGCCGCTCGGCGCGGGCGAGCGCGACGGCGAACTGGCCGGGGCGGATTTCGCTAGCGTGGCCGTGGGCCGTCCAGCGGCTTGCCGTCGCTTCGTCGCCCGCTTTGCGGCTGGCGATTACGAGGGAGGCAATGGCGGCCGGGTCGCCGCCGCGCGCGGCTTTGCGCAGCAAGAGGTTTCCGCGCTGCTGCTCGCCGGGGTCGGCCGAGGCGAGCAGGCGCTCAGCCATGTCGCGCATGGATGCGGAGGATCCGAGAAAGGCGGCGCGCTCTTCGAAGCGGCGGCTCTTGCCCGCCGAGCGCGGAACGCCGGCGCCGCAGCGGTAGATCTCCGCCAGACGAACGGCGGCGGTGGCGCTGCCGTTGGAGACACCGAGCCGGTAGAGGCGCTCGGCCCGGCGCGGGTCGGGCGCAACGCCGTCGGCGCCTGTGGCGTAAAGGGTTGCGGCTTCGAGCGCGCCGTCGTCCGATCCCGCGTCGGCGGCCCGGATCAGATAGGCAAGACCGCCGGGAACGTCCTTGTCCGTGCCGAATCCGTCGCGCGTGGCGCGGCCGAGGTCGAGCCATATGTCGGCCGGCGGGTCCGGCACTTCTGCGGCCTTCACGAGATATTCGTAGTATTTTGCGGGATCGCCTTCGCCGCCGAAGTCGCCACGATAGATCTGGGCGAGCCAATAAAAGGCATCGAGCTTGCCACCCTTCGCGGCCTTTTCGAGATAGGTGACGGCGGCCTTAAGGTCGCGCTCGATGCCGACACCGGTCGCGAGCGCGATGCCGACGGGCAGGAACGCGGAGGCGCGGCCCTGGTCGGCGGCGAGCCGGAAATAGCGGATCGCCTGTTCCTCGTCCGGCTTCACGCCGATGCCTCGGTGGTAGGCTTTTCCCAGCATCATCGCGGCCGCCGGTTCGCCGCGATCGGCGGCAAAGCGGGTCCAGGCGAAGGCAAGCTCCGGCTTTGCAGGGGTGAGTTTGCCATCGGTGTAAAGCGTTGCCATCAGCCGGGCAGCACGGCAGTCGCCCGCCGTTGCCGCGGTCGCAACGGCGACGAAAGCGTTGGTGACGGCAAGGTCCACCAGATCCGCCGAGGCTTTGCCGCCGGCGCCGGATTTCACGAACTGAGCGAGCGAAAGCGTGGCCTGGAGGTCGCCTTGCGATGCGGCGATGCGATAGGCCTTCACGGCGGCTTCCACGTCGACCTTCCCGTAGCGTGGATTGGAGAGGAGATCGCCGAGGGTGCGGGCGGCTGACACCGCGCCTTTGGCGATGCCCTTTCGCAGCAGGTCTTCGGCTTCGTCCATGCTTTTAAGATCGAGGCGATCCATCAGGATGCGCGCCTTCACGACCGAGCCTTCACGCCCGAGCCCGCCGGTTTGGTCGAGATAGTCGAGGATGCGGCCCGCCGTTTCGGGATTTTGCGCGACGCGGACGCTGCCGGAGGCGTATTCCGCCGCGATCAGCATGAGTTCGGACCGGGGGCGCTTGGGGTCTTGCCCGTCCCAAATGTTCCAATCGATGCCGAGGCTGGGCCCGACCGACTTTTGCAGGCAGACGGCGGCGCTTCCGGGCTTTGGCGGCGGAAACGACGGCACCTCCGCAGTTGCGGTGCCGATGAGGGCGATCAGCGACACGGCGGCAGCTATGCCATGACGGCCGAAGCGTGGGGCGCGGGGGCGAACTGCGGTCATTGCGGGTCTCGGCGCGGCAGGGAGCCATTGTCTGCGGGGCGGCGGCGGTACTGGATCGCCGTCCGCCGGTTCAGAGTGTGCAGCCGGCGGTCACCGGGCGATCGTGTTGTCGACGACGACGGCGTGCACGCCGTCAGCCCCGGCCATGGCGAGCACGGATTTGGCAGCGCGGCGCTCCAGCTTCACCTCGCCGACGTCGGCGACCGGCTTGCCGCCCGCCTCGATCGCGAGCGTGACGGCCACGGCGCCGACGGGGCGGTACTTCATCTCGCCGGGGGCGACGTTTTCGAACAGCACCACCTTCTGCGCGGGCGCGGTGAGGCTGAGCGCTGGCTCGCCGGTGAGGTTGTAGAAGTGAAGGCCGGCTTTGGCGGGATTGTCCAAAACCTCGTCCTTGATCACCACGGGCTCGGACTGGCCGGCCTCGTTGAATACCACGGTGTAGTAGTTGCCGGCTTCCAGCGACACGTCGCCCTTGGCGTCGCGCAGGGCCAGATCGTGCTGACCGGCGGGTACGACGACGAAGGGCGAGACGCCGTCCGCGTCGACGTCAAGCGCCACGCTGCCGATCGTACCGGAGGCGGCGCCGGACTGTTTGGCGTCGACGAAGCGGACGAAGGCACTGTTGGCGGGCGGGGCGGGATCATAGAGCGCGGCGTCGCCGGCGAGGGCCGCAAGCGGTGTCGCGAGGATAGCCGCGAAGGCAAAGATGGCGCGGTTCAGCATATCAATGGTCCTCATGTGCAGATGTCGATCCGGACTGTTGCCGCCGTCTTGATGGGGGCAGAGAGCGTGACCGTGGCGAGCGGCGCTTCGAAGTCGTCGCTGAGTTCCAGGAAGGCCCGATCGGTGTTGGCCATACGATCCGGCCGGGCGATCGCGATGTCCTCGCCGTTTCCGTCTCGCGCATCGAGCGAGACCTTGAGGGCGCGGATGGTGGGGTCCGACAACCGCATCGCGAGATAGGCGTCGTGACCGGATACCGACACGGTGTCCGGCAGGGTGAGCACGGCGGGTTTGCCGGGCTCCAGGGTGAGTTCACCGGAATAGGCGGCCTTTGCGCCGCAATCGCCCTTTACTGCGGGGATGATCTGGCGGAAGTCCTTGATGCCGTCTCCGTCGAGCCGGTAGGCGACCGGGTTCTCCCAGACGAGATAGGCCGGCAGCGGTTTATCCATGGCACCCGAATGCGACCACTGCATGATCGCGGTGAAAGTTCCGCCGCCGGAGATGGAATAGTTCGCGACGTCGAGGCCCAGGGTTTCCGACAGAAAGCCGGCGAAGTTGAAATCAGGCAGATCGCTGTAGCTGGTGCCGACGATCGCGACGGGCGCCGCCGCATCGTCCGCCCCGCCGAGCAGATCGTCGGCGGAGATGTCGGAGGCGCTGGTCTCGAAGGTCGAGAGGGTTTCCACGTCGAGTTTGTCGTCGCAGAGCGATTGGAGCGCGTTGCGCATGGGCGACGCCAGTTCGACGTCGCCCTTTGGAGCGGATGCAAACGCCTTTTTCGGCAGCGCGGCGAAGATCTGATCTTCCCCAAGCGCGGCATGGATGGCGACAGCGCCGACCTTGGCGCCATCCGGTCGCCAGTGAATGTCTCTGGCGAAGTGGAAGTCGCCGGCGGGCGGGGCTTTTTCGAGGGTGGCGAGAAGATCGGCGGTGACGATACCGCGCGCCCGGAACCTTTCGACCATGGCGTGAAAGCCGTCGGTGGCGGCCTTCCCGTCGTAGACGATGCCGTCGTCTATGCCTTTCGGCATGCGGGCGGCGTCGGTCATGCCGCGCGTCGGGATCGGCAGGTAGACAAGCGTGATGCCGCGCGCTTTGAGCGCTTGCGAGAGGCGGGCAAGCATATCGACCGCCTCGGGCGATTGGACGGTGAAATCTTCGATGTCGTTGCCGAGCCGGAAGAACCAGCCGTCATCGCCCTGGTAGACGGGGTTTTCGAAGAAGCTGGATTTGTCTGCGGCCCCTTCGAGATTGGGGCAGGCAAAGCGGGTGCCTTGGGCAAGGGCGGCTGGGTCTGGCCGGGCCAAGTTCTCGGCGGCTGCGGGCGCTGCGAGAGCGGCGGCGGCGAGGACGGCGAGGAGACTATGCTTCATGGCGATGATGCCTTCGGGGCGGCCGGAGTCGATTGTGCGGGATCGTCGAGGTAACGTTCGGGCAGCTCCCAGACCATGACGCGGGGCGGGTTTATTCTCAGGGCATCGCCGTCAAGAGCGGCGGCCATGGGTTCGAACGGGCCTTGACCTTCGTTGGCAAGGTTCATGACGTCGCGCTGAAGGGCGATCTTGAGCCCGGCCTCGAAGCCCCAGCGGGTTTCGGCGGAGTAGCTGGTGCCGATAAGCGCGACGGGGATCGCAGCATCCCCGAGCAGACCGCCTGCCGCTTCGCCGTCGGCCTCGATCGGCGTCACGCGGTCGGGGTTGGGGCGGAGAAGGCCTGAGAAGACGCCGAGGCGGATATAGCGCATCAGGTCGCCTTCATGGGTGAAGGGCTGGCCGGTGACGCGGCGAAAGGCGGTGGGCTCGCCGGTGTCCGGCAGGGTCGCGACGGTGGATGCGATGGCGCGGGCGGCTGCGGACGCGCCGAGCGGCGTCCAGTGGGTGTCGGTGTGGAGGAAGACGTCGCCGTCGGCCTTCGCCGATGCGAGGGCGGGGCGGAGGTCCACGGCTGTGACGTTGCGGCCCGCAAGGCCCTGGAGGATGCGATCATAGCGGGAGGCAGGCTCGCTCGGCCATGTCAGCGAGCCCAGGTGTTCCGGTTCCATCCGCACCTTGGAAGGTACGATCGCGGTGACGAGGGCAATGCCGCGTTCAGCGAGGACTTGCTTTGCAGCGGCGACACGGTCGAGGTTGCTGGCGAGTTCTGCGGGTGCATTCGCGGTGGTTTCGAATTCCTCCCGCGTGAAAAGCCAGCCGTCCGTACCGACCAAAACACCCTCGCGGCCCTCGCGGAAGAGGGCGTAGGAAAGCGTGCCGAAGAGGTCGATCCCGACGTCTTTCAACGCGAAGTTTTCGTTGTAAAGCTTTGTGATCGCAGCGGTTCCTTGCCCTCGAAACCAGCGGTCGGCGAAGGTGTGGTCGGCGGGCGGGTGCTCAGCCTCCGCAGTCAGGAAGCTCCAGTTGATCGGGAGCGACAGCGCGAGCACCGCGAACATGCCAATCGATGCGATGGCGTGTTTGGACGGGGTGGAGGCGCGGTGGGCGATGTCCGTCATCGGGACGCTCCTTAGAACTGGAAGTAGAGGAAGGGTGAGTAGCTGTCAGCCGACATCTTCAGGACGGCGAGCGCGAACAGCCCGACAAGCGCGACCCGGCCCGTTCCCGCCGCCAGTGCGCCGCGACCGGCGCTGAGGGCGGCGCGGGCGATCGTGGGCATGCGCGGCTCGATGAAGACGATGGCGATCGCGATGAGGAGGAAGGCGATCTGCATGTCGGGCAAACGCCATGCCATCTCCGGGGTGATCGCAAAGCCGTTGAGGCCGATCATGCCGCCGTAGAAGCTGAAGGCCGTGGCGGCGTCGGGCGCGCGGAACATGACCCAGCCGAGCATGACGGCGACGATGGTGAGCGGCCATGCAAGGGCGCGGGGCCAGGGGCTCTCGATGCCCTTGGCGCCCATCGCGCGTTCCAGCGCCAGGATCGCGCCATGCCAGCCGCCCCAGATCAGGAACGTCCAATTGGCGCCGTGCCAGAGGCCGCCGAGCAGCATGGTGAGGAAGAGGTTGGCGTAGGTTCTGGCCTTCCCATGCCGATTGCCGCCGAGCGTGATGTAGAGATAATCGCGCAGCCACTGCGAGAGCGAGATGTGCCAGCGCCGCCAGAACTCGGTGATCGAGCGGGAGATATAGGGGCAATCGAAATTCTGGATCAGGCGGAAGCCGATCATAAGCCCGAGGCCGATCGCCATCTCGGAGTAGCCGGAGAAGTCGAAATAGAGCTGGATCGTGTAGGCGATGGTGCCGAGCCAAGCTTCCTGGAAGGTCGGGCTGGCGGCCGAGAACAGGGTGTCGGCGAGCGGGGCGACGCTGTCGGCGATCAGCACCTTTTTGGCAAACCCCACCATGAACCAGATGCAGCCTTCGTTGAACTTTTCGAAGGTGTGGGTGCGGGCGACGATCTGTTCGGAAAGATCCTTGTAGCGCATTACCGGACCGGCGATCAGGTGCGGGTAAAGCGCAAGGAAGGCCGCAAAATCAAGGAAGTTGCGGGCGGGGGGCGCGTCCTTTCGGTAGATATCCATCATGTAGCTGATAGATTCGAAGATGAAGAACGAGATGCCGATCGGCAGGATCACATGCATCGCGAAAATGCTGCCGGGCGACGTAATGCCGAGCGTGTCGATGAGGCTGCCGGTGAAGAAGTTCCAGTATTTGAAGTAGAACAACACCATGAGGCTGCCGACGCAGCCGATTATGGTGCGCAGCTTGGCGGACTCGCGCGTGTCGGCGCTCGCGATGAGGTGGCCGATCCAATAGCTCCACAGCGTCACGGCGGCGTAGAGCGCGAGGAAATCGATGCGCCACCAGCCGTAGAACGTCCACGAACCGACCACGATGACAAGCGAGCGGGCGCGGGCGGGGGCCAAGTAGTAGATGGCCAGAAAGAGCGGCAGGAAGACGAAAACGAAGATGTTGGACGAAAAGATCATCCGTTATTCCCTTGCGGCGGCGCGGTTTCGTTCGAGCCGGACTGGAGGTCAGGCACGATCGGTTCGCGCCCGGCTTTGATGGCTTCGAGCAGGCGAACCGAGCCTTTGTGACCGGATGCGGCGGATTTCTTCAGCCAAGCGAGGGCATCTTCCCGGGCCCCGCTGTGCCAGCGCAGATCGGTGCGCATCATCATCGCGAGGCGGAACATGGCCCCCGCGCTTCCGTTCTCGGCGGCTTTGGTGAGCCAGACGATCGATTGGTCGAACGCATCGGGCGCGTCTTGCAGGTTGTAGAAGGAGAAGAGGTCATACATGGCGCCGACGGAGCCTTGGGCCGCAGCTTTCTCCAGCCATTTGCGGCCCTGTTCGGTGTCGCGGGCCGTGCCGTAGCCGGCGATCAGCGCCTTGCCGATCTCCTGCATGGCCTCCACGCTGCCGGCTTGTGCGGCGCGGTAGAAGTTGGAGAAGGACTGTTCGGCATCGATGGAGATGCCAGCGCCGGAGGCGAACATCTTGCCAAGGTCCACCATGGCGTCGCGCGAGCCGGCGTCGGCGGCGCGAGTGTACCATAGGTGGGCGGCTTCTGCGTCGCGCGCTGTGCCGATGCCGTCGAGATAGGCGTGGGCGACGCGAAGCTGCGCCGTCAGGCCGCCAAGCTTCGCCGCGCGCAAGTAAAGCGCGAAAGCCGATTGGGTATCCACGGCGCCGGCTTTGCCCGTGCTGTGGATTTCGGCGAGCCGTCCGAGCGCCTTCAGATTGTCCGGCGACGCGACGAGCGCCTCTTCGAGAAGCTGTTGAGCCTGACGGGCGTCCGACATCGAAGCGCCGTCAATGAGCAGGGCGTCCACCACCCGGATGGCGGGTGCGGCAGAACCATCCCTGGCGGCCGAGCGCGCCCAGCGGATGGCGGAGACTTTGTCCGGCTTGCCCGTGGCGGCACCGGAGAGATAAGCGTCGACGAGCACGCCCGTCGCGTCGCTTTCGCCCCGGTTGGCGATCCGTTCGAGCTGGCGGATGCTGCCGGCGCGAGCGGCGGGATCTGGAAATCGCAGGGCGGTCGTTGCGGCCAAGAGTTGGATGCGCGGTTCGCTCGCGCCTGCCGCGGCCGCGCGGTCGAGAAGTTTGCGCGCCGCCGTGAGGCGTTTGGCGTTTTGCGTTTGGTCGAGGTAAAGGTCCGCCAAGCGCAGCATGGCGGTGGGGTTGCCTGCATCGACTGCGCTTTGCCAGATCTTTTCGGCCTTGGCGACCTTGCCGGCGTTGACCAAGAGATCGCCGATGCCGACAGCGCCGTTGAGGTCGCCCGCATCCCAGGCCTGCTGATAGAGATCGCGGGCGCGGGCAAGGCCTTCGTCGCTTCCGGTGCCGCGTTGGTAATCAGCGAGGACCACGAGCGCGTTGGTGTTCCCGGCCTCCCACGCGCGCCGCATCCAGCCTTCGCCCTCGGCGGGATTGGCGGGAAGCGCGCCGCGCCCGGTCAAATAGATGCGGCCGATCGCGATCATTGCGGTGCTGCTGCCCGCCTCGGCGGCGCTGCGGTAGAGCGACAAGGCGGCTTGGACGTTTTCTTCGGAACAGGCGGTTTCGAGGATCAGGCGGGCTTTGGCCTCATAGGCGCCGACAACGCCGAGCGAGATCGCACGATCGTAAAGAGCGGCGGCATTGCCGGGCGAGCGCGGCAGGACACGGCCGGACCGGTAGAGATTGGCAAGCACCAGCATGGCCTCGCCGTCGTTAGCTTCGGCCGCCGTTTGGAGAAGCGCGACGATGCGGGCCGCCGTTTTTTCATCGACGGCATAGCCGCCTCGGAACGCGAAATCCGCCGCTTCCACCGTGCCGGATCGTTCGCCGCGCTCGGCCATGGCGAGGAAGAGGCGAAGCGCAAGATCGCCCGATCCTGGAGCGTCCACCCGGTCGCGGAACTGGCGGCCGAAGGACACGAGCGAGAGGGGGGCGGTGCCGGGCGCGGCAATCAATCGCTCTACGGTTGCCTCAGCCGCCGCGCGGTCCTGGGTGAAGGGCGCCGCGCCGGTGAGTTGGAAGAGGGCGCGGAAGTAAAGCCCTTCAGGATCCTCCACTTCGTTGAGGAGGGCAAGGGTGTAGGCGGCGGTCTCTGCATCGACCGGCAAGGGGCCGCCCTTGGCGTAGGAGCGCACGACCACCCTGGCCGCTTCCCGGCTACCGGCCGCGATGGCCGCGGCGACGGCATCCAGCGCGGGTGCGGTTCGATCGGCCGTGTTTCCGAGCGCGACGAATGGCTCGACGGCGGGGCTGTAGCCGAGGTCGAGTGCCATGCGCAGGAAGCGCTCGGCTTCCTCTGGGTTTTCCGGGATGCCGTCGCCCTTCGCATATGCTTGCCAGAGCGCGAAGGCCGCGCGGCCGGAGGTTTCCGCACGCAGGCGCAGGAGCATAAGCTCCTGGCCTCGGAGCGAGCGGCGGCGATCCGGAACGGTTTCGAGACGCGCGAGGCCGGCGGCGGCTTCGGGCTGACGGGCGGCGAGGCCGACGGCATAGAGCCGCCGGGCTTCATCGCGGGCCGCTTCATGCGGACGGCCGGCGAGGATACGGTCGGCGAGGAGGATTGCGGCTGCGCCGTCGCCGGCCTTCGCGGCGTCACGGAGCAAGGCCATGGCGCGGGCGGCGTCGGTGCCCCGTTCGAGCAAGATCCGGCCGAGCACGCCTGCAGCTTCCGGATCGTTTCCAGCCTTACCGGCGAGTACGCCTTCGAGCACCGCGATTGCCCGTTCTGGATCGGGGCGCATCAGCGGGTTCGTGGCGGAAACCTGGATGCCGGACGCGTAGCGCTTACCGAGCTTGATCTTATCCGCAGGGTCGGTCGAGCTTTCCAGGCGGTCGATCTCTTCAGTCATTGCGGCGTAGCGGTCGGCGGCGTCTAGCGCGGTTGTTTCCACGATCGTCGTTGCCGCGAAGCCGGCCGGGATTGGCGCGCCGATGGCAAGCGCGAGGGCCGCCACAAGGACTAGCCGGGAGACGGTGAGGGGAAGGCGGCGGGGCGTTGTCACATCGAGCCTCCCACTTTGGGCATCTTCGGGGGCAGCGGGCAGCCGGCCGCGTCGATCTCGCGCGGGCTGACTTCAAGCCCCGTGGCGCGGACGGTGACCGGGTCGTCACTGGCGTAATGAAGGAGGTGCACCCGCATCGGCTTCAATTCGCCGCCGAAAAGGTTCGGGCCCTGGTCGAGGAAGAGGTTTGCTTGGAGCCCGACTTCCGATAGACCGCGCGCGCTGATGCCTGCGGCGTTGCCGCGGATGGTGTTGCGGGCTGCGCTGAAGGACAGCGCCGGGGTGTAGGGGTCCTGCTCCAAATCGCGCATGACTTCGCCGTCCGTGGCGGTCAGAACGGAGGTGTAGCCTTCGATGCCCGGGCCCTTGTTGGCCGAAAGGTCGTTGTCCGCGATCACGATGTTCCAGGAATTGCGGATCTTGATGCCGCTGCGCTCGTTGCCGCCGAAAACGTTGCCGGCGATTTCCGCGCAGGGGCTTTCATAGACGGTCATGCCGTCGCCCCGGTTGCCTTGGCCGGTGTTGGCGTAGATCACGTTGCCGGTGCTGTTCCGGTCGAGCATGAACCCCGATCCGCCGTTTCGGACCGACAGGTTGCCGACGATCCAGCTATCGCGCACGTCGCGCGAGAGAATGACGCCGTGCTTCGTTTCGGTGCCGAAGACGGTGTTGTAGGCCATGACGAGACGATGCGAGCGATCGTGCGGGTCGAGCCCGTAGACGATGTTGTCGCGAAATTCGTTGCCGATGATGATGAGATCGTCGGCTTCATAGGTGTAGAGGCCGTAGAGAAGGTTTTCGAACGAGCTATCCACCAGGGTGCCTGCGGGGCGCTTCTGGGCTTCGTCGGTGGTGTCGCTGATTTTTGGACCCGACGAGAAGGTCAGCCCGTAGGATTTGCCGGCGGAATAGCCGAGTGCCAGCACGCGGGCCCCCGCGATGTCGGTTTCGCTGCCGCTCCAGGTGGTGATGAAGGGGCGGAAATCGTGCCGGTGCGCGTAGTCGGCGAAGGCCGGTGCGCCCTTCTCTTCATCCCAGCCGACGAGGGTCGTGTCGGTGACGAACAGGCGCCCGGCGTTGACGATGAAGGCGCCGGCCGTGGAGGAGATGCGCACTTCCGGGCTGTCCTGGCCAGACATGATGAGGGTGGCGTCGGGGCCGATCACGAGGGGCACGCGCAGGGTGTAGATGCCGCCTTCGCGAACGAGTTGGCGGCCCGAACTGGTGTCACTGGCGCGAAGCAGGTCGCGGACGGTGAACACGCCGGATGTGAGGAAGATGAAGGTCGGGTTGATCGTGCCTTGCGTTTTGAGAATATGCTCGCGGGTGGTGGTACCGACGACGTCTTCCAGGAATTTGGAATTGAAGCGGTTGAGCTGCGTGAAGCGGTTGAGGCCGGCAAGCGACAACTCGCCAATGCCGGGCAGGGGCATCGGCACCTTCGCCCGCACGCTGGCTGCCGTGACGGCGAGGTTCGGCATAGCGGCATGGGCGGCGGGGGTGCTGTTGGCGACGCCGTCGCCCGTCATGATGACGAGGCCGGGAACCGCGTAAACGCCGGAGCTTGCATTCGGCTGGTTCGCCGGGGTGCGCGGGGCGGCGGCCTTGCCAGCGAGGCGGCCGGCGCCATCGAGCCGGGCTGCCTCAGCCTCCGCGATCGTGCGGAACGTGGCGACGCGCAGGGTGTAATCGCTGAGCGTCTCCACGCGCTTCAGGGCTGCGTCGAGCTTGCCGAGCTTGGCTTCCACGACGGCGACGGCGGCAAGCGCCCGTTCCCGCGTGGCGCGATCCTCGATAGCAGCGACGCTGGCCGATGCCGCGTCGATCTGGCCTGCTTCGGCGAGGCGGCGGGCGGCGGTGACACTCGCGTCCTCATTCCGGGGGGTGGGTGGCGCTTGGATCGCGGTAGCAAGGGCGTCGGCTTGGCTTCTCAGCGCCGGATCGAGGTCTGCGGTGTCGCGGACCGCGCGGGTCACCGAGGCGGCGATCGTTTCGTATCCGGCGTCTTGGATAGCCAATGCGAGGTCGAGCCGCTTTTGCGCGCGCAACGGGCCGGGGAGAAGCCGCACGGTGTCGAGCGCGGCGAGGTTTCGGCCCTGTGCCTTTTGGCCGGTCACGACATGCTCGATGGCCTGGATCTGCTGATCGGGGTCGCTCAAGGCGGATGCGAGCAAAGCGGCGGTGTCGTCTTCCTGTTCGGCGATGAGCCGATCGAGGATGGCGCGGTTGAGGCCGACGTCGGCCGGCACGCGGCCGGCCGCCAGCCAAGCGGCGTTCTTGGTGCCAAGGGTGTCCGTGCCTAGGATCGTGGAGATGGAGGCGGCGGTGGTGTAGGTGCCGTCCGGATCGACTGCATCCGCAGCTCTGGCCGCGAATTCGCGCACCACGGCCGAGCGAGGTTCAACGGCTGTGAAGCTTTCCAGTGCCACCGCGATCAGGCCGGAGCGGGGCCTTGGGTCGCCGTTCGCGATGAGCTTCACGATTTCGGTCAGCGCGGGGTCCCGTGCGGCGTCGGTGGGAACCAGGCGGGCTACACGTTCGGCAAGCTGGCCGTAGCGGGAGGCCCGTTCGAGGTTTCCGATCGCCAGATTCGCCTTACCAACGGCGATCAGACCGTTCATGTGCTCGGCGGGGTCGGTGAGCGTTGCAACGAGCCGGTCCAGATCCACGAAGTCGGCGGTGATGGCCTCGGCGGGCCGCTTTGCGGCTGTGAGCCATTCGATGTTGGCAGCGATCAAGGCCAGCGTCAGCGTTCGCTGGTCTATGCCGGAGCCTGCGAGGCGGTCCAGCGCGGCTTTCGCGGCGTTCGTGGTTGCTTGGGTTTCCGGGTCGGTCGTGGCCGGGCGTGCCGCGGCGGCGGTGAGCGAGGAGAATGTGTCGAGCGCGCTTTTCAAGCCGCTGTGTGCGGTGTCTGTATCGGCATCGGCCGAGGCGTAGGCGGCGCGCACGTCGCGTTCCAATCGCTCGATTTCGGGCAGGTCGAGATTGGCGATTGAGATGGCAAGCCGATCAGCCGCGAGCGATGGCGGCGGGACCAGACCGGCACAGATAGCCGCAAGCCCGACGATCGACGCGGCGAGCGTTGCTACCGAGCGTATCCGGCGACGGATTTCGGTCATGGGGCTTGCTCCTATCACCACAGACGATCCACCTTGGGCGGCATCCAGGCGACATCGATGGGCTTTTGTGCGGGTTCGCCGGTCAGATCGAAGCGAACGGAGACGGCGCTGCCGACTTCGGTGTGGAGATCGCGGACCGTTTCGATCCGCAGCAGCACGCGCAGGTCCGCACTACCTTCACCGGGGGGTAGGACGTTGCCAAAGCCGACGGGCACGGTCTCGCGGGCGCCGTCCGCGTAGGTGATGCGAGCCCTCGCGCCACGGGCCACTTTCACCGCGTTCTTTATGCCGAGGCTTACCAGGATGTAAGGCCGCGCTTCCGGCGGGGTGACCACCATGACGGCCTGCCCTGGACGGATCTTGTCGCCCGGACGGGCGAGGCGCTGGGCTACCGAGCCCGTGAGTGGGCTTTGCGACGCGAGTTCGAAACCGGAGCCGGTTTGGACGCCGAACACAGGTTCGCCGGCCTGAACCGTTTGGCGGTTGGTGAGATAGATCAGCCGACCGCTTTTTTCCGCTCTGATCACCTCGCCGCCGGTTGTGACCCGCGCGACGTCGGCGTTCACGGTCAGGAAGCGGATGTAGCTTTCAACCGCGATGGTCACGCCGAACACAAGCGTCAACGCGGCCAAGCCCGCGATCATGCCCCGGTCTCGCCGGGTCTTGGTGCGCCCGGCGGGATCGCGGGTGGGTAGCGGCAGTGGTTCGAGGTCCAGGATATGGCGGAAACGCTGTTTGCCTTCCCCTTGAGCAATCAAGGCCAGCGTCGCGAGCGTGTTGGCGGGCGCAACGACGCGGAACATCGCCCGTCCATCGCCGGAATGGTCCACGGTTTCCCGCTCGACCACCGCTGCGATCGTGGTGCCGATCGGCCCGTCGGCCATGGCAATGCGAGCGGCGCCCTTGCCGACCGGTGCGGTTCCATCATCCGCGACGGTGACGCCCGTCGCGGACATGGCGACAACCTTGAACTGCCGATTGCCAAGATGGAGGAAAAATTTCGGAATGGATGTGTCTCTCATTCTATGCGGTCCGGCATCACGAGGAATCCGGGTATCGGGCGCGGGGAGGGTGGCCTCACTCGGCGGCTATCGCGCGGCCGAAACGGTCCGGCCGTTCGGTCACCAGCACCACGTCGTCGTCGCCGAAGTAGGTGCCGCACTCCACGGCAACAACATGGGCGGCGAGGCGTCCGGGGTTTCGCAGCCCGTGAACCGCGCATTCCGGCACATGGACGGACTGGCCGACGCGCAGGAAGCGGGTGGCGGTTTCCAGCGTCACCTCCACCGTGCCGGCCACCACGGTCCAATGCAGGCTGCGGTGGTGGTGGTAGCAAAGCGGCAGGCACTGGCCGGGGTTGATGACGACGTGCTTGACGGTAAAGCTGGCGTTGGCGGCCACGCGGCTGCTGGTGCCCCACGCGGCGGCCTCGGTTGCCGAGCGCCGGTATTCCTGGCGGCCGATGCTGGCGAGATGCTTCACCACATCCTTGACGCCCTGGGCGCCCGCAAGCGTCGTCACCAGCGTGACATCGTCGGTTTCGATTACCGCGACATTCTCGACCCCGTTGATCGCGACGAGCCGGTTTCCGACGGCGTGGACGAGGCAGCCGGACGCGCTGTTGGCAACGACATCGCCGACCAGAGCGTTGCCGCTTGCGTCCTTCGGGCTTGCCTCCCAAAGCGCGGCCCATGAGCCGACATCGCTCCAAGCGGGCGTGCAGGGGGCGACAGCGATGCGGCCGCTTCGCTCCATCACGGCATTGTCGATGGAGACTTCGGGCGCAGCGGCGAAGGCTGCGTGATCGAGGAGGTGCCGCCCGTTGCCGCCGCTAGCGCGCCGCCAGGCAAGGCTCACGCTTTCCGCGACCTCCGGCGCATAGCGGGTCATCTCCTCTAGAAGCGTGCGGGCGGTGAAGAGGAAGATGCCCGCGTTCCAATAGTGCCGGCCGCTCGCCACATAGGCTTCGGCGAGGGCGAGCGGCGGCTTTTCGACGAAGCTCTCGACGGCGAATACGCCCTCGGCCTCACCGATGGGGGCGGCAACCGCGATATACCCAAAGCCGGTTTCCGGGCTGCCGGGGCGAATGCCGAAGGTGACGATCCGTCCGGCCTTCGCGACGGGGATCGCCGCTCTCACGGCGCGGTGGAAGTCGTCGGGCTCCAGCATCAGATGATCGGCTGGGGCTGCGAGGATCAGGCGGTTCGGATCTTCCGCGCCCATGATAAGGGCTGCGGCGGCAAGTGCCGGCCCGGTGGAGCGGGCGGCCGGCTCCAGAATGAAGCCGCCGAGGCGCACGTGAACTTCGTCCGCGTGGCTCTGCGCAAGGTCGGCCATCGCCTCCGTCGTGAGCAGCCAAGGGCTGTCGTAGGCGGGGCCGGTGAAGCGCGCGAGCGTTTGCTGAAACATGCTCGCATCGCCGCCGAGGGCGTGAAACTGCTTCGGGCGGTCATGCCTCGACAAGGGCCAAAGCCGAGTTCCGGATCCGCCAATCATGATCGCAGGGGTGACGAGGGTCATCTTAGTCTCCAGCGGGGGGAAGCGAGGATCAGGAGCCCGTAGCGTCTCGAACGGAGGCCGTTGCGGTGGCGAGCGAACCGGTCAGACCGCGACCGATGAAAGCCAGCATGTCGCCCACGAATGACGTGCCGGAGGTGTCGAACCACACGTTCACAGGCTGGCCGATGATCGCGGGATCGAGAACGCGGCCAGGGTCTAGCTCGACGATCGCGCGTTCGGAGGGGCTGCTGGTGCCGGTTCCCAGCGCGGCCGGCTGGAAGCGGATGTTCGTCACCCGCGTTTCGGTGCCGTCCAAATATTGGATACGGGCAACGGCGCCCCCCGATATCCGGTCGAGGTCGGCATAGTCCACGGCGGCGGCGATGTAAGGCTTCGAGCCGGTATTGACGAGCGTCATCACCGTTTGGCCGGCGCGCACGAAGGCGCCATTCGAGACGGAAGCGCCGAGCACCCGGCAGTCGCACGGACTGTTGACCGGTACGGACTGTCCGCTCGCGTCGATGATCGTGAAGGCCTGTTCGCCCGCCAGGATCTCGCGGCGATTGACGGCGTTGGCGATCTGGCCGGCGACCGGCGGGCTCAACACCATCGTATCGCCGGACACGGTCGCCATGGCCGGGCGTACGATGTAGAGGCGGTCGTAGACATTTGCGCCCACGAAAGCGGCGACGCCTGCGAGGATGCCGAGAATGATCGTGTAGGACGCCGTTCGGCTTGCCACCTGTGCGATCCGGCCGAGGGGGTGCGCCGGCGCGATTGCGGCTACGGATGAGGGGCGCGCCGGCGCCGTATTGTCGCGCCGGGCGACGCCGAGCACGTCGTCCCCGTCGATGATGTCGCCGGCGAGATAGCTGTCGATCACGAACTGAAGCAGCACGATCTGCTCGGGCGTGATGGCGTCGAAGCGGAAGCCGACCCGCCGCTTGATGCGGTCGACATAGCGGATCTCGCCATCGACCGAGACCTGGAGCGAGAACCCCAGGAACGGGAAGCTCAGCCGCAGCGGGTGAATGGTGCCTGCTCCGAGGTCAAGATCGATCCTGTCGATACCGACCCCGCCGACTGACCAGTCGGCCGCATCGTAGATCTTGCCGTTGAACTCCACCTTAAGCGGCAGCTTGTAGCGCGTGTGCTGACGCTGCACTTCGGCTTCTTGAACAATGGCAGTCATGTCGAGTGTACCTTTCGGGAGGTCAGCGCAATTGAAGGACGCCGGCAGTCATGGAGACTGCGGTCAAGAACATTGCGACGGCAAAAACGTTCATTAGAACCGAGGAGTAGGCATTATACCGGGCGCGAAAACTGGAAACCGTCCGGCGGGCCACAGTGTTTTGGCGTGTCCATTTTTGACGATCGAGGCGGAAGAAGATGTAGACCTTCATGATCGATCCGAAGACCTGATTGAAGAAGATCAAGAACGGATACGAGATCGAGATGCGCGGGCGAACCGACAGTAAGAACAGGGTCATGACGTAGCGGGAGGTGAGGACCCAGATCAGGTAGAACACGACTGTGAACGGGTTCAGGAACAGGGTGCCGATCACCGCGAAGGCGACGCCGGTGAGGCATGTCCACATCGACACCCGCTGATCGAGGATCGCCCACCAGGTGAAGAGACCGATGCGGCCGGGGCCGAGCGCGATGGCGCGGCCGTTGGTGCGCAGCATGTTGCCGAACCAGCGCACCATCAGCATGGCCGCGCTTGTGACGAAGCTATCGGCCGGCGGCTGTTCGATGGTTTCCACCACGACATCCGGCACATAAAGCATGCGGTAGCCCTGCTTGAGCAGGAAGAACCAGCTCGATTTGTCGTCCCCCGTCAGGAACTTCACACGGCCGAGCCGCCAGTGGTCGATGTAGTCCGTCTCCACGTGGTTGATGAAGGCGGGGTCGCAGGCGATACGGGCACGGAACATCGACATGCGGCCGGTCAGAGTCAGCACACGGCCGGAAAGGCCCATGGAACACATCAGGATCTGCCGCTGAGCAAAGCGCAGCGAGTACCATTCGCGAAAAATCTCCCGGCCTTCGACCTGGCACACCTCGTCCGTCGTGAGGGCGCCGACGTCGGGGCCGAGCAGGAAGAAGGGCGCGCAGCGGCCGATGAGATCGGGCGGGACGATGCTGTCGCCGTCGATCACGGATACCGTGTCGTTCGGGCCGGGATCGCGGTCGGCGATTGCCCTGAAGCCGTGGGCGAGGGCATCCCGCTTGCCGCTGCCGGCGATGCGGACGATGACGAGGTTCACGGCAGGATCGTTGCCGACCACGATCTGGAACAGACGCCGGATCAGGCGCTGGTCGCCCATTTCGACGATCGACGCGACGATGGTTGCGCCGTTCGGCGCGCGCTTGGCCGCCTCGAACGCGGCCCGGTAGACGCGCGTGGTCGTCGCGGCGTCGATGCGGAAGCTGGTCAGAAGCAGATAGGCATGTCCGATCTCACCATGGGCGGTCATCGCCGCGTCGGCGCGGCGGCGCATGCGGGGAAAAGCGATCCGGCGGAACCAGATCGAGCGAAGGAAGTGGGTGAGACCCCACCCGTAACGCCAAAGGCCGATCAGCCCGACCGCGATCAGCACGCCCTTTTGCTCGGCGTGGAATGCGGATTCGGGCAGAGCGAGGGCACAGGCGGCTACGCCCAAAACATAAGCCGCATGCGCCCAAGCGCTCTCGAGCGGTCGATGGCCGCCCGAGGTGACGGCCTTACCAGCAGATACCCTGGTATTGGCCATTGAGACGCTCCATGCCGTCGATCCTGACGAGGTCGACGACGTGAAGGTCGTCGGATGCGCTTTCCACAATGCGCGCGGTGGCCCGGTCCTTGTTACCGATCACGATGATCTGCGAGCGGCTGACCATTTCGTCGATGTCGTCGGTGACGAAGGCCGAGAGGTGGCCGATCGACGAATGCACATGACCGTCGCCGTGTATGCGCTTCACGTTCGGGTCGTAGATCGAGAGGTCGTAGCCCTTGCCGTGAAGCTGTTCGGCGAGCGCGACGAGGGGGCTTTCGCGCAGATCGTCGGTGCCGGCCTTGAACGTCAGGCCGATCATGCCGACGCGCTTGGCGCCGCTTTCGGACACCATCTGGAAGGCGCGGTCGAGCTGGATGTCGTTCGCCTTCATCGTGGCATCGAGAACGGGGGTGGGAATGTCGTTCTCGCGGGCTCTATGGCGCAGCGCCCGCAGATCCTTCGGCAGGCAAGAGCCGCCAAAGGCAAAGCCGGGCTTCAGATAGGCGCTGGAGATGTTGAGCCGGGTGTCGGAGCACAGAATCTCCATCACCCTGGTGCCGTCTATGCCCGTCGATTTGCAGATGTTGCCGATCTCGTTGGCGAAGGAGATTTTCACGGCGTGCCAGCAGTTGTTCGTATATTTCACCGCTTCGGCGGTGCGAACGGACACCACGATCGGCTCGACCGGGTGGCGGGCATTCAGTTCGCGCAGGCGGGCTATGGTGCGTATGTCCCCGTCATACTGACCGAAAACTACGGCGCCCGGATCATAATAGTCCTTGATCGCGGTGCTCTCGCGTAGGAATTCCGGGTAATAGCCGACGCCGAAATGCAGGCCCGCTATCTTGCCCGAGGCGGCTTCCAGGGCTGGGATGACGACCGATTCCATCGTTCCCGGCAGTATGGTCGAACGCATTACGACGGAATGGAAATGGCTGGACTGTTTGAGGGCGAGGCCGATTTCCGAGCAGGCGGCCTCGACGTAGGAGGTGTCGAGCGAGCCGTTCGGGCGGCTTGGCGTTCCCACGCAGACAAGCGACAGATCGGTGGTGAGAACGGAGTCTTTGAAGTCGGTCGTTGCGCGGAGGCGACCGCAGCGCACGCTGGTTTCGATGATTTCGCCGAGACCGGGCTCGACGATCGGAGATTTGCCGGCGCCGAGCGCTTCGGCCTTTTCCCTATTGGGGTCCACGGCCACGACGTCATGACCATCGGCCGCCAGACAGGCCGCTGAAACGGCGCCTACATAGCCGATGCCAAAAACACTGATCTTCATTTCTTGCCTCACATCGTGGGCGAAAAAAGTCTCGCCGGATAAAGAATGTCCGTTCCGCAAGCAGTTTCCCGTTTGCGATTGTTTTCGATGTGTCGAGCCCGAGTTTTCCCGTATTCTTACTTGCACTTCAGAGTGAGGTTGAGCCTTTGACGCTCGGCATCCCGCTCCGACTGAGGCCTGCACCAGGAACTCTAAAAACCTAGGTTAAAAAAAATATACTATCAAGCATGAGTGATGAGCAAAATTGATGCAGGATTTTAACAAATAAAGAATGTCATAAATTCCGCGTTTTCAGCGTATAAATTGCAAATAATCTCACGCATCCAATGATTAAACTACGTTCATCGTGCTTTGAAGCTCGAAACGGGGACGTAACTCTGCCTTGCCAATCCTGCCTCAGTTTGCTGCATCCACCTCTGTCGCAAACATGCCAAGTTCTATCCGTCGGTTCGCCCAAAACAGGGGGCGCAGGACCTTTGATCCATCCCAGTTGCAATACTGAATATCAACAGAACAGCCGAGGGCTTATATTCTTCCGGTTGTACTTTCCACTATGCCGAAAAAATGTGCAGGGCAAAACTGGTGCGTTGCACCCGGTATCAACGGGGTGGTTTGGCGGTGTTGGCATCATTCTAATCGCGTAGCGAATCGCGGTACGGGCCAGCGAGTGCAGTCCGAAAAACCGGCCTTCATGTTGATTCGCATGAGCCTTGAACCAGTGTTTACGCGGCTGCTGAGGTGAGGTGTGATTCGTAGCCGGAATTTAGAGCTCACTTTCATTGTGCGGTGCGACAAGATGGAAATTCCGCGATTATTCCATGCTGACGGAAAAATGAGCGTCTAATCATCGCTCTAAAGTAGTAGAGTTAAGTGGGCGACCGGTGCCGGCGCCGGAGATGTCTACCCCCCTTGCGCCTTATCCCTACCGCTCCACAGCCCCAGCGGGAGGCGCGGTTACGCTCCCGGAAATGCCCCGCGCACTGGGCTCGGCCCGCCTGAGTGGCGGCATGAAGAGAGATGAACCGATTTTATACGCTTATTTTCAGGTCAAAATTTATTCGATGAGTATTCCACATATGACTGAAATTACGATAGTTTTTCTTTGTTCTGTGGTTTCGAGGAAAGCGTGCCATATTTTCGCTTTGAATCCGCCGAACAAAAGTCATCTGCGCCACTCAGCTTCAGACGTGTCGAGCTTCTTACCTTGTACTTAGAACATCTTCCTCAAAGGAGATTTGCTGCGGTTCGTCGGAAAAGCACTTTGCCGGAGTGTTCCTGATCACAAGGCCCGTTTTCCGAAAGGAACCGTATCGTCATGTTTTTGAAACCCACCGCCGCCCTCGCGCCGAACACCTTCGCCTTCGAGTCCGCGCCGCTGGTCAAGCCGACCG
>JBHYDC010000017.1:0-21331 GCA_051861205.1 Oharaeibacter sp.
GAGAGGCGGCCGCTTTCGAGGACATGGCGCGGCGGTGGCCGGCGGCGGTGTATCGGGAGGATCCGGCGGTGACTGCGCCCTATGCAGCGCGGATTTTCGATCCGGCGGCGTGGGCGGTGGGGCGGCCGCTGCGGCTTGTGTTCATCGGGAGCGATTTCGAGGTGCGCGTCTGGGAGACGCTGCTCCGGATCCCGCTTGGCAAGGCGACGACCTATTCCGACATCGCCCGCCATATCGGCAACCCCAAGGCCGCGCGGGCGGTGGGCGCGGCGGTGGGGCGAAACCCGATTTCCTTCGTGGTGCCGTGCCACCGCGTGCTTGGACGCGGCGGCGATCTATGCGGCTACCACTGGGGGCTCACCCGCAAGAAGGCGATCCTCGGGTGGGAGACCGGGCTGGCATCCCGTCTGCGTGGCGGGTGAGGGCCCGTTAGACGCCGCTCCGCTTACGCGCTTGGCCTTTCTTTGACGCTTACGCGTCTAGCACTTGCTTGGACGCGATGCTGCCGTCTTCGTTGAGGTGGTAGACGATGGGAACGCCGGTGCCGAGTTCGCGCGCGACGATCTCCTCGCCGGTCAGGCCCTCAAGGTCCATGATCAGCGCGCGCAGCGAATTGCCGTGGGCGGCGACGAGAACGCGCTCGCCTTTCAGGACGCGCGGCAGAATCTCCTGCTTGAAATAGGGCAGAACGCGCTCGGCCGTGTTCTTCAGGCTTTCCCCGCCGGGCGGGGGAATGTCGAAGGAGCGGCGCCAGACGTGAACCTGCTCCTCGCCCCATTTGGCGCGGGCATCATCCTTGTTGAGGCCGGTCAGCTCGCCGTAGTCGCGCTCGTTTAGCGCCTGATCGCGGATGGTGGCGAGATCGCTCTGGCCGATGCCGTCGAGGATGATCTTGCAGGTGCGCTGGGCACGCGACAGGTCCGACGTGTAGGCGACGTCGAAGGAAAGGCCGAGCGCCTTGAGTTTCGCCGCCGCCGCGCTTGCCTCGGCGACGCCCTGCGCGGTCAAGTCCGGATCCTTCCAGCCGGTGAAGAGATTGAGAAGGTTCCATTCGCTCTGGCCGTGGCGGACGAGGACGAGAAGGCGGGTCATGGGATCGAAAACTCCCTCATGGAGATGAAAACGTCAGTCGGAGAGGCCGAGAACATCGGCCATGGAATAGCGTCCGGGCGACCGGCCGCGCGCCCATAAGGCGGCCCGAACGGCGCCGGTGGCAAAGAGCGCGCGGTCTTCGGCCTTGTGGGAAAGCTCGATGCGCTCGCCGGCGCCGGCGAACATGACGGTGTGGTCGCCGACGACGGAGCCGCCGCGCAAGGCGGCAACGCCGATCGGGCCCTCCGGCCGGGGGCCGGTGTGGCCGTCGCGGCTGCGGACGGAGACGGCATCGAGATCGACGGTGCGTCCGGCGGCGGCGGCTTGCCCAAGAAGAAGCGCGGTGCCGGACGGGGCGTCGACCTTGTGGCGGTGGTGCATTTCGAGGATTTCGATGTCGAACTCGGGGCCGAGCGCGGCTGCCGCGCGCTTCACGAGGGCGGCGAGAAGATTCACGCCGACGCTCATGTTGCCGGATTTGACGACGACCGCGTGACGGGCGGCTGCGTCGATCGCCGCTTCGTCGTCGGCCGTGCACCCAGTGGTGCCGATGATGTGGACGATGCGGGCCTGGGCAGCGAGTTCGGCGAAGTGGCGGGTGGCGGCGGGCGTGGTGAAATCGAGGATGCCGTCGGCGTGGAGAACGGCGGCAAGCGCGTCCGACGTCACGGGAACGCTGATCGGGGAGAGCCCGGCCAGGGTGCCGGCATCGGCGCCGATCTGCGGAGAATCGGCGCGCTCGATCGCGGCGTGGACGACCGCGCCGGGGGTGGCCGCGATGGCTTTGACCAGCGCGCGGCCCATCCGGCCGCCCGCGCCCACCACGACGAGCTTCATATCCGCCATTGCTGTCGATGCTCCCGGCTCGATCTCAACCGCCGTATAGCAGGGCATCGCCGCGCCCGAAAGCGCCGCTTCGCGGCAGAATGAGGCGAAAGACCGGCATCAGGACGCGATGCCTTCGATGGCGGCGAGGATGCGGGCGATGTCGTCCGGCCGGGCGAGACGGTGATCGCCGTCCTTGATGAGCGTCATCACCACGTCGTCGTGGACGAAATGGTCGACCAGGAGCAGGGCGTGGCTGTGCGGAACGTCCGGATCGCGCATGCCCTGGATGATGTGGACGGGTGCGTCGAGGCGGATGTCGCGGTCGAGGATGAGGTGATGCCGGGCCTCGTCGAGGAAGGCGCGGGTGATGATGGTCGGCTCGGGCGAGTAGGCGCTTTCGAGTTCGACCCGGCCGATGGTTTCGAGCTGGCTGCGCATGCGGGCGGAGAAGGCCGGGATCATCAGCCGCTCGGTGAAATCGGGCGCGGGGGCGATCAAGACGAGCCCGGCGATGCGGTCGGCCTCGCCGCGAAAGGCGAGGGCTTGGGCGAGCAAGAGCGCGATCCAGCCGCCCATCGACGAGCCGACGAGGATGGTGGGTCCGGGGCAATAGTGCTCCAGGACGGCCGTTGCCTCCTCCAGCCAATGGCCGATGGTGCCGTCGGTGAAGGATCCACCGGATGCGCCATGGCCGGAATAGTCGAACCGGACGATGTGACGCCCGTGCGTGCGGCCCCAGGCGGCGACGGCCTCGGCCTTCGATCCGGTCATCTCGGATTTGAACCCGCCGAGCCAGAGCACGCTTGGCGACGCGCCCTCGTCCACAAGCAGGGCGATCCGCCGTTTGTCCGGTCCGACGCCCATAAACTCTTGCCGGCTTGTCATCGTTGGCGTCCCCAGGGGATTGCTAGGTGGTCAGGCTATAGCGAAGCTGGGGGGGATGGAAAAGACACCGCTTACGGCGGTGCCCTTGCCCTCGCTTTATGGTGGGCGCAGGATGAGCTGAATAAAATGGGGAGAACTGTGATGGCGTTCGGGTCTTTCTTCAAAGCGGCCGTGCTGGCGATCGCGGTCAGCGGGTTTGGGGTGGCGGGAGCGGCGGCAAAGGATTGGTCGCAGGTCCGCATCGCGACCGAGGGGGCGTATCCGCCGTTCAATTTCGTGGATCCCGATGGCACGTTGAAAGGGTTCGACGTGGAGATCGCGATGGCGCTCTGCGAAAAGATGGGCGCGACATGCACTTTGGTGGCGCAGGACTGGGACGGCATTATTCCAGCCCTGCTCGCGGGCAAGTTCGACGCGATCGTGGCCTCCATGACGATCACCGAGGAACGCAAGCAGACGGTGGACTTCACCGATCGCTACTATCGCACCCCGCTGGCGGTGATCGGCAGGAAGGATATGCCCGAGGATGTGTCGCCGGAGGCGCTGAAGGGCAAGATGCTGGGCGCGCAGTCTTCGACCACGCAGGCCGCTTACGCCGAGGAGAACTATCAAGCGGCGGGCGCCGAGCTGATGCTCTATCCGACGCAGGATGATGCGAACCTCGATCTGGCGGCCGGGCGGCTGGACGGCATTGTGGGCGACAAGTTCGTGGTGATGGAGTGGCTGAAGAACGACGGCAAAGACTGCTGCAAGCTTTTGGGCGATGCGCCCAACACCACCTCCGACACCGGTATCGCGGTGCGCAAGGAAGACCAGGACCTGAAGGAAAAGCTCAACGCGGCGATCAAGGCCATTCGCGACGACGGGACCTATGACAAGATCCGGGCGAAATACTTCGACTTCGACATTTTTTGAGCGTCGCCGGCAGATATCGCCCCCGCGCTTTTCAGGCTTTCGGTCGACATGAAAACCTATGACGCAATCGTGCTGGGCGCCGGCATCGTCGGCGTTTCGGCGGCACTGCATCTCGCCATGCGGGGGCGGAGCGTGCTGCTGGTGGACAGGCGGGGGCCGGGCGAGGAGACGAGCCACGGCAATGCGGGGCTGATCGAGCGATCGAGCGTGGTGCCCTATGCGTTTCCGCGCAATTTTTGGAAGCTGGCACGCTACGGGCTGAACCGGGAGAGCGATGCGGCCTATCATCTGGCGTTCATGCCGCGTCTGGCGGGATGGCTCCTGAGTTACTGGCGGCATTCCGCGCCGGAGCGGCTGGCGGATGCGAGCGCGGCGATGTTGCCGCTGATCGAACGCAGCGTGATCGAGCATGACGCGCTGACGGCCGATGCGGGGACGGGGCCGCTGCTGGTTCGGCGCGGGTGGATCGAGCTTTTCAAGTCCGGGCGCTCGTTCGCCAAGGGTTCGGCGGAAGCGGCGGATCTGAAGCGGTTCGGGCTTGCCTTCGAGGTGCTGGACCGGGAGGCTTTGCGCGAGCGGGAACCAGCGCTCGGCGATGGGCTGGTTGGCGGCGTGCACTGGATCGATCCGGTTTCGGTGTCGGATCCGGGTGCCTTGACGAAGGCCTATGCGGCGCTGTTCGAGCGGCGCGGCGGAACCATTGCGATTGGTGACGCCGGTAGCCTGCGACAAGCGGGGCCGCGGCTCTGGACTGTCATGACCGAGGCCGGCGAAGCGGCGGCGAGCGATGTGGTGGTGGCGCTGGGTGCGTGGTCCGACACGGTGTTTCGGCCCCTCGGATACCGCATCCCGCTGGCGGTGAAGCGCGGGTATCACATGCATTACGAGCCGGCAGGAGGCAATGCCGGGCTGACGCGGCCGGTGGTGGATGTGGCGGGCGGCTATGTCTTGGCGCCGATGACGCGCGGTATTCGGCTGACGACTGGCGTGGAATTCGCCGACAGGGATGCGCCGCCCTCGCCCGTGCAACTCGGCCGGGCGGAGGCGATGGCGCGTGCGCTGCTGCCGCTTGGTCGGCGGCTCGATCCGGAACCGTGGATGGGCCGGCGGCCGGCCTTGCCGGATATGCGGCCGGTGATCGGACCCGCGCCGCGCCATCCCGGGCTCTGGTTTGCCTTCGGCCATGCACACCATGGATTGACGCTGGGGCCCGTAACGGGCCGGCTCTTGGCGGAGATGATCACGGGCGAGCCGACAGTCGTTGATCCCGCGCCTTATGCGATGACGCGCTTCGCCGGGGCTTGACGCGGTATGTGCCTGAAGAGGAAGAGGGGTGATGCGGGCTGCGCCGGCGGTGGGGCCGCAGCCCGCGACCCGCATCGTCAGGCGGCGGAGGGCATGGCGGTCGGGCGGGACCGGGAGGACAGGTTCGGCTCGCTCACTTCGGCCGCGGGCGAGACGGTTTCGCCGATGATCTCCGCGTTGATGTCGATGAGCCGCTGGACCTCGCTGGCATATTCGTCGGACGCCGCCCGCAGCCAGTCGCGCTGGATGGAAACGAATTCTTCCATGGACTTGGCCCGCACCAGGGCCTCGAAGGTGGTGCGGTTGTGGTCCATCCGATCGGCCATGAAGCTGCGCATCTCTTCCGTCATCTTCATGAGGCCGCGCGTGTAGTTGGTGCCGACGGCGGTGGCTTGGCTCACGAAGGCGCGCCCCTGGCTGCTGCCGGGGACGTCCTTGGTGGTGCGTGAATCATGGATATGGGTCTTGCTCGTCATGGCTGCCTCTCCGACTTTTCCGATTTTCTTGCCCCTGCCCCACGTGCCGGTGTCGCCTAATTCACCGGCGACATATTCAAACCTGAAAATGTGCTGCGCATGTATCAGTAGAGGTGCGTAGGGTGCCGCAGGCCGGGGCGTCGCGGTCTCGGGCGCAACGGGCTGAAGCAGGCCCATGGCCGCTAAGTCCTTGAGCGCGCGTCGATGAGGACTATCCGGCTTATCACCTTTAGGCGTAGGGGCTAAGTCTTTTGGCCTCTACTGAATCGGCGAAAAAAATCTCGTCCTGGGTCGCAGCAGGTGGCGGGGCACGGCGCGGGGTCGACAACGCGCGGAGCGGTGTTCGCGGGCGATTGCCGCCCGCGAAGGGTTCGGGCGGGAAAATCAGACGAGCGACACGACGCGCTTTTCTCGGACGCTCAGGAGTGCGGCTTCGGCGATGAGAAGCGCTTTCAGGCCATCGTCGCCCGACGGCGTGAGGGGGCCTTGCCCGGCGATGGCTTTCAGGAAGGCGGCGATTTCGTTGGCGTATGCCTGGGTGTAGCGGGTCATGAAGAAATCGAGCAGCGGCTCGCGGCGGTAGCCTTCGGCATTCGCGACCTCGACGGTGGTGGCGCGCATATTCTCGGCCGAGACAAGACCCTTGGAGCCGTGCACCTCGATGCGCTGGTCGTAGCCATAGGTGGCGCGGCGGGAGTTGGAGATTTGCGCGATCTTGCCCGACGCGGTGGTGAGGACGAGGGAGGCGCTGTCGAAATCGCCGAGGGCGCCGATCCTGGGATCGACGAGCACCGAGGCTGCCGCATAGACGGTGACGGGTTCCTCGCCGAGCAACCAGCGCGCCATGTCGAAGTCGTGGATCGTCATGTCGCGGAAGATGCCGCCGGACCGGGCGATATAGTCGGCCGGAGGCGGGGCGGGGTCACGCGAGGTGATCTGCACGATCTCGACCGCGCCGATGGTGCCTGCATCGATCGCACCCCGCAGCGCGATGAAATTCGGATCGAAGCGGCGATTGAAGGCCAGCATCAGCTTGGCGCCGGTTTCCTCCACGACGGCGAGGCATTCGCGGACGCGGGCGATGGAAAGGTCGATCGGCTTTTCGCAGAAAATGGCTTTGCCGGCCCTGGCGGCCTGTTCGATCATGCCGGCGTGCAGGTCCGTTGGGGTGGTGATCAGCACGGCGTCGATGTCTGAGGCATTCATGATGGCGTCGACGCTGCGTACATCTGCACCATATTGCGATGCGATCGCCGCCGCGACCTGTGGGAGGGGATCGGCGACCGCGACGAGTTTGGCGCCCGGCGTGGTGGCGATGGCGTGGCCGTGAACCTTGCCGATGCGGCCGGCGCCGAGGAGTCCCAAATTCAAAGTCATCTTCATCCTCGTTTGTCCGCCGTCGGTGTGCGGGGCTTGGCTTGGGGCACGCGCAATGGATTGCCTGATCGGCTTGGGCGTGGAAACTGCATGTCGGATCGCGCGCCCGTCAAGCCGTCTCGACCGGCGTTGCCGGGATGATTTTTGATGAGACGGCGATGGCCGGCATGGCCGCGTGCTTTGATCGGCTCGTTCGAGCTTGGGGCGATGGTGCCCGCGTGAACCGGCATGTTTTGCTAGGCGCGGTTTGGAACGGGGGGAGTGATGGCTGTGGCTGCGTTCGACGTGAAGCCCCTCTCAGCGTCGGCGGCGACGCGGGTGATGCTGATCGATCTGCTTATCCAGACGGTTGCCGAGGGCGGGTCGGTGAGTTTCATGCATCCGCTCGGCCGGGAACAGGCGGGGGCCTTCTGGGACGGGTCGCTGGCGGCGGCAGCGCGGGGCGAGCGGATCATTCTCGGTGCTTTTGACGGCGACGATTTGGTAGGAACTGTGACTTTGCTGCTGGACTGCCCGCCCAACCAGCCGCACCGGGCCGAAATCGCCAAGATGATGACCCGGCCGGACCGCAGGGGCCAAGGGTTCGGAACGGCGCTAATGCGGGCGGCCGAGGCTCTGGCGGTGGCGCGCGGACGAACGCTGCTCGTGCTCGACACCGCGAGCGAGGGCGGAGCCGCCGGGCTCTATGAACGGCTGGGATTTGTGCGGGCCGGCGAGATTCCCGATTACGCCCTGAAGCCGCATGGCGGGCTGGCGGGCACGTTGATCTATTGGAAGCGTATTGGCGATGCGGCGCTTTGACGGATGGGGCGCGGCGAGGGTTGGTTGCGGGGACGAGGCCTTTTCGGGTGAACTCTTGCGCCGGTTGATCCCGGCATTCGCGGCGGCGAACGAACAAGTGGAGCCGGGCGGCGTTTGAGGGCCGGAGTGGGGATGAAACCCCATGCGATGGAGGCCCTTGATGTCCGAAGCCAAGATGACGACCGATCACGACGCCATTCGCAAGTGGACCGAAGAGCCTGGCGGCCGACCATCCTCCGTACATGTCACGCATAAGGGTGGCGAGACGGGAATCCTGCGGATCGATTTTCCCGGCCGTGGCGACGATAGCGCCCTGGATCCCATCGACTGGGATGAATTCTTCGAGAAATTCGAAAAGGAAAAACTAGCGTTCCTCTACCAGGAGACCACGAAAGACGGCTCGACCAGCCGGTTCTTCAAATTCGTTCAGCGGGACGGCGTAGAAAACTGAGGCGGGTTCCGTTGGGTTGCCGGTTCTTGGCGTGGGCCGAGGGCCGACTCCTTCCCAGGTTGCACAAGATTGCATGCGGATTTTCTAAAGAACTCGCAGGATAGTCTGAAATAGTGCATTTTTCTTAAACGAAAAACAGATGATCTTCAAACTCATTTAATGTATCAGTCATACATTCTGAACGGGTGCCTTAGGCAGCGCTGTGTTTTTTGACCCTGCGGTGGATTGCTGACGGCGATCCCCTCCGAGACGCCGGTCGCCGAGTCTCCGGTGGCCGGCCAGGTCCCGCCTGATCCCCCCCGCGGATCGGCGGGACCGACCTTTTGTAGCGCCTATTTGTAACGCCTATATGCCGTTCAAGCCTGCCCGGCATTGGCGATGTCGCGAAGGATGCCGAGCGCCGACATGACGTCGGCCTCGGTCGCGGCGAAGCTTCCCGCTTGGAAGCGAATCGCGACGCGGCCGTCGACGCGGGTTTGGGTGAGGTAGATTCGCCCGTCCCGGTTGATGGCGTCGGTGAGGGCGAGGTTGTGGTCGTCGAGATCCTGCTCGTTAAGCGCAGGCGGGCGATGGCGGAAGGAAAAGAGCGAGAGCATCGGCGCGGTCACGAGGTCGAAGCCGGGCTCTCGTGCGATCGCGTCCGCCAGCGCTTCCGCCCACGCGACATGGTTGCGGATGAGGCTGCGCAGACCCTCCAGCCCATAGGCCCGGATAAGGAACCAGAGCTTAAGCGCCCGGAACCGGCGGCCGAGCGGTACCGACCATTCGCTGTAGTTGATGACGGCGGCTTGGCCTTGTGTCTTCAGATAATCCGGGCGGATCGCGAGGGTGCGCACGAGGCTTTCTGGATCGCGGACAAAATGGGCGGCGCATTCGAACTGCGCGCCGAGCCACTTGTGCGGGTTCATGACGAGGCTGTCGGCGCCTTCGATGCCTGACCAGAAATGCCGGAATTCCGGGCAGATCATCGCCGATCCGGCCCAAGCGGCGTCGACGTGCAGGAAGAGATCCTCCGCGCGCGCGACGGCGGCGACGGCGGATATATCGTCGGTGCCGCCGACACTGGTGCCGCCGACGCAGGCGATGATGCCGGCGGGGACATAACTGGCGGCACGGTCGGCTGCTATAGCGGCGGCGAGCGCGGCCGGATCCATGGCACGGCGCGGTCCACCGACGGGAATGCGCACGAGGTTCTCCGCTCCGATACCTGAAATCCACACGGCTTTTTCGACCGATGTGTGGGTCTCGCCCGAGGCGTAGACGCGCAGGCGCGGCTGGCCGGAGAGGCCCTGGCGGTTGCCCGCCCAGCCAAGCGCGCGCTCGCGCATGGTGAGCACGGCGGCGAGCGTGGCGGTGGACGCGCTGTCTTGCAGGACGCCGGTGAAGGTGCCGGGAAGGCCGAGGGCCTGCCGCAGCCAGTCGGTGACGACGCCTTCGAGTTCGGTGGCGGCCGGCGAGGTCTGCCACAGCATGCACTGGGCGGCGACGGCGGAGACCAGGATTTCGGCGACGACCGACGGCGGCGCAGCGTTTGCGGGGAAATAGGCGAAGAAACGCGGGTGCTGCCAATGCGTCATGGCTGGCACGATGACGCGCTCGAAGTCGGCGAAAATCGCCTCCATCGGTTCCGGGCTTTCCGGCGGCGCGGGCGGAAGGGCGTTGGTGACGGTGCCCGGATCGATGTTGGGCCGGACCGGGTGGTTTGAAAGATCGGCGCGATAATCAGCGCCCCAGGCGGCGGCACGGACGGCCCAGGTTTTGAATTCGGTGTCGTCCAAGGCGGGACTCCGGCGCGGGGATGGGGTCCCTTTAGCGGTGAACCGCGACGGGCGCTGCGTCAAGCCGGGGCTGATGGGGCGCGGGCGTTCAAGGCTGCCTGGAGGCGGATAGTGCGGTATCGGCGATCAGGGCGAGGAGGTCGCGGCGGGCGTTTGGCTGGTTGAGGTTGTGGTCGGCGTTTTCCAGGAATTCCAGGGAAATCTTGGGCGAGGCGGCTTTGAAAGGGCGTATGGCGCGGGCGATGGCGGCGGATCCGGCGTCGCCGCGGGAGGAGATGAATCGGATCGCGATCCGGCGGCCCAAGAGGGTGGCGATGGTCGCGTGAATCTGGCGCTCCAAGCGCCATTTGGGGCTGAAGGGCAGGGCGGGGAGGCGCTCAGTGAGCTTTCGGACGACACGGCCGGTCAGGGCGACGAGATTCACCTCGCCCTTCAAGAGCCGCTTCAAAACGGCCGGGTCGAGCGCGCGCAATGCGATGGCGCCTGCGGGGCGCAGATCGGCGCGGATGGCGTCAGCGACAGATTCGCGGGGGTCCCAGACGAGACGTAGCAGATTGACGGGCACGACCGCTGCGACCTCCGGACTGTGGCGCGCGGCGTGGAGGGCCGCGTAGCCGCCGCTGCACCGGCCGGTGACGACGATGCGGGCGAAGCCCTTGGCGGCAAGGTGCTTGGCGGCGATCGCGACGTCGCCGGAATGGACGGCGGAATAGAGGAGTTCTTCGCCGGCGCGGGCAAGATCGTCTGCGCTTTCGCCGGTTGCCGAGACGCCGAATCGGAACGAGGCGATGCCCTGGCCGGCAAGGGCGCGGGCGTGGTCGACGGTGATGCGCGACCAGCCGGTGTGACAGTCCCGCCCGGCGTTGACGAAGAGCACGGCGGCGCGGGCGGCGGGGCCGTGGGGCTGGCAGAGGATGCCGTAGAGGCGGTCGTCAGGGCCGAAACGCTGGGCGGTTTCGCTGAAGCCGGGTCTGACGAGGGCGTGTGGCGCGGGGGATGCGGCGGAATGGCCGGCGGGGGCGGGGGGAATGTGGGTGGTGAGGTGGGCGGCGAGGGCGGTGAAGAGGGCGCTGGGGACGCGGGCGGTGGTCGGGTCGGTCACGGCGTCGTCGAATGCGTCGTAGGGGAGAACGGCGGCGCCGATGCGGGCGGCGAGCGCGTGGTCCGCTTCGCGTCCGGGCCGGGCGGTGACAAGTGCGAAGGTGGGTGCGGCGGTGACGGCGGTATGGTCGAGCGTATTCAGGCCGGCTGCGACGGTGGCGGGGAGGGCAAAGCCGTCGATGCCGGAAAGGGCGGCGAAGGCGGCCGTTTCGCGCAAGTAGAGCCGGCCCGATAGGACGGGCGCGAGGAGAACGGCGCCGGCCGATCCGCCGCGCCGTTTCGCCGCTTCGAGCGCAAGCGCGGCACCGATGCTTTGCCCGAGGAAGAGAATGCGCCGGGTGCCGGAGAGGGCGGTCAGGTGCTCGGCCGCGCCGTCGACCGCTGCGTGCCAGTCGTCGAGGGTAGCAAGGCTGTCCAGACTGTCGCCGGTGCCGGGAAGGTCGAACCGGATTACGGGATATCCGGCGACGGCGAGGCGCTCGGCAAGGATGCGCCACGCGCGCGTCATCACGAAGCCTTCGTAGCCGCAGGCGGGAATCATGACGATGCCAACATCGCCGGCGGCGGGATGGTGGATGGCGGCGCAGGTGGCGAAAGGCGAGGGCTCGCCCGCGCGATAGATCGTTTGCGCGGGCTCGCCCTCGCGGGTGGCAGAGACGGCTTGGACGGGAGATTCAGACACGCGTGACGGGTCCCGTTGCAATTTTGCCGCGATGATCGCCCATATGGCTTTAAGCCAGGTTACGAGGGATGAGCCCCTGTCAAACTTCCTTGGTTTCGGGATTGCGCGCCCTCTGCCTTCGTCTAGGATCGCGGTTGGGGCGGCTCACGAGTGTAACGCGTCGAGGGTCGATCGGTATGATGATGGGTGGAGCGCGGAACGGCGCACGACGAGCCGTTCTGCGAGGTCGTTCCAGCGTGTCCGCGCTGGCGATAACGGCGGCTCTCGTCGCGGCTTCTGCTTGTCCCGCGCACGCCTTCGAACTGTTCGGTTTCAAGTTTTTCGGGTCTGAAGACGTATCCGAAACCGAATCCCCCGATGCCCAGCGCTATACGGTGGACGTGCAGGTTGAAGGTGTCGATGAGGCCGTGGCCGATCGGATCCGGACGGCATCGCTGCTCTATACCGAACGGGACGAACGCCCGCCGCCCTCGACCGCTGCGTTCCTGTCGCGCACCGAGGCTGAATATGCCCGGATGGTGGGTGCGCTTTATGCCGAGGGATACTACGGCGGGTCCGTCGCGATCACCGTGGAAGGGCGAGACCCGGCTCAGTTGCAGCCCGATGTCCGGTTGCCCGATCCCGCCAAGGTCGTGATTTCGGTCGATCCGGGTCCGCGCTTTGCCTTCGGCCGGGTGGAGATTACCGGCCGCGCGCCGCCGGCGACGGTGCCCGAGGACCGGGTTCAGAATACACCGGAAACGCTGGGGCTGACGCCCGGTGCGGTGGCTAGGTCTGGCGTCGTGCTGCAATCGGAGCGGGCGCTGGTCGACGAATGGCGCCAGCAGGGATATCCGAAAGCCGGCATCGCGAAGCGTGACGCGGTGGCGAACCATCCGACGTCGACGCTGGATGTGGCTATCGCGGCGCAGCCGGGGCGGCCTGCGGTGTATGGGCCGGTGACCGTGACGGGCACCGAGGACATCGACCCGGGGTTTACGGCCTACATGACGGGCATCCAGCCCGGCGCGCCCTATGATCCCGATGATCTCGTAAAGGCGGCGCAGAACCTTCGCCGGCTCCAGGTGTTTGCCTCGCAGCGCATCGTGGAGGCGGATGCGGTGACATCGGAAGGGACGCTGCCGCTGGACGTTCAGGTTGCCGAGCGCCTCAAGCGGGTGGTCGGGGCGGGCGGATCCTATTCGACGGTGGATGGTCTTGGCGTCGAGGGCTATTGGGAGCACCGCAACCTGTTCGGCAAGGCTGAGCGTCTGCGGATCGAGGGACGGGTTGCGGGGATATCGTCCATCGATCCGACCGATTTCTCCTACTCCGCGGCCGCGACCTTCACGAAACCCGGTGTTTTGACGCCGCTCACCGACCTCACGGCGTCGCTCAGTGCGCAGCGCGAGGTTCTGGATCCTTATACGGACAACACGGTGCGGGCGCGGATCGGCCTTGCGCATCAGTTCTTCGAAGGGCTGAACGGGACCGTGTCGGCCAATATCGAGGCGACGTCGATCGAGGATGCGCCGGTGGAGGGCGAGTTCCTGATCGCTTCGCTGCCGGCCGAATTGATATGGGATAAGCGCGACAACGCGTTGGATCCGACCACGGGATTCACGCTGACGGGGCGGCTGGAGCCGTTTCATGAGTTTCAGTTCGGCAACACCGGGTTGATTTCCGAGATCGAGGCGACCGGCTATTACGCGCTGGACCCGAACGGGCGCTTCGTGATCGCAACGCGCGCGGCCGTGGGTTCGATCGCGGGCGTGCCGGAGGATGAGTTCCCGGCGAACCGGTTGTTCTTCCTCGGCGGCGGCGGATCGGTGCGTGGCTATGGGTTCCGCAACATCGGACCGGAGATAGACGGCGACGTGGTGGGCGGCCGCTCCTATGTGGAGGGCTCGCTCGAACTGCGCGCGAAGGTGACCGATACGATCGGCATCGTGCCCTTCATCGACGCGGGCAATGCGTTTTTGGGGTCGACGCCCGACTTTTCCCAGGACATCCGGTTCGGCGCGGGCATTGGTCTGCGCTACCAGACCGGGCTTGGACCGATCCGGGTGGATGCGGCGGTGCCGCTCAATCCGGGGCCGGACGATCCGGATTTCGCGATCTACGTCGGCCTTGGCCAAGCGTTTTAAGGGGGCAGCGAAGTGGTGATGAAACATCTCCTTCCCGCGCTGGCCGCGTTCATGATTGCCCTTCTCGGCGTCTTTTCGCATGCCTATGCCCAGAGCGAAGACGAGGAAAAGGGCCGCTTCACGCGCTTTGTCGAGGACACCATCTCGACGCCGGACCGGCGGATCTCGATCGGATCGATCGACGGGGTGCTCTCGTCGGACGTGCGGATCGACACCATCACGATTTCCGACCGGCAAGGCGTTTGGCTGACGATCGAGAACGCGCATTTGGTTTGGAGCCGGCTGGCGCTGCTCAGGGGGCGGCTCGACATCGATCTTCTGGAGGCGGAGCGGATCGTGATCTCGCGGCCGCCGTTGCCGACGACCACGCGCAATCCCGCCGCGCGGCCGGGTTTCGCGCTGCCGGAACTCCCGGTGGAGGTGAGCATCGGACGGCTGGCGGTGCCGGAGATTTCGATCGCGGCGGGCGTGATCGGCGAAGATGCGGCGCGGCTGGGGGTGGACGGATCGGTCTCGCTGGAGAGCGGCAAGCTGGCCTCCAACGTCCTGATCCAGCGCATCGACGACAAGCCGGGACAATTGGCGCTGACGGCGAACTTTGACAATGCCAGCCGTCAGCTTGCGCTTGATCTGCGGCTTGAGGAGCCGGAAAACGGCGTGGTCGCGACGCTGCTCGGCGTGCCGAACAGGCCCGCGATCGCCTTCACGATCGCCGGAAGCGGGCCGCTCGACAGCTTCAACGCGGACATCGCGCTGGCGGCGGCGGGCGAGCCGCTGGTTGCGGGGCGGGCGACGATTTCGGCGGTGACCGGTGGGTATCGCTTCGTGACCGATGTGTCGGGGCGGATTGGGCCGCTCGTGCCGGCGGATTACCAGGACTATGTGGCGGGCACCTCGCGCCTGATGGTGGATGCGCTGCGGGCTGACGATGGGTCGGTGGCGGTGCGGAGCGCGGATCTGACGTCGGGCGTCTTGTCGTTGTTCATGAACGGGGTGTTCGCGCCGGACTTGTTCCCGACGCGGATCGCGGTGGACGGGCGGCTTGCGAACCCGGCCGGGCCGGTTCCGATTCCGGGTGCGGGGAAAGCAGACGGCGCGCGCATCAACGTAGTTTTCGGCGGAACGACGGACACCTGGACAGCCGTGTTCGATCTTAACGGCCTCGATACCGGGGAACTCAAGGCGGGACGCGCGCGCATCAAGGCGAATGGGGTGGCGGAGAATCTGGCCGATCCCGCCAAGCGCCGGCTGACCTTCGCGGTGGCTGGCGCGATCGAGGCGCTGACCGCTCAAAATCCGGACATTCAGCGTGCGCTGGGCGATGCCTTCGTGCTGACGGCGCGCGGCGCTTGGTCGGCCGGGCAACCGGTGGACGTGGAGGTGGCCGAGATCAAGAACCCGAACGCGGCCGCTGCTTTCCGGGGCAGATTGGAGGGTTGGACGCTGAACGGGCGCTACACGCTGAACGCGGCGGATGTGGCGCCCTTCGCCGGGCTGATCGGGCGGGAGATCGGCGGGGCCGTGACGCTGGCGGCGGAGGGAACCGCCGGGCTTCGGACCGGCGCACTCGGGCTGACGATCGACGCCGACACGGTGGATCTGGCGATCGGAAATCCGCCCGTGGATGCGCTGCTGGCAGGGCGCACGACGCTGAAGGGCGGGGCATTCCGGACGACCGAGGGGCTGCGCTTCGACAATCTCATGGTCGACAACCCGGCCCTTCAGGCGCGCCTTAACGGGACCTATGACCTGGACCGGGCGGATCTTGGCATCACGGCCGCGCTTCTTGATGTGGGCAAGCTCACCACGCGGGCGTCGGGGCCGCTGTCGCTGGAGGCGAAGCTTTCGGGGTCCGGCACGCGGCCGGCGGTGGTCGCGACCTTGGCGGCCGATCGACTGACGCTGCAAGGCCGGACGCTTACCATGGGGCGGGCGCAGTTTCAGGGCACGCTGGATGGAACGGCTGTCGACGGCGCGCTGCTCTTGGCGGGCGCGCTTGACGGGGTGAGGATTGACGGGTCGGCGCGGGTGGCGACGTTGGCGGACGGCACGCGGCGGGTGGATAGCCTCAGCTTTGTGGCGGGGGGGACGAGCGCGAAAGGCTCCGCCGTGATGTTGCCGGGCGGGCTTGTGACGGCGACTATCGATGTGACCTCGCCGGATGTGGCGGCGGTCGCGACGCTGGCGCTTCTGGATGCATCCGGCGCGCTCGACGCGAATGTGGTGCTGGAGGCGAAGGACGGGCGGCAGACGGCGGCGGTGAAGGCGAGTGCGCGGGATTTCCGGGTGGAGGCCAACCGGATCGGGTCCGCCACCGTGGACATGACGGTGGACGATGTTTTCGGCGTGCCGCTTGCTCACGGCCGGTTCGAGGCGGCCGGCGTGCTGGTCGGCGGGCTGACCTTGAACAGCGTACGCGGCACGGCGGCGGCCAAGGATAATCGCTCGGATTTCGACATTGCGGCCGATCTGGCGGCGGGACGGCTGAGCGCCGCAGGGCGGCTGGCACGGGCCGAGAGCGGGTTTGATCTGACGTTCGACCACTTCGACCTGACGCTGCCGCCGGATCTCGAAGCCAAGCTGCTGGCGCCCGTGACGGTGTCGCTGCGCGGCGACTCCATTTTGATACCCGGCGCCCTTTTGGAAATCGGCGAAGGGCGGCTCACGGTGCGCGGCGAGGTGGCCGATTTCATCGATCTCACCGCAAGTATAGACCGGTTACCCCTCGCGCTTGGCAATGCCGTGTTGCCGGATCTGGCATTGGGCGGGATGATTTCGGGATCGCTGACCGCCAAGGGGCCGCGCGACAAGCTGGATGCGACCTTCGACGTTTCCGCGACCGGGCTTACGGCGGCGGCGCTGACGGCAACGGGGTTGCAGGCGCTGGATGCGTCGGCAAAGGGCACCTATCACAACGGCATTGCGACCTTCACGGCGAATACGGCGATCGGCGGCGGGCGGGTCCGAGCCGAGGGCCGGGCCGGGACGATACTGGATTTCGTCGTGCGCCTCACGGGTCTGCCGGCCTCGCTCGCCAACATGGCGTCGCCGGGGCTGGGTGCGGCCGGTACGCTGGATGCGGATCTCAAGGTGACGGGAACGCCAAGCGATCCGGCGGTGGACTTCAAGGCAACCGGCCGGGAGCTATCCGCCGCGGTGCTGCGTGGGGTGGGGATCTCGCCGCTGGCCGTGACGGCGAGTGGGCGGTTTGAGAAGAATGTCGTTCGGCTTGCCTCCGCCGAGGCGACGGGGGGCGGGGTGTCGCTGCGGGGGTCCGGCACGGTGCCGATTGCGGGCGGTGCGATCGACCTTGCGCTGAACGGAACGGCGCCGCTGGCGCTGGCGAATTCCGTTTCGCCGGGTCTTGGGGCTGCCGGGACGGTGGAGGCCGATGTGACGGTGGCCGGCACGCTGGCCGATCCCATCGCGGAGTTCAACGCGGCGGGGCGGGGCGTTTCGGCCGCGGCTCTCAAGAACGCAGGCATCCAGCCGCTGGCGGTGACGGCGAAGGGGCGGTTTGAGAAGAAAGTCATCAGACTGACCTCCGCCGAGGCGACGGGCGGCGGTTTGACGCTGCGGGCGTCGGGCGCAGTGCCGGTCACGGGCGAGGGGCTGGATATCGCGGTGCGCGGATCCTTGCCGCTGGAGCTTGCCAACCGCCCGCTTGCGCAGCGGGGGGCCAAGCTTGCAGGCACCGCGACGGTGGATGCGACGGTGACCGGGACGGTCCGGGCGCCGCGTCTAGGCGGGACCGTTTCCGTCGAAGGGGCGAGCTTTGTCGATCCGCAGACGACGACACGGTTGTCGCCGATCTCGCTCCGGCTGCGGCTGGAGGGCGAGCGCGCCGTGATCGAGCGCTTCAGCGCGGTTACGGGGCGAAGCGGAACGCTGACCGCGACCGGAACGATCGGGATCGTGCCCGGATCCGGCTTCCCGCTTGATCTTGCTCTGGCGTTCGACCGGGCGCGGTTCACCGATGGCCGGATCGTGACGGCGACCGCGAGCGGGACGCTGACGGCAAAAGGACCGGCGACGGGGAACCTCGTCATTGCCGGCGCCGTCACTGTGGAGCGGGCCGAGATTACCGTTCCCGAACGCCTGCCGAAGACGGCAACGCTGCTCGACGTTCAGCACCGGCTGCCGCCGCGAAACGTGGCGCGCACGCTGGAGCGCGCACGGCTTGCCACCGAAGTTCGCCAATCGGGTGCGGGATGGGCGGGGCTGACGCTGAATGTGACGATCAACGCGCCCCGCGCCGTGTTCGTGCGCGGACGGGGCATCGATGCCGAGCTTGGCGGACGAGTGGTCGTGACGGGGCCGATCTCGGCGATCCAGCCGGTCGGCAGCCTGAATCTGATCCGGGGGCGGCTCGATGTGATCGGCCAGCGCATTACCTTCACGTCCGGAACGGTGACGCTGGTGGGCGATCTCGATCCCTATATCGACCTCGTGGCGACGGCGCGCGCCAACCAGATCACCGTGACGGCCACCGTTTCCGGCACGGCGACGGATCCGGAAATCATGCTGACATCGAGCCCGGAACTGCCGCAGGACGAGATTCTGGCGCAGTTTCTGTTCGGGCGCTCGATCGTGGATCTCTCGCCGGTTCAGATCGCCCGGCTCGCGGTGGCGGCGGCCGAACTCACGGGCGGCGGCGGGGGGACGGATCTCCTGGGCAATTTGCGCAAGGCGACCGGGCTGGACGAACTCGACGTCGTTACCGACAAGGAAGGCGGCGCGGCGGTGCAGGCCGGGCGCTATGTGTCCGAGAATGTTTACCTCGGCGTGACGGCGGGCTCGAACGGGCAGTCAAACGTGTCGGTCAACCTCGATCTGACGGACAATCTGAAGGCGCGGGGCGAGGCGGGGCCGTCATCGGGGTCGAAGGTGGGCGTGTTCTATGAGCGGGAGTATTGAGCGGAGCGTGCTGGCGACGGTTCGCCGGTTTTGGCCGGATGTGGATTGATGGCCGAAGGCTGCGGCCGGCCCTGGGACGACTGGAGGTCCGATCACTCCGCCGGATCGGCGGCGGGCTCCAGCTTCGTGCGGGCGGGGCGAGGGGCGGATAGGCGCATTGCGCCGCTGACGCCGAGGCGGGCGGCGAACCATGTGATCGTGGCGGGCAGGCCTTCGGAGAGCGGGATGCGGGGCGTCCAGCCGAGGAGGGCGCGGGCGCGGGAAATGTCGGCGCTGCGGCGCTGCGGGTTGTCCTTGGGAAGGGGAAGGTGGACCAGGCCGGAGCGCGTAGGGATGAGGCTTCGCACCAGCCCTGCCAGTTCGTTTATGGTGAATTCGCCGGGATTGCCGAGGTTGACCGGAACGCCGGGATTGATCGGGAGGCTTTCAAGCGCGACGAGGCCGGCGACAAGATCCGACACATAGCAGAAGGAGCGGGTTTGCTCGCCGGTGCCGTGGATCGTCAGCGGGCGGCCGGTGAGGGCCTGGGCGACGAGGTTCGACACGATGCGGCCGTCGCTAGGGTCCATGCGCGGGGCGTAGGTGTTGAAGATGCGTGCCACGCGGCCGTCGACGCGGCCAAGGCGGAGATGATCGAAGATCAGCGCTTCGGCGGCGCGCTTGCCTTCATCGCAGCAGGCGCGCGGCCCGGTGGGGTTCACATGACCGACGTAGTCTTCGCTCTGCGGGTGGCGTTCGGGGTCGCCGTAGACCTCGCTGGTGGACGCCTGCACGAAGCGTGCGCCGGAGCGCTCGGCGACGGCGAGGAGGTTCAGCGTGCCGACGACGCTGGTCATCAGCGTGTGGACGGGATCGGCCTGATAGCGGGGCGGCGAGGCGGCGCAGGCGAGGTTATAGACCACGTCGGCGGATAGTTTGTCCGGCAGGGGATTGCAGACGTCGTGCTCGATCAGCGTGAAGCGGGGGCTGGCTTGGGGCTGGCGTAGGTTTTCGGCCGAGCCGGTGAGGAAGTTGTCGAGGCATATCACGCGGCAACCGTCCGCGATCAGGCGGTCGCAGAGGTGCGACCCGAGGAATCCGGCGCCGCCGGCCACGAGAGCGGTTTCGCCCGGCGGGCGCTTGGCGATGATCGGGGATGGGGAGCGAAGCTTTGCCGCTGCATTGAAACGCGCCTTCATCTCGTCTTCCTTCCGGGCCGCTTGCAAGGCGTGCGTCAGCCCGTTCGTTCCAGGTACTGCGTGCGGATCTCATCGAAAGCCGCGACAAGTTCGACGGCGCGGGCGCGGCCGGTGTGCCGTTGCAGAACCCGCCGCCGGGCTTCCAAAGCAAGAGCGAGGCGGCCGGCTTCTTTGTTCCTGCCCGCCAAAAGCGCGACGACCCCTTCAGAGTTCCCTGGAAGAAGGATGGCTTCGTTTTCCGGGAAAAGCTCGGCAAGGCCGGGCCATCCGTCGGACAGGATAGGCGTGCCGCAGGCAGCCGCTTCGAACAGGCGCACGCTGGGGCTCCACCCGGCGGCCAGCATGTCGGCGCGGGTGATGTTGAGCGTCCAACGCTGGCGGCTGTAGAAAGACGCGTGATCGCGAGGGGCGAGGTGGTCGATCCGCGTGACGTTGGCGGGCCAATCGATCGTGGCGGGATAGAGCGGGCCGGCGACGACGAAGCGCCTATCGGGCAGGCGGCGGGCGGGTTCGAGGAGAAGCCGTTCGAGCGCGGGCTGACGGTCCGGGCTGTAGGTGCCGAGGTAGCCGAGATCCCACGTCAGCGGCTCGCCGGTGGGGCGGTAGACCGTTTCCTCGACGGCGCAATAGAGGGCGCGGGCGTGCGATGCGCCGAATTCGCGTTCGAGGCGAGGGAGCGTCGGGCCGCCGGTAAAGGAGAAGTAGACGTCGAAGAGGGGGATCTGCCGGGCGGCAAGATAGTCCTCCTCGCCGCGCGCGAGCTTGGCGAGCGTGACGGGCGTATCGATGTCGTAGAAGGCGACGTTGCCCGTTGCGAGCGACATGACCGCGTCGATTACAGCGACGCCGTCCGGCACGTAGGAGCCGATGATGACGATGTCGGCGGCGCGGATTTCGGCGGCGTGGCGCGCGGAAAGGTCGGCCGGCTGCGCGTAGAAGGCGAGGCGGCAGAAGTCGGGGTCGACGAGGTCGCGGTTCTCGCCGGAATACCAGGGAACGTCGCGCTCAAGGAAGGTGACGCTATGGCCGAGGGTGGCAAGGCCCTTGATGAGCGCACGCCAGGTGGTGGCGTGGCCGTTGCCCCAGGATGAGGAGATCGACAGGCCGAGGACCACGATATCCAGCCGCCTCATGCTGCTTCTCCTGGCTGTTTCGACGCTTTCAGCGCTGTGAGCAGCGCATCGACCGTGCGGGCGCGGCGGTCGTAGGTGTGTTCGGCGAGGACGCGGGCGAGCGCGCGGCGGCCGATGGCGCGGGCGTGGGGCTCGGTCAGGCCGGGGAGAAGCTCGACAAGATCCTGGCCGTCGCGGATGACGAGGATCTCTTCGCCCGGCTTCAGGAATTCATCAATGCCGGCCCATTCGTCGGTGATGAGGCAGGCGCCGGCGCCGGCGGCTTCGAACACGCGGGTGGGCGGGG
>JBHYDC010000017.1:21341-97587 GCA_051861205.1 Oharaeibacter sp.
GAAAAGCCGGTTTCGGCCATCGAGTCGCGGTTGATGTTGAGGATGGCCTTGGCGCTGGCGTTGAGCGCGTTGTGATCGGCGGTCGGGACATGGCCGATCCAGGCGATGTTCGGCGGTAAGGCCCGGCCGTTCCAACCGGCGCCGCCGAGGATGAAGCGGTGCGATTTCAGGCGGGCGGCGGGGGCGATGAAGAAGGGGGTGACCCGCTCTTCCCGGTCCGGCTGGCGGTTGCCGAGGATGGTGAGATCGGCCGCAACGCGGGGGTCGGGTGGGACGGGGCGGTGAGTTTCGGGGTCGAGAGCATTGTAGATGGGGACGCAGGACCGGGCGCCGAGCGCGCGATAGGCCGACACGACAGGGTCGCCACCGCCGTAGGTGAGGACGGCGTCTAGCCTTGGCAGGGCTCGGCGGATCGCGTGGTCGGGCGCGGCGCGGATTTCGGCAAGGGTGGCAGGCGCGTCGACGTCCCAGAACAGTCGGACGGCGTCAGGGGCGGCGTGGTCCATGGTCGCGGCGAGGAGGGCGTCGTCTTCAAAGCCGACGCCGCTCGTCTTGACCACGACATCGAAGCTGGCAGCCTTGGCGGCGGCGCGGTGAAGGGCTTGAAGGGTGCCGGGGTAGACGACGACTTCGGCGTAATCGGGCGGGTCGATGTCGCGGTGGTTTTGGCGGTCGTGGACGTCGGGCTCGAAAAAGGTGATGCGGTGGCCGAGGCGGGCGAGCGATTTCAGGAGGCCGCGATAATAGGTAGCCGCGCCGTTCCAATAGGACGAGGTGAGGCTGGATCCATAGAAGGCGATGTTCATGGTCGCGCGTCCTCGCGGATGGAGGCAGATTGCGGGCGGCCAAGTGTGGCGAGAATGGCGAAAAGCTCGTCCACCCGGTGCCGGCAGGTGTGACGGGCGTGGATGGTTTCGAGCCCAGAGGCGACGAGACTGGCGGCGAGCGCGGTATCGGTCAGGATGGTTTGGAGATGGCGGGCCATTTCGGGTCCGTTGCGCGCGAAGAGGAAATCGCGGCCCGGCCGGAACAGGCCCTCGTCGTCGCGCCAAGGGGCGGAGACGAGCGGAATGCCGCAGGCGAGCGCCTCGAAGACGCGGATGGTGGGAATGCCGGGCAGACTTTCCACATAGGGCCGGCGGGGGATGTGGATGGTTACGCGGTGGGCCGCGAAGGTGCGGGGCACGTCGGCATTGGCGATCCAGCCGCCATAGGCGATGCCGGCCTCGCCAAGCGCTGTGAGGGCGGCGGGGGGGTAGCGGACGCCGCGAACGGTGGTGCGGAGCGCGAGGCGGCGGGCGGGCTCTATCAGGAATTCATGAAGTTCGGCGGCGCGTTCGTCGTCGCCCCAGTTGCCGATCCAGACGAGATCGCCGGATTTGAGGGCGTCCATGGGGCGGAACAGACGGTCGTCGGCGGCCTCGTGCCACGTAAAGACGGCGCGACCAAATCCGGCTTTGATGTAACGCTCGCGCAGGGCTTCACCGAAGGCCAGAACGCCGTCATAGCCGGAGAGGTCGAGGGCGGCGATGTCGGATTTGGCGGAAACGGTGCGGTGGTGGGTGTCGTGGAAGAGAAGGGTGAATCGGCCGCCGGCTTTTCGCGCCGCGCCGATGCGGGCGACGAGGGCCGGGTTGGTCCATTCGTGAACGATGACGACGTCGGATCCGTCGAGGGCAACCTCCGGATCGTGCTCGCGATGGTACAGTGTGGCGGCGAGGTGGGGGAAATCGGCTGCGAAGCGATGGGCAGCGGCTTCGCCCTGGTCGCGGACGAGGTTTTCGCGGCTCCAGCCACCGGACGGTTCCAGCACCGTGACGTCGTGGCCGCGCGCGATGAGGTTACGCACCACGCCGCGCAGGAAATGGGCGTTGCCGTGGTTCCAGCACGACACCAGCGAGTGGGTGTAGAGGGTGAACCGCATGCGCCGGCTCACTCCGCCGCCGCGCGGGGCGCGCCTTGTGCCGCCATCGCGCGAGCGTAGACGGTGGTCAGGGCTTCGATTTCCGCCTCCATGTTGAAGCGTTGCGCTCGCCGGTGGGCCATTTGGCCGAGCCGGTGGCGAGCCTTGGGCCGGGCGATCAGGCGCTGGATGGCGCCTGCGAAGGCGCTGGGATCGCGCGGGTTCGCGAAGACGGCGGCGCCGTGCCAAAGTTCGCGGAACGTCGGAATGTCGGCGAGCACCAACGCCGCGCCGGATAGGGCGGCTTCCAGCACGCCGAGGCCGAAGGGTTCGTAAAGCGAGGGCGAGGCCACGATTTCCGCTTCCGCCATCGCATGGCGGACGGCGCTGGCGGGGAGTTCGCCAGGGGCTTCCACGCCGGGAAGCGCGATCGACGCGCCGTTCGGGCCGCGCAGCGGGCCCGCCATCACCATCGGCCAGGAGATATGGGGCGCGGCGGCGGCAAGGCAGGCGCCGTTCTTGCCCTCGTCCCACCAGCGGCCGGCGGCGAACACCAGAGGTTTGCGAGCGCCGCAGCGGGGGCCGGGCATCGCCGCATTGGGAACGACGGTGAGGTTGGCAACCTTGCCGTAGCAGCGTTCCAGCGCGTCCGCATGGCTCCGGCTTGGGGCGATCACGGCGTTGGCGGTGTTGAAGCCTTCAAGCGTGCGGCGCTTTTGCCATTCAAGCTCGGGCGGCAACGGCCCGCTCCGCACGGCATCCCACCAAGTGGCGACGCAGGAATGGGCCGTGGTGACGACCGGACAGGAGAGTTTAAGGCCGGCGGCCTGGCTCGGCACGTTGAGGTGGACAAGGTCGAAGCAGAACTCGTCCGTGAGGCGGGCGAGGATGGCGGGGAGAGGGTCCAGCGCGGTCTCTTCGCTTGCCATCCAGTCGAGCGGGAGTTCGAGCCACACGATATCGGTCATCGGCAGGGCGCCGGCTTCCGCCATGCGGTCTGGCGAAGGGAGAGGGCCGAGGCCCGCTAGCACAACGGCGATGCCGCGTTCATTGAGGCCGCGCGCCGTGTCGATCGCATGCCGCCACACCCCGCCAACCGCATCGACGGTCATGAGGATGCGGTGGGGGAGGTGGGCAACATGGGGCTGCTCGGGGGCAAAGCTTGTTACCCTCTCCCCTCGTGGGGTCGCGTAGCGATGGGACGAGAGCGGTGTTGCGGTCCAGGGACCGGTTGAGCCGTTTGGCTGCGAGGGGCGGCGTTTGGCTGCGGTTCGTCGAAGGGTGGTGAAGCGGAGGGACCCCTCAACCGCCCCTGCCGGGGCACCAGCCCGGGGCCGAGACACGGGTCTCGACCCGTCGCTACGCGACCCCACAAGGGGAGAAGGAGAAAGGAGCGTGGGTCTCGTACTATCGCTTTGCGACCCGGTAAGGGGCGAAGGGGCAGCGGGTTGGGGGACTTTAGAGGTGTGGGCTGGCATGGCGGTCATGGTCCGCAACAGGATCGTTCGAGATCCGGTAGGGCGAGGGGGCGGGTGTCTTGGATGTCTGAGAAGGCGGTGAAAGTGGCGAGGTAATGGGCGTGGGCGCGTTCCCAGGCGGTGTCGTCGGGTTCACCCCAAAGCTGCCGGTAGCTGGGACTGGAGGGGTAGGGGTAGAGCGGAACGGGTTCGTTGGCCCAGACGCCGGCGGCGAGCAGGCGGTCGCGCCAGCGGGCAACGAGGGCGGCTTCGTCTTCGGCCATTCCGATCAGATTGGCCTGGACGAAGGGGACGTGCCGGCGGGCTTCGATGAGAAGATCGGAAAGCTGTTCGGTAGTGAGCTTGCAGCGCTTTTGCAGCGCGGCGCGGCCTTCGACGGTGAGGCTTTCGATGCCGGCTTCGATGGAAACGCAGCCGGCGGCGCCGAGGAGCGCCAGCATATCGGGCTTCCACAGGTCGATGCGGGTTTGGATGCCGAAGGCGATGCGGCGGTTTTTCAAGGCTTCGAGGAGGGGGGCCTGGGGCAGGAAAATCTCGTCGATGAAGTAGACATAGCCGGCGCCCTGGTCGATCAGGCGGTCGATTTCCTCGATGACGACTGAGAGGTCGCGGCGACGGTATTGGTCGCGGAAATCGATCTTGGCGCAGAAGGAGCAGGTGTAGGGACAGCCGCGCGAGGCTTCGACTTCGGCGCCAAAGCCGGAGCGGTCGGCGTCGAAGCGGTGGTGATGGTGCGGGTGGGCGGCGATCCAGTCTGCGGGCCAGACAAGAGCCGGGTGATCGGTGAAGCGGCTGGCGGCGGGCGGGCCGTTGACGAGGGCGGCGCCGTCCGGACCGAGGCGGGCGGTGGCGGGGATGGCGCTCCAATCGGGGTTTTTGGCGAGCGCGGCGACGATTTCCTCGCATTCGCCGCGCACGACGAGATCGACGCCGAGTTTGCGCAGCGTCGGCGCGGGCGTGGCCGAGCCATGCGGGCCGACGGCGACGGTGCGGCCGCCGTTTGGACCGAGAGTGGCGAGGAATTCGAGCGGCACGCGCAGTTCCGGCGGGGCGCAGCGCCAGAAGAGATAGGTCGGGGCGGTGGTGACGACCGTCATGTCGGGGCCGAAGGCGGCGACGCGGGCCGCAAGCGCTGTGTTGTCGAGGGCCATGAGCTGGCCGTCGAGCATTAGGGCCGCGTGGCCGTCCCGCTCCAGCATGGCCTTGGCGTAGCCGAGTTCCAGCGGCAGATGCGGCTCGCGGCACCCGAAATAGATGCTGCCGCGATAGGACCAAGCCGGATTGACGAGCGCGACCTTCATGCGGTGAGCCTTTCGGTTGCTGGCTCGCCCGGTGCGCCTTCGAGCCATCTCGCCAGATCGCGCAGGCCCTCGCGCCAGGATATCGACGGCGTCCAGCCGGTGGCGGCTTGAAGGGCGCGGGTGTCGGCGACGAACCAGAGCTGGTCGCCGGTGCGCCAGTCCTGGACGTCGAGCGCGGGCTCGCGGCCGGTGATCTCCGCGATCGCGGCGAGTATGCCGGTCAGGCTGACGGCGTTTGTCGGCCCCCCGCCGAGATTGAAGGCGCGGCCGGAGAGGCGGTCAATATCGCCAAGCACCGCACGGTAGGCGCAAACCGCGTCGGCGACGTGGAGCACGTCGCGGACCTGCGCGCCGTCGCCGAAGAGGGTGATGGGCATGGCGCTGAGCGCGCGGATCAGGAAATGGGCGAGCCAGCCCTGGTCTTCCGTGCCGAATTGGCGGGGGCCGTAAATGCAGCTCATGCGCAAGACGGCGGTGGGGAGGCCGTAGCTCTTGGCGTAATCGAGCACATATTGATCGGCGACGCCTTTGGAGCAGCCGTAGGGGGTGCCAAAATCGAGGGCACGGGTTTCCGGGATGCCCTGATCGCGCAACACGGGATCGTCGGGGAGCCAGCGGCCGGCGGTCTTGGTCATGTCGAGGTCGGCGAGGTCGCCGTAGACCTTGTTGGTGGAGGCAAAGATCACGGGGATGGGGCGTCGCGTCGCCCGGACGGCTTCGAGGATGTTCAGGGTGCCGCGAGCGTTGACGTCGAAGTCGTGGATGGGGTTCTCGAGGCTGGTTGTGACGGCGACTTGGGCGGCGAAGTGGAAGACGGCGCCGGCATTCCGCAAGGCTGCGGTGATGGCGGAGGGGTCGCGGACGTCGGCGATCACCGCTGTGAGGCGAGGGCCGAAGCTGGCTTCAAGCCAAGCGAGGTTAGCCTCCACACCGGGGCGGGCGAGACTGTCGATGACGACGACGTCACGGCCCTCGGCCAAGACGGAAGCGGCGAGATTGGAGCCGATGAAACCGGCGCCGCCGACGATGGCGATCGGGCGGTTCGTATCGAAACGAACCTCTGCGGAGGCGCGAAGTGGCGTGGTCATGATACGAGCCCCCGCGCTTCCAGATGGCCTTTCATCTCGGCGGAATGATCGGCCGACCGGGTGCCCTTCACCCAGCCGGCGAAGTCACCGAGGGAGTCCTCCAGCGCGAAACGGGGGGTGAAGCCGAGGAGCCGGCGTGCCCTGGCGATGTCAGCGAAATTGTTGCGGATGTCGCCGGTGCGGGCCTTCTGGAGAATGTCTGGCCGGATATCGGGCCGGCCGAGGGCGGCGGCGGTGAGGCGGGCGACGTCGGCTATGGTGTAGCTGCGGCCCGAGCCCACGTTGATGACCTGACCGGCGGCCTCTGGCTGTTCCATCGCGAGGCGGAAGGCGCGGGCGACGTCCTTGACGTGGACGAAATCGCGGCGCTGGCGTCCGTCCTCGAAGATCAAGGGCCTTTCACCGTTGATGATGCGCGAGGCGAAGTTGGCGAGAACGCCGGTGTAGGGGTTCGACAGTGCTTGGCCGGCGCCGAACACGTTGAAGAGGCGCAGCGCGACGGCCTCGATGCCATAGGCATCGCCGAAGATCAGCACGGCGCGCTCCTGGGCGAATTTCGTGAGGGCGTAGATGGAGGCAAGCTCGACGGGCTTATCCTCGTCCGTGGCGATGGGGGTCAGCGGGGCGCCGGTGTCATCCACAAGGTCCCATTGGCCCGCTTTCAACCGGGCGGGGGTGCGGCGGGCCCTTTCGACGCGCTGACCGTCCGCCGTGCGATACAGGCCCTCGCCATAGACGCTCATGGATGACGCGACCACGATGCGGCGCACGGGACGCTCGATCATCTCTTCGAGGAGTACGGCCGTGCCTAGATCGTTGCCGCCGACGTAGCGCGAGATTTCATACATGCTCTGCCCGACGCCGACTTCGGCGGCGAGGTGGAACACGCCCGCGACCCCTTGCAGCGCCGTGCGGACCTTGGCGTTGTCGCGGCAATCGCCGACGATCAGTTCGATGCCGTCAAGATCCTTGTCCGGGATCACGGATCCGTGGACCTGCTCGACCAGACTGTCGAGAACGCGGACCCGATGGCCATGGGCCATCAATTCGCGCGCGAGATACCGGCCGATGAAGCCAAGTCCGCCGGTGATCAGGAATGTCGCCACGTGCGTTCGCTCCCGGTAGCAAGGCTGAACGCGTTCGGTTCAGCTACCGTCGGGGGTGAAACGGCGGATGGCGAGGTATGTTCCCGTAAGTTGGTGCGGGGGCCTAGACAGGGCGCGCAGCGGCGGCCGCGCGCAGATCCGCCTTGACGGCGGGCGGCAGATCCCGCCAGTCGCAGCCCCGCAAAGCGGCTTCCATCGCATAGAGCGCGAGGATGGTGACTTGGCGGTCGTAGCGGAAGCGGAGCCTTGCGAAGGCGACGACGGAGCCAAGGGCCCGCAGATCCTCTTGCGAGCGGATTTCGATGCCGCCGAGAAGTTCTTCCATGACGGGGCCGAGATTTCGCATCTGGGAAATCCGCTCCGCAGATGTCTCGGAGGGCGCTGCGCGGCCTTTTGGTGGAGCGCGGCGTTCAACGCGCGACAATGAGCCTCTCCCTCTTCCGGTTGGCTGGACAACAGCTCGCTGAAGCACAATCGCCTCGGGTCCTGACAAGAAACGTCAGCATTCGGTGCCGCGATCCGATCGGCTCAGGCTGGATCCCAGCCGAAGACGAGGACGGGAAGAACGGTGTCGCCGATGCGTTCGCCGGTTTCGACCACGGTGCGGCCGCCAAGCCGGCGGTAGAAGCTAATCGCGCCGTCGTTGGAGCGAAGGGCGCGGACGGCAAGGCCGTTGAACTTGAGGTCGCCGAGCATGCGCCGGGCCGACTGGAACAGGCGGCGGCCGAGCCCAAGCCCTTGGTATTCCGGCAGAAGATAGATTTCGTAAATCTCGCCCTTGTAGGGCAGCGTGCGCATGCGGCTGGGGCCGAGCGTAGCATAACCGACGATGCGGCGGTCCACCTCCAGCACCAGCACCATGACATGACGGCGGATCGCCTTGGTCCACCAAGCCGGACCGCGCCGTTCTACCATCCGTTCCAGTTCGAGACCGGGGAGAATGCCGCGATAGGCATATCGCCAAGCGGCATCGTGCACAGCGGCGATCCCCGCTGCATCGTCAACCCTCGCCCGGCGGACATCGATCGACTGCGTGCTCATGGAACGAAGCTTAACGCGTCGGACCGGACTGGAAAAGACGGAAACGAGCGTCATCCCACACGCAGGTTAGGGCATGCCCCAAATTGCCTGTCATACGTGACCGCCCATGAAAAAGGCCGCCTTTTGATGGCGGCCTTGGCGGATCCTGCGGCGAAGAGCTTAGAACCAGTTGCCGATCCGGTTCATGATGCCTTTCGAGGCTTCGTCGAGCGGCGGGCTTGCAGCCGGTTCGCAGACCGGCGTTCCGGCAGGCGCCACGGCTCCCGGCAAGGCGCAGGGCTGCGTAGCGGCTACGGTCACAGGGGTGGACGGGGTGGTGGCCGGTGCGCTGGCAGGAACCGCTGCGGCGGCTGCGTTGCGGGCAGCGGGTATTGGTACCGGGGTTGCGGCGACGGCAATAGGTGTTTCCGTATCCACCGTTGGCGCGGTTGCGGCGGTGAGGGTCTCCGGTGGTGCCTCGGCCGGCGCCTCGTCGCCGAAGGAGAACAGACGGCTGAACATGGACGCAGGCGGCGCGGATTGGCCTGGTGCCATGGCGAGCGCCGTGTCGTCGCTCTGACGCGGATTGCGGCGGGGCAGCGGGTCGCCGGAGGCGGTTGTGGTTTCGGGTTGGATCGACGATTCGGGGGGCGTTTCGGGCGCGGTTTCGGGTGCCGCGCTCGCAAGACCGAAGATCGAGGCGAGACCTGGACCGGGCTGGGCGGCGGCGAGCTGCCGCTCCTCGTTGCGCCGCCGTTCGGCTTCGATGTTCTGTGCGATCAGAAGCTGGCGGGCCTCTTCGGTCTTTTTTTCCTCTTCGAGCTTGGCCACGATAACGATGGCCTTTTCCTCGTCCTCCTTAGCCTTTTTCTGGAGCGCTAGCTTCAGGTCGGCCGGCTGGGCGAGTTCGGGGCAATCGGAAACCGGGTTCAGCGGATCGTCCGTCGTGGCATTGAACACATAGCGCCGGGCGCAGACGTCCACCTTCGGCTGTTGCCGGGTGAGTTCGAAGGTGTCGTAGCCCTCCTTCAGCATCTTCCAGAAGGGCATGTTGGGATCGTTCCAATGACTCGCCATGTTTTCCGGCGTCATCTTGAAAGGATAGGCGGCGAGCTGGAACGCGGTCTGGCCGCCCCGGAAGGCATCGCGGGCGAGCGCGTAGATCTCCTGGATCTGCTCGTCGGTCATCGCGTAGCAGCCGCGCGAAGAGCATGCACCGTGCACCATCAGCGCCGATCCGGTGCGCCCGTTGGCGCGGTCATAGGCGTTGGGGAAGCCGGTGTTGAAGGCGAGATAATACTGCGAGTTGGGGTTCATCAGCCCCGGCGTGATCGTGTAATAGCCCTCGGGGGCCTGACGGTCGCCTTCGCGGACCTTGGGGCCGAGATTACCCGACCACTTGCAGATGTCGTAGGTCTTTAAGAGCGCGAATTTGCCCGTTTTGTCCTGCTTCCAGACCTCGAATTTATTCTCTTCCTTGAAGATCCGCATCAAGACCGGCGATGTCAGGGACATGCCGAGTTCGGCGATCTGCTGGTCGGTTTCTTCGGAAATCGACCGCAGATGCTTCGGGCCGTAGCCGAGTTCGTCAGCTTGGCACCCGGCAAGGACGCCCATAACGAGGGCCACGCCAAGAGCGCGGGCCGCTTTGGCGGCGAAGGAGTTCGCTCGTCTGTCGTGCATATCTGAAGCTTTGCCGATCCAAAGGGCGCACCCACCCCGCGCCCAACTTCACCAAGGCCGCCGCTCCTAAACCGGAGCGATCTATTTTATCCTCATTCAGTATCGTTACCGAATGGTTACTGCAACGGACCGGCCGGGTCCGAGGCACCCCTGCGTCGGACGGTTTCAGAGCTTGAGGTCGCGCCCGATCGCGAGAAATTTGTCGCGGCGCGCCTGACGGATCTCCTGCGGCGACTTGGAATCGAATTCCGCGAAGGCGCCTTCGATGATGTCACCGGCCGCTTTCATTACTTTTTCTGCATCTCTATGAGCGCCGCCGACCGGCTCTCGCACGATGCCGTCGATGATGCCGAGCTTCTGGAGGTCCTGTGCGGTGATCTTCATGCCGGTTGCGGCGTCCTGCGCACGGGCGGAATCTTTCCACAGAATTGATGCGGCGCCTTCGGGCGAAATCACGCTGTAGACCGCGTGTTCCAGCATGAACACCCGGTTGGCCGTGGCGATCGCGATGGCGCCGCCCGATCCGCCCTCGCCGATGACGAGCGCGACATTGGGCACCGTCATGCGCAGGCACGCCTCGGTGGAGCGGGCGATGGCCTCGGCTTGGCCGCGCTCTTCCGCGCCAATGCCGGGATAGGCGCCGGCGGTGTCCACAAGGGCGATCACCGGAAGGCGGAAGCGCTCGGCAAGGTTCATAAGACGGACGGCCTTCCGGTAGCCCTCAGGCTTGGCCATGCCGAAATTATGCTTGATGCGGGTCTGGGTGTCGTGGCCCTTCTCCTGCCCGAGCACGGCGACCGGACGGCCCCGGAAGCGGCCGAGACCGGCGATGATCGCGGCGTCCTCGCCGAAATTGCGGTCGCCGGAGAGCGGCGTCCACTCCTCGATCAGATCGGCGACATAGTGGATGGCGTGCGGGCGATCGGGGTGGCGGGCGACCTGCGTCTTCTGCCAGGGCGTGAGCTTGGCGTAGATTTCGGCGAGCGCCTGGGCGGCTTTCGCCTCAAGCTTTGCGACATCGTCGCCGATCGCGACGGCATCGCCGTTCTGCGACAACGCCTTCAGTTCCTGCACCTTGCCTTCAAGGTCGGCGACCGGTTTTTCAAATTCGAGGTAGCTTCGCATCCGGCTCTCGTTCAGGCGCCTCAAAGTAGATCCTAGCGGCGGGGTCCATGCGACGGCCGAGCACACTGCCGCCGGGCCGGGTTGCTGTCAACGCCAAAGCGGGCGAAAGCAAGGCGTTATCATTCGCCCGCCAGCGGATGATGGTCCGCGACGAGGGCGGCGAGGCGGTGTTCCAGCACGTGGGTGTAGATCTGCGTGGTGGCGATATCGGCATGGCCGAGCAGCTCCTGCACCACCCGCAAGTCGGCTCCGTTCGACAGGAGATGGCTCGCAAAAGCATGGCGCAGGACGTGCGGGGAGACTTTGGCGGCGGGAATGCCGAGGCCTGCGGCGAAGGTTTTCAGGTCGCGGGCGAAGGCCTGCCGGGTGATGTGGCCGGTTTCGCTGGAGGCGGGAAACAGCCAGCGGCTGGCGCTCTTGCCGCCCTTTCGGGCGAGCAGGCCGCGATAGAAAAGCACGGCTTCACGGGCTTTGGAGCCGAGCGGGACCATGCGGTCCTTCGAGCCCTTGCCGCGAACGGTCATGGCGCGGGTGTCGCCGCGAACGGCCGAGACCGGGAGGGAGACAAGCTCGGAAACGCGCAGGCCGGAAGCGTAGAGCACCTCGACCAGGGCGGCGAAGCGGGCGGCGCGCAGTTGCTCGCGCGGGTCTTCGGTCTCCGCGGCGGCGAGGAGATGGGCGGTTTCGAGAAGCCGGTCTACCTCGTCGATGGAGAGGACCTTGGGAAGCGGGCGGGCGGGTTTCGGCCGGTCGACGGCGGTGGTGGGATCGCCGCCGAGGTGGCCTTCGGCGTAGAGAAACTTATGAAGCTGCCGCACCGCCGACAGCCGGCGGGCCTGCGAGGTCCGGGCAAAGCCGCGCGCGGCGAGATCGGCCATGTAGGCGGTGATGTCGGCGCGGTCGGCGGTGAGCGCGTCGCAGTTCTGGCGGTTCAGAAAACTGCGATAGTCTTCAAGATCGCGGCCATAGGCGGCGAGCGTGTTGAGGGCGGCGCCGCGCTCCACGCTCATCGCTTCGAGGAAGGCTTCGACGAGATGTCCGTCGCGCATCCTGTGTCTCCGGCAGCTTACGCGGCCGGTGCGGGGGTGCGTCCGGCGTCGCGGATGATCTTGGAATCGATCGGCTCGCTCATCGGCCGCATGCGCGGCTCGACCAGCGTGGCCAGCCCGACCATCACTCCATATATGACGCCGACGGTGATGACCGCCGTCCTAACGTAACGCGTAAGTGTGGGCATTTCCGATGGACTCGAAAGCTGCGGAGGGCGTGCGGCCGGATGGTGCGCGAGTACCCTTAAAAACGCAACGAGCCTTTCGCCGAAGTTTTGGACGGCGGGTCTGCCCGCTTGACAGCACCGAGCCGCCACCGCCAAGAAAGCCCTATGACCGAGACCGCTTCAGCCGGCGAAACGCCAGCCGCGCAGACCCCGACCGATCCGCTTCGCGCCGCCCGGATGCTGGCCGCGCTGGGCGATCGTTCGATCGTGCTGATCGGCATGATGGGCGCGGGCAAGACGAGTGTCGGCAAACGGCTCGCGGTGCGGCTGGCGCTGCCCTTCGTGGATGCCGATCACGCCATCGAGGAGGCGGCCAACCAAACGATCGCGGAGATCTTCGCGGTTCACGGCGAGGCCTATTTCCGCGATGGCGAGCGGCGTGTGATCGCGCGGTTGCTGCGCGAGCGCCGTCAGGTGATCGCGACCGGCGGCGGGGCTTTCATGAATGGCGAAACGCGCGAGGCGGTGGCGGCCGGGGCGGTTTCGATCTGGCTGAAGGCCGACGCCGAAGTCTTGTTCGAGCGCGTGAGGCGGCGTTCGCACCGTCCGCTGCTTCAAACCGACGATCCGCTCGGCACGATGCGCCGGCTGATCGCGGATCGCTATCCCGTCTACGCCAGCGCCGACATCACCGTCGATTCCCGCGACGTGCCGCATGAAGCGGTGGTCGAGGATGTGCTGACCGCGCTTGAGCTTTGGCTAGCGCACCATCCCGAACCCTCCGCGTGACACGAGCCATGACCAGCGATGCCCCCGATGCCGTTCGCGTGCCCGTTGCGCTCGGCGAGCGTTCCTACGACATCGTGATTGGGGCGGGCTTGCTCGCCGACGCGGGCCGGCTCTTTCGCGGCGTGCTGCCCAAAGCGCGGGCGGCGATCGTGACCGACGAAACGGTGGCCGAAAAGCACCTGCCGGCGCTGCGGGCGGCCTTCGAGGCGAGCGGGATCGACTGCGCGGCGGTCGTGATCGCGCCGGGGGAAAGCTCCAAGCGATTCGGCGTGTTCGAGACGGTGGTCGACCGCGTGATTGAGGGGCGGTTCGAGCGCGGCGACGCGGTAGTGGCGCTGGGGGGCGGGGTGGTCGGCGATCTCTCCGGCTTCGTGGCCGGCGTGGTGCGGCGCGGAATGCGCTTCGTGCAGATCCCGACGACGCTGCTCGCTCAGGTGGATAGCTCCGTTGGTGGCAAGACCGGCATCAACGTGGCGCAGGGCAAGAACCTCGTCGGGGTGTTTCACCAGCCCGATCTCGTGATCGCCGACACCGATGTTCTGGACACGTTGGCGCACCGCGATTTCCGGGCGGGTTACGCGGAAGTGGCGAAATACGGGATGATCGACGACGCGCCCTTCTTCGAGTGGCTGGAGGCGAATTGGCTGGAGGTGTTCAAAGGCGGCGCGGCCAGGACGCATGCCATCGCCACCTCCTGCCGGTCCAAGGCGGCGATCGTGGCGCGGGACGAGAAGGAGACGGGCGACCGGGCGCTTTTGAACCTCGGCCATACCTTCGGGCATGCGCTGGAAGCGGCTGCGGGATATTCAGGCACGCTGGTGCATGGCGAGGCGATCTCGATCGGCATGGTGCTCGCGCATGATTTTTCGGTTCGCATGAACCTGATGGGGCCGGAGGACGCCATGCGCGTGCGCCGGCATTTCGAGGCGGTGGGGCTGCCGACGCGGATGGCAGAGGTGCCGGGCGGCGTGCCGGACGCGGACGGGCTGCTGGCGCTGATCGGGCAGGACAAGAAGGTATCGCGGGGAACGCTAACCTTCATTTTGACGCGCGGGATCGGGCAGGCCTTCGTGGCGAAAGACGTGCCGCCCGAGGCTGTGCGGAGCTTTCTCGCCGACGAGCTTGCGAAGGGCTAAGGAGGTTCAGCCTTCGCCGGGCGCGCGGGCGGTGAGGGCGAGGGCGTGCAGGCCGCCGTCGAACTCTGCCTTGAGGAGGTCGGTGACGAGCCGGTGGCGGGCAATGCGGGTCTTGCCGGCGAAGGCGGATGAAACCACCTCTAGGCGGTAGTGCGTTTCGCCGCCCTCGCGCCATCCGCCGTGGCCGTGATGCTTCTCCGATTCGTCCACGACGATGAGCCGGTCCGGGTGCAAGGCTTCGTTCAGGGCTGTCGTCATACGATCCTGTCTCGACATTACGACCTCTCCTAGCCCTTCATCGGGCAAATTCGCATCAACCGACTGCAACGCCGATCCGGCCGGGAATGTCAACTCCTTGTCCGGAACGGGGGCTCATCCCATACTCGCGTCATCATGAAGCCGAACTCGAAACTCTTCGACAAGATCAGGATCCGCCCCGACGCGGAGGAGGTCGCGCGCGAGCAGTTCCCGGCTTGCGAATGGGCAGGCTGCGAGGCGGCAGGCGCCTACCGGGCCCCCAAGGGGCGGGGCAAGGAAGGGCAGTATTACAAGTTCTGCATCGATCATGTGCGGGACTACAACAAGTCCTACAACTACTTCGCGGGCATGGGCGACGATGCGATTCAGGCCTATCAACGCGACGCGCTGACCGGGCACCGCCCGACGTGGTCCATGGGTGTGAACAAGGCGGGGATCGCCGGTGAAGCGGCTGGGGCGGCGGCAACGGCCGAGCGCGCGATGCACGACCCTTTCGGCATATTCCATGATGCCAAGCCCGCGGGTTCGCACCGGGTGTTCGAGGAGCCCAAGCGCAAGGTTTCGGCCGTGACGCAAAAGGCCTTCGATGCGCTCGATCTCGACGTTGCGTCGTCCAAGGTGGACATCAAGGCGCGGTTCAAATTGCTGGTGAAGCGGCACCATCCCGATGCCAACGGCGGCGACCGTTCGTCTGAGGAACGGTTGCGGCAAATCATCCAAGCCTATAACTACCTGAAGACGGCCGGGTTCTGCTAGAACAGGATCTTCGATGGTCCGGATCCGGTCTTGCGATCCGGCACCACGGTCGATGATTTTCCGTTGCGTTCCCTGACGTGAGACAGGTCGGGCGCGCCCCGCCCCCCGAGAAGGGGCGCGTCTGAGGAGGTTTCATGGTTCAAGCCAAGAACGAGGCCGCGCAATTGCCGGATATGAAGATTTCGGTGCGGCAGGTTTTCGGAATCGACAGCGATATCGAGGTTCCGGCCTATTCCGAGCGTAACGAATATGTGCCGGATTTCGACCCGGACTATCTGTTCGACCGCAACACCACGCTCGCCATTCTCGCTGGCTTCGCGCACAACCGGCGCGTGATGGTGTCCGGCTATCACGGCACGGGCAAGTCGACCCATATCGAGCAGGTCGCGGCCCGGCTGAACTGGCCGTTGGTGCGCGTGAACCTCGACAGCCACATCAGCCGCATCGATCTCGTCGGCAAGGACGCGATCGTGATTCGCGACGGCAAGCAGGTGACGGAGTTCCGCGACGGCATTTTGCCGTGGGCGCTTCAGAACAATGTGGCGCTGGTGTTCGACGAGTATGACGCCGGCCGGCCGGACGTGATGTTCGTGATCCAGCGCGTGCTGGAAGTGGCGGGCAAGCTGACGCTGCTCGACCAGAACCGCGTCATTCGCCCGCATCCCGCTTTCCGGCTGTTCGCCACGGCGAATACGGTGGGGCTTGGCGACACGTCGGGTCTTTATCATGGCACGCAGCAGATCAACCAGGGCCAGATGGACCGCTGGTCGATCGTGACGACGCTGAACTATCTGCCGCACGACAAGGAAGTCGACATCGTGCTGGCCAAAGCCAAGGCTTTCGGCGGGGAAGAGGGCCGCAGCACGATTTCGAAGATGGTGCGGGTGGCCGATATGACCCGCTCGGCCTTCGTCAACGGCGATCTTTCGACGGTGATGAGCCCGCGCACGGTGCTGACATGGGCCGAAAACGCTGCGATTTTCGGCGACCTCGGCTTTGCGTTCCGGGTTACCTTCCTGAACAAATGCGACGAACTGGAACGGACGCTGGTGGCGGAGTTCTATCAGCGCTGCTTCGGCAAGGATCTGCCGGAAAGCGCGGCGAATATGGTTCTGGGGTGAGGGCGGCCGAGGCGCCGCATGACCTCCAGGCTGATTGACGTGATGGACAGATGGCCCGCGAACCTTCCTCGACGACCAAGCCCCAGCCGCCGACCGAACCCCTGAAGAAGGCGGTTGGCATTGCCATGCGCGCGATCTCGGGCGACGCGGAGCTTGAGATCGTCTATGCGACCGACCGGCCGAGCCTGTCCGGTCACCGGGCCCGGCTGCCGGAACCGCCCCGGCGGCCGACCGCCTATGATGTTGCGGTGACGCGGGGGCTGGGCGATTCCATCGCGCTTCGACTGGCGTGCCACGATCAGGGCGTCCACCGGGATCTCGTGCCGGAAGGCGCCAAGGCCCGTGCGGTGTTCGATGCGGTGGAGCAGGCGCGCTGCGAGGCGCTGGGCGCGCGGGCGATGCCGGGCGTCGGCGACAATCTCGCCGCCATGCTAGAAGACCGGTATTTCCGGGGCAATTTCCATGAGGTGACGGATAGGGCCGATGCGCCGCTGGAAGACGCTGTCGCGCTGATGGTGCGGGAGCGGCTGACGGGGGCTAAGCCGCCGAAAAGCGCCGAGCCCCTGGTAGAGGCTTGGCGGCCCTGGATCGAGGAAAAAGCCGGACCGGATTTCCTCAAGCTGGAAAGCACGATCAGCACGCAGAAGGATTTTGCCCGGGCGGTGCGCCATCTTCTCGTGTCGCTCGATATGGCGGACGAGCTTGGCGGCGAGCCGGAAGAGCCCGACGACGAGGGTGAGGGCGAGAAGAACGATACCTCCGACGATCAGTCCTCCGGCGAGGCGGATGATCAGGAGGCTGCCGATCAAGCCGCGCCGCAGGAGCAGGAGGCGACCGGGGAGGAGCAGGAGACCGGCGAGACCGAGGTGGACGCCGACATTTCGCAGGACGCAGCCGACGACGACGCGACCGATCAGGCCCGCGATGCCGGCGAGAGCAAGCGGCCGGAGATGCCCTTCACAAACGGCCCGCCGGAGAACGACTACAAGGTCTACACCACCCGGTTCGACGAAATCACCCGGCCGGAGGATCTTTGCGATGGGGCGGAACTCGACCGGTTGCGGGGCTATCTCGACAAGCAGCTTGTGCACCTGCAAAGCGCGGTGTCGCGGCTCGCAAACCGGCTGCAGCGGCGGCTCATGGCGCAGCAGAACCGGGGCTGGGACTTCGACATGGAGGAGGGGCTGCTCGACACGGCCCGCATCACCCGTGTGGTGACCGACCCGATGCAGCCGCTGGCCTTCAAGGTGGAGCGCGACACCCAGTTCCGCGACACCGTGGTGACGCTGCTGATCGACAATTCCGGTTCCATGCGGGGCCGTCCTATCACGGTGGCGGCGGCCTGCGCCGATATTCTGGCGCGCACGCTGGAGCGCTGCGGTGTGAAGGTGGAAATTCTGGGCTTCACCACCAAGGCGTGGAAGGGCGGGCAGGCGCGCGAGGCGTGGCTTGGCGCGGGCAAACCGGCGCAGCCGGGCCGACTGAACGATCTCCGCCATATCGTCTACAAGGCGGCGGACGCGCCGTGGCGGCGGGCGCGCCGCAATCTCGGGCTGATGATGCGCGAGGGGCTGCTCAAGGAAAACATTGATGGCGAGGCGCTGGACTGGGCGCATCAACGCCTCTTGGCGCGGCCAGAAAACCGCAAGATCCTGATGATGATCTCCGACGGCGCGCCGGTTGACGATTCCACGCTGTCGGTCAATCCCGGCAACTATCTAGAGCGGCATTTGCGGGCGGTGATCGAGACGATCGAGACGCGCTCGCCGGTTGAACTGATCGCGATCGGGATCGGCCATGACGTGACGCGCTATTATCGCCGGGCCGTCACCATCGTCGATGCCGAGGAATTGGCGGGCGTGATGACCGAGCAGCTTGCCTCGCTGTTCGCGGAAGAAGCGCCGGCGGGAAAGCGCCAGCAGGGCTCCGCGCGGGCAAGCGCGCCCCGCGCCGCAGCGGGAATGGGCTTCCGGCTATGAGGAAGCAAGCGGGGGTGGTTCTGGCCATGGCCCTCGCCGCGAGCCTTGCTATGCCCGCAGCGCTTGCGGGCGACCAGACGGTCGTGTTTGAGACCAATCCTCTGGCCTCGTTTCGCGTCGGTCATCCCGAACAGATGCGCTTTGGGCGGCTGACATATGCCGGTGGGCTTGTGATCGATTCCAAGAAGGGATTGGTCGGTGGGCTCTCCGGTCTTTTGATTTTTGGAAACGGAGCCAGCCTGCTGGCGATTTCCGATGATGGCTTGATGCTGAAGGCCGACATCGAGCGAAACGCGGGGCGGCCGGTGGGCCTTTCCGGCGGCGTTCTCCGGCCGATGCAGGGCATCACCAAACGCCAGATCAATGCCAAGTGGAACGTGGATAGCGAGTCTATCGATGTTGCGCAGACCGCCGAGGGAGCCCGCGCGACGATCAGCCTGGAGGGGCGGCCCCGTGTGATGACGGGTCTTTTCGGTGACGACGACTTCGTTGGCCCCCTTACCGATATCCCGCTCCCGGACCTGACCGCGACGCTTCGCTTCACCAAGGGCCTTGAGGCGGTTGCGGTGGGGCCGGCTGGAACACGGCTTGAGGGCGCAACCATCGTCATCGCCGAGCGGGCCGAGCAAAACGCGGCCACATCCGATCAACCGGGCTGGATCATCGGTGGATCGGAGCCTGGGCGGTTCCGCGTCAAATTCCGGGACGGCTATGACGTGACGGACGCGAAATTCGCGCCGGACGGCGATCTCTATATTCTCGAACGCCTCTATTCCTTCGCGGCTGGCGTGCGGACGCGGCTGCGGCGCATTCCGGCCGAGACGATCGCCGATGGTGCGACGCTTGATGGGGAAATCGTGTTCGAGGCAACGCTCGCCGACCAGATCGACAATATGGAAGGTTTGGCTTTTTGGACGAACGCCAGCGGGCAGACCATGATTTCGCTGATTTCCGACGACAACCGGTCGTTTCTTCAGCGCACGCTCTACCTGGAATTCATGCTCGACCGCTGAGGCGCCCAACGAAGGGGCGAGGCGTTAGCGGGCGGGGGCGTAGGGCTTCACCCAGTTCATCAGGCGTGCGTAGGGCAGCAGCGATGCGGCCGCGATAATCATTTTGACGGCAAAATCGCCGAGCGCCCACGTCGTCCAGGGAAGACCGGTTCCCGCGAAAGCCAGCGTGAAGAAGACGGCCGTATCGAGCGCGGAGCCGACGGTGGACGACACCAGCGGCGCGCGCCACCATGTGCCGGCTCGCAGCCGGTTGAACAGCGAAACATCGATGAGTTGGGCCGACAGGAAGGCGGTACCGGAGGCAAGCGCGATGCGCGGATCGGCGAGGATCAGCGATGCCGCCACGGCGAGGGCGAAGCCGACGCAGACGACGAGGCGCGTACGGGCGGGTCCGAACCATCGGTTGGTCAGGTCCGTCACGAGGAAGGCGAAGGGGTAGGTGAACGCGCCCCAGGTCAGCACATCGCCAAGACCAAGGGGCGTGAAGGGATACTGAACGAGGATATTGGAGACGACCACGATCGCGGCCATGGCGGCGATCGAGGGAAGCAGATTTTTGTTCAGCATCGCATGTTGGGCAAGACGCGTCGCGGCGATCAGGCCGCGGCGACCTCGGCCGCCTTTTTGGTGACGATCTGCTTCTTGATCAGGCGCGCGCGCTGGGACAGTTCGTCCTCGCTGGCCTTCAAAAGAAACGCATCAAGCCCGCCACGGTGCTCGACCGAACGCAGCGCGTTCGCCGAGATGCGCAGGCGCACCGACTGCCCGAGGGCGTCGCTGAGCAGCGTGACCGCGCACAGGTTCGGAAGGAACCTGCGACGGGTCTTGTTATTGGCGTGGCTGACGTTGTTACCCGTCAGAACGGCCTTGCCGGTGAGTTCGCAGCGCCGAGCCATCGGGATGCCCTTTTCTCTTCACATGTCTGGGGACAACAGCCTTTAAGGCCGATCACCCAAACCTATACAGCATAGAGCGCCGTTCGAGCCTTCGAACGGCGCCCGGTTTGGAAGTCGCGTTTCTATAATGACCGGACCATGCCGCGTCAACCCTCAGCCTGCCGCACAGGAGGTGATGTTGCTTATGTCTGGCTTCCGGCCGATAAAGGATAGAAGCGCGTTAACCGTGCGGTTACCATAAAGTTCGATCATTGCGGCCGCGGGTGGGGTGGATCAAGAAGCTCCCCGATCATCGCGATCGACTGATACACTGGCCTCGGCTGGCCGAAAGCGCCATGCGCCTATAGCTGCCGAGTTGCCATGTCGTTGAATTGATCGAATTCGGGTGGCCCGGCGTTGGGAGGCTTATCGGTGTCCGTTCTTGCTCGTTTCCTGTCCGCGGCTGCAAAGCCGGTTGGAGTCGCCGCGCTCGGCGCCGTCCTGATCACGACACCGTTCGTCGTTGCCTCCCCAAGCGCGGGCGAAACGCAGGCCATCTATGACGTGTCGTTCATGGGATTTGGCATCGCCACGGGCTCGCTTGCGGTGCGGGTGGAGCGCGGCGCCTATGCGGCGAAGCTTCATATCGCGACCGCCGGACTGGCGCGGATCATCTCGTCGGAAGAAAGCTACGCGACGGCGAAGGGGCGGCTTGGCGCGAAGCTCACTCCGGCCAGCTATGAATTGATGTCGCGCGGCGACAGGGTCACGCAGGTCAGCATGGCGCTTGGCGGCGGGCGAGTGAAGAACCTGAACGCTATCCCCGAGCTTGCCGTGCGCAAGGACCGTGTGCCCGTCACCAAGGTTCACAAGCGCGATGTGATGGATCCCCTGTCGGCCGTGCTCGTGCCGGCATCCGGCAAAACCGGCGAGGAGGTCTGCGATCGGATCTTGCCGGTGTTCGACGGATGGACGCGGTATGACATCAAGCTCAGCTACAAGGGCACCAAGCCGGTGGACGTGCTCGGCTATAAGGGCGATGCCGTCGTCTGCGGCGCGCGCTGGGTGCCGATCGCCGGGCATCGCGAGGGCAACAAGTCGACCCAGTTCATGGAGTCGAACAAGGATCTGGAGGCTTGGTTCGTGCCTGTCACCGACGCCTCGATCATGCTGCCCTATAAGATATCGGTGCGCACGATGAGGGGCATGTTGGTGGTGACGGCGCGCCAGTTCGCCAACACGCGGCCGGAAGGGGTGGCGCAGGTCGCCAACTGACGCTCATTGTCCATTTCCGGTTTTGAAGGCGCCTCTGCGAAGGGGCGCCTTTTTGCATTCGGTCCGACCCTCGAAACCGTTAGCCGTCCCGGAGCGGGACAGGGAGGTTAACTCCCTGGTCATCCAAGGCGCGGCAAGGTGCGCCCAGTGATTCACGATCTAGTCGGTGGCGCTGTTTCATGACCACCGCTTGTGGAGATCGAAACAAGAACCGGCCTCGATCTCTGATTCGTGCGGATTACGTTCTCCCTTCGTTAAAATAGTTAACGCGACACCTCGAATACATGGCCAGCAAAGTCATCGCTCGTTAACTATTGATTGAAGCGGAGTCGATCCGCAGAAAAACACTTGACAGCGATTCGCACTGAGAATCGTTCGACTCACCTTTTGAGTCACGTGATTCAACATCGTGGGCACAAGACTCAAAACGGCGCGATATCTTGTGAGAACATATCCGGAATCTATTTGCACGCGCGATTCGGTCCTTTTTCGTTCTGGTAAAGTTCCAGTCCCGCGTTTCGCCGTGAATTGCCGAGCAAAAAGGGGAGCATGGCGCGCGCTCGTGTGTTAGACACGCAGCATCCGGTTGGTTTGCTCGAACCGGTCACCCCGACGCATGAGGAGCCGTTCCGGCGCGCACTTCTTGAGGCTCGCTCCTGGAAAGCTCCTCGGTTCATATCGAGGATGACTTCACGTCGGCGCCTTTGCCGGCAGGGGCATCCGACGTGGTCCACGACGCCGGCCGATACGCGATGACCTTGGTCCAACGGGCACCTCTTCTTTCGGCGATCCGGGCTCGAAACGTCACGGCAGTGCTGGGGCCGACGAATACCGGCAAGACGCATCTGGCGATCGAGCGGCTGCTCGGGCACGAGTCCGGCGCCATCGGGCTGCCGCTGCGGCTGCTCGCTCGCGAGGTCTACAATCGGATCTCGGCGCGTGCTGGGGTGAATCAAGTCGCGCTGGTGACGGGCGAGGAAAAGATCATCCCGCCGGGGTGCCGCTACTGGGTTTCCACCGTGGAGGCGATGCCGCGCGATCTGACGGTGTCCTTCGTGGCGATCGACGAGGTGCAGCTCGCGGGCGACCTTGAACGCGGCCATGTGTTCACCGACCGGATCCTCAACGTGCGCGGCACATCGGAGACGATGCTGCTGGGTTCGGCGACGGCGCGCCCGCTGATCGAAAAGCTGCTGCCGGGCGTGCATGTGGTGAGCCGGCCGAGGCTGTCGCAGCTTTTCTATTCCGGCTCGAAGAAGATTACACGGCTGCCGCAGCGCTCCGCGATCGTCGCTTTCTCCGCCGACGAGGTTTATGCAGTCGCCGAATTGATCCGGCGCCAGCGGGGTGGGGCGGCGGTGGTGATGGGCGCGCTCAGCCCCCGCACGCGCAATGCCCAGGTGGCGCTGTTCCAAAACGGCGACGTGGAATTCCTGGTCGCGACCGATGCGATCGGCATGGGACTGAATCTCGACGTCGATCATGTGGCGTTCGCGCAGTCGCGCAAGTTCGACGGCTATCAGTATCGCGGCCTGAACCCCGGCGAGCTTGGCCAGATCGCGGGGCGGGCCGGGCGCTATCTCAACGACGGTACCTTCGGGGTGACCGGGCAGGTCGCCCCGTTCGACGAGGATCTGGTGCGGGCGATCGAGGGGCATGAATTCGAGCCGCTGAAAACTTTTCAGTGGCGCAATGCCGATTTGGATTTTTCCTCGGTCGCGTCCTTGCGACGCTCGCTTGAGATGCCGCCGGGCGTGGATGGGCTTGCCCGCGCGCTGCCCTCCGACGATCAGCGCGCGCTCGATTATGCCCTGCGCGATGCCGCGATCGGAGAGGCGGCGGTTGGTCCTGCGCGGGTGAAACTTTTGTGGGAAGCGGCGCAAGTGCCGGATTTCCGGAAGATTTCGCCGGCTCACCATGGTGATATCATTGTTGCGCTCTACCGCTTTCTTATCGAGCGCGGTACGATTCCGGATGACTGGTTCGCCCGTCAGGTTGCCTTCTGCGATCGCAGCGAGGGTGATATCGACACCTTGTCCAAGCGCCTGGCCGACATCCGAACATGGACCTTCGTTGCGAACAGACCCGACTGGCTTGCCGATCCCCTCCATTGGCAAGAGCGGGCGCGCGCGATAGAGGATCGTCTGTCGGACGCTTTGCATGAACGGTTGACCCAGAGGTTCGTTGACCGCCGTACTTCCGTCCTTATGAAACGCCTGAGAGAAAACGCCATGCTCGAAGCCGAAATCACCGGGACCGGCGCCGTGCTCGTCGAGGGCCAGCACGTCGGCGAGCTCCACGGGTTCCGGTTCATGCCCGACCAGACCACGGCCGCCGACGCGCCTGACGGCAAGGCGATTCGAACGGCTGCCGCCAAGGCGCTGGGGCAGGAGTTCGAAAAACGGGCCGAGAAGGTCTCCAAGGCGCCGAACGACGAGGTCGTGCTGTCCTCGGATGGGACGCTGCGATGGCTCGGTCAGCCGGTGGCGAAGTTGCTTGCGGGCGACGACGCGCTGTCGCCGCGCGTGACGCTGCTGGCCGACGAGCAACTGACGGGCCCGTCTCGCGACAAGGTTCAGGCGCGGCTCGACCTTTGGGTCGGCGCGCATATCGGGATGCTGCTCAAGCCGCTCCTCGATCTGCGCAGCGCGCTGGATCTGGAAGGCATCGCGCGCGGGGTGGCCTTTCGCATGGTGGAAGCGCTCGGCACGTTGGAACGCAGCGAAGTCGGCGACGACGTAAAGGCCCTCGATCAGGGCCAGCGGGCCGTGATGCGCAAGTATGGCGTGCGGTTCGGCGCTTATCACATTTATGTCCCAGCCCTTCTGAAGCCGGCTCCCGCCGCGCTGGTCGCGCAGCTCTGGGCGCTGAAGCACGGCAGCCTCGATATGCCGGGGCTCGCCGAACTGCCGCAGATGTCGGCATCGGGACGGACGTCGATCAAGGTGGATCCGACCTTCGAGGCGACCATCTACCGGCTGGTGGGATTCCGCGTGGCCGGAGAGCGCGCCGTGCGGATCGATATTCTGGAGCGGCTGGCCGATATCATCCGCCCGCTGATCGCCTGGAAGGCGACCGGCGACGCCGTGACGCCGCCGGACGGCGCCGTGGCCCAAGGCGGGGCGTTCACGGTGACGGTGGCGATGACGTCGCTGCTCGGATGCTCGGGCGAGGATTTCGCGTCGATCCTCAAAGGGCTGGGCTACCGCATGGAGAAGCGGATGGTTCGGGTGCCGGTGAAGGCGGCGTCGGTCGCGGCGGAGCCTGCGGCTGGCGACGCTGAGGGTGGGGCGAAGGCTACGGGCGCTGCCGCGGAGGTGGGAGCCGAGGCTCCGGCCGTGGCTGACGCGCAGAGCGAGGCCGTGTCTGTCGTGGCCTCGGATGAAGCCGCTGTCGATTCGGTGGAAGCGCCGGCCGCTGAGGACGCTGTGGCGGGTGAGGTGGCGGTCGCGGATGCGGGTGGGAACCCGGCGGCGCCTGCTGAACCGGGCGCTGAAGAGGCTGCGAACGTCTCGGCCGCTCCGATGTTTGAGGAAAAGGAACTGGAGATCTGGCGTCCTGGCCGTTTCGACCGTGGCCGGCGTCCGGATCAACGCGACAACCGTCAGGGGCAAGCCGGCGGCAACCGCGCCGATGGCAGGCAGGGCGAGCGCGCTCCCCGGCCAGAGGGACGTCCGGGCGAGCGGCGCGACGATCGCAGGCCGGCGGGTGGCGGCGGTCAGCCGAACCGGTTCGGCGGGCCAAGGCCGGATCACCGCGAGGATAGGGGGCCGCGCCCAGAACGCCGCGATGAACGCCGGGACGATCGCCGTCCGAACCCGATCCTGGCCGAGCGGCCGCAAAAGCGCGACAAGCCGATCGATCCGACGTCGCCCTTCGCCGCGCTTGCGGCCCTCAAGGCCGATCTGGAGCAAAAACAGAAGAAAAAGTGACGGAAACGGATCGTCAACGCATCGACAAATGGCTCTGGTTCGCGCGCGTCGTGAAGACGCGAGCCTTGGCTCAGACGCTGGCAACGTCCGGTCACGTTCGTCTGAACGGGCGAAAAGTCGACGCGGCGTCGCAGGCGGTGAAACCTGGCGACGTCTTGACGATTGGGATGGGTGGGCACGTCAAAGTGCTGAAGGTCGTGTCGTTCGCGGCACGGCGGGGCTCCTATCCCGAGGCGGTGACGCTCTACGAGGATCTCTCGCCGGCGCCGGTCAGGCGCGAGGAGGCGTCAGAAGATGACGGGTCCGACGGGAAGGCCGGAGATGAGGCCGAGAGCGGCGTTATGGCCGGGGTGTCGCCGAGGGCAGTGAGAGGCGAGGGACGGCCGACCAAGCGGGACCGCCGCCGGTTCGTTCGGTTTGCCGACGAGGGGTGACGGGCCTCTTGCGCGTGCCCGAGAACTCCGCTACGCAGCCTCAACGTGAGTTCAACGCTATGCCGGAGCGTGGTCCGGGAGCCTGGAAATGACCTACGTCGTTACCGACAACTGCATTCGCTGCAAGTACATGGACTGCGTTGAAGTGTGTCCGGTGGACTGCTTCTATGAGGGCGAGAACATGCTCGTCATTCATCCCGACGAATGCATCGACTGCGGTGTCTGCGAGCCGGAATGTCCCGCCGAAGCGATCAAGCCGGATACCGAGCCCGGGCTCGATACTTGGCTCAAGCTCAACGCCGACTATGCGGTGCAGTGGCCGAACATCACGACGAAGCGCGATGCGCCGGCCGATGCCAAGGCCTTCGACGGGATCGAGAACAAGCTTGAGACCTATTTCTCGCCGGAGCCGGGACAGGGCGACTGACATTGCGTGAGCAGTTAGACCGAGACCGCGCGAAGTGAAAGAGCCGCAGTTACATCGGTGGCTGGGCTGAGATGGAGTGGGTGTGGCCGAGTAGCTGGCTTGCCGCTATTGGCTTTGATATCTCCGTGTTTTGTGCTATAAGGGTTCTCGACAGTCGACATATCGATCCGGTCGCGAAAAAGGCCCCCTTAAGGGGCTTTTTTATGATGGATTTGGGGCGATTTTTCCCTTGGTCCTCCGCCTTCTCCCGTGGGCGGATCTCGCGCACCCGGGTCACCACCCAGATCGGCTGCGAAACAACGCGAGAGCGTGCCGGCAGAGCGAGTCCTCGCTGACAGATCACGATGCGTGCCCTGCGGGGTCGGTCGCCCCGCTCGGGCGATTGCTTGCGTCGGCGCTCAGTCTGCCGTCACCAGGAGTGGATGGACCGAATGGCCACTACGAAAAAACCTGCCGTCCGCAATGGGTTTAAGACTAGCGAGTATATCGTTTATCCGGCCCACGGGGTCGGCCAGATCGTCGCGATCGAGGAGCAGGAGATTGCCGGCTTGAAGCTGGACCTGTTCGTGATCGTGTTCGAGAAAGACAAGATGACGTTGCGTGTCCCGACGGCGAAGGCCGAGCAGGTGGGCATGCGTAAGCTCGCCGAGCCGGATCTCGTTGAAAAGGCGCTCGAAATCATCAAGGGTCGCGCCCGTGTGAAGCGCACCATGTGGAGCCGCCGCGCGCAGGAATACGAAGCCAAGATCAACTCCGGTGACCTGGTGTCGATCTCGGAAGTCGTTCGCGACCTTCACCGCGCGTCCAGCCAGCCCGAGCAGTCCTATTCCGAGCGGCAGCTTTATGAGGCCGCGCTCGACCGCATGGCCCGCGAGATTTCCACGGTTTCCAAGATCACCGAAACCGAGGCTATTCGCCGCATCGAAGACAGTCTGAACAAGAGCCCCCGCCGTGTTGCCGCTCGTGGTGACGAACCGGCCGAGGAAGTCGACGAAGACGAGGCCGAAGCGGCCTGAACGCTTCGTTCAAGGTTGTGATCTCAGCGCCCGCCGGCACTCACCGGCGGGCGTTTTCGTTTGGGCTCAGTCTTTCGATATATCGCTAGCGATTTGAAAGAGCTGGAACTTGCGACGAAGCGAGGGTGTTGAACCTTCGAGAGACAGGCGGGTTCTAGAGCATTCTCCGACGAAGTTGGGGAGACATCGTCGTGGGCTGAATGTTCCAACTCCTTGAATTTTGGAACGATTTCTTGTCGGTCCTAGGATTGGCCGAGGTCCGTAAAGCGCTCCCGGGCGCTGGAATGAGACCTCATTATCCTCCGAACGACATTTTTGAGGTGATATCGGCTCAAATCGCTCAATCGGGCGCCATCGCTTCACGGTGTGGAACAACCAGCGGGCTTTGTGCTTGCACTTGGGTGGATGGTTCGGGCTTCACGTTATCGTGTCCTGGTCCGTTCTGCGTATGCAAGCTCGCCTATCGATAAATCTATCCGCTGGGCTCCTCCGTAATGTTTAGAGAGCAGCAAAGTGAATCCGAGGGAGCAACCGATGTCGAGGAGTCCGACCGCAAACAGATCGTTCGTCCGCGCCGCGATGAAGGCCCCCTATCTCGAACGGGACGAAGAACATGATTTGGCCGTGCGCTGGAAAGCGGCGCAGGATCAGGAGGCTTTGCACCGCTTGACGCAGGCGCATATGCGGCTGGTGATTGCCGTCGCGGCCCGGTTCCGCAGCTTCGGCCTATCCATGTCCGATCTGATCCAGGAAGGGCACGTGGGCTTGCTTGAGGCGGCGGCGCGCTTCGAGCCGGAGCGGAACGTGCGCTTTTCCACCTATGCCACGTGGTGGATCCGGGCATCGATCCAAGACTACATCTTGCGCAATTGGTCGATCGTTCGCGGTGGCACGTCATCGACGCAAAAGGCGCTGTTCTTCAATCTGCGCCGGCTGCGAGCCAAGCTTTCCCAGGGCGACGTCTCGGTCAGCGACGACGAGGTGCACAAGCAGATCGCGCTCGCCATCGGTGTCAGCACGGACGATGTGGCGATGATGGCCGCGCGGATTTCCGGCCCGGATACATCGCTGAACGCGCCGGTTGGCGAGACCGAAGGCACCGGCGCCGACCGGATGGATTTCCTCATTTGCGACAAGCCGCTGCCGGACGAGGCGGTGAGTGATCAGATCGACACCGAGCGGCGGCTCGCCTGGCTGCGCGAGGCCATGACGGTACTTTCGGAACGTGAAATGCGGATCCTTCAGGAGCGCCGGCTCGAGGATGACGGGGCGACGCTGGAGTCGATCGGGGAACGGCTCGGGATTTCCAAGGAGCGAGTTCGCCAAATCGAAAACCGTGCACTGGAAAAACTGAAGAGCGCGCTTTTGAAGGATCACCCCGAAATCGCGGTTCCGGCCTGATCAGGATCGCCGACAGCGTGTATCAGCCGCTGACGATCTTGACCTTGTCGCCCACGGAGACCTGATCGCGGGGGCCGAGACCGTTCAGGACGCGGAACAGCACTGCCGGGCGGTCCAGCATCGGCATCCGGCGGCCGAGCGTTTCCACGGTGTCGCCGGGCTGAACGGTGATCACTTGGAGCTGCAAGGGCTTCAAGCCAGACTGTTCGTCGGGCGAGAGAGCGCGGAAGGTCGCAATCGTCTGTTGGAACGTCCGGTCGAAGCGAGCCCCCGGCGTTTTTGTTGCGAATAGGAAGCGGAAGGCCTGTTCGCCGAAGCGGATCACGGCGACGCGGTAGCGGTAGCCGCGCGCTTCGGCGGAGGCGACAGCGGCGGGGAGACCGTTCAACGTGACCGTTTGGACGGAATCGGGAATCAGGCCGTTGATCCAGCCTGAATTGAGATAGCCGACGAGATCGCCGCCTTTCTTCACGTCCGCCGCATCGAAGCGCAGCGCTATGCCGGACGCATCGGTGGCAAGCACCGCGCGGGCCGTGTTCTCGATCTGGAAACCTTCGGGGACGAGGAAGCCGAGCCCAAGCTTGGCGTGCAGGAATTCGCGGCCGCGTACGTAACCCTCGACCGGATCGTCGCCGAACATCAATCCGTTCACATGCCTGAGAAACGCGTCCCGGTCCCGGTCGCCGCCCGGAACGCCGGTCGCACCGGCGGCGGCCACGGCTTGGCTGATCCGCTCGGGCGTGGAGGGGTGGGAGGATAGGAAATCTGCACTGGCATCGCCGTCGGCCGGCAAGGCGGTTTTCCAGGCAGCGTAGCGCGCCATGGATGTGAGGAAGCGGGCGGCGGAATAGGGGTCGTATCCGGCTCTCACCAGCATGCGGATGCCGAGGGTGTCGGCTTCGAGTTCCTGGATCTGGGAGAAGCGAGCCAGCGATAGCTGCGACGAGGCAAGCGCCACACGCTGCACATTCGGATCGTCGACGACATTTTGCACGACACGGCTGGCGACCGCGGCGGCTTCCGCGCGCTCGGCCCTGGAAAAGGCGTGGCGGGCCGTGACGTGCGCCATTTCATGGGCAATGACGGCGGCGACTTCGGACGTGTCGTTGGCCAGCGCGAGCAGCCCGCGCGTGACGTAGACATAGCCGCCAGGCAGGGCGAAGGCATTCACGGCGGGAGAATTCAGAAGCGTGACACGGTAGCTGCGCCAAGGCTCATCGCTGGCCGCGACCAAGCGCCCGACGGCACGGGCGATGGCGATTTCCGCTTCGCGATCCTCATAGGTGCCGCCGAACGAGGCCAGGATCTTGGGGTGCTCACGCTCGGCGATCGCAACTTCGCGCGGATCGATCCGGGCGGCGTTGGTGGCGACGAGCGGCGTCGGTCCGATCGCATCGGTCCCGGCGCCGAAGGGATCGGCACAGCCGACGAGGGCAAGCGCAGCCGCGAGCAACGCCGCTGCGGCGTGCCCCTTGGCGCGTTTGGATTTCATCGGTCTCGTTTCGCCCAACCCAGACATATCCTCAGCGTCACTCCGCCCCATTGTCCATAAGCTCAAGGGCGGCTGGCGTTCGCAGCCGCACTTCTGGGCCCTTGTGATCGACCGCATAGCCGCGGACGCGCACGCTATGTCCTTGCAATTCGTCCGGATCATGACCTGCCGCTGTCAAATCGGCCAAGACAGCTCTGGAGATCACCACCGTACCGTCGGTGGCATAGGAACCGCCGAAGTTTAGATAGGTCGTGGAGCCTGCTTTGCCTATGGTCAACACGCGTCCAGAAAGAAGAAGAAAGTCAGGCAGCGGCAGCCCCTTCCGGGATTGTATGTCCAGGATCAGCGTCGGATCGGACCAAAGCCCGCGCTTGGCCGCACGGGCTTCGGCTTCGGCGCGCATCAACGCGGGTCCGCAACTCGTTTCGCCGGGGTCGACGAGCGCTAGGCCGGCGCGGACGAGGTTTTCTTGGAGCCACCCGGCGCCGTGGACCATGACCTCGCCATGCGCGCGGCGATGACGATCGAGCCGGCGGTTGCCGTAGATTTCCGCGTCTTTGCCGGCTGCTTTGGAAAGCTCGGCCAGCACGGCTGTTCTGATTACCGGCGAGGCCGATGACGGGACGATGATGCCGGAGAGGGCAGCGCCCGCCGGGCCCGAGCCTCCCCCGGGAGCGGCGAAGGCGAGCGACGGGCGAAATGACCCGGTACCGATGACGGCCATAGAAACCCGGGCCGTTGCGCCGAGTGATTCCATGCAGGCCGGCCGAACTTCAGCGGTCGCCGTCAGCGCACCAAAGAAGAGCCCCGCCGCCAAGGCCGCGAGGCCGATAGCCGGCTTTCGATAGGGTATCCGCATCTCCAACGGTTCCAATGCCCCGCCGATCCAACTTCATATCAGCTTAACACAGGAGACGGATTGGTGCAGCGCAATATGAGCGCTTCTAAGGTTTCGATTCGAAACCAAACCAAGGTGTCACTTGCGGGAAACAGAGGCTCGGGGCTGGTTCGCGGGGATGTCCCGGTTGCGTTATGCACGGAACTGCGAGCTTGCCGTTGTAGGGCTTGCGCTTTATGAAAGCGAAGAGGTCAACGTTATACTCAAGCTCAGAGCACAGGTTGAGATAGCCGACGCTCCTGAACTGGGAAAACGGACGAAATCATGACCTTATTGGTTTGGGTGCCGTTCAGATACAGTCTTGGCGCCTATGCATGGCGTTTGGTCCCGGTAGCTCAGTAGGATAGAGCACAGGTTTCCTAAACCTGGGGTCAGGGGTTCGAATCCCTTCCGGGACGCCAATGCGCTTTTTACCCAGACCACGCCTAAACTTGGCACATAAGAAGTGTTTTTCGCTATCCGGCCGCTATTTGGCGTGGGCCGGCTATACTGTTCCGGCAACGCCCTACGGCCCGCATTCGTGACTCTTGACTCGGCCCAATGGGGTGCGACTGACCCAGGCGGAATTGGAAGCCAATCCGCAAGGGCGGAACCTCGGACAGGGGGCTGGCCGTCACCCGCCTATGCGCGGTGGCTTGGCTGCGTCCATAAGGGGAAGTGATGGCACGGCTTGGGGGCTGCTGCAGCTTTCGGACAAGTATGAAGGCAACTTTGCACCGCTACCCGAGATGGCGGGCCTCCATTTCGATCGCAGCATAATATACGCCTGTGCCTTCGAATTTCTCCAACCCCTTGATCGGCAGGCGGCGGTATTGCACGTCGCTCGCCACGATCACCGCACGGCCCTGAACCACCACGCCATCGTCTAATTTCAGCGCGAAGCCGCAGCGGCGCTTGCTCGTCAACCGATCCAACGCGCCACAGCAGGGCCAGCGCGACGGATTTTGCCTGCAGCAAAAGGGAAATAGCGGCGCGGTTGTTAGCGAAGCTCGGTCTCGTCGCCGGCTGGCGGGACGACCATGGCAGTGCGGGCGTTAAGCTGCGGCGCGGGTGCCGAGGCAATTTGCGTCTTGGCTGCGCGTTCCTCAATGAAAAAAATGTGCCGGCCGATCACCCCGGTCTTCCGAAGGCTCTTTGACCAGCGCGGATTTGCGTAGCTGGCGTGATAATGCGTGGAAACGGCGATCGGTCCGAAGGACGCTGTCCGAGGCGTGCATTCCCGTTCGGTCGCCAGCAGAACGGATGCTCGGTAAAGGATCGCGCCCCAGCTACCGGTATCGCGGATGACGTCCGGCTTGCCGTCACAGGCGAAGGTGAACTGACACCGCAAGCGGCGATGGACATTCTGAAAGACAACGCCGCAGACGGTGGCCGGATAGTGCCCGCTTGCCGCCCGGTTGATGATCACGCGGCCAACCGCCATCTGGCCGGCCTCCGGTTCGCCCCTCGCCTCGAAGTATATAGCGCGGGCGAGGCAGCTCAACTCGTCACTGAGCGGTTTCGAATCGGCCGCAGCCGCCGAAAGGCACGCCGTCATCCAAGTCAGGAGCACCGTTGCGGCGCCGATCAGCAGTGTCGTCAAAGGGGAACCTCACATTCACACCCGTTGCCCTGGCTGTGTGACGGTTCAAAGCGGCGACATTTCGAGCCGCAAGCGGCGACCGTGCGGCTGATATGAGGCGTCAGGCGGAACCCCGAGCTTGTCGATTACCCAGGAAAGGCAATGCGATGGGCCGTGGCTTCGACGTTAAGGCTCCAGTTTGAAGTGTGTCACAGGTGCTAGGGTCTGCCGCTTTGTCAAAATGGCCTAGGTATTCTTTACAAATGTTTGCACCACACACATTGCCTTTGTTTGAAAAGACAGGGTAGATTCATATAAACGCATACATCCTGCTTCGAACCCCAGTGAAGATGGTCACATCCCGACTGTTTTCGATCACCCTGTTTAGCTGGTGAAACATGCTCGCCGTATCACCCGATCACCGTTCCGCAGCCATCATCGGATCTGAACCGGCGCTCAAGATGCTCGGTCCGCTGCTAGAGACCTGCGGCGTTCGCATGGCCTTTTTCGACACATTTGCGGCTGGCGCGGGCGAGTTGGAGGGGTTCGACGTTCTGATCATCCAAGACGGCGAGGGCGTTTCTAACATGAGCGCGGCAGTATCGGCGGCGCGTGCTGTGGGTCACCTTCACATCATTGCAATTGTCGAAACGAGTGCGCCTTCGTTGGTTCGAGAGCTTTACTTTAGCGGCGCGGACGTTGTGTTCAACGGGACGACCGATCATTACCACATCTTTTTGCAGTGCTGCCATTTCCTGCGCTACTGGGCAGGCGAGCCCAAGAACGTAAGGGTGGGCAATGCGATTTTCGATGAGACCCTGAAGCGGTTGATCGTCGGAAATGGGCTCACGGTTGCGCTCACTGAGATTGAGGCAAAGCTACTTTCGGTGCTTGCGGGGGCTAAGAACGACTACATTTCGCGCGAGAAGATTTCGGTGGAGTTGTTCAACTTCTCCTATCAGAAGTCCGATCGACGCATTGATGTTCACGCCTCCAATCTTCGTAAGAAGTTTCGCGCCAATGCGATCGACGCAACCATCGACAACAGCCGCAGCCATGGGCTTCGTCTCATAACAGGTATCCCAGCCATAATGGAGCCGGATGAGGCCTTATTGAAAGCTGGTTGAATAAACCAGAAGTCTTCGCGAAATGGATTTGGTGAGGCCGGGCGCGCAGCGTCCCGGCCTCTTTGCTTTTCTTTACAGTATAAGTTGTATAATTATCACATCCTATTTCACTTTACAAATCTTTGCGAAGTATTCGATTGAAGGTTTTGCGTACAAGTTGATTATTAAGCGGCGTCTCGGTGTGAGGGTGACTCGAACGAGTTGGCTTCTACTCCGAAGGAGTTGCGCAAGACTGGGGCACAAGACATGTCGTGCAAGACATCGCTTCGTGGCGGTGCACGGATACTTGCGCCGAACGGATAGATCTTTTAAGGAGCGTACTAATGAAGCTTTCCTCCTACCTGCTCGGCTCTGCCGCTGCCCTGTTCGTGGCTTCCGCCGCCAACGCCGCCGATCTGCCGGGCGAGGCCGCCCCGGCTGCCGTCGATTACGTCAAGGTCTGCGACACGTTCGGCGCTGGCTTCTTCTACATCCCCGGGACCGAGACCTGCCTCGACGTGTCCGGCCGCGTCCGCTTCACGGTCTCGGCCAGCGACGCCGACCTTGATACCGGCGTGACCGGCGACCAGAACTACAAGTTCTCGGCCGACGCCCGCGTCGACTTCGACGCTCGCACCGCCACCGAATACGGTCAGCTCCGTTCGTTCTTCCGCATCAAGACGACCGATGATGCCGGCACAGCGATCGACAAGGCGTTCATCCAGCTCGGCTACCTCACGGTCGGCTATGCCGCGAACTTCCTTGACAGCTTCGGCGGCCTCTACGGCGACAGCGACCGTAACTATGGCGGCTCCACCAACCTCCAGGTTTCGGTTCTCGCCGACAACCTCGGTGGCGGCTTCTACGCCGGTCTCCAGGTTCGTGACTCGGCCTCCACGCTCGCCAAGGCTTTCGGCGATGACGTCAGCCCGGTCGTTGAAGGTATCGTCGGTCTGACCGGCCAGGCTTGGGGCTCCGCGGCTGTCGCCGCTGCTTACAACAGCGACGAAGAGTCGTTGGTTGTGAAGGGCGCCGTGACCGCCAATCTCGCGGAAGGCTTCGAAACCACCGCCAGCGCCACGTTCATTGACGATGTTGGCTCGGAAGACGGTACCTGGCTCGGCCTTGGCGTGTCCTACGCTGCTAGCTCGGCTGCCACCGTCTACGCGAACGGCCGTTACCAGCTCGCCGACGTTGGCGAAGACACCTGGGGCGTGACCGCCGGCGTCGGCTACACGGTCGTTGCTGGTCTCGTCGCCACCGCCGAAGTCACCTACGACGACGACGGCACTGACGGCACCACCGCCGGCCTGCTGCGTCTGACCCGCAACTGGTAATCAATGTCCCCTCGGGGATTTGGTGGAAAGGCCCGGCTCGACGCCGGGCCTTTCTGCGTTTCAGCCCTCTCGACCTATCCGCCCGTGCCGCTTACATATGCGCCTGCTGAGCCGCAATCGAGCGCGGCAAGGGATGGATATGCAGGAAAGGGTGACATTCATGGTGGCGGACGAGAACTCATCGCAGCACGCATTCAGCGCCGACGTGGCCCGATTGCTGTCCTTGATGGTGCACTCCGTCTATTCCAACAAGGACATCTTCCTCCGCGAACTCATTTCCAATGCGGCCGATGCTTGCGAGAAGCTGCGCTATCTCGCCATCGCCGAACCAGCGCTCATTGAGGGCGACGGTGCGTTTGCGATCACGATCGAAGCGGATCCGGACGGCGCAAGGCTGATCGTCTCCGACAACGGCATCGGAATGACCGGCGATGAGATGCGCGACAACCTCGGCACCATTGCGCGGTCTGGAACGCGCGCGTTTCTCGACGGTTTGGCGGAAAGCCGCGATGGCGGGGCGTTGATCGGGCGGTTCGGGGTGGGGTTCTACTCAGCCTTCATGGTGGCCGACCGGGTGCGCGTCGTATCGCGGCGCGCGGGCAGCGATGAGGCGCAAGTCTGGTCTTCGGACGGGCAGGGGACCTTCCAACTGGTGCCGCTGACCGAAGGCGACCTGCCTGGTCGGGGCACGCGGGTTGAGCTTTTTCTGAACGCGGAATCAAGATCCTACGCCGACGAAGACACCATTGAGCGGATCGTTGGGGCTTACTCGGCGCATGTGCCGGTGCCGATTCGGTACCGCGCGGCGGGATCGGAGACGAGCCGCGAGCTTGCCGATGGATCCGCGCTCTGGGTCAAGCCGAAGAGCGCCGTGACCCCGGAAGAATATGCGGAATTCTATGGAACGGTGGCGCAGGCTTTCGACGAGCCGGCGCTCGCCCTCCATTACCGCGCGGAAGGCCGGCACGAGTATTCCGTGCTGCTGTTCGTGCCCTCGGAGAAGCCGTTCGACTTGTTCGACCCCGCCCGTAAGGGCCGGGTCAAGCTCTATGTGCGCCGAGTTCTGATCACCGACGAGGCGGAGATTCTGCCGGCGTGGTTGCGATTCGTGCGGGGCGTCGTCGATTCGGAAGATCTGCCGCTCAACCTCTCGCGCGAGATGTTGCAGAAAAATCCGGTCCTGGAGGCGATCGGCAAGGGCGTGACCAGCCGCGTGATCACCGAACTTACGAAGCTGGCTGATAACGACGGGGACAAATTCCTGAAGGTTTGGGAGGCGTTCGGGCCGGTTATCAAGGAGGGTCTTTACGAAGCGCCCGAGCGCCGGGACGATCTGTTCAAGCTGGTGCGCTTCCGGACGATGCAATCGGGGCAGGCGTGGCGTAGGCTCGCCGACTATGTATCGGCGCTGAAGGATAATCAGACGGCCATTTACTATGCGCTCGGCGAAACGCCCGAGGCGGTGCGGGCTTCGCCGCATCTTGAAGGTTATGCCGCACGCGGGCTCGACGTTTTGATTCTGTCCGATCCGGTGGATGCTTTCTGGGTTCGCACGGCGCTGGGGTTTGAAGGCAAGCCGTTCAAGTCCGTCACGCAAGGCGCGGCTGATCTCGACAACATTCCCCCTACCGAGAGCGCCGGCGAGGAAGCGCCAGTTGCCGATGCCGCGACGCTCGCGAGCCTTTTGAAAGAAGCGCTCGCCGATCAGGTCTCCGACGTCAGGGCTTCGTCGCGGCTGGCGACCAGCGCGGTTTGTCTGGTCGCGCCGGAATTCGGGCTCGACCGGATGACAGAGAAGCTTGTTGCCCGTCAGGAAGGGCGGCCTGCGGGGCTGAAGCCGGTCTTGGAGTTCAATCCGGGGCATGCGCTGATCAAGGCCTTGGCGGCCAAAGCGGCGAAGGGGTCAGCCGACGCCGTGCGCGAGGCGGCGCCTCTGCTGCATGGTCAGGCGCGAATCTTGGATGGTGAAGCGCCGGAAGATCCAGCGGTATTCGCCGCAGCTTTGTCCCGGTTGATGGAAAAGGCGCTTGGCTGAGGGTTATTCGGGGTGGTCAGCGATCGCGGGGATCAGTCCGCTGCGAGGCTGACCTTCGCCGCGCCGAGAATGGGCCCCGGCTGGTTGTGGGCCTTGGTTTGCAAGATAACGGCGAGGCCGGCGGTCGTGTCGCCGGCAATGTCGGCAAGCGGGAGTTCGACGTCCATCGCCTTGCCGTCCCACATGCCGAGAACCTGCCAGCGCTCGACGATGTTGGTATAGGTCATTTCCTGGCCGCCGTTTTCGCCGCGTTCGATCATGACCGTGGTGGGCCGTCGATAGGCCGCGATCCAGACAGCGGCATGGACCGTTTCGCCGATGGACTGAGCCGGCACCTTCACGATCACCCTGTCGCCGGAAATCTCCGCTTCGATGGGCACGATGAGCCCTTTCCCGGCTTTGCTCATGGCATTCAGTTCGGTGCGGATTCTCGATTCGTCGGATCCCAGAATGTCCGCGCGGCCGTTCAATATCGCTTGCGGTGTATAGATGCTGTTATCACTCCGCGCGGCTGCGTAACCCCGTTGGCGGGCGGTGAATTCCGGGCGGGCGAAGGTATCCTTCCACCCGAGATAATCCCAGTAATCTACGGAGAAGGTGAGGGCGACCATGTCCGGATCGGCGGCGATGGCGGCCATGGTCCTGTCCGCCGGCGGGCAAGACGAACAGCCCTGACTGGTGAAGAGCTCGACGACGCCGATGGGTTCGGCTTGGGCCGTTGTGCAAGCTCCCGCAACCAGCGCAACGCATATCATCACCGGTCCAGGACCGATCCTCACCGGGAAGAACAAAGGATTATTGGTGAATGCGTTCATCGAATTCGTCCTGCTGAACAGGCGAAGGCACAGAGCACGCTCCAGCCGACGGCCCGACAGGATTACGCTTGGGATGGATGACGATCCACTCACATATGGTTGAGTGCAGTTATGACCGGCGTTTGGCCGTGACTTCGATCTCGACTTTCATCTCCGGCTTCACGAGGCCGCATACGATCATGCTGGCCGCCGGGCGGATTTCGGCGAAATAGGAGCCGACGATCGGGAACACGATATCCATCATCGACGCTTCAGTGACGTAGTAGGTGGCGCGCACGACGTCGGCCATTTCAAAGCCGGCCTTGGCGAGGGCGGCGGCGATCGTTTCCATTGCGTTGCGCGTCTGGTCTTCGACGCTTTCGGGCATCGCCATCGCCTTGTAGTCGTAGCCGGTGGTGCCGGACACCCAGCACCAATCGCCGTCGGCGACAGCACGGGAATAGCCCGCGACTTTTTCGAAGGGCGAGCCGGTGGAAATGAGCTGACGGGCCATGGTGGTTCCTTAGATCAAGCCAGCGCCGGACGGCGCGAAAAGAGGAGTGCGACGCCGGCCATGATCAGCGCCGCGCCGGAAATCCGGTTCACCAGGGTGAGGCCGCGCGAACCGGTGAAGCGGCCGAGCCGCGCGCCGGCGAAGGCGTAGAGAGCGACGGCCACGACTTCAAGCGCAAGGGCTGCGGCGCCGAGCTGGAGGATCTGGCCGAAGGCCGGCTGCGACGGGTCGATGAAAGGTGCGAAAAAGGCGCTGAAGACCAGCATGGCTTTCGGGTTCACGATGGCCGTCAGGAATTCGCGCTTGGCCAATGCGCGCAGCCGGGCGTCGCCCGTCGCAACCTTGAGGTCCGAACCGCCCGACAGCGCCATCTTCAAGCCAAGCCAGATGAGATAGGCCGCGCCGATGAGCTTGAGGACGAAGAAAAGCTCCGCCGACGCGGCAAGAACCGCGCCGAGACCAACCGCGGCCCCCAGTACGAAAGATCCAAAGGCGGGAAAGCGGCCGGACGACGCCAGCATCGCGGTCGTGAATCCGTAGCGGGTGCCATGGGTCATCGCCAGCACGTTGTTGGGGCCGGGATAGATGTTCAGCGCGAAAGCGGCAGGTATGAAGATCGCCCAGGTCTCAAAGGTCATCCGAACTTGTCTTTCGTGACGACCCAGCAAATGTCCGGGTCTTCAAGGATGTGGAGCGTCACGCCCAGGGGCGTTCGGCCGCATTCTTCTGCTCGTAGCTTTCGATCGCGGGAGCCTTTTCGAGCGTGAGGCCGATATCGTCGAGGCCGTTCAGGAGACAGTGCTTCTTGAAAGCGTCGATCTCGAAATGAACGGTGCCGCCGTCCGGGCCCTGGATCGTCTGGCTTTCCAGATCGATGGTGAGGGTGGCGTTGGAGCCGCGCTCGGCGTCGTCCATCAGCTTCTTCAGGTCTTCGGGCGAGACCACGATCGGCAGAATGCCGTTCTTGAAGCTGTTGTTGTAGAAGATGTCGGCGAAGGACGTGGAGATCACGCAGCGGATGCCAAAATCGAGCAGAGCCCAAGGGGCGTGCTCGCGCGAGGAGCCGCAGCCGAAGTTATCGCCGGCGACCAGCACCTTGGCTTGGCGGTAGGCCGGCTTGTTGAGCACGAAATCCGGGTTTTCCGAACCGTCGTCGTTGTAGCGCATCTCTGAGAAGAGACCGACGCCGAGGCCGGTGCGCTTGATCGTCTTCAGATATTGCTTGGGGATGATCATGTCGGTGTCGACATTGATGATCGGCAACGGCGCGGCGACGCCGGTGAGGGTGGTGAACTTCTGCATGGTGGGTCTCCTGGAGCGTCTGCCGGACGGCGGCTTAGGCGGCCATCACGAGGCCGGTGGTCGCCTCGCGTCCGAGCATCAGGTTGAGGTTTTGCAAGGCGGCGCCGGATGCGCCCTTGCCGAGATTGTCGTAGACGGCGACGAGCATGGCCTGACGCCGCGCTTCGTTACCGAAGACGTGGAGGCGCATGCGGTTGGTGCCGTTGAAGGTGCGGGGGTCCAGCGTATCCAGCCGGTCGACGGCCTCGAACGGGGCGACCGAGACGAAGGCCTCGCCGTCGTATCGCTCAAAGAGAACGTCGTGCATCTCTTTGGCGGTGACCGCGCCGGGCAGCGCCCAGAGTTGAAGCGGAACGACGGTGAGCATGCCTTGTGCAAAGGCGCCGACGGCGGGCTGGAACAGCGGGTCGTGTGAGAGATGGGAATAGACGCGCATCTCCGGCAGGTGCTTGTGCTTCAAGGTCAGCGCGTAAGGTAGATAAGGCGCGGGGTCGGCGGCGGCCTCGTAATCCTCGATCATCTTGCGTCCGCCGCCGGAATAGCCGGATAGCGCGTTGAGGGTGATCGGGGCATCCCGGGGGATCAGACCGGCCTCGACGAGGGGGCGGGCGGTGGCGATCAGGCCCTGCGGATAGCAGCCGGGATTGGCGACCCGGCGGGACGCGGCGATCAGGCCGGCTTGGTTCGGCGTCATTTCGGCGAACCCGTAGGTCCAGCCATCGAGCGTCCGGTGGGCGGATGAGGCGTCGATCACGCGGGTCTGCGGGTTTTCGATGAGCGCGACGGCTTCAATCGCTGCCTCGTCGGGCAGGCACAGGATCGCGACGTCGGCCGCGTTCAGGAGCCGCTTGCGTTCGTCCGCGTTCTTGCGGTGCTCGGGGGCGATCGACAGGACGCGGATATCGGAGCGCTGGTCCAGCCGTTCGCGGATCTGGAGACCGGTTGTTCCAGCTTCTCCGTCGATGAAGACCGTGGCTTGGCTCATGATGCCGTTCCCGCGCTGCGCGCGCCTTAAGTTCGCGGCAGCTTCCTAGCATCAACGCCGCTTATTGTCATCGGAATCGGCGGTTCCGCGAAGGCCCCATTCGCCTTTAACCGGCCTCGGCCTCCAGCATCTCCATGTCTTCGTCCGAGAGGCCGAAATGATGGCCGATCTCGTGGATGAGGACATGGGCGACGATGGCGCCCAAGGTTTCATCATGCTCGGCCCAGTAGTCCAGAATCGGGCGGCGATAGAGCCAGATCCGGTTCGGCGTGCGCCCGGTGGAGAGCACGGCGCTGTCATGGGCAAGACTGACGCCTTCGAAAAGGCCGAGGAGGTCGAACTCGCTTTCGAGAGCGAGGGCTTCGAGCGATTCGTCCGACGGAAAATCGTCGACGCGGATTTCGATCTCGCCGGTTAGATCGAGAAAATGGCGAGGCAATTCGCGGTAGGCCTTCTCGGCAAGCGCCGCCAAGTCGTCGAGGTCGGGCGCTGCGGCGTCCTGCCAACGGGCGATGCGGGTCTTGTCGTCGGGTGCGGCCATACTGCCCTCGTCATAACTCGGCTTCGTCAGAAATAGGTGACCGCGAGCACGACGAGAAGAACCAATGTTCCCACAATGGATAGAATGCGGCCCGTGCGTCTGGCGATGCGCTCCACGCGGTCTTCGTCTTGTGGATCGGACATTGGTGACAGCCTTTGCGTTTGATTGGGGTGGCTGGGGAGGTGCGGGGGCCTTGCATCGGAGCCGCGTTCGTCGTCACCATGGGCTGTCGATCAAGCCCGGTTTGAAGGGTCGCCCATGACGAGATTGTTCACTGCCCTCGAAATACCCTCCGACGTGGCGATGCAACTCTCGTTTCTAAAGGGCGGCTTGCCCGGCGCCCGGTGGATCGATCCGGAAAACTATCACGTCACGCTGCGCTTCGTGGGCGATATCGACGGACGGACGGCCGACGAAATCACGGCGGCGCTCGACCGGGTTTACAAGCCGGTCTTTTCGCTGCGGCTGTCGGGCCTCGATTGCTTCGCGTCGGGCCGGGCGCCGCATTCGCTGTTCGCCAGGGTTGAACCGACACCGGCACTGATCGAGCTTCAGGCCGAACACGAGCGCATCATGCAGCGGATCGGGCTTGCGCCGGAAGCGCGGCGCTATACTCCCCATGTCACGATCGCGCGGCTGCGCGGAACGTCATCGGCCGAGGCGGCGCGGTGGCTGATGGATCACGGCGATTTCCGCGCGCCGGCGTTCGACGTGGATCGCTTCGTCCTGTTTTCGTCGCGTTCGTCGGTGGGCGGCGGGCCGTATCTGATGGAAGAGGCCTATCCGCTCGCGGTGTGAGATAGGTCGCTGGGTTAAGCGCGTGAGGGGGACGAGGCGGCGATGGCGTTTTTGCCCGGATTTGGCGTGCTTCTCGCCTATACGATCGCCGTTGTCTTTCTGACGCTCACGCCGGGGCCGGATATGGCGCTTTATCTCGGCAAAACGGTGGGGCAGGGCCGGGCGGCAGGATTTGCGGCTTTCGCGGGGACCGCGGCCGGACTGGTTGTGCACTCGACGCTGGCGGCGGTGGGGCTATCGGCGGTGCTCGCGGCATCGGCCACGGCCTTCACGGTGCTGAAGATCGTCGGGGCGGGATATCTGCTCTACCTCGCCGTCGAGGCGCTGCGGCGCGGGGCGGTTTTCACGGTGAGCGAGGGCGCAAAGCCGGATGCCTTGCAGCGCGTGTTCTTGAAGGGGATGACGATCAATGTGCTCAACCCCAAGATCATCGTCTTCTTCGCGACGTTTCTGCCTCAGTTCATCGAGGCGGGGGACGTGTATGCGTCGCCCAAGCTGTTTTTTCTGGGGATCTGGTACATCGTCGTGACCATTCCGCTCACAGTGGCGATGATCCTTGGCGCGGCGCGGATAGCGGCCTTCTTGAGGACCAGCCGGAGGGCGCTGCGCGTCTTCGACACGCTGTTTGCGGGCGTGATGGCTGCGTTCGCCGTCAGGCTTCTTCTCGCGCGTTCGGGTTAGGTGGCGCAAGGCCAGCCATGCGGCCCGCGACGAGCCAGTAGGCAAAGCCGCCCACGAAACCGGCGGCGACGATCACAGCGCCCCGCCCGTCGAAGGCCACGCCGGCCTCGGACACCCGGCTGAGGCCGGCGGCGCCGATCGCGCCGATCGCCCCGCCGATCCCGACATGAACCATGACGGAGCGGATCGACAAGACTTCGGTGATGACGATCGCGATCATGGCCGGCAGGAAGGCGGCCGAGCCAAGAAGAGAGGCGGTATAGCCGGCGGCCAGAAGGAATGTGCCCCAGAACCAGGGCGCCGCATTCATATCGGCCGGCTCTAGACCGACGCGGGCGACCAGCATGAACAGCGCCGCAGCGATGACCGCAGCGATGAAGCCGATGAGCGCTGCGAACAGACGGCCGACCGCGCGCATGAGTGTCAGTCCTCGCCGTGGCCGGCAACCATCGCTCGCATGGCGAGATCCGCCTCGGTGACGCCGGCTTCGAGGGCGTCGCGGTCGCGCTTGCGCATCCGTTCGGTTTCGGACTTCAGTTGCCCGCAGGCGGCGAGGATGTCGCGGCCGCGCGGGGTTCGGATCGGCGAGGCGTATCCGGCTTCGTTGACATGTTCGGCGAAACGCTCGATCGCGCCCCAGTCCGAGCATTCATAGGCCGAACCCGGCCAGGGATTGAACGGGATCAGATTGATCTTGGCGGGGATGCCGCGAAGGATGCGCACCAGTTCGCGCGCGTCGGCTAGGCTGTCGTTGACGCCCTTCAGCATCACATATTCGAAGGTGATGCGGCGGGCGTTGGAGAGGCCGGGATAGGCGCGGCAGGCGGCGAGAAGATCTTTCAGCGGGTATTTCTTGTTCAGCGGCACCAGTTCGTCGCGCAGCTCGTCGCGAACGGCGTGGAGCGAGATAGCGAGCATGACGCCGATCTCTTCGCCCGTGCGGGTGATGTTCGGAACCACGCCGGAGGTCGAGAGCGTGACGCGCCGGCGGGAGAGGGACATGCCGTCGCCATCGGTCGCGATCAACAGCGCCTGCTTCACATTGTCGAAGTTATAGAGCGGTTCGCCCATGCCCATCATCACGATGTTGGACACGAGGCGGCCTTCGCTGGGGATAGCCGCTTCGGTGTTGGGAGACGCATCCGGGTAATCGCCGAGCCGGTCGCGGGCGACGAGGATCTGGGCGACGACCTCTTCGGCGGTCAAATTGCGGACGAGCTTCTGGGTGCCGGTGTGGCAGAAGGAGCAGGTAAGTGTGCAGCCGACCTGGCTCGACACGCAGAGCGTGCCGCGACCTTCCTCGGGGATATAGACGGTTTCGATCTCGACGGGGCGGCCGGCGCCGCGCGGGGGGAACTTGATCAGCCATTTGCGCGTGCCATCACGCGAAACCTGTTCGGTAACGATTTCCGGGCGGGCGAGGGTGTAGGTGTCGGCAAGCCTGCCGCGCAGCTCCTTGGCGACATTGGTCATCGCGTCGAAGGAGGTTGCTCCGCGCACATACATCCAGTGCCAAAGCTGAGCGACGCGCATGCGGGCCTGACGCTCGGGCACATCGACCGCGATCATGGCGGCCGCCAGTTCCTCGCGGTTCATGCCGATCAGAGACGGCGTTTCCTGCTGGCTCGCCAGACTGGGCCGCATCGCGGCAGGGCTGGTGAGGTCGAGCGTGATCGTCATGGCGGAGCTTTCCCGGCGCGGCCACCTTAGGATTGGAAGGGGGCCGATCAAAAGCGATGAACGGCCGGAAGCTCTTTCAAGCCTCGGCCGTTCACGGCGTTGCGTTTGATATAGCAAGGAAACGCCGCAAGCCCAAGGCTTACGGGCGCACGTCAGGCGTTCACTGGCATTCCGCGTCGATGCGTTTCAAAGCAGCCGAGACGCCGGAGAGCGAATAGGTGTCCGTCGTGACCGTGCCGCGACGCGACGTACCGGTGACCGTCATTTCAGAGCCGGCGCGCATGGCGGCGATCAATCGGCTTTCCTCGGCCGCGTTTTCCATCCAGGCGCCGTCGTCCTTGGTGAAGAGCACGAAGCTGTCGGAGCCGATTTTGATCGTGGTCTTCGAACCCTCCCGGTAGGGATAACCGGTGATGACGCTCACTTCATGCTTGACGCCCTCCGTGGGGCGATTGGTCACGAAAAGATAGACGGGGTCGCGATTAACGCCTTTCGGCGCGGTTTCCTTGGGCTGGGAAGCGGCATAACAGACCTTGCCGCGATTGCCGTTATAGGCAAAAGCCGACCAGGCACCGGATTGCTGAAGCGGTGTGGCCTTCTGCTCTTGCGCACTGGCGAGCGTGACCGCGCCAAGAAGCATGGAGAGCGCCAGGCCGAGAGTGCGAAGGTTCGTCATCATTCACCCTGATTGAGTCTGCGACGTAGTGGAGCCAAGTCAGCTCGGTCACCCGTCATTAACCTTGAAGACCAAGCTACGGTTTTACGGTTACCAAACCGTTGCGGATCCGATGAAGTTAGCGAACCCTAAAGGGCCCGAACCGCAATGAGGCCGTCTTAAGCGTTTCGTCCATCCGCTAGAGGTTCTAATCGGCAAAGATGGCGCCCCCTTGCAACTTCGTCTATGATCCCTCGAATATGCACGCACGCTTGGCTGGAAATTGGGCGAGAGTTGGGCGGAGCCGTGCTGGCTTCTTCGAAAACTTTCAGTCTTTTCGATAGGTTGGACGCCGTGCTCTGACAGGGCCGCCGGCGCGCTCCGTGATCTGTAGGCGGGGTTGCCGACGTAATGATGGTTAGGATCTTGCTGCTGGCGCTGACGCGCGGGCGCGAAAGCTCCTAGGGTGCTCGGGAAGTCAACGTGTTGGGTAACGAGGAACTTGCCGACCTCGTGGAGCAGGTCGCGGCCAAGCAGGACCGGCAGGCGTTCATAGCGCTGTTCGATCACTACGCGCCGCGATTGACCTCCTATCTGATGCGGCTCGGAACCGAAAACGGTGTCGCCGAGGAACTCGCCCAGGAGGTGATGGTCACGCTCTGGAAAAAGGCCGCTTTGTTCGACCGCACGAAGTCGTCGGTTGGAACGTGGCTTTTCCGGATCGCGAGAAACCGTCGGATCGACGCGCTGCGGCGCGACCGGATGGCCGATGTCGATCAAAACGATCCGGCATTCCTGCCATCCGCGCCAGAAGAAGCCGGCAGTTTCATCGATGCGCAGCGGCGCGAGGAACGAGTGCGTTCGGCGCTGTCGTCCTTGCCGGCGGAGCAATTGGCGCTCGTCGAACTCGCCTTCTTCAAGGGCCTCTCGCACAGCCAGATCGCCGATGAGACCGGAATTGCGCTCGGCACCGTCAAGTCCCGCATCCGCCTCGCCTTCAGCCGGCTCCGGCGCATTCTGGAAGCGGACGCCCAGGTGGATGTGGACTGATGGGCGCTAGATCTTGGCTTCCTCGTCCGCCAAGGCCTTTTTTGCCGCCTCACGGTGCCGCTCCGAGATATGGCTCCGGACCATGGCGATCGCGGCGGCAAGAACGGTGATGTCGTCGGTGAAGCCGACGGCGAGCAACACGTCCGGAACCACGTCGAACGGCATGACGAAATAGGCGAGCGCTCCGATGAGCGTGGCGCGGACGCGCAGCGGCGTCTTCGGGTCGAGCGCGCAGAAATAGGCGGCGACCACCTCGTTCATGAAGGGGATAGCGCGGGCGGCCTTTTTGGCGACGGGCCAGAAATCGCGGCGGACGCGCGCCTCGCGCTGGGCTTCCGGGCCAAGGATCTCAGGGTCTTCATAATGGCGGGTCGCCATGTCTGCCTCGCTGCCTTCTAAGGTGACGTCTGGAAGATGGGGGGAACACGGCGTTCGTGCAAGCGCTTGGCCTTGGCAACGCGAAGGCGCGGGGTCTACATCAGGGCGGCATGAGAGGTGGGTAGTCAGTGATGAGCGAAACGGCGGACCATAAGACTGTGGGCGGTTATCTGCGATGGCTGCAAAGCTTTGCCCGGCGGCATTCGGTGCGCAGCACGCTTGGGGTGACGGCCGTTCTCAGCATAGCCCTCTATCTGTTTCCGGGTGTCGATCTTGCGATGACCCGGCTGTTCTATAGCGATCAGACGGGGTTCTATGCCCGGCATGCTTGGTTTCTCGTTGAGCTGCGAGCGCTTGGGCTCTTCACGTTCCAGCTTGCTTGCATTGCCGGGCTCGTTTCGCTGATCGGCCCTTTGCTCTTTTCCGGCGCCCGGGTGCTGCTACCCGCACGCGCAGGGCTTTTCATCACGCTATCCGCCCTGCTGGGGCCCGGCCTTGTGGTCAACGTGATTCTCAAAGGATTGTGGGGCCGCGCGCGCCCTTCCAACGTGTATGATTTTGGTGGCGACCATGTCTTCACGCCGCCTTGGGTGATCTCCAACGCCTGCGAGTGGAACTGCTCCTTCGTTTCCGGCGAGGCCTCGTCTTCGATGATGCTGATTGCCTTTGCGATGATCGCGCCGCTGACCTGGCGCGTTCCCATGGTGGCGGCGACGCTGGTCTACGTCTTCGCCATGTCGCTAAACCGGATCGCCTTCGGCGGGCATTTCCTGTCGGATGTGGTGCTCGGCTGGCTGATCACGCTGACGATCGTGCTGCTCGTTCACCGGATGATCTACCGGCCGGGCAGCCCGCTGACCGAAGAGGCGATTGCCGGCGCACTCGGGCGAACCGGCGATCGCATCAAGGCGGGTGTCGCACGCGGCGCTGTTTTGCTCCGCGACCGATTTCAGCGGCTGCGCTGAACGGGCGCCATCTTGCGCGGCCCGCGAAGGCGGCTATAAGTCCGCGCAACGTTGGCCGACGGGGCCGATCCTCTCTGTTCTATCCGCTGGAGTGACCATGAAGAAGGGCGACATCAAGAAGGTCGTGCTGGCCTATTCCGGCGGCCTCGATACCTCGATCATCCTGAAGTGGCTTCAGACCGAGCTTGGCGCCGAGGTGGTGACCTTTACCGCCGACCTCGGACAGGGCGAAGAGCTGGAACCGGCCCGCCGCAAGGCCGAGATGATGGGGATCAAGGAGATCTACATCGAGGACGTGCGCGAGGAATTCGTGCGTGATTTCGTGTTCCCGATGTTCCGCGCCAACGCGGTCTATGAGGGCGTGTATCTGCTCGGCACCTCGATCGCGAGGCCGCTCATTTCCAAGCATCTCATCGATATCGCCGCCAAGACCGGCGCTGACGCAATCGCCCACGGCGCGACCGGCAAGGGCAACGATCAGGTGCGCTTCGAGCTTTCGGCCTATGCGCTCAATCCGGATATCAAGATCATAGCACCTTGGCGCGACTGGACGTTCAAAAGCCGGACGGATCTTCTCGACTTTGCCGAAAAGCACCAGATCCCGGTTGCCAAGGACAAGAAGGGTGACGCGCCCTTCTCGGTGGACGCCAACCTCTTGCACTCATCGTCCGAGGGCAAGGTGCTGGAGGATCCCTCGGTCGAGGCGCCGGATTACGTGTATCAGCGCACCATTTCGCCGGAGGATGCGCCGGATAAGGCGACAGTCGTCAAGATCGGCTTCGAACGCGGCGACGCGGTTTCGATCGACGGCAAGCGCTTGTCGCCGGCATCGCTCCTGGCCGAGCTTAACCGGCTTGGCAGGGATAACGGGATCGGCCGTCTCGATCTCGTGGAAAACCGCTATGTCGGGATGAAGAGCCGCGGCGTCTATGAGACGCCGGGCGGCACGATCCTTCTGACCGCGCACCGGGCGATCGAGAGCATTACGCTCGATCGGGGTGCGGCGCATCTGAAAGACGATCTGATGCCGCGCTATGCGGAGCTGATCTACTACGGCTTCTGGTTCTCGCCGGAGCGCGAGATGCTGCAGGCGCTGATCGACCGCAGTCAGGAGTATGTCGAGGGCGAGGTCACGCTGAAGCTCTATAAGGGCAATGTGATGGTGATCGGACGTGAGAGCGCCAAGTCGCTCTACTCGAACGCACTCGTGACCTTCGAGGACGACCAGGGCGCCTATGACCAGAAAGACGCGGCCGGCTTCATCAAGCTCAACGCGCTTCGGTTGCGGACGCTGGCGAAACGCGCGCGGGGCTGACGCCCTCGGGTTTGGCTTGACGAAAGAGGCGGGGCAGGGTTCGTTCGCGAGAACGGCCCGGAGATTTTTTCCAGATGACCTTTCCCCTTCTCGCTGCCGCTTTTGCGGCAGCCATGGCCTATATCTTGATTCCGGGCCCTGCCTTCCTGGCGCTTCTGGGCATCGGGGCCGGGCAGGGGCGGCGGGATGCGGCGCTGTTTATGGCGGGGCATCTGGCTGGCGATACGGTCTGGTCCGGGCTCGCCTTGATCGCCATCGTGGGCGCGCGGACGATCGGTCCGGCGGTGTTCGACGGGCTCGGCCTTTTTTGCGGGCTTTATCTCGCCTGGATCGGGTGGACGGCCATCAAGGCGAAGCCTCGGTTGGACGGCGCGCCGGTTCTGTTGGTGAAGAGGCCGCTCCGGCGCGGGCTGATCTTCGGCCTCACCAATCCCAAGGGTTACCCGGTGGCCCTTGCCACCTTCACCGCTCTGCTGGCGGGCGAGGCGGATAAGCTTGATTTTTCCAGCCTGCCGTTGCTGCTGGGCGCCTCTTTCGTGGGGTTCCTGGTCGCCGATATGATCCTGATCGTCATCATCGGAGCGGGTGCGGTCAGGCGGTTCTACCGCGCGCATGAGCTTGCGATCGTGCGGGCGAGCGGCGTGCTCTTCTGCGGCTTCGCGGTGCAAGCGATTTGGCATGCGGCGCCGGGATTGCTGGGGCTTCGCCGGGGCTGATCGGAGAGGTTAACCAAAGAAACCGGCCCTGTGCAGCGTGAAACTGCGTCATGCTTGCCGCGCATTGCGGTCATTCGCCGGTTCTCGCCGGTTTTTCTTGCTACGGTCACAATGATTCGTATAGTGCGCCGCAGCAGCACGGCCCGGTGAAGCCTTCCCCGGGCCGTTGACCATTTCTCCCGGAACTTTCATGAAACTTCGCAACATCGCCATCATCGCGCACGTCGACCACGGCAAGACAACGCTCGTCGACGAACTGCTCAAGCAGTCGGGCTCCTACCGTGAGAACCAGCGCGTCGCGGAGCGCGTGATGGATTCTAACGACCTGGAAAAAGAGCGTGGGATCACCATTCTCGCCAAGGCCACGTCGGTGGTCTGGAAGGACACGCGCATCAACATCGTCGACACCCCCGGCCACGCCGACTTCGGCGGTGAGGTGGAGCGCATTCTCAACATGGTGGATAGCGCGATCGTGCTGGTCGACGCCGCCGAGGGGCCGATGCCGCAGACCAAATTCGTGGTCGGCAAGGCGCTGAAGGTTGGGCTGAAGCCGATCGTGGTGATCAACAAGGTCGATCGTTCGGACGCGCGCTCGCAGGAAGTCATCAACGAGGTGTTCGACCTCTTTGCAGCGCTGGACGCGACCGACGAGCAACTTGATTTCCCGATCCTCTACGGTTCCGGCCGTAACGGCTGGTTCGCCGAAAGCCCGGACGGGCCGCAGGATCAGGGCATGGCGCCGCTGTTCGACCTCGTTCTGCGCCATGTGCCGGAACCGACCGTTGAAGAGGGCGCGCCGTTCAAGATGATCGGCACGCTGCTCGAAGCCAACCCCTTCCTCGGCCGCATGATCACGGGCCGCATTACGTCGGGGACCGTGAAGCCGAACCAGTCGATCAAGGTGCTTTCCCACGACGGCACGGTGCTGGAGCAGGGCCGTATTTCCAAGATTCTCGCCTTCCGCGGCATCGAACGCCAGCCGATCGACCTTGGCGAGGCCGGCGACATCGTGGCGATCGCGGGTCTGAGCAAGGGCAGCGTCGCCGACACCTTCTGCGCGATGGAAGTGACGGAGCCGCTGGTTGCCCAGCCGATCGATCCGCCGACGGTTACGATGTCGTTCATCGTGAATGATTCCCCGCTTGCGGGCACCGAAGGCGACAAGGTGACGAGCCGCGTGATCCGCGACCGTCTCCTGAAAGAGGCCGAAGGCAATGTCGCGCTGAAGATCGAGGAAAGCGCGGAGAAGGACTCGTTCTATGTGTCCGGTCGCGGCGAACTTCAGCTCGCGGTTCTGATCGAGACCATGCGCCGCGAAGGCTTCGAAGTGGCCGTGTCGCGGCCGCGCGTCGTCTACCAGAAAGACGAAGCGACCGGCAGGCTCTTGGAGCCGATCGAGGAAGTCGTGATCGACGTCGACGAGGAATATTCTTCGATCGTGGTGCAGAAGATGTCCGAGCGCCGCGCCGACATGGTCGAGATGAAGCCGTCGGGCGGCAAGCGCCAGCGGCTGGTGTTTTACGCCCCGACCCGCGGTTTGATCGGCTATCAGTCCGAACTCTTGACGGATACGCGCGGCACTGCGGTCATGAACCGGCTGTTCCACGCTTATGCTCCGTTCAAGGGCGAAATTCCGGGCCGGCGCAATGGCGTGCTGATCTCCAACGACATCGGCGAGGCTGTGGCCTTCGCACTTTGGAACCTGGAAGATCGCGGGCCGATGATGATCGAGCCGGGCTGGAAGGTCTATCAGGGCATGATCGTGGGCGAGCATACCCGCGAGAACGACCTTGAGGTCAACGTGCTCAAGGGCAAGAAGCTGACCAACGTTCGTGCGTCTGGCAAGGACGAAGCGGTGCGCCTGACGCCGCCGATCCGGATGACGCTGGAGCGGGCGCTCGCCTGGATCCAGGACGATGAACTCGTCGAGGTGACGCCGAAGTCGATCCGGCTGCGCAAGACGCATCTCGACCCGAACGACCGCAAGCGGTTCGAACGGTCCAAGGAAGCAGCGGCCTGATCAGAGGCAGACTGGGATTGATTTTGGAACCGGCGGCGCCCGAAACGGCCCGCCGGTTTTTTCATGCCGTCAAGCCGAGCCGGCAACGCCGTGCAGGGCGTCGATCCCCAAGAGGAAGCGCAGGTCCGGTCGGTCCTTGGCGACGTCCGCAATGGTGTAGCGGTCGAGCACGGCGAAGAAGGCCGAGAGGGCTTCCCGCAAGATCCGGTTGTATTCGCAGTTGAGGCTGAGCGGGCAATCGTGGCCGTTCGCGTCAAAGCAATCGGCGAGATGGAAGCTTTCCTCGGCCGCCCGCACGACTTCGCCCACCGTGATGTCCCCGGCAGGACGCGCCAGCTTGAGGCCGCCGTTGCGGCCGCGGATGGTCTGCACGAGGTTCGCGTCGACCAGCACCTTCAGGATCTTGAAGAGGTGCGTTTCGGACATGCCAAAGCTCGCAGCTATGTCGCCGACGCGGCTCGGGCGGTCCGGATTAGCCGCGCAGTAGAGCAAGATCCGGACGGAGTAGTTTGTCTGCTGGGTGAGGCGCATGGGTTGAGATAGTCATCCACACGCTGGAACGTCAATGCCGAATCGCGATTTGGCCGCCGCCAAGGGGCGTCATTCCGGCCGGTGATCGTAGGCATGCCCGGCTGCAAAGTGGTTGAACACGCCGATCAGAAGCGAGGCGCGCGCCCTGTCGCCGCGCCGGATTGCGGCGCGGATATCCTCTCGGATCATGGCCTTGATCGTGTTCTCGCCTTTGGCCGAATGCAGCAGATACTCGGCAAGGGCCGCAGCGATCACGTCCGGCAGGTTCTCATGTTCAGCTATGGCGTCGACCTCGGCCGCATCGCAGCCGCACATATCGATGATGTCGTCGCGGGTGATGTTCATCGCGGCACTCCCGTCTGTCGAGAGACCGCGATGATACATTCATAAAACTGAAACGTCATCGGTGTCATTCGGTGGCGACACCTGCAAGATCCGCCGCCACGCCTGCAAGAAAGGCGGGCGGCGTGTCAGATCAGGCAAATTGGCCGTGGCAGTGCTTGAACTTCTTGCCGGATCCACAGGGACATTGCTCGTTCCGGCCGACCTGACCCCAGGTGGAGGGGTCGTTCGGATTGCGCGCTACGGGCTGGCCTTCCTCGTCGAAGACGGTGGCGAGCATGGAGGCGGCCGGCAGCGCGGACATCTCGTCCTCTCCCGTGAAGGGGTTGGCGTGATGTTCGGCGAGGCGGGTTTCGTCGAAAACGGGCGCGGGGGCCTGCTGGCGCAGTTCCACGCGCATCAACTGGGCGGTGACCTGTTGGCGCAACTGACCGAGCAGGGTCTCGAAGAGGGCGAAGGCCTCGGTCTTGTATTCGTTCAGCGGATCGCGCTGGGCATAGCCGCGGAAGCCGACGACCGAGCGCAGGTGGTCGAGGTGGGCAAGATGCTCACGCCAGAGATTATCCAGCGTTTGCAACAGGACCGCCTTTTCGACATGGCGCATCAGATCGTTGCCGAAGCGCTGCTCGCGCGCGGCGAAATTCTCGTCCGCGGCCGTCTTGAGCCGCTCCTCGATTTCCTGGTCCGCGATGCCTTCTTCTTTGGCCCACTGATCGACGGGAAGATCGAGGTTGAGGGTTTCGCCAACGGCGGTCTTCAGGCCGGCGACGTCCCATTGTTCAGCGTAGGCGTTTTCCGGAATGTGCTTGGATACAAGCTCGCCGATAACTTCGTGGCGCATATCCGCGACCGTCTCGGCGACGCTTGCTTCCGACATGAGCTCGATGCGCTGCTCGAAGATCACCTTGCGCTGATCGTTCATGACGTTGTCGTATTTGAGCAGGTTCTTGCGGATATCGAAGTTGCGGGCTTCGACCTTCTGCTGGGCCTTTTCAAGCGCCTTGTTGATCCAGGGATGGATGATCGCCTCGCCGTCCTTGAGGCCGAGCTTCGTCAGCATGCCGTCCATGCGGTCGGAGCCGAAGATGCGCATCAGGTCGTCTTGCAGCGAAAGATAGAAACGGGAATGGCCGGGGTCGCCCTGACGGCCTGAGCGCCCGCGGAGCTGGTTATCGATGCGGCGGCTTTCGTGGCGTTCGGTGCCGATGACGAAGAGACCGCCGGCAGCCAGCGCCTTTTCCTTGAGGCGGGCGATATCCTCGCGGATTTTCTGCTCGCGCGCGTCGCGTTCGGGGCCGGGGGGCACATCGGCGAGCTCGTGGGCTATGCGCATGTCGGCGTTGCCGCCGAGTTGGATATCGGTGCCGCGGCCGGCCATGTTGGTGGCGATCGTCACTGCGCCGGGCACGCCGGCCTGGCTGATGATAAAAGCTTCCTGCTCGTGGTAGCGCGCGTTCAGGACCTGGAACACCATCTCGTTCGCGCCCTGGTCGCCATCGAACAGAACGTCGAAGTCGTGCTGGCGAAAGCCTTCAGATTTCAAAAGCGCGGCTAGGCTTTCCGATTTCTCGATGGACGTGGTGCCGACGAGAACCGGCTGGCCGCGTGTCTTAGCTTCGCGGATGGTCGCGACGATGGCTTTGTATTTCTCCGCGACGGTCCGGTAGACCTCGTCATCGTCGTCCTGGCGGGCGACGGTGCGATGGGTCGGGATTTCCAGAACTTCGAGGCCGTAGATATCGGCGAACTCATCCGCTTCCGTTGCAGCCGTACCGGTCATACCGGCAAGCTTTTCGTACATCCGGAAGTAGTTCTGGAAGGTGATCGACGCCAGCGTCTGATTTTCCGGCTGGATGCGCACGTGTTCCTTGGCTTCCAGAGCCTGATGGAGGCCGTCGGAATAGCGGCGGCCCGGCATCATGCGGCCGGTAAACTCGTCGATGATGATCACCTCATCGCCCTTGACGATGTAGTCCTTGTCGCGCTGGAACAGCCTGTGGGCACGCAGTGCCTGGTTCACGTGGTGAACGACGGAGACGTTCTCGACATCATAGAGCGAGCCGCCCTTGAGGAGGCCCGCTTCCTTCAGCCGGCCTTCGAGCTTTTCGGTGCCCGCTTCGGTGAAGATGGCGGTGCGCTGCTTTTCGTCGACCTCGTAATCCTCAGGCGTGAGCCCAGGGATGAACGTGTCGATGGTGTTGTAGAAATCCGAGCGGTCTTCGAGCGGACCGGAGATGATCAGCGGCGTGCGCGCTTCGTCGACGAGGATGGAGTCCACTTCGTCGACGATGGCGTAGTGGTGGCCGCGCTGGACCATCTGCGCGCGCTCATACTTCATGTTGTCGCGGAGATAATCGAAGCCGAGTTCGTTGTTGGTGGCGTAGGTGATGTCGCAGGCATAGGCGGCGCGCCGCTCGTCGTCGGAGATGCCGTGGACGATGACGCCGGTCGAGAGCCCGAGGAAATTATAGATGCGCCCCATCCACTCGGAGTCGCGTTTGGCGAGGTAGTCGTTGACGGTTACGACGTGCACGCCCTTGCCGGGCAGCGCATTGAGGTAGGTCGCCAGAGTTGCGACGAGGGTCTTGCCTTCGCCGGTCTTCATCTCGGCGATGTCACCGTCGTGCAGAACCATGCCGCCGATGAGCTGGACGTCGAAATGGCGCTGTCCGAGCACGCGGCGGGCTGCTTCGCGAACGGTCGCGAAGGCAGGGATCAGGAGATCGTCGACGGAGGTCCCGCTCGCGATCTTCTCGCGGAATTCAGCGGTTCGGGCGCGCAGCGCCTCGTCGGAGAGCGCGAGCATCGCCGCTTCAAGGGCGTTGATCTCGGCTACCTGCGGGCGGTAACCCTTGACGCGGCGGTCGTTCGCCGATCCGAATAGCTTACGCGCGATTGCGCCGAGGCCGACCATGGCAGCCTATCCCTTCGTCCTTGGAGCGGCGCCCGGGCCCGGGTCGGCGCGCTAAACTATACAATCTCTTGAGGCGCGATCGAAGCTCATCCAAAAGGACGCACCGCCAACGTGCCAATGACCGAACGCAGCGGGAGGGCCGGCGTATCCGTCCCTGGCGCAACCGGTACCTCGACCGGCGTTCAAGTCGGCCGATCAACCGATAGCTCGGCCCGGAACTACGTAAGTTGGCACCCCCCGGATGTCAACGTGGCGCCTTCCGCGCGCCCCAAACCCGCGCTATACGCCTGTGCGACGTTCGGAGGTAATGCTGCCTCCCACTCGGCCAGACCGGGCTTGCCCCGTGATAGATGCAAGGATATGCCGCCCATGATGTTTCGCGCCACCGACCACTTCGCCCGCTTTGCCCCTGCCGTGATCATCCTGGGGATGGCGTTCGCGGTTCCGGCTCTTTCCGCTGAGGATAATGTTCTGGCGCGCGTCAACGGTGAACCCATTACCAAGGCGCAAGTCGATCACGCCTTGGAGGTTTTCAGCGAGCAATTGAAGCAGGTTCCCGTAGGCGCGCGCCAATCCATGGTGATCGACGCGCTCGTCGACATGCATGTGATGGCCGATGCCGCAAAGGCCGAAGGGCTGGAATCGAACCAGGGTTACAAGGACCGGATGGCGTTCCTAACGGCGCAGGCCCTTCGCAACACCTATGTGGAAGAGAGCATCACCAACAGCATCACCGAAGACGATCTCAAGGCGCGCTATGAGAAGGACGTCGCCGGCTACACGCCGCCGGAAGAAGTGCGCGCGCGTCACATTCTCGTGAAAACCGAGGAAGAGGCCAATCAGATCATCAAGGATCTGGCCGCAGGCGGCGATTTCGGAAAGATCGCGGCTGAGAAGTCCGAGGATCCGGGATCGAAGGTCAACGGCGGCGATCTGGGGTTCTTCGCAAGGGGCCAGATGGTGTCGGAGTTCGAGGCCGAGGCGTTCGCGCTCCCCGCCGGGCAGACGTCCGCCAAGCCGGTGAAGTCTCAGTTCGGCTTCCATGTGATCCGCGTCGAGGAGAAGCGCACGCAGCCGGTTCCGGCTTTCGAGGAGGTGCGGGCTCAGGTCAAGCAGGCCGTGCAGCGCGACAAATTCCAGGAGACCTTGGCCAAGCTGAAGGGCGAAGCCAAGATCGAGCGCCTCGATCAGCCGGCGGCCGTGCCTGCGCCCGCGCAGTAAGCGCCCTGCAAGCCTGTAATGGAACCGCCGCCCCGATCATTTCGGGGGGGGCGGTTTTTGTCTATCCTCCCGTTCCAGCCGAGCCCGCCATGTCGCACGCCGTTTCCCCGCTTGCTCCCAAGACCGTTCCGGACATGCCCGCAATCGAAGGCGTGCGCTTTGCGACCGCCGAGGCTGGGATCAAGTATAAGAACCGGACCGACGTGCTGCTGGTCGCCCTTGACGAGGACACGGAGGTCGCCGGTGTCTTCACCCGTTCCAAATGCCCCTCGGCCTCCGTGGAGTGGTGCCGTCAGGCCTTGGCGGGCGGGTCGGCCCGGGCGTTGCTCGTCAACTCCGGCAACGCCAACGCCTTCACAGGGCAAAAGGGCCGCGACACGGTTCGCGCTTCGGCCGATTTCGCGGCGGAGGTGCTTGGCATACCGGCTAGGACGGTTTTTCTCGCCTCAACCGGCGTGATCGGCGAACCGCTCGATCCCGGTAAGTTCAAATCCGTGCTCGGTGAAACGGCAACCCGCTTGCGGCCGGGCGCATGGATCGACGCCGCGCGGGCGATCATGACCACGGACACCTTTCCGAAGGTCGCGACCCGGACGGTGGAGATCGGCGGGGTGCCGGTTGCCATCAACGGGATCGCCAAGGGCGCGGGCATGATCGCGCCGGATATGGCGACGATGCTCTCCTTCGTCTTCACCGACGCCCCGCTGGCCGCACCTGTGTTGCAGGCGCTTTTGTCGCCGGGCGTAGAGGGATCGTTCAACGCCATCACGGTCGACAGCGATACCTCGACGTCGGACACGCTGTTGCTCTTCGCGACCGGACGGGCGGGCAAGCGCGGCGCGCCGCGCATCGAGACGGCGGGTGATTCGCGTTTGGCGGGGTTCAAGGCCGCGCTCCACGATCTTCTTCTGGATTTGGCGCATCAGGTGGTCAAGGACGGCGAGGGCGCGCGCAAGTTCGTGGAGATTACGGTGGGCGGCGCCGTCGACGACGGGTCGGCCAAACGGATCGCGCTTTCGATCGCCAATTCGCCGCTCGTGAAGACGGCCATCGCCGGCGAGGATGCCAATTGGGGCCGGATCGTCATGGCCGTCGGCAAGGCGGGCGAACCGGCAGACCGCGACCGGCTGGCGATTTGGTTCGGGGATGTGCGCGTCGCGGTCGATGGCGCGCGGGATACCGGCTATTCCGAAGCGCTGGCGACGGCCGCGATGGAAAAGGAGCACGTTCTGATCCGCGTCGATATCGGGCTTGGCACCGGGCGGGCGACGGTTTGGACGTGCGATCTCACGAAGGAGTATGTGGCGATCAACGGCGATTACCGAAGCTGAACCCGGCTGCCGTGTGGTGCCTTTCCTGATCAGCCGAGCGGGGGCGTGGATTTGAAACTTGTTCTGGTGGTGGCCTGCCTTCTCGTCGATCCGGACAACCGGGTTCTCTTGGCGCAGCGGCCTGAGGGCAAATCCATGGCGGGGCTATGGGAGTTTCCAGGCGGCAAGGTCGAAACGGCCGAAACGCCGGAGGATGCCCTCATTCGCGAGCTGGCCGAGGAACTCGGGATCACGGTGCGCAAGCCTTGCTTGGCGCCGTTCACCTTTGCCAGCCACGCCTACGATGGTTTTCATCTTCTCATGCCGCTGTTCGTATGCCGGCGGTGGGAGGGTTTGGCCGTGGCGAGAGAGGGGCAGACGCTGGCCTGGGTTCGCCCGAACCGGCTTCGCGACTATCCAATGCCGGCGGCGGACGAACCGCTTGTCGCGCACATCCTGGATCTGCTTTAGGCGACGCGGGCCGGGTGCGTGCCGACTTGTCAGGAGCCGGAGGGCAGCGGCCGCTCCTCTGCCCCGAGCGCGTCTGCGAGCCGCGTCTTGGCCGTGCCCGGTCGAAGCGGCTTTTGCTGGCTTTCATGCGGTGCCCAGCCCGACATGGATAGAATCGCGATCGTCGCGCGGATCCGGCCGTCGTCATCGGCGTGGGCGGCGGCGTAATGGGTGGCGGCTCGCTCCAGAATCCGGGGGGATAGAAGCCCGCGCGCGCGTTCCGTCAGCGCGTTGCCGGCTCCCATGGTGGCGAGTTCCCGCATGAGATGGAAGGGCGTTTCGTATCGCAGCATCAGCCGGTCGATGTCGGCGACGGGAAGGGCGAAGCCCGCGCGCTGAAGCAGGCCGCCGATGTCGCGCACATCCGCGAAGGGGGCGACGCGCGGGGTGACGCCGCCGGTGATTTCGCTTTCGGCGGCGAGGAACGCCTCCCGCAGCTCGGTCAACGTATCGCCGCCGATGAGGTTGGCGAGGAAAAGCCCGTCGGGGCGAAGCGCCCGGCGGATCTGCACCAGCGCGCCGGGGATGTCGTTCGCCCATTGCAGGGTGAGGCTGGATACCACGAGATCCAAGCTTTCCCCGGCGAAGGGCAGCCGTTCATCATCGATCGCGACATGCGGCTTTGGATCGGTGCCAAGGCCCGGCGTGAAGAGATCCGCCCGGATCACACGGCCGACTTTGCCGGATTGCTGCACGGCGCGGGCCAATGCGTCCGTGGGGCCACCGATCACCAGGGCGGTTTCAAAGCTGCGGGACACTGATTGCAGGCGCTCGGCGATGTCCTCGGCCGCTATGGTCACGAGGAAATCGAGACCCTCCACGGCCGCGTCGATGGCGCGGCGGCGATGGCGGGCGATCAGGCGTCGATTGAAGACGTGCGGGAGCATGGGACGGGTCCGGTGCGGTGTGACCGGGTTATGGGTGCGTGTTCCTCTCCCGTCAACGGCTAGCGCCGCGTGACAGGCTGTACGGCTACGCCTAAGCTTAGCTTGCGAGAGGGTGGGTTTATCGATGTGGCGCCCGGTTCATGTGGCCTCCGATGTTTTCGACCGGGGACTCCGGCCGTCTCTGGCGGGCCGTGTTTTTGACGCGGCTCGCGGAGCGGCCCGGCTTGCGAGCGAAGCGACGCTCGATCTTGTGCTGCCGCCGTCCTGCCCGATGTGCGCCGTGCCGGTTGCAAGCCTCTCCGCCGTCTGCCTCGATTGCTGGAAGAGCGTCCGCTTTCTAGAGCGGCCCTGGTGCGAGCGGCTAGGAACGCCGTTCCCTTACGACCTTGGGCCGGGCACCTTGTCGGCGGAAGCGATCGCGAATCCGCCTACGTTCGACCGGGCGCGGTCGGCGGTCGTTTACGACGGGCCCGTGCCCGATCTCGTTCAGGCTTTCAAATACGCCGACCGGTCGGATCTCGTGCCGCTGATCACGGGCTGGATGATGCGGGCGGGCGGCGAGGTGATTGGGGATGCCGATCTGATCGTGCCGGTTCCAATGCACCGCTGGCGCCTGTTCAGGCGGCGGTTCAATCAGGCGGCGCTGATCGCGCGCGAGATCGCCCGGCGCGGCGGCAAGCCCTATCGGCCGATGGTGCTGATCCGGACGCGGCGGACGCGGCAACAGGTCGGGCTCAGCCGGGAGGCGCGGGCGGAGAACGTGATCGGCGCCTTCAAGGTGCCGAAAGGCGCGAAAGCTCTGATAAAGGGACGGCGCGTACTCTTGATCGACGACGTGTTCACTACCGGCGTCACGCTGGAAGCGGCGGCGCGTCCGCTCATGCGGGCCGGTGCGAGCGCGGTGGATGTTCTGACCTTCGCGCGGGTTGTCGCACCTGGATGATCGCCCCTATATGGGATGAAGAGATCAGAAATCGGCAGGATGTGACATGGCAGAAGTGACGATCTATACCCGCAACGGCTGCGGCTACTGCGTGGCGGCAAAAGCGCTGCTCGACCGCAAGGGCGTTGCCTATACCGAGTTCAACGCCAGCGTCGATCCCGATCGGCGAGCTGAGATGATGGACCGGTCCGGGCGCACCACCTTCCCGCAGGTGTTCGTGGGCGCGACCCATGTGGGCGGCTGCGACGATCTTCACGAGTTGGAACGGCGCGGCGGGCTCGATCCGCTGCTCGCATCCTGAGAGGGATTTTGCCATGACGGTTCGCCGCGTCGCCTGCGTCCAGCTTCGATCGGGACGCGACCCCGCTGGAAATCTAGCCGCTACCGAGGCGCTGGTGCGCGAGGCGGCGGGGCGCGGGGCGCTCTATGTTCAGACGCCGGAGATGACGAATATCCTGGAGCGCAGCCGCGAGGATTTGTTCGCAAAGATCGCGCTTGAAGCGGACGATCCGTTTTTGCAGCGGATGCGGGCGGTTGCGGCCGAGCTTGGCATTCACGTCCATCTCGGGTCGCTTGCGATCCGGCGGGCGGATGGGCAGGTGGCGAATCGGGCCTTCGTGATCGGACCGGATGGGGCGGTTATCGGCGCCTATGACAAGATTCACATGTTCGACGTCGATCTGGCGAATGGCGAAAGCTGGCGGGAAAGCGCGACCTATACGCCCGGCACCGATGCCGTGATGGTGGAGGCCGGCGGCTTCAAGGTGGGGCTGGCGATTTGTTATGACGTGCGCTTCCCCCATCTGTTCCGCGCCTATGGCCACGCCGGTGCCGACGCGGTGACGGCGCCGGCCGCTTTCACCCGGCAGACCGGCGAGGCACACTGGCATATGCTCCAGCGGGCGCGGGCGATCGAAAACGGCTGTTTTCTCATATCTGCCGCGCAAGGCGGGCTGCATGAGGACGGGCGCGAGACCTATGGGCATTCGCTGATCGTGGACCCCTGGGGGCGGATCGTAGCCGAGGCCGGCCATGCCGAGCCCGGTGTCATCGTGGCCGATATCGATCTTGCCGAGGTTCGCGCCGCGCGGGGCCGCATTCCTTCGCTTGCGAACGAGCGCCCCTTCGGCATGACCACCCCGGCAGCCGGGCAACCGGCGCCGATGTCTTGATGCGCGGATGGGAGTTGCAGAGTGACCGGGGCCGCTGAAACCGATATGACATCATCATGATCCGGTATTCTCTCATTTGCTCCGATGGACATGAGTTCGAGGCGTGGTTTCGCTCGTCGGGCGATTTCGACGATCAATCCCGTCGCGGCCTGTTGACCTGCCCGCAGTGCGGCAGTGTGTCCGTCGCCAAGGCTTTGATGGCGCCGCAGGTTGTGCTGCGCGAGACGCCCCGGCCCGCGTTGCCGGCGCCCGCGCCACCCGCCCCGGCAATGCCCGCCGCGCTGATACCGCCGGAGGCGGCGGAACTCATCGGCAAGCTGCGCGAGTTCAAAGCCAAGCTTCTCGAAAACTCGGAAAATGTCGGTGCCCGCTTCGCCGACGAGGCCCGCAAGATCCATTATGGCGAGGCGCCGGAGCGAGCCGTGTACGGACAGGCGAGCATCGAGGAAGCGCGCGAACTGGTGGACGAAGGCATCGGCATCATGCCGCTGCCGGTGCTGCCGGACGAGCGCAACTGAGGCGGCCGTCATCCAGCCGCCCTCCAGCCACTTGGATCAATACTGACGACTGCTCAGGCCGCCGGGCGGGCGGCGAGAACCATGTAGTTCACGTTGGTATCGCGGCTTTCCTTCCACAGGTCGCGGAAGGGGTCGTAGACGACGCCTGTCCGCTCCAGCAGCGTGAGCCCGGCTTCCTGGAGCGGGGCTTCCACCTCGTCCGGGCGCACCAGCTTCTCGTAGGAATGGGTGCCGCGCGGAAGCCAGCGCAGAACATATTCGGCGCCCACGATGGCAAGGCCGAACGCCTTCATCGTGCGGTTGATGGTGGCCACCACCATGATGCCGCCGGGCCGGACCATGCCGGCGGTGATGTCGAGAAACGCCGGCACATCCGCGACATGCTCGACCACCTCGAGCGCGAGCACCACGTCGAAGGTTTCGCCGGCCTCGGCAAGGTCCTCGGCGGTCGCGGCCCGGTAGTCGATATCGAGTTCGGACTGGGCTGCGTGAAGGCGCGCAACTTCGATGTTGGTTGCCGAGGGATCGACGCCCACCACCGCCGCGCCGAGGCGGGCGAGCGGTTCGCACACGAGCCCGCCGCCGCAGCCGATGTCGAGTATCCTAAGACCCGACAGCCCGTTGGTCGCTTGAGGGTCGCGATTGAAATGCACGGAGAGTTCGCGCTTCAGGAAAGCAAGCCGCACCGGATTGAACTTGTGGAGCGGACGGAACTTGCCGTTCGGGTTCCACCATTCCGCCGCCATGCGCGAAAAACGCTCGACCTCGGCCGGGTCTACGGTGCCACGCGGTGCGGTAGACTCGGCGTCGGTCATCATGGCGCGTTTCCTCATTTATACGGCAGAGTTGATGTGGGCGCGGGGGCCGCCCTGTCAAGCGTGTCCACGCGAGTTCTTCGGACGGCGCGGGCCGTTGCGGGTTTCGCAACACTCCTGTATGGAAAGCCCGCTCGCGCGGGAGGGTCCATTCGTGAACTGGCCGCGCGGTTCACATCCCTCTTCTTGGGGCCACTCCCCCGCAAGGCGCGACGACCTGACATGGCCCGGCTGGTGATGAAATTCGGCGGTACATCCGTCGCCGACCTCGACCGCATTCGCAACGTGGCGCTCCATGTCAAACGGGAGGTCGATGCGGGTTTTCAGGTAGCCGTCGTGGTATCCGCCATGGCGGGCAAGACGAATGAACTGGTCGCGCTCTGCCGGGGCGCTTCGGTTCTGCACGATGCGCGCGAATATGATGCGATCGTCGCGTCCGGCGAACAGGTGACGTCGGGGCTGCTTGCGATCACGCTCCAGGCCATGGGCATCGATGCCCGGTCCTGGCAGGGCTGGCAGATCCCGATCCGCACCGATCACGCGCACGGCTCGGCCCGCATCGCGGAGATCGACGGAAGCCGGGTGATCGCACAGATGAACGAAGGCCGCGTCGCCGTAATCGCGGGCTTCCAGGGGATTGCGCCGGACGGCCGGATCTCGACACTGGGCCGCGGCGGCTCGGATACGTCGGCGGTTGCGGTGGCGGCTGCGATCGGGGCGGTGCGATGCGATATCTACACCGACGTGGACGGGGTCTACACCACCGATCCGCGTGTGGTGCCGAAGGCGCGCCGGCTGGATAAGGTATCTTTCGAAGAGATGCTGGAGATGGCCTCTCTTGGCTCCAAGGTGCTTCAGGTGCGTTCGGTGGAACTTGCGATGGTCCACAATGTGCGCACCTTCGTTCGGTCTTCCTTCGAGGATCCAACCAACCCCAAGACCATGCCGAACGGGGATCCGTTCGGGACGCTCATTTGCGACGAGGACGAGATCGTGGAACAGCAGGTCGTGACCGGCATCGCCTACTCCAAGGACGAGGCGCAGATTTCGATCCGTCAGGTGGCGGACAAGCCGGGCGTGGCCGCCGCCGTGTTCGTGCCCTTGTCGGCGTCGAACATGAACGTGGACATGATCGTTCAGAACGTGGCGTCGAACGGCAAGGAAACCGACATCACCTTCACCGTTCCCGCCGCCGACTACGAGCGGGCGATCGCGGTGATCGAAAGCAATCGCGGCGAGATCGGCTACAAGGCCCTGGAAGGCGCGACAGGTGTGTGTAAGGTGTCGGTCATCGGTGTTGGAATGCGCAGCCATGCGGGCGTTGCGGCACAGGCCTTCCAAGCGCTTGCGGCCAAGGGCATCAACATTCGCGCGATCACCACATCCGAGATCAAGATCTCGGTGTTGATCGATGAGGCCTATACAGAGCTTGCGGTTCGCACTTTGCACTCTGTATACGGACTCGACAAGGGTTGACGCCACGCCGCCTGAACCGGGCGGTGTTTGCTTCGAGGGGTCCGGCGGCGCCTCGATCGATCCTTGAATTACGCAGCGACCACGGGCCTTTCCGGTTTATGGTGCGTGGGCGTTCCGGGATGTGACCGGGCGTGAATGAAACGTGGTTCGATCGGGAGGGGAGGGCCGGCCCCATTCTTTTCGGACCACCGGGATGCGGACAATGCGGGGGTCACTCTTCGGTCCGCGCGTTTTGCTACGCCGCCTCCGCGAGGTGATGGCGGAGCTGATCAGCGCGCAGGAACGGCTGGACAAGATCGTCGTCACCATCGCGGCCAACATGGTTGCGGAGGTTTGCTCGGTCTATGTCTTGCGCGCTGATGATGTGCTCGAACTCTTCGCCACCGAAGGCCTGAACCGCGCCGCCGTCCACAAGGCGAGCTTGATGGTCGGCCACGGGCTCGTGGGAACGATCGCCGCCGAAGCTTCGCTCCTCAATCTGCCGGACGCGCAGGCCCACCCCGCCTTCGAATATCTGCCGGAGACGGGCGAGGAGGCCTACCACTCCTTCCTCGGCGTGCCGATCCTCAGGGCTGGGCGGACGCTCGGCGTTCTCGTCGTTCAAAATCAGGCACGCAAATCCTATTCCGAAGAGGAAGAGGAGGCGTTGCAGACGACCGCGATGGTGATCGCGGAGATGATCGCCTCCGGTGAGCTTGCCAAGTTGGCCGCGACGCCTGCCACCGGCCTCGACATGGCCCGGCCGATGCACCTTGAAGGCGTGGCGCTGTCTGACGGCGTCGGGCTCGGTCACGTCGTGCTGCATGAGCCGCGCGTTGTCGTCACCGATCTGATCGCCGAGGATCCGGACAAGGAAGTCGAGCGGCTCCAACAAGCGATCACCGGCTTGCGCCTGACGATCGACGACATGCTGGACAAGGGCGAGATCGCCCATCACGGCGAACACCGGGACGTGCTCGAAGCCTATCGCATGTTCGCCTATGACCGGGGCTGGGCGCGGCGGATGGAGGAGGCGATCGTGCGCTCCGGCCTCACTGCCGAGGCGGCCGTCGAGCGCGTTCAGTCCGACACCCGCGCGCGCATGCTGCGCCAGACCGATCCTTACCTGCGCGAGCGGCTGCATGACTTCGACGATCTGACGTTCCGTCTTCTGCGCGAGCTGATGGGCAAGGAGGATCGCAAGCAGGAACTGCCGGAGAACGCCATCATCGTGGCGCGCAACATGGGTGCGGCCGAGCTTTTGGATTATGACCGCACGCGGGTGCGCGGGCTCGTTCTGGAAGAAGGCGCAGCCACCAGCCATGTCGCGATCGTGGCGCGGGCGCTCAATATCGCGACCGTTGGCCAGGTTCACAATGTAGTTTCGCTGGCGGAAGCGGGCGATCCGATCATCGTGGACGGCGAAACGGGGCTTTTGCACCTGCGCCCGCCGGTGGACGTGGAGTCTGCCTATGCCGAGAAGGTGCGCTTCCGGGCGCGGCGGCAAGAGCGCTTCCGCAGGCTGCGCAGCAAGCCGGCCGTCACGCGCGACGGCGTGGAAATCTCGCTCAACATCAATGCCGGTTTGCTGTTCGACTTGCCGCATTTGGACGAGTGCGGGGCGGACGGCATTGGGCTCTTCCGCACCGAACTTCAGTTCATGATCGCGTCGGCTTTCCCGCGCATCGGCGAGCAGCAAACGCTCTATTCCAAGGTGCTGGATGGCGCGGCCGGCCGGCCGGTGACCTTCCGTTCGCTCGACATCGGCGGCGATAAGGTGCTGCCCTATCTCTCGCGCCTGGAGCATGAGGAAAACCCGGCGATGGGCTGGCGGGCGCTGCGGCTCGGGCTCGATCGGCCGGCGTTGCTGCGCACCCAAGTTCGTGCGCTCCTCAAGGCGTCCGGCGGGCGTGAGCTGAGGCTGATGTTCCCGATGGTCTCCGAGGTCGATGAGTTTCGCCGCGCCAAGGCGCTGGTGGAGCGCGAGACGCGGTTTCTGACGCGCCACGGCCACGCGCTTCCGAGCCAACTGAAGCTCGGCGCTATGATCGAGGTGCCCTCGCTGCTGTTCGACCTCGATCAGCTCATGGACGAGGTGGACTTTGTTTCGGTCGGCTCCAACGACCTGTTCCAGTTCATGTTCGCCGCCGATCGCGGCAATTCCAATGTGACCGAACGCTTCGACGCCATGTCGCCCTCGTTCCTCCGTGCGCTGCGATCGATCGCGGCGGCGGCGGCGGCCAAGCGCAAACCGGCGACGCTGTGCGGTGAGCTTGCCGGCAAGCCGCTGAGCGCGATGGCCTTGATCGGCCTTGGCTTCCGCTCCATCTCGATGGCGCCGGCCTCGGTCGGTCCGGTGAAGGCAATGCTGCGCGCGCTCGACGTTGCGGCGCTGGAGGCGGCCTTGATGCCGGCTCTCGACCATTCGACGGAACGCTCGCTGCGCGGGCTTCTGGAAGCCTTTTCCAACGAGCACGACGTGCCGATGGTCTGACGACCCGGCCTGGCCGCTATCTTTTCCGATCTGGATATGTAGACCCGAACCTGATGCTGACTGCTTTCGACGCCAAGCTCGAAGCCCTCTTGGATCGCTTCGCCATTCTGGAGGCCCGCCTCGCCGGTGGTCCGGACGCGGAAACCTATGTGAAGCTGTCGCGCGACTATGCGGAGCTTGAACCGGTGGTGGCGAAGATCCGCAGCCTGCGTGCGGCCGAACGGGAACTCGCCGATCTCCAACATCTCCTCGATGACGCAGCCACCGACCCGGACATGCGCGATATGGCGGAGGCCGAGCGGCTGCATGTGCTGGAAGCGATCGACCAGTTGAACAAGGACGTTCGGATCGCGCTCTTGCCGCGCGACCGGGCGGACGACCTCGGCGTCATTCTCGAAGTGCGGGCCGGCACCGGGGGCGACGAGGCGGCGCTGTTCGCGGGCGATCTTTTCCGGATGTACCAGCGCTATGCCGAGGCGCGGGGCTGGAAGGTGGACGTGCTTTCCACCTCCGAGGGGGAGATGGGTGGCTATAAGGAAATCATCGCGTCGGTGTCCGGCCAGGGCGTGTTCGCGCGGCTGAAGTTCGAGTCTGGTGTGCACCGCGTGCAGCGGGTGCCGGCAACAGAATCATCCGGCCGCGTTCATACCTCCGCCGCCACCGTTGCCGTTCTGCCGGAAGCGGAAGACGTGGATATCGAGATCGACGAGGGTGATCTTCGGATCGACACCTATCGATCGTCGGGGTCCGGCGGCCAGCATGTGAACACGACGGATAGCGCGATCCGGGTCACGCATCTGCCGACGGGCGTGGCCGTGGCGGTGCAAGAAGAGCGGTCGCAGCATAAGAACCGGGCGAAGGCCATGCAGGTTCTGCGGGCCCGCCTCTACGACCTCGAACGCGAGCGGTTGGCGGGCGAGCGGGCGGCGCAGCGGCGCGGGCAAATCGGGTCCGGCGACCGGTCTGAGCGAATCCGCACCTATAACTTCGGGCAGGGCCGTGTCACCGATCACCGGATCAACCTGACGCTCTACCGGCTGCAGGCGGTGATGGAAGGCGATCTTGACGAAATCGTCGAAGGCCTGATCGCCGAGCATCAGGCGCAGCTTCTGGCCGAGGCGGGAAGCTGATCGCCATGGGCGAAACGATCGACGCTCTGCTTGTCCGCGCGCGGCGAAGGCTGAAGGCGGCGGGCGTCGTGGAGGCCAACCTCGACGCGCGGATCCTGGTGGCGGCTGGGCTCGGCGTCGATACGGCGGTTCTGGTCAGCGGCGGCGACAGGACGGTTGATGCTCAAGGCGCGGAGCGGGCCTGGGCGCTGATCGAGCGCCGGGCGCTTGGCGAGCCGGTCGGCCGCATCCTCGGGGTGCGTGCGTTTCATGGGCTCGACTTCGAGCTTGGACCGGACACGCTGGAGCCACGCGGCGACACCGAAGTGCTCGTGGGCGCCGTGCTCGACCGGGTGAGGCGCGGGGCGGTTCCGGGCAGCGCGCCGGATGGCGCCGGATTGACCTTCGTTGATGTGGGCACCGGCACCGGCGCGATCGCGATTGCGATTGCCGTGGCACTGCCGCAGGCGCTGGGTATCGCGACCGATCTTGCGCCGGGGGCGCTCGCGGTCGCCCACAGGAATGCCGTTCGCCATGGGGTTGTGGATCGGATCGCGTTTCGCGAGGGGTCGTTTCTGGATCCCGTGGAAGCGCCAGTCGCGCTGATCGTCTCGAACCCGCCCTATATCGCGTCGGGGGAAATCGAGGGGTTGTCGCGCGAGGTTCGCGACCACGATCCACGCCTTGCTCTCGATGGCGGTGCGGATGGGCTGGAGGCCTATCGCGCACTCATTGCCCAGGCCTCCTACAAACTTTCGCCCGGCGGAACTTTTGCGCTGGAGATCGGTTGGGACCAAAAGAAATCGGTCTCGAACCTTTTGAGCTTCGCCGGGTTTTGCGAAATCAACGCCGTGCCGGATCTCGCTGGCCATGACCGTGTTTTGGTCGCACTTCGCCCGATCTGAGATGTCTTGGCCGTCTTCAGGTTGAAACGATTTCTCGTCACCAAAAATGGGCTTGGAAAATCTCAAGGGAATCGCTACGTTCGGCTTTGCTGCACGGTGGCCTTCCGATTTGGTGAGCTTCCGTCCAAAAGCGTCCACTGGGGGGTGGATCGTCCGTTTCCGGTTGATCTTGGTCTGACGACCGCATCGAGACCGTGACGTTTAGGTGGTGCGTCTCACACCTCTCGTTGGTCCAGTTTTCGCTTTCTATCGTTGTGGAGGATGACGCGAGGGACTTTGGACGGCCCTGAATCGGCGCCGTCGTGATGGACATCGTGTCGAACAGGATATCAAAGCTCGTCGCTTCGATCACGAAGGCGGCCTTACGTTTCAACCCGTTGGAACATGTACTTGCCGCGAAGTCGCTTCGCCCTTCGCGCAACATGCTCTAGGTCCGAATTCATTGGGTACGTCCCGGCGTCGCTTTCCAAGCGTGCGCGCCAAGCAAGGCAGGGATCGGATACCCCGGCGGACCGGATAAACCCGCGTAACCCAAGAGACAGCGGACTAATGAGGCAGAACCAGCAGAACAAGCAACGGATGCGCGGCCGCAATCGTAAAGGTCCCAATCCGTTGACCCGGTCCTTCGAATCGAACGGGCCGGATTTGAAGATTCGAGGCACCGCCCTCCACATCGCCGAGAAGTACACGCAGCTTGCGCGCGACGCTTCATCGTCGGGTGACCGGGTGATGGCCGAGAATTACCTTCAACATGCGGAACACTACTACCGCATCATTGCCACCGCTCAGGCGGCACTGCTGACCTCCGCGCAGTTCGGCCGCGATGATTTGAACGACGACGGCGAGGAAGATCTGGAGCCGATCGGCTCGGATCGCTTCGAGCCGCGCCAGATCTCCATCACACCGCCGAACGGACAATACGACAACCGTGGGGGCGATTATCGCGGCCAGGATCGCGAAGGCGGAAATCCGCAGCGCGAGCCCTATCAAGGCCGCGAAAGCTACCAACAGCGCGAACCGCGTGAAGGCGGCTACCAGCAGCAGCGCGAGCCGCGCGAAGGTGGCTATCAGGGCCGGGAACCGCGCGAGGGTTATCAGCCGCGGGAGCCGCGTGAACACCGCGAAGGCGGCTACCAACAGAGGGAACCGCGCGAAGGCGGCTACCAGCAGCGCGAACCGCGCGGGGGTTACCAGCCCCGTGAAGGCCAGCAGGGCGGGGACAATCAACAGCGCGAACCGCGTGAGAACTTGCCCCCCCGCGAAAATCAGCCCCAGCGCGAGGGGTATCAGAACCGCGAAAATCGCGGCGAAGGCCAAGGCCAAGACCGTGGCGAACGGCGTGATCGCCGTCCGCGTTTCGACCGCTTCGATCGTCGTAGCGAACGGCCCGAGCGGACGGATCGTCCGCCTGAACCGCGCGTCGATCGGCCGGTGACCGGCGGTCCCTCGCCGATGCCGCTCGATGCTCCCCAGCCCGATGTGCGCTTCCCCGAAGCCGCCCCTCGCCCCGCGCCGGCTCCGCAGAGCGAACCGGTAGCCGCGATCGCAACGGCGCCCGTGGCTCCCGAGGCTGTCAACGATGGGGGTGTCGATGCCGATGGCACGAAGCGTCCGGCCCGCCGCCGGGCTCCTGCGCGCCCGCGCACGCGGCGCACTGGAACCGATGCGGCCGAGCCCGCGGATACGTCGGCCGAACCGATCGAATGAGCCTTGATCCCGAACGCGCCTTTTCGGCGTAAAGGGTATGGGAATGTTTAGGAAAAGTCCCGCTGGCGTTTGTCGCGAGCGGGGCTTTTTCGTCTTAAATGCGCCTCGACGTTAGCGTATCGGCGATAACGGCTTTGCAAGATCAACGTTGCCGCGAAGGGATCATGTCATGACGCTTGCCGAATGCACCGAAGCTGTTCGTTTGAAACTCGCCGAAAGCGAGGGGCTAAACGCCGTCTTGAAGTTCGATTGCGGTTCGGACGGCGTTATCTTGGTGGATGCGGTCTCCCGCCCTCACACCGTGTCGAACGAAGATCGATCCGCCGACTGCACGATCGCCATCTCGCTTGACGATCTCGTCAGCCTCGTCGGCGGAACGCTGGACCCGACGACAGCTTTTATGACGGGCAAGCTCTCCGTTGAAGGCGACGTCAGCGTCGCCATGCGATTGGCTCAGGTGGTGTGACCGGCTGATTTCGATGGGACCGAGGGCATTTTGTGGAGTGAATGATGCGTGCGAGACTTTTTTTGGCCGCTGTCCTGCTTGCGACCGGAGCGGCACCGTCGCTGGCAGCCCCGGGTGAAGCCGTCTGGCAAGGCGTCTGGAAAACCGCCGAGGGGGAAAACGTCAGCCTTTATCCCTGCGGTTCGGCGTTCTGCATCAAAATCAACACCGGCGAATTCGCAGGCAAGATTATCAGCAGCGATCTCATGGATGATGGCGAGGGCAATCTCAACGGATCGATTCTCGATCCGTCGGACGACAAAGTCTATTCGGGGACGGTTTCGGCGCCGGACGAGCGAAGCTTGAAGCTGCGCGGCTGCGCGCTCAGGATCTTCTGCCAATCGGTGAAGTGGTCGCGGGTGGAGTAGGGCGGCCAAGCGCGCCGGGATCCGGATCCATCCGGACTGACGGCGCCACTTCCGGATCTATCATTGGCCTCCCATATCAACGGCGTGACGCGCCTTTTCTAGTTCTATGCGGTCACGATAGGAGCCGCTCTCCCAATGCTTCGGGTTCGGAGGGCGGGCTCGCGAGAGGGATGTAGGATCATGAACATCGAAAAATACACCGAACGCGCGCGTGGCTTCCTCCAGTCGGCGCAAACATACGCCCTGTCGCGAGGGCACCAGCAGTTCACACCGGAACACATTCTGAAGGTTCTGCTCGATGATCCTGAAGGGCTTGCCTCCGGGCTGATCGAGGCGGCCGGCGGCAGGCCGCGCGAGGCCCTGATGGCGGTGGAGCGGGCGCTGGATGCCATGCCCAAGGTTGCCGGCAGCGGCGCCGGTCAGCTTTACCTGACGGGACCGACCGCCAAGGTCTTCGCGGCAGCCGAGGTAATCGCGGAGAAAGCAGGCGATTCGTTCGTGACGGTGGAGCGGCTTCTGATCGCGCTCGCGATGGAGCCGGATGCGGCGACGTCCAAGATTTTGGCCAATGCCGGGGCAACGCCGAGCGACCTAAACGCCGCCGTGAACGAGTTGCGCAAGGGCCGCACGGCCGACACCGCTTCGGCCGAGAGCGGCTATGATGCGCTGAAGAAATATGCCCGCGATCTGACCAAGGCCGCCCGTGAGGGAAAACTCGACCCCGTCATCGGGCGTGACGAGGAGATCCGCCGGACCATCCAGGTGCTCTCGCGCCGGACGAAGAACAATCCCGTATTGATCGGCGAGCCGGGCGTCGGCAAGACAGCGATCGCGGAAGGATTGTCGCTGCGGATCGTGAACGGCGACGTTCCCGAATCGCTGAAGGACAAGGACCTGCTCGCGCTCGACATGGGCGCGCTGATCGCGGGCGCCAAATATCGCGGCGAATTCGAGGAGCGGCTGAAGGCCGTGCTTCAGGAAGTGACGGCAGCCGAGGGCGGCGTCATCCTGTTCATCGACGAGATGCACACGCTGGTTGGGGCCGGCAAGGCTGATGGCGCCATGGATGCCTCCAACCTTTTGAAGCCTGCGCTGGCGCGCGGTGAGCTTCACTGTATCGGCGCGACCACGCTCGATGAATATCGCAAATATGTGGAAAAGGACGCCGCGCTCGCACGCCGGTTCCAGCCCGTCTTCGTGAGCGAGCCGACGGTTGAGGACACCATTTCGATCCTGCGCGGGATCAAGGAAAAATACGAACAGCACCATAAGGTGCGTATCAGCGATTCAGCGCTGGTGGCTGCTGCGACCCTGTCGAATCGCTATATCACGGACCGTTTCCTGCCCGACAAAGCGATCGATCTCGTGGACGAGGCCGCGGCCCGGCTGCGGATGCAGGTGGATTCCAAGCCGGAAGAACTCGATGAACTCGATCGGCGGATCATCCAGCTCAAGATCGAGCAGGAGGCGTTGAAGAAGGAAACCGATACCGCATCCAAGGACCGTCTTGCGCGGCTTGAGAAGGAACTCGCGGATCTGGAAGAGCATTCCGCCGAGTTGACCGCCCGGTGGAAGGCGGAAAAGGACAAGCTCGGCCGCGCCGCCGAGATCAAGCGCAAGCTGGATGAGGCGCGCAACGATTTGGCGATTTCGCAGCGCAAAGGCGAATTCCAGCGTGCGGGCGAGCTTGCCTATGGCGTCATTCCAGGCCTTGAGGCCGAGCTTAAGTCCGTCGAGGAGGCGGCTGTCAGTGGCGGCGTGATGGAGGAGGCCGTGACGCCCGATCACGTGGCGCAGGTCGTCTCACGGTGGACAGGTATCCCGGTCGACCGGATGTTGCAGGGTGAGCGCGAAAAGCTTCTGCGGATGGAAGACGAACTTGCCAAGCGCGTGGTGGGGCAGGCGGAAGCGGTCCATGCCGTCTCGACGGCGGTGCGGCGTGCACGGGCAGGTCTCCAGGATCCGAACCGGCCGATCGGCTCGTTCATGTTCCTCGGACCGACCGGCGTCGGCAAAACCGAGCTGACGAAGACGCTGGCGAGCTTCCTGTTCGACGACGAGCACGCGATGGTGCGCATCGACATGTCCGAATACATGGAGAAGCACGCCGTCAGCCGGTTGATCGGCGCGCCTCCGGGCTATGTCGGCTATGAGGAAGGCGGCGCGTTGACGGAAGCGGTGCGGCGGCGGCCCTATCAGGTGATCCTGTTCGACGAGATCGAAAAGGCGCATCCGGACGTCTTCAACGTGCTGCTCCAGGTGCTCGATGATGGCCGCTTGACGGACGGGCAGGGCCGCACCGTCGACTTCAAGAATGCGCTGATCATTATGACGTCGAACCTCGGGTCCGAGTTTCTGGCGAACCAGCCAGACGGTGAGGATGTCGATGCCGTGCGCGAACCGGTGATGCAGGTGGTGCGGGCTCATTTCCGCCCCGAGTTCCTGAACCGGCTCGACGAGATCGTGCTGTTCCAGCGGTTGAAGCGGACGGAGATGGGCGCCATCGTGGAGATCCAACTCCGGGGACTGGAGCGCCTGCTTCTCGATCGCAAGATCGTGCTGAAGATCGACGAGAGCGCCAAGTCTTGGCTCGCCGAAAAGGGCTATGATCCGGTTTACGGCGCACGGCCGTTGAAGCGGGTTATTCAGAGGCACGTTCAGGATCCGCTTGCAGACCGGATCCTCAGCGGCGACATCCATGACGGGGAAGCCGTCGAGATCACCGCCGGCTCCGACCGGTTGCTGTTTACGGTGATTGGACCGAGCCAAGCGGCCGCTGCCTAACGCGGGATGCCGACGCCGGCCTCATGAAATCTGGGGCCGGCGTTCGCGTTTCAAAAGCGCGTTGTGCTGAATGCGGATCAACCGCCTGAATTGTCGGCGGCGGCTGCGTATTTGGCGGCGCTTTCACCGAGCAAGCTGTCGATGCGCGCTCGCTCGGTCTCGAACGACGCCAGAATCTCGCCTTTCAGAACGCGCCCGCGCGGCAGTTTCGTTCGCATCGGGTCAACCGGCGTGTTGTTGATGTGCACCTCATAGTGAAGGTGCGGACCGGTGGACAGGCCCGTGGAGCCGACATAGCCGATGATCTGGCCTTGGCGCACGCTGATGCCTCGCTTGATGCCGGGGGCGAACCCGGTCTGGTGCGCATAGGCGCTGGCATAACCGTTGGTGTGCTGGATTTCGATGTAATTGCCGTAGCCGGACTTCCAGTCGGCATAGGTGATGACGCCGTCACCGGCTGCCATGATGGGCGTTCCGCGCGGGGCTGCCCAGTCCACGCCGGTATGAGCCCTGGTATAGCCAAGCAGCGGGTGCTTGCGCGAGCCGAACCCCGAGCGGAACGTGCCTCCAGACATCGGCTTGGGCAGAAGGAACTTCTTCGCGCTCTTGCCTTCGCTGTCGTAATAGTCGACCGACCCGTCGTCCGGCGCCTTATAGCGATAGAACCCGCGTTCTTTGCGACCTAGCTTGATGCTGCTGTAGACGATCTCGGAGGCTTCGGCCGTTTCAGCCTCGTCTTCGTCGAGGCTATACACAACCTCGATGGCATCGCCCGGTTGTACACGGGTGTAGAGGTCGAGGTCGAACGAGTAGATGCGAACCAACTCGTCGATGAGATCGGGGGACATGCCGTTCGACAGCGCCGTTTCGTAGAGGCTTTCGTAGAGGCGCGGGCGCGGCGAATCATCGATATCGGTCGTGTCGGTACCAAAAAGCTTGTCAGTGCCGGATCGGGGCTCGGCGGCAACCTCATAGCCCGTCGCATCGGACAGTTCGACGGTGCCCAGGTGAACATCGTCACGGTAGATCGACACCCGAACCGGACGATAGCGCCCGCTTTCCCCGCCCGCCTCGGAGCTCGTATCGGGAGCCAGCGCGATTCGCAGGCGATCCCCGGGGCGTAGCGCCTTCAGTTTCAGCTTCTCGCGAAACAGGTTGGCTATTTCGACGCTTTCATCGTCCGTCGCTTCATTATCGGTCAGAAGCTGCTCGATGGTTGCCCCTGCATCGGCTGTGACGGCCTTTTCTTCGGCATAGGCGAGCGGCTCGGGTGTTTCGGATATCGGCGTCGTCGGGATGAAGGAGACATTGGCAGCGGTGATGCTGACGCCGTAATCCTTCAACGACGGTGCTTGCGCAAAGCCGGCGTCGATGCGCGAGGGTGCCGCGAATGAAAGGGATGCGACCGACACGGCCTGCCCACCCATGAAAGGGGCTGCTTCGCGTACAAGCTGTTCGGTTGCGGCCCCATCCAGTTCCACGAAGGGCTCCATCGTGGTGCTGTCGACGGGGAAGTCGACCTCCTTCAGCGCCATGTCACCGTCGACGTTGGCGCCATAGAGCGTGTCTTCGGCTGCGGATGGGGTCTCGACATTCGCATCGGCGAAGATGCGCAGCGGGTCATAAGGGGGAATCTCGTCGACCAATTCGCTCGCATTCGCGATCAGCGGCGCCGAAACCCGCGCAAATGGGCGCAACCGGATCAGGGCGCGCTCTCCGCTGCGCGTGATCGTCGATACCTTCAAGATCTGGCGGTTCGGAAGATTGACCTGATCGGAGGTGAGAAGGTCGGATTTGGCGACGAAATCAACGGGCTGGTTGATGCCGGCCTCACCGGAGAAGGTCGGCAGTTCGTCGATCGGCCGCGCGAGCGACTGCTGACCGTCGAGCGCGACATAAAGCGCGCCGCCCATGAGGGATGTCGACGCAAGGGCCGCAAGCACGGTTCCGGTGAGCCAGCGCAACGAAACACGTCGCCGATCCGGCGGGCCGGAACGGTTGTCGGACGTGACGAGCGGGGGCTCGTCGCCGAGATCGACGAGCACGGACGCGTGGTCAATCCAGACCGCGTTCATAGGCCAACCTTACTCCGTGAAAGATCGGCGCTCGGACGAGCCCCGACGCGGAAGACCATGTTTGCAGCGATATCGCGCTGCCTTGAAAGCACCCCATGATACAAAATCAGGCCGTCCTACTTCCTGCCTCGCCGTGTTCAAGCGCCTATCCGATCAAAGCCGGTTTTCGGCTTGCTTCACAGCGGCGTGGTTCTCTCACGATGTCTCCGCCGGTTAAGGAGGAGCTAACCTTGAGGCTGACCGTTACGCCCTGTCAACATTTCCCATGACCGGAATTGCGTTGAAACATCACGACACACAGCAACATCACATGGGGAATTAGGGCTCGATTGGGGCGCCTCTGGGGCAAGCCGACACGATTTTGCTTAGCGCGTTAAGCGCCCGTTCTGGGTAGTAGCAGGCGGCTCGCGAGGCCGGGCTCCGTATGTGACAGATTTTTGAAATCGATGTTGACTTCGAAATTCCGTGGACCTATACCACGGCCATCGACGGCGGCGCTGCGGCGACGTGGTGCCGGCGGGGTTGG
>JBHYDC010000018.1:0-92778 GCA_051861205.1 Oharaeibacter sp.
CGTCAGACTGCGCGTTCAGCCCGGTATAGCCGATGCGCGGATCCTGGCGCATGGCGTTGCGGATGTCGTTTTCAAGCGTTTTCAGCCGCTTGGCCTGATAGTCGGCCGTATCGACCTGATAGAGAAGATAAACGCCCCCCTGAAGGTCGAGACCAAGCACGATCTGGCGACCGGGCAACCAACCCGGCCAACTGGCCTTGAGCTGCTCGGAACTGAGGAAGTTCGGTATCAGAACGACAATGCTCAGCACGATCGTGAGCAGGATCGCCGTGACCTTCCACCGAGAGAAATACAACATCAATGCCTCGTGCCCAACCTAGGCTTTTCCCGTGAAGCTGCGCGGGCTCCGAACTCGCGATGCACTCAGACGGCGTCTTTGACCGGCTCGCCCTTGGCACGCAGCTCTTGAACGGAGAACCTGGAAACGCGCACCGGCGTCTTCGTCGCGCCTTCACCAACGTCGAGCAAAAGCTCGCTGTCATCGACAACCTTGGTGATCTTGCCGATCAAGCCGCCGCTCATAACGACCGTATCGCCCCGGCGCAGGTTCTTGATCATTTCCTTGTGGTCGGCCGCACGGCGCTGCTGCGGGCGAATGAGCAGGAAATACATGATCACAAAGATCAGGATGAACGGCATGATCTGGATGAGGAAGCCTGTGGCTCCCATCGGATCAGCGGCCGCTTGCGCATAAGCGGGGGTGACGAACATAGTGTACTCCTAGACAAGCTGCGGCCGGCATCCCCAAGGAAATGCTGGACCCAAACGAGACGCTGGCGACATGTGTCGCGTCGCATAAAATTCGCGCGGACTATACCGAGCGCGCCTCGGAATGCAAACGGAAGCTTGAGCTGGCAGGCGCCTGCCAGCCAAGCCGCGCAAGTGTCGGTCGGCGCGGCTATTTCCGGACATTGAAGGCGAAGATGAGTTCGTCGCCCTCCCCCTCCAAGTCGAAGGGCCTGGCATAGCGCAGCTTCACGTCCGCGCGCCCCGCCTTCGTCGCGAAAAGACGCAGGACGCGGGCCGATGGCGCGCCGAGCAGTCCCGACTCAGCCGGTTCGGCGCCGGTCGCGCCAACAAAGTCGACAACGACAATGCCGCCGGTCATGTCCGTTATCATCCAGGCGTAGCCCGTTGAGGCATTTTCCTGAAGGGTTACAGAAAGGGTGTCCCCAACCGTTGCCACCGTCACTGTGGCCGCGACGGCGGGATCGACAACCTTCTCTTGTGCGGGCGCCACAGACGCCCAAAGCAGCAGCCCTGCCACGAACACCCCACGCATGAAACGCGCAATCATGAGTCGTTTCCCCCGTATTTCTATCGAGATCTATTCAGGAGTTGGCCCTTGACGCAAGCATCTTTTCACGCTTTGTTCTATCGATATGCACTTGAGCTTTGGGCGGCATCGTCGAGGGCAAGACGGTATGTCGTCTGTGTAACTCCGGACTTTAAGGGATAGAGACTTTGTCGCAGGACCCGCTGGGTGTTTTGAACGACTATCTCGGCCGACTCGTCGCGGCCGTTGAGCGCCTTGCGCCGGCGGAACAGTATACGGCTGATTTCTCGCTGGCCGATGCCTTTGTCTGGAACCCTACACGGTATGGGTTGCAGCCCGTATTGAAGGTGAACAGGGTCGAGATCGGGCTTTTACGGGGCGTGGACCGAAACCGTGACATTGTTCTCGACAATACGGAGCGGTTTGCCCGCGGCGTTCCGGCGAACAACGCCCTGCTTTGGGGCGCCCGGGGCATGGGAAAATCGTCGCTTGTGAAGGCAGTCCATGCGGCGGTGAACGAAAAGCTGACCGCTGCCGGCGAACGCCCGCTGAAATTGATCGAGATTCACCGGGAGGATATCGAGACCTTACCGGATCTGATGGGGTTGGTCCGCCCTGCCCCATTCCGGTTCATCGTATTTTGCGACGACCTCTCGTTCGACCATGATGATACATCCTACAAGTCGCTGAAGGCGGTGCTGGAAGGCGGAATCGAGGGGCGGCCGGAGAATGTTCTGTTCTACGCCACATCGAACCGGCGGCACCTTCTGCCTCGCGACATGATGGAGAACGAACGCTCGACGGCGATCAATCCAAGCGAAGCCGTCGAGGAAAAGGTGTCGCTTTCCGATCGGTTCGGATTGTGGATCGGCTTTCACAAATGCAGCCAGGATGAGTATCTGGAGATGGTGGCGGGCTATGTGACGGCGCTCGGCTTGGACATTGAGGCCGAACAGCTCCGGGCCGAGGCGCTCGAATGGTCGACCACGCGGGGGGCACGATCGGGCCGAGTGGCCTTTCAATATGTCCAGGATCTGGCTGGCCGTCTTGCCGTTCGCGGAGCCTGAATGCAAAGCGGTCCGGTGGAGCACACCGGACCGCGAGACCCATGACGACGCGCGGTTATCAGCCGCTCAGATACGGAAGTGGGTCAACCGGGCGGTTGCCGCTGCGGATCTCAAAGTGAAGCTGCGGGCGGGTTACGTTGCCGGTGGCGCCAACTTTGCCAAGCGTCTGCCCGCGCATCACGGTGTCACCGCGCTGAACGAGAATTTCGCTGGCATGAGCATAGGCGCTGACCATGCCGCTCGGGTGTTTGACGAGGACGAGGTTTCCGTAGCCCTTCAACTCGTTGCCGGCATAAATCACCTCGCCGCCTTCGGCTGCCTTGATCGGGGTGCCCTCGGGAACTTCGATGTTGATGCCGTCGTTGCGCTCGCCATTGGCTTTGACGCCGTATCCACTGATCACGCGACCGCGAACGGGCCAGCGGAAATTCCCATTTGATGCAGCCTGAACGCCCGTTCCGGTTGCTGTTTGCGGCGCGGACTTTGCGCCTTGAGAGAGCGCGGCCGTCTGGCTAGGCGGCGTTGCCGTCGCGGTCGGCTGTGCGGGAGCGACCGGCTTTGTCGCGGCAACCGGTGATGGGGCCGGTGCGGGCGCCGGGCGAACGGTGGCGTCGGACATCGTTCCGGTGTTCAGCGCGGCAACCTGGGTCGTGGCGGTTGCGTTGCTCGGCAGCCTGAGCTTCTGGCCAACCTTGATCGGCGCGGCGGGGTCGATACCGTTCAGCGCCGCGAGTTCGGCGGAGCGCATACCGTAACCGTTGGCGATCCGGCCGAGACTATCGCCGGACTTCACCACGTAAATGCCGCCAGCGGCGGCAACGGGCGGCGCCGTGTTGACGGAGGGAACGGCGATCGTCGGCGCAGCGGCGACTGACGCGCCGTAGTTATAGACCGGGATGATGATCTGCTGACCCGGCACAAGAACGGCGGCGGCCGATAGGTTGTTCGATTGGCGCAACGCAGGTTCCGGGATGCCGTATCGGCGCGAAATCGTCTGCAGCGTTTCGTCGGGGCGAATGACGTAAGGGGTGCCCCCGGCCGTCGTCCAGCCCGAAGCGGTGGCGGCGGGCGTTGCGGCGGACAGGGTGTCGCTGCGAACAAAGGGTGCATTGCTGGCAACCGCACCCGGCGCGGGCGGCAACGTGTTTGATGTAACCGATGCCGTGGGATAGGCCGTCGCAACCGGGGGTGGAGGCGGCAAGGAGCCGGTAACGACGCCATCGGGGCTGCCACCCGGTACCATCGCCTGCTGATTGCTGGTCGGCTCGAACAGGTTACCGAATCTCGTCACGTCGGCGCTGCAACCGGCGGCCGTTCCAGCAAGCACGGCAACTGCCGCTACATTGCCTAAAAAGCGGACTTTTGAACTTTTCGCAGGGTAACGCATGGTGTTCGTTTCTCGCCGCGCTTACTCATAACGGTCCAATGGATTAAAGCCGAGTAACATTGACAAAGACTTAAGACGCTTCGCCACGCCTATATAAATCAGACTATTCCGGCATCAGAGGTGCCGTTCCCGCATGGAAAATGCACTTCGGCCGGCTCCTGTCCTTGTTTGAAAAATCGGGATCGAAGCACAGCGACGACCGATATTATTCGGTGCAGTTAGCTTTCAAAGGCGGCTCGCGACACCCTCAATCAACGGTATGAATCGGACTTGGCCGACATCGGTTCGGTGGAAAAGTCTACCATCACGAATGATTCGAACAAGCGTTTGGCTTGGTCCGGAGCCCACGGGAGCGACCAGGATGCCCTTGTCGGCGAGTTGATCCATCAGCGCCGGCGGAATTTTTGCGACGGCGCCGTCGATCACAATGCGGTGGTAAGGCGCTTGCCTGGAAAAACCATCGAAGCCGTCGGCAACCATGGGCGTGACATTGGCGATCTTGAGTGCGGTCAAGCGGTCTTCGGTAAGGTCGACGAGCGTACGGAACCGGTCGAGCGTGATGACCTTTGCGGCGAGCAAAGCGAGGATGGCGGCCTGGAATCCGGAGCCGCAACCGACCTCCAAAACGGTGTCAGCAGGCCGGACCTCCAGCGCTGTCAGCATGGTGGCGACTGTGGACGGTGCACTCAGCGTCTGCCCGCATTCGATCGGGAGGGCGCGATCCTGATAGGTGTCGGCCTGATAGGGCGCGGGCACGAACATGCGGCGCGGGATCCGCGCGAATGCCGCGACAACTTCAGGCTGAAACGGGCCCGCGCTCCGGAGCTTGGCGGCAAGGCCGGTCATAGCTCCGAGATCGCGGTCGAAGGACCTCATCGCTGGCTCCAGGGTATCAATCGAACATGTGTGCGAGCCGTTCAAGCCCCGAATGGTCGGTCATATCAAGCCGCAGCGGAGTGACCGAGATCCGATCGGCCGCCAGGGCGTGCTTGTCGGTGCCCGGCTCCGGCGCTTTCTCGGCACGAGAATAAGCCAACCAGTAATAGGGCTTACGGCGGCTGTCGAGGCGCGCTTCGGCCTTGAGGGCGTGGCTATCGGTCCCCTGCCGGGTGACTTCGACGCCCTGAACGGCATCTGCCGCGCATTTGGGAAAGTTCAGGTTCACCAGCGTGCCCGCCGGGATGCCGGCAGCAAGAATGCGGCGGATGAGGGCGGGCGCATGGGCTTCAGCCGTCGCGAACGGGATTTCGGCGCTGCTGGCATAGTCATAGAGCTGACTGAGCGCGATCGACGGAATACCCAGAAGCGTTCCCTCGATGGCACCCGCCACAGTGCCGGAATAGGTGATGTCGTCGGCGATGTTCGCGCCATGGTTGACGCCGGAGAGAATGAGATCCGGCGCGGCGGGCATCAATTCGCGCACGGCCATGATTACGCAGTCCGTGGGCGTGCCGCGCACGGCAAAGCGGCGCGTTTCGATGTCGCGCACGCGGATGGGGTCGTGCAGCGTGAGCGAATGGGCGAGACCGGACTGGTCGGTTTCGGGCGCGACAACCCAGACTTCGCCGCCAACGGACGCGGCGATCCGCTCCAGCGCGGAAAGGCCGGGGGCGTGAATGCCGTCATCATTGGTGATGAGGATGCGCATGGAAAATCTGCTCCAACGTTACTGTCATGCCCCACGCCGGAGCGCGCTCAAGCCCGCTCGATCCGCTCAATGCCGCCCATATAGGGGCGAAGAGCTTCGGGCACTTCGATCACGCCGGCTTGGGTCTGGTATGTTTCCATCACCGCGATCAGCGCACGGCCGACGGCCACGCCGGATCCGTTCAGCGTGTGCACCAAACGCACTGGTTTGCCGTCGCTTGGACGATAGCGGGCGTTCATGCGGCGGGCCTGGAAATCGCCGCAGACGGAGCAGGACGAAATCTCGCGGAAGGTGCGCTGGCCGGGTAGCCACACTTCGATGTCATAGGTTTTCTGCGATCCGAATCCCATGTCCCCGGTGCAAAGTGTGACGACGCGGTAGGCAAGGCCGAGCCGCTTCAGCACGGATTCGGCGGACGCCAACATGCGCTCATGCTCGGCGAGCGACGTTTCAGGCGTCGTCACGGAGACGAGTTCGACCTTGTTGAACTGGTGCTGCCGCAGCATGCCGCGCACGTCGCGGCCGGCCGATCCGGCTTCCGAGCGGAAACAGGGGGTTAGCGCGGTAACGCGAATGGGAAGGGCGCTTTCGTCCAAAATCTCGCCGGCCGCCATATAGGTGAGCGGCACTTCGGCGGTCGGGATCAGCCAACGGTCATCGGTGGTCCGGAACAGATCGTCGCCGAATTTGGGAAGCTTGTCGGTGCCGAACATCGCTTCGTCGCGCACGAGCAGCGGCGGCTGAATTTCGGTGTAGCCGTTTTCGGTCGTGTGAAGATCGAGCATGAATTGGCCGAGTGCCCGCTCCATCCGAGCGAGGTGACCGCGCAAGATCGTGAAGCGCGCGCCGGACATTTTGGCGGCGCGCTCGAAATCCATCATGCCGAGCGCTTCGCCAAGCTCGAAATGCTCCTTCGCCCAGTCGATTTGGCGTGGCTCGCCATGGGTGCGGTAGACCACGTTGTCGTGCTCGTCGCGGCCGATGGGAACATCTTCGAGCGGCGCGTTCGGGATGACGGAGAGGGCGTAGGTCAGCGCTTCGTCAAGTGCGCGCTCCTTGACCTCGCCGTCTTGGATGAAGCTCTTGAGGTTTGCGACCTCGGCCATCAGTTCGGCGGCGCGGGCTTCGTCATTTGCGGCCTTGGCCTTGCCGATTTCTTTCGAGAGAGCGTTCCGCCGCTCCTGCGCTTGCTGAAGCGATTGGAGATGGGCGCGGCGAGCGTCGTCCTTGGCGAGCACATCAGCCACCGTTGCCTCGGCCGCGCCCTCGGATTGGCCGCGCCGCACGAGAGCACCCTTCAGGGCATCGCGATCGTCGCGAATCCACTTGATGTCGAGCATAGAGCCTCTCGTCCGCGTAAAGCCCAGAAACCGAAGCGAGCGGCCCTGAAATCAGGGCTCGGTGGCTTCCACCCTCGCCTCGTCGCGCTTCTTCATAAAGCGGATGGCGATGATCGAAACTTCGTAAAGAAGCATGGTCGGGACCGCAAGGAGGATCTGGGACAGCGGATCCGGGGGCGTCAACACGGCCGCGACGACGAAGGCGATCAAGATCGCGTAGCGCCGCTTCGCTTTCAGACCTTCCTCCGTCACCATACCAGCCCTGGCAAGCAAGGTGAGAAGAACAGGAAGCTGAAACACGATGCCGAATGAGAAGATCATCGTCATGATCAGTGACAGATACTCGGAAACGCGCGGCAGCAGCGAGATGGATGCCTTGCCCGCCCCGCCCGCTTGTTCCATCGACAGGAAAAAATGCATCATCACGGGCATGACGAAGAAATACACGAGCGCCGCGCCCAGGCCGAACAAGAGTGGGGTCGCGAACAGGAAAGGCATGAATGCCCGACGCTCATGCTTGTAGAGGCCGGGCGCCACAAACATGTAAATCTGCGTCGCGATCACGGGGAAGGCGATGAAGAGCGCGCCGAACAGGGCAAGCTTAAGTTGAGTGAAGAAATATTCCTGCGGCGCAGTGTAGATGAGCTGAACATCTTGATTTGCACCAGCCGCACGCTCGAAGGGAACGACAAGAATATTGAAGATATCCGTAGCGAAATAAAAGCAAACAATGAAACACACGAAGATTGCAACCAACGACTTCAAAAGTCGCGTGCGCAGCTCTCGGATGTGGTCCATCAACGGGGCCTTGGAGGCTTCGATATCCTGTTCGTTCTTCGCAATCATGATGAGCCTCCCCCGCTAGCCGGCACCGGAGTCGAGGGTGCGATGGGCGCAACCGGGGCGGGTGTCGCCGTCTGGGTCGAAGGTGACGCGGACGTGGCAGGAGCAGCCGTTGTTGCGACAGGCGCCGTACTCGGCTTCGCAGCCGCATCGACGGACGGCGCTAACGGCGCGGCTGGAAGCGGAGATTGCGGCTCGCTCGCTTTCGCGGGCGCCGGAGGAGGCACGGGAGCGGGCGGCGGATTGGCGGGCGCCGGCGTGGCAACGGGCAGCGCCAGGTCGGCCAACTGCGGCTCCTCGTCCTCGGCTGCCGGGGATGGCGATTCCATCGGGGTCAAAGGGGCGGCCAGCGTACGCTTCAGGTCGTCGCCGATCGAGCGGATCGGGTCGAGAGCTTTGCGCACGTCGGTCAGAGGGTTGAGGTCCTTGATCTGCTGGCGCGTGTCCATCAGATCCGCCTCAAGTTCGGCTTCCCGCAACGCCTTATTGAACTGCGACTGGAAGTCGCCAGCCATACGGCGGCCCTTGCTCACCATCTGGCCGACAGTCCGAAGCAGCCTCGGCAAATCCTTCGTTGGAAAAATGACGATCGCCACGACCGCGATCACCAGAATTTCCGTCCACCCGATTTCAAACATGCCACCTAGTCCACGCTAAACGACGCGGAGGCCGGTTGGCCCCTCGCGTCCCGCGTATTGAGTTCAAAGCGGCGTCCGTCAGACCTTGCGGGCGTCTTCGGGGTGCGCAACCGGAGCTTCGGTGCGATTGTCGATGGACTTAACATCGCTGGTCGCAGGCGCGGTCGCGGTGTCGTCTTCGGACATGCCCTTTTTGAAGCTCTTGATGCCCTTGGCGAAATCGCCCATCAGCTCAGGGATCTTGCCCCGGCCGAACAAAAGAAGCATGACGACCAGAACGATCAGCCAATGCCAGATACTGAAAGAACCCATCGATCCAACTCCCTACGCGGGTATTCTTGCTCGGCGCGCACCATTGCATACCGCGCATCCTGCCGCAACAAACCGCACCCCGGAGATGTGATCTACGCCGGCACGGATCGCAAGTCCGGATAGCGGGCATTCAGCGCGAAAAAACGAGCACATCGTTCAAATCCACCTCGATACCCACGTCGGTGCCGGGCGGAAATGCCGCTGCATTACGCACGCGCGCCTTGAGCGGACTGTCGAGGCTGCCAACCGCCACCTCAACAAGCCAGACTTCGCCGAGGAAACGGCGGCGAATGACCCGGCCGGGAACACCCTGCCCCACCGGCCCAAGGCGGATGCCAGAGAGCCGGATGCAGGCGACCACCGGCGTTCCGCTTGCAATGCCGGGGGCCGGCATCACGCCGAGCGGGGTCGGCACGGACCGGCCGTCCGCCGTTCCGTCAATTTCGTTCACCTCGGAGAAGAAGCGCGCGGCGAACAGGTCGCAGGGATGTTCATAAAGTTCGGCCGGGGTTCCAAGCTGGATCAAACGACCCTGCCGCATCAGCGCGATCCGGTCGGCCATCCGCATGGCCTCTTCCGGATCGTGGGTGACGACAACGGCCGTGGCGCGGGTTTCGCGCAGAACAGCGAGTGTTTCGTCGCGCACGCTGTCGCGCAGGCGGCGGTCGAGGCCCGAGAAAGGCTCGTCCATCAGGAGCACCGAGGGGCGCGGCACAATGGCGCGGGCCAGCGCCACACGCTGCTGCTCGCCGCCGGAAAGCGCGTGGGGATAATCGTCGGCGTAGTCGTCGAGGCCAACGCGGCCGAGCGCGGCGCGGGCGGCACGTTCGGCGCCTACGGGATCCAAGGAGGTGAGCCCAAACATGACGTTGGCCAGAATGGTCATGTGCGGAAAAAGCGCGTAGTCCTGAAACATCAGGCCGACGCCGCGCTTTTCAGGCGGCAGGAAGCGCGCGGGACCGGCAACCTCGTAGTTATCAACGACCACCCGCCCGCCGGTCGGGCGCTCCAGGCCTGCCGCGATCCGCAGCAGCGTCGTTTTTCCGCAACCGGAATGGCCGAGCAGGCAAACGATTTCGCCGGGCTCCACATCGAGCGTCACGCCCTTCAGCGAGTGAACGCCGTCATAGTCGTGGGTGACGTCCTCGAAGGTCAGCCGCGAGGCGATCGTCGCGGCTGCGGTGCCACGCCGCCCCCAGCGGCGCCCAAGGCCCGCACCGGTCGGATCGATCTTGGCGGCTTCGGTCACGCTCCAACTCCCGTCGTGTATCCGTAGCTAAGCTCTGCGCGGGCGGCTTTCAAATCGTGCCGTCCGTCAAAGTCGCGCTGGAATAGTCGAGAAGGTCGGGGGCGTCCAGCGGATCCTCGTCAGGGGTCAGCGTATCGTCGGCGTTCGGCATAGGAATATTGAAGCCGGGCGGAATGTTACCCTCCAACAGCCCCGCCCCGCGCAACTCGTCGAGACCGGGCAGATCGCCGATCATCTCAAGCCCGAAGTGAACGAGGAAGGCGTCCGTCGTGCCGTAGGTAATCGGGCGGCCCGGCGTGCGGCGGCGGCCTCGCATGCGTATCCAGCCGGTTTCCAAAAGCACGTCCACGGTGCCTTTGGAGGTGGCAACGCCGCGAATCTCCTCGATTTCGGCGCGCGTGACCGGCTGGTGATAGGCAATGATCGCCAGCGTTTCGAGGGCCGCGCGGGAGAGCTTTTTCGGCTCGATCGCCTCCTCGCGCAGGAGAAACCCGAGGTCGTCGGCCGTGCGGAACATCCAAAGCCCGGCGACCTTGACGAGATTGACGCCGCGCGGCGCATAGATCGCGGAAAGATCCGCCAGTACGGCCTTGATATCCGTGCCGGCGGGAAGGCGGGCGGCGAGATCGGCCTCCGACAGCGGCATGGCGGCAGCGAAAAGCAGGGCCTCCGTCACGCGCAGGGCCATGATGCGGGCCTCGTCCGGATCCGGCGCGGGGAGTGATAGGCCGGGAATTTCCGGCTCATCTTCAAGCCAGCCGATCACGGCGCGGCCTCGTCGGAGGGGGGCGCGGCGCGAATGTAGAGCGGCTGGAACGCGCCGGACTGCCGCAGCTCCAGCTTGCCCTCCCGCACCATCTCCAAGGCGGCGGAAAAGGTTGAGGCGCGCACGGTCGGAATCATCTCCGGGCCGGTCATATAGGGAATGAGGAAGGCCTCCACCGGCGACCACTTCACGGCCTCGCCAAGCAAACGGCCTAGGATTTCACGGGCTTCCGCCAGCGCCCAAACCGTGCGGCGCCGAACCTGGACGCGGTTCACAATGTGGCGCTGGCGCTGTGAGGCATAAGCCGACAGAAGGTCGTAGAGCGAAGCGTCCCAGGCGTTGAGGCGGGCAATATCCAGCGGTTCCGGCGCGCCTCTCGCAAACACGTCGCGGCCAAGGCGCATGCGGCTCATAAGGCGGGCGGATGCCTGACGCATCGCTTCGAGCCGCTTCAGGCGGAAAGCGAGGATGGCGGCCAGTTCCTCGGCGGTCGGTTCGTCGTCGTCAGTTTCCGGTTCGGGCAACAACAGGCGGGACTTGAGATAGGCCAGCCACGCGGCCATCACGAGATAGTCGGCCGCAAGCTCCAGACGAAGACGCCGGGCCGCTTCGACGAAGACGAGATATTGATCCGCGAGCGCCAAGATCGAAATCTTGGCCAGATCGACCTTCTGGTTGCGGGCCAGCGTCAAGAGCAGATCGAGCGGGCCCTCGAAACCTGCGACATCCACGATAAGGGCAGTATCGGCAGCGCGCGCGGCCACGTCCTCCCATTCGCTGATCGCGACGGGCGTAAGCGTATCCGGGTTCTGGGGGCGGGCCGCCTCCACTCCAATCTCCGTCGTCAGGCCGAACGGCCGGCTCAGATGCTGGCGCCCGCGTCGAAGGCGGCGACGGCCGTCTCCACCCGGCGGACCATGGCTTCGATATCGACCCTAGCGGGCGTGCGGAGCGTTCTCAATGCCGCATCGGCCCGTTCGAGCGCTCGTCCCCCGAGTTCGGGGGCGGCGGCGGCCACATCTTCCATTTCCGCCATCACGCCGTTGCAGTGAAGCGCTATGTCGCAGCCCGCTTTCAACGCGCGGTCGGTGCGCTCGCCGAGCGAGCCGGACAGCGCGCTCATCGACATGTCGTCGGTGAAGAGAAGGCCTTCAAATCCGATCAGGCCGCGAATGATCTCATCGATCACGATGCGCGACTGGGTCGCCGGGTTCACCGGATCGACGGCGGTGAAAAGGAGATGGCAGGTCATCGCCGCCGGAAGGTCCGAAAGCGCCACGAAGGGCGCGAAATCCAGCGCTTCAAGCTCGTCGATCGCCGCGCCCACCACCGGCAGCGCGTGGTGACTGTCTACGATGGCGCGGCCGTGGCCGGGGATATGCTTGATGACGGGCATAACGCCGCCGTCGAGTAGGCCTTCCGCCATCGCACGCCCGCAGGCGGCGACCAGATGGGCGTCACCGCCGTAGGAGCGGTCGCCGATGGCGTCGGTGGTACCGGCAACGCGAAAGTCGAGGCAGGGCGCGCAATCGATGGTGATGCCGACCTCCGCCAGATCGGCAGCGATCACCCGCGCCGCGTCGCGGACCAGCGAAACGTCGCCGCTCAGCGCAACAGCACCGGCGAGGCGGGCGGCGGAGGGGTATTTGCGCCAATGCGGTGGACCCATGCGCTGAACACGGCCGCCCTCCTGGTCGATGAGAACAGGCGCATTCCAGCCAACCGCCGTGCGAAAATCGTCCGTCAGGCGGCGGATCTGATCGCGGTCAACCACATTGCGGCGGAAGAGAATGAGGCCCCAGGGCGCGGCAGCAGCGAGGAAGCGGCGTTCGGCATCAGTGAGCACGGGGCCGGAGAGCCCGGTGACAAAGGCGCACGTCATGATCGGCTCCATGCCCTGGCAATAACCTGCGGACCAAACAGCAGTCCGCAAGCTTGCTGTAGCCGATTCTTGAGGCTAATTCCGGGCGATCAGACAGTCGCTGCCCGCAGCCTTGAGCGATTCACAAAGACTGATCGCCTCGTCACGCGACGCAGCGGCCACGCGAATGCGGTAGAAAATGCCCTTGGCTCCAAGGTCGGCGCGCTGAATGTCCGGAGACAGTCCGCTCAGCACACCTGGATACTTGCGTTGCAGCGCGGTGAAGGTGGCGAGCGCGTCGCCTTCGCTCTTCTGCGATGCGATCTGCACGAAGGCACTGCCGGCCGGAGCCAGAGCCGCTGCGGCGGGCGCAACGGGTTCAAGCGATGCGACCTGCTGCTCGGGCACAGCGGCCGTGTTGGCCGATGCGCCAAGATCAAGCGGGCCTTCAGCGGACGCGGACGTCGCCGGCGACGGGCGGGCTCGTGGAGCCGGCGCATCGACGAGACCGCTTAGCGTTGCCGTTTGATCGGCGGACGCGACTTCAATTTCCTGCATGCCCGGCAGATCCGGCAGCGCGGAGCCGTCAGCGGCGCTCGCGGTCGTGGTGGTATCGACGACCATGGTTTCGTCGATGGGCGGAAGTCCAGCGGCCGAGCCATCGTCGGCTTCGGTGCTCGCCTCTGCCACAGCGCCCGACGCGCCGGGCAGCGTCGTCTCCAAGCGTCGCGCTTCCGCGGACAACGAGGGGGGCGGGCCGTCGGGAGATTCGATGATGGTGCCGTCCGGCTTCACAAGAACCGTGCGAACGCGGCGAGGACCCGACAACGCGGGATCCACCGGCTCGGAAGCCACTTCTTGACCATCCGGGAGGATGACGCGGGAAACCTGCGGGGTAACGGGCGGAAGATCGGGAACGCTCTCGTCGCGCGCCTGAAGGCGCTCTTCGCCCTTGGGAACGGTGGTGCCGTCCAAGCCGAACACGGCCTGACCGTCCACCGACTCCTCGATGCTGTCGCCGGCGTCCGGGACGACCTTGTAGGGGCCGGTCGGGGCGAGCACGAGTGAAGGCCCGTTCAATCCGCTGTCGCCGGCGATCAACTGCCAGCCGACAAAGCCCGCGACGACGATCACAAACGCACCAAAGGCAGCCGCAATTAGGCCGAAGCGCTTGCGGGCGCGCGGCTCGGGGGCCAGTTCGGCGGCTTGGCGAGCGTGGTAAGCGTTGGTGTAGCTCTCAGGCGGCGAGTTATCAAACTGGAAATCGTCGGGAAGGCTGGCCATCGCCTCGTCGTCCCACGCATCATAAACGGTGGCCTGCATCGGCCGGCCGGGCTCGCCGTGGGCGTAGGCCGCGCCAGATTTGCCGAAGGGGGCGTCCATCTCGGCCATCATGGCATCGGCCAGTTCGTCCGTCGTTAGCGGGCGGCGGGTCACCGATTCAATGTCCGCTTCCACAAGGCGCACGAGGTCCGCCATGGGATCGTCGTTGCCCCATGTGTCCAGGGATTCGTTCGGTTGGTCGAACGACGGCTCATTGTTGCGGGGTACGCGACGACTATTGAACATCGGTATCGGCTCTCTCTGCCAACGTTCGCCGCCTTGAACCGTTTGACTCGGCCTCTGCATGATCATGCAGGCGGCTTGTCAAATCAACGCATCTCATCCGGAGCGCCGACGCCGAGTATACCGAGGCCCGACGCAAGCACAATCGTAACAGCCCGGACGAGAGCAAGACGAGCTTGGGTCGACAGTGGATCGTTACGGTTAACAAAGCGTAATTGCTGGTTTTCTTTGCCCCGGTTCCAATGCGTGTGGAACGTGGCCGCGAGGTCGTGGAGGTAAAAAGCGATCCGGTGTGGCTCATGCGCCTCGGCTGCGGCCTCAACGATTCGCGGAAATTCGGCGATTCGCTTGGCAAGCTCCAGCTCGCCTTCGTCCACCAAATGAGCCAACGGAGCGGTCGTCACGTCGAAGGATGCGAGCTCCGGCGCCTGTTCCTCGGCCTGGCGGAACACCGATTTGCAGCGGGCGTGCGCGTATTGCACGTAGAACACCGGGTTGTCCTTGGACTGCTCCTTCACCTTGGCGAAGTCGAAATCCAGCGGCGCGTCGTTCTTGCGCATGAGCATCATGAAGCGCACGGCGTCGCGGCCGACTTCCTCGACGACCTCGCGCAGCGTGATGAAATCGCCGGAGCGCTTCGACATTTTCACCGGTTCGCCCGCGCGAAACAGCTTCACGAGCTGGCAGAGGCGAACGATCACCTTCGCCTCGCCGCCGGAAATGGCGTTGCCCACCGCCTCCAGCCGCTTCACATAGCCGCCGTGGTCGGCGCCTAGAATGAAGATCATCTGCCGGAAGCCGCGCAGATACTTGGAGCGGAAGTAGGCGACGTCGGCCGCGAAATAGGTGTAGCTGCCATCGGATTTCAGCAGCGGACGGTCGATATCGTCGCCGAAATCGGAGGCGCGCAGAAGGGTTTGCTCGCGGTCTTCCCAGTCTTCAGGCAATTGCCCTTTCGGCGGCGGAAGACGGCCGTCATAGACGAGGTTGCGCGCGCGCAGGTCTTCGATCACGTCGTCGATTTCGGACCGGTTGTCCGGCCCCCGGTCGTGCAGCGTCCGCTCGGAGAAGAATGTCTCATGGCGCACGCCGAGAAATTCCAGGTCGCCCCGGATCATGTCCATCATCATCGCAATCGCGAGATTGCGGACGATAGGAAACCATTCCTCCTCCGGCATCGCCAGCAAAGCGTCGCCGTGGTCGCGCTTCAGCGTTTCGCCGACCGGAATGAGATAGTCGCCGGGATAGAAGCCTTCGGGGATCTCGATCGTTTCGCCCAGCGCCTCGCGGTAGCGCAGGTAGGCGGAGCGGGCGAGGACATCCACCTGCCCGCCCGCGTCGTTGATGTAGTATTCCTTGGTCACGTCGAACCCGGCAAACGCAAGCAAACCGCCCAGCGCATCGCCCACCACCGCGCCCCGGCAATGGCCCACGTGCATCGGGCCGGTCGGGTTGGCGGAAACATATTCCACGTTGACCTTCACGCCCTTACCGAGCGTGGACCGGCCGTATCCCTCTGGATTATGTAGCACATTCGAGAGCAATCCCGTCCAGACGGACTGCCCAAGCCGCAGGTTGATGAAGCCGGGGCCGGCAACCTCAACGCCCGTCACATCGGGATCGGCGGCAAGCGCGGCGGCGATCTTTTCGGCCAGATCGCGCGGCTTCATACCAAGGGGCTTGGCGAGCATCATCGCGGCATTGCAGGCGATGTCGCCGTGGCTCGGATCGCGCGGCGGCTCCACGGTGACGCGGGCCAGATCGGCGTCCGCTACGCCAAGGTCGAGCCCGCGAATGGCCGCCCGGATGCGATCGCCAAAAATCTGGAACACGTTCATGGAATACCCCCTGCCCCCGCGACTGGCGGTCGTGGACGCGCTGCATCTCGAAGCGGTTCGGGGCCTAACGCAAATCGGGGGTGTCGTCAAACCAGCGGTGGTGTTCTTGGATGGCGAAGCGGTCGGTCATGCCGGCGATATAGTCGCCCACGCGGCGGGCGAGCGTCCAGTCATCGCAGCCGGAGAGATCGCCGCGCCATTCGTCGGGCATGGCTTCGGGGTGGCCCACGTAATGCCTGTAGAGATCGCGCACCACCTGATCGGCGCCCTGCCGCACCCGCATCACATCGGGGTGGCGATACATGCGCGGGAATAGGAAGCGCTTTATGGACCGGTCGATTTCCGCCATTTCCGGCGAAAAACCAACGAGCGTCCGCCCCGCATGCCGCACGTCGTCGGCCGATTGCGGCATGGCGTCGGCAAGGCGCCCGAGCGAGGCAGCTATCACGTCCTCCACCATGGCGGTGATCAGGCGGCGGGTGATTTCGTTGATCGTGCGGCTCTCATCAAGGCCGGGATACTTCTGTTCGATCGCGACAAGGAAATCGCCGATCAGCGGCAGGCCGTGAAGATCCGAAACGGCGAACAGGCGGGCGCGCAGGCCGTCGTCAATGTCGTGCGCGTCATAGGCTATGTCATCGGCGATCGCGGCGGCTTGCGCCTCGGCGCTGGCGTGTGTGCTAATCTCCAGCCCCTGCCAGCCGGGATAGGCGGTCAGCGCGATAGGAAGCCCGCGTTCCGCATGGCGCCCGGTCGCGTTTCCATCCGCGTCGGTCAACGGACCGTTGTGCTTGACGAGGCCCTCCAGCGTTTCCCAGGAGAGATTGAGCCCGTCGAATTCCGCATAGCGCCGCTCCAGCGCCGTGACGATGCGAAGCGATTGGGCATTGTGGTCGAAGCCGCCGAAGGGCGCGAGGCAGGCGTCCAGTGCGTCCTCGCCGGTATGGCCGAAGGGCGTGTGGCCAAGGTCGTGGGCGAGCGCCAGCGCCTCCGCGAGATCTTCGTCCAGACGTAAGGCGCGGGCGAGCGCGCGGGCGATTTGGGCAACCTCGATCGTGTGGGTCAGGCGCGTGCGGTAGTGATCGCCCTCGTGATAGACGAAAACCTGGGTCTTATGCTTCAGGCGGCGGAAAGCGGTGGAGTGGATGATCCGGTCGCGGTCGCGCTGGAACGGGGTGCGCGTTGGGCTTTCCGGCTCCGGTACGAGGCGCCCGCGGGTGGCGGCGGGATCGACGGCAAAGGGCGCGCGCGGCTCCGTGCCGAACCCAAGTGTGGTGACCACGCGCCCTCCTCCCGGTCCGATCAAAAATCGCGGTTGCAATTGACCGTACATTGCTTGGTACTTAGCTATTAGGAAACGCGCCTTACAAACGCGCCGCTCATGAGTTGGACTCGATCATGACCGAACACAGTATTCACACCCATTCTATCGATAGTGTGACCCTAACGGAGCGCGCGGCCAAGCGAATCGCGAAAATCGTCGCCAAAGATCCGACCAAGCGCGCCTTGCGCGTGTCGGTGGAAGGCGGAGGCTGTTCCGGCTTTTCCTATAAGTTCGACCTGACAGACGGCGCGGCAGCCGATGACGATGTCGTGATCGGCCGTGACGACGCAACGGTTCTAATCGATGCGGTATCCCTGCCCTTCATGGCGGGATCGGAGATCGACTTCGTAGACGATCTCATCGGCCAGAGCTTCCAGATCAAGAACCCCAACGCCACCGCAAGCTGCGGCTGCGGAACGAGCTTTTCGCTCTAAAATCATGGCCCGGTTCAACGGGCCATGATTTCAGTCTCCAACTGACGACCGGCCATCCCCGCTCACTGCACCGGGCCGATCACCTCGATCGCGTCCGTCTCCGTGCGCGCGCGCATGTTCGGGCGGTACATATCCATCACCAGCGCGGCCGGGCGGGCGAAGGTGCCCGGCGCGATGGCGCGAACCATGTAGGCGAGCGCGAATTCAGTGGTGGAACCATCCAGATCGACGGCGCTCACGAACCGGTCGGCGCGATACTCGGTGCGGGCCGTCCGGTTGATCAGCGGCAGCCAAGAGAGGGCCGACACATCGCCCGCTGAAATCAGGCTGGGGTTGTCGATCGTGAAACCGGCCGGCAGCGGATCGTCCACAATGAGGCGGGCCTGCGTCGATTGCGTCGTGGTCACGTTCAGCGCCACGACCAACCGGTCGCCGAGCTTCACCGCCTGCGGGTCCACCTCCTCGCCATTCAGATCGTAATAGGTGCGCGTCAGGCTGTAGCCGTTACCGCCGGCCGGTTCCGGGGTGGTCGGCACGCCGGTGAGCGTGACACGCGCATCCACAGTGCCATTGCCGGCGTTATCGACGGTGACGCCGGGTGCCAGCGCCGCTGCGTCGAAGGAGGCGGTGAAGGCGCCCTCCTGGCGCTGACCATTCACGGAAAGCACGAGATCGCCGGGTTTGCCGAGCAGCGCGTTGGCCGCCAGCAGCATCCAGCCCTGCTCCTGGGTAGACGTATGGGCCGCAGTGGCGGAAAGGGTCTGGATCGAGCGGGAAAGTTCCGAGATATCGACGTCTTCGATCTTGTTCTCGGACGCCAGCGTCAGAATTGCCGCGCCGTCGCGCAGGTCCGAACCATAGTCGGTGCGCCAAGCCATTGCGGCATCAGGCTTGTCGCTGAGAACGCCGATGGCCGCACGGAATGCGGTGTTGGCCTTCGGCATATCGCCGTAAAGGGCGAGCGCGGCACCGAGCTGAGCTTTGGCGAGCGGGGACGCGAAGGCGTCGAGCTTGGTGTCGACGTAGTAGCGCAGGTCCCCCATCGACGCCCGGCCGTTGCGCGCCAGCACATAGAGGGCATAAGCAATATCTTGGCCGCCATATGTGAAATCGGCGGCATAGGCGATGCGGTTCTTGAGGTTGGTAACCGCCAGATCGAAGGGAACCGGGGGAACGGTGTAGCCCTTTTCCCGCGCGCGGGTCAGGAAGTCCGTCACATAGGCGTCGAGCCAGAGGTCATCGGCGCCCGGCGACCAGAGGCCGAACGAACCGTTCGAACCCTGGTTGACGAGCACATCCTCAATCGCCTTGGCGACCCGGTCCCGCACCGGAAGTTCGCCGGACAGGCCGGCCGCGAGCACGACGTCGTCGAGATAGACAAGCGGCAGCGCGCGACTGGTGATCTGCTCGGTGCACCCGTAGGGGTATTTGTCCAGCGTGTGAACGAGACCGGGAACGTCGATACCGGCCACATTGCCCACCGTCACGGTGGCAAGCGCCGTGCCCGGCACGAACTCGGCGAACACGTCGGATCCGAGCATCAGGCTCCCGCCGCCCTTGACCAGCGACAGCGTGGACACCCGCGACACGGGCGGCTCGTTGGCGCGAACGGGCATGGTCAGCGTTTTGGTCAGCGTCACGCCATCGGGGCCGGTCAGGTTCACCGTCAGCGTTTCGTCACCCACGGCGCCGGCGACGAGCGGCACCAGAATTTCGGCCTTGCCCTTCTCGGCGAGATCGATCGTCCGCTTGCCCGCTTCGCCGACATTCACCAGCGAACCCGCCGCGAAGACTTCAAGGTCGTAGGCACCCGCCGGGCCGGTGAGGTTGGTCAGGTCAAGCCGCAGGCGCGTCCGGTCGCCGGGGGCGAGGAAGTTCGGCAGGCTGGCCTGAACGACCACAGGATCGCGCACAAGCACATCCGCCGAGGCGTGCCCCACAGCCGTCTTCGACCAGGCAACCGCCATGACGCGGACCGTGCCATTGAACTGCGGGATATCGAAGGACGCGCGCAGCTTTCCGTCAGCGCCCACCTTGGTTGTGCCTTGGAAGAAGGCCACCAACTGCTCGGTCGGCGGCGGGCCAAGCAGCTTGGCAAGGCCGCCGCCGTCACCGCCGGAGCGAACCTCGCCCCGCGCGCCGAGTGTGGTGTCGATCAACTGGCCGTAGACGTCGCGGAAGGCGATGCCAAGCTGGCGCTGCGCGAAGTACCAGTCCTCCGGCGCGGGCGCCGCGAAGGCGGTCAGGTTCAAGATCCCAAGGTCCACCGCCGCGATGGTCACATAGGCGTCCTCGCCCGGCGCGACATTCGCGAGCGCCACCTCCACCGGCAGCGCATGACGCGGCTTCATTTCAGCGGGCACATCGATCGAGGCTTGCAGCAACCGCTCGCCCGGATCAACGGCCGCCCACGCCACGCCAAGCGCGCGCTGCGGCATCCGTTTCGCCGCGATGTCCAGCGGACGGATCAGCGTTGCCGTCACATAGGCGCCGGGGCCCCAATCGGCCGTCACCGGCAGCGTCACGTCGGCGCCGCCTTCCGGAATCTCCACGGTCTTCATCGTGATCAGGCGGTCATCCACGACCGACACAAACGCGATGCCGGGGAAGCGCGGCTCGATATGGGCCGTCAGCGTGTCGCCGATCTGATACGTCGGCTTGTCGAGCGAGATTTTCAGGAGATCCGGCGTTTCATCGGCGCTCGGCGCCACATACCAGCCTGCCTCGAAGCGCGTCGAAACGGGCATCGCCGCACCGCTCGGATCCTCTACGCTCAGTTCATACTCACCCCATTCGACGGCCGCTTCCAGCTTCGCCGGCTCGGCGTCAAGTACGTCGATCGTGCCGTCGGCGATCTTGCGGCGCGTGACGATGGGTTCGTAATTCCACATCCCTTGCGCGTTGTACCATTGGTAGCGCGTATCGAGCTTGGCCAGCGACCAGACGAGGCCGGACGCGCTCGCGCGCTGCGCCTCGCCGTCCAGCACGATCACGTTGAACCGCGCATTGCCGCCCTCGTCCACCGATCCGTCGAACTGCGGGTCCACGCCGATGCGGGCAAGACCGTTCGAGACGGGCAGCGTCATGCGCCGTTCGACGGGCCGGCCGTTGGTGTCGAGCACGCGCACATGAACGGCTGCGGCGAGCGGCAGGGTCGTATCCGGCAGGGCCGGCGTGATGAGATCGACGGTGGTAGTGCCGTCCTCCGCCGTCGGCTCGCCCTGAACAGGTTCGGCAACCGGCGTGAACTCCTCATCGGCAAGGCCGAAGGTGTAGCCGGGCGCGCTTTCGATACCGTCCGCCTTCTTGACGTAGACCTCGCCTTCGATGCCGAGCCCGGCGGCGGGGGCGCCGTAGAGCCAATCGGCTTTGAGGTCGGCGGTCACCGTTTCGCCCGGCGTGAGAAGCGTCGCGTCCGTGGTCACAGTGAAGTCGATGCGCTCGGGCTGGAAGTCCTCGACCAGGAAGGACGCGGCCGAAACGGGCTGTCCCTTCGGGTCCGTATAGGCCGCCACCTGCCATGTGCCGCGCATCGCGCCATCGGGCAGATCGAAGCTGAGATCGCGTCCGCCGGCGCCTTCATCCGCCGCCAGCCGGCGCAAATGCTCCACGCCGTCCGGCCGCGCCACCACAAGCGTCAGCGGCACATCGGTCAAGGCGGCGACCTTGGAATCGCGGGTCAGCGCAGTGATGTTCACGGCCTCGCCGGGGCGATAAACCCCGCGCTCGCTGGTCATGAACACGTCCACCGGCAGCGGCGGCGCACGGCCTTCGACACCGCGATCGGTCAGATCGAAGGCCGGTTTCGTAAGATCGAGAAACGCGAAATCACCATCGGGCGACTGCGCCGTGACGAGCGCCGGCGAGGTGCCGCCCGTGCCGCGCACAAGCCCCGGATCGAAGCGCGCATAGCCCTCGCCGTCCGTGGTTGCGGTGGCGAGAATGTCGTTGTTGAGCGCGATGAGCTTCAACTCGGTCGCCTTCACGGCACCGGCCGTCGAGAGCGAACGGATGATCACGTGCAGCCCGTCGTTGCCCGTCATGGACGAGAGCGCCATGTCGGTTACGATGAACCACTGCGTCGCCTTCGCGCTCCATTCGTCCTTTTCCGTGAGCGAACGGGCGACCATGGCGTAAACGCCTGGCTTCAGATCCTTCACCACCTCGCCGACCGGAACCGCCGTCGTGACTTCGGCATTGGTTTCGCGCTTGACCGAAACCGTGCCCTTCCACACCGGCTCGCCCGAGCGGCTCACCACGTCTTCGACCTGCCAAGGCGATAATTGATCGAGAAAACCGCCCTCGCTGATCGTGCGAACGAGATTTCGGTCGCTGATGCGCACGACTTCGGCGTTCAGCGTATCCACGTTCACCGTGACGACCGGGATCGTCGCATCAGGCCCCTTCGGCAGCACATAGGCGCGGCCGACAAAGCGAACGGAAGGCTCACGATCGCCGACGTAGACATCGAGTTCGGATGTCTTGATCAGGCTATCGTCAGAATTCTGGGCGGGCAGGCCTTGCCGGACGGTGATGGCGTAGCGATTGCCGTAACTAACGCCGGCGATGCAAATCTGGTTGGTCTCGGCTTCCACGGCCAGCTTATCGCCGCCTTCGACCGCGATGTAATCGGCAATATTGGGGTCGTCCTTGGCGATCGCATCGGAGAAGGCAATGCAGATGCGCGGCGCTCCAGACTTGCTGTCCACGGTGTTTTCCGTGATGCGGAACCCGTATTCCCCAATCCAAGCTTCCAACTGAGCCTGAATATCCGGGTTCTCGACCAGGGCGAGGGACTCCCGGCCTGACCGGATGGCGAGCTTCCAGTTCTCGCGAGCGGCGAAGGACCTTGCAAGAAGCCAGAAAGAATCCGCGCGCTCGTCGTCTGTCGCGGCCAGCAGATAACTGTTGATCGCGCCAGCGGTACTTTGCGTTTGAAGTTGTTGATTGATCTGCCAATCAGGCGAACTGGCGTCAAGGTTGGCGGCAGTATAAGATCGCCAGATATCGAAGCGCGCGCTATCGAGCTTAAGGGCTAACCTATACATGTCGCTGGCGTCCAGCGCGTTACCATTCGCTAGGTAGTCGGCGCCTTGCGCCAGAAGTTGTTCCAGAGTGTCATTCGGTTCCAGGCCTTCGAGGGTGCCCTTCAATTGACGGGCTTCGTCTATGTAATCGCGTGAAACGAAGCCAAGTTCTGCAAGCCGTGTCGCCTCAAGATCAAGGTCAACAACACTGGCCTCGACGATCTTACCGGAAACCGCGCCAACGAACTGCCTGAGATCGCCGACCTCGGCCTTCTTGAAGCACCAGCGCGCGTTGACGTTATAGGTGAAAGCCTGACAGGCCGCGTCGTCCACGCAGGCCTGTTCGCACATATCGAGATCCACGTCCTTGAGGGTCTCAAGGTCCCGGCCGAAGAAGTCGGTGTCTTCCGTGACGATGGCGCGGCGTTCGCCAGCGTTTGCGGGCGCGATCGCAACCAGCGAAAGCATGGCGGCAAGGCCGGCGGCCCGGAACGCGGAGCGCAGTTCACCAAACATCGCCATGATCCCGACCCCCAACGCCGCACACGATTCGGCTCAGCAAACACGGTATGCGGCAAACTATAACGCTTTTATGTGGCGCGTGAGAGTGTTTCGAAGCAAATTTCGCGCGGCTTCATGGGTGCCCATTCTACTTTGTGGCCTAGCCCGGCACGCTTGGCTTAATCGGCGACGCGAAAGGGCCCACGGCCGTCCGCGCCGGAGAAGGTCCCGGCGGGTAGGATGTGGATCCACTCCGGCGGGGTCGCCCCACCGGCAAGGCTCATCATCAGGGCGAGATGCGTTGCGGTCGTCATGACGCAACCATGCCCGCGCGCGCGCGGCGGGATCATGCCTGCGGCGGCAGGGGTGATGTGTTCAGGGGTGGTGCGGGGATGCCGTCATGATGCCCGCCGGCGGCGGACCTGTCCAGAGGCCGGGCTTTAGCGCAGCGCGCGCGCCAGCACGCGGGCGATGATGGCCTCGATCTCAAGCCCGTCCTCGGCCGAGATGCCGAGATAGGGGCGGGCCGGGATGGTCACTTTCTTTCCGAGCACGAGCCGCCCGCCGAGCCGGAACGCCAGCGCCTTGCCGCGCTTCGGCTTGATCACGCCGCCGAACTGGTGGATCGCGCCGTAGGGCTTGTTGGTGCCGACTTCAACGCTCCCGGCAGCTTCGCTGACCTCGTCCGTGATCGAGTCCATCAGCCCGCCGGATAGAGCAGACCCTCGCAGGATCCCCGGCCCGCGCTTGAACGCGGCATAGGCGGGATGCAGCGGCGCCCATTTGGCCCCGTCCGGGCCAGCCTCATCGCGGAACCGCTCATGCGTGGATGCGAGCAGCGCCTGGCCGATCGGCTTCAGCGCGCGCGCCGGCCCGCCCTCGATCGCCGCGAGGCGCTTGGCGGCATCCCCGGCAAGCGCCCAAGTGATCATCGCGCCGGACATGGTTCAGCGATTGGCTGCGGTCTTTTTCAGCGCGGTTTTTTCGCGCCATTCGATCTCTTCTCGAATGATCTGGGCCTGCAAACGCATCCCCTCGGTGTCAGGAAATTTGGTCGCAATCTCATTGAGCGCGTCCTTGAGGACGTGCGTCGGAGCGACGAGCGACGGGGGCGAATAGAGAAATCCGGACCTCATGATGATGGGATCGCTCTGTTAATGAGTGCCTGAAACTTTTTGATGCGACGCTTCACGCGCCCGTCAAGCCTTGCAGCATAGCGGAAATAGCCGCGCCGCGCGAGTTCTTCGGTGATCAAATGCGCCCGGATGGATTCTAGCTCATGCTTGAGTTTTGTGTCCCCGCGATAGACAGCTTTCAACCGGCTATGGATGTCATGGTAGTCACGGAAGAGATCGACCATCGAGTGTCACCGCCGTATCGAACAATGGAACGATTTCCATCTGCGGAACGGTGACAAGGCCTTTATCCGTAATCCGGATTTCGGGGATGACCGACAGCGGTATGAGGTTGAAACCCATGTAGGGAATGGTGCATCCCGCCCTATCCCACACCGCTTTCAACGCCTTCACCTCCTCGGCGACCACGGTAACGCGCTTGTCGGAGAGAAGACCGGCGATCGGCAGGTCCACCTTGGCGATGACCGCCCCGTCTTCCACTACGCAAACGCCGCCCTGCGAGGCTTTGATCGCATCCAGCGCAACCTGCATATCCGCCTCGCTGCACCCGGCGATGATGATGTTGTGGGAATCATGCCCGACCGACGACGCAACCGCGCCGCGCTTCAGGCCGAAATCCTTGAGCAGCCCATGGGCGACCCGGCCGTCGCTCTTCCCGTGCCGCTCGATCACCGAAACGAAGGTGAGGCCGTAACGGTCGAGCACCGAATCCCAGGTGTCGTTGGCGCTGACGTCGAGCGTCAGCTTGTCGTGGAACACGGTGATGCCCGGCATTGCCGTGCGGATGGCATTCACCGCCACCTTGCCGCGCGGCAAGTCGGGCGTCAGCGTCACCGGCCGGGGCACATGCACGGTGCGATAGGCGGCATCGGGGTAGCGCCAGCGGCTTTGCAGCGCTTCGTCGAGCGCGGCCGTGATCCGCCGATTTTCGACAACCTTCGTGCCGCCGTACCATGTGCTCTGCGGCACGAGATCGTCGTTCATGAGCACGAGATCGGCGCGCCTGCCGCCGCCAAGTCCGCCGATTTCACCGTCGAAGCCGAAGCGGGTGGCGGGGTGCAGCGAGCCCGTCGCCCAGGCCTGTGTCGGGGTCAGCCCGGCCCGAACCGCCTCGCGGACCACATAGTCCAGACCGAAGGCGATCAGATCATCGGCGTCCCGGTCGTCCGTACAAACGGCGATTCGCTCGATGCCGGCGCCCAGTTCCGTCACCGCCTTGATCACCTCCGGCAGGCTGTGCCACGGCGTGGTCGGCGGGCCGCCGCGCATGAACACCCACACGCCTGCTTCCAGGAGATCGTCGGATATGTCGCGGTCGATCGCTTCGTGGGTATCCGTCACGCCGCTCGCGGCATAGGCGGCCACGAACTCGCGACCGTAGACGTGGCCAGAGACCGGGCGCCCGCGCGAGAGCGCGGCGGCGATGATGGAGTGGCTGCGCGGATCGGCGTTGGCGACCGGCACGAAGTCCATTTTTTCGCCAAGCGCGACCGCTTCGGGCCAGCGATCGAAAATGCCGCCGATCTTCTCGGCATCAAGATCGCCGCCCGCCGTTTCAAGATCGGGGCTCGTGGCGGGCACGGTGCTTGGCACGGTGAGGAAGATGGACAGCGGCGCATGGCGCGCGTCTTCCAGCATGGCTTCCACGCCCGCGACGTCCATCACGTTGCCGATTTCGTGGCTGTCGCAGAAGATCGTGGTGGTGCCGTTCATGAGCGCCGCTTCCGCATAGGCGCAGGCCGTGACCATGCTGCTTTCGATATGGATATGCGGATCGATCAGGCCGGGCGCGAGGATCGCACCCCCGGCATCGTAGACCGCGAGCGGGGCGTGGGCGAGGCGCTTGTAGCTGCCCGCCGACTTCAACGCCGCGATTCGCCCGCCGGCGATCCAAATCTCGCGTTCCGGCAAAATGCGCTGGGTGTAACTGGAAAGCGCACGGGCCCCCGTAATGACAAGATCAGGCGCCGCCCGGCCAGCCGCCACATCCGCAAGGCGGCGGGTCATCGTGTGGAGCGGCGCGACGGAAAAGCGGGTCAAAGTCATAAAACATCCCCTCGGCTGCGCTGAAGCGCTCAAGAGTTGAGCGTGGCAAAAAAAGGGGCGACCTGTCTAGATGCTCAATTCAAATCGATATCCGGACCATCTGATCGAGATCGGCACGCGCAGTCTTGAAAGTGCGAACACGCCTCAAGGTGCGATTCCCTTGCGGGCCAAATCTACAGCAACTTCATCCATGTGACGTTCGACATCCTGATCAGAGAAGTCGCCGCCCCTAGCAAAAATGAAAACGGCCGGGGAGTTCCCTCCCCGGCCGTTCTGAACTTTGGAAATCGCGGAAGGCTTAGACCTCTTCGTCTTCCTTGAAGAGTTCGTCCTTCGACACGGTCTTGTCCGTAACCTTCACGGTTTCGAGGAGGTAGTCGACGACCTTCTCTTCGAAAACCGGCGCCTGGAGCGAGGCGAGGGCGTTGGCGTCCTTGCGGTAGAACTCGAACACCTGCCGCTCCTGGCCGGGGAACTGGCGGGCGCGTTCGATCAGGGCGCGCTGAAGCTCCTGCTCGTTCACCTGGATCTTGTTCTCTTCACCGAACTTGGAGAGCACGAGACCAAGGCGCACGCGGCGCTCGGCTATGCGAGTATAGTCCTCGCGGGCCTTTTCCTCGGTCGTGCCTTCGTCGGCGAAGCTCTTACCGCTGCGCTCCATCTCGGCCACCACCTGACGCCAGATGATGTCGAATTCCTGGGCGACGAGCGTCGGCGGCAGGTCGAAGCTATACTGCTTGTCCAGCGCATCGAGGAGCTGGCGCTTGACCTTCTGACGGGTCTGCGAGCCGTATTGCGACTGGATCTGATCACGAACGGCCGACTTCACAGCGTCAAGGCTGTCCATGCCGAGCGTTTTTGCCCAATCGTCGTCCAGCTTCTGCTCACCGGGGACGGCAACTTCGAACACTTCGATGTCGAAGGTTGCGGCCTTACCGGCGAGATGCTTGGCCGGGTATTCCTCGGGGAAGGTGACTTCGATGATCTTCTTGTCGCCGGTCTTGGCGCCGACAAGCTGCTCTTCGAAGCCCGGAATGAAGCGCTTCTGGCCGAGGAACAGGAGCGCCTTGTCGTCGGCACCGCCGTCGAAGGGTTCGCCGTCGACCTTGCCGAGGTAGGAAATCGTGAGCCGGTCGCCGTCCTCGGCGGGGGCTTCGGCGGCACGCGGCTCATAGCTGCGGGCGCCTTCGCCGATCTGGGCCAAACGCTCGTCGATCTCGGCGTCGGTGATCTCGGCGATCGGACGCTCGATGGCGATGGCGTCGAGCAAGGCCAGCTCGAAGCTCGGGATGATTTCATACTTCACGTCGAAGGCGAGATCGGCGCCACCGGCCAGAACCTTCTCGGCTTCGGCGTCCGAAAGGTCGATCTGCGGCTGCATCGCAGACTTTTCCTTGCGATCCTCAAGCGCCTTGGCCGAGGTTTCGCCGATGACCGTGTTGACGATCTCGGCCATCGCGGACTTGCCGTACAGCTTGCGCAGGTGGCCGGCCGGCACCTTGCCGGGGCGGAAACCGCGGATCTGAACACGACCCTTGAGGTCATCGAGATAGGTATCGAGGCGGCTTGCGAGCTCGGTCGCCGGAATGACGATCTTGAGTTCGCGCTTCAGGCCTTCGGTTGCGGTTTCGGTCACCTGCATGGGTCTTCTCTCGTCCCTGTCCTGATCTCGTGCGGGGCTCGCCTGTTGCCAAGCGGCCCGTGTCGACTGTTCTCGCTGGGCGGACCGCGGGCGCGCGTTGATCGCGCCACAGCCAAGACCGTCCATCCCGTGCGCTGCAACGGCTGTCATGGTGCGGGCGGAGGGACTTGAACCCCCACGGCTTTCGCCACTGGAACCTAAATCCAGCGTGTCTACCAATTCCACCACGCCCGCAAGACAGACGGTGCCGTGCTTCGCGGCCGGGGCCCGAGGCGGCGTCTCTATAACAACAATCCGCCCGGCCACAAAGGAAAAAGCGGCTATGGAGAATTCGCGCTCCGGGACGCGCCCGCGCCGCGCCGCGCGGGCTTCTTCTTCGCCGCCTTCGCCGCATCCGCCCGGCGGGAAACGGAAACAGCGGCGCGCGCCCAATCCAGAAGGTCGTCGGGCTCGTCGAACAGCCGTTCGGGCACGCGGTAGTAGGCCATGGAGAGGGTTCGCCCATCCTTGGCGCCGTAGGTGAACGGACCGCATCCCTCGGCTTCAAAGCTTGGAATGGTTTCCTCGTCCGCCTTGAAATAGAGCGTATCGGCAACCGCGATCCCGAAAATCATCCCGTCGCGATAAGCACTGACCCCGCCGAACATCTTGCGGAAGGTAACCCCGCCCAGCGGTTCGAGCTGGTCTTTCAGAAACTCGGTGTAGCTATCGAGACTCATGGGCGCCTGCTCTTTTTCGGAACAAAGAGTGTACGAATTACGCCGCCTTGTCGAGCCCCATTTGCCAGAATGCCGTCTCCAGGCGCGTTGCCTGACCGAAAATCGCCGACAAACGCTGGAACTGCGCAGCCGAAGGCTCCCCTGAAAGAGTGCTCAGATGCTCAATCGCCGATTGCGCAAGGTCCTGATAGGCCGGGCTAGCGTATTCCGCGATCCAGGGCGTGTAGGGATTATCCGCCGCGGCCGCGCGGGGGTGACCCGACAGCCGCCTCGCGATCACCGCATAGCCGATCACGCAAGGCGCGAGCGCGACGTGTAGATCCAAGAGATCGCCGCGCAGGCCGGTGTCGATGACGTAGCGGGTGTAGGCGGTGGTTTCCATCGCCTCGGGCGCCCGCTCCATCTCGTCGGGCGTTATTCCCCACCCGGCCGAGGTGCGAACATGGAGATCCAGCTCCATGTCCAAAATCGCCGAAACGCCCTTCGCCGCCGCGCGCATTTCCGCCAGCGTGCGGGCCTTGTAGACGGCCAGCGCATAGGCGCGCGCGAACTGGATCAGGAACAGATAATCCTGCACCAGATAGTGCCGGAAGGCTGGCGTGGGCAGCGTGCCTTCGGCAAGGCCCTCCACGAAGGCGTGCTCGGTATAGGCACGCCAGTCCGCTGCATTCGCTTCGACGAGACGGTTGAAAAGGCTCACGATCCCCTGCCCCCGTCAGCCGGCGGTGCCATGCGGCATCGGGCCTGGGAAAATGTCCAGGCTCAGGCCGGAGTTGCGCAGGAGCAGAAACGCCACGAAGCAGACGGTCGCCACCACTGTTGTCGCGATCAGCTTGCGGCCGATCAGCGGAATCGCCGGTGCGCCGGGGTCGGAACCGGGAAGAACCTCGCCCGCTTCCTGCTGCGAGCGCACGCCCCATGGCAGCACGACGAACAGCGCCAGCCACCAGATGATGAAATAGATCGCGAGCGCGCTTCCGATGCCGATGCCGCCGATGCTCATCGTTGCCCTTTCAAGGATCAGGTCTTCTTGGAGCCAAAGGTGTGTTCCAGCCCTGGGAATGCGCGCGCCTTCACTTCGGCAGCGTAGGTTGCCGCAGCTTTGCCCACCTCATCGCCCAGTTCGGCGAAGCGCTTCACATGGCGCGGGATGAACTCATTGAAAAGGCCAAGCATGTCCTCGGTGACGAGAATCTGTCCGTCGCACTCGGGCGAGGCTCCGATCCCGATAGTCGGGACCGGGGATGCGGCCGTAATTTCTCTGGCCAGCGCCTCCATCGTGCCTTCGACGACCATGGAAAACGCGCCAGCATCCGCCACCGCTTTGGCGTCCGCCTTCACCTTTTCGACCTGCGCCGCCGTGCGCCCTTGCGTCTTATAGCCACCGAAGGTGTTCACGAGTTGCGGCGTCAGGCCCACATGCCCCATCACCGGAATTCCGCGCTCCACGAGGAAGCGGATCGTCTCGGCCATCTCGGCGCCGCCTTCGAGCTTCACGCCGTTTGCGCCGGTTTCAGCCAAGACGCGGGCGGCGCTTTTGAAGGCTTGAACCGGGCTCTCCTGGTAGCTCCCGAACGGCATATCCACGATCACCAGCGCCCGCGACGATCCGCGCACCACGGCGCCGCCATGCGCGATCATCAGATCAAGCGTTACCGGCAGCGTGGTCTCGAAGCCGTAGATGACCATGCCGAGGCTGTCGCCGACCAGCAGGATATCGACATGCGGGTCCAGAAGCGTTGCGAAAGGCGCGGTGTAGGCCGTGAGGCTGACAACGGGCCGCACACCCTTCAGGGCGCGGATATCGGACACGCTGGTGCGCTTGGTACGAACGGGGGCGCTCATGCGGCAGTCCCTTTTCCAAATGACGCGGGGATGGGAATCACACGCTGATCCAGCAGCCGGGTTCGGCCGAACCGAACGGCGAGCATCAACACCAGCGCCGCCGGCGGCTTCGCCGGGTCGAAATCGGCCAGGGTTTGCGCATCGCGCACCGCGATCAGATCCGGCGCGGACAGCGGCTCAGCCTCGATCTCGTTGCGGATCAGGCGCTCCAACGCGCGCGGGGCTATGGTGCCGGCCGCGACGGCCTTCTCCGCAAGCGCCAGTGCGCGCGCCAGCACGGGCGCGGCGGCGCGCTCGTTGTCCTTCAGGAACACGTTGCGCGACGAATAGGCGAGCCCGTCTTCCTCCCGCACAGTCGGCACGCCCACGATCGTCACGGGCATGGCGAGATCGGAAACCATGCGGCGGATCACCAGAAGCTGCTGATAGTCCTTCTCGCCGAAATAAGCTCTGGTCGACGGCACGATCGCGAATAGTTTGGCGACAACCGTGGCCACCCCGCGAAAGTGGCCGGGCCTGCGCTCGCCTTCCAAAAGGCGCGACAGCGGCGGCACGTCCACGATCGTCTGCATGGGGTGCGGATACATTTCCTCGACCGAGGGCGCGAACACAAAATCGCAGCCGTGTTCGCTCAAAAGCGCCACGTCGCGGGCAAGGTCGCGCGGGTAGCGGGCGAGGTCCTCGGTCGGGGCGAATTGCAGCGGGTTTACGAAAATCGAAGTGACGACCACGTCGTTTTCGGCGCGCGCACGGTCCACCAGCGTCATGTGCCCCTTGTGCAGGTAGCCCATGGTCGGCACGAAGCCGACGGAGTCGCCGCGCCGGTAATGAGGCTCCAGGCGGGCGCGCAGGTCGGCAATGGTGGTGACCACGTCCACGGGGGCTATGACTCCGACGGCTAACGTTCCGCCGCGATGTTTACTGCCCCCGGCGGGGATTTGCCATTCAGGAATTGGGGAACTTTAGGATTGGTCCGCAACATGCTCCAGCTTGCCGGGCTGGCTGCTCTTGGTGAGGGGTTCCCCCTTACGCCGCCACGAGTGCCGTGCGGCGCGTGGCGAGGGCTGCGCTGAGAACGAGAAGGGGGAGCCAGAGCTAGGCGAGGTCTTCCATCGCCGCAAGCCCGCCCATAGCAAAGAACTCTTCCGCCCCGACAGCGGCAAGCCCGGTAAAGCCGATGGAGAAGGCGATCGAGAAGACGGAGGCCATCGCAAGGAACAGGAAGCGCTTCACGCCAGGGTTCGCCGTGGCAGAGCGCAGCCCGGCATGGTCGAACCGCAGCGACCAGGGGGAAAGCACGGCCACAGCAACAAGAAAAAGGTCAAGGATCAGGGACGAGTCGACCATACTCACACTCTGCAAAAGGTTTGACACGCGATCCCCACGGGCCTGCGAAGCAAGGCGGCGGCCAGACCTGCGCTGCACAGCATAACCCTGTCAAGCAGACCACTCATCGCCATCACACCAACCACACGCCGAGATGCTGGTTGAATCGCCGATTTCTTCTTGACATCAATGTCTTGCGTCTTCAACCGGGTGGTTGATCCCATGCGAAAACGCAGTGCCGCACCCCGCCTTTAGCGCAAGTTCTAGAGGGCGCTACTCACGCCTCTTCTAGTTCCACCAGCGTTCCGTTGAAGTCCTTGGGGTGCAGGAACAACACGGGCTTGCCGTGCGCGCCGATCCTCGGCTCACCCGATCCGAGCACCCGCGCGCCCGACGCCTTCAGCGCGTCGCGGGCAACGAGAATATCGTCCACCTCGTAGCAGATATGGTGGATGCCACCGGCCGGGTTCTTCTCCAGAAAGGCGCGGATCGGAGAGGCTTCGCCGAGCGGCTCCAGAAGCTCGATCTTGGTGTTCGGCAGCTCGATGAACACCACCGTCACGCCATGATCGGGCTCCGGCTGCGGCGGCTTCACGGTGGCGCCCAGCACGTCGCGGTATTGGGCGGCGGCGGCGCCAACATCCGGAACCGCAATCGCCACGTGGTTGAGCCGTCCGATCATGCCATCCTCCCCATAAAACGAGGGGAGCGCCCTCGCCTATTCCAGCCTCAAAATCGTCACGTCACAAATCGGCTTCTTGCCCCACCGCTCGTTGGTGGCGGAGCGAACCGACCGGCGGATCGCCTCGGCGACCATCTCGTCGTCCTTGCGGCGCGCGCGCGGGATCGACTCCAGACAGCCCTCAATCGCAGCCCCCAGCGCATCGTGAAAGCTCACGCCGCGGTTGTCTTCATGCGGCAGGCCGAACAGCGAGAGCGCGTAGTCGCCGGAAAGCTCGCCCCGCTCGTCCAGCACCACGGTGATCGCCACGACGCCGGCAAAGCTCATCTTGCGCCGCTCGATCACGCCGGAAACTTCCGGATCGCGCAGCAGCGTTCCGTCCTTCACCAGCGTTCCCGGCCGCACATGGCCCACCACTTCGGGCGCATCGCCCGGAAGCAGGCGCACCATCTCGCCGTTTTTCGTCTTGATCACCTTCGGCACGCCGGCCGCCTTCGCCAGCTCCGCATGGACGGCAAGATGCACCGCCTCGCCGTGTACGGGAATGGCGACTTTCGGCTGGATCAGTTGATAAAGCTCGATCAGTTCGTCGCGGCGCGGGTGGCCGGATGTGTGCACCAACGCGTCACGGTCCGTGATGATCTTCACGCCCCTGTTCACCAGCGCGTTCTGAATGGCGCCCACGGCCTTCTCGTTGCCCGGAATCGTACGAGACGAGAAGATCACCGTATCGCCCGGCGAAAGCGCTACATTGCGATGCTCGTCGAATGCGATCTTGGACAGCGCCGCGCGCGGCTCGCCCTGGCTGCCGGTCACGAGTGCGACCACCTTGTCGGGCGGCAGATAGCCATAGGCTTCTTCGTCGCGCAGCGGCGGCAGGCCGTCCAGCATGCCGAGTTCGCCGGCAACATCCACCACGCGGCGAATGGCCCGGCCAAGCACAACCACCTCGCGATCATTCGCCACGGCCGCCTCGACGATCGACCGGATCCGCGCCACGTTGGACGCGAACATCGTAACGGCCACGCGCTTCTTGGCGTTGCTGATAACCTCGATCAAGCCCTTCGCAACGTCCGCTTCGGAGGGGCTGCGGCCCTCGCGCGGCGCGTTGGTCGAATCGCAGATCATGGCCGCGACGCCTTCTTCGCCGATGGCGCGCAGGCGCTCCATATCGATCGGCTTGCCGACGCGCGGCTCGAGGTCGATCTTCCAGTCGCCTGTGTGCAGCACATTGCCGCCCGGCGTGCGGAACAGCACCGCATTCGGCTCCGGCAGCGAATGCGACATGGCGATGAGTTCAACGTCGAACGGGCCGATATTGAAACGCGACCCCTGCTCGACGACGCGGGTGGGAATGCGCGGCGCGCCCGGCTCCATCTCGCGCTTGGCCGTATGCAAGGCGGCGGCAAAGGGCGTCATGTAGACGGGAACTTCCAGCTTCGGCCAGAGGTCGTAGAGCGCGCCGTAATGGTCTTCATGCGCGTGCGTGATCAAAATGCCGGCAAGGTTCTTCTTCGCCGCTTCGATGAAGCGGATATCCGGCATGATCAAATCCACGCCGGGCAGATCCGGGCCAGCAAAGGAAACGCCGCAATCGACCATCAGCCATTTGCGGTCATGCTCGGGTCCGAGGCCGTAAAGCGCGAGATTCATGCCGATCTCGCCGACGCCGCCCAGCGGCAGAAATATGAAGTCCCCCGACCCCGAACCGTTCACTCTCGCCACGTGTATCCCTGCTCCATGCCGTCACTGATGATTGTTGGTTCTCAGTGGAACGGATGGGCGGACACGTCAAGGGCAGGCATTGCCATGACTGTCCGGTCGTGCTTACCCCTGGCCGAACGGCCGCTCGTTCAAGCAAGGCCGTGGATCTTGGCGAGGCTTTTGAGGAAGGGCACGCCCTTTTCCAAAATTTCATAGCGATCGCGCGCCACCGAACGCCAAACGCAAAGCGCGGAGGCGATTTCCGGCGGCAAGGTGACGAAGCTTTCCATCACCAAATCGCCCTTGAAATCGGTCTCGGCCAGTGCGCGGAACACATCCGTCCAATCGATGTTGCCGGACCCCGGCACCCCGCGATCGCTTTCCGACAGATGGATATAGCTGCAATGCTCGCCCGCAACCCGAACGCCGTGGCCGATTCCCTTCTCCTCGATATTCATGTGGTAGGTGTCGAGGTGGATGGTCACATTCGGTTCGTCGAGCCGCTCCAAAAACCGCACGGATTGTTCGGCCGTGTTCAGAAGATGCGTCTCATAGCGGTTGCAGGGCTCCACGCCGAGCAGCATGCCATACTCGCGGGCCTTACGAGCAACCGGCTTCAAAGCCTTGATGATGTTGTCATATTCAGCCATCGTCGGCGGCAGACCGGACTTCCAGCCGAGCGTGGAATAGGTCACGCCGCACAGGATCGAGCAGCCGAGTTCATGGGCGGTGTCAAGCGCGGGCATCAGAAACCCAACCGCGCGTTCGGGATGCAGCGGCGCTGTAACCTCGAAGGGCAAGCAAAGCGACGCGGTCGGCTCCACCCCGTGCTTTTCGAAGAGACGGCGGGAATGCGCGGCATCGACCCGGCCGGGGTTCATGAGCGCGATTTCCAGCACCTCAAGCCCATGTTCGGCCGCTTCCGGGATGGCCACTTCCGCCGCCTCGCGCGTCCAATCGGAAGCCCAGAGGCTGGTGTGCATGCCGATACGGATACGGTCGGGACGGTGGGCCATGACGGGCGAACTCCTCAGATCGGCACGCGGATCATCCGGCCGCTTCTACGCGGCCTAAATCGATCAGATACCGCGTGGTAAGACGGGATCGGACACCCGTCAAGACATGCCCCGACGCCTGATGCCTCGGGATCGGTTGCTGCCGTCAGCCTCAGCCGAAGAACACGTCGCCCGCCGAGATCACCTCGGTGCCGCCGCCGCTCAGCGCCAAGACCAAGCGTCCCCGCTCGTCCAGCCGCTCGAAGCGCCCCTCCAGCGTGCGGTTGGTAAGGCGGACGCGGATCGGCTCACCGATGCCGCGCGCGCGCTTCGTCCAAGCCGCGACAATGGTCGTGAACGGCCCGCCCTGCCATTCGCCGAGGCGGCGGGCCATGCGGTCCGCCAGCCGTTCGAACAGCGCGGCGGGCTCAGTCGGCATGCCGGCGGAGGCAAGGTCGGTGGCGGGATAGGGCGTATCACTGGGATGATGGCGGCAATTCACACCGATGCCGACAACCACCACCCTGCCCTGCGGCAGCATCGCGCTTTCGATCAACACGCCTGAAAGCTTCGCGCCCGCCAACAGCACATCATTCGGCCATTTGATCTCAAGCGTGCCGCGCGCGCTCGGCGGCAACACATCGGCAATCGCATCGTGAACCGCAAGCGCGACGACCAGCGGCAACTCGCCGAGCCGGTCCGGCAGTGCCGGGTCGCTCAAAACGAGCGAGGCGAACAGGTTGCCGGGTTCCGACACCCACGTCCGCCCCTGACGCCCGCGCCCTGCTGTCTGCCGGTCGGCAACCACCCACAAATTGCCCGGATCCCCCTCGCGCGCCCAATCGAGCGCGAGCGCATTGGTCGATCCGGTTTCCTCGACATGCAGCACGCGGTACCCATGCGGCAAGTTCGCCGTCCAGGTCATCCCGTCAGAACAGCGTCTTGGCGGCGGCGGCGGCGGCAGAACCGATCGGGCCGGAGATGAGCACGAACAGGATCACAAACGCACCGGCCACCCCGATCACTGCCTTCAACTCCAGCGGCATCGGCTGGAAGGGTTTTGCCGGTTCGTCGAAGAAGATCACTTTGACGATGCGCAGGTAGTAGTAGGCACCCACCACGCTCGCGAGCACACCCAGCACCGCGAGCCAGTAAAGCCCCGCTTGGACGGCGGCGATGAACACGAAATACTTGGCGAAGAAGCCCGCAAAAGGCGGAATTCCTGCCAGCGAGAACATGATCATCGCCAGCACGAAAGCCATCGGCAGATTGGTACGGGCAAGGCCGGCGAGTTCGTAGATATCCTCAACCATCCCATCCTCGCGCCGCATCGCGAGAATGCAGGCGAACGCGCCGACCGTCATCGCGAGATACGTCGCGAGGTAGATGAGCACGCCCTGAACGCCCGTCTCCGTGCCCGCCGCGAGCCCGACCAGCGCATAGCCCATGTGCCCGATCGACGAATAGGCCATCAGCCGCTTGATGTTGCGCTGGCCGATCGCCGCGAAGGAGCCGAGCACCATGGACGCCAGCGCCATGAAGGCGACGATCTGCTGCCAGTCGCCCGTCACCGGCGCGAAGGCTTCGATCACGATGCGAATGAACACCGCCATGGCCGCGATCTTCGGCGCCGCGGCGAAGAAGGCCGTCACCGGAGTCGGCGCGCCTTCATAGACGTCGGGCGTCCACATGTGGAACGGAACGGCCGACACCTTGAACGCGATGCCTGCGAGCAGGAACACGAGCCCGAACACAAGGCCGATCGAGGCCTGATCACCCGTGATCGAGGCCGCGATGCCGGTGAAGCTGGTATGCCCCGTGAATCCGTACACCAGCGACGCGCCATAGAGCAGCATGCCGGACGAGAGCGCGCCGAGCACGAAATACTTCAGACCAGCCTCGGTGGACCTGACGCTGTCGCGGTTGATCGACGCCACCACATAAAGCGCCAGCGATTGCAGTTCGAGGCCGAGATACACCGCGATCAGATCGCCCGCCGAGATCATCATCATCATGCCGAGCGTGGCGATGACGATCAAAATCGGATACTCGAACCGCTCGAACCGCTCCAGCCGAACAAAATTCGCCGACATGACAACTGCGAGCGCGGAGGCGATCAGCGCCAGGATCTTCATGAACCGGCCGAAGCCGTCCACCACGAAGGCGCCCTCGAAGGTCACGCCGTCGCGGCCCATCGCAACCATAAAGGCCGCAGCGAGCAGAAGCAGCACCGACAGCGCCGTGACGAGGCGGGTCATGCGCTCGCCGCCGAAGGCGCCGATCATCAGGAGCACCATCGCACCGACCGCGAGCAGGATCTCGGGCGCCGCAAGGCCGAAGTCAGGAGGGGCGTACATGGGCGGCGGACCTCAGCGAAGCGTTGCGGCCGCATCGACAAGCGATGCGGTCTGGCCGGCCGCTGCGATCGCGGCCTCGTAATTCTTGATGAGCGCTTCCACCGAAGCGGCGGTCACGTCGAGGATCGGCGCGGGATAGACGCCAAACAGGATCACCAGCGCCACGAGCGGCCCGATGATCACCTTCTCCCGCAGGTCGAGATCGAGGATGCCTTTCAGGCTCTGCTTGGTCAGCGCACCCCAAACCACGCGGCGGAACAGCCACAGCGCGTAAGCCGCCGAGAGGATAACGCCCGTGGTCGCAAACGCCGCCACCCAGGTATTCACCTGGAACGCCGCCGTCAGCGTCAGGAATTCACCGACGAAGCCAGACGTGCCGGGCAACCCCACGTTCGCCATGGTGAACACTAGGAAAGCAGTCGCATAAACCGGCATACGGTTCACGAGCCCGCCATAGGCGTCGATCTCTCGGGTGTGCATCCGGTCGTAGACCACGCCGACACACAGGAACAGCGCAGCCGACACGAGGCCGTGGGAGAACATCTGGAAGATGGCGCCCTGGATGCCCTGCGTGTTCATCGTGAAGATGCCCATGGTGACAAATCCCATGTGCGCGACCGACGAATAGGCGATCAGCTTCTTCATATCCTCCTGTATCAGCGCGACCAGCGACGTGTAGATGATCGCCACCACCGACAGCGTGAAGATGAAGGGCGCCAGATCCGCCGAAGCCAGCGGGAACATCGGCAGCGAGAAGCGCAGGAACCCGTATCCGCCCATCTTCAAGAGAATACCAGCGAGGATCACCGATCCCGCCGTCGGCGCCTCAACGTGCGCATCCGGCAGCCAGGTATGAACTGGCCACATCGGCATCTTCACCGCGAAGGAGGCGAAGAAGGCGATCCACAGCCACCACTGCATGGACGCGGGGAACGGCTGATTGACGAGTTCCGTCATATCCGTTGTACCGGCCTGCCAGTACATCGCCATGATGGCGATCATCATCAGCACCGAGCCGGCCAGCGTGTAGAGAAAGAACTTATACGACGCATAAACGCGCCGCTTGCCGCCCCACACCCCGATGATCAGAAACATCGGGATCAGCCCGCCTTCGAAGAAGACGTAGAAAAGCACCAGATCCGTCGCGCAGAACACGCCGATCATCAGCGTTTCAAGCACGAGGAAGGCGATCATGTATTCCTTCACGCGGGTCTGAATCGACGTCCAAGACGCCAGGATGCAGAAGGGCATGAGGAAGGTCGTCAGCAGCACGAAGAGGATGGAAATTCCATCCACGCCCATGCGGTAGGAGAAGAAACCGCCCATCCAGTCGGCTTCTTCCACCAGCTGGAAGCCGGCGTTCGACGGGTCGAAGTTCGTCCAGATGAAGATCGAAACCACGAAGGTGACGACCGTGGTGATCAGCGCGGCCCAACGGATGTTACGCAGCGCGGCTTCGTCCTGCGCCCTCACCAAGAGGATGAACAGAACGCCCGCGAGCGGCAGAAACGTCGTGAGCGAAAGAAGCGGCAATCCGCTCATCAAGGAGTCCCCCCGGCGAACATGGCCCACGTGATGAGGGCGGCGACGCCGATCAGCATGGCGAAAGCGTAGTGGTAGACATAGCCGGTCTGGAGCCGGACGACGCGCGCGGTGACATCCTGCACGCGGGCGGCAACACCGTCGGGACCGAGGCCATCGATGATCCGGCCGTCGCCCACCTTCCAGAACACGCGGCCGAAGAACATTGCCGGGCGCACGAAGATCAGGTCGTACAACTCGTCGAAGTACCACTTGTTCAGAAGGAACCGGTACAGCGCGTCATGCTGTGCGGCAAGACGTTTGGGCTGTTCCGGATCGACGATATAGAACCAGTAGGCGGTGACGAGACCGATCAGCATGGCCACGAAGGGCGAAGACTTCACCCAGAATGGCACATGATGAATTTCCTCGACGATCTTGTTCTCAGGTCCGTAGAAGAGCGCGCCCTTCCAGAACTCTGCATGTTCTTCGCCGATGAAGGCGCCGTAGAACACCATGCCCGCCAGAACCGCGCCGACCGCCAGCAAACCGAGCGGCACCAGCATGACGCGCGGGCTCTCGTGAGCGTGGTCGAAGGTGTGATGATCGGCGCGCGACTTGCCGAAGAAGGTGAGGAAAATCAGCCGCCAGGAATAAAAACTCGTCAGCAGCGCCGCGAACACCGTGAGGCCGAAGGCGTAGCCCGCGAAGGGGTTGTTCTCCTGCGCCGCATAGGCGGATTCGATGATGGCGTCCTTGGAAAGGAAGCCCGCGAAGCCGATGTGCGTGCCCGGAATGCCGACGCCGGTGATCGCCAGCGTGCCGATAATCATAACCGCCGCCGTGATCGGGATCTTCTTGGCGAGCCCGCCCATCGCTCGCATGTCCTGCTCATGGTGCATGGCATGGATCACCGAACCGGCGCCGAGGAACAACAGCGCCTTGAAGAAGGCGTGCGTGAAGAGGTGGAACACGCCTGCTCCATAGGCTCCAACGCCGAGCGCCACGAACATGTAGCCAAGCTGAGAGCATGTGGAATAGGCGATCACGCGCTTGATGTCGTTCTGAACTAGACCCACGGTCGCCGCGAAAAACGCCGTCGTCGCGCCGAAGAAGGTGACGGTGGCAAGCGCCGTCGGGCTGAACTCGAACAGCGGCGACAGGCGCGCGACCATGAAGACGCCGGCCGTCACCATCGTCGCGGCATGGATCAGCGCCGAAACGGGCGTCGGCCCCTCCATCGCGTCCGGCAGCCACGTATGCAGCAGGAACTGGGCGGATTTGCCCATCGCGCCCGTGAAGAGCAGCAGGCAGACGATGGTGATCGCGTCCCACTCAATCCCAAGGAACAGAAGCTTCTGCCCCGCGACCGAGCCGACGTTGGCGAAAATCGTGTCGAAATTTACCGAGCCGAACAGAAGGAATACGCCGAAAATGCCAAGCGCGAAGCCGAAGTCGCCGACGCGGTTCACGACGAAAGCCTTGATGGCAGCGGCCACGGCGGAGGGCTTCTTGTACCAGAAGCCGATCAGCAGATAGGACGCGAGGCCTACGCCCTCCCAGCCGAAGAACATCTGCACGAGGTTGTCGCTCGTCACCAGCATCAACATGGCGAAGGTGAACAGCGACAGATAGGCAAAGAAGCGCGGGCGGCTCGGATCCTCGGCCATGTAGCCGATCGAATAGAGGTGCACCAGCGCCGAAACGCTGTTCACCACCACCAGCATCATCACGGTCAGCGTATCGATGCGGAACGCCCAATCCACCTGAAGCGCGCCGGACGTCATCCAATGCAGAACCTGCACCTTGATCGGACCTTCGCTCTCGCCAAATCCGACCTGGATCAGCGCCACCCAGGACAGCACCGCCGATACGATCAAAAGGCCGGTCGTCACCAGTTCGGCGATCCGTGATCCAGGCGCGGCCGGCTCCACCGCGTGGTGGTCGTCATGCGCGTGGTGATCTTCGGACTCGACCGCCTCTTCGTCATGGGCATCATGAACATGGTGATCGTGACCGCCGGCGACGGCGGGAATGGTGGCCGAGGCGCCCCAGAGCGCAATGGCGCCGGCGATGAGGAAGCCGATCAGCGGCAGGAATACGATGAGGGAATACATCGGCGCGGTCAGCCCTTCATCATGTTGATATCTTCCACCGCGATCGAGCCGCGGTTGCGGAAGAATACGACCAGGATCGCAAGGCCGATCGCAGCCTCGGCGGCGGCGACCGTCAGCACGAAGAGCGCGAAGACCTGACCCACGAGATCGCCGAGATGCGCGGAGAAGGCCACAAGGTTCAGGTTCACCGCGAGAAGGATCAACTCGATCGACATCAAGATGACGATCACGTTCTTCCTGTTGAGGAAGATGCCGAGGATTCCAAGCGTGAACAGGATCGCCGCGACCGACAGATAGTGCGAGAGACCGATGACCATGGGGTCAACCTTCTTCTTAAATTGAAACGAGCGGGCGACCGGTCAAAGGCCTTTGCCCGGCTCGACATGCCGGATCTCGATGGATGAAACACGGGTCCGCGCGACCTGAACGTTGATGTCCTGACGCTTCACATTCGCCTTGTGACGAAGCGTCAGCACGATCGCGCCGATCATCGCCACCAGCAGAACCATGCCCGCCGCTTGGAAGAAATAGACGTAGCGGGTGTAGATCAGCTCGCCGAGCGCCTGAACATTCGACACCTCGTTCATATCCGGGATAGGGGCCACGGCAGTCGCGATCGCGGTCGGCGCGAACACCCAGGCTCCGACGACGGCCAGAAGCTCGGCCAGGAACACGATGCCGATCAAAACGCCAACCGGCAGATATTGCAGGAAGCCCTGCCGAAGCTCGGCGAAGTCCACGTCCAGCATCATCACGACGAACAGGAACAGCACGGCCACCGCGCCGACGTAGACCACGATCAGGATCAGCGCCAGGAACTCCGCGCCCACCAGCATGAACAGCCCCGCCGCGTTGACGAAGGCGAGGATCAGGAACAGCACGGAATGGACCGGGTTGCGCGCCGAAATCACCATCACCGCCGAGGCGATGGTTACGCCGGCAAAGAGGTAGAAGAAAAGTGCCTGTATCATCGTTGTGTCCCAGCCCCGCGGCGGGGGGCGCCCCGCCGGTGCATTCGTCCTGTCGTTAGCGGTAAGGCGCGTCGAGCGAGATGTTGCGCGCGACTTCCCGTTCCCATCGATCGCCGTTCGCGAGCAGCTTATCCTTGTCGTAGTAAAGCTCTTCGCGGGTTTCGGTCGCGAATTCGAAGTTCGGTCCTTCGACGATCGCGTCCACCGGGCAGGCTTCCTGGCAGAAGCCGCAGTAGATGCACTTCACCATGTCGATGTCGTAGCGCGTGGTGCGGCGAGTGCCGTCGTTCCGGCGCGGGCCCGCTTCGATGGTGATGGCCTGCGCCGGGCAGATCGCCTCGCACAGCTTGCACGCGATGCAGCGTTCCTCGCCGTTGGGATAGCGGCGCAGAACATGCTCGCCCCGAAAACGCGGGCTCACGGGCCCCTTCTCGAAGGGGTAGTTGATCGTCGGCTTCGGCTTGAAGAAATAGCGCATGGCGAGGAAGAACCCCGACACGAACTCCTTCAGAAGAAGCTGCTTGGCAACGGCAGAGATCGCCATTCTGATCCGTCCTCTTGAACACTCCGGTCGCCGTCTCAGGCGCCCAAACCGCGAAGTTACGGCAAGCCGTATCCGGCCACCGAAACGCCGACCCACCAACCAAGTCCCGCGAAAACCAGCGTGTTCACCACGAACACACCCTTCATCACGAGGTCGACCCGCCTTGGATCGACGTTACCCGCCTGCTTTGCGATCAACCGCCGGATGATGCCGGCGATGATCCCGTAGTCGATCAGCCCCACCCCGGTCCCGACCACCGCGCCGATGATGCCGGGGAGCGGCAAGTCCATGTCACGCCGCCCAGCCGGTGAGCTGCAACACCCCCGCCACGATCACGACCATGGCCAGCGATATCGGCAGGAACACTTTCCAGCCAAGCCGCATCAACTGGTCGTAGCGGTAGCGGGGAACCATCGCCTTGACCATTGCGATGAAGAAGAACACCAGCACCGCTTTCAGCGTGAACCAAATGACGCCGGGCACCCAGTTGAACGGCGGCAAGTCGATCGGCGCCAGCCATCCGCCCATGAACAGAATCACCATCAGCGCGCACATGGTGACGATCGCCACGTATTCGCCGAGCATGAACATCATGTACGGCGTCGAGCCGTATTCCACCATGAAGCCCGCCACCAGCTCCGATTCCGCCTCGACAAGGTCGAAGGGCGGGCGGTTGGTTTCGGCGAGCGCCGAAATGAAGAAGATCACGAACATCGGGAAAAGCGGCAGCCAATACCAGTTGAGGATCGTGAGCCACGGCAGCCCGATCATGTTGGCAAGGCCGTCCTGCTGCGAAATTACGATCTGGCTGAGGTTCAGCGAACCCGCACACAGCAGAACCGTGATGATCACAAAGCCGATCGAGACCTCATAGGACACCATCTGCGCGGCTGAACGCAGCGCGGAGAGGAACGGATACTTCGAGTTAGAAGCCCAGCCACCCATGATGATGCCGTAGACCGACAGCGACGAGATCGCGAAGATGAAGAGGATGCCGACGTTGATGTCGGCGATCACCCACCCGTCCGCGACCGGCACCACCGCCCAGGCGAGCAGCGCCAGCGTACACGTCACCAGCGGCGCCAGAAGGAAGATGCCCTTCGACGCGCCGGACGGGATGACCGGCTCCTTCAACACGAATTTGAGCAAGTCCGCGAAGGACTGAAACAGCCCCCACGGCCCCACAACGTTGGGCCCCCGGCGGATCTGCACCGCCGCCCAAATCTTGCGATCGGCATAGAGGAGGTAAGCGACCATCACGAGCAGCACCACGAGGAGCAGCACGCTCTGCGCGACGATGACCCCGACCGGCCAGGCGATATCGGACCAGAAGCTCATCGGTTCGCCCTCACTCGGCCGCGGCCGGAACGGCGGCGTGCGCAAGGGCCGAACATTCGGCCATCACGGCGGACGCGCGCGCGATCGGGTTTGTCAGGTAGAAGTCCTTGATCGGGCTCGCGAAGGGCGCCCGATCGATCGCGCCGCCGAGGCCCGCGAGCTTGGCGATCGCACCGGTATTGGCACCCGCGATCTCGTCAACGGCCTGGAGATGCGGGTGCGCGCCGTACATCGCCGCACGCAACTGCGCGAGGCTGTCGAAGGGCAAACGCTTGCCGAGCCCGTCGGACAGCGCCCGCAGGATCGCCCAGTCCTCACGCGCCTCGCCGGGCGGGAAGGTCGCGCGATTGCCGAGCTGAACGCGGCCTTCGGTGTTCACCCAAGTGCCTGATTTTTCGGCATAACTCGCACCCGGCAGGATAACGTCCGCGCGCTGCGCGCCAGCATCGCCATGGCTTCCAATGTAGACCACGAAGGCATTGCCCAGCGCCGACATGTCGATCTCGTCGGCGCCCAGCAGGAACAGCACGTCGAGCGCGCCCTGCCCCGCCGCCGCGATCTGACCGGCCACATCAAGCCCGCCTTCACCCGGCACGAAGCCGATATCGAGCGCGCCAACCCGCGATGCGGCGGTGTGGAGCACGGCGAAGCCGTTCCATTCCTCACTCACCGCTCCAACTTCGCCGGCCAGTTTCGCCGCCGCCGACAATATCGCCAGACCGTCCGGACGGGCGACCGCCCCCTGCCCGATCAGGATCACCGGCTGTTTGGCGGCATTCAGCGCGTCGCGCGCGGCAGCATCCAGGTTCACCAGCGACTCCGGGCCGGCGCCGAGATAGGTGTAGGGATAGGTCAGATCCAGCCGCTCACCGATCACATAGATCGGGCAACCACCGAGCCGCCAGCGCTTGCGAATCCGCGCATTCAGAACCGCCGCCTCGTGGCGCGGATCCGAACCCACGATCAGGATCGCGTCCGCCGCCTCGATGCCCTCGATCGATGGGCCAAACGTATAGCTCGCGCGCCCGAAGGCCGGATGAAGCTTGGTGCCATCCTGCCGCGCGTCGATGTTGGCAACGCCCAGCGACGCCATCAGCATTTTCAGCGCGAACATCTCTTCAGCGGACGAGAGATCGCCCGCAATCGCGCCGATCCGGGACGGAGCCGCGCCCGCCACCTTCGCCTTCACAGCCGCAAAAGCCTCGGGCCAGGATGCCGGCACGAAGCGGCCTCCAACCTTCACATAAGGCCGGTCCAGCCGCTGCGTCTTGAGGCCGTCCCAAATGAAGCGCGTCTTGTCGGAGATCCACTCTTCGTTCACCGCCTCGTTCAGTCGGGGCATGATGCGCATGACCTCGCGGCCGCGCGCGTCCACCCGGATCGCCGAACCCACGGCGTCCATCACGTCGACGGATTCGGTCTTCGAAAGCTCCCACGGCCGCGCCTGATAGGCATAGGGCTTCGACGTCAGCGCGCCCACCGGGCAAAGGTCGATCACGTTGCCCTGAAGCTCCGACGACATCGCGCTTTCGAGATAGGTCGTGATTTCCGCGTCCTCGCCCCGGCCGATCAGGCCGAGATCGGTCACACCGGCCACCTCGGTCGTGAAACGAACACAGCGCGTGCAGTGGATGCACCGCGTCATAATCGTTTTCACGAGCGGTCCGATATACTTGTCCTCGACCGCCCGCTTGTTCTCGGCGAACCGCGAGCTATCGACGCCGTAAGCCATTGCCTGATCTTGCAGATCGCACTCGCCACCCTGGTCGCAGATTGGGCAATCCAGCGGGTGGTTGATCAGCAGGAATTCCATTACGCCCTCGCGGGCCTTCTTCACCATCGGCGATTTGGTCAGCACCACCGGCGGCTCGCCGTTCGGACCCGGCCGCAGATCCTTCACCTGCATGGCGCAAGACGCTGTCGGCTTCGGCGGTCCGCCCTTCACCTCTACGAGGCACATGCGGCAGTTGCCGGCGATCGACAGCCGTTCATGGAAGCAAAAACGCGGAACCTCCGCGCCGGCCTGTTCGCAGGCCTGCAGCAGCGTCGCATCCGGTGCGACTTCGATTTCGGTTCCGTCGACGATCAGTTTCGCCATCACTTCGCCTCTTCAGCCGCGCGATAGGCGGCTATCATGTCGCTAACCAGAACACCATCGATGGTCATACCCTCAAGATGGCTACCGACGATCGACGCGCCGGAGAGATTCACGTTTGACATCCGCGAGTCGGATAGATTGGCGTCGCTCACTCGCAGTCCGTCGAAGTTTACGTTGTCAATGGTCCAACCAAACATGTTGATTTTCTTGAAGTTGGAGCCAGAAAGGTTCACGTCGTCAAAGTTGGAACCTGATAAATTGACGTCATTGAAAGTCGAACCCGAGAGGTCCGAAGTCTTCACATCCAAACGATGATTGACGCTTTCGAAGTTCATCGGGTTACTCCGCTGCGACCGGGGTGCACATCTGGCGCTTCCACAGCTTCGCATCGCTCAAATACGCCCAGCCGAACGCATGATCGCTATCGCCATGCGCGCGCCTATGCTCAAGCCGCGCCATCGCCTCGTCCATGTCAGGGCGATGCCCTTCCGGCACCCACCACATCACGAAGTGCATCGCGCCGAGCACCTCGAACCATTCGGCCCGCCGCGCATAGAATTGCCGGTGCACAGTGTTCCAGACGAACGCCTCAAGCGTCTCGACGCTTTCCCATACCGTCAAGTTGGAGACGAACTGCGGATCGCCGCCAAGCTTTGTTTCAGTGTTGCCGGTGCCGGGCTCGCCCGACCCTTCCATCATCCACACGAACCCCGGCATGCGCTTGCCAAGACCGTTTACCTTGTCCAGCGCCGCCATGAATTCGGCCACGCGGGGATGATCGGTCGGCGCGACGAGCCGCCCGATGTTCAGTTCCGCGAGATGATGGCCCGGCCGGTTCATCGTCATTCCGCCGCCGCCCGGTGCGCGTTCTGATATCCATCGATGCGCGCTTCGATCACCGGGCGGAAATTCTTGATCAAGCCCTGGATCGGCCACGCGGCCGCGTCGCCGAGTGCGCAGATCGTGTGGCCTTCGACCTGCTTGGTCACCTGAAACAGCATGTCGATCTCGCGCTTTTGCGCCTCGCCCCGTACCAGCCGCTCCATCACGCGCCACATCCAACCCGTGCCCTCGCGGCACGGCGTGCACTGGCCGCAGCTTTCGTGCTTGTAGAAGGCGGACAGCCGCGCGATTGCCTTGATGATGTCGGTGGACTTGTCCATCACGATCACGGCCGCTGTGCCAAGGCCGGAGCCGAGGTTGCGCAGGCTGTCGAAGTCCATGGGAACGTCGATCACCTGTTCGGCCGTCAGGCACGGCACCGACGATCCGCCGGGGATGACCGCCAGCAGATTGTCCCAGCCGCCGCGAATGCCGCCGCAGTGCTTCTCGATCAGCTCGCGGAACGGCACGCCAAGCTCTTCCTCGAAGGTCGCCGGCTTGTTCACATGACCGGACACGCAGAACAGCTTCGTGCCCGTGTTATTCGGCCGTCCCATCGCCGCGAACCATGCGCCGCCGCGGCGCAGGATGGTCGGCGCAACGGCGATCGACTCGACGTTGTTCACCGTCGTCGGGCAGCCGTAGAGCCCCACATTCGCCGGGAAAGGCGGCTTCAAGCGCGGCTGGCCCTTCTTGCCCTCAAGCGATTCCAAGAGCGCGGTTTCTTCGCCGCAGATGTAGGCGCCCGCACCGTGATGCACGTAGAGGTCGAAATCCCAGCCGGAACCGCAGGCGTTCTTGCCCAGATATCCCGCCTCATAGGCCTGATCGACCGCCGCCTGCAGATGCTCGCGCTCGCGAATGAACTCGCCGCGCACATAGATGTAACCGGCGTGCGCGCCCATCGCGAAACCAGCGATCAGGCAGCCTTCCACCAGCGTATGGGGATCATGCCGCAGGATCTCGCGATCCTTGCAGGTGCCGGGCTCGGACTCGTCCGCGTTGACCACGAGATAATGCGGCCGCCCGTCCGATTGCTTGGGCATGAACGACCATTTCAGGCCCGTCGGAAAGCCCGCACCGCCGCGCCCGCGCAGGCCCGACGCTTTCATCTCGTTGACGATCCAGTCGCGCCCCTTTCCAAGGATGTCCTTGGTGCCGTCCCATTGGCCGCGTTTCAACGCACCTTGCAGCCCCCAATCATGGCGGCCGTAGATGTTCGTGAAGATGCGGTCCTTGTCCTGCAGCATCGTGTCCGCTCCTCGTGAACCGGGACCTTGATCCCCGTCACGCGAATGAAATCCAAATCACGCGGGCTTGGGCGCGTCCTGCTTCGGCTCCGGCTCGCGCGCATAGGCCCGATATTGGCCCACCACCGAGCCATCGTACAAGCTTGGGTCCAAAAGCGTCATCTCGCCGCCCTCGGCCGCTGCGAAGGTGCGGCCGTTTTGCGGGCCGGGCTTCGGCGGGTTGCCGGCCGCGAATCCGTCGATCAGGGCTTCGAAGCTTTCAGGCGTCAGATCCTCGTAGGTGTCCTTGAGAACCTGAACCATCGGCGCGTTCACGCAGGCACCGAGGCATTCAACCTCTTCCCACGAGAAGTCGCCGTCGGCGGAAATCTCGAAGGCATGCGGGGCGATGCGGCGCTTGCACACCGCGATCAGATCTTCCGCCCCGCGCAACTGGCAAGGCGTCGTGCCGCACACCTGGATGTGGGCCTTACGGCCGACCGGCGCGAGCAGGAACATCGTGTAGAAGGTCGCCACTTCCAAAACGCGGATCGTCGCCATTCCAAGCCGGGCGGCGATCGCCTCGATCATCGCCTTGGTGACCCAGCCTTCCTGCTCCTGGCCGCGCCAGAGCAGCGGAATCACGGCCGAGGCCTCGCGGCCCACCGGATAGCGCTTCACCACCATCTGCGCCCACGCCTCGTTTTCTAGCGTGAAGGCGAAGGAAGGCGGCTGATCGGGGTGCAGTCTGCGCACCGACATCGTGTTCGTCCTCGCTTGCGGTCACCGGATCGCATGACGCGCCCAGCTTCCTAAACCCTCGTGCGACCGGCCAAGCCGGCCTGCTTCATGCGGCCACGCTGCGACACCGGCCGGTCAAAACGTTCACCCAGTAAGGCGAGCGAGTCGCAAAGAAATCATATCCTACCCGCGAAACAGGCTTGAACGCGGAAAGCTCGGCCAGATCAAGGATCTCGACGAAGCTGGAGCCACCCGTCCACGCGAACACGCGCATGCCATGGTCCTTCACCATCGCGCGGCTCACCGCATGGCTCGGATCGTTGCCGTGGTCCTCATAAAGCACCACGAGATCGCGTGCGAGCAGATTGGCCGCGCCGTCCATCGCCGCCGCCTCCGCGCCCTCGATGTCGAGCTTCAGCACCACCGGCGCGCCTGCGTTGACCGGCAGATCGTCAAGCGCGATCGTCTCTGCCGTCTCAAGAGCGCCGCCCGCCACCGCGTCGGCGCGGATCGACCGTTGTTCGTGCTTGGCGCCGCCGAAAACCGTCACGGTCTCGCCCGACCGGTCCGAAACCGCGCGCCGCAGCACTTCAAACCGCTCGCCGTTCAGCGCCGCATTTTTCCGCGCGCGACCAGCGGTCGGCGAGGATAGCTCGATCGCGATCGCCGGGTGCGCGCCATAAGCACGCGACGTCACCTTCACCGACCAGAATCCGTAATTCGCGCCGCAGTCGATGAAGGAGAAGTCCATATCCTTCACAACGCGCAAAAACGCTTCAATTTCCGGCTCGTAGGGCAGCGCCTTCAAGAGCAGCACCGACCGGTAGGGGTCGCCATAGGGAAAGGAGAAAACCGCGTCGTCCGCGATCGTCACCAGCACATCGCGGCGGCTGGGAAACAGCGCGCTCACCCCGGCCACAAGCGGCGTCAGACCCGGCACCTTCGGAAAAGGTATCACCCTGGTAATCGCCCGCAGCAGCCAAATGCCCGTCCGTTCCACGAGCATCGCGCCGCCAAGCATACCGGTCCGCAAATCATAGCGGATCGGGGTGCCGGCACGGGCGTTTTCGTGATCGGGACGGCGGGTGGACATCAACGATCGACCTCGCCGAACACGATGTCGAGCGAGCCCAGAATGGCCGAAACGTCCGCAAGCTGGTGGCCCCGGCATAGGAAATCCATGGCTTGGAGATGCGCGAACCCCGGCGCGCGGATCTTCACGCGATACGGTTTGTTCGAGCCGTCCGCGACCACATACACGCCGAACTCGCCCTTCGGCGCTTCCACGGCGGCGTAAACTTCACCGGCCGGAACATGGAAGCCTTCGGTGTAGAGCTTGAAGTGATGGATCAGCGCTTCCATCGACCGCTTCATCTCGCCGCGTTTGGGCGGCGCGAACTTGCCGTCCAGCGTCGTCACCGGCCCGCGCTCCACCTTCAGCTTCTGAAGGCACTGCTTCATGATCCGGACCGACTGGCGCATCTCTTCCATGCGGATGTGATAGCGGTCGTAACAGTCGCCATTCTTGCCAACGGGAATGTCGAAATCCAGTTCGGCATAGCATTCATAGGGCTGCGATTTGCGCAGGTCCCAGGCCGCGCCGGAGCCGCGCACCATCACGCCGGAGAAGCCCCACTTCCAGGCGTCTTCCAGGCTGACGACGGCGATATCGACGTTGCGCTGCTTGAAGATGCGGTTCTCCGAAAGCAAGTCGTCGAGATCCTGAACGACATCCAGAAACGGGTCGCAGAAGTCCCAGATATCATCCAGCAGCGCGTCCGGCAGATCCTGATGCACGCCGCCCGGGCGGAAATACGCCGCATGCATGCGGCTTCCAGACGCGCGCTCGTAGAACACCATCAGCTTCTCGCGCTCTTCAAAGCCCCACAGCGGCGGGGTCAGCGCGCCCACGTCCATTGCCTGCGTGGTCACGTTGAGGAGATGCGAGAGAATACGGCCGATTTCACAGTAGAGCACGCGGATGAGCTGCGCGCGGCGCGGCACTTCAATGCCGGCAAGCCGCTCGATCGCAAGGCAGAAGGCGTGTTCCTGGTTCATCGGCGCGACATAGTCGAGCCGGTCGAAATACGGGATCGCCTGGAGGTAGGTCTTCACCTCGATCAGCTTTTCGGTGCCCCGGTGCAGGAGCCCGATATGCGGATCGACCCGCTCCACGATCTCGCCGTCGAGTTCGAGCACGAGGCGCAGCACCCCGTGAGCCGCAGGGTGCTGCGGTCCGAAGTTGATGTTGAAATTGCGAACCTGGGCTTCGGCCATTTCCGTTCCGTCCTCAGTTCGCCTTCGCCTTCTCGTCGCCCGGGAGCCCATAGTCGGTGCCCTCCCAAGGCGAGAGGAAGTCGAAATTGCGGAATTCCTGGGTGAGACGCACCGGCTCGTAAACCACGCGCTTCTGCTCGTCGTCGTAGCGAACTTCGACGAAGCCGGTCAGCGGGAAGTCTTTGCGCAGCGGGTGGCCGTCGAAGCCGTAGTCGGTGAGAATACGGCGAAGCTCCGGATGGCCGGAAAAGTAGATGCCGTAGAGATCGAACGCCTCGCGCTCGAACCAGTCCGCGCCGGGAAACACCGGCGTGATCGAGGGCACCGGCGTCGTCTCGTCGGTTTCCACCTTGATACGAACGCGCGTGTTCTTGGCGGGCGACATGAGGTGATAGACCACGTCGAAGCGGTTCGGGCGGGACGGGTAATCAACGCCGCACACGTCTACGAAGCTGATGAATTGCAGCGCCGGATCGTCGCGCAGCCTGCGCACCACATCCACAATGCGCGCCGCCGGGACGGTGAACGACACCTCGCCGTAAGCGGTTTCCACCGCTGCATCCGGCACGGCTGCGCGGATCGTATCCGCCAGAATAGTCAGGGCTTCGGTCATCGTCATGCCTTGCGAGGAACCGGGAAGCGGGCACCGCGAGATCGCGCGGCACCCATACTCGGCATTATTCAGCGTTCGATCGTGCCCGTGCGGCGGATCTTCTTTTGCAGAAGAAGCACGCCGTAAAGCAGCGCCTCGGCGGTCGGCGGGCAGCCGGGAACGTAGATGTCCACCGGCACCACGCGGTCGCAGCCGCGCACCACCGAGTAGGAGTAATGATAGTAGCCGCCGCCGTTGGCGCAGGACCCCATGGAGATGACATAGCGCGGGCCGGGCATCTGGTCGTAGACCTTGCGCAGCGCGGGAGCCATCTTGTTGGTCAGCGTGCCGGCCACGATCATCACGTCCGACTGGCGCGGCGAGGCGCGCGGCGCGAAGCCGAAACGCTCGGCGTCATAGCGCGGCATCGACATCTGCATCATCTCGACGGCGCAGCAGGCAAGTCCGAACGTCATCCACATCAGCGAGCCGGTGCGTGCCCAATTGATCAGGTCGTCCGTGGCCGTGACGAGGAAGCCCTTGTCGGCGAGTTCCGCGTTGATCTCTTGATAAAACGGATCGCTAGACCCGATCGGCTTGCCCGTATTCGGATCGATGAGCCCCTTGGCGGCGGGCGCGGTGATCGGCGCGTTGGCGATCAGTCCCATTCAAGGGCCCCCTTCTTCCACTCGTAGGCAAAACCTATGGTCAGCACGCCCAGGAACACGATCATCGACCAGAAGCCGAACAAGCCGATGTCGCCGAAGGCCACCGCCCACGGGAACAGGAACGCGACTTCCAAGTCGAAGATGATGAATAGGATGGCGACCAGATAGAACCGCACGTCGAACTTCATGCGGGCGTCGTCAAACGCGTTGAAGCCGCATTCATAGGCCGAGAGCTTCTCCGGATCGGGGCTCCTGAACGCAATCAAAAAGGGCGAAACCAGGAGCGCCACACCGATACCGAGGGAAACCCCCAGGAATACGATGATTGGCAGGTAGTCCCTCAGGAGTTCTTCCATTGTGACCTCTCGCGGACGGACCCGGCCTTCCCCGCCCGAAGCAACCGCCGGACATGCGAGCCCAACGCAATTCGCTCGGCCGCATAGTCCAATCGATCACCGGCCGGCAGGCCGGAAGATCCGAACGAAAAACTCATGTTGCACTGCAACCCAAGCCACACAATCGCACGGACTCATATGGAAATCCGATCTCGGATACCAGGGCACGGTTAGCCCATACCCCATCCTTTCGCAAGTGCGATCAACGCCCGATGCGGACTTATGTAAGCAATGCGGCATGGTGGGGCGAGATCGGCAGAAATGACGTTTTAATTCAATCGATCAACATGCTCCAAACGCCGTAAACGATGCCTTCGCACCGGCGATCTGCTATCCGTTTTCGTCAAGCCCGAAGCCCGAACGCGGACACCGCCATGAACCGCCTCACCCTCGACAGCATCACCGCCGCCAGAGCGCTTCTCCAGGGCCAGGTCATGCGAACGCCGTTCCTGCCCGCGCCGCGTCTTTCGAAGATGACGGGCGCCACGGTTCTGGTGAAATACGAGAACCTTCAGGTTACGGCCGCCTTCAAGGAGCGCGGGGCGCTGGTGAAGCTTCTGTCGCTCACCGGCGCGGAGCGCGCGCGCGGCGTCATTGCCATGTCGGCCGGCAACCACGCCCAAGCCGTGGCCTATCACGCCACCCGCCTTGATATCCGCGCCACCATCGTCATGCCGGTAACGACGCCCTTCGTGAAAGTGGCCGCCACCGAGGAGTTCGGCGCCACCGTTATCCTGGAAGGCGAAACCGTCGCCGAAAGCCAGACCGCCGCCGAACGCATCGCGGGCGAAACCGGCGCGGTCTTCGTCCACCCCTATGACGATGTGGACGTCATGCGCGGCCAGGGCACCATCGCGCTTGAAATGCTGGAGGAAGTGCCCGGCCTCGACGTTCTTGCCGTTCCGATCGGCGGCGGCGGCTTGATCGCGGGCATGGCCGTTGCGGCGAAGGCCGTTAAGCCAAGCATCGAGGTGGTCGGCGTCGAAACGCGGCTTTATCCCTCCATGTGGGCGGCCTTGAACGGCATCGACGCCGTCTGCGGCGGCGCCACCTTGGCAGAGGGCATCGCAGTCAAGAACGCCGGCCGCCTGACCTTGCCGATTGTTCGCGATCTGGTGGACGGCATCGTGCTGGTGGACGAAAGCCACCTGGAGCGCGCCGTCAACGCCTTCCTCACCGTTCAAAAGGTGATGGCGGAAGGCGCGGGCGCGGCGGGGCTGGCTGCCATGCTGGCCGAGCCAGCCCGGTTCGCCGGCAAGACCGTCGGCCTTGTTCTATGCGGCGGCAATATCGACCCGCGCATCCTTGCGTCCATCATGATGCGCGAACTCGCGCGCGAAGAGCGCATCGTGGCGATCAGGCTCGCGATCCCCGATCGGCCCGGCGTGCTCGGCGATATCGCCACGCTGATCGGGTCCTGCGGCGGCAACATCCTGGAGGTGTCGCACCGCCGCACCGTGCTCGACATTCCCGCCAAGGGCGCCTCGCTCGATATCACCTTGGAAGCGCGCGACGCCGCCCATGTCGACGAGATCTGCACATCGCTGCGGCAGCGCGGCTATGGCGTGGAGCGCCGCGCCGCCGACTGACGGAGAGCAAAGCCGGGTCGTGGATCAGGCCGCGTGGTTCACGCGCTCCCGGACGGTGAACCAATCGTCCGCGTAATCGCACGTTGTATAGTCCCGGAAATACGGGCCGCCCTCGGTATAATGCACCAACTTTGCGGCCGGGTCGTAGTCGTAGACGCCCACGAGATAGTTCCACCCCACCGGTATCGAACCGATCTCGTGATCGCCGGCCAGCCACTTGAATTGATGCAGTTCCAGGCCGGACCGCGTGTTCACATACTCCGGCGTCAACGCGTTGCAACGGGCGTTGTTGAACAGAATCATGCTCGACCAGTTCTTCTTCTCATAGCGCGTCTGCACCTGACCGAGGAATTTCACCTCTTCCTTCGGGGCGTAATCATGCTTGCAAACCATGGCCGCATAGTGCTCGTCCCGCAGGGCCCAAAGTTCAGCCAAATCGGCACGCGCCAGCATGTCGCAGTCCATGAAGATAGACCAACCTTTGTATCCGCTGAGATAGGGAACGAGGAACCGCGAGAAAGAGAACTCTGTTGATTCCATTGTATTGCGCTGGCGCGTGTATAGTCCGCCAAGCGACTTCAGAGATATCGGCGTAAAGGATACGGGAACCGAAGTCCGGTCGATAATGCTTTGGCAAAGCGCGTGATAGGCAACGATTTCCTTGGAATCGAGTCCGACGAATATGGGGATAACGTCCTTTGTCATACCAATAAATCTCCATCCCAATGACAATTCGACACAATACATAGATTTTTCTGTATGTGTAGTGCCTTGGGACGGCGGCGCTGAGTCGCCCCGATACGCGGGGGCCTGCGGGGATGCGGACAGCTGTTATCGCGAACCGGGATTTTGAGATCGATCACAGCGCACGCATCGATTCCGCCGACCGTGTGATCCGCTTTCGCACCAGCGTAAACTTGGGGCGCGGCACCGGCACCAAGACCGACGTGATCGCCATCTGCAACTATGGCACCACGAAAAAACGCGAAACCTACGACGCTATTCCCACCTCACGCCATTTCGCCGAGGCCCGCGAGATCTGGCTGCCGCTGCCGCCGAGCCTATCGCACCGGCTGCTCCTCAGCGATCCCTTCCGCTATCTCCGGTTGCAGCAGAATTTCTGTGATTTCACCGCCGATCTGATCGGCATGGCGGGCCGCAAACCCGTTCAGCGGCTGCTCGATACCGCGCATTACTTCGCCTTCGAACGGCGGCTGAAAGCGCTCACGAAGCGCCGGTTCGCCTTTCCCAGCGGCGGCGCCTGCGTGTGCGAGTATCTGATGGAGATCGCACCTGAGCCGGACCATGAGGTCGAACTCTACGGTTTCAGCCACAAAGGCTGGGTGCATCACCCGTGGGCGGCGGAAAAAGCGCTCGCCGACGGCTATGTCGCGAGCGGCCGGATCAAGCGCTTTCCGGCGGTTGAGGCGGAAGCCGGCTCATAGCCGAAACGCCTCAGGGAGGCCCGGCCAGCGCGTCGATCAGCGCATGGCTGATCCGGTCGCCCCGCCGCAGCCCCATCTTCTCAGCCGATCCGGCCACGAGTTCCAGCACAAAGCGCGACGGGCCTTTGGACGGTATCAGCGCGCGCGACAACGGCACAGCGTTATCGGCGATCGTGATCACCCGCCCATCGTCCCCGATGAAGATGATGTCGAGCGCGATATAGGTGTTCTCCATCCAGAACGACGCTTCGCGGCTTTCCGTCATGTCGAACAGCATGCCATGGCCGGCCGCCATCTTCCGGCGGTTCATCAGCCCTTGCGAGCGCTCGTCAGTATCATCCGCCACCTCCACCGCGAAGGGGAACACGCCGCGCGAGGTATGAACCGTGAGCGGGGTCGTCGGCCCCGGCTTGGCCAATGCGGCCTCGGCCAGCGCCGGCGAAGCGCCGAACCAGCCGGAGGCCAAAACCACCAGGGCGACGGCCATCACCCGCGCAAATCGTCCGAACCGAATCATCGAGCATTCCAAACCACGAGACGTGCGCAAAGGACAGCATGCACGCGGCAGCTTCAAGGCAAACCGGCGGACAATGAAGGTGTAGCGGCACCCTTAAAGCCAGCGGCGAACACGGCGGCAATAATCCCGGTAGGCATCGCCGAACTTTTCCGTCAGCACGCGCTCCTCCGGCATGATCTGAAACCGGGTGATGAAGGCAACCAAGGCCACCGGCCCGATCAGCGCCCACGGCGCCGCCAAAAACGCCGCCCAGGCCAGAAGGATAAACGCCAGCCCGACATACATAGGATTGCGCGTAACGCGGTAGATCCCGCTCGTCACCAGCGCCGAGGCCTCATCGATCCGCACCGGGTTGATCGTTGTGCCCGCACGTCCGAACGCACGAAACGCCGGCGCCCCGAAGAAACCCGCCGCCGCCATGAAAACAGCCACTGCAACCAGCCGCCAGCCGAGCGCGATCTCCGGCCTGGGCGTGACCATCGCCACGCCCCACATGGCAGCCGCGATGACGATCATCACAATCGGGGGCGGCACACGGTGTTCAAGAGCCTGCATGACGGTGTCTCATTGTTTTCAACGTAATGGGAATTGATCTAGCTGTCCGCAAGGCCGGCACGCCAAAGCATGCCCGCACATTGCCGCCGTGAAAGCTACGGCTCAAACAGCCGCCAACACCCGCCGGCATCCGGCAAGCGGTGGCCCGCTATCTGAAGCGCATGCTCGGCCCGCCACGTTGCGTCTTCAACCGAAAGGCTCGGGTTCGGCGGGATCGAGAATTGGTGCTCGCGCTGATACTGGCCAAGATTATAGGCGGGGTAGAACGGCACCAGATTGAAATTCACGAACGCCTTCAACTGATTGCCAAGCGTCTGCCGCGCGAACGGCATTGCCGCATAGCGGCGCGCGGTCGCCTCGAAGCTTTCCGCCGGCACGCCCGTCAGCGCCTTGACCACATCCGTAACGCCGTCCTCGAACTCGAACGTTCCAGCGCGATGGTCGCTCACATAGTCGCGGAAGTTGAACACCTCATGCTCCGGCACTTTCGTCATGCGCGCCACTTTCCTGAACAGCCAGAACGGCATGTTCACGGGCAGCACACCGTGACCGACCACCTTGGCGATCACTCCGGCCATGTCCTTGCCGGACAGCAATGCCGGGCCGGTCGGGCGGTATCGCATCCCGGCATGAATATCCGGCTGCGTGATGATCGCAGCCACAATCCGCGCGATGTCTTCATTCGAAACCGGCGCGCTACCCCCTCGCCCCGTCAATGCGACGAGGGAAAGCCACCCGGATGCAGCGGCCGGATCTCGGCCGCCATCAGGCCCTTTGGCCCGTCACCGAAGCGAACCAGCACGATCTGGCCCGGACGAAGCTCCGCGATGCCGAAGCGGCGCAGGGTTTCCATGTGCACGAAGATATCCTCCGTGCCGTCGCCGCGCGTCAGGAAGCCGAAGCCGCGGATGCGGTTGAACCACTTCACTTCGACCTGTTCGAGCCCGCTTGTCGGCGTAACCTGAACATGGGTGCGCGAGGGCGGCATTTCGGACGGATGCACCGCCGTTGACTCGTCCATCGACAGGATGCGCAGCGCTTGAAGGCCCTTCGGCCTGTTCAGCACCTCGCAGACGACCCGCGACCCTTCATAAGCGGTCTGGAAGCCGTCCCGCCGCAAACAGGTGACATGGAGCAGAACGTCGGAACGCCCCGGTTCGTCCGGAACGATGAAGCCAAAGCCCTTCGCCACGTCGAACCACTTGATCGTTCCAGCGATCTCAATGACGTCGAGCGCGCCGTCCTCATCCGCCGGCATGACCGGCAAGTCCATGTGAGTATTGGCCATGACGTAGCCCCCACGATCGTACTGACGCGAACCGAACCAAAATCGGCGGCGACCTGTAGTGATTCCCTAATACGACCTTACCACCGAAGGGCGGACGCCCCGCAAGCCCCGTACTTTCAGGCTTTCGGCTTATCCCGGATTTTTACCAGCCTCGTGCGGTTTGAAAACACCATTTAGTCTCCCGATTTGTGTTCCGCGCACACTCCTCTATCTTGCCGCCCGAAGCCAATTCGCTTGTCTGATCAGGAGACATCTCCATGCGTTATCTGCACACGATGGTTCGCATTCGCGACATCGACGAAGCCCTCGACTTCTATTGCAACAAGCTCGGCCTCATTGAAGTGCGCCGCACCGAGAGCCAGCAAGGGCGCTTCACTCTGATCTTCCTGTCCGCACCGGCCGACATGGAATCGGCTCGCGCGGGCGCCGCCCCGCTCGTCGAACTCACCTACAACTGGGATCCGGAAGTCTATGGCGAGGGCCGCAATTTCGGTCATCTAGCCTATGAGGTGGACGACATCCACGAAACCTGCGCGCGCCTGCAAGCCGCCGGTGTCACCATCAACCGCCCTCCCCGCGATGGCCGGATGGCCTTCATCCGTTCGCCGGACAACATCTCGATCGAGCTTCTTCAGCGCGGCGCGGCGCTGACGCCGGCCGAGCCTTGGATCTCAATGGGCAATACCGGCAAGTGGTAACTTCGCCTGCGATCCGCGCAAACTGATCTGTGCTTAAGGCAGCGTTGTGCGGATCTTTTCTCGCTCTCTTGCGGGAAATCCGAGGCGATAATGCAACACTGGCAGAAATTTTTTCTTGCCTCGTCGGCGCCATCCGGGTTCTTAGTGCCGACTCGCTTCGGCGGGTGGCGTGATTTGCGACGCGGGGATTGCCGGAGCATGGCTAGACGAATGATCGCGGCGGCAGCTATTGCCGTCCTGTTCTCGTCCTGTTCAAACCTCTATGAGACGTCCGATTTCATGTCGGCGCGGACCGAGGCCGCCAAGAAAGCCGAAGCCGCCGCTCTGGAAGCCGGCGCCCCCGTCGATCCCCTTGCTCCCGCAGCCGATGCGGCAGAGGCTACGGCAGAGGGCGCCGCAACCGCTCCCCCAGGAACTCCCACCGCGACGGCCGAATCCGCCCCGCCAGCCGTCCCAACGGCCGAAGCCGCCGCTCCCGCGCCCACCCTGGAAGTAGCCAGCCTCGCGGCCCCGCCGCCGCCCCAGGGGCTTCTTGCTATGTTCCGATCGGCAATGGTCGAAACGCCCGAGGAGGAGGTAGGCGTCACAGCCGTCCAGCCGAACGCGGACGGCGCTCCGGCTGCCAGCGCGCTTCCGGTGGCTCCCGATCCCGAAGCCAGCCTGAAGCCACCGATTCCGGTTGAGGACCAGCCGCCGGAAGGCGAAATCTCCGAGGCCGAACTAGCCGAGGAAGTGGAGGCCGATCCCGACAAGATCGCCATTCCCGAAGAGCCCATCGACGACGGGCTCGCCCACGACTTCGTCAACGTCTACACCTCTCGCCCGGATAAGCCCGTCGAGATGATCGAGGGCCTGCCCGGCGTCGAATGGCCAAACGGCATCGTTTTGGTCTCCCGTACCCCAGACGGAGAGCCGGGCGGACTGTTCGACGGCGAAGACCATCCCTTCGCGCGCACCGTGCCGGGCATTCCCCGCCAGGTCATTCAAGCGGCGAACGGGCTCCTGGTGCAGCATTCCGCCATCAATGTGGGCTGCATCAAGCCCAACCTGCTCACGCTCGTGCGCCGGGCCGAATCGCATTTCGGGCACAAAGTCGTCGTCACGTCGGGCTACCGCTCTCCGGCGCACAACCGCCGGGTCAAGGGCGCCACCCACTCGCAGCATATGTTCTGCAACGCGCTGGATCTCTTCATGCCGGGCGTCGCGCGCGACGATCTCGCCCGCTTTTTGTTCGCGCAGCCGGACCGGGGCGGAATCGGCCTTTACTGCCACACCCGCTCCATTCACATCGACACCGGTAAGCGCCGGCAGTGGCGCTGGGCCTGCAAAGGCCGGGGTTGAAGCGCACGTTTAAGCTATCGCTTTAAACACGCCAAAACAGTCTTGCCCTTGCCGACGAACCAACCTATAAGCCTCCGCGTTGGGCGGCCTTCGTCTATCGGTTAGGACACTAGCCTTTCACGCTGGAGAGACGGGTTCGATTCCCGTAGGCCGTACCACCCTTCATCCCAGCCCAACGTTTCTCTCGCACATACGTGCATTATGTACCCCCCGGCACAGCCGGATAAGGCAAGGTTTGCGCTTATGTCTGACCGCGTCGGCGATCTCATAACCGTTCGCGACCTCGTGCGGTATGCGGTCAGCCGGTTCAACGAGGCAGAGCTTGCCTTCGGGCATGGCACCTCCACCGCGATCGATGATGCCGCCTATCTCGTCCTCGAATCGCTGAAGCTCCCGATCGACGAGTTGGAACCGTGGCTCGATGCGCGGCTGACGCGCGGTGAGCGCGATAGGGTGCTGGCCCTCATCGATCAGCGCGTCGCCACGCGCAAGCCTACGGCCTATCTGCTCGGTCGCTCCTACATCCAGGGCATTCCCTTCTTCGTGGACGAGCGCGTCATCGTTCCCCGCTCCTTCATCGGGGAGCTGTTGTTTTCCGATCTGATCGGCGGCGGAGAAGCGTTTACCCTCATCGACGATCCCACCGCGATCGAAAGCGTGGCTGATATCTGCACGGGCTCCGGCTGCCTTGCGATCCTCGCTTCGCGGGCGTTCCCCAACGCGCTCGTCGATGCTGTCGATCTGTCGGCAGATGCGCTGGCCGTGGCCGCGATCAACGTGGAGGCGCTCGGCGCCGGCCGCGTTTCGCTCCACCAAGGAGACCTGTTCGCGCCTCTCGCCGGGCGCCGCTACGACCTCATCATCACCAACCCGCCCTATGTGGAAGCGGATGAGATGGACGCTCTGCCGCCCGAATATCGTCACGAGCCGGAGATGGCGCTCGCAGGTGGGCCGGACGGTCTGGAGATCGTGCGGCGCATTCTTGTGAATGCCGCAGATTACCTCAACCCGAACGGCTCGCTCATTTGCGAGATCGGAACCGGACGCGAGATTTTGGAGTCCGACTTCCCAGAGATGCCCTTCATTTGGCTCGATACGACAGAGTCCGAGGGCGAAGTTTTCATGCTGGAAGCGTCGGCTCTCCAGATGAATTGACAGCACCGCCTTGCGTTTTTGCATGGCTCTTGTTTTTTTATTTCCGCGCCATGCATTCAATGGACATCTAAGCTCAAAAAATCGCTAAACATTTACCGTGTGGCCGTGTCGCCCTGGACAGGCTGGATCGATGACGCCAAGATTTGAGGCGATGGGTGCCGGCATGTCCGGCCTGGACGGATTTTTGCTAGCCGCCGAATGAATCGAAGGACAAATGTCTCCGATTCATTCGCTCAGGTAGATGCGAAATCCACGATGCCGGATGGATATGCAATGAACGTGAGCCCCGACATCAAAAAGACGACCTCCCTGGTCGCCGAGCCGCGGTCGGACACGGCAGAGGCCTTGAAGCAGGCGATCCTCGAAAAGCTCGCCTATGTTGTCGGTAAGGATCCGAGCCACGCCACCCAGCGCGACTGGTGCACCGCCCTATCGATGGCGGTGCGCGACCGGATCGTCGACCACTGGTTCGAGGCCACCCGGCGCGGTTATGCCGCCCACTCCAAGCGGGTCTACTATCTATCTATGGAGTTCCTGATCGGCCGGCTCTTGCAAGACGCCGTCGCCAATCTGCGGCTCGACCCCGCTGTACGCCAAGCCACCGCCGAACTCGGCATCGATTTCGAAGCGCTGATCGGCCAGGAAAGCGACGCCGCGCTCGGTAACGGCGGCCTCGGCCGTCTCGCCGCCTGCTTCATGGATTCCATGGCAACGCTAGGCATCCCCGCCTACGGCTACGGCATTCGCTATGAGCACGGCCTGTTCCGCCAGCGATTCCACGACGGTTGGCAGGTGGAGGAGCCGGAAGATTGGCTCGTGACCGGTCACGTCTGGGAGTTCGAGCGCCTTGAGGTCGCCTACCCCATCAAATTCGGCGGCCACATCTCGTTCGACGGCCAGGGCCAAACCTTTTGGCATGCTGATGAGACCGTTCTGGCCGTTGCCTACGACACGCCCATCGCAGGATGGAACGCCAATCACGTCAATACTTTACGATTGTGGGCTTCCAAACCGGTTGAAGCTCTCGACCTCGGGCGTTTCAACCACGGCGACTACATGTCGGCCGCCGAAAAGACGATCCGCGCCGAGACCATCAGCCGCGTGCTCTACCCCGACGATACGACGCCGGAAGGCAAGGAACTGCGGCTGAAGCAGGAGTTCTTCTTCACCTCCGCTTCGCTGCAAGACTTGATCCGGCGCTATACCTCCGAGTTCGACGATATTCGCCAGCTCGCCAATCACGTCGCCATCCAGATGAACGACACGCATCCGGCGATCGCGGTCGCCGAGTTAATGCGCCTGCTTGCGGACGAGCATCGCTTGCCGTTCCCCGAGGCCTTCGAGATCACGCGCAAGTGCCTCAGCTACACCAATCACACGCTGATGCCCGAAGCGTTGGAGCGCTGGAGCGTTTCGCTGTTCCGCAAGGTGCTGCCGCGCCACATGCAGATCATCGAGTGGATCGACTATCAGCACATCGCCATCGTTCAGGGCCGGAACCTGCCGGTTTCGATCGACGCCATTCGCATCATCGAATGGGGCAATGAAATCCGCATGGGCAACCTCGCCTTCATCGGGTCGCGGCGGGTCAACGGCGTTTCCGCCCTGCACACCGAACTCATGAAGAAGACGGTGTTCAAGGATTTCCACACCCTCTACCCCGACCGCATCGTGAACCAGACCAACGGCATCACGCCGCGCCGCTGGCTCTACGAATGCAATCCGGGCTTGCGCGACCTTCTGCTGTCTTCGATCGGCGAAGGCTGGGTCGGCGATCTTGAGAAGGTGTCGGAAGCTGCGAAATTCGCCACCGACGCCAGCTTCCAGGAGCGGTTCGCATCGGCCAAGCGAGCCAACAAGGTACGGCTTGCCAAGGAGATTGAGCGCAGGATCGGCCTGCGCGTCGATCCGTCGGCCCTGTTCGACGTTCAGATTAAGCGCATCCACGAGTACAAGCGCCAGCTCCTGAACATCCTCGAAACCGTCGCCCATTACCAAGCCATTCGCCGTTCGCCCAACGCCGACTGGACACCGCGCGTGAAGGTCTTCGCCGGCAAAGCCGCGCCCGGCTATCACATGGCAAAGCTCATCATCAAGCTCGCCAACGATGTGGCAAAGATAATAAACAACGATCCGCTGGTCGGCGACAAGCTGAAGGTCGCCGTTCTTCCCAACTACAATGTATCGCTTGCCGAAGTCATCATTCCGGCTGCGGATCTGTCTGAACAGATCTCCACTGCCGGCATGGAAGCTTCCGGCACGGGCAACATGAAGCTCTCGCTCAACGGCGCGCTGACGATCGGCACGCTGGATGGCGCCAACGTCGAGATCGGCGAGCGTGTCGGGCCGGACAACATCTACATCTTCGGCCTCACCGCTGAGAATGTCGCTGAAATCCGGCAGCGCGGCTATGATTCCCGCGCCACGATCGAGCATGATCCGGTGCTGAAATCCGTCATCGACGCGATTGCCGCCGGCGCCTTCTCGCCCGACGATCACAACCGCTTCGGTCAGATCGCCGACCGGATGTGGAACGCCGACTGGTTCCTGGTCACGGCCGATTTCCAGGCCTATTTCCAGCGCCAGCGCGAGGTGGACGTCGACTTCCTGGACGTCGCCCATTGGACCGAACGCGCCATCTTGAACACCGCCAACATGGGGTGGTTCTCATCGGACCGCACGATCAAAGGCTACGCCCGCGACGTCTGGGCCATCGAGACCAAGTAAGCCGGAACGGACGGCCTATCCACAGGCCGTCCACAGCTTTTCCCTCAATCTTTCCCAGGTTTTCCACAGCCTATTCACCGGCTTTCCACCGTCGGTCCACAGCCTTTCCACAGAGCTAGCTCAACCCTCGTGCGCAGCCTTTGACGCTTGATGCCGTACGTTCGCGCGCGTCTTGTCCCCGCCTCCTGCACAGCTTATCCACAGGGTATCCACACCCCTTCCACACCTGCGATTCAGCCCGCCGACCCGAATAGCGTCCCCGCCTAACAGGCGGCCGCAGCCCTAAACGAACCGATCTCGCCCTCCGGACAAACTCCGGTGCCGCACTGAATAAAACATTTGTCGCATACATCTGCCCATCTTAGTGCCTCATTAACCACGTTCGCCCGATGGTCACAAACACGTTACAGACGTCGGCGTGATTCGGACGGTTGAGGGTGGATGATGGATAGTTGGTCAAACCCTAGAAGCAAGTCGGTTTGGCGAACTTTAGATCCCTCAACACACAGCCGTTCTATTCACCCCGCGACAAACGTCGCGCATGTTCACGCTCAGCCGTTGCTTCGATTCTTGTCGAATGATCTTCGACTGAACAAAGACGATCCGATCTACGTCGCCGGTTCTTTCTTCGGATTGGAGATTGAAAACGCTCTCATGCGTTCCGGGCTCAATCTGCTCAGCCACGTTCCGCCCACAGATCCCTATCTAAACCGCAAGGCGCTCGCTCGCTTTAACGCCCCGTCGCTGCTCCTGGAATTCGACCGGTGCTTGGCTATGGGCGTTCTTGAAAACACCGACCTCGTGGTCGAGACGCGCGACAGGCAGTTTCGCGACACGCATTACTTCGCGCTCGACACCGCCCCCAGCCTTCGCGCCATCGCCACCCACCGGGACGCCGCCCGCCGCGCATTCCGGCGGATCCGGCAAGCGCGCGTGGTGGTCATTTCGCTCGGCTTGAATGAGATGTGGTTCGATCCGGATACCGGATACGCGCTTAATAGCTGGTCCGATGATGCGTTGCTGTCGCGCAAGCCCAAGCTCGACTTTCGCATGCTCACCGTCGATCAGAACGTCTCGGCCCTTGAGCGGATCCACGCGATCCTGACCCGAGAGTTGCCATCCGGCTTCCAGATGGTCATCGCGGCCTCGCCGCAGAAGCTGCATGCCGGCTTTACCGGGCGAGACGTGTTGATCGCGACGCCGTCGTCGAAATCCATTCTCCGCACCGCCGTCACCCGTTTTGCCGCGCAGCATCCGAATGTCCACGTTCTACCCACGCTGGAAATGTCCGTGTGCGCGGATGCGCGGCGCCCCTATGAGATGCCGGAAGACGAAATCTTCAAAGCGGTCGCCTGACGGCAGCAAAACCGCCGGCCACCGGTCCCGCTCAAACGAATAAGGCCGGGATCCAGTCCCGGCCTCACTCCAATTCTCTATTCGGTCACTCCGTGACGTCGTCGTCCGGCTCGCCGATGTCTGAGATGTGCTCGACGCTGACGACCTTCTCACCCTGCGCGGTGTTGAAGATGCGAACGCCCTTTGAAGCGCGCGACACGATCCGGATCTGATCCACCGGCACGCGGATCAACTGACCGCCGTCGGAAACCAGCATGATCTGATCGGTCACCTGCACCGGGAAGGCCGCGATCAGCTTGCCAATCTCGTCGAGCTTGGTCTGGTCCGTCGCCTTGATGCCCTTGCCGCCGCGCCCGGAGGTGCGGAACTCGTAGGACGACGACCGCTTGCCATAGCCGCGCTCGTTCACCGTCAGCAAGAATTGCTGATGCGCATCCATCTCGGCATAGCGCTCCAGCGACAACGACGCCGGACCCGCCGCCTCTTCATCCCCCTCATCGGCATCGAGAACGGCTTCATCCGTTTCGATTTCCTCGCCGGTGAGGGCGCGCTGGTTCGCCGTCCACTGCTTCTGGAATGCGGTGCGCTCCGCCGGCAAGGCTTCGAAATGGCGCAGGATCGTCATCGAGATCAGTTCGTCGCCCTCGCCGAGCGCAATGCCGCGCACGCCCTGGCTGTCGCGGCCCTTGAACACGCGCACGTCCGGTACAGGGAAGCGAATGCACTGGCCAAGCGCCGAGACCAGCAAGAAGTCGTCGTTTTCCGTGCAGGTTTCCACGCCCACGATGCCGTCTGCTTCGTCGTCGAACTTCATCGCGATCTTGCCGTTACGGTTCACTGTGGTGAAATCGCTAAGCTTATTGCGCCGCACCGTGCCATGACGGGTTGCGAATACCACATCGAGATCGGCCCAAGTCGCCTCGTCCTCCGGCAGCGCCAGGATAGAAGTAATGCGCTCACCGTCCGTCAGCGGCAGCAGGTTCTTGATGAACTTGCCGCGCGATTGCGGGCTGGCCAGCGGCAGGCGCCACACCTTCAGCTTGTAGACGATGCCGCGTGAGGAGAAGAACAGCACCGGCGTGTGGGTGTTGGCCACGAACAGGCGGGTGACGAAATCCTCTTCCTTCGTGGTCATTCCCGAGCGGCCCTTGCCACCCCGGTTCTGAGCCCGATAGAGCGACAGCGGCACGCGCTTGATGTAGCCCTCGTGAGACACGGTCACCACCATGTCCTCACGGGCGATGAGGTCTTCATCCTCCATATCGGCGTCGGATTCCACGATTTCCGTGCGCCGCGGGGTTGCGAACATATCCTTGATGGAGGTGAGTTCGTCCTTGATGATCGTCAGCATGCGCTCGCGCGAGGCGAGAATCGCCAAGTATTCCTTGATCTCGTCGGCGAGCTTGTTCAGTTCGTCGGCGATTTCATCGCGCCCGAGCGCGGTCAGGCGTTGCAGCCGCAGGTCGAGGATGGCGCGGGCCTGTTCCTCGGAAAGGTTGTAGCTGCCGTCCTCGTTCACGGTGTGACGCGGATCGTCGATCAGCCGGATCAGCGGCTCCACGTCATAGGCGGGCCAGCGCCGCGTCATCAACTGGTCGCGCGCGGTCGCCGGGTCGGGAGCGCTGCGGATCAGCGCGATCACCTCGTCGATGTTGGCCACGGCGATCGCCAGACCCACCAACACATGCGCCCGGTCGCGCGCCTTGCCGAGAAGGAAGCGCGTACGGCGGCTGATCACCACTTCGCGGAAGCCCACGAAGGCGGTCAGCACGTCCTTCAGGTTCATGAGCTGCGGGCGGCCGCCGTTCAGCGCCACCATGTTGACGCCGAACGACGTTTGCAGCGGCGAGAAGCGGTAGAGCTGATTGAGCAGCACGTCTGCCACCGCGTCACGCTTCAATTCGATCACAACGCGCATGCCGTCGCGGTCAGACTCGTCGCGGATGTCGGAGATGCCCTCGACCCGCTTTTCGCGAACGAGATCGGCGATCTTTTCGACCATCGTCGCCTTGTTCACCTGATAGGGAATCTCGGTGATGATGATCGCTTCGCGGCCCTGGCGCAGTTGCTCGATCGCCACGCGCCCGCGCATGATCACCGAGCCGCGGCCGGTCAGGAACGCCTGCCGGATGCCGGATCGCCCCAGGATCAGCGCGCCGGTCGGAAAATCGGGACCCGGCACGATGTCCATCAGGTCTTCGATTTCAACATCCGGATTGTCGATGACCCGGATCGTGGCCTCGATAATCTCGCCGAGGTTGTGCGGCGGAATGTTGGTGGCCATGCCCACCGCGATGCCGCCCGCGCCGTTCACCAAAAGGTTGGGGAAGCGCGCCGGCAGCACCGAGGGCTCGCGCTCGGAGTTGTCGTAGTTCGGGTTGAAATCAACCGTATCTTTGTCGAGATCGTCGGTCAGCGCATTGGCAACGCGCTCCAGCCGCACCTCGGTATATCGCATCGCCGCCGGCGGATCGCCGTCGACCGAGCCGAAATTGCCCTGCCCGTCGATCAGCGGCAGGCGCATGGAAAATTCTTGCGCCATGCGCACAAGCGCGTCGTAGATCGATTGGTCGCCGTGCGGGTGGTACTTACCGATCACGTCGCCGACCACGCGGGCGGACTTGCGATACGGCTTGTTCCAGTCGTAGCCGTTTTCATGCATCGAGTAGAGAATGCGGCGGTGCACGGGCTTAAGCCCGTCGCGCACGTCCGGCAAAGCACGGCTCACGATCACGCTCATCGCGTAATCGAGATAGCTGCGCTTCATCTCGTCGATAATTGAGATCGGCTTGATATCCGACGGTTCCTTACCGCCCGGTCGATTTGTTTCGTCGGCCAAGTGTTCTTCTTCCGCGAAGTATCAGATGAATTGTTCTAGCCGATTCCGCTCGGCTGAACCACCGTCGTTGATATGGTTCTCCCTGTCCTTTTCGCCCTCAATGACGCCGAATATGCGGCAATTACTAGCAATTCGGCTTGCCGGGGTCTTGCGAACGCGCCAAACTTCCGTCGGTAAATCGGGCATAGGTATGTTGAAGCGTACGCGACGGTCAGTCCTGGCGATCAGAAGGTGGACATGAAGGGCATCGTCTTTACCGAGTTTCTGGATTTCGTCGAACACCTCCATGGCCCGGGCGTGGTCGACACCGTCATCCAAGCCGCAGCACTTCCCAATGGCGGCGCCTACACCAGCGTAGGGACGTATGATCACAGAGAAATGCTGAGCCTCGTTAAAATCACGTCGGATCATACCGGCCTTCAACAATCACAAATCACGAGCACCTTTGGCATTCATCTCGCCGATAGCCTCATGCATTGCTATGGTTCTATTTATAAGGAGAGCAATAATCTATTTGATTTTCTTGCTTTAGTAGACTGCTATATTCACATTGAGGTTCGCAAACTTTATCCTGACGCCGAATTGCCTTCCTTCGAGTTGAGTTATCAGGGCGCCGGGGAAATCCGGTTGCGGTATCGAAGCCAGCGCAAGATGCATGACCTAGCGCACGGCCTCATCCTCGGCTCCGCCCGCTTTTATGAAACACCGGTCTCGGTCGACCTGAGCCTCGGCGTCGACGCCAAGGGCGATTTTGCCGACTTTCGAATCACCGCCCTTCCCCCGAACCGGGCGGCACCGTCGTGACAATCACCAGCGACCAGCGGTCCGAACAGTCGGAAGCGATCCGATTGCTGGAACGGCGCGTGGCGCGCGAGCGGCGGGCGCGCGAGGAAGCCGAGCGGCTTCTCGAACGTAAATCTCTTGAACTCTACGCCGCGAACCAAGCCCTTCTCGCCCTCAACGGCGAACTCGAAAAGCGCGTTCGCGAGCGCACCCTTCAGTTACAGCTCGAACGCGAGTGTGCGGTCGAAGTGGCAGGCCGTGACCCACTAACCGGTCTTGCCAGCCGCGCCCACTATCTCGCGCGGCTGCAAACGCTGTTGCATCCGACCGGCTGGCGCCATGCATCCATCGGCCTCCTTTTCATCGACATGGACAACTTCAAAGTCGTGAACGACACGCTCGGCCATGATGCCGGGGACGAACTGCTTAAGGCCTTCGCCGAACGGCTCGTGAAAGTCAGCCCCGGCGATGCGCTGATCGCGCGGCCGGGTGGAGACGAATTCGCGGTCGTCATCGAGGGCGAACAAGACTATGGAGCGGTTGCGAAGCGGATCTTGGACGCGCTCATTCCGGTCTTTCAGATTTGCGGGCGGCCGATCAACATTGCCGCTTCCATCGGCATCGCGACCTACCCGCGCGACGCTGCTTCGCTGGGCGAGCTTCAGCGCTTCGCCGACATCGCGCTTTATGCCGCCAAAACGGCCGGGCGCAATCAGTGGAGGCGGTTTGACACCGCCATGCACCGGCAAATCGTGGAGCGTCAGAAGCTGCGCAACGATCTTGGTCTTGCGCTGACCAAGCACGCCGTCAAGCCGTGGTATCAGCCGCGCGTCTCGCTTTCCACCATGGGCGTCAACGGCGTAGAGGCGTTGGCCCGCTGGCTCGATACGGACCGTGGCTATGTTGCGCCGACAGAATTCATCGACGTCGCCGAAGAATGCGGGCTCATCCTGTCGCTGGGCGAAACCATCCTGCGGCAGGCCTGCGCGGATTGCGCGCGCTGGCAGGGCGACGGACCCGTTCGGCGCGTCAGCGTCAACGTATCGCCCCGCCAGCTTCGCACCGGACAGTTTGCCGAAACCGTCGCAGCTATCCTCGGCGAGACCAACTGCCCCGGCGACAAGCTGGAGTTGGAGATCACGGAAAGTCTGCTGCTTTGGGATCTCGACTTCGCGCGGGCGGAACTGAAGAGGGTTGCCGATCTCGGCGTCAGCATCGTGCTCGATGATTTTGGAACCGGCTATTCGAACCTGACCTACCTTAGGGCCCTGCCGATTTCCGGCATCAAGATCGACAAGTCTTTCGTGAAAGACGTGACGCTGGATGCCAATTCCGGGTCCATCATCCGCGCGATTATCGGGCTTGCGCACAGTCTCGGATTACGCACGACCGCCGAGGGCGTAGAGACCACGCTTCAGCTTGACGTGCTGAAATCCTACGGCTGCGACGAAGCGCAGGGCTTCGTCTTCGCACCGGCCTTACCGCGCGGGGATCTGGAATCCTTCCTCGCGCGGCAGCCGAACTTCGCCTGACCTAGCATCAATCCTTCTTGTCGAACGGATTGTCGCCGCCAGACCGCATCTGAATGCGGATCGGAACGCCCGGCATTTCAAAGGTATCGCGCAGGCCGTTCACGAGGTAGCGCATGTAGCTTTCCGGCATCGCGTCGGGGCGCGAGCCGAACAGCACGAACATCGGCGGGCGCGTTTTCGCCTGCGTGATATAGCGCACCTTGAGGCGGCGGCCGGACACGGCCGGAGGCGGGTGGTGCTCCAAAATGCCGGTCAACCAGCGGTTCAAGCGGCCGGTTGAAACGCGCGTGTTCCAAAGATCATAGGCCCGCACCACCGCATCCATCAGCCGATCGAGGCCTTGCGCGTTCAAACCGGACAGCGTCACGAGCTGCACGCCGCGGATCTGGGGCAAAAGCCGATCGGCTTCCTCGCGCAGTTCCTTCAGCTTGGCGGCGCGATCCTCCACAAGGTCCCATTTGTTGAGTCCGATCACGAGCGAGCGACCCTCCCGCACGATCAGGTCGGTGATCTGCAAATCCTGCTTTTCGAAGGGGATCGTGGCATCGAGCAGCACCACTACGACCTCGGCGAATTTGATCGCGCGTAGCGCATCGGCGACGGACAGCTTCTCCAGCTTTTCCTGGACGCGCGCCTTGCGCCGAAGGCCCGCCGTGTCGAACAGCTTCACCTCCCGGCCCTTCCACTGCCAGTCCACGGCGATCGAATCGCGCGTGATGCCAGCCTCCGGGCCGGTCAGCAGCCGCTCCTCGCCGATCAACCGATTGATCAGCGTGGATTTTCCGGCATTCGGCCGCCCGACCACCGCCACCCGCAGCGGCCGTATGGGATCGTCGCCGATCGTATTGCCGTCTTCGTCGACGAGTACGCCCGTGACCGCCTCGTCATAATCGGCCTCATCCTCGCCGCCGCGTTCCTCGATCGCGACGCGCAGCGCCTGATAAAGATCGGACAGCCCCTCGCCATGCTCGGCCGACAGCGCGATCGGCTCGCCGAGGCCAAGCTCGAAGCTCTCGAAAATACCCGCTTCCGAGGCGCGGCCTTCGGCCTTGTTGGCGACCAGAATCACCGGCCGCTCCATGCGCCGCACCACTTCGGCGAAGTGCTTGTCGACGGGCGTGAGGCCCGAGCGGGCGTCGATCACGAACAAGATCGCATCGGCATCGCGGATCGCGAGTTCGGTTTGAGCCCGCATACGGCCTTCCAGCGACGCCGGATCGGCTTCTTCCAGGCCCGCCGTATCGATGACGCGGAACTTGAGATCGCCGAGCTTGCCGTCGCCCACCCTGCGATCGCGCGTCACGCCGGGGGTATCGTCCACCAGCGCAAGCTTCTTTCCCACGAGCCGGTTGAACAGCGTGGATTTGCCGACGTTGGGCCGGCCGATAATCGCGACGATCGCTTGAGCGGACATCGAAGATACGTCCTTGAATCAGTACACCGGCCTTCGCGGGATCGCGAACGCCGTTTCAAACAACACAACGTCGAACTCAGTTCAGGGCGGAAAGGGTTCCATCGCCGCCGAGCACGACGACGCCGCCATTCACCACGATCGGAGCGATCGCCCCGTCAAGGCCGACTTGGCTGGGCGCGCCCGCCTCGCCGGTTCGGGCGTCCACCTGGATAATGCTGCCGTCGACCGAGACGGCCGTCAGCCTTCCCCCGACCAGAACAGGCCCCGCCCAGGTCGTGCGGCTCGCCCTCGTCCGCGTCACCGGAAGCTGCGTTGCCCAAAGCGCGGTGCCCTTGGCTCTGTCGAACGCGACCATGCGGTCGTCCAGGTCGATGAGGAACAGCGCGCCGCCCGACACGATCGGGGTATGCGCGCTGCCGATCGTTTGGCTCCAAACCGTCTCGCCCGTCGCGGCGGACACCGCGATCAGCGCGCCGCCGACACCCGTCGCATAAACGATGCCGTCATGGATCACGGGGCTCGCCGAGGCGTCCTGGAGGCTTGTAACAGCCGAAGCCCGCGATCCGCCCGCAACCGTCGCACCCCATTTGGGAGCGCCACTCGCCGCGTCGAACGCCAGAATCTCGCCCGAACTCGTGGGCGCAACCATTAGGTTGCCGGCAACCGCCGGGCTCGACGATCCGAGAAGACCCGCCCCGGTTCCCCCCGACGACGCCGTCCAAACCTCTTTGCCCGTCGCCTGATCGAGCGCGATGATGGCGCCCGATTGCGCAACCGCGAAAACCAATCCCCCGGCCGCCGTCGGCGCGCTGCGGGCCGGCGCATCGATCCGCACACGCCAAAGCGTGGCGCCGTTGCCGGCATCGAGCGCGATCATTTCGCCGTAGCCTGTCGCGACGAACACCTTGCCGCCCGCAACCGAAAGCCCGCCACCGCTGACGGAATCGCGCTCGCCCCCCGGCCGCACATTCACCCGCCACGACCGTCCGCCGTTGGTCACGGAATGCGCCGACACGTTCCCCGAGGGGTCGTAGACATAGATAAACCCGCCCACCGCAACCGGCCGCGCCGACACACGGACCGACTTGCCGGAGGAAAAACCAAACCGTCCGGATGATCCGGGTTCGCCCGCCCGCACGGACCAGCTCCGCGTTCCCGTCACCGACCCGGCCACATTGCCGGGGTCATTGGCGGGGTTGCCGCCCGGCTGCGACCAGTCGGCCAGCGCCGCCGGTGCGCCGATCGATGCCGGCTGGCCAGCCACTTGGGCTGCCGGATCCGTGCCCGGCAAAGCCGCCCGGCGCTCGCCCGGCAGTTTCTGTTCCTCGGATTTGAAGGGATTCAGGCTCGTAATCGCGTCCACAGGCCCGTCGGAGCCGCATCCTGCAACCAGTAGCGATACGATCAAGGCCGCGATGGAGCCCCTGAGGACGCGGTGGCTCACGAGCCGGCCTCCGGCGTCTTGGCGGGCTCGCCAACCGCTGCGGTGATCACGCCCTGCAGAATGCGAAGGCGCGCCTGCACGTCCTGCGGCGCCTTGGGATCGGCCACCGCCTTGGCGATCGTCGCGCGCGCGTCCTCCCACGCCTCGGCCTTCACGGCCGCCAGCGCGATCAGCTCGCGGGCACTGTGGCGCCAGGACGAAATTTCGGTATCGAGCGCGCCGACCCGCGCCTTGATCGCGGCAAGATCTTCGCGGTCGACGGCGATCATCGCGGCCCGGATCGTGGCCAGATCGCGCATTTCCTGCGGGTTTGACGTGTCCTTGGCAAGCGCATCGAACCCAGCGAGGGCGGCGTCGGTCTCCCCGGCCAACGCGCGCTCGGATGCAGCCCGGAACAGCGCCAGCGAGGCATAATTCTTCGGGGCGGACGAGGCAAAGGCAACCAGCGCGTCGGCGGCGGCCTTGTGATCCTCACCGGTCGTCGCAGCCAGGGCGGCGATGTAGTTCTGGCCAGCCGTTTCGGCCTGTGAAGCCTGCCAGCTCTCATAGCCGCGCCAGCCTGCTGTGCCAGCCACGATCAGCACGGCCACGCCGATGATCAAGGCGCTGTAACGCTGCCAGATTCGCTTCATCTGGTCTCGCCGCAGGTCTTCGCCGACCTCGTCGAAGATGTCCGTCATCTCAGAACGCCCTTGTTCCCTTGCGCGCCAAAACCGGCCCGCCCTGTTACGACAAGCCGTTTACAGCGTTTTCTTCGTCTATGCCAATCCCATGCGCGGCCGGATTGCAAAAGCCTCAGCCAATAGGCGCCACGCCGAACAGGTAGAGGTGCAGGTAGAAAGCAAACAGCAGATACAGAGCGACACCCGCGACCACGGCAACCACATCATTCATCGGCCGCGCCACAACAGTAGATGCGGCGCTTTGTGGACGGCGCTTCACCGAGATCCGGTCAACCACCGCCCAAGCGAGCAGCGAGCCGAACAGCACGAGATCGGCCAGCGTGCCGTTCGCCAAGAGATGCGCCAGCGCCCAGAACTTCACGGCCAGCAGCATCGGGTGCTTCGCTGCCAGCTTGATACGGCCGGGGAAATAGGCGGAAAACAGCAGCGGAAACACCGGAAGCATCAGAAGAAGCGATAGATGGCGGGTCCAGACCGGCGGATCCCACACCACCACGGGCGCTTCGCGAGCAAGGCCGTAGCCCCAAATGATCAACACCAGGCCGATCAACGAAATGATGGAGTAGATGCCTTTCCAACGCCCCTCACCCAACTCCGCAATCTTGCGATTACGCAAGCCGCTTGCAGCGATCTGGACGGAATGAATGCCGAGGAAAATCACAAGACCCAGAATGAGAACGATCACCGGAAATTCCACCTTGACGCTAGCCGTAGTTGAACCTTGATGAAGGGCAATAAGTGCAGCCGGGTCAACGGCTCGCCGTGCGGTCAGCGAGTTTTACCCTAAATTTGATCGATTTCTCCACGCTTAAGACGGATCCTCAGTCCGCTGCCCGGCTCTTTACGGGTGTTCTACATCACGAAAATTGCTCTGTTTTCAGCGCTTCAAAAGGCTTTTTAGAATTTTATCGGCCGAATTGGCTTTCTCCGTGTCCCGTTGGTAAGCTTGCGGCTGTATATTGCCGGACTTGCGGACGGGACCGGGATCCACTATCTCCTGCCGCCGCCGGTCGAGCCGACGTCCATCGACGTCCGATCGAGGCAACGGTTCGACATGAGCGACACCACGAATTCCGGTCTAGGCCCTTCGGACGGCTCAAATCCCGCCCCAGGCGTGGCCGAAACCCCTCCAAACGGTCATCCTGAAAACAGCGGCCACCGGAAAGCCGGTTTGTTCGCCACCGCCATCGGGTCGGTCGGCGTCGTCTATGGCGACATTGGAACGAGCCCGCTCTACGCCTTCCGCGAGGCCTTGGTGCACTCGGCAGGGGGCGGCATCACGCGCGACGAGGTCACCGGCGTCGTCTCCATGTTGATCTGGGCGCTCACGCTCGTCGTGACGCTGAAGTACATCTTGTTCCTTCTCTTGGCGGACAACCGGGGCGAAGGCGGCACTCTGTCGCTCGTGGCGCTGGCACGCGGCGCAATCGGCCCAAAGGCCGGATTTGTATTCATCATCGGCGTGATCGGCGCCTCGATGTTCTACGGCGATGCGGTGATTACGCCCGCGATTTCCGTGCTTTCGGCCATCGAGGGTTTGAAGCTGGTCACCCCGGCGCTGAATGACGCGGTGGTGCCGATCACCGTCTTGATTCTCGTTGTGCTCTTTGCATTCCAAAGCTACGGAACCGGCCGGGTCGCCACTTTTTTCGGGCCGATCACCACATTCTGGTTCCTCTGCATGGCCGTCAGCGGCGGCATTCACGTCTCGGACGATCCAGGCATTCTGCACGCCCTGAACCCGGTATCTGCGATCAATTTCGTCCTCGACCATGGCTTCTTGGCTCTGATCGTGCTCGGCTCCGTGTTCCTCGCGGTAACGGGCGCGGAAGCGCTATACGCCGATATGGGGCATTTTGGGCGGCGGCCGATCCGGTTTGCGTGGTTCTTGCTCGTATTTCCCTCGCTCACGCTCAACTATCTCGGCCAGGGCGCACTCGTGCTGCATGATCCGAGCGCGATCGAAAATCCCTTCTTCCTTCTGGTGCCGGAGGCGCTGCGGCTCCCCTTTGTCATCCTCGCCACCGTGGCGACCATCATCGCCAGCCAAGCCGTCATCACCGGCGCCTTTTCGCTGACCCAGCAAGCCGTCCAACTCGGTCTGCTGCCGCGTCTTGAAACGCGTCACACCTCCGAAACTCAGGCCGGCCAGATCTATCTGCCGCGTGTGAATTGGATGCTGTTGGCGGGCGTTCTCGTGCTCGTTGTTTACTTCCGGTCCTCCACCGCGCTCGCGTCCGCTTACGGTATCTCCGTCACCGGTGAGATGGTGATGTCGTCGCTGCTCGCCTTCGTCGTGGTCTGGAAGGCCTGGAAGTGGCCTCTCGGATTTGCCGTTGCCCTGGTGGCGCCGTTCCTTGCGCTTGAACTCATCTTCCTCAGTGCGAACATGCTGAAGGTGCTGGATGGCGGTTATGTGCCGCTCACACTCGCGGCAGTTATCGCGATCAGCATGTGGACCTGGGTTCGCGGCACCCGTATCGTGTTCGACAAATCTCGCCGCGAAAGCGTGCCGCTGGCCGATCTCGTCAAGATGCTCGGCAAGTCGCATCCTGTCCGCGTGCCCGGCACCGCCGTCTTCTTGACGTCGGACCCAGAAATAGCGCCGAGTGCATTGATGCACAACCTGAAGCACAACACGGTTTTGCACGCCAAAAACGTGGTGCTCACGGTGAAGGTCACGACCTCTCCCCGCGTCTCCGAAGAGCAGCGCATCAAAATCGATCCGCTCAACGAGGATTTCACCCGCGTCGTGCTGACCTTCGGTTACATGGAGCAGCCGAACGTGCCCAAAGCCCTCGCGCTTGGTCGCAAGCACGGGCTGAAGTTCGACATCATGTCGACATCCTTCTTCTTGAACCGGCGTTCGTTCAGGGCCAGCCCGCAGTCGGGCATGCCGCTTTGGCAAGACCGGCTCTACATCGCACTCACCCGCGCGGCCGCCAACGCGACCGACTTCTATCGGATCCCATCGAACCGCGTGGTGGAACTCGGGCAACAGTTCACGGTGTAACGACCTGTTTGCGGCCGTATCGGCATCAAACCGGCTCTAAGGGGTTGCCTTCCCGGTCTGGCTTTGCCATCACCCCGGCATGCTTACGATTTCCGACGTCACATTCCGCATCGGCGGGCGAACCCTGCTCGAAAAGGCCTCGGTTGTCATTCACGACGGAGCCAAGGTTGGGCTCGTCGGCCGGAATGGCACGGGGAAAACCACGCTCTTCAATTTGATCTCCGGCGACCTCCCGTCGGAGTCCGGCTCGATCGAGCTAAAGCGCGGCGCCAGGATCGGCCGGGTCGCTCAGGAGGCACCCGGCACCGACATATCGCTCATCGAATTCGTGCTCGCTGCCGACACCGAACGGGCGAGCCTGCTCGAAGAGGCAGAGACCGCAACCGATCCGCACCGGATCGCCGACATTCAAATCCGTCTCGCCGACATCGAAGCCCACTCGGCGGAATCGCGCGCTGCCACCATCCTCGCCGGCCTCGGCTTCGACGCCACCGACCAGCGCCGCGCCTGCGCGGACTTCTCCGGCGGCTGGCGCATGCGCGTTGCCCTGGCCGCCGTGCTCTTCATGCAGCCGGACCTCCTACTTCTTGACGAGCCGACCAACTATCTCGACCTCGAAGGCACGCTGTGGCTCACAACTTATGTGCAGCGCTACCCCTACACCGTGCTCCTGATCAGCCATGACCGCGACCTGCTCGACACCGCTGTCGACAACATCTGCCACCTCGAACAAAACCGTCTGACACTATGGAAAGGCGGCTACACATCATTCGCCCGCCAGCGCCGTGAAAAGCTGGTTTTGCAGGATAAGATGCGGGAAAAGCTAGATGCCCGCCGCAAACATCTACAGTCCTTCGTAGATCGCTTCAAAGCCAAAGCCTCAAAAGCCACGCAGGCCCAGTCGCGTGTGAAAATGCTGGAGAAGATGGAAGTCATCGATGCCGCCGTTGAAGATCACGTGCCGCCGATCACCTTCCCAAATCCTACCCATAAACTCGCGCCGCCCATCTTGGTCTACGATCGAACCACAATCGGCTATGACCCCGCGCGTCCTGTGCTATCCAACCTGACACTGCGCATCGACGAAGACGATCGCATCGCCCTCCTCGGTCGAAACGGCAACGGAAAATCGACCCTCGCCAAGCTGATCGCCGGCAGGCTGGAGGCGTTTTCTGGTGAGATTACAAAGGCTAGGAAGCTGGAGATCGCCTATTTCGCTCAGCACCAACTCGACGAATTGAAGCCGGCCGAGTCCTCCGTCGCCCATGTCAGGCGCCTGATGCCGGATGCACCGGAATCCAAGGTGCGCTCCCGTGTTGCTAGAATGGGCCTTGAAACCGCGAAGATGGATACGCCCGCCAAGGATCTTTCCGGCGGCGAAAAAGCACGGCTTTTGCTTGGGCTAGCAACGTTTCACGGTCCTAACTTGCTCATTCTTGACGAACCGACCAATCACCTCGACATCGACAGTCGCGAAAGCCTGATGGACGCCCTGAACGCTTTTGAAGGCGCGGTGATACTGATCAGCCACGACCGTCATCTTGTCGAGGCCACCGTCGATCGCCTCTGGCTGGTCGCAGACGGCAAAGTCACCCCCTTCGACGGCGACATGGACGACTACAAACGCTACGTCCTCTCCGGCCCTTCCGACCGGGGCGGAATCCGGTCGGATAGCAAGGTGAATAACGGCGATCGGCGGCGTCTTGCGGCGGAACGGCGGGCGCAGCTTGCGCCTCTCCGCAAGAAGATTCAGTCTATCGAAAGCCGCATGGAAGGCCAGAAACGCGAGCTTGCGCGCCTCGATAACGCCCTCGCCGACCCCTCTCTCTTTACAAAAGATCCGGCCAAAGGCACTCGCCTTTCCAAGGAACGCGCAGACATCATGCGGTCAATCGCAGCTTCGGAAGAGACTTGGTTGGAGCTGTCCGCAGAATACGAGGCTGCTACGGCGGACGTGGATTGAGTGATTTTCGTCTAAACTCTATCGCATTTCCTCAAACGCCTCGCATTCCATGTTCGACCTAGCGCCAAACATCGACCTTGAGTTACGCTCTTGCCCGCCTTTACCTACCTTGACCTCATTGCCATCGGCTGGTTTTTGATCGCTTGGTTCGGTCAATCCTGGCTTGCCGAGCGCAGTCCTTGGGCAAAACACTCGCTCAATCACGCGATGAATCGGCAGCGGCACATCTGGATTCGGCGGATGAGCGAGCGGGACTTGAGGATGATCGATACGTCGATCATGGCGGGTTTGCAGAACGGAACGGCATTTTTCGCCTCGACCTCGCTATTGGCGATCGGCGGCGGATTTGCTCTCTTGAACGCTACCGACCGCGTCATCGAAGTATTCCGGGACCTGCCCTTCGGTCTCTCCATGCTTCGGGTCAGCTATGAGGCCAAGGTTATCGGGCTGGTGGCCATGTATGCTTATGCCTTTTTCAAATTCGGCTGGGCATACCGCCTCTTCAACTATGCTTCTATTCTAGTGGGTGCCGTACCCCCTCGTGAGATGGCAGGAACGGTGGAAATGGAAAAAGCGATCACCCGAGCGGCAACGCTTACCGCGCTCGCCGGACGTCATTTCAACAGGGGCCTCAGGGCCTTCTTCATGTCGATCGGCTATCTCGGTTGGTTTATGGGGCCGGCTGCACTTGTCATTACATCGACACTGGTGCTGATGGTCCTTGTCAGGCGCCAGTTCTTCTCAGATTCGCGCGCCGCAGTCGTGAGTACAGACTAATGGAAACTCCGTTCGACCCCCGCCGCGTCAAAGCGGCCCTCATCCGCGATACCATGCTGGCACTCGCCGGCGCGGTGCCGAGCGGCAAACCCATCGGACCAGACGCGGTGGCCCGCGCCATCGGTGGAAAGGATGAAAAGGTTTGGCGTCTGCTCATGCCCGCCGTCCGCCGGGAAGCCGCGCGGCTGGCGAAAGAGGGAAAAATCGTGATCCTGCGCAAGGGCAGCGTGGTGGATCCCGATCGCATCCGCGGCCTTTGGCGTCTTCGGTTGCGGCAAGAGGGCGAGGCCCTGCCGGTGTTCGAAGACGTGGTTGCGGATGATGAATTCTTGGACGATGACGAGGATTGAACGCTGGTCAAGTAACTGTTTTCCAAAACTATTCCGGCGTCAAAACAGATCCTGGAACATTGCCCACGACACCCTTGTAGGATACCTCGCACCAGCGAGCATCCAGATATTTGAGCTGGTCTTTGAGGGTGCCGAACTGCCATTTTCCGAAGTCGAATTCGGATCGGCACCAGCGCAAAACGATGCCGCTGGCGCCTGCCGGCAGAACGCCTTTCTTGCCGGAACTCGCGGACATATCAGCGTAAAGAACCGCTTCCGTACCGCCGCGAAGAGCGAATGTGCGGTCGTAAGGGCTGGGAGATTGCGCCGAGGCGGCTATAGCACCTGCGCAAATCAGGACTACCGAAACGGCAGCAGTCGAGACTTTCATGGCAGCCCCCATCGCTTTACCTTCGCCGGGCCCTTGAAGAGCCCGGCGAATTCGTAAGTCTCGCCCCGATCAGGATACTTCGCTGGCATCCGATACGATCTTGCCGGCGAGGCCATACTGGATCGCTTCTTCCGCACTCATCCAGTAATCGCGATCGGTATCCTTCTCGATCCGCTCAAGACTTTGGCCGGTCGCGACCGAGAAAATCTTGTTCAGGCGGTCGCGCATCTTGAGGATTTCGCGGGCCTGAATCTCGATGTCTGTCGCCATACCACCTGCGCCGCCTGAGGGCTGATGGAGCAGGAATCGGGTGTTCGGGGTGCAAAAGCGCCGTTCGCGGGGAACCGACACATAGATCAGCGCGCCGGCGCTCGCCACCCAGCCGGTGCCGATGATGTTCACCGGCGCGGGCACGAAGCGGATCATGTCGTGGATCATGTCGCCGGATTCGACGTGGCCGCCGGGCGAGGACACGATCACGGTGATCGGATCGGTGTGGCTCGCTTCTGCCAGCGCCAGAAGACGCGCCGTAACGTCGCGCGCCAGTTCCTGGCTGACCTGTCCGGTGATGAGGACGGTGCGCGACTTGAACAGGTATTTGTCCACCTGCGGAGCCGGCGCGGCGTCCTTGAGCTTATCTTCTTTGTCTTCCTCGTCATCGAAACGAGGGAATTCCAGTCCCTTGGAGATCATGGGCGCCTTCTATCGCTGGTGGATCCGAGCGGAGCCGATTCAAAAACAATCACGTCGACTCCTGTGGTAGCCCATGTAAGTCGCGCGCGGCAACCCGGCCAGCCCCCGGCTTGAAGTAGAGTGAATGGAATTGACGCAGACGGCCCGCCTCGGTTAGGTCGCGGCTGACCAATCCGGCTGGGAAAACGCCCCGAGGGACCCTATAATGACAACCGATACCGCCTTCGCCGTCGTGGAGCGCGTGCGCGCCAACGGGCCGCTCGTTCATAACATCACGAATTACGTGGTGATGAATAACACCGCCAACGCCCTTCTCGCCTTCGGCGCGTCGCCCGCCATGGTGCACGCGACGGACGAAGTAGAAGAGTTCGCAGCGATTTCGTCCTCGCTGGTGATCAACATCGGTACGCTGTCGAGCGAATGGATCGCGGCCATGCGGCTGGCCGCGATGACGATGGGCCGGCTCGGGCGCCCGTGGGTGATGGACCCGGTGGGCGCGGGCGCGACACGGCTGCGCACCCAGACCGCGACGGATCTCCTGAGCCTGCGGCCGACGGTGGTGCGGGGGAACGCCAGCGAGATTCTGGCGATTTCCGGTGGTGTCGAGGGTGGGCCGAAGGGGGTGGATAGCCTGCACGAGAGCCATGAGGCGGCAGGCCCCGCCGCGGCGCTTGCCAAGGCGCGCGGCACCGTGGTCGCGGTCACGGGCGCTGTTGACGTGGTGACCGACGGCACCCGGACGGTGCTGATCGAGGGCGGCGATCCGCTGATGGCGCGTGTCACGGGCCTCGGTTGCACGGCGACGGCGCTGGTGGGCGCATGCTTGGCCGTGGAGCGGGATCCGGTACTGGCGGCAGTGGCGGGGCTAGCGGCGCTGAAAGCGGCCGGCAAGGCCGCTGCGGAGGTTGCAGGCGGACCGGGCAGCTTGCAGGTTGCGCTTCTCGACATGCTGCACTCGCTGGACAAGGACGCCTTCACCCGCCACGCAGCGATCAAGGCGGCCTGACCCATGCGCCGCCCCTTCGATCTATCGCTCTACTATGTCACCGATCACCGGCTGTCCTTCGAACGGCTGGTGGAGACGGTGATGCGGTCGGTTGCGGGGGGCGTGACGCTGGTGCAACTGCGCAATCCCGATATTTCGGGGCGGACGCTCTACGAACAAGCACTGGCGCTGAAGGATCTGCTCGTGCCGCTCGGCATTCCGCTGATCGTCAACGATCGGGTGGATGTGGCGGCGGCGATCGGGGCTGCGGGCGCGCATGTCGGGCAATCGGACCTGCCGGTGGCAGCGGCGCGGGCGCTGCTGGGGCCGGAGGCGATCTTGGGGCTGTCGATCACGGCAGCGGATCAGTTGGCTGCCTTGGACGAGAACGCCGTCGATTACATCGGCGTCGGGCCGGTGTTCGCCACCAGCACCAAGGCCGATCACGCACCCGCGCTCGGGCTCGCGGGCACGGCGGCGATTACGGCCGCAAGCGCCCTCCCCGCCGTCGCGATCGGCGGCATCGACGCGACGAACGCAGCGGCCGTCAGGGCGACCGGGGTGGCGGGGATATCGGTCGTCAGCGCCCTCTCGATGGCTGCGGATCCGCAGGCGGCAGCGCGGGCGCTGCGCGGATAACAGCGCTATTGCTCGTTTTGAGCGAGAACGATGGTGGCCAGGAACACGACGCGCTCGCCTGTAATGTGAACCCTGCAAAGCTCTCCAGCCAGTCCGGCGCCGGAGCCGCCTTCCCAAAGCAGCGCCTCGTATTCGCAGCTCTTGTCGCGCATGCTGATCCAGGCGCGCTGGCTGGTTTGCAGCGCCTTTTTCTGTTCGGGCGAGGCCTTGTCGATCAAGGTGCCGTAGGTGTCGTTGAGAAGACCATCCCAGATGACGAGCTCGCGCTTAGCGCAGGCCTCCATCATGACGGTGCTTTCCGAATCGGGCTTTTCGAGGCACGGGCCCGACACGGTGCCGATACAGGCATATCCATTGCTGATGCCATCGGCGACCCCGTCGAGGCAGCCTTGAATATCGAAATATTCCCCGTCGCTCGGAACCGTTGGGTCATCTTCCTGCGAAAGCGCGGGGAATACGGAAAACAACAAAAGGGCAGACACTAGACCTAGATTTGGAAGCAATCGCATATCCCACTCCTTGGAAAAACAGGGCCGTCTTAGCCCTTGGGCGCCAGCTTGCCATTCACGAATTTCGCCCAATCGCTGGCTGAGCCATAAAACACGTTCCGATCCACATTTCCGTTCACACCCGGCACCGCGCCGGTTGCCGTATGTTGCCAGAAATGCCATCGGCGCCCACCATAGCGCAAGGACGGGTGACCGGCCACGCTGCGGACCCAGATGTGATAATCGTCGAAGGCGCCGACGAGGCGGTCGCGGTGGAAGTCGACCGATGTGTAGATCACCGGCCGCTTGCCGTAATGGGCCTCGATCGCCTTGAGCCACACGTTCATTTCGCGGTGGATGTCTTCGCGTGCCGGGCGGCGGGTGCAGGTGGGTGAGTCCGGCGTCCATTCCATGTCCAATACGGGCGGCAAGGCCGTGGGATCCACCGGAACGTGCTGGATGAACCATGCGGCTTGCTCGGCGGCCGGGCGGCAGAAGTACCAGAAGTGATACGCCCCGCGCGCCAGACCTGCGGTGGCGGCCGCAGTCCAGTTTTCGGCAAAACGGTCGTCGAGACGATCGCCGCCTTCGGTGGCCTTGATCCAGGCGAAGGACAGCCCGCCGTTCCGCACCGCCGTCCAATTCACGCCCGCCTGATAGGTAGAGACGTCGAGCCCATGGACCGGGAAATCATCGGGCGTCGGCGGGTCCAAGCTGACGACGGCACAGGCTGATAGGACGATCAGCAGCGCTCCGGCGGCGAGACCCGTGAGCCCTGTCCTGCCGAACAACCGGTCGTGGGACATCAGTTTCAGCTTATCAGGATCCATGTGGCGAGCCCAAGGAAGGCGAGGAAGCCGATGACATCGGTCACCATGGTCACGAATACGCCGGACGCCACGGCGGGGTCTATGTCGAACTTGTCGAGCGCGAGCGGGATCAGAATGCCGGCGAGCGCGGCGGCCATGAGATTGATGATCATCGCCGCCCCGATCACGAGGCCAAGGTCCTGGTTCCCGAACCAAAGCGCGGCAATAACACCTACGATCAGCCCGAACCCTAGGCCGTTGAGCAATCCGGTGCCGGCTTCGCGCCAGATGGTGCGCCAAGCGTTGTTGGCGTCGAGATCGCGGGTGGCAAGCGCGCGCACGACGACGGTCATAGTTTGTGTGCCCGCATTGCCGCCCATGGAGGCGACGATCGGCATCAGGATGGCGAGGGCGACGAGTTGTGAGATCGAAGCCCCGAACAGCCCGATCACCGAGGACGCGAGGAAGGCGGTCGCAAGGTTCACGATCAGCCAGACCGAGCGGGTGCGCACGGTGTAAAGGAGGCTGTCGGAGATTTCCTCGTCGCCGACGCCCGCGAGTGCGCGAATGTCCTCCTCGGCCTCGGCCTGGATGACGTCCACGATGTCGTCGACGGTGATGACGCCGACGAGCCGCTCGGCTTCGTCCACCACGGCGGCGGAGACGAGGTTGTAGCGCTCGAACTGGCGGGCGACCTCTTCCTGGTCTTCGGTGGCCTGCACGAGATGGCGGGTCTCGTGCATAACGTCCTTGATCTTGGTGCCGCGCGTGGCGCGAAGCAGCCGGTTCAGCGACACCGATCCGAGCAGGCGGAAGCCGGGATCGATGACGTAGATCTCGTAGAACTCTTCCGGCAGGTCCTGGCGTTCGCGCAGATAATCAATCGTCTGGCCCACGGTCCAGAACGGCGGGACGGCGATGAAATCCGTCTGCATCCGCCGGCCGGCGGTCTCTTCGGGGTAGTCGAGGCTGCGCTGGAGGGCGAGGCGGTCCGGAATCGGAAGCTGCGAGAGGATCGCGTCCTTGTCTTCCTCGTTGAGGTCTTCGAGCAGATAGACGGCATCATCCGAATCCATCTCGCGCACGCCCTCGACCACCGTCTGGGTGGGCAGCGCTTCGAGAATTTGAACGCGGATGGCCTCGTCGACTTCGGTGAGGGCCGTGAAGTCGAAGTCCTTGCCGAGGAGGCGCACCAGCGGCGCGCGGTCGTCCTGGTGGAGGGCTTCGAGGAGATCGCCGACGTCGGCTTCGTGGAGGTCGGCGGCGAGCGTCCGCACAGCGTCCGAATCAGCGCGTGCGATGGCTTCGGAGACGGCGCCGACGAAATCGGGGTTAAGGTCGCCGTCTTCGGTGCGCAGTTCAAGCTCACCGAGGTGCTGCGCCAGCCTTGCCGAGTCGAGTTCATCGTCGGACATGGCGCGCCTTCCCTTGCCTCAGGGGTGTCTAGAATGGGCGAGGAGTAGCCTGGACGGAAGCGTGGGAAAAGCGAAAGTTATACGCAGTGGACACAACGTGCGCGAACAGGCTCATGTGGCGTGGCAACGGGCCTGGGTGAAGTCCATGCAGCAAACCGGCAGGCCTAAAACGACGACGGCCGCCCTGGGGGCGGCCGCTTCGTTACACTGGTGCGGTCGAGAAGACTCGAACTTCCACGGGTTGCCCCACAGCGACCTCAACGCTGCGCGTCTACCAATTCCGCCACGACCGCATTTCGTGCGTCAGCCGGCATTTCCGTCGGCGGGGGCTTACTAGCAAACCCCATCCGGGCGCACAAGGCATGATTTTGATGGGAACGAAAGTGCACTGGCTAAGGCCAGGCCTTACATCTTCTTCACGACGTCCTGCGGACGGAAACTCGGGGCGCGGAACAGCACTTCGGTAATCGAAATGCCGATACGATCGCCGCGAAGAACCACCTGCCCGCGCGCAACCGGAATCTCGTTTGCAAGGATTTCAACGTCTTCGTCGGCCTGGCGCTCAAGCTCGATCACAGCGCCGCGGCCCATTCGTAGAAGCTGGTGAATCGGCATGGTCTGGCCGCCGAGCACCACGGAAACTTCAACACTGATCTTCTCGAAGATCGACATTCGGCCTATGCGTCCCTACGGCAGCGATAGAGAAGCGGACTCGCCGCTTATGCTCTTGCCAGCCACTGTCGCGGCCAGGGAGTTACCATATGGTTAACGCGCGGGACGAGATTAGGACGGATATGCACGCCGGGCCGGATTCGCCTCCGGTTGAGTGGGTCGTCGTGCCCGATCTCGTTTCTTACCCGGACGCCGTGGCCGAAATGGAACAGCGGGTTGCGCTGATCGCGGAGGCGCGCGCGTTGGAGCGGGTGTGGCTGGTGGAGCATCCGCCGCTCTACACGGCGGGCACCAGCGCCGACGACGCCGACCTCGTGGCCCCTGACCGATTCGAGGTGTTCCGCAGCGGACGGGGCGGGCAGTACACCTATCACGGGCCGGGACAACGGGTGGCCTATGTGATGCTGGACCTCACGCGCCGCCGGCAGGATCTTCGCGCCTTCGTCGCAGCGCTGGAAAGCTGGATCATCCTGACGCTGGACGCTTTCAATGTGCGCGGCGAGCGGCGCGAGGACCGCGTGGGCGTTTGGGTGCGGCGGCCGGAAAAAGCGCCGGACGCGGAGGACAAGATCGCCGCGATCGGCATCCGCGTGCGCCGCTGGGTGACCTTCCACGGAATCAGCCTCAACGTGGAGCCCAACCTAGAGCACTTCTCCGGCATCGTGCCCTGCGGCGTGCGCCAGCACGGGGTGACCAGCCTTGTGGACCTTGGCTTGCCCGTGACGATGGACGACGCCGACGCGGCGCTGAGGGCCGGGTTCGAGCAGGTGTTCGGGGCGACGGTGATCAGACCGTAGGCCGAATTTCGAAACGCCCGGCCGGGGGTTCTTCGGCGCCGGTCTCCGTTACCGCGTCCACCCGCGCGCCAAAGGGCCCTTGGCGGCAGGACGCCAGCATGGCCGCCACAGCCTCCGGCGGACCGGCGAATACGGCCTCCACCTCGCCTGAGCGGCGGTTGCGCACCCAGCCGGACAGGCCGCGGCTGACCGCTTCCCGCTCCGTCGAGGCCCGGTAGCCTACGCCCTGAACGCGGCCGGAAATGAGGACGTGAACGACCGTCGCCGTCATGGCTGGATCTCGCTCAGCCGAACTCCAGGATCACGGCATCCACCGCCAAGCTATCGCCCGGCTTTGCTCGGACGGCGCTGACGCGGCCGTCGCGTTCGGCGCGCAGAACGTTTTCCATTTTCATGGCTTCGACGACCGCAAGCGTTTCGCCGGCCTTCACCTCCTGGCCCTCGACCACGGATATGGAAACGACGAGGCCAGGCATCGGGCAGAACAGGAATTTGGAGAGGTCGGGCGGCTGCTTGACCGGCATCAACGCATCGAGAACCGCAACGTCGGGCAGCATGGCGCGGGCAAAAAGCGTGACGCCGCGCCAGGACACCAGGACGCCGCCGGGCGCGGGCCGGACTTGAACGGCAACCTCCTGCCCGCCGATCCGCCCGTGCCAGAGCGGTTCACCCGGGCGCCAGTCGGAGGTGACCGTCATGAGTTCGCCGCCGAACTTCACATCGATTTCGAGCGGAACCGCTCCGTAGCCTTCGGGAACCGACAGCGGGATTTGCTCGCGCCCGAGCCGCACCACCCACTCGCTGCGCCATGCGCCGGAATGGGGGCGGAGGCGGCCGGTGTGATGGTCTAGGCGCTCCTTCCGCACCAATTCCATCGCGAGCGTCGCGACGGCGAGGACCCGTCGGGCGTCGCCATCAACCGGGCGGCCGGAGAATCCGTCAGGGTATTCCTCGGCGATGAAGCCGGTGGAGAGGTCGCCCGATCGCCAGCGCGGATGCTGCATCAGGGCGGTGAGGAAGGGGATGTTCGGCTGGATGCCGTCGATCACGAACTCGTCCAGCGCCTCCGCCTGGGCGTCGATAGCCTCCAGGCGGGTCGGCGCGTGGGTGACGAGCTTGGCAATCATCGGGTCGTAGTAGATCGAGATTTCCGAGCCTTCAGTGACGCCGGTATCGTTTCGCACCGTGATCTCGCCGCGCTTGCCCTCGGCGGGGGGGCGGTATTTCACGAGTCGGCCGGTGGAGGGCAGGAAGCTGCGGTAGGGGTCCTCGGCGTAGACACGGCTTTCGACGGCCCAGCCGTCGATGCGGACATCGTCCTGCGTGATGGTCAGCCGCTCGCCGGCAGCAACGCGAATCATCTGCTCGACGAGGTCGATGCCCGTGATGAGTTCGGTGACGGGGTGTTCGACCTGAAGCCGGGTGTTCATTTCGAGGAAGAAGAACGAGCGATCCTGGCCGGCGACAAACTCCACCGTGCCGGCGCTATCGTAGCCGACGGCCTTGGCGAGCGCGACGGACTGCTCGCCCATCGCGCGCCGGGTTGCGGCGTCCAGAAGCGGCGACGGGGCCTCCTCGATCACCTTCTGGTTCCGGCGCTGGATCGAGCATTCGCGTTCGTTGAGGTAGATGACGTTGCCGTGCTTGTCGCCGAGAAGCTGGATTTCGATATGGCGCGGGTTGACGATGAACTTTTCGATGAACACCCGGTCGTCGCCGAATGACGATGCCGCTTCGGAGCGGGCGCGAGCAAAACCGTCCGCCACTTCGTCGGGTCCCCAGGCGATGCGCATGCCCTTGCCGCCGCCGCCCGCCGACGCTTTGATCATGACGGGGTAACCGACGGCGCCAGCCACCCGCACCGCTTCTTCTGGCGTCTCGATCACGCCGAGGTTGCCCGGAACGGTGGAAACACCCGCGCGGTCAGCGAAAATCTTCGACTGAATCTTGTCGCCCATCGCGTCGATCGCGTCGGGGTTGGGGCCGATGAAAACGATGTCCTCGGCCGCCAGCGCTCGCGGGAACGCCGCTCGCTCGGACAGGAATCCGTAGCCAGGGTGAACGGCCTCGGCGCCGGTTTGCTTGCAGGCGGCGATGATGCGGTCGATCAGGAGATAGCTCTGCGCGGCCTGCGGCGGGCCGATGTGGACGGCTTCATCGGCCATTTCCGCATGGACGGCATCCCGATCGGCGTCCGAATAGACCGCGACGGTGGCGATGCCCATCTTGCGCGCGGTTTTGATGACGCGGCAAGCGATCTCGCCACGGTTGGCGATCAGAATCTTGGAAAACATGAGCCGGCTTGCGCCCCAGTTGTCATTCTTCGATGGGCTTTCTTACGGAGATCGCTGCCATACGACAATCAGGCCATAGTATTGATGCGCCAGCGACTGCGCCATGTGCGCCGGACTTGACGGCGGGAGATGTCTCGGGTGCCATGCCGCTCGCCAATGAGCGCATCAGTGGTATCGGTGCGCGTTTTCACTCTCGATGAACGGTCCCGCTTCCTGATGAAACCCATCGTCACGCTGACCATGAACCCGGCCATCGACGGCGCGAGCGAGGCGGATGTGGTGCGGCACACCCACAAGGTTCGCACCACCAACGAGCATTTCGATCCGGGCGGCGGCGGGATCAATGTAACGCGGGTCATCAAGGAACTCGGCGGCGAATCGATCGCGGTGTATCTGGCAGGCGGCTCGACCGGCGGCGTGCTGGATGAATTGCTCGGCGGCCGGGGCATCGCGCGGCGGCGGGTTCCCATCGCCGGGAACACGCGGGTCAGTCATGTCGTGTTCGAGCGGAGTACCGGGCTTGAGTATCGCTTCATCGCGGAGGGTCCCGAGGTTTCCGAGCGCGAATGGAAGCGGTGTTTCGCGGTGCTGGAGGATCTCGACTGGGAATGGCTGGTGGCCTCCGGCAGCCTTCCGCGCGGGGTTCCGGCCGACTTCTATGTTCAGCTCAGCGATCTGGTGACGGCGCGCGGCGGCAAGTTGGTGCTTGATACATCCAAGGAGCCGCTGAAGCTGGCGCTGGAACACGGCGGGCTGGCGCTTGTGAAGCCGAGCCACGGCGAGTTCGAAACCTTCGTCGGACGGCCCCTCAAAACGGTGGCCGATATCGCGGAGGCGGCGCAGCAGGAAGTTCTCGCGGGCCGCGCGGAGATGATCACCGTCACGATGGGGCATGAAGGCGCCGTGATGGCGACGCGGGACGGGACGCTGCACATCGCCGCGCCGCCCGTGGAAGTGAAAAGCGCGTCTGGGGCGGGCGACAGTTTTCTGGCCGGCATGGTGCACGCGCTCGCGATCGGCTGGCGGCCGGAAGATGCGTTCCGGCTGGGCGTGGCGGCAGGCACCGCCGCCGTGCTTTCGATCGGGACGCAACTTTGCCGGCGGGTGGACGTGGACCGGCTCTACGGCGAAATCCGGCGGCTTTCCGGCCCATTTTGATCAACTGCTCGGCTCGGGCACGAATAGGCAGCGCGTCTTCGATTTGGGATCGTGCGCTTTCATCGTGCAGCGATGGAAGCGGCCGTCCGGCGACACCTGCGCTTTTTCAAAACTGATAAGCTCGGATGTGGGAACCACCAGCCAGCCTGCCGGGGTGAAACGGATTTCGCCGGGGTCAGCGGGGCCGCAGTCGATGCCGGAGCAGCAGGAAAGCGGATGCCATTCGTGGGCAACACCTGCCGGCACCGTGAAAATGAGAGCGGCGGAAAAGGCCGCGGTGATCAGGGAAGCGGTCGGGATGGGCCGCATAGGCTGCTCCGGATGAGGTGGACACGTCAGCGCCGAACCGTCCCGGGATGCCGATGAACACGGGATCGATCCCGCCTAGCTGCCACAAGCGGAAACCGATCCATGGGACCAGTTTCCGCTCGCAATGTTTTTATCGGCAGACGTGCCGCTGGCCGTCATAGCCAAGGTATGTGCCAGATCTCGCGTCGAACGAGCGATACTTGGACGAGCAATAGCTGAGCCAGCCGCTGGACCCCTGCGCGTAGCCGCTGGCGGACGGTCGGCCGGCTAGGACGCCAGAATTGTTCTGGTTGAGGAACACACCGCTCGCCAGCGCGCCGGCCGCAAGACCGAACAGCGCGGCAGCGCCGAGATTGTCATTGTTGTCGTGATCGTGCCGGTGATGACGGCGGTACCAACGGCGGTAGTCGTCATCGCGCCACCGGCGCTCCTCCCAGCGGCGATAGTCACGGTCGCGGGGGTTGTTACGATAGTATTCAACGACATATTCGTCGCGCGACCGGTAGGACTGGGCGGAGACCTGCGGCGTGTTGATGGTCAGCAACATACCCGCAGCAAGCGCAGTGCATAGTGATCTGCGAACTATATTCACGGTCATGGTGTCGCGTTATCCAGATTCTATTCACGCAAAGGCGCAAGTCAGCGCCCATTCTAGAACAACGAATATGAAGGAACACAGTTCCCGCACCCTGCGAAGAAGAGGCAGAACTCTAGGTTGTTCCCACGTGTTCTTGAGAGCGTACGCAGGTATTCTGACTTAAGCGGAACATTGGGCAAAAAGTCTGCGTTCATCCCCCGGTTGCAACTTTAGACGGATGAAGCCCTATGCGGCGGCTTGAGGCACTGGATGGGCTGAGGGGCTATTTCCTCGTTTTCATGGTCCTGAACCACCTCGCTTTTGCGGGCGGATACAGGCTGGTGAGGATCAACCACGGCGAACTCGGCTACGTCCAGGATGCCCAAGGCTTCGTGTTTCTGTCCGGCCTTCTCATCGGCATGGTCTATGCCGGCCACATGCAGAAGCAAGGCTATCAGGCCGGGGCGGCGAAGATCCGGCGGCGTTCCGTCGAGCTTTACGGCTACGCGATCGCCTGCATTCTCACGATCATGATGCTGGGCCGCATGATGCCGGGATCGCGGATCTATTGGCAGGACTGGCTCTGGAAGCTTGCCGATGGCGATGTTGGATATGCCATCGCTGCGCTGCTGATGCTCTATCAGCCGTCCTTCATGGATATTCTGCCGCAATACGTCATCTACTTGGTCTTTGCGCCGCCGCTCGTGTGGCTTTGCCTGACCGGGCGATGGACATGGGTCGTGGCCGGGTCGCTGTTCCTTTGGGTGCTGGTTCAGTTCGGCTTTCACCTGCCGCTGGTTGATGCGATCGATGGCGCCATGCGGTCTGCCTCGGAGGGGCTGACGCTGCGCGCGCATTTCAATGTGCTGGCGTGGCAGCTTCTGTTCATGGGCGGATTGGTGCTCGGTGCCCTGGTGGCGACCGATCAGGTGGACTGGCAGCGCGTGTTCGATCCGGAGCGGCGGGCGCCTGCGGTTTTGGCAGGACTATTGCTGCTGCTCTTCATGGGGCTGCGGCTTGCCTCGACGTGGGGATACCTGCCGGAGGCGTTTGCGGAGCGATTTGCCCGCTACGACATTCGCGGCGAATTCAGCCTCGTCTATCTCCTGAACTTTGCTGCGCTCGCCTATCTCGTCGCATGGTTCATGATTGCGGGCGTGCGGTCGAAGGGCGTGATTCCACGGCGGATCGGGCTGGGGTT
>JBHYDC010000019.1:0-85288 GCA_051861205.1 Oharaeibacter sp.
CCAATCACCGCATCCCTGCGCGTCGATTGACGCTGCCCCCACCCATCACCGCTGACGCAGGGCCGCGACTGTGATAGCCGGAACGCGACGCCTTTGGAGGCCCGCTCTATGTCTGATCCCCGTGAAAGCCTGCCCTACCGCCCCTGCGTCGGCGTCATGCTGATCAACCGCGACGGTCTCGTATTCGTCGGCAACCGGATCGAGAAGGCCGGCGACGGCGACGATGCTTGGCAGATGCCGCAGGGCGGGATCGACGAGGGAGAGGACGTGCTCGCGGCCGCAAAGCGCGAGCTTTACGAGGAAACCAACGTTCGCTCGGCCGAACTCCTCGCCGAAGCGCCGGAATGGTACAGCTACGACATCCCGGACGACCTTGCCACCGGCCGCTTTCAGCGCAAGTGGCGCGGCCAGACCCAAAAATGGTTCGCCTTCCGCTTCACCGGCGAGGATGCTGAGATCGACATCGTCCATCCTGCCGGCGGCGCTGAAAAGCCGGAATTCCGCGCTTGGTGCTGGGAGCCTATCGACCGCGTGCCCGGCCTGATCGTGCCCTTCAAGCGCGGCGTCTACGACAAGGTCTGCGCCGCCTTCGCCGCGCTGGCGAGGCCGTCGTGACCGCCATTCCCGATATTGCCACCCGCGAGCCGCTCACGCCGGATCTGCCCTACCGGCCCAATGTCGGCATCTGCCTCTTCAATGCCGCCGGGCTGGTGTTCGCCGGCCGCGCCATCCGCAACCCGCTCGGCTGGCCCGATCCGGAGGTGTTCGACGAGGGCGCCGATTGGGGCCTGCCGCAGGGCGGCATCGATGCCGGCGAGGATATCGTGGCGGCGGCCCGGCGCGAGCTTTGGGAGGAAACCGGCGTCGTTTCGGTCGATCTTCTCGGCGTGACCGACGACTGGTGGAGCTATGATTTCCCCGCGCGCGGCGCACCCACCCACAAACTCCATCCCTTCCGGGGCCAGCGCCAGCGCTGGGCGGCGTTCCGCTTCACCGGCGACGAGCGCGAGATCACGGTGGCGGCCGTCCATACGCACGAGCCGGCCGAATTCCTGGAATGGCGCTGGCGGCCCCTCCAGGATCTGCCGGCCATCGGCGCGCTGCATCGCCGGGCGGTCTACGCCCGGGTTGTCGAGGCTTTCGCCGGATTCGGCGCCTGAACAGGCCTGCTAGAGGCCTGCCGTTTGGGCGGCCGCCATCTTGCGAGCAGTCCGGCATTGGTGACGACGGAGACCGAACTCATCGCCATCGCCGCCCCCGCGAAAGCGGGGGTCATAAAGCCGAAGGCCGCGAGCGGTATTCCGACAACGTTGAAGATGAAGGCCCAGAACAGGTTCTGCCGGATCTTGGCCGACGTCGCCCTCGCGATATCGAGCGCGGCGGCCACAAGCCTGGGATCGGGCCGCATCAGTGTGATCCCGGCCGTTTCCATCGCCACATCCGTGCCCGAACCCATCGCGATGCCGATATCGGCGGCCGCGAGCGCGGGTGCATCGTTGACCCCGTCGCCGATCATGGCCACGACCTTGCCCGCCTGCCGCAGCCCCTCCACCTCAGCCGCCTTGTCCTGCGGCCGCACCGGCCCCCGCCAGCCGGCAAGGCCGAGTTCCCCGGCCACGGCCGCCGCCACCGCCGCATTGTCGCCTGTGAGCATCCGGCTGGCGATCCCCCGCTCGTTGAGCATCGCCACCGCCTCAAACGCTTCGCCGCGCACCGGATCGGCAAGGCCGAGCACGCCGATGACCCCGACGCCCCGCACCACGAACACCGCCGTTCTCGCCCGCGTTTCCATTGCCGTGTGATCCGCGCCAAGCTCGCCCGGCTCCAGCCCGAGTTCAGCGAGCAGCGCGGCATTGCCGATCGCGACCCGCTCGCCCGCCACGCTTGCCGTCACCCCCCGGCCCGTCAACGAACGGAAGTCCGTCGCCGGCGGGATCGCAACGCCGCGCGCTTCGGCCGCCCTCACCATGGCCTTTGCCAGCGGATGTTCGCTCGACCGCTGCACGGCGGCAGCCAGCGCCAGCACTTCCGGTTCGCTTTCCCCCGCTGCCACCGCCATTTCGGCGAGCGCCGGACGGCCTTCGGTCAGCGTGCCGGTCTTGTCGAAGATCACGACGTCCACCCGCGCGGCCCGCTCCAAGGTTTCGATATCCTTGATCAGAATACCGGCGCGCGCGCCCGCTCCGGTTCCCGCCACTAGGGCTGTCGGCGTTGCAAGTCCCAGCGCGCAGGGGCAGGCGATAACGAGAACCGACACGGCCGCCACCAGCGCCTGTTCCAGCGTTCCGCCAAGCATCATCCAGCCAGCGAAAGCCAGCGCTGCGATGCCGATCACAACCGGCACGAACACGGCGCTGATCCTATCCACCAGCTTCTGCACCGGCGCCTTGCCCGACTGGGCGTTTTCCACCAGCCGCGTGATCCGCGCCAACGTCGTGTCCTCGCCCGTCGCGGTCACCGCCACGGTCAGCGCACCTTCACCGTTGATGGTGCCCGTCACCACCGTATCGCCCGCACCTTTGATCACGGGCAGGCTTTCGCCCGTCACAAGGCTTTCGTCGAGGTGACTGGCGCCTTCGAGCACAAGCCCGTCCACCGGCACCCGCTCGCCAGGTCGCACCAGCACGCGGTCGGTGGGGCGCAGCGCCTCCACGGGCACGTCCTCGATACCGCTCGGCGTGATCCGGCTCGCCCGCTCGGGCCTCAGCGCCATCAGCGCGCGCACCGCCGCCGTGGTGCCCGCCTTGGCGCGCTCCTCCATCAGTTTGCCGAGAAGCACTAGCGTCAGCACGGTGGCCGAGGCTTCGAAGTAGAGATGGCCGGAAGCATGGTGCCCGGCGGTAAGAACCAGGATCGCCGAATAGGCATAGGCCGCCGTGGTGCCGAGCGAAACCAGCACGTCCATATTCGCCGACCCGCCCCGCAGTGCGTGCCAGGCGCCCCGGTAGAAGCGCGTTCCCGCCACCCCCTGGACGATCGTGGCGAGCGCGAATTCCACCCAAGGGCCCATGATATGCCTGCTGCCGAGCATGACCGCGATCATCGACACCGCGAAGGGCAGCGTTAGCGCGGCCGAAACGGCGAACACGGCGCTTGCCCGCCGGAATGCGGCGCGGCGAGTCACCTCCTCGGCCTCGCGCTGGCGGCGCCGCACAGCCGGATCGGCGGCCCGCGGGCTCGCCTCATAGCCAGCCCGGTCCACCGCTTCGATCACGACCTCATCCGGCGTTCCCGGATCAAGCGCCACGTCGGCCCGTTCCAACGCCAGATTGACCGATGCCGTGCGCACGCCCGGCGTCCGCTTCAGCACGGTTTCGATCCGGCTAGCGCAGGCCGCGCAAGTCATGCCCCTGATGTCGTAGGTGCGGGAAGCCGCGATTGAGGGATCGGAAGCGATGACGGCCGGGATCGTTTGGCTCGCGGACATGGGCGCGCTCATCATCTGGTCGGTGGGCCTATGGTCGGTCGGCGTCTGGTCGGCGCAGAGCGATTGGACGTCCCGCGTCGCGCTCCACCTTCATACCTGCCTACACCTTCCCGCCGCTGTAAGGTCAAGCCTTTCGACGGGGCATGACCGGATCGTGATACCGGCGCACGGCGCGCTTATTCGGTCACGGCGTCCACAGCCGGGCGAGATCGAAGCTCGCGACATCGCCCAGCAATTCTACAAAGCCGCGCGCCGCATGGTCGAGCGAAAGCCGCCCCTTTTCGGCGGTTGCCGCGGCGGCATTGCCCACAGTGCCGGCGGGGTTCAGGTCCTGCGCCTTCCAGCCGTATTGCACCGGGCCATGCACCCGCAGATGCTTCATTTCGGCGATCAGATCATGCTGGGTCGAGCGGAAATCGCGGGCGTGTTCCATTGCCACGAGATCGGGCCGCAAGTGCAGCATGATCGAGGTTTCCACGTCGCCCCCATGGATGCCGTAGACGAATTCCTCGGCGGGGAAAACACCCTCCGGCTGGCCGAAGCGCGCCCATCCGGTCGCGACCGCCAGCATGTCGTGGCGGATCCGCAATTCGCGCGCCACGATATCCATAATCGGCACATTGCCGCCGTGCGACGTCACGATCACCAGCTTGCGCACACCGGCCCGCGCCACCGAATCGCCGATGTCGAGCCAAGCGCGCGTCACCGTGTCCCAGTCCAGCGTCAGCGTTCCGGCCGAGGAGATATGCTCGTTGGACTTGGCGATGGCCTGAACCGGCAAAAACGTCGCCTGCACCGCGTCCGGCAGCAGCTCGATCACGCGCCGGATCTGGCCTTCCGCGATGCAGGTATCGGTGTAAACCGGCAGATGCGGCCCGTGCTGCTCGATGGCGGCCACGGGAAGAACGGCGATCCAGTTCGACGTATCGCTCCCCGCGAACTCGCGGGCCGACATTTCATGCCAATAGCGGCGGGGCAGGGCCATCACTCAACGCTCCGATCGGTTAACGATAACCGGTTGTTTCTGTCGCCATGTCCGTCTGCAAGGTCCAGGCTTGCCGGGCTTAAGGCTTACACCGCTTCCAGGAAAGCCTTGGCCGCGCGCCCGTGTTCATAGCGCAGCCGCGCCACGTCCACACCTACCGGCGCCCCGTCCCTCACCCGCCACTCGCCCTTCACCATCACCCGGTCGGCGGCATGCGCGCCGCAAAGCACCAGCGCCGCCAGCGGATCGCCGGCACCGGAAAAGCGCAGCTCGTCCAGCATGTAGAAGGCCATATCGGCCTGCTTGCCCACCGCGATCTTGCCGATGTCCGACCGGCCGAGGCACCGCGCCGATCCCTCGCTCGCCCAGCGGAACACGTCGAAATGCGTCACCGACGCCGCATCATAGGTCAGCCGGTTGATCATCAGCGCATGGCGCACGCCCTCAATCAGGTTCGAGTTGTCGTTGGACGCCGACCCGTCAACGCCAAGACCGACCGGCGAGCCCGCCGCCTCCAACTCCTTGGTGCGGCACTGGCCGGAGGCGAGCACCATGTTCGACGTCGGGCAATGACAGACACCGACCCCGTGGCGGCCAAGCCGGCCCACTTCCTCGTCGTTGAAATGAATGCCGTGTGCCAGCCACACCCGGTCGGTCAGCCAGCCGCAGTCCTCGATATAGTCCACGGGCGTGCAGTTGAACCGCTCGCGGCAATAGGAGAGCTCGTCGCGCGTTTCCGAAAGATGCGTGTGCAGCCGGCAGTCATGCTTTTCGGCCATCGCCGCTGTTTCGATCATCAACCGCTTGGTCACGTTGAAGGGCGCGCAAGGGGCAAGCGCCACCTGCAGCATCGAACCTTCCGAGCGGTCGTGATAGCGGCCGAGCACGCGCTCGCAGTCGGCCAAGATAGTGTCGATGTCCTGCGTTGCACCCGCGACCGCATTGCCGCCGTCCTCGATCGCCATGTTGAGCGATCCGCGAGTCAGCGTCATGCGGATGCCGACGGCGGTGGCTTCTTCCGCCTGAATGTCCATCGCCGATTCAAGCCCCGGCGGGAACAGATATTGATGGTCCGACACCGTGGTGCAGCCGGACATCAAAAGCTCGGTCAACGCAAGCCGGCTCGCCAAGCGGAAGTTGTCGGGCCGAACGGTGCGCGCCCAGATCGGAAACAGCGCCTCCAGCCACGGAAACAGCTCCTTGTTGATCGCGGCGGGATGCGCCCGCGTCAGCGTCTGGAACATGTGGTGATGCGTGTTCACAAGGCCCGGAATGATCACATGCCGCGCGGCGTCGAAGGTCTCGTCGACAGGCGCCGACGGCGCCCCGCCTGCCGGCACCAGTTCGGCGATTGTCCCGCCGTCCACCACCACGCCACGCTCCGCGCCGTCAGCCAGAACGGCGATGGGGTCCTTGATCCAAACTCGCATCAGCTGCTCGATCCATAGAAGTCGCCAAGGGCGAGGGTTAGCCCAAGTGCGGGCATGGAAATCTCCGTTTCGGGGCCGATCAGTGTGTGTGCCGACCAAGCCCCACCGGTTTCGCGGCGATGATGAATCGCGGCGATCTCATCCGGTTCGATGAGAAGAATATGAACGATGGAAGGAACGCTCTGATACTCGGCCACCTTCCGGAACAGATCGAAGCTGCGGGTCGACTGGCTCAGCACTTCGACAACCAGCACCGGCTTGTCCGAATAGAGAAGATCGCCATCCGTCCGCCCGCAATCGACGGTAATGTCTGGGCGCCTCACGTTACCGTTTGGAACTTTGAGGGCCACGGCTTCGGTGAAGGGTTCGCACGGCCCACCCGCCAGTTTGCGGCCAAGGGCATTCAAGCCGTTGCGAACCGCACGGTCGTGGGTCTTGCGCGCGCCGGTCATGGCTGTCGCGATGCCGTCGACGAGTTCGTAGCGCTCCTCTTGGCGCGTTGCCCAATCGAGGAAGGTCGCCACGTCCATGCGTTCGATTTTCATCTCCGCCATAGCGCACACTCTCCTGGCCCGCGGCAGCCCACCCCCATCATGGCACTCTTGCCGCCGTGACTTCCACCTCCACCTTAAACTCCGCCCGTGTGAATCCCGTCACGATCACCAGCGTGGAAACCGGCAGCGGGTCCGTCACATAGCGGTCGCGCACGGCCATATAGGCTGGGAAATCCTCCCGCCGGGTCACGAAGCCGGCGATCCGGACAACGTCGGCGAAGGTCATGCCGGCCTCTGCGAGGATCGCGCGGATCGCCTCGAAACAGATCTCGGCCTGGGCGGTCACGTCGTCCGGTATGGTCTCGTCGGGGCGGATGCCGAGTTGGCCCGATGTCATCACAAAACGGGCGCCCGGCGGCACTTCGATGCCGTGACTATACCGGCCGAAGGGCGGTCTCACATCGGGGGACGACAGGGCGCGCGCCATGAATTTTCCAATGCAAACGGGTAAACCTATGTTAGGTGCATGCTCAAACAGCGGCAAGCTCAAGGCGTAGCCAAGCAGCCGTTCCAATTTGCAGCCATCGCCTCTTCTTTAGGCAAGAATTCCGTCGTAGGGTCGTTTTGCCTGCATCGCCTTGCCGGTTCGAGGTGCCGCACTGCAAAGCGTCGTAGTTTTTCGCGATGGCATGCGTCTTGCGAGCCGTGACCTCCGGGTAGTCCGAGGCGGTCGGTCGCGCCGGTCATCTGGCGGGTAGTCCTGCAAGGACATGAAGGAGCAAGGGAACGGGCTTGGCCCGCGACCTTTCCAAACGGGGGACGTCACATGAAGCATATTGTGGGTGTTGCCGCAGTTTTGACCGCGCTGGCCGCGACGCCGGCCCTCGCGCTCGATGAAGTGAGCTTCGGCACCAACTGGCTCGCGCAGGCCGAGCACGGCGGCTATTACCAAGCGGTCGCGGACGGCACCTATGAGAAATACGGCCTGAAGGTCACGATCCGTCCGGGTGGGCCGCAGGCGGCCAACCGCTCGTTGCTGGTCGCCGGCCAGATCGATTTCTACATGGGCGGCAACATGCTCGAATCCTTCGACGCGGTGAAGCAGGGAATCCCGACGATCACCGTCGCGGCGATCTTCCAGAAGGATCCGCAGATCATCATGGCCCACCCCGATCAGGGGATCGAGAAATTCGAGGATCTTGCCAAGCTGCCGTCGATCTTCCTCGGCAAGGATCTCTTCATCACCGGTTTCCAGTGGATGAAAGTGGCCTTTCCTGGCTTCAAGGACGAGCAGTACAAGCCCTATACCTTCAACACGGCCCCCTTCATCGCCGATCCCCAGTCGGCGCAGCAGGGCTATCTGACGTCTGAGCCCTTCGAGGTTGAGCGTCAGGCCGGGTGGAAGCCGAAGATCTTCCTCCTCGCCGATCAGGGCTTCGACACCTATTCGACCACGATCGAAGCGCAGCAGTCGCTTGTCGACGGTAAGCCCGATCTCGTGCAGCGCTTCGTCGATGCGTCCACGATCGGCTGGTACAACTATCTCTACGGCGACAATGCCGCCGCCAACGCGCTCATTAAGACCGACAACCCGGACATCTCCGACGAGCAGATCGCCTTCTCCATAGCCAAGATGAAGGAATATGGCATCGTCGAATCCGGCCCGGCGCTTGAAAAGGGCATCGGCTGCATGACGGCCGAGCAGCACAAATCCTTCTTCGACAAAATGGTCGTGGCCAAGGTGGTCGATGCCTCGGTGGATGTGACCAAGGCCTACACGCTCGCCTTCGTCTGCAAGGGCGTCGGGCTCGACGTCAAAAAGGCCCTCGGTGGCTGACGCTTCGCCGATGTAACGCCCGGCGCGGCTCTCGCGCTCTTGGCCCTTCCCGTGATCCACGGGAGGGGCAAAATACGATAGACAGAGCCCGTTAAAGGGCGCCCGTTAGACGGGATGCCAGCTGCGATCCCCTCGGCATCGTGGCGCGTTCGGGGCAAGGCCAGACCCATGTCGTCAACAGTAATAGCGTCAGTATCCGCGTCTCACAGGCAAACCGCCGTGCCTCCGTCATCATCGCCCACCATCGTCCGGCTATCCGGAGTTTCGAAGACCTTCTCCAACGGTACCGTCGCCCTCACCGGCCTCGACCTTGACGTTCATCGCGGCGAGTTCTTGTCTCTGCTTGGCCCCTCCGGCTGCGGCAAATCAACAGCGCTGCGCATTATCGCCGGGCTCGGCACGCCCACATCCGGCACGATCGATTGGCCGCGCGCCAATTACGACGCATCCGGCCATGTGCTGCCGGAAATCGGCTTCGTGTTCCAAGAACCGACGCTGATGCCCTGGGCCACGGTGTTCGATAACGTCTGGCTTCCGCTGCGTCTAAAGGGTCAGTCCAAGAAATCGGTTCAGAGCGAGGTGATGGGCGCGCTCGAACTCGTCGGGCTCGCCAAATTCGCCGGCGCCTACCCGCGCGAGCTTTCCGGCGGCATGAAGATGCGCGTGTCGATCGCGCGTGCGCTCGTGACCCGCCCGCAGCTCCTGCTCATGGACGAGCCCTTCGCCGCGCTCGACGAAATCACCCGCTTCAAGCTCAACAACGATATCCTCCGCCTGAAGGAACAGCTCGGCTGGACCGTCGTCTTCGTCACCCACTCCGTCTACGAAAGCGTCTATCTCTCCAGCCGCATCGTTGTGATGGCGGCAAGGCCGGGGCGGGTGGTCGCTGAGACAACGGTGGACGCGCCCCCCGTCCGCACCGAAATCTTCCGCTCCAGCGATTTGTACACGCGCACCTGTCTTGAGGTCTCAGACTCGCTGCACGCCGCGATGGGAGCCAATGATCACCTATGAGCGACACCGTGATCGACGCCGCCCCGCCCACCAAGCCGCACGAACCCCTCATCACCCTCGACCGGGTGCTGAAAGTCGTCGTGCCGCTTGCCATTCTGGCCTTGGTCATTTTCGCCTGGGACGGCTACGTCCAGGCCTATGACGTCAAACCCTTCATCCTGCCCGGCCCGTTCCTCGTCGCCGAAACGCTGGTGAAGGATTGGGGCACGCTTTCCGGCGCCCTGTTCGTCACGCTCCAGATCACCTTCACGGCGCTGTTTCTTGCCCTGGTTGGGGGCACTATCCTTGCCATCTTGATGACGGAATCGAAGCTCTTCGAGCTGGCGCTCCTGCCTTATGCCGTGATCTTACAGGTAACGCCCATCGTCGCGATCGCGCCGCTTATCATCATCTATGTCCCGAATACGCAGGCGGCCGTCCTGCTCTGCGCTTTCATCGTCACTTTCTTTCCAATCCTGTCGAACACCACGCAGGGCTTGAAGTCAGTCGATCACAACCTCCTCAACCTGTTCGAGCTTTACGGCGCCACCCGTTGGCAGACGCTGATCATCCTGAAGATCCCGGCGGCGCAGCCCTATTTCTTCGCCGGTCTCAAGATCGGCGGCGGGCTTGCCCTGATTGCTTCGGTGGTGGCGGAATTTGCGGCCGGCTCCGCCGGTGCGGGATCGGGCCTTGCCTTTCGCATCCTCGAAAGCCAGTTCCGCATGAACATCCCGCGCCTGTTCGCCGGGCTCATCCTGCTTTCGGCAACCGGCGTTCTTGTCTTCTGGATCACCAGCCTGCTCTCCCATTTCGCGCTCCGCCGCTGGCATGAGAGCGCGTTGACCCGCGAGAATTGAGCGCCATGCCGGATCTTGCCGCCCTTCCCGCCGCCTTCGTGCTTACAAATGCCACGGTGCCGGTCTGCCTCGCGCCCCGCGCGGATCTGACCGGCGACGAAGACGGGCTCGCCCGCGCCGACATTGAGGTCGCGCACGGCCGCGTCACCGCGATCCGCCCGGCCGGTGCAGCGATCGCGGATGCCACGCCCGCCATCGATCTCGACCGGGGAATGGTGCTGCCGCTCTTTGCCGACATGCACACCCATCTCGACAAGGGTCACATCTGGCCCCGCCAGCGGAACCCGGACGGCACCTTCATGGGGGCCCTGTTGGCGGTCCGCGCGGACTCGTCGGCGCATTGGTCCGCCGAGGATGTGCGCCGCCGTATGGATTTTTCGCTCCGCGCCGCCTTCGCGCATGGCACCCGCGTGATCCGCACCCACATTGATTCCACGCCGCCCCAGCACGCCATCTCCTGGCCGGTGTTTCAGGAGATGCGCGCCGCCTGGGCCGGCCGGATCGAACTGCAAGGCGTCTCGCTCGTCGGGCCGGATACCATGATGGAGCCGGACACCCTCGACACCATCGCGCGCACGGTCAAGGCGGCGGGCGGCGTGTTCGGCGGGGCGATCGCGGATTGGCCGACGGCGCGTGAGGCGATCGGCAATGTGGTTGCCACCGCCAAACGTCACGCCCTCGACCTCGACGTTCATGTGGACGAGACCGAGAACCCTGATGCTACCGCGCTGCGTTTTCTCGCCGAAGCGGTCATCGACCAGGGCTTCGAGGGCCGCGTCGTCGCCGGCCATTGCTGCTCGATCACCCGGCAAGACGCCGACGAACAGGATCGGACGCTGGATCTCGTCGCCCGCGCCGGCATCGCCGTTGTCAGCCTGCCGCTCTGCAACATGTTCCTGCAAGACCGGCACCTTCTCGATGGCGCGTCATCCGCTGCCCGCCGCACCCCGCGCTGGCGCGGCGTCACGCTTTTCCACGAAATGAAGGCGCGCGGCATTCCGGTCGCGGTCGCGTCCGACAACACCCGCGATCCCTTTTATGCCTACGGCGATCTCGACGGGCTCGAAGTTCTGCGCGAAGCCGTGCGCATCCTCCATCTCGACCATCCCATGTCTGACTGGCCGGGCGTGATATCCAAGACCCCCGCCGATATCATGGACCTGCCGGATCACGGCCGCATCGCCGCCGGCCTTGCCGCCGATCTTGCCCTGTTCCGCGCCCGCACCTGGACGGAGCTTTTCTCCCGTCCGCAATCGGACCGCGTTATCCTTCGCGGCGGCCTCAGCGCAAACGCCTCGCTCCCCGATTACCGCGACCTCGACAGCCTGTTCGGAGACCCGACATGACCGATCTCGCCGCCTTCCGTCAGGCCATTTCCGGCATCGCGATCGAGGACAACCCGATCCTCGTCAAACAGAAGAGCCGCGATTTCTTCTGGTATTCGCCCATCCTGAAACGCCAGCTCGACCACATCACCGCCGATCTCATCGTCTCACCGAAAACCGAGGCGGAGGTGGTGCAGGTCGTCCGCGCGGCCTTCGCGCACGGCGTGGCGCTCACCCCGCGCGGCGCCGGCACCGGCAATTACGGGCAGGCGATGCCGCTTGCGGGCGGTGCCATCCTCTCCCTCGCCGAACTCAACCGCGTGATCTCCATCCGCCCCGGCGTCGTCGTCGCCGAGGCCGGCATCATCATGGAGAAGCTCGATCAGGAAACCCGCGCCCATTCCGGCCAGGAACTCCGGCTGCATCCCTCCACCTATCGCACCGCCACCCTCGGCGGCTTCATCGCGGGCGGATCGGGCGGCATCGGGTCGATCCGCTGGGGGGGCTTGCGCGATCTCGGCAACATCATCCGCGCCCGCGTCGTCACCTGCGAGGCAGAGCCGCGCGTGCTCGATCTCACCGGCGAGGATCTGGCCAAGGTCGCCCACGCCTATGGCACCAACGGCATCATCACCGAGGTCGAGGTTCCGCTCTGCCCCGCCTATGACTGGGCCGACGTGATCCTCGGCTTCGACGATTTCCTGGAAGCGGCGACCTTTGCCGACCGGCTTGCCAACCAGGACGGCATCCTTCTCAAAAACCTCGCCGTCGTCGCGGCCCCCGTCCCGCATGACTATTTCCTCCGGCACCAGAAATTCATCCCCAAGGGCAAATCGGTCGTGATGGCGATGGTCGCGCCCTTCGCGGTCGAGACGCTTATGGTGTTCGCGCGGCGCCACCCCAAGGCCGAGGTGCTGTTCCGCTCCGATACGGCCAGCGCCGAGGATCTGAAGGGCCTGCCACCCACTTTTGAGCTATCCTGGAACCACACCACCTTGCGGGGTCTCAGGATCGATCCCTCGATCACCTATCTCCAGGTGCTCTATCCCTATCCGAACCAACTCGAACGGCTGGCCACCGTCACCAAGATGTTCGGCGATGAGGTGCCCGGCCATCTCGAATTCGTCCGCTTCGACGGCAATATCACCTGCTTCGGTTTGCCCATCGTGCGCTTCACCAGCGAAGAGCGGCTCGAAGAAATCATGCGTCTCCACGACGAAAACGGTTGCCCGATCTTCAATCCGCACCGCTATACGCTGGAAGAAGGCGGCATGAAGCAGACGGACGAAACGCAGCTCGCCTTCAAGCGCGAGGCCGATCCGAAGGGTCTCCTCAATCCCGGCAAGATGATCGCCTGGGAAGACCCGAGCTATGACTACCGCAGCAACAAGGTCTTCCTCTTCCCCGGCCTGCAAAAAGCAGGCTAACGGTTCGGAACGGCGAAAAGCCCCATGCGCGTCCTCGTTCTCCACGCCCATCCGGTCGAGACCTCCTACAACGCCGCGCTGCACCGCGCGGTTGTGGAGGCGCTCGTCTTAGCCGGTCATGAGGTGGACGACTGCGATCTCCACGCCGAGGATTTTCAGCCGGTGCTGACGCGGGCCGAACGGCTCGGCTATCACGACATCGCCGCCAATCAGGCGCCCGTGCAAGGCCATGTCGATCGGCTGAAGGCGGCCGAGGCGCTCGTCATGGTGTTTCCGGTCTGGAATTTCGGCCTTCCGGCCATCCTGAAGGGCTATCTCGACCGGGTGTTTCTGCCCGGCGTCTCCTTCAAGCTTGTGGACGGCAAGGTGGTGCCGGCGCTGACCAACATCAAAAAGCTGGCCGTCGTCACCTCTTACGGCGCGCCCCGCTGGTTCGCCCTCCTCGTCGGCGATCCGCCGCGCCGCTTTGTCACGCGCGTTCTCAGGTTTTCGATGGGCTTCCCGAAGATCCGCTACCTCGCCCATTACGACATGAACCGCGCAACGGACCGCTCCCGGTCGGCATTCCTCGACCGAGTTACCCGCCTGATGAAGGCTTTTTGACCATCATGAACGTGCTCGTCGTCTATTGTCACCCGTGCCAGGAAAGCTTCGTCTCGGCCCTGAAATCCACCGTCGTCGAGACCTTGACCACCGGCGGCCATGATGTTCGCCTGACCGATCTCTACGGCGAGAATTTCCAGCCGGCCATGCCCGCTGAGGAGCGGCGGCTCTATCACGACGCCAGCGTCAACGAGCGCCCGGTGGCCGGCCATGTCGAGAATATCGCCTGGGCCGAGGCGATCGTCTTCGTCTATCCCACCTGGTGGTACGGCCTTCCCGCGATGCTGAAGGGCTGGCTCGACCGCGCCTTCCTGCCGCACCGGGCCTTCATCATGCCAACGGAAACCCAGGGCATTCGCGGCAATCTGCGCAACATCCGCCGCATCGTGGTCGTCACCACCTGCGGGGCCAGTTGGGGCATGTCCAAGCTGATCGGCGAGCCCGGCCGCAAGACGATCATGCGCGGCATGCGCGCGATCTGCCATCCGCTCTGCCGCACCCGCTATCTCGCGCTCTACAAGATGGACACGGTCAGCGAGGCCGGCCGCAAGGCCTATCTGGCCAAAGTCGGCCGCGTCATGCGCAGCCTCGCCTAACCGCGCGTCAGCGCGGTGAGATTTAAGTGGCCGCGCGTCAACGCGTCCAAAGGCGCCCGTCGAGGTTCACCCCGAAGCGGGTCGGCGTGCGGGCGAAGCCGGCCAGGCCGGCAAGCGCCGGGCGCTCATGCATTACGATGGCGGTCGCCATGCCCGCCATCAAATCCTCATGCGGGTGCTTGTCCTCGAAGGCGGCCCGGAACCCGCCGCTCTGGAGCACGCCGGCGATGCGCGGGGCGATGCCGCCGGCCAGATACACCCCGCCGCGCGCCAAAAACGTCAGCGCCAGATTGCCCGCGATGCGCCCCAGATGCACCGCGAAAAGCTCAAGCGTCTCGGCCGCGGTCGGGTCGCCGGCTTCGGCGGCAGCCGTCACTTCGGCAGGGGTGGTGCAGGCCGCCTCGATCCCGTCGGTCGCTGCGATCGCCCGGTAGAGCCTGACAAGCCCCGACCCGCAAACCAGCGTTTCGCCGGACACCCGCTCGCCCTCGCGTTCGATATGAGGCCAGATCGCGCGGTCGCGGGCCGTCACGGGTGCAAGGTCTATATGACCGCCTTCGCCCGGAACCGGCACCCAAAGATTCGCGGCGTGGACAAGCCCGCCCGCGCCAAGCCCGGTGCCGGGGCCGATCACGACCTTCGTCCCGTCCGCCGGGGGAAGCGCGCCGCCGACGGCGGCCAGATCCTTGTCTTCAAGGCCCGGCAACGCCAGCGCCAGCGCTTCGAAATCGTTGAAGAGGATCACATGCTCCAGCGAAAACCGGTCGATCAACTGGCGCGGCACCACCACCCATGGGCAATTGGTGAGCTGCGTGCGCTCCTCGCGGATCGGGCCTGCCACCGCGAAGACCATAGAGAGCGGGCGAAGCGCGGTGCGGTTCGTCACCGCCTCTTCCAGCGCGTCTTCGAGCGTGGCGTGATTCTTGGTCTCGACAGTTTCGAAATGGCTGAGGTCGGCCTTGGCATCTGCAAGGATCGCGAAGCGCGCATTCGTGCCGCCGATGTCCGCGAACAGCACGGGAAACGGCAATGCTTCGAGGTCCCTGCGCGGACTTGCCATCTTCCAACCGCCTCCCAAACCGCTGTTCCGTCTCGGCTGCACCCATCCGCTTCGCGCCCTGAATGCGGCACCCGCGAACCCGTTTCCCTTAGCCTCTTTCAAGCGCTTTGACAAAGGGCACCGACCGCTCGCCCCGCTCTCCCTTACAGCCGATCTGCCTACAAACCAAGCATGGCCACGCATGCGGCGTGTGCATGGCGCGTTTTCGTTGTCCAGTTGGTAAAACTCGTCGAGAATCCCGATGCAAAACGGTTGGAAGCGTGCTTAGTTACGCCCACTCGATCGGTTTCCGGGCCAAAACAAGAGCCCACCCGTTCGACGAGCATTCTTTTTTCCAGAGGGCGAGGCATATACGATGCTTATGAAACTGTTCGGCGCAGCGCTCGCGGTCGCGGTCTATGCCGTACCGGCATTCGCCGAGGACGTGAAGCCGGCCGTGGTCTATGGAACCGGCGGCAAGTTCGACAAGTCGTTCAACGAAGCTGCTTACGGCGGTGCCGAGCAGTTCAAGAAGGAAACCGGTATCGAATACCGCGATTTCGAGCCGACCGGCGACACCCAGGGTGAGCAGGCGCTGCGCAACTTCGCCAGCCGCGGCTTCAACCCGGTGATCGGCGTCTCCATCGCCTGGACCTCGGCGATCGAAAAGGTCGCGACCGAGTTCCCCGACACCAAGTTCGTTCTGATCGACAGCGTCGTCGACAAGCCGAACGTGCGCTCGGTCGTGTTCAAGGAAAACGAGGGGTCCTACCTCGTCGGTCTCGTTGCGGGCCTTGCCTCCAAGACCGGTAAGGTCGGCTTCGTCGGCGGCATGGACATGCCCCTCATCCGCAAGTTCGCCTGCGGCTACGAGCAGGGCGCCCGCGCGGCCAACGCCAACATCGAAGTCTTCCAGAACATGACCGGCACCACCGGCGCGGCCTGGAACGACCCCGTGCGCGGCGGCGAGCTTGCCAAGTCGCAGATCGACCAGGGTGCGGACGTGATCTACGCCGCTGCCGGCGCGACCGGTCTCGGCGTGCTGCAGACCGCTGCCGACAACGGTAAGCTGTCTGTCGGCGTCGATAGCAACCAGAACTACCTGCACCCCGGTTCGGTGCTCACCTCCATGATCAAGCGCGTGGACCTTGCGGTCTACAACGCCATGAAGGACACCCAGGACGGCAAGTTCACCCCGGGCCTCGTCGCTCTCGGCGTTGCCGAGGATGGTGTGGGCTGGGCGCTCGACGACAACAACAAGCCCCTGATCACCCCGGAGATCCAGGCTGCGGTCGAAAAGGCCAAGGCCGACATCGTCTCGGGCGCCATCTCGGTGCACGACTACATGTCGGACAACACCTGCCCGAAGTAAGTCAAGTCTAACGCGGGCGTGGAGGGGGCTGGTTCGGTCCTGTCCACGCCCGTATCATATCGGTTGGACATCGACGACCGTCCGGAGTGAATTCGTGACCAGCGCGCCTCCCGCCATCGAACTCATCGCCATCGACAAGAGTTTTGGCGCCGTTCACGCGAATAAAGATATCCATCTTTCCGTCGCCAAGGGCTCGATCCACGGCATCATCGGCGAGAATGGCGCGGGTAAATCCACGCTTATGTCGATCCTCTACGGCTTCTATCAGGCCGATCGGGGCGAAATCCGCGTCGGCGGCCGGCCGACCGTGATCAAGGACAGCCAAGCGGCGATCGCAGCGGGCATCGGCATGGTGCATCAGCACTTCATGCTGGTGGAAAACTTCACCGTCCTCGAAAACGTCATGCTCGGCGCCGAAGGCGGCGCCACGCTCGGTGGCGGCGCCGCCAAAGCGCGCACCGAACTGAAGCGGCTCGAAACCGACTACGGCCTCGACGTCGATCCCGATGCGATCATCGAGGACCTGCCCGTCGGCTTGCAGCAGCGGGTCGAAATCCTCAAAGCCATGTTCCGCGGCGCCGAAATCCTGATTTTGGACGAGCCGACCGGCGTGTTGACCCCGGCCGAGGCCGATCATCTGTTCAAAATCCTCCGGGTGCTGAAGGACCAGGGCAAAACCATCATCCTCATCACCCATAAGCTGCGCGAAATCATGGCCATCACCGACACGGTGTCGGTGATGCGGCGCGGCGAAATGGTTGCGACCCGCAAGACATCCGAGACCACGGTCGAGGAACTCGCCGAGTTGATGGTCGGCCGCCGCGTTCTCCTGCGTGTTCAAAAGGGCGCGTCTCATCCAGGCGCCGTCGCGCTCGAAGTGCGCGGCCTCACCGTCAAGGACGGGCGCGGCGTGACCATGGTGGACGACGTGTCGTTCCAGGTGCGAGCCGGCGAAATCGTGGGGATCGCCGGTGTCGCGGGCAATGGCCAGTCGGAGCTTCTCGAAGCCATCGCCGGCATCCGCAAGCCATCCTCCGGCGAAATCCTGCTCGACGGCAAGCCGATCGGCCGGGCCGGTCCGGCGGCGCTGCGGCGGCTCGGTCTCGCCCATATCCCGGAAGACCGGCACCACATGGGCCTCGTGCTCAAATTCGAGGAATATGAGAACTCCGTTCTCGGCTATCTCGACGAACCGAAGTATACGATCGGCCCCTTCCTCGATCTCCAGGCCATCCGCGACGATGCCTGCGCTCAGATCGAGAAATACGACATCCGCCCCCCGAACCACCGTCTGAAAACCGCCAATTTCTCCGGCGGCAACCAGCAGAAGATCGTCGTCGCCCGCGAGATCGAGCGCAATCCGAGCGTGATGATCATCGGCCAGCCGACACGCGGGGTCGATATCGGCGCGATCGAGTTCATTCACCGCCGCATCGTCGAAATGCGGGACGCGGGCAAAGCCATCCTCCTCGTCTCGGTCGAACTCGATGAGATCCGCTCCCTTTCCGATCGCATCCTCGTCATGTTCGCCGGCAAGCTCGTCGGCGAGAAGACGCCGGAGGCAACCGAACAGACCCTCGGCCTGATGATGGCCGGTATCGCCGCATGAGGACCCTTCGATGAGTGCGCAATCGGGCCAATTGCCGCCCTGGGTCAACTACGGGCTGATGCCGCTTCTCAATCTGGTGGTCGCCTTCGCGATTTCCGGAATGGTGGTCTGGTTCATCGGCGAAAGCCCTGTTGAGGCCGTCACCGTGCTCCTGCAAGGGGCGGTCGGCTATGGCGAAGGCATCGGCTTCACGCTGTTTTATGCCACCAACTTCATCTTCACCGGCCTCTCGGTGGCCGTCGCCATCCATTGCGGGCTCTTCAACATCGGCTCGGAAGGGCAAGCCTATATCGGCGGGCTCGGCGCGGCGCTCGTTGCGCTGACGGCGGGAAGCGTGCTGCCGTGGTATCTCACGATGCCGCTCGCGGTGCTCGGTGCGGCGGTTTTCGGCGCGGGATGGGCGTTCATTCCGGCCTATCTCCAGGCCAAGCGCGGCAGCCACATCGTCACCACCACGATCATGTTCAACTTCATCGGCGCCGCGCTGATGGTGTACCTGCTCGTGAACGTTCTGCGGGTGCCGGGCGCCATGGCGCCGGAGACGCATGTATTCGACGTCGGCGGTCAGCTTCCCAAGCTCGGCTGGCTGCTCGGCACCTTCGGCCTCTCGATCGGGGCCGCCCCGTTCAACGTGTCGTTCCTGATCGCGCTGGTGATGCTGGTTGTCGTATGGGCGCTGATCTGGCGCACCCGGCTCGGCTATGAAATCCGCGCCACCGGCACCAACCCCACTGCCGCCATCTACGCCGGCATCCCTTACGCCCGCACCGTCATCATCACCATGCTGATCTCCGGCGGGCTCGCCGGCATGATGGCGCTGAACCCGGTGATGGGCGCATCGGCGCGTCTCCAGGTGGAATTCGTTGGCGGGGCCGGTTTTGTCGGCATCGCGGTCGCCTTGATGGGGCGGAATCATCCGGTCGGCATTTTGCTAGCGGCCATCCTGTTCGGCATCCTCTACCAGGGCGGCAACGAGCTGTCCTTCTGGATCCCAACCATCTCGCGCGACATGATCGTGGTGATCCAGGGTCTCGTGATCCTGTTCGCCGGCGCGCTCGAATACATGTTCCGGCCGGCGCTCGCCCGGCTATTCATACGCCAGCCCAAGGCGGACGCACCCGCCGTTCCGGCCAAGGCCTGAGGGAGGGGTTCGGCGTGGAGTTCTTCGAAATCGTCATCAACGTGCTGGCCTCCACGGTGCGGCTCACCATCCCGCTGCTGTTCACGGCGCTGGCGGGGCTCTACTCCGAACGGTCCGGCATTTTCGACATCGGCCTCGAAGGCAAGATGCTGGCGGCGGCTTTCGCTGCGGCGTCGGTCGCCTATGTCTCGGGCTCGGCGTGGTATGGGCTCGGGGCCGGCATCTTCGTATCGGTGCTCGTCAGCATCCTCCACGGCTTCGCCTCGATCACGAACAAGGGCAACCAGATCGTCTCCGGCGTTGCCATCAACTTCGCGGCCGCCGGTCTCACGGCCGTGCTTGGCCAAGCATGGTTCAGCCAAGGCGGGCGCACGCCGCAGCTTGAGAAGACCGCGCGCTTCGAACCGATCATCCTGCCCGGCGCGGAGGCGATCCGCGACGTGCCGATCATCGGCCCGATCTACGCGGGCCTGCTATCCGGCCACAATATCCTCACCTATCTCGCCTTCCTCGCCGTGCCCTTCTCGTGGTGGGTGCTCTACCGCACGCGCTTCGGCCTGCGCCTGCGCGCCGTCGGCGAAAACCCCGCGGCGGTGGATACGGCCGGCATCTCCGTGACATGGCTACGCTACCGCGCGGTGATCGTGGCGGGCATCTTCTGCGGCTTCGCCGGCACCTATCTGTCGATCGCGCAATCCGCCGCCTTCATCAAGGACATGTCGGCGGGCAAGGGCTATATCGCTCTCGCCGCGCTGATCTTCGCCAAATGGCGACCGGTACCGGTGATGTTCGCCTGCCTTCTGTTCGGCTTCCTCGACGCCGCCGCCATCCGCCTCCAGGGCACGCCGGTGCCCTTCATCGGCGAGGTGCCCGTGCAGATCTTCCAGGCGCTGCCGTATATCCTCACCGTCGTGCTGCTTGCCGGCTTCATCGGGGTCGCCAATCCCCCGAAAGCGGGCGGCATTCCCTACACGAAGGAACGGTGACATGACCGACTTCAACACCCTGTTCGCAGCAGCCGCCGGCGCCCGCGCCAAGGCCTACGCGCCCTATTCGCGCTTTCCCGTCGGCGCCGTGATGGTGGACGAGACAGGCGCGCTCCACGCCGGTTGCAACATCGAAAACGCCGCCTATCCGCAAGGCTGGTGCGCCGAAACCACCGCGATCGGCCATCTCATCATGGCCGGCGGCAAGCGCATCGTGAAGGCGCTAGTCATCGCGGAGCGGATCGACCACGCGGGCACGCCGGGCGGGCGGTTCTGCACGCCCTGCGGCGGCTGCCGGCAGAAGCTTGCGGAATTCGCCGGGCCGGACGCCATCATCATCGCCTGCGACCCGGCCGGCGCCAGCCAGAGCTTCACCATGGCCGAGCTTTTGCCGGCCGGCTTTTCCCTGGAGATCGCGCCATGAGCGGCCCCTCGCAAGCCGCCGAATGCGCGGCCCTCGTTCGCAGCCGAACCAGCCTCAAGCCGGTCATGGGCCTCGTTCTCGGTTCCGGCCTCGGCTCCTTCGCCGACACGGTTGAAAACGCCGTGCGGTTTGCCTTCGCCGACCTGCCGGGCTTTCCCGTCTCCACCGTCACGGGCCACCGGGGCGAACTCGTTGTCGGCACGCTGGCGGGGGTGCCCGTTGCGGTGCTCTCCGGGCGCGGTCACTACTACGAGCACGGCGACGCGGCCGTTATGAAAACGCCGATCGCCACCTTCGCTGAACTTGGCTGCACCGCCGTGCTGCTCACCAACGCGGCCGGCGGGCTCAACCTGGAGGTCGGGCCGGGCGAACTGATGATGATTTCCGATCACATCAACTTCGCCGGCGCCAATCCGCTGTTCGGCGAAATGGGCGACAAGCGCTTCGTCGGCATGACGCAGGCCTACGACCCCGGTCTTGCCGCCCTGTTCGCCGACGCAGCCCGCACCGAAGGCATCCGCCTCTCGTCGGGCGTCTACATGTGGTTCAACGGCCCGTCCTTTGAAACGCCCGCCGAAATCCGCGCCGCGCGCATCCTGGGGGCCGATGCGGTCGGCATGTCCACCGTGCCGGAGGTGATCCTCGCCCGCTTCTTCGGGCTGAAAGTCGCGGCGGTGTCCACCGTCACCAACTTCGCGGCCGGCATGACCGGGGCGGAACTCTCCCATGAGGAGACCAAGGAAAACGGCCCGAAAGGGGCGGAAAAGCTGAAGCGGCTGCTCCCCCACGTGATCCGCGCCTATGGGGCTGCGTAATCGCCGATCCGCGATGCGGCCTCATGCCCCTTTGGAACGACAGGCTTGTTTCGCCTGTTCCGCTGGGAGGTGAAAATCGAGGGGATCCTGCGCCGGGTAGACCCACAGGACGCCGCCGACGCGATCCAGGAATTCGACACTCTCTACAAAGGCCGGCATACGGACCATCGCTTCGGCTGAACGAAGCGGATAAAGGCCGCTATGGGACCGTAATCAGTTGTAGGCCCTCGACCGAATTGGCAGGGTGGCAGCCACATGTGCGCCTGAAGTCCGGCACCGGATTTGCGGCAGAACCATAGGCCCGAAGAAACGGCCGATAGAAAACCAAGAGGACGCCGCCTTGACCTTGCTTCCCCAGGAGATCATCCGCGCCAAGCGCGACGGCCGCTCCCTATCGGCCGCTGAAATCCAGTTCATGGTCTCCGGTCTCACGGCAGGAACCGTCACCGAAGGGCAGGTCGCGGCTTTTGCGATGGCGGTGTTCTTTCGCGGCATGACCCTCGACGAGCGGGTCGCGTTGACGCTCGCCATGCGCGATTCCGGCACCGTGCTCGACTGGTCCGATCTGCCCGGCCCCGCGCTTGACAAGCACTCCACCGGTGGCATCGGCGATACGGTGTCCCTGATGCTGGCGCCCGCCGTCGCGGCCTGCGGCGGCTTCGTGCCGATGATTTCCGGCCGCGGTCTCGGCCACACCGGCGGCACGCTTGATAAGCTCGACGCCATTCCCGGCTACACCAGCCAGCCGGATAACGCGCTTTTCCGCAAAGTCGTGCGCGAAACGGGCTGCGCCATCATCGGCCAAACCGCCGATCTCGCCCCCGCCGACAAGCGCGTCTACGCCATCCGCGACGTGACGGCGACGGTGGAGAGCATCGACCTCATCACCGCCTCCATCCTGTCCAAAAAGCTCGCCGCCGGGCTGCAAGGGCTCGTTCTCGACATCAAAACCGGCTCCGGCGCCTTCATGGCCGATATCGACGACGCGCGCGAACTCGCCTCCAGCCTCGTCTCGGTGTCCAACGGCGCTGGTCTTCCCACCATCGGCTTCCTCACGGATATGAACGAGCCGCTCGGCAGCACGGCCGGCAACGCGCTGGAAATCCGGCTCGCCGTCGATTTTCTCACCGGCGCACGCATCGACCCGCGCTTGTGGGACGTCACCGTCGCGCTCGGCGTCGAAATGCTCCTGCTCGGCCGCCTCCAGCCAACCATCGAAGCCGCCAAGGCCGCCATTGAGACCGCCTTCACCAGCGGCCGCGCGGCGGACATCTTCGCCCGCATGGTCGCCGCCCTCGGCGGCCCCTCCGACCTCGTGGACGCCCCCGATCGGCACCTTGCCGCAGCCCCGGTCGTGATCCCCGTCCAGCCCGACACGCCCGGCACCGTCGCCGCCATCGACACCCGCGCCATCGGCGTCGCTGTCGTCGCGCTCGGCGGCGGGCGAACCCGCGCGGCGGATTCGATAGACCCCGCCGTCGGCTTCACCGCGCTCGCCGGCCTTGGGCAAACGGTCGGCAGCGATCATCCGCTTGGGCTTGTTCATGCCCGCACTAAGGCGCAGGCAGAAGCCGCCGCTGCCGCGCTGCGGCTTGCCTACCGCGTCGGCGAAGCTGCCCCGCGCGGTCCCGTCGTCATCGAACGCATCACCGGCTGACAGGAGACGAGCCCATGGCCCGCGCCATTCTGATCGTTCTCGACAGTTTCGGCATCGGCGGCGCGGCCGACGCCGACCGGTTCGGTGATGCGGGTGCCGATACGCTCGGCCATATCGCCGCCGCCTGCGCCTCCGGCCACGCGGACCGCGCGGGCCTGCGCTCCGGCCCCCTCCGCTTGCCAAACCTAGACCGGCTCGGTCTTGGTGCCGCCGCGAAGGCCGCAACCGGGCATCGCCCGGCGGGGCTCGATGCGGGCACCGTCATGGGCCGCTATGCCGCCGCCTCCGAGGTCTCCAAGGGCAAGGACACGCCGTCCGGCCACTGGGAAATCGCGGGCGTGCCGGTGCCCTTCGAATGGGGCTATTTCCCCCTCACGGTCCCGACCTTTCCGGCTGCCCTCGTCGCCGATTTCGTGCGGGAAACCGGTGTCCCCGGCATCCTCGGCGACTGCCATGCGTCGGGCACCGACATCATCGCCGCGCTTGGCGAGGAGCATATCCGCACGGGCAAGCCCATCCTCTACACCTCAGCCGATTCCGTGCTCCAGATCGCCGCCCACGAAACCCATTACGGTCTAGGCCGGCTGCTCGATCATTGCCAGATCGCGCGCCGCCTCGTCGATCCCTACGGCATCGGCCGGGTGATCGCCCGCCCCTTCGTGGGGGAGGCCGCCGCCACCTTCACCCGCACCGCCAACCGCCGCGACTATGCGGTGCCGCCGCCGGAGCCCACGCTCCTCACCCGCGTCGAAGCGTCCGGTCACCGCGTCATCGGCGTCGGCAAGATCGGTGATATCTTCGCCCACACCAACGTCTCGGAGGTGCGCAAGGGCGCCGGCAACGACGCGCTGATCGACATCACGCTCGGCGCGATCCGCGACGCGCACGAGTGCGACCTTATCTTCACCAATCTCGTCGATTTCGATACCAACTTCGGCCACCGCCGCGACGTCGCCGGCTATGCGGCTGCGCTGGAGGCCTTCGACCGCCGCTTGCCCGAACTTGAAGCGGCGCTCGCTCCCGGCGATCTCCTGATCCTCACAGCCGACCACGGCTGTGACCCCACTTGGCGCGGTACCGACCACACGCGCGAACAGGTGCCCGTGCTGATGACCGGGCAGGGCATAACCCCCGGCTTCGCCGGCCGCCGCACCACCTTCGCCGACATCGGCGAAACGGTCGCCGCGTGGCTGAGGCTGCCGAAGGGGGATCATGGGGTATCGATGCTGTAAAGACTGTTTCGGTGCCTAAGAGACTCGGCTGCCGGTGTGACATCGATTTCAAACACCTGATGTTCGTTTCTTATGCCGGGCCACGATCCGGCCAAGAACGTCTTCGATCGGAATGGCCGTCGAGGGATCCTTCAGAAATTCCTCATGTCCCGGCACCACCACCTCTTTTAGCCAGCGCTCCATCGCCTCGTCGCGGGCTTGCAACGCGCGCAAGCCATCGCGGATCACCTCGCTTTCCGAGGCATAGTCCCCGGCTTCCACCTTGGCGCGGACCATGTCTGCCATCTCAATGGGTAGCGTTATGCTGAGGGCTCGGGTAGACCGCATGTCACGTCTCCTCGTTGGTTCGCCAACGATACGATTAAATCCTATTCCCATCCATCTGAAGGCTGATCCGCTTCATGACCCGCGCTCTCCCCAAGGTCGAATTGCACTGCCATATCGAAGGCGCCGCGCCGCCGGATCTCGTGCGCGAGAAGGCCGCGCATTACGGCATCGACGTCTCCAAGCTGTTCGATGAGACTGGCAGCTACGCTTGGTCGGACTTCTCGTCGTTCATCACCGCCTATGACGGGGCGGCCGCCGTGTTTCGCTCGTTCGAGGACTATTCGGACCTTGCCGCCCGCTACCTCACCGCCTCGGCCGAAGAGGGCGTTATCTACACCGAGGTCTTCGTCTCGCCCGACCACGCCCGGCGCACCGGCATTTCCTATCTCGATTACATCGGCGGCATCGCCGATGGCATGGCCCGGGCGGAAGCGTCACACGGCATCATCGGCCGCATTGTCCCCCTCATCGAGCGACATTTCGGGCCGGAAACCGCGATTTCGGCTGCCAAGACGGCGGTTGCAAACCTCATCCCCGAGGTCGTCGGCTTCGGCATGGCGGGCGACGAGCGGCTCTGGACCCCGGCCGAATTCGCACCCGCCTTCATGATCGCGCATGAAGCCGGCCTGCCGCTCACCTCCCACGCAGGCGAACTTTGCGGCTGGGAAGAAGTGCGCGATACGCTCGACGCCATCCCCGTCCGCCGCATCGGTCATGGTGTGCGCTCGATCGAAAACCCCGATCTCGTCCGCCGCCTTGCCGGCGAAGGCATCGTGCTCGAATGTTGCCCCGGCTCGAACATCGCGCTCGGCGTCTTCCCCGATTTCAAGAGCCACCCCTTCCGCAGCCTGCGCGACGCGGGCGTGATCGTCACCCTCAATTCCGACGATCCCCCGTTTTTCTGGACTTCGATGGGCCGCGAATATGAGATCGCGGCAACCGAGATGGGCTTGTCGGAGACAGACCTCCTCGCCGTCACCCGCGCGGGCATCGAAGCGGCCTTCTGCGACGAGGCTACGAAGGCGCGTCTGCGGGCTCGCCTTGGTTGAGCGCAATTGTGGTGGAGAGACCGCATCAGTGTTTGTCCCGCTCGGTCCCACCTTGTAGGCTCATGCGGTTTTGACGGAAAAGGCGAGGTGCCCCATGCAGGGCGTGAAGGTCATCGATCATCCCCTGGTGCAGCACAAGCTCACGATCATGCGGCGCAAGGAAACCTCCACCGCCAGCTTCCGGCGTCTTCTGCGTGAAATTTCCACGCTGCTTTGCTACGAAGTCACGCGAGATCTTGAGCTGACCGAAGTCGAGATCGAAACGCCGCTGGAGACGATGCATGCTCCGGTCCTCGTCGGCAAAAAACTGGTGTTCGCCTCCGTGCTGCGTGCCGGCAACGGGCTGCTTGAAGGCATGCTGGATCTCGTGCCCGCCGCCCGCGTCGCCCATATCGGCATCTACCGCGACCACGAAACGCTCCAGCCGGTCGAATACTACTTCAAGGCCCCGGCGGATCTTTCCGATCGCCTCACCATCGTCGTGGACCCCATGCTCGCCACTGCCAATTCCTCGGTCGCGGCAGTTCGCAAGCTGAAGGAACGCGGCGCGAAAGACATCCGCTTCGTCTGCCTGCTCGCCGCCCCGGAAGGCATACGCCACTTTACCGAGGAGCATCCGGACGTGCCGGTCTTCACAGCCGCCATCGACAGCCATCTCAACGAGAAAGGCTATATCGTGCCGGGCCTTGGCGACGCCGGCGACCGGATGTACGGCACGAAGTAACGGCGCTGCGCAGGCGACCACCGGATCCTTAATCCAACCGCAAGCACTCGGCACCCATCATCGCCCCTCCGCTCGTGAGGGACCGTTATGCTGCGTATGGCTCTGTGGCTGCTCGGTGCGGCCGTTATCGCGGCGTTGTGGGGGCCAGACCTCTTGAAGATGCCCGGCCCTGTCGATCAGCCCGTAGCCCCCGCCGTCGCGGCGGTCCCAAGCGCCGGCGCCCGGCTTGGCGATGTGGTCATCCCGGCGGATGCGCGCGGTCAGTTCACCGTCACCGGCAAAGTCGACGGCCGCAGCTTCGCCATGCTGGCCGATACCGGGGCGACTACGGTCGCGCTGCGTGCGAGCACGGCCCGCAGCCTCGGCATTTTTCCCGCCCCGGCCGATTTCACCACCGCCGTCTCAACCGCGAACGGCCAAGCCTTCGCCGCTCCGGTCACGCTCGCCACCCTCGCCGTCGGCCGTATCGAACTCCGCCGTGTCGAGGCGCTGGTGCTGCCGGACGAGGCGCTTGGCGTCAATCTGCTCGGCATGAGTTTTCTGAAGCGTCTATCCAGCTTTCACATGGTCGACGGCCGGCTCGTGCTCACGCAATAGAGCGTTTCCTCGTCCGTCAACCAGCTTCCAATTAACGGGGAAACGGCACTAGCGCCGGGCTACCCAGCCGCCGCCAGCGGAAGCCCGAGGTCGCGCAATTCGCTGCGCAGCGTCGCCGCATCGCGAAAATGGAGGGCGGCCATGCCTGTTGCCTTTGCGCCCGCCACATTCCGCTCGGAATCGTCGATGAACACCGCCGTCTCCGGCACGATGCCGTTGCGGCCGAGCAGCAGGCGATAGATCGCCGGATCGGGTTTCAGCACCCGCTCGTCGCCGGAGACCACCGTGTCCCGGAAAATCGTCAGAAACGGAAACCGCTCGCGGGCTTCGGCCAGCTTTTCCGTGGAGAAATTCGTGATGGCGTAAAGCGGCACGCCCGCCGCATGAAGCTCCATGAGCAGCTCCACGCTCCCAGGAACCGGTCCGGGCACCATCGCATGCCATTGCTCGTTATAAGCCCGGATCAGGTCGGCATGAGCGGGAAACAGCGCGATCCGCTCCGCCACTGCCTCGGCCCAGGACCGGCCGCGATCCTGTTCGAGGTTCCAAGCATCGGTGCAAACCTCGGCGAGGAACCATTCCATCCGGGCTTCGTCCGGGATCAGCTTGCGATAGAGATTGCGCGGGTTCCATTCGATCAGAACATTGCCGATATCGAACACCACGGTTGAAATGCGGGCCATGGACGCTTTCCAAATTTCAAAGGGCGATTACGCCAAGCCAAGCCGTTCCAGGGCCTGTAGCGTCGTCAAGGATACCCTGCAAACTCCAGGGTTTCGCCAGGAGGCCATTCTTGCCATCCAGCCGTTCCCTTAAGGTTCAGCCGATCTCACCTCAAACGAACGGGCTGCAGCAACCCCAAGTTCAGCGCGCCACGCGCAAGCCGGTCTGCAAGCGCTCGGCGGCACCGCGTAGGATGATTTTGACCACGACCACGCCGTCCGAGCTCACCACGTCGCTGAGCTGCCCGCCGATCCGGCGAACTGCCATGCGCAGCGCCGCGAAGGCCAGTTGCCAATCAGCCACCACGGCGCTGTCGACGTTGGTTTCCATGCTGCTCGGCGTCGCTTTGATGGTAACGCCCACGGTTTCGAAATTGATGCCCCGGATTTCCACCGACATGGAAGCCGGTGCATATCCAAGCCGCGCATAGGCCACCAGCAGGCCAAGGCGTATCGAGGCTTTCAAGTCAACCGCCCCACCCGCGACGACCGGGCCTTCTGCGACGGTATTGACCATTGAAATCATGCCGGCCCCTGCCGCCGCCGTCAGCCATTCGGTGGCGAAGGGCGAAGCTTCGATCTGCACGTCGGCCGGCTTGTCCGTGCCGCCTAGCAGCGCCATGCAGCTTTCCAGCATGAGCTTGAGTTCAAACTCGCGGCGCATCGAGGCCTGGAATTTATTGCTTGCCTCGCCGGACTGTTCGTCCGCCGCCAGCCGCGCGCGGTGCAGATCGCCCACATCGGCGAACAGCACCAAATTGGTCGGCTTCCGCGTGTCCACGCCGATCAAAAGGCTGGCCATCAGCGCGTAATTTGCCCCGCTGCTGGTAATGATTTCTACCAGCCGGCGCTCCAAGCCATAGGCCTCAACGTGTTCGCGCAATACCTGCCGTGTTCCGGTCGCCACGTCGCGCACCACCAGCGGCACGGTCGATTGTGTGCGAACCACATCACGCCCGAACAGCGCCGAGGCCGCCGGATTGGCAAAGGCGGGGGATCCGTCCGCCGCCAGTTGCACGACGCCGAAGGGCGATGATTCCAGCAAGGTATCGGCGACTAGCACCTTGGTGCGCCAAATCTCGCCAAGCTCCGTACGGAAGCGCTCGATCTGGCCGGCGAGGATGCCGATTTCCGTCCGGCCTGATTTCAGCGGTTCGCCTGAGTCGGCCTGCGCGGGATCGCCAAGCGCCCGCGTGACGACCGCCACGATCCGGCCAACCGGGATCGTCACGAAGAGCACGATGATCGCCGCCCCGAACACCGCCGCGATGGTGCCGGCCACCAACGCCACGAAAACGAGGCGTTCGTGAACCAGTTCCTGCTGTGCAAAGATCGGCTTGGTTTCGACACGGGTGAGAATATGGAACGGCGTGCCCGTCGCGGCCGGTGGGTAATAGAGTTCGAGGCGCGTCGGATCCTCGACCGCGTAGACCTTGTTGCGGCTTCTCTCGATCGCTTCCAGGCTGGTATCGGTCTTCTCCCCGAAAACCTCCTGGAGATGGCCGGACTGATCGAAGATGGCGCCGCCGCGAATGGCGTTGATCACCACGAGGCGCGTCGTCACCCGGTTGATCTCTTCGGCCTTCGTCTGATATCGCGGATCGATCGCAGCGTTGAAAAGACGGCCGGTTTCCTCATGGATCAGCATCTGCTGATCCATCACATTATCCCGGTTCACAGCCATGCCCGTGCCGTAGACGCCGCCGGAGACGACGACGAAAAGCACGACCACCGCGACCCAGGCGATCGATGCATAGCTTCTTTTTCGCCTGCCGAGGTATGCCACCCGCGACCCTTCGCCTTCAGTCCTTAACCGACGAAGACTGCGCTTCGTCCCATCCGACTCTCGGTCACAATCAGACGCCTAAACGCTTTAAATTGCGGTTAAGCCTATATATATTAATGTTAAAGCATCTATTTCCGCTTTGGACGCCGCTATCCGGCTGGGCCCTGGAAATCAATGGCCTGCCCGCGCTATAACGGCGATTTCGACGAGGTTTTCCACCGTCGATCGAATCCGGCTTTCCATCTCATGATTTAAGGCCGTATCGCCGAAATCGGGTACCTCGATCGTAATCATGCGGTGTCCGACCATGCGGCCCGATAGCGGCTCGATGCGGCCGGGATGGGCCTTGTCGTAGGCCGCGACAAAAGCCTTCCGTTCGTCGTCGGAAAAATGGCAGACCTCGAAAATCGCGGGCAGATAGGCGGCCGGAATCGGGGTGGCGTAGTTCGGATTGGAAATCTGGCTGATGAAACCGCGCGTCGTTCCCAGCGTCTCCGCGATCCGTTGGCGCATGCCGGAGGGCCGAGCTTCCAAAACAGCCCGGAAAATCGCCTTGTAGGAGGTGACCGGATCCACGTCGTCGGTCGGCATGGGCATCGATTTCATGTCCGTTCCAGGGTGGGCCGCACCGCGGTTGTCACGTTTTCAGGGCAGGGGTGCGCGCGGGGGCATCCCAAAGCTCAAGCCGATCGTCGTTGAGTTGACTGAGGGTCAGCGAAAAGCCGTTCATGTCGAGCGATGTCGCGAAGCTGCCGACGAGGCTTCGCTCGATCACGATCCCCGCCTCGCCAAGCTGGCAGCGCGCGGCACCGCTGGCAATGTAAAGTTCGGGCAGCGGCATGCCGCCGAGGCCGTTGACGATCATCAGATGGCGGGCGCTTGCATCGAACCCCTCGTCCGCCCGGATGGCATCCAGCATCTGGTGCACCAGAACCGACGCGCTGGCCATGGGAAGGCGCCGGGTGCCCGGCTCGCCGTGAATGCCGACGCCAAACTCTACCTCGTCGGCCGCCAGCGTGAAGGGTGGCGCGCCAAGCTCGGGCGCCGTGGATCCAGACAGCGCGATGCCGATCGATCGTGTCGCGTTCGACACGGCGGCGCCCAGTTCCGCCAGGGATTGCAGGTTCGCTCCGCGCTCGGCCGCCGCACCTAGGATCTTTTCCACCGCCAGCGTTCCGGCCACCCCCCGCCGGCCGGAGCCGTTGGGCCCGCGCCCCACCGCCACGTCATCGGCCACGATCACGGTCGCCACCGGAAAATCGGCAAGCTCGGAGGCGATCTCGAAGTTCATCCGGTCGCCGTCGTAGTTCTTCACGATGAAGAGCACGCCCGCGCCCTGGTTCGCGCGCGCCGCCGCCGCCACGATCTGATCGGGCGTCGGCGAGGTGAACACCCGCCCCGGACAGGCCGCGTCCAGCATGCCCGGCCCCACGAACCCGGCATGCATCGGCTCGTGTCCCGATCCGCCGCCCGATACCAGCGCCACCTTGCCGGGCACGAAATGGCGCCGGTGCACGCAGCGCGCCGTCTCGTCCCACGCCACCAGATCGGCATGCGCGGCCACAAGCCCTTTCAGATAATCCGCGGCATAATCCGCAGGGTCGTCGAGGATCCGCTTCATCGTCCTTGCCGCCAGGTTTCGATCGCCTGCCTCACCCGCGAAAGCGCAGCCGGCGCCACCGATACCGACCGGATCCCGCTCGTCAGTAGCGCCGGCAACACGGCAGGATCGGCCGCCGCATCGCCGCAAACCGCCAGCGGCAAGCCCCGCCGCGCCGCGCTCTCCACCGCGATCGCGATCAGCCGCTGCACTGCCGGCGCCTCCGCCTCGTCGAGCCCGATCAGGTCCGGCGCCTCCCGATCTGCCGCGAACACATGCTGCACCAGATCATTGGTTCCGATCGACGCAAACGCCACATCGAACAAATCCAGCGTCAGCGCCGCCGCCGGCACCTCCACCATCATGCCGATCTGTACGTCGCCGGCCGGAACCCGCGCGCCGCGAAGAGCGTGGAGTTCTGCCTGCACCAACGCGCGCGCCCGCTCCACTTCGGCGGGAATGGCCACCATCGGAAACATCACCCCGAACGGCCGGATCGCGGCGGCGCGCAGCAGCGCCCGCGCCTGAAGGCGAAACACCTCCGGCCGCGCCAGCGAAAGCCGCAGGCCCCGCAGCCCGAGGGCGGGGTTCTTCTCCAACCGGCCGATCCAGGGCAGGGCCTTGTCCCCGCCCGCATCCATGGTCCGGATCGTCACGGGCCGCTCGCCCGCCCACTCCAGCACCCGGCGATAGGCGGCTAGCTGCTCGTCCTCGCCGGGCGGTTGATCGCGGCCGCGAAACAGGAACTCGGTGCGCACCAGCCCGATCCCGTCGCAGGACGCCGGATCCAGCCCCGCGAGATCGCCGAGCCCATCGATATTGATCATAACGCTGATCCTGCCGGCTCCCCCCTTCGCCGCCGGCACCGCTGCGGGCCGGGCCGGGGTGCCCGCCGGAACGAGCATGCGGTCTGCCTCCAAAGGCGAGGCGATCAGCCGCCCCTCGTCCGCCAAGAGCACCGCCTCGCGGTGAGCGGCACCCGGCAACGGATAGGTTCCAACCAGCATGGGAATGCCGCGTGCCCGCGCCAAAATGGCGGCATGGCCGTTGATCCCCCCGCCCGAGGTCACGATACCGGCGCGTTCGGGCCAGTGCCATTCGATCAAGGCGGAGGGCATCACATCCGCCGCCACCACAATTCCGCCCGCGGGAATACTCACGGCCAGATGCCCGACGGCGCCGATCAGGTGCCGCTCCAAACGCTCCATCACATCGGTGAGATCCACCGCCCGCGCTGCCAGCGTTTCGTCGCCGGAGCTTTCAAATTCGCGCGCAAGCTTTGCGATCGCCCCCCGCCATCGCTCGATCGGCGACCCCGCGCGCTCGCCGCCCTCGGTCCCAGTCAGGTCCATCGCCAGGAGTTCGAGTTGAAACTCCACGATCCCGGCCAGCGATCGGTCCACGCGCCCGGCAAGCGCCGTCAACTCGCGCTCAGTCGCCCTCATGGCGCCCGCCACATCGTCGGCGCTGAAGCTCGCCCGCGTCCAGTCGATCAGCCCCGGCCGGCCGCCAATGTGAACGAGCGGACCGGCGATCGATCCCGGCGACGCGCGTCGGCCGTGGAATTCCTCACGGGCCGGCATCGGCGGGCTCCGGCTTCAGGTCGAAATTCCGCTTCACCAGCGCCACCAGTTCCGTCACGGCGTCACCGGCGTCGCTTCCAGAAGCGCGGAAGTAGATGCGGCCGTCTTTTTTCAACCGCGTCGCCATCACCTGCACGATGCTCTTGGCATCGCTCCACGGCCCACCCGGCGCCGAAGACACGTCGATGCGAGCGGCGAAAACACGCGCTGCCTGGGTCAGCTTCACCGATGGGCGGGCGTGTAAGCCCACGTCGTCGGTAACCACTGCATCGCCGTGCACGAAGTTCAACTTGGCCTCCCCACGCTACCCATCAGGCCATCACGTCCTCGGCGGTCTTGCGAACGCTTGCGAGCCGCGCGCCGCCGGAGGCCTCGGTCGCCGCCATCACGGCCCCTTCCACGATCGGCGCCGTACAAATCACCACCCGCCTGCGCCGGTCGTCGTCCAGCATCTCGATCGCCATTTCCGTATTGGTCTCGGCCCCGCCAAGATCCACCAGCACGGCGACCCCCGCCTCCGACCACGCCGCCTCGATGGCTGCCCGGATGGCAGCCACATCGGTTCCAAGCCCTCCGTCGGCATTGCCGCCGCACCAGGCAAGCGGGATCGTATCGCCCACCATCTGGCGCACCATGTCCGCCGTTCCCCGCGCCACCAGCGGCGAGTGAGACACGATCACGATGCCGACGCAGGCCATTCTGCTCTCTCCCTTGATCCTCATGCGGCCGCCCAGCCGTTACGGATAGTCGCGATCCCGTCCCGCCAAACCTCGTCCGGCGAGGGAAAAAAGTCGCGCCAGACCCGCGTCGCGGCGGCAAGTTCGGGCAGGGCGCGGCCGAAGGCTTCGATCGTCAGCCACCCGTCATAGCTGGCCGCTTTCAGCGCGGCGAAGGTTTCGGCCCACGCCACCTGTCCGGTCCCCGGCGTGCCCCGGTCGTTCTCGGAAATGTGCACATGGGCAAGATGCGGCGCCAGCGTGCCGATCGCCCGGCTAACGCTCTTTTCCTCGATATGGGCGTGAAAGGTGTCGTACATCGCCTGGATGCGCGGATGCCCGGTCGCCGTCACATGGGCCGCCAACTCCGCCGCTGTCGTCAGGCCGTAGGTCTCGAACCGGTTCAGCGCCTCCAGCGCCAGCGTCACGCCCTGGCGTTCGGCATGCTCGCCGATCATCCGGTGAAACGCCACCATGCGTTCCGCCTCGGTGCTCGTCACCGGCGCACCGGTGAAATGCCCAAGGGCGGCATGAAGCGGTCCGCAGAGAATGTCCGCCCCTAGGGCTGCGGTGCAGTCGATCGCCCAAGACACATGATCCGCCCCCGCCTGCCGCACGGCGGCATCCTCGCTCAGCGGGTGCTGTCCGGGCGATGGAATGACGGTGAGCGCGGTCCGGCCAAGGCCGAGCGCATCCAGGCGGCGGCCGATCTTGGCATAGTCATCAGGCGTGCCGGCGAACACGGGCACTTCCACGCCGTCATAACCGGCGGCTTTCAGGCTCTCGATCGTCGGCCAATGCCGATCCTCGATATCAGTGGTCCAGAGCAGCAGATTGAAGCCTATTTTCATCACTCAGGCCCTCCTTGCCTCAAGACGGTCCGGCGCGGTATCTTCCCTCGCCATCAGAACACTCGCCACCGCCGCCACCAGCACTGCCGCCGAGCGTGCGCCCGGATCCACCGTCCCGATCGAACGATCCCCCAGAAACGCCGCCCGCCCGCGTAGCGCCTTCATGGGCCGGGTCGCCTCCGCACCCGCTTCTGCAATTGCGGCAAGCTCCGCGTAGCGTCCGGCGGCAAGCGCCTCGGCGACGGGGTAGAGAACGTCCAGCATGGTCTTCTGCCCGGCCTCAGACCGCCCGCGCGCCGCCGCTCCATCCACGCCCTTCAAGAAAGCCGGCGCGATATCGGACGCTTCAAAGTCGCCGGGCAAAGCTTTGCCGAATTCAAGAAACAGCGTGCCATAGAGCGGGCCGGACGCGCCGCCGATCGTCATCACGAGCAGCGTGCCGGTCGCTTGGAGAAAGCCGGGCAGGGGCTGGGTGGCCAGATCGCGAACGCCTTTTTCAAGGGCGGCCAGCCCACGCGCCATGTTCAGCCCATGGTCGCCGTCGCCGATCGCCTGATCCAGCCGTGTCAACTCGTCAAGATGGACCCTGATCGCGACGGCCGCCGCCGCGATCAGCTCTGTCTTCACGTCGGCGTCGATCCGGATCATGGCTAAACCCTCCGAAACGCCGGTTCACGGCAGGCGTCAGGCTGTGCCAGCCTCCGCCAGCGCGGCGAACAGGATCGCGATCGCCGTCGCGCCGGGGTCGGAGATCCCCGAAAGGCTGGCTTCCTGCACATAGCTCGACCGGCCGGCCCGGCCTTCCAGCATATGCGCCGTTGCCTCCGCCCCGCTTTGCGCCGCCTCGGCCGCAGCCGTCAGGCTACCACCACTCGCGATAACCCGTGCGGCCGGCCAGAAGGCGTCCATCATGGTGCGCTGACCCTCGGCCGCGCCGCCGCAATTCTGCAGCACGGTAAGGCCGTGAACAAAGGCTTCTTGAATTGGGCGTCCGCCCTTCAAGGCGTTGCCGATGCCCGCCGACAGCAGCGACAACAGCACGCCGCTCGATCCGCCCGCCGTCTTCGATAGAATGTCCGACAGCGCGAGGAACAGCGCCGAGCGGTCGGCCAGCGGCAGGCGTCCCAGCGCCGCGTCGATCGCGCTGGCGGCATTGGCGAAGGTGGTGCCCGTATCGCCGTCGCCGACCTTGGCGTCGAGCGCGTTCAGTGCGCCGCGCGCCGCAACCAGCGCCGCCGCGCCCGCCGCGATCAGCTTGCGCGCAACCGGGTCGTCAGACGGGTGAAACGCCGTGCCCGCCACCGCATCTGGAACCGGCCGCACCACGGCCGGCGCCACCGTCACGAGGCCGGGCCAGGTCCGCACCGCCGTCGGGGCCGCGAAGGCTTCCACAGTGGCCGGATCCGCCTCGACGATCGTCAGCGACACGCCGCGCATGTCGAGTGAGGTCATCAGCGCCGCCGGGCCCACGATATGGCTGACGTGCTTAAACGCGGGCGCCGCCGTCAGCGCCTTCAGGATCGCCGACGCTTCATAAGGCGCAACGCCGCCCAGCGTATTCACCAGCGCCACATAGGATTTGCCCGCCTGGATCCTGCCGTCCGCCGTCAAGCGCGCCCAAAGTTCGGCCGCGATATCCGTGCCGCTCGCGATAGGTTTCTGGCCGATGCCGGGCTCGCCGTGAATGCCGAGACCGACCTCCATATGGCCGTCCGCGATGCGTTCCTCGAAGGCGTTGCCGGGAATCCGGCAGGTCGTGAGCGAAACGCCCATGGTGGCAAGCCGCCCCGCCAGTCCGCGCGCAGCCGCCGCGATGGTCTCCAGGCTCTCGCCCTTTTCGGCGAGATAGCCGGCCAGCTTATGCACGAACAGCGTGCCGGCAATGCCGCGGGGATGGCCGAGATGGGCCGTCGCCACGTCGTCGGACACGAGCACGGTTTCAACCGGAATGCCCTTCGCCCGCGCCTTTTCGGCGGCAAGGCCGAAGTTCAGCCGGTCGCCGGTGTAATTCTTGACCACGAGCAGGCAGCCGGCCGGGCCGGACACCGCCATGATCGCGGCGAACACCGCGTCCACGCTCGGCGATGCGAACACCTCGCCGCACACGGCGGCCGTCAACATGCCTGCGCCTACGAAACCGGCGTGAGCCGGTTCATGCCCGGATCCGCCGCCGGAAATCACGGCGACACGGTCGGCGGACCAGTCGTCGCGGATCACCACCTTGATCGAGGGATAGCCGTCCAGTCGCGCCAGCGTTCCGGGCGGCGCGGCGGCAAGAACACCGTCGATCACGTCGGTCACCAGGGTGTCGGTCGAAGCGTAAAAGCGTGCCACGATGGCCTCCCGAGCCAACTTCATCTGCGTTTAGGCGCGCGCCCTGTTCGTCAGGCGGCTGCACCCACTCTTTTATTCACCGGGCGTTGACGCCCGTTTTCGTCATCAGGCGCTGACGCCTTAAGTCAGGCGCGCACGCGCCGGCCGTCGCCATCAAAAAACAGCGGCTTCTTCGCCTCAAGCCGCACCCGCATGCCGCGTTTCAGCGGGCTATGCGGTTCGATCAGCACGACAACCTTGTGTTCGCCGAGCGCCAGATTGAGGTAGGTGTGATCGCCAAGCGGCTCGATCCGCTCCACCACCGCCGCCCCCGCTTCGTCCTCGGCAACGTCCAGATGCTCGGTCCGAAGCCCCACCCAAGCCGACTTGCCCGGAACCGCGTTCACGGGGATCGCGCCCACCGGCAGGATGTTGATGCGCGGCGTGCCGAGCCGGGTCGCTACATAGACGTCGTCCGGATCCTCGAACATCTCGCGGGGCGTTCCGATTTGAACCAGCTTGCCTTCCGCCATGACGCCGATCCGGCTCGCCATGGTCATGGCTTCCACCTGATCGTGGGTGACATAGAGCACCGTCGCGCCAAGGTCGCCCTGGATGCGCTTCAGCTCAAGCCGCAGATCCGAGCGCAGCTTGGCATCCAGCGAGGACAGCGGCTCGTCCATGAGATAGGCCTGCGGCGTGCGCACCAGCGCCCGGCCGATCGCCACACGCTGCATCTCGCCGCCCGAAAGCCGGGTAGCCTTGTTCTCAAGCTTGCCGCCGATCCGCAGCATCTCCGCGATCGCCTTCACCCGCACCGAAATCTCCGCTTCCGGCACGCGCCGCGCCGGCGAGCGCAGCGGGAAGGCCAGATTGTCGAATACTGTGAGGTGCGGATAGAGCGAATACTGCTGGAACACGAAAGCCACGTCGCGTTCGGCCGGCGAAGCGCCCGACATGTCGTGCCCGCCGATGAAGACGCGCCCCTTCTCGGGCTTCTCCACACCCGCGATCACGCGTAGCGTCGTTGTCTTGCCGGCCCCGGTCGGTCCGAGCAGCACCACGAACTCGCCGTCGGCCACCGTCAGCGACAAATCGGAAACCGCCGTGGTCGTCCCGAACGACTTGGAGATCCCGTTGAGCAAAATTTCAGCCATGGGTTCCCCCGGCGTTGAGTGTCGGGTTGACCGTCGCGATCGCGGCCCCGCTCGCCACATCGAACAGCGAAACGCGCTCGGACAGGAAGTCGAGGCCGATCATCTCGTCCCGCTCCACCTGGCGATCCGCCGGCACGCGCGCCTTCACTTGGCCAAAAGGCGTTTCCAGCGTCACGATCTGCTGGCTGCCGAGATATTCCGCGCCCAGTGTCCGCCCGCGCAGAACGCCGGTGTCGCCGAGGCGGATATGCTCCGGCCGAACGCCGAGCACCACCGGCTTTTCGGCGAAACCGTCGATCACCTGGGGAATGCCCACGGTTGCGCTTCCCAGCGTCATGCTGGTCGCGCCCGTCGCCGCCGCGCCATGGAACCGCAGGAAATTCATCGGCGGCGAACCGATGAAGTCGGCCACGAACAGGGTCGCCGGCCGGTCGTAGATTTCCTGCGGGCTGGCGAACTGCTCGATCACGCCCTTGTTCATCACGGCGATCTTGTCGGCCATCGCCATGGCTTCGTGCTGATCATGCGTGACGTAGATCGTGGTCGCCCCAAGGCGCTCATGCAGCGCCCGCAGCTCTCCGATCATCACTTCGCGCATTTCCGTATCGAGCGCGCCGAGTGGCTCGTCCATCATGAAGGCGAGCGGCTTTCGCACGATCGCCCGGCCAAGCGCGATGCGCTGGCGGTCGCCGGAGGAAAGGCCCGACACCGACCGGTCGAGGAGATCGGTGATGCGCAAGATGCGCGCGGTCTCTTCCACCCGCGCCTTGATCTCGGCCGCCGGCGTGCCCTGGTTCTTCAGGGGATAGGAAATATTTTGCCGCACGTTCATATGCGGATAGAGCGCAAAGAGCTGGAACACGAAGGCGATGTCCCGCTCCGACGCGCGCTTCTGCGTCACGTCCTCGCCGCCGAGCGTGATCGTCCCGGAGGTCGGCAGTTCGAGCCCCGCGATCATGCGCAGCGTCGTCGTCTTGCCGCAGCCCGATGGCCCGAGCATCACGAAGAACTCGCCGTTTTCCACGGTGAAGGACGAATCCTTCACCGCGACGAATGTGGCGAAAGCCTTATGGAGATTGGTTACCTTGATCTCGGCCATGGCCTCACCCCGGAAACTTGGAGCCGACGATGAAGAGCACCGTACCGGCGAGCATCACCACGAAGGACCAGGTGTAGAGCGTCAGAGAAAACGGCTGCATCAGCATGACGAAGCCGGCGGCGATCAACGCGGTTGCCGTGTTCTCGGCGATTGCGCGCGGTGTCCAGCGCCGCTGCGGCGTTGGCGTGGCGCGCTTTTCAGGCAAGGGACCGGTCATTTGCGCACGGCTCCGAAGGTGATGCCGCGCAGGAGATGCTTCCTGAGCAGAATGGTGAACACGAGGATCGGAATAAGGAAGATCGTCGTCCCGGCGCCGACCGCCGGCCAGTCCATGCCACCCTCACCGATGATGGTAGGGATGAAGGGCGGCGCGGTCTGCGCGGTGCCGGACGTCAGGAGCACGGCGAAGGCATATTCGTTCCACGCGAAGATCAAGCAGAAGATCGCCGTGGCCGCGATGCCGGTCGCCGCCTGCGGCAGCACGACCTTCACGAAGGCTTGCAGGCGCGTATAGCCGTCGATCATGGCCGCGTCTTCATACTCGCGCGGGATCTCGTCGATGAAGCCTTTGAGCAGCCAAACCGCCAGCGACACGTTCACGGCCGTATAGAGCAGGATCATGCCGAGCGCGGTGTCGGACAGCCCGATCTCGCGGTACATCAGATAGATCGGGATCGCCACGGCGATCGGCGGCATCATCCGGGTCGAGAGGATGAAGAACAGGAGATCGTCGGCCAGCGGCACCTTAAAGCGCGAGAAGCCGTAAGCCGCCAGCGTGCCAAGGCCGACGGCCAGGAACGTCGAGCCGAAGGCGATCACGACCGAGTTGATGAAGCGCGGCACATAGTTCGACGCACCGGCGACCACCATGTTGCGCTCGCGGGTGATCTCGTCGCAGGTATCCGTCGCCGGCGGCAGGGCCTGAACATATTCCGGCGTCTGGCGTGTGCGCGTGGTGAACAGGTTGCAATAGCCCTCGATAGTGGGCTGGGCCAGGATCTTCGGGGGATAGGCGATCGAGTCCGGCGGGGATTTCAGCCCGGTCGCGAAAATCCAGAACAACGGGATCATCGAGACGAGGGCGTAGATCACCACGATCGATCCGGCCACCCACCGTGTGGTGGACGACGGTTCAACGACGGAGTGGGCGGTGTTTTTTCCGCTCATCGGCTTTTCACCTTGTTGAGCGCCTTCACATAAATGTTGGCGAGGCCGAAAACTGCGACGAAGAGAATGATGGCGAAGGCCGAGGAATAGCCCGTGCGCCATTGTTCAAAGGCTGCGCGCTTCAAGGTTATGGAAGCGACTTCCGTGGTGGAACCCGGACCGCCGCCCGTCAAAAGGTTCACCATGTCGAACATCTTGAAGTTCTCGATGCCCCTGAACAGGATCGCCAGCATGATGAAGGGCGCGGCCATCGGAACCGTGATGGTCCAGAACTGCCGCCACGCCGAAGCCCGGTCCACTTCCGCCGCCTCATAGATGTAATCGGGGATGGACCGCAGACCGGCGAGGCAAATCAGCATCACGTAAGGCGTCCACATCCAAGTATCGACGATCACGATCGCCCAAGGTGCGAGTTGCACCGAGCCCAGCATCTCAAAGGACGAGGGCGGCATACCCGTGAAGAACGACACGATGTAATTGAATAGGCCGATCTGCGGCTGGTAGAGGAACCGCCAGAAATTGCCCACCACCGCCGGCGACAGCATCATCGGGATCAAGATGACAGTTGTCCAAAAGGCATGGCCGCGGAATTTCCGGTCGATCAGATAGGCCAGCGCAAAGCCGATCAATGTCTGGAACACGATGGTCCAGAACACGAAATGCGCCGTCGCCTGCATGGCGAGCCAGATATCGGGGTCTGTCAGGATCCGCTGATAGTTGGCGATGCCGACATTCTCGATCTCGGCGTTCGGCCGGTTCGCTCTGTAGTTCGTGAAAGATAGCTGCACCGTCCAGATCAACGGGAAGATGTTGATTGCCAGAAGCAGCAGCATCGTCGGTGTGATGAAGAGCCACGCGATCGACCGATCCGACAAGCCGCGGATGCGCTTGGCAACACCTGGAGGGGTGGCGACCGCCGCGGATGATGCGATTCGGGAAATGGGAGTGTCGGACATCGGAAATCCAAGCAGAAGGGTTCGGCCGTCTCAAGGCGCGGGGGCCGCGTTTACGGCAAACCGCAGGCGGCGCATTCTCCCGATAGAGACGAATTGACCGGAAAGGCCGGATGAAGAGTCCAGCTCCGTCGACTTCGTATAAGCGGCAGATAGCAAAGTAAAAGAGGTCCGGTGGCGCCGACACAAAGATTAGGTCTGGCTCCAGCCGCCCACCCTCTAATGAGATAAGAGGGTGGGCGATTTTCAAGTCTTGGCTTTAAGCGACGATCAGAGCTTACCTTCGTCCTGGAAGGTCTCGGTCCAGTCCGCGATCAGCTTGTCGAGGGCTTCCTGAGCCGTGCCCTGGTCGGCGACGACATAGTCGTGGAGCCGCTTCTGCATGGCCTGGAGGAGCGAGGCGTAGGCGGGCTCCTGCCAGAAGTCCTGCACGCCGCCCATGGCCGTCAGGAAGTCGGCCGCGAAGGGCTGGCTGTCCTTGAAGCCGGGGTCGTTCAGCACCGCGTTGTGGCAGGAATAGCCACCCAGCGACCACCACTTCTTCTGCACGTCGGCCGAGGCGAACCACTTGATGTAAGCCAGCGCGCCTTCGAGATTGTCGGAGTTGGCGATCACCGAGATGCCCTGACCACCGAGGGTGGAGGCCTGGGTCTTGGCGCCCGGATTCACGAAGAAGCCGATCTTGTCGCCACCGACGTTTTCGTCCTTGTAGAGGCCCGGCCAGAAGGCGAACCAGTTCATCATCATGGCAACCTGGCCAGATTTGAACGCGTCGAGGCCTTCGCCCATGTAGCTGTCGGTATAGCCCGGAGGCGTGCAGCAATTGTAGATCTCTTTGTACTTTTCGAGACCTGCAACGGCATCGGCCGAGTTGACCGCGCCTTCCATGTCATACTTGCCCGGGGTGTTCTCGTATTTGAAACCGTAGGCGTAGAGCGCCGAGGTCGCGCCCATGGTGATGCCTTCGGACGCGCGTTCGGTGAAGATGGCGGCGCCGTAAACCTGCTTGCCGTCAACTTCGCGGCCCTGGAAGAAGGCGGCAACTTCCTGAAGCTCGTCCCAGGTGGTCGGGGGAGCGAGATCGCGGCCGGTCTTTTCCTTGAAGGCAGCCTGAATCTCAGGCTTGGCGAACCAATCCTTGCGGTAGACCCAGCCGTTGGCGTCGCCCATGGCCGGCAGCGCCCAATAGTTCGGCGTGCCCTTGGGCCACGTCGAATAGGCATTGACGGTCGCCGGAGCGAAATCGTCCATGCTGATCTTCTCCTTGTCGAAGAAGTCGTTCAGCTTGACGTAGTAACCGTTCTCGGCCGAGCCGCCGAGCCACTGGCTGTCACCGATCAGGAGATCGCAGAGCTTACCGCCGGAGTTAAGCTCGTTAAGAATACGGTCGGCGAAGTTCGGCCACGGCGTGAATTCGAACTTCATCGTAATGCCGGATTCCTTTTCGAAATCCTTCGACAGTTCGACCAAGGCGTTGGCCGGGTCCCAAGCCGCCCAGCAAAGGGTGAGTTCGCCAGCCGCTCGCGCGTCGCTGGAACCCCACGACAGGCCAAGTGCGGCCGCCGCTACCGCAGGAACTAAACCGAGTACGCGCATGTGTTGCCCTCCCAAGACAAAATCCGCGATTTGCCGTCGCCCCGGCGCGGCCCAATGGCATCCCGCCGACACGCTCGTTTCCGACGCGGACATCGGAATAGGTTGCAAGGTTCCTCCGGTGCCGAAGCAGCGCCGACCCTCATCTTGTTTAGTAACTAAACACGCACTCCCACCGCCACTGCAAGGAAAAAAGATGCTGCGACGCACCAAATGGCAGTTGCATTGCGGTATCGGCGTGGGTTTTCGGGGAATCACATTCAGCATTCGTGCGAATCCGCGCACGAGAATGACGTCGCCTGCGGCTTTGCCCGGCCGAGCCTGTCACGAGCCGATCGCAACGGCGTTGCCGGCACGCGGGCGCACCATGAACACCTGACCGAGATCATAGCTCGCCCGTCCTGTCAGGCTGTGCAGGGTGGATGAGAACGGCGAGGTGAAGTCATAATCGACGCTAGCCACGATCGTCTGCGTGCCGATCGTGGCGATATTGTCCGGCACCGGGCTGGGGTTGCTGTCGCCGGCGCGCAGCGCGATGGCGTTATGCGCGCGCGACCAAGCCACGGTCTGACCTGCGCTCGTTACGTTCACGGCCGTCACGACGATCCTCACGAGGCTTGGATCATAGGGCTCCAAGATCGCGGCCGAGGCTTCGAAAATGTCGAGGATTTCGGCTTCCGTCACTGCGGAGCGCTGCGACACGAGATCGGCCACCGTGCTTGCGACCCGCGTCACCTTGCGATCGACCGACAACGCTTCGCTGATTTCGACGGTGCCGGCATAAAGCGCGAGCATGATCGGCATGATCAGCGCGAATTCCACCGCGGAAACGCCCTCTTCAGCGCCAAGAAACCGCTTTGCCGCAGCCCGGCTGTCCTTTGGATCGCTCATCGAAGTCACCACGGGAAAGGTTCGTTGCGGAAGGCTACGACCGATCCGAGCAGGCGGTTGCCATTCGCCAGTTCCGTTCCGCTCGGGACGAACATGTTGAAGAACACCGGCCACTCGTAGAAGGCGCGCACGATAATGATCCCGCCCGATCCGCCGGCATCGAAGGTCATGGGCACAAGCTCGCCGCTCTCGTCGATCACCGGTTCGCGCGCATAGTCGGCGAAGGCGGCAACGGGCGTAACGTCCACATGCAGGTTTTCGGCGCAGGACGCCAAGGTGAACAGACCGCTGCAAACCGCTTGCGCGAAGCCGTCCGCATCCATGCTGGCCGCGCTCGCCTCGCCCGTCCGGATCTGGCGGGCGGCTCGCGACACCGCATTGTCCAGAAGCTGGCTTGTGAAGAAGGTCAGTGCTGTTTCCAAGATGGCGAACAACAATATGAAAAAGGGTATGGAAACAGCCGCGAACTCCACCGCCACCGCTCCGCGCGTGGCACGGCGGAACCGCCGGATCGTTCGCAAAACTGTCGTCCAACCAAATCCGATATGCTTCGCCATGCGGCCGACGCTCTCCAGCGTCCGCTCAATCGAGCGGAACCCCGAACCCTCAGGTCGCGAATACTAGGCGCCGATGCTTTTAAGAAGGATGGAGTGTTTAGTTATAACTTGCAGAAGTAGCCGCAACATTGGCGCCGGGCCCCGCCGTCCGGTCGCAAGCTCATGAGGCAATGCCGCGTTAGGGTCACGGCGCGGCTTGGCCGGCTGCTAGGCCGTTGCGGGCGTTGGCTTGGGCTTGCGCGCCCGAGAAGAACTCGGTCTCATCGCCCGGAACCACCGCCGGCTGGCAGGTCGGTGTACAGGTTAGACTGGTACGCTTGGCGCCCTTGAACACCGTCACGACAGCCTCGTCGGGCCCGCGAACGACCACCTGGCTATCCGAAATCGGCTCGCCGGCGGCGTCCAGCACGATCAGGTTCGTCGATCCGTAGGACCGGCCCGTGATGATCAGCGTTTGGGCGTCCTGCATCGTGGCATCCGCGATCGCCGGATTGCCGATGACGATGGTGCCCGCAGGCGCCGCTATCTTCATAATCTTCGCCTGATCAAGCGCGACCACAACAAGCTCACCCCCGTAGGAGGGGCTGGTGAGGCCCGCGAGGGCGCCGACCAGACCCATGGCAACCATCGCTGCGCGCACAATCAGGCCCCTTCGGCATCGCCGTCCATCCGGTCGCTATCTTCCTGGTAGCCGGTAAATTATCTGCCAACAATTTTGCAACAGTCAGCGGTAGTTATTTCGGCGAAAAATATGGGATAAATTCTCAAATATACTGCAATTCACCAATTCGAGATAGTTAATTTAATGTTAACACGAATTATTTCAGATTAACTTAACCATATAAGCCACATCAACTGTTGCTAATACATTGAGTTGAGATTTTAACGTAATCGAAACACGAGAGTATTAGCCTAATTCTCGGTTCAGATCGGTCTGGGAACGTAAGAGACCTCAGAACCGGGTGCTGCACAAATCATTGAGGAGAGAACACCATGAAGGCTCTTGTCGTCCGCTTCCTGAAGAACGAGTCGGGCGCCACCGCGATCGAGTACGGCCTCATCGCGTCGCTGATTTCCGTCGCCATCATCGGCGCCGCCACTACGCTCGGCGGCAACATCGGAGACACCTTCTCGTCCATCTCCGACCAGCTCGCCGCTCCCGCTCCCGCTCCCGCTCCGTAATCGGCGCAAACGGTTTCATTGACGACGGCTTCAAGGGCGATCCGCCATGCGGGTCGCCTTTTCCGTTTCGAGGCGTCGCTGCCCGCCCGGCGCCCAAGTCGCCGGCCGGCTCGAAAACGCGGGAACCCGCCGTTTACTTCGGTGGCGTCCTATAGGGCGAATGTCTTCGCTCATCCTTGAGGCCGCCATGTCGTCCATGCTCTTGCTGCTCGCCGTCCTCGTGTTTCCCGTCATCATGGCCTACGCGGCCGCTTCCGACCTGATGACGATGACGATCCCCAACTGGATTTCGGGCGTGCTCTGCGCTGCCTTCGTCGTCGCCGCACCTTGCTCCGGCCTCAGCCTCGCGGAGATCGGGCTGCACGCCGCGATCGGCGCGCTGGTCCTCGCTGTCGCCTTCGGCCTATTTGCGATGAACTGGATCGGCGGGGGCGATGCCAAGCTCATCGCAGCCATCGCGCTCTGGACGGGTCCGGCCGCCTCGCTGCCCTTCGTCCTCTCGGCTGTGCTGGCCGGCGGCCTGCTCTCTATCGTCATGATTATCTTCAGGAAATTCCCGCTGCCCGTCATCGCGATGCGAAGCGACTGGGTGGTGCGCCTCCATTCGCCTGAGGAGGGCATCCCCTATGGTATCGCGCTGGCCGCAGGCGGCCTTCTCACCTTTCCGGCAACGCCCTGGTTTGCCCCGCTCGCCCGCTTCGCCGGATGATCGACGACCGGCCGCTGATCAGAAGCTTCCACATCAACTTACAATGCAAGTATTACCTTGTTTGCCCTACCTCAATTCAGGTCTGTAAGTTCTTTTAACAGTAAATTCAGAGCTTGATCCTGTACTGGATTCTTGGAGGCGTTCGCTCCCGCTGTTCAGAGTTTCCGGTCATGCGCTCCGTCCAGATCGTCATCATTCTCGTAGCGCTCGGCGCCTCCGGTGCGGCCGGCCTTTTGGCGATGCGGGTGCTGAACAGGCCGCCTGCGCCGGTGGCCGGGGTGGAAACCGCGGCCCCTCGCATGAACACCGAGGATGTGCTCGTCGCCAGCCGCGACATCAGCCTCGGCGCGGCCGTCACCGATACGGCGGTCGAATGGCGGGCGTGGCCCGCCGAGGGCCTCTCCGCCAGCTTCATCACCCGAAGCGCTCGGCCGGGTGCCGTCACCGAGCTGCAAGGCACGCTCGTGCGCTCCAGCTTCACCGCCGGCGAGCCGATCCAGGACGACAAGCTCATCCGAACCGACCAGGGCTTCCTCTCCGCGGTGCTGCCAAAAGGCATGCGCGCGGCGGCGGTCCGGGTCAACGCGGCGTCGACAGCCGGCGGCTTCATCCTGCCGGACGACCGGGTCGACGTCATCATGATCCGGCAGATGGCGAACTCAGAGGTGTCGAGCGACACCATCCTCGCCAACATCCGCGTGCTCGCCATCGATCAGTCGATCGGAAAAACCGGCGAGGAAAAGCAGGCCACCATGGTGGCGCAAGACACCGTCACCCTCGAACTCACCCCCGATCAGGTCGAGTTGATCACGCAGGCCCAGCAGATGGGCACCATCTCGCTCGCCCTGCGATCGATCGCCGATGCCGAACCGGAAGCCGGCGCGCCGGCGCGGCAGGGCGGGGTCAACATGGTCAAATTCGGTGTCGTTTCACGCATTTCGGCCCGGCCCGCCAACTGATCCATGGGGCGCATTCAGGGACATTCAGTATGAAGTGCGTTCTTTCGATCCTTCTTGCCGCTGCGCTCGCCGCCGCCGGGCTGCCCTTGGCGCCGCCTCAGGCAAGTGCCGCCGACAATGCCGTGCCGGTCCGCAAAGTCGCCGGCAAGATCGTCCAGCTTGGCCTCAACAAATCCGTCATCATCGATTTCGACGACGACGTCCGCGATGTTCTCGTGTCGAGCCCCGCCGTCGCCGACGCGGTGGTGCGCACCAACCGCAAGATCTACCTGATCGGCGTCGCCATCGGTGAAACCAATGTCTTCGTCTTCGGCGAAGGCAATCGCCAGATCGCTCAATTCGAGATCGTGGTCGGCCGCGACACGGCCGCGCTTCAGGCCACGCTGTCCGACCTTATTCCAGGCTCGAAGATCGTGGCGCGCGCGGTCGGGGAATCCATCGTGCTCTCCGGAACCGTTCCCTCGCCCGAGGGCGCGGCGAAGGCGGCCGATATCGCCGCCCAATTGATCGGCGGGCCCGACAAGATCGTCAACATGATCCAGATCGCCGGTTCCGATCAGGTCAATCTCAGGGTCGTCATCGCTGAGGTGCAGCGCAATGTCGCCAAGCAGCTCGGCGTCGATTTCGCTATTCAAACCTCAAACGGCAGCGTCACGGTCAACACCCTGTCCGAAGGCACCTTTGGCGTTGCCGGAAAATCCCTCGCGGACACCGGCGTATCGATCGGCTGGGGCGACAATTACGCCAATATCCGCGCTCTCGAACAGAACAACATTCTCAAAACCCTCGCCGAGCCCAACCTGACGGCCGTTTCGGGCGAGGACGCCAACTTCCTTGTCGGCGGCGAGGTGCCGACCATTTTGGGCTATGAAGACGGCACCTACACCTACGGCTTCAAGCCCTATGGCGTCGGCCTATCCTTCACGCCCGTCGTGCTCTCGCCGGGGTTGATCAGCCTGCGCATCAAAACCGAGATCAGCGAGCTCGACAACAGCACGGCTCTCAGCCTCGGCAACCAAAACGGCCTAGCCATCCAAGGCTTCAAGACGCGCCGCGCCGAAACGACGGTCGAACTTCCCTCCGGCGGGTCGATCGTGCTCGGCGGTCTCGTCAAGGACGACGTGCGCCAGTCGCTCAACGGAACGCCCGGTCTGATGGATCTGCCGATCCTCGGCGCCCTGTTCAAGTCGCGCGACTTCCAGCGCCAGCAAACCGAACTCGTGATCTTCGTCACGCCCTACATCGTCGATCCGGTCGCCACCTCCGCGCTCGCGCGGCCGGACCAGAACCTTTCCTTCGCGCCCGATGCGCAAGGCTATTTTCTCAACCAAGTCAACCGCATCTACCGTTCGCAAGGCAGCGTTCCGGGCGGCTCCTATCAGGGCCGCGTCGGCTTCGTCTACGAGTGAGGGCGGCCTCTTCAATCCGGAGCATGGTCGTGAAAACCCGTTTCTCCCTTGATCCTTCCAAGCGCCGCGCCCGTCTCGCCGGGGTCGCCGTGCTGGCCGCTCTGATCCTCACGGGCTGCAAGCAGACGGAGGTGATCACCGGCACGCTCCCGACCGACGGATACCGCACCCGCTATCCCATCGTCATCACCGAAGCGGCGGAAACGTTGGATATCCCCCTCGGCTCCGGCGCGGGCGGTCTCTCGCAGGCCACGCGCGACCGGGTCCGCGCCTTTGCCGCCGACGCCGCCGAGCGCGGTACCGGATCGCTGGTCGTGATGACGCCGTCCGGCTCGGGTAACACAACCGTCGCGGCCTATGTCGCGCGCGACATTCGCCGCCAACTCGAAGCCGGTGGGTTGCCCTCCGCGCTGATCGAGATGCGTACCTATCAGGTCGATGATCCCAGCGCCAACGCGCCGCTCCGCCTCGCATATACCCGCATTAAAGCCGTCACCGAGCCCTGCGGCCGGTGGGCGGGTTCGATCTTGCCGGATCCGAACCGGGACGATGCGGGCGAGAATTTCGGCTGCTCCAGTCAGTCGAACCTAGCGGCCATGGTCGCCGAACCGACCGACCTGATCGCGCCGCGCGCCTCCACGTCCAGCTCCGCCGCACGGCGCACCGCGATGATGGACGCGTGGCGCCAGGGCAAGCTGACGCCCGGAACCTACAAGACTGGGTCCACCAGCGCAGCCTCGGGCGGGCTATGACATGACCGATCACCGCCCTCCCACAGCGCCCCCCGGCGAGATCGGCGGCAAGAACCCGCCGGACCTTCGCCCGATCCCGCGCATCGCCATCCTCGCCTTTTGCGAAACGCCTGAGGTGGCCGACGTGCTCGAACGCGCCGCCGCCGACCGCCGCATGCACAAGACCCATGTGAAAGTCCACATGGGCGGCATCGCCGCCGCGAACCGCTTCTTCGCCGATGCCCCGACGCCCAATCTCCTTCTCGTCGAAACGCGCGAATCCCGTGAACGCGCCCTCGAACAGCTCGACGAGCTTGCCGGCGTCTGCGATAGCGGCACCAAGGTCATCGTGATCGGGCATCACAACGACGTTCTGCTCTACCGCGAGCTGATCCGGCGCGGTGCGAGCGATTACATGGTCGCCCCCTTCGGGCTTTTCGACATCATCCGCGAGATCGGCGAGATTTATCTGGCGGCCGATACGCCGCCGGTCGGGCGCAGCATCGCCTTCATCGGCGCGCGCGGTGGCACCGGGTCCTCCACGCTCGCGCATAATGTCGCCTATTCCTTGTCCAGGCTCTATGAGGCGGGCGTGCTGATCGCCGATATGGACCTTGCCTGGGGCACGGCCGGCCTCAACTTCAACCAGGATCCCGCTCAGGGGATCGGCGACGTCGTCCAGTCGCCCGACCGGGTGGACGAGGTGTTCCTCGACCGCCTGCTCGCCAAATGCACCGATCACCTCAGCCTGCTCGCCGCGCCGGCCACCCTCGATCGGGCTTATGACTTCGAGGAAGGCATGTTCACGCCCCTGATCGACGTCGCGCGCGGCGGCGCGCCGGCCGTCGTCCTCGATCTACCGCATCAATGGACCGGCTGGGTGCGCAGCACCCTGGCGCTTGCCGACGAAGTGGTCATCACCGCAACGCCGGATCTTTCCTCGCTGCGCAACACCAAGAACCTTCTCGACCATTTGAAGCTCCTGCGCCCCAATGATGCCGCGCCGCGCGTCGTGCTCAACCAGGTCGGCCTTCCCAAGCGGCCGGAGTTGAAGCCCGCCGACTTCCAGAAGGCGCTCGGCGCGCAGCCGCTCGCGATCATCCCCTTCGATGCGGCCTTGTTCGGGCAGGCGGCGAACAACGGTCAGATGCTGGCCGATATCAGCCCCAGAGCCCCGATCGCGGTGATCCTGGACCAGATCGCACAGGCCGCCATGGGGCGCGCGCGCGTCAGCAAGGCGAGGACAAGCGCACTTGCGCCTTTCCTCGCCCGCTTGCCGCTCGGAAAAAAGAAATCCGGCTGAATCTTCGGGAAAAGGTGACGCATGTTCGGCAAACGCGGAAGTTTCGGGTCGAGCGAGGGCAAGGGGGCGTCCACACCTGCCGCCGTCAAGGCCGCACCGCATCTGCCCGCCGCGGCCCTTCCTGCTCCCGCCGTGTCCCGCGCGGACGAGCTATCCATATCGCCCGGCGAGCCGGAAGCCCGTCGCCGCTCCGCCAATTACTACGACGTGAAGTCCTCGATCTTCTCGGCCCTCATCGAGACGATCGACCTTTCGCAGCTTGCCAAGCTCGACCTTGAAACCGCTCGCGAAGAAATCCGCGACATCGTCAACGATATCATCTCGCTGCAGTCCGTGATCATGTCGATCTCCGAGCAGGAGGATCTGCTCGCCGACATCGTCAACGACGTCCTCGGCTACGGGCCCTTGGAGCCGCTGCTCGCCCGCGATGACATCGCGGACATCATGGTCAATGGAGCCGACACCACCTACATCGAAGTCGCCGGCAAGATGCAGCGGACCAACATCCGCTTTCGCGACAACGCCCAGCTCATGAACATCTGCCAGCGCATCGTCAGCCAGGTCGGCCGGCGCGTCGACGAGTCAAGCCCGATCTGCGACGCGCGCCTGCCGGATGGGTCTCGCGTCAACGTCATCGCCCCGCCGCTCGCCATCGACGGGCCGACCCTCACCATCCGCAAGTTCAAGAAGGACAAGCTGACGCTCGGCCAGCTCGTCAAATTCGGCACCATCACGGCCGAGGGATCGACGATCCTTCAGATCATTGGCCGCTCCCGCTGCAACGTCATCGTCTCCGGCGGTACCGGCTCCGGCAAGACGACGCTGCTCAACTGCCTGACGGCCGCCATCGACACGACCGAACGCATCATCACCTGCGAGGACGCGGCCGAGCTGCAATTGCAGCAGCCCCATGTGGTGCGGCTTGAAACCCGACCGCCGAACCTTGAAGGCGAGGGGCAGATCACGATGCGTGATCTCGTGAGGAACTGCCTGCGCATGCGCCCCGAGCGGATCATCGTCGGCGAAGTGCGCGGTCCCGAGGCCTTCGATCTTCTCCAAGCCATGAACACCGGCCACGACGGCTCGATGGGAACGCTGCATGCCAACTCCCCGCGCGAGGCGCTTTCGCGCATGGAGTCCATGATCACCATGGGCGGCTTCACGCTGCCCTCCCGCACGCTGCGCGAGATGATCGTCTCGTCGGTGGACGTGATCGTCCAGGCCGCGCGCCTGCGCGACGGCTCCCGCCGCATTACCCACATCACCGAGGTCATGGGCATGGAGGGCGATGTGATCGTCACCCAGGACCTCTTCCTCTACGAAATCTTGGGTGAAGACGAAGCCGGGCGCCTCATCGGCCGTCACAAATCCACCGGCATCGGCCGCCCCCGCTTCTGGGACCGGGCCCGCTACTACGGCCTGGAAAAGCAGCTCGCCGCCGCGCTCGATGCCTCCGAAATCAAGGATCGCGATGCCTTCGGCTGACATCCGCAACCCCTGCACGCCGCCCTCGATGCCGGTTCTAGCCAAGCATGGCCTTGACGGAACGGCTCCGCTGAATCGCCAGGCTGGGGCGCCACGGGAATGAACGCCTTGGTGCTGATCCTCGGCCTTCTCGTTTTCATTGCCGTCGGCGCCATCGCGCTTGCCGTGGTCTATCCCTCCATGGCGAGGGCCTCCGCGCAGGAAAAGCGGGTCGGGCGGCTCGCCGGCGCCGAGCACAGCACGCCGCGCGTCAATAAGGCCGATGATGGCCGAGCCCGCCGCCGCTCCGTTCAACAGACCCTGAAGGATCTCGACGCCAAGCAGAAATACAAGGCATCCCGCTCCACCAATCCGCCCCTGGAACTACGGCTGCGGCAGGCCGGCTTGTCGATGAGCAAGACCCGCTTTCTTCTGATCGGCGCCGGCCTCGGTCTCGCCGCCGTCCTACTCGCGCTTGTCAGCGGCCAGTCGATGCTGATCTCGCTTGGCATCGGCCTCGTCTTCGGCGCCGGCGTTCCCCGCTTTGTTGTCGGCATCATCCGAAAGCGCCGGCAAGCCGCCTTCACCGAGGAACTGCCGAACGCCGTCGAGGTCATCGTGCGCGGCGTCAAGGCGGGCCTCCCGCTTAACGACTGCCTACGCATGATCGCCACGGAAGCGCGCGAACCGCTTCGCTCTGAATTCCGCGCCATTTTGGAATCGCTGACGATGGGCGTTCCCATAGACGAGGCGGTCGGTAAGCTCACCGAGCGCATGCCGCTGCCTGAAGCCAATTTCTTCGCCATCGTCATCGCCATTCAAAGCAAGGCGGGTGGCAATCTGTCCGAGGCGCTCGGAAACCTCGCTAAAGTTCTGCGCGAGCGAAAGAAGATGCGCGCCAAGGTCCAGGCCATGAGCATGGAAGCCAAGGCATCGGCATCGATCATCGGCGCCCTGCCGGTCATCGTCGCCCTTCTCGTCTACATCACAAGCCCCGAATACATTGCCATTCTATGGACCGACCCGGCTGGACAAATCGTGCTCGGCGGCTCGGCCCTCACGATGTTCGCCGGCGTCATGGTGATGCGAAAGATGATCGCGTTCGACATTTGAAGGGTCAGCCGTGGACGTCCTCGACAACATTCGCGACCCGCAAGTCCTGATCGCCGTGATGGTCTCCATCGCCATCTTCGCGACCATCCTCTCCATCGCGCTGCCGCTCTTGTCCACCGACAGGCTGGCAATGCGCATGAAGACGGTGGCGATCGAGCGCGACAAGATCCGCGCGCGGGAACGCAGCCGCCTGACCGCTGAAACCGGGCGCGGCACGCTGCGCGGCAAGGAATCCAAGCGCTACATGCGCCATCTCGTGGAAAAGCTCAGCCTGCGGCAGGGGCTGATGGACGATAAGGCAAGGCTCCAGCTCGTCCAAGCCGGCATTCGCAGCGAGGCCGGTTCCACCAGCTTTCTCTTCGCCCGCTTCGTCTTGCCCTTCGTCTTCGGCGGCTTGACCGCCCTCTACATCTTCGTCCTCAACGACTTCGACCGGCCGCTGGTCCTCAAGATCTGCATCTGCCTGATGGGTGGTTACGCCGGCTTCTACCTGCCGCTGCTCCTCGTCAAGAACCTCGTCACCAAACGCCAGACGTCGATCCGCCGCGCCTTCCCCGATTCGCTGGATCTGCTGCTGATCTGTGTGGAATCCGGCATGTCGGTGGAGGCAGGTTTCCGCAAGGTCGCCGACGAGATCGGCGCGCAGTCGATCCCGCTGGCCGAGGAGCTTAGCCTCACCATGGCCGAGCTTTCCTTCCTGCCCGAACGGCGCGTGGCCTATGAAAACCTCGCCAACCGCACGGGCCTCGAAGGCGTCAAGGCCGTCACCTTGTCGCTCATCCAAGCCGAACGCTACGGCACGCCGCTCGGCGCCACGCTGCGCGTGATGGCTCAGGAAAATCGCGACATGCGTATGAACGAGGCGGAAAAGAAGGCCGCATCCCTGCCGCCGAAGTTGACGGTGCCGATGATCATCTTCTTCCTGCCCGTGCTCTTCGCGGTTATCATGTCCCCTGCCATCATCCGCATCATGGCGATGCCGTGATGCGCCTCGCCAGCGCGGCGGTTGCCAGCGTCACCCAATAGCTCGACCCGAAATCGATGGCGCCATCGTCGAAATCATAGGCAGGATGGTGCAGCCCGGCCGAGGGCCCGTTGCCGAGGAAGATGTAGGCGCCGGGCACCCGTTCTAGAAAATAGGCGAAATCCTCAGCCCCCATCATCGGCTCGGCGTCCCCGTTCACCGCCCCGTCGCCCGCTACCTGCCGCGCCACACCGGCCGCGAAGGCCGCCGCCGCGCCGTCGTTGATCGTCACGGGATAGCCCCGCCGATATCTGACTGCCGCCTCCGCTCCGAACACGGCCGCGGTCGCGCGCGCCACATGGCCCACACGTTCCTCGACCTCCCGCCGCACGTCCTGATCCAGCGCGCGCACCGTGCCGGACAGTTTCGCGGTCTGCGGGATCACGTTGTCGGTGGTGCCGGCGTTGAAACAGGTGATCGACACCACCGCGGATTTCAGCGGGTTCAAGCTGCGCGACACGATCGATTGCAGCGCCGTCACCACATGCGCGCCGACCAGTACCGGATCGATCGTCTCGTTCGGCTTGGCCGCATGCCCGCCGCGCCCCGTAATCTCGATCGACAGCCGGTCCGCCGATGCCATGATCGGTCCCGGACGGATCGCGAATTTCCCGACATCGAGGCCGGGCAGGTTGTGCAAGCCGTAGATTTCGTCGATCCGGACGCGGTCGAGCAACCCGTCGTCGATCATCGCCTTCGCCCCGCCGCCGCCCTCTTCGGCGGGTTGGAACACGAACACGACAGTGCCGTCAAAGCTGCGCGTTTCCGCCAGATGCCGCGCTGCGCCAAGCAGCATGGCGGTGTGTCCGTCATGCCCGCAGGCATGCATCCGGCCGGGGCTGAGCGACGTCCACGGCTTGCCGGAGGTCTCGGTGATCGGCAGCGCGTCCATGTCTGCCCGTAGCCCAACCGAGCGGCCGGAAGCCCCGCTCCGTCCGTGCAGGATGCCCACCACGCCGGTCCGCCCGATGCCGGTCAGCACCTCGTCGAGGCCGAACGCCCGCAGCTTGTCCGCCACCACCTCCGACGTCCGGAACACGTCGTAGAGCAATTCCGGATTGCGGTGGAAATCCCGCCGCCATTCGGCAATCTCGGGCGCGGCATCGGCGATGCTGTTGAGCACGGGCAAAATCGAGCACTCCATACACGAAAGGTGAAGCTAGCACGCCCGGCCGCACCCGCGCGAGTGGGTCCGCGAGCGGGGTTCTCGTGTTGGGGCGAGCGCAGATTTGCCAATCTTCTCATGCTATGACACCGGCTTATCCCCGACCGTCGGAGACCGATTCGTGACCTTCGCAGCCCGCGCCATCCCGTTTCTCGCCCTTGGCCTTGCCGCCGCCGTTCTCGCCGCCTGCCAGGGCAATGCGCCGGTCAGCACCGTCAAGCCGAGCTTCTACAGCGATCTTGCCTCGCCCAGCGCTCAGGTCGATCAGGTCAAGGCGCTCGCGATGATCAACGAATACCGCGCGAAGAACGGCTCCGGCCCCCTCCGCCTCGATCCGGAGCTGTCGCGGATCGCCGCCAGCTACGCGCGCGTTATGGCGGATGCAGACCAGATGTCGCATTCCGTCACCGAAGACACCAAGATCGGCCCCCGCCTCAGAGCCAACGGCTACGCCTTCGTCGCCGCGGGCGAGAATATCGCGGCCGGCTACCGCACGCTGGCCGAAGCCTTTTCCGGCTGGCGCCAGTCGCCCCGCCACGATCGCGGCATGAAGGACAAGGAAATGACGGCGATGGGCATCGCCACCGCCTACAACCCGAACTCCAAATACAAGGTGTTCTGGTGCCTCATCCTCGCCAAGCCGCGCGACACGCTGGCGCCGGGCGTCGCCTCCGTGCCCACGGTCGTCAACGCTGGTGGCCTCACCGCCGTCACCGTTCAGTAACGCCAAAAGTCGGGCCCGAATTCTGCCAAGGCCGATTGCATTGTGCACCGCACCCGGCCAAACTCTAAAGCCATGATGGTTTCTCCGGCTGTCCTACCGCAGCGCAGCACTGCTTTTGATGCCTACGCCCGGGCCTTCCGCTGGCAGGTTCCCCCGCGCCTCAACATCGGCGTCGATGTTTCCGACCGCTGGGCCGCCGTCGATCCCGCACGCCCGGCCATCATCCAGCACCGCGCCGACGGCCCGCCCGAGGTCGCCACCTTCGGCGATCTGTCGCACCGCTCGAACCGCCTCGCCAATGCGCTTGCCGCGCATGGCGTCCAGCGCGGCGACCGGGTGGCGATCCTCCTGCCGCAGTCGATCGCAGCCGTTCTTGGCCATATCGCGGTCTACAAGATGGGTGCGGTCGCGCTGCCCCTGTCGATCCTGTTCGGCGCCGAAGCGCTGGAATACCGGCTGAAGCGCGCCGGCGTGAAGGCGATCATCACGTCGGCCGCCTCCACGGAGCGCATCGCCCCCCTCCGCGACCGCCTGCCGGACCTATCCCTCGTCATCGCCGTCGACGGGGAGGGCCCCGGCGCTCTTTCTTTCGACCGCCTCCTCGAGGCCGCCTCCGACCGCTTCGCCCCGGCTGAAACCGGTCCGCGCGATCCGGCCTTGATGATCTTCACCTCCGGCACTACCGGCATGCCGAAGCCTGCTATGCACGGCCATAGCGTGCTCCTCGGCCATCTCCCCGGCATCAATCTGGCGCAAGATACACTCGGCCGCGCCGGCGATGCGATGTGGACGCCGGCCGACTGGGCCTGGGCCGGCGGCCTCCTCAACGCGCTGCTGCCCGCCCTTCACGCTGGCGTGCCCGTGCTCGCCCATCGCTTCGAGCGATTCGATCCCGAGCTTGCCGCCGCGCTGATGTCGCAGCACCGCATTACAAACGCCTTCCTGCCGCCCACGGCCCTCAAGCTGATGCGCCTCGTCCCCGGCATCGGCCGTCGCCATCCGCTTGTCCTGCGCGCCATCGGCTCGGCCGGCGAATCGCTTGGCCGTGAAGCCTATGAATGGTCGCGATCAGAGTTCGGCCTTCCCGTCAACGAGTTCTACGGCCAGACCGAGTGCAACGCCGTCATCGGCTCGGCCCATGCGCTCGGCGTCGGCCGCCCCGGTGCCATCGGTAAGGCCACGCCCGGTCACCGCGTCGCCATCCTCGGTGAAGACGGCACGCCCGTTCCCCCCGGCACGCTCGGCCAGATCGCCGTGCGCGCGCCTGATCCCGTCATGTTCCTCGGCTATGCCGGCGACCCGGAGGCGACCGCCGCCAAATTCATCGGCGACGTCATGACCACGGGTGATTCCGGCGTGATGGACGAGGACGGCTACATCGCCTTCGTCGCCCGCGACGACGATGTCATCACATCCGCCGGCTACCGCATCGGCCCCGGCGAGATCGAGGATTGCCTCCTGTCGCATCCCGCCGTGAAACTTGCCGTCGTCGTCGGCAAACCGGATCCCGTCCGCACCGAAATCGTGAAAGCCTATGTGCAGCTGAGCCCCGGCTTTGCGGCCGATGAGGGTCTCGCCCGCGCGCTGCAAGCCCACGTCCGCCAGCGTTTGTCCGCCCATGAATATCCCCGCGAAGTCGCCTTCGTCGCGGAAATCCCGATGACCACCACCGGCAAGCTCATCCGGCGCGGCTACCGCGACATCGCAGCGTCGGAAGCAGCCAGGGCCGTCAGCGAGCAATCCGCGACTTAAGCGACTTTACCGCGCTCCGCAGCCTTTGAACCCCCGCATGAAGGGCCGCCACCCGTTCGGCAGCCGATGCCTTCGCAGGATCCGCCGCGAAAATCAGCGTGCCCACCCGCATCCGTCCGGCCCAAAGCCGCTCGATCATGGGATGGCCGGGCGCGGCGAGGCTGTCCACCTCGGCAATCGCCGGGTCCGCGATAAAGCCTGCGGTGGCAAGCCGTATAAGCTGCGCGCCGGGCGATGCCGGCGCATAGGCCTCAAGATGCGCGATCTTCCAGATCGCCGCCCGGTCCCTCGCGACAAGCGAGATTAGCACGGCGATCACCGCGCCCTCGCGCCGGATCACATCCGCCCGCACCCGTCCGTCCCGGCTGAGCGCCCCGATGAAACTGCGCGCGAAGGCCGTCCGCTCCGGCGCGTCGGCAAGGCTCGTCCCGCGCCGGCCCTTCCAGCCCGACCGTTCGATGTCCAGAAAGGCGCCAAGCGCCCGCTCCACGTCGCCGGGCGCCGTCGCCACCTCATGGGCCGCACCATCGCCGCCCGTCAGCTTGCGCCATTGGCGTTCCATCTCGCGCAGCCGCTTGCCGGAAAGACCCGGCCCCGCCGCCGCGTCGAAGGGCGCGCCGGCGTCCAGCACCGCCCGCTCATGCACATCGAGCCAGATCGGCCGGATACCGCGCGCCGCCAACGCTTCGCCCAAGAGCCGCGACACCGGGTCGTCCATGCCCTGGAACAGCAGTCGAACCACCGGCGCCAGCCCCGCCATCGCCGCGATCAGCGCGCCTGCGGCCTCCGGCTCGCCCCGGCGGATCAGCGGCGTCCCGCGCGGCCCGTAATGGCTCCAAAACCCGTCCGCCACCGCCGGTCCCAGCGGCCCGAGCGGCCGAGCGACGCGGGCCACCGCCAGCCCGATCAGCCGCTCGCCCCGAAACGCCCGCACCACCTGCCACGCCGCCCGCTCGATCGTGCCCGCCGCTGCCGCCAGCATGTCCGGCCCGGCGAACAGGTTTTCGACAACCGCATCCCCGGCGAGCGCGCGCCACGATCCGCCGTCCTCCAGCACCCGCTCCAGCGTCACGATATCGGTTCGGATCGGCGGATGCGGCGTCACGGCACCGGATCCCTCGCCGCTATAGGCCGAGCAGGTGCCGGGCGCCCCAATCCAAACACCCAAACGCGGAACCCGAACCGCCGCCGCACGGCCGCCGCGATCAGAACCGTCTCCACCACCATGGCGATCGTGGTCGCCGCCGCGGCGCCCGGCAGTCCGAACAGCGGGATAAGCACCAGATTGAGCGCCACATTCACCGCCAGCGCCGCCCCGAAAACCGCCGCCACCAGCGTCTGCGAACCGGCCATGCTCAGCAGCATCTCCACCGGGCCGATCGAGGCGCGCGCCAGAATGCCGATCACCAGGATCGCCAGAACGCCCGTTCCGCCCGTGAAATCCTTCCCGAACAGCGAGAGCAGCAGCTCGCTCGACGCCATCACCCCGATCGCCACGGCAAGCGAAGGCCAGAACGACCAGCGCACCGAGGCGTGAACCATCGCCACCAGCGCGGCCGGCTCGCCCGCGTGATAATGATGGGAAAAGCGCGGCCCGCTCGCCGCCCGCACCGCGTAATAAACGAAATGCACAAGCGCCAGCGTCTTCGTCGCTGCGTAATAGACTGCCACGTCGTCCGGTGTGCCGAAATACGAAACCATCACCACGTCCACCGACGTGAGCAGCATATAGAACCCATCCGAAAGCAGGATCGGCAGCGAAACCGCAAGCCAGATCCGCATGTCATAGGTATGCGGTGCCGGCTCCACCACGCGCCGTGTCCTCCGCTCCACAAGGGCAAGCTGGATCAGCGCCGTCGCCCAGCTCGCCCCGATTGCGGCGAGGCAGGCGGTCTTTGCCGTCATTGGCCAATCCATAAGCCGCGCGATCATAATGCCGGCAAGGATCGCGAGCGGGCGCCAGATGTAGGTCGGTCCAAAGGCCAGCCCCACCCAGTTGAACGAACGGGCAACGCCGTCTTGAACCTCCGTCAGGCAGAACATCGGCAGGCATATCGCGCCAAGCAGGATCGGAATCACATAGCTGCGCTCCACCAGCCCCGGTAGCATCAGCACCGCCGCCACGCCGATCGCCGCAAGCAGGGTGGAAAACCCCATCGCCATCAAGCGGCCGGTGCGGATCACGCCCCATAGCCGCCCGATCTCGCCGCGCGCCCGATACTCCGGGATGAAGCGGATGACGGCGCTTGAAAATCCAAGATTGCCGATCTGGCTGAGGATCGTGATCCAGACATAGACGACCACGAAGATCCCGTATTCGAAAATCCCCATCCAGCGTGCCAGCAGGATCTGGAGGAGATAAGCGATCGCCGCCCCGGCCACCCGAAGCGCGAAGGCGGATACGGCCGTCCGTCCTGCCGCGCGCTGATCGCCCGGCAAACCTGCGAGCGCGGCCTCGACCCGCGCCGCAAGGGCGCGGGGAACCAGGGCTCGCACTCTCGCCGTCCAGTCCGCCATCACCCCGTCATCGCTCCGATCGGCCGGCTTTCACCAGCCTTAATGGACGGATACTCTAATGGAGGAGCGTTAAATTTCCGCCCTTGGGGCTCAGGCCCAGGGAAGATTTGAAAAGAGATACCGGTCGCGATGCTGATGTTTAGTAATACTTAAGCGGCAGGCCCTACATTTTTTCTCAATAGATAGCTCTACTGGAGATTGGCTCGATTATGGCAGTCAAGCCGGAAGTTGTAGGCGCAAGCGCCCGTTCTGTTTCGATTCGCACCAAGATTGTCGCCACCTCCGTTATCTGGTTGATCGGCCTCGGCATCATTGCAGGCGCGTCCGTCTTCGGCGCGGTCACGCTTCAGGACGCGCACGAACGAACCGAAGCGGCCGACGTCTTGTCCGGCTTGGTCGAAACCACACGGGCCATCACCTACAATCTGATGGCCGAGGAGCGCGCCTTCCTGCTCGAACCCACGCAGGAGAAAGCCGCTCGGATTGCCGAAATCATCGCATCGAGCGGCACAACCATTGCGGCTGTCAACGAAAGCGCCGCGCGCCTTGGGCTTGCCCCCACCACAACCGACGAACTCGGCAAGATCATTGCCGGTATCAAGGCAGAGTTCGTCAACCTCAAGGACATTCAGCAGAGGATCGGCTACGGCAAGGAAGAAGGCAGCATCGGCGCCCTCTTCGCCGCGCAGAGCGCACTCGGCGTCAACCTCAACAAGATTTCAAAGAGCGGCCAGAATCCGGCGACGGTTCGCGTCGCGCAGGCGGTTGCGCAAATGAACCAGGCGCGCGCCGAATACATGCTGGCCGCCGATGATATCAGTCGCGGCGCCTTCGATGCCGCCATCGGGCGGTTTGAACGCCAACTCGGTACCGCCGAGGTGGACGCCGCCGGCAAGACCGACCTCAGCAACCTGGCAAAACTCTATCAGGAAGCGTTCACCGCCTACACGCTCGACCGGACCGAAATCGTCCGTTCGATCGACCGCATCGGCCTCGCCTTCGATCTCGTCGGCCCCGTCACCACTCAGATCCAGGCCGCCGCCACAGAGGTGAAGGCGTCCGTGCAGGCTGAATTGTCGGCCACGCGCAGCGCCATCTTCCTCTTCGTGGGCGCCGGCTCGCTCGTCACGGCCGCGCTCGGCCTTGGCATCAGCGTCGTGATCGGCCTTGGCATCACCCGCCCGCTCGGCGGCCTGCAAGCCACGATGGAGCGTCTGTCACGCGGCGAGGAAGCCGTCATCGCCGGCACCGGGCGGCGCGACGAAATCGGCAGCATGGCCCGCGCCGTCGCCGTCTTCCGCGATAGCGCGCTCGCCCGTGTTCGCCTGGAAGAGGCCGCCCGCCGCGCCGCCGCCGACCAGATCGACCGTCAGCGCGTCGTCGATGCCGCCGTCACCGGCTTCCGCGCTGACGTCCAGTCCCTCACCGCCTCCGTTGCCGCCACGATGAACGATATGCGGGCCACGGCGGGCCACCTCACCGGCATCGCCGCCACAACGGCCGGGCGGGCGGATGATGCGGCCTCCGCATCGCGCGCCGCATCCACCAAAGTGTCCATCGTCGCCGCCTCCGCCGAGGAACTCACCGCCTCCATCGCGGAAATTTCCCAGCAGATCACTCGCACCACGTCGATCGTGTCGGAAGCCACCCAGCGCGCCCGCGTCACCAATCAGCGCGTCGCCGAACTGGCCGAATCGGCCTCCAAGGTGGGGCAGGTCGTCACGCTCATCCAGTCCATCGCCGAACAGACCAACCTCCTCGCCCTCAACGCCACCATCGAAGCGGCTCGCGCCGGAGACGCCGGGCGCGGCTTCGCCGTCGTCGCCACCGAGGTGAAGAACCTCGCCACGCAAACCGCCCGCGCCACCGAGCAGATCGCCCTTCAGATCGGCGACATCCAGTCCTCAACCATCGAGGCGGTTGCCGCCATCCATGGCATTTCCGAAACGATGGAAGAGGTGAACCGCACCACCGGCAGCATAGCCGCCGCCGCCGAGGAGCAGGGCGCCGCCACCGCCGAAATCAGCCGGAACGTCTCCGAGGCTTCATCCGATACGCTGCGGGTTTCCCAGAATGTGGCGGGGGTAACCGACGCCGTCGGCGCAACCTCGCGGTCCGCCGACGCGGTCGAAACCGCCGCCGCCACGGTCGTCAACAGCGCCCGCCAACTCGAACAGACGATCGAGCGCTTCTTGGCCAACGTTGCGGCATAAGGTCGAAGCCGCGCTGAACGCTGTCCCCTCGCTGCCGGCAGTGGCGTCCAAGCGGCGGCCGGAGTCGGTTGGCGATGGCGTGCTCAAACGCCGTCCTGCTCAGGTTGCCGCTTCCATCAGCATCTGCCCGTGCAGCGCCGTTTCAATGGCCGTGTAAAGTTCACGCGGCGTGAATGGCTTTCGCACATGGCCGGCGATCGCCGCCGCCGGCACCCGCGCCATCCCGCTGACCGCGACGACGGGCGGAAGGCGGTCGCCGAACTTCTCCGTCAGCCGGAACAGCACGTCCGCCCCCGTTTCCTGCGGCAAAGACCAATCCAGCAGCACCAGATCGGGCTCGCCCGTCCCGGCGATCACCATCGCCTCCTCCCCGGAGGCGGCCGTCGTCACGTGCATCCCGAAGGATGTCAGAACCGTCGTCATCAGCATGCACGACACGCTGCTGTCATCCACCACGAGCACGCTGATACCGGCCAACGGCGAAGCGGCGGGCGGACTGGTCATCCTGTCCAGCGCTGCTACCGCCGCAGCTTTGGCCGGCGCTGCCGTTTCGCTCTTGCGGCGTTTGGCTCGCGGCCGCTTGGCAGCCTGCGGCACGCTTTGCACCGCCGCATCGACCGGCAGTTCCAGCCGCGCCCGTGTACCGCCCGGCTCCCGCGCTTCCAGCGTCAAGCTTCCGCCCAGCGCCTCCGCGATCCGCGATGAGATCCAAAGCCCAAGCCCCGCCCCTTGTCCCCGGCCGGTGCCGAACGGCTCGATGTCGTAGCCCGCCGGCAGGCCCGATCCGTCGTCCGAAACATCGAAGATCACCCGCCCCGGCTCTGCGCCCGCCGCAACCGAAAGCTCGATCCGGCAGTCGGCCGACGCCTTGGCCGCGTTCGCCACCAAATTGAACAGGATCTGTTGGATCCGCCCCTTGTCGGCAATGATGGCCGCAGGCGCGCCCGGATCGATCGTCACGCCAACGCGCCGTTCGGCCCCGTCCAGCGTCGGCATCCAAAGGCTGCACAGCGCGTCGAGCAGATCTTTCGGCGCGAAGGGTTCCGGCGTCACGCGAAGTCGCCCCGTGCCAAGGCTCCCCTCCGCCACCAGATCCTCCGCAATACCGAGAACATGGGCGCCCGCCAGCCGGATCAACTCCACGAGGTGGCGGTCGGCGGGTGCCAGATCGCGCTCCAGCAGCAACTCCGCAAGGGTCGACATCACACCGAGCGGCCCGCGAATCTCATGGCCCAGGATCGCCAATTCGCGCGGTTCAAGCGAAGACCGCCGGCCCCCGCGAGCCCGTCTCGTGTGCCCCGCCTTTTGATCGTCGGTCATTATGGACCCTAGCTATGCAATTCTTCCAATCAATTCTATCTCGGCAGGCTTTACACGGGGTTTAAAGTCGGCCCTTTTTTCCGCGAAACGAGCACAGCGCGGGCCTATGATCGCCACGAAATCCGGACGGCCGTCAGCATTCTCCCGCTGCACGCCCCGTCCGACCGTTGACGCCGCCGATCCGCCCATTATAGTCGCGCCGCGTCGCCGAAGCGGCGAAACGGGTTGGCGCGGCAGATCGAAAAAGAAGCGGCGCCGGATCGGTTGAAAACGCGCTCAGTGCAGTATAGATGCAAGGCGCGCGAAAGGTCCGGCGGCAAAAATGCGGGCGTGGTGAAACTGGTAGACGCGCGGGACTCAAAATCCCGTTCCGAAAGGAGTGTCGGTTCGACCCCGACCGCCCGCACCACCTGTTGAGAGCATCCCCTCACTGGGATTTCCGCTCGAACATCGATCGACAGACCCAGCGTCGTCTTCGATCGAAAGCCAGTCCGGATTAACCGCGAAGCCCGCGCCGCCGGTCACGAGCGCCCGTTTTCAACCAGCCGATGATGATGCTCTGCGTTGCAGGCACTCATTAGGTGCATTCCGGCGGACGACGCGCGCTAGGTCCCGGTCAACGCCCCTGGGATTAGCCTGGATCGTCACTCGATGCCGGCGCCATGGGCAGGCCAACGGGACGCAGAAAGCTGCGGTCGTGCCGCCTGATGCAACGCGTCTCCCGCGCGAATTCATAGGCCCGCTGGCATTCCGGGTCCTCCGCGCTCGCCTTCCGATAGGTCTCGTAAGCGGCAAGACTGGGAAAGGAAAAAAGGGCCGCCGCTATGTCGCTTGCACTCTCATGCGGCAGAAAATAGCCGTGGTGTGTTCCCCCGAAGCGGTTCACCAGCGGCACCCACCTCTCGGCGTAGGTCTGGAATTCGGGAATGCGATCAGGGTCCAATTCATAACGGATGTAGCAGGTGACCATTCGCGCCGAGCCTCAAATCCGAACAAAAAACGCCGTTCAAAGAAAAAAAACGAACAAAATCTTGTAAGCGACACTTAAACAGAATGTCAAACGGAGTAGCTTGACCGGCGATGCCCGCGCATTTAGGCCTGATTATGCGCGAGACAAAAGCGGAGCTACGCCATGGACGACATCGACAGGCGCATTGTCGCCCTGCTTCAGCGCGATGCGCGTCGCCCCTATGCCGATATTGGTGCCGAGGTCGATCTCGCGGCCTCGTCCGTCAACGACCGAATTCGCAAGTTGATTGCCCAAGGTGTGCTGCGGGGTTGGACCGTCGCGGTCGACCCTCTCGCTCTGGGATATGATGTCCTGGCCTTCGTGCACGTGCTTCTCGATCGCCCGGACCGCGCGCCCGATTTCTTGGAGAGGGTCAACAAGCTGTCCCAGATCCAGGAGTGCCATCACACGACGGGCGAGTGGTCCTACCTTCTCAAGGTCCGGGCCCTCTCCACGCGTGACCTGGAAACCTTCCTCGGAACGCGTCTTCAAATCCTGGATGGTGTGATCCGCACTCACACCATCATTGCCTTGTCTTCACCGAAGGAGACGACTTGGCTCGAACCGGCGCGGCCTTGAGTTGCTCGCGCGTTTTCAACCAGCCGATGATAACGCCCCGCCCGGCAGCATAGGCTTGTAACAAACGTAATTTTTAGCCTAGGAATGGGGCCTACACGTTTCCCGCCCGCTGCGCTGAGCCGCAAGCCGGCCTAGCCCCAGGTGCCCCAGTCCGTGCTGAAAGCCGACCATAACCATCCATTCTACCGGCCGCCTTGGCGGCGTTGGGCACTTGCGGCGGTGGTCGCGCTCTGGCTGTTCTACGAGGTCGCCTTCGGGGGCGAGCCTTTCTGGATGGTCATCGCCGGCGGCCTTCTCGCCTATACGGTTTGGACCTTCCTGATCAAATGGCCGAAGGACGACGGAAACGGCCCCTCCGCCTAAGCCGCCCCCTATCCTCGCATCCCTATGAAAAAGGGCCGCACACCGGCGGCCCCTCGTTGCTTCGCGCTGCGGCCGCTGTCAGCCGTTGGCGTAATACTGTCCGCCGTTCATGCTGTGGATCGCGCCGGTGAAGAAGCCCGCGTGATCGGAGGCAAGGAAGGCCACCAGCGCGCCGATTTCCTCGGCCTTGCCAAGCCGCCCGACCGGGATCTGCTTGATGATCGCTTTCAGCACGTCCTCGGGCACGGCCGACACCATGTCGGTGTCGATGTAGCCGGGGCAAATGCAGTTCACGGTGATGCCCTTGAACGCGTTTTCCTGGGCCAGCGCTTTGGTGAACCCGATCACGCCGGCTTTGGCGGCCGAGTAATTCGTCTGCCCCATCTGGCCCTTCTGGCCGTTGATGGACGAGATGTTGATGATGCGCCCGAAGCCGCGCTCGCGCATGCCTTCGATCACCGGCCGCGTCATCGTGAACATCGAATCAAGATTGGTCGAGATCACCGCGCGCCACTGCGTGAGATTCATCTTGTGGAACATGCCGTCCTTGGTGATCCCGGCGTTATTCACCAGAATCTCCACCGGTCCAAGCTCCTCGGCCACCTTGGCCAGGCCCGCCGCGCACGCCGCCTCGTCGGATACGTCCCACTGATAGACGTGGATGCCGGTCTCGGCCTTGAAGGCTTCTGCCTTCTCCACATTCCCCGCGAAGGTTGCCGCCACCGTGTGGCCGGCCGCCTGCAAGGCCTTCGAGATCGCCGCGCCGATGCCGCGCGTTCCCCCTGTCACAACCGCAACCTTCGCCATGACCCTTCACTCCACTGTCCGGAGGGCCGGTTGTCCCGGCCTCCGCCGCTCGTCTCGCGGATTGTTGATCGCTCAGCGTTCCACGGTCAGCGCAACGCCCATGCCGCCGCCGATGCACAGCGTGGCAAGCCCGCGCTTGGCGTTCTGCCGGCCCATCTCATGCAGCAGCGTCACCAGCACGCGCGCGCCGGACGCGCCGATCGGATGGCCGATCGCGATCGCGCCGCCGTTGACGTTGACCCGCGCCGGATCCCAGCCGATGTCCTTGTTGACCGCGCAGGCCTGCGCCGCGAAGGCCTCGTTGGCCTCGATCAAATCGAGATCGCCCGTGTTCCACCCGGCCTTCTTCAGCGCCTTCTTCGACGCCGGGATCGGGCCCGTGCCCATGACGGCCGGATCCACACCCGCCGTTGCCCACGACACGATACGTGCCAGCGGCGTCAGCCCCCGGCGCGCCGCCTCGGCCGCCGTCATCAGCACCAGCGCGGCCGCGCCGTCGTTGAGGCCGGAGGCATTGCCCGCCGTCACCGTGCCGTCCTTGGAAAACGCCGGCCGCAGCTTGGCAACGGTGTCGAGCGTGGTGCCGGCGCGGATATACTCGTCGTCTTCCACCACGGTGTCGCCCTTGCGGCCCTTGATGGTCACGGGCGTGATCTCGGCCTTGAACTTACCGGCCTTCTGCGCCGCTTCGGCCTTGTTTTGCGAGGCAACCGCGAAGGCGTCCTGCTCGTCGCGGGTGATCTGATAGGCGCGCGCCACGTTTTCGGCGGTCGTGCCCATGTGATAGCCATTGAAGGCGTCGATCAGGCCGTCCTTCAGCATGGAATCGACCATCGCATAGTCGCCCATCTTCACGCCCGCGCGCAGATGCGCCACATGCGGGGCGAGCGACATGCTCTCCTGCCCGCCGGCCACGATGATATTCGCGTCGCCGTTCGCGATCTGCTGAAGGCCGATCGCCACGGTGCGCAAGCCCGACCCGCAAAGCTGGTTCAGTCCCCACGCCGTCGTCTCGATCGGCAGTCCGGCCTTCATGGCGGCTTGGCGGGCCGGGTTCTGGCCCTGGCCGGCCGAAAGCACCTGGCCGAAGATCACCTCGTCCACTTCGCCCGGTTCAACGCCCGCCCGCTCGATGGCGGCCTTGATCACGATCGCGCCAAGATCATGGGCGGGTGTCGATGCGAAAGCGCCGTTGAAGGAACCCACGGCTGTGCGGGTTGCGGAAACGATGACGATATCGGTGTTCTCGGACATTTCAGAGGCCTCCCAAGGGTTGCGAGGGGAGGCGTCTCAGCGCCCGCTCTCGCGAGGTGTTCGAATTCGTGTCTCAAGCCGCGCCGCCGGAAGCCTTTCGCGGTGGTCGCGCGGGGTCACGGAGGGGTCTAATCGGTCAACGTCGTTCGGCCGTCTATCTTTCCCAAAAACCGCCGTGCATCGTTGCTTTGCGAGCGCACTACAGTCCGGCAAGGTGGCCGCTGTCAACTCGACACCAGACTATGAGTCTTTCGTGCAATCACCTTGCGCCGCCATGGCCTCTTGATCGCCGTCACGGCGCTGCGAAAGACTATGGCCGCGCCGCACAAAAGCCCCTAACATTCAGGGCGGGAGGCGATTACGGTCACGCGCGGACGGTTGCAGCCGGGTTCGCCCCATCACGTTCCGGGGCTGGCGGCGAACGGTCGGTGCCATCCCGGATCTTGTTCGAGAGGGGCGACTAGACACATGGCCAAGTCCGACGAGCCGACGATCATCAAGAAATACGCCAATCGACGCCTCTACAATACGGGAACCAGCACGTATGTGACGCTCGAAGACCTTGCCAACATGGTCAAGGGCGGGGAAGACTTCGTGGTCTTCGATGCCAAGACCAGCGAGGAAATCACCCATTCGGTGCTGACGCAGATCATCTTCGAGCAGGAAAACAAGGGCCAGAACCTCTTGCCGATCGCCTTCCTGCGCCAGCTCATCCGCTTTTACGGCGACAGCCTGCAAACGCTGGTTCCAAGCTATCTCGAACACTCCATGGGTCAGCTCACGCGCGAGCAGGAGCGGTTCCGCCAGCAGCTTGGCACCACCTTCGGAAACACCGCCGCCTTCGAGGCCATGGACGAGCAGATCCGCCGCAATACCGAAATGTTCGAGCGCGCCTTCCGCATGTTCATGCCCTTCAGCGCGGGGGAGGCCGGCGAGGCCGCCAAGACCGAAGGTCTGCGGCCTGCCGCTGCCACCCCGCCGGCCCGCTCGGAGGATATCGATGCCCTCAAGAAGCAGCTTGAGGCGATGCAGAAGCGGCTTGATCAGCTCGCGCCGGAGAAGTGACCGGAAGTGACCGGCGCCGCATCGTCAAGCTCGATCGGCCCCACCAGCAATCCCGAATAGCTGGGATAACCGTCCGCCTCGTGCTCGGGGCGGGCGCGGGCGAGCATTTTTTCGGTCATCGGCGTCACGCGCAATTGCGGCTCGCCAAAGTAGCGGCCCTGTAGCGCCTGAACCCCGGCATCGGTCAAAAGTGCGGCGGTTGTTTCATTCTGAACGAATTCGGCCACCACGCGAATCCCAAAATGATGCGCAAGTTTGGCCAGCGTCCGCACGAACATGGCCGAGTCCGCGTCGGTCGCGACGTCCTTGATGTAGCTGCCGTCGATCTTCACCCAGTCGAGTTCCAGCTTGCGCAGCGCCAGAAACGACGTGTGGCCCGAGCCGAAATCGTCAATCGCAACCCGGCAGCCGATATCGCGCAGCATCTCCGACATCCGCAGCATCTCATCCATGTTGCCCATCGCCGTCGTCTCGGTGATTTCCACGGTGAGCCGGGCCGCAATGTCGCGGGTGGCGCTCACCGCGTCCATCAGCAGGCCGATCCAGGTCGGATCGGAAAGCGTCTTAACCGACACGTTGACGGCGAGGCGAAGGCCCTTGTTGGCGGCAAGGTCGCCGAGCACCAATTGCAGCGCCCGCTGGTCCAGCCGGCGGGTCAGCCCCAACCGGTCGGCGGTGGCGATCAGCGGTCCGGCCGAAACCACCTTGCCGTCGTCCTGAACAAGCCGCAGCAGCGCCTCATAGGAAATGATGCGGCGCGTCGTAGCATCCACCACCGGCTGATAGGCCAGCACGAAGCGGTTGCCGCCAAGCCCGCGCACGATCTCCTCGGCAAGGGCCCGGTTGCCCCGGCGCCACCGGTCGCGGTCGGCCGAGGGTTGATAGACCTTGAGGCCCCCGCCGCGTTCCGCGCGCGCATCGGTCAGCGCTTCCTCGGCGCGCTGGGCGGCGGTATCGGCGGTCTGGGCGTAGCGCGGCACCAGCACGGCGCCGATCGAGATATTGGCCTGAACCTCTGCCTCCAGCGTCGAAACGGGCTCGCTTTCCACCGCCGAGCGGAAGCGTTCGGCTGCATAGCTGAGCGCCGATTCCGTGCTCCCTCGCAGCACCGCGCCAAGCTTGTGGCCCGACATATGGCCGATCAGATCCCCGGCCCGCAGCCGCCGCATGATGCGGCTCGCCGTCGCGGCGATGATCCGGTCGCCCACGTCATAGCCGAAATTCGCGTTGACCCGGGCCAGATCGTTGATGGCGATCACCATGAAAGCCGACGAGCTGCCCTGATCCTGGGTGTGATCGCGGATCACCGTATCGAGCTGCGAAAGTAGGGCCTCGCGGGTCAGTAATCCCGACGGCTTCCCGCCGGCCTCGGCAGGCTTTGCATCCAGCGCGCGAAGAAAGCCATGGAACACGACCGGCCGGCCCGCTTCGTCGAAGGTCCACCGGCCGGTTTCTTGAAGCAACCGGCCTTCCACTCCGGCGGCTTCGGCCCTCAGTTCCATGGTCACGTCATACTCGCGCGCCGGTCCGCTCGGCCGCAGCGCGGGTATCGCCGTCATGCGCCGGGCGGCGGTCGCGGGCGTGAATAGACGCTGAAGATCGCGCCCGCTTGCCGGCGCGGTGCCCGACAAAAGGCCGAGCACGGCCTCCGCGCCATGTGCCCAAATGATTTCGTCGGAGGTTATGTCCCAGCGGAATCCAGCCATACGCAGCGCCTTGAGAATCCCCAAGGCTTCGCTATCCGCCAGGTTTTTCAAGCTGTCCTGCATGGGCTTGTCCGCCGATCCGAAATGATCGGCCGCAGCCTAAAGGCCCATGCCTTAAGGACACGCGAAAGATTTGAACGACGTTGGCAATTCTTTTTGCGTTGAACAGCACCGCTGGCCCACCGCTTGCTGGACTGAGGCAGATGTCCAAAGTCCTGTTTCGTTTTGGGACAGTCACGCCGAGAGGTTCGGAGCCATGCTCCCATCCGTCCAGCTTCCCTATAACGGCTCCCGCGCCGCACAGCGCCGGCCCCAGGGCGTTGCCGCTGCGTCCGGCTCGGCCGATGCCCGCATGGACGGTCCCGGCCGCAGCGTCGTTGTGCCGGCGTCTGCTGCGCGCGAGAATGCCAGCGGCGGCGCATCGGGCGCTGACTGGTCCGGGGCCTCGGCGTCCTTCATCACCCAGCTTGCCGTCCTGCACATCGGCGGCGGCGACCGGCGCTCGCGCCGCACTCCGGATCTGGTGACGGACCGCGCCAACCGCGCCTACCACACCGGCAGCCGGCTCGGCTCAGAGATTCTGCCGGGTTTCCTCGTCAGCCGCGATGTCTGATCGCCGATTTCCGGCGGGAAGGGCGCGATCAGCCCCAGCCGATATCCCGGCGCGCCCCGCTGATGGTGATCGAGAAGCCCGCGACCACGTCGATGAAGGCGATCACGGTCAGGATCAGAAACACCGAGTGCGCCGCACCGGGCACAATCAGAAACTCCACGAGATAGATCACGAACACCAGCATCGAGAGCACGTGATCGGCCAATGACGCCGTGCCAGTTCGTGTCGCTTTCAAAATTTCAATGAAGAGCAGGGCGACCGCCGCCACGATCATCAAAGCGCCCGTCGTCAGCGTGAAGATGGCGCCGGATAGCATGGGCGCCGAAAAGAGCGCCGCACCCCACGGATCGCCAGTCGTCCCGGCCATCTCCGCCAGCCCGAAGACCGCCAGATTGTAAACGATCAGCGGCAGCACGGTCAGCGGAATGGCTCTCAGCATCATCATCCTCGCCGCCTAGGCTGTCTGCGCATGGATCAAAGCCGCACGCGTTGCCGGCGTATCCAGCCACTACGCTTATCAAACATCAACCCCGGACAGCCATGCCGGTTCACCCCGAAACGACAAAGCCGGCGCAAGCGCCGGCCCATCGTCTTCAATCTGTTTTTGCCCAGAAGTCCGTCAAACGGCTTCCGTCACCGAAGAACCCGTCAGACGGTCTCTTTGGCTTCCAGCACCTGACGGCCCCGGTACATGCCGGTCTTCAGGTCCACGTGATGTGGGCGGCGCAGCTCGCCCGAGGTCTTGTCCTCGACATAGGTCGGGGCCTTCAGGGCGTCGTGGGAACGGCGCATGCCGCGCTTCGACGGCGACGTCTTTCGCTTGGGGACTGCCATGTCTCGAACTCCATCGCCCGGAGATACCCGATTTCACGCCAAGAGCGGACCGGGCGATGCACAAGGGCGTTCGCGTCAAAATGATGCGGCCTTATACAGAGCCTAGCCGGAGTTGACCAGTCCCACGGCTGAAAAAACCACGCCTCACGTCCCCTTGTCATAGAGGCAGCCGATATAGGCGCCCGATTGCATCGCCCGCCGCTCAATGGTGCGGGCATAGCGCTGTTGATACTTGCCGGGCTTCTTGGGGTTGCGCAGGATCGGATTGGGCAGCGCCGCCGCCATCAGCGCCGCCTCCCGGCGCGTCAGTTTGGCCGCCGGCTTGCCGAAATAAGACTGCGCCGCTGCTTCCGCGCCGTAGAGATTGGGGCCCCATTCGGCGATATTGAGATAGATCTCCATCGTCCGCCGCTTCGACCAGACCAGATCGGCATAAAGCGCGATCGGGATCTCCAATCCCTTGCGCAGATAGCTGCGCGAATTCCACAGATAAAGATTCTTCACCGTCTGCATGGTGATGGTGCTCGCCCCTCGCGAGGGGCCGCCGCTGTCGCCGAGCACCAGTTGCAGCGCCTCGAAATCCACGCCGCCATGCTCGCAATAGCGGCCATCCTCGCTCATCACCACGCTTTGCACGAGATGCGGCGAAATCTCGTCGAAGGACACCCAATCGCGCGTATAGCCCTTGAAGGTCACAAGGTCCCACAGCATCAGTGTCGAAGCCGGCGGCGGCACCAGCGCATAGGTCGGCACCAGCAAGACCGGGATCGCCGCCAGACCGGCCAGCACCCAGACCACCCGCTTCACGCCCATACGCCAGTTGAACCGCCGGGGTTTCACCGCCGCCTCGGCCACCGTATTCGCCCCAGCCTCGCCCGTCACAGCCTCGCCCGAACCCATATCTCCGTCGCCGACCGCCATCACCGACCCTATCTGCGCCGCGCCCCCCGGCGCATACGCGCTCACATAAGAGACAATCGGCCCGGTTTTCCAGGATCAAACGTTGCTCAACCCCAAAATTGCACTTTTTTTGTGCAAATGCCAGACATTTAACCCCAATTGCCCAGTTTTTATCATGGCTCTTTCTTAGGCAGGCTGAGAAACTCGGCTTGTCAAGTTTTCGTCCGGCTTTTCCGGCTTTCTAGTTCAGGTTTTGGCGCGTCGCGCTTGACGGTTTCCTCCCAGACTTCAGGCCGGACAATGTCCGGCATTTTTTCTTTTCCAGTCCGCGCCCCGCCCTCAGGCGTCGCCCATCGCCACCAGCGAAGCATTGCCGCCCGCTGCCGCCGTGTTGACCGACACAACCTGTTCCAGCGCGAACCGCGCGAGGTAATGCGGCCCGCCCGCCTTCGGTCCGGTGCCCGACAGGCCCGAGCCTCCGAAGGGCTGCGAGCCCACCACCGCGCCGATGATGTTGCGGTTCACATAGACGTTGCCCACCGAAAGCCGGTCCGCGATCCGCTTCACCGTCGCGTCGATCCGCGAGTGGATCCCAAGCGTCAGCCCGAAGCCGCTCTGGTCGATCGCGTCGATCACCCGGTCGAGATCCCCCGCCTTGTAGCGCACCACATGCAGCACCGGCCCGAAGATTTCCTCCGTCAGGTCCTCCGCCCGGTCGAGTTCGATGATCGCCGGCGCTACATATGTCCCATTTTGAAGCGCCCCGCCCGGAAGCGTTCCGGAAAAGCGCTGCTTGCCCTTGGCGCGCCACGCCGCCACATGCCCGTCCAGCTTGGTCTTAGCCTCGCCGTCGATCACCGGCCCCACGTCCACGGCCGGATCGCGCGGATCGCCCACCAGCAGCTCCTCGGCCGCCCCGGTGATCATCGCCAGCATCGTGTCCGCCACGTCCTCCTGGAGGTAAAGCACCCGCAGCGCCGAGCAGCGCTGGCCGGCCGAGCGGAAGGCCGACGTCACCACGTCATCGGTCACCTGCTCACCCAGCGCCGTCGCGTCTACGATCATGGCATTGAGCCCGCCGGTCTCGGCGATCAGCGGCACGATCGGCCCGCGCTTTGCCGCCAGCGTCCGGTTGATCGCCCAGGCCGTTTCGGTCGAGCCGGTAAACGCCACCCCCGCGATGCGCGGATCTCCTGTCAGCGCCGCGCCCACCGTCCCATCGCCTGGAACAAGCGCGAGCGCCGAAACCGGAACGCCCGCCTCATGCAGCAGCCGCACCGCCATCGCCGCCACCAGCGGCGTCTGTTCGGCGGGCTTGGCCACCACCGCGTTACCGGCCGCCAAAGCCGCGCTCACCTGGCCGATGAAGATCGCCAGCGGGAAGTTCCACGGCGAAATGCAGGCGAACACACCCCGTCCCCGGTGCCGCAACCGGTTGTCCTCGCCGGTCGGGCCGGGCAGGGCGATAGTCTCGCCGAATTGCCGGCGCGCCTCGGCCGCGTAGTAGCGGCAAAAGTCGATGGCTTCGCGCAGTTCCGCGATGGCATCCGGCAGCGTCTTGCCCGATTCGGCCGCCAGCACCGCGAGATAAGCATCCCGCCGCGCCTCAAGCAGATCCGCCGCCTTCTCAAGCGCCGCCGCCCTCGTTTCGGCCGGCGCCGCGCTCCACGCCCTGAAGCCGCCTGCGCACACCGTCACGGCCCGTGCCACGGTCTCGGCATTCGCCTCGCTCACCACGCCAACGCGCGTCCGCCCGTCGATCGGCGAGATCACGTCGCGCGCCGTGCCCGTAACCGCCATCCCGTCCACGATCGCGGTTGCCGGGTCCACCGGCAGCGCCACCGTCGCGACCCCGCTCAAAAGCCGTCTGCGCGCCTGATCGTCGCCAAGCTCCACCCCGGCCGAGTTGCGCCGCGCGCCAAAGATATCCGCCGGCATCGGAATGCGCTGATGCCGCGCCTTTGCTCCGCCCGCCAGCACATCCTCCGGCCGCACCAGAAGCGCCGACACCGGCACATTCAGATCGCCGACGCCCGACACGAAAGACGAGTTCGCCCCGTTCTCCAAAAGCCGCCGGACGAGATAGGCCAGAAGGTCGCGGTGCCCGCCCACCGGCGCATAGATCCGGCAGGGCTGGCCTTCCTCGCCCGTTATCTGCGCATAAAGGCTTTCGCCCATGCCGTGCAGGCGCTGGAACTCGAAGGCACGGTCGTTGCCCGCCATCTCCAGAATTTCCGCTACCGTCAGCGCGTTATGCGTCGCAAACTGCGGATAGAGGCGCGGCCGCGCCGCCAGCATGCGCGCCGCGCAGGCCACATAGGAAAGGTCCGTGCCCGCCTTGCGCGTGAACACCGGATAATCCGGCAGCCCGCGCTCCTGCGCCCGCTTCACCTCGGTGTCCCAATAGGCACCCTTTACGAGCCGCACCATGAACCGCCGGTTCAGCGCGGTCGCCAGCGCCACCGTCCAGTCCACGACGGCGGTCGCGCGCTTCTGATAGGCCTGGATGGCAAGGCCGAACCCGTCCCAGCCCTTCAAGCTCGGATCCGCCGCCACCCGCCCGATCACGTCGAGCGAAAGGCTCAGCCGGTCTGCCTCTTCCGCATCCACCGTCAGGTTCAGGTCATGGGCCTTCGCCGCCCGCGCCAGCTCCAAAAGCTTCGGCACGAGTTCGTCCACCACGCGGCTGTGCTTCACGATTTCATAGCGCGGATGCAGCGCCGACAGCTTCACCGAAATGCCCGGCCGGTCCGGCAGCGGATCGGATCCCGCCGCCCGTCCGATCGCCGCGATCGCACCGGCATAGCTCGCAAAATAATGGTCCGCGTCCTCCCGCGTCCGCGCGCCTTCGCCCAGCATGTCATAGGAGTGCCGGTAGCCCTTGCCCTCGGCCGAACGGGCGCGGTTCAGTGCCGCCTCGATCGTCTCGCCCAGCACGAACTGGTGCCCCATCAGCCGCATCGCCTGCCGCGTCGCGGCCCGCACCGGCGGCGTGCCGAGCCGCTTCACGAGCCCGCCGATCACGCCCTCCGGCGTTTCCCCCGGCTGCACGATCCGCGTCGTCAGCCCCAGCGCCCAGGCGGAGGCTGTCACCAGCCACGGGTCGCCGCCCTTGGCGTGTCCGTCGAACTGCGCGGACGAAAGCTTGTCCTCGATCAGCCGGTCCGCCGTCGCGCCATCGGGCACGCGCAGCAGCGCTTCGGCCAGCACCATGATCGCCAGCCCCTCCTTGGTCGTCAGCGAATAGGCCTTGAGGAAATCCTCCACCCCGCCCAGCGTCGAATGACGGCCGCGGATGCCCTCGATCAACTGCGTCGCATGGCGATCGACCCGTATCCGCGCCTCGCTCGTCGGAGTTGCCTCCGCGATCAGCCGCCGCACCACGTCCTCCTCGCGCGGCGCATAGACGGCGTCGAAAACGGGGCGAAGATCGGGGGAAGACGGCATCTGGATCATGGCGGTCCTTGAAAAGGTTCGGGCCGGTTCGGCTTGGTTCGATTTTGGCGACAATACCAGGGCCGCCCTGGACAATCTGAGGTTTGTCGCTATGATTTTTCGAGAATTTCACCGGAAGAAGCGCCTTTGACCGTGATTATCACGATCGGGCCAAAACCCACCCCGCCGGGAGGCGCCAGCCGCTTGAGTCCCTCGCCCTTCGACCGGCCCTCCCGGCGCTCAGACGTCGAGATCCCCGGCCTTGACCGCATCGACAGGAAAATCCTTTCCGCCCTGCAGGCCGACGGCCGCATCACCAATCTGGAGCTTGCCGACGCCGTCGGCCTCTCCCCCACCGCCACCGCCGAGCGCGTGAAACGCCTCACCCGCGATGGCTTCATCCTCGGCTATTCCGCCCGTCTCGACCCCGGCAAGCTGCAACGCGGCTTGCTGGTCTTCGTCGAAATCAAGCTCGACCGCATGAACCCGGAAGTCTTCTCCACCTTCGCCTCGGCCGTAACACGCGCGCCGGAAGTGCTGGAATGCCACCTCATCGCCGGCGGTTTCGACTATCTCGTCAAAGCCCGCGTCCGCGACATGGAAGCCTACCGCGCCTTCCTCTCCGAGGTGCTGATGGCGCTGCCGGGCGTGCGCGAAACCCGCACCTATCCCGTCATGGAAGAAGTGAAAGACACCGCCTCCCTGCCGCTTTGAGGCTGACATCGCTCAGGCCGAAAACCCCGTCGCCGAAGCGCCGCCGGATCCTCTGTCCCGCCATGCTCCACCACGATCGCGCACACGCTCATCAGATGCGAGATGTGCCCTTGCGCGTTTGCGCGCGATGAAGCTCATGGGCAAACTGCAAAGCGTGATCGAAACGGTTTGTCAGCACGGTCAGTCGTTCCTTCTTCTGACGAGCGCTCGCGCCAAACGGGCATTGACACGGGCCGGCATCGATACTTCATGCCCATAGAACACCACTGCGGGCCAAGGGCGCCATGACCGATTTCGACCAATCCCTGTCCGCCGTCGCCGCCGCCGTGGAAAACCGGCTCGGGGCCATCCTCGACCAACCCGGCACGCCGGAGCGACTCACGGCCGCTATGCGCCACGCGGTTCTGGCCGGCGGCAAGCGGCTGCGCCCCTTCCTCGTCGTCGCCTCCGCCCGCCTGTTCGGTGCCGATGACGCGCCGGGTGACGCCCTCTCCGTCGCCGCCGCCGCCGAATGCCTGCACTGCTATTCCCTCGTCCACGACGACCTTCCGTCCATGGACGACGATGATTTGAGGCGCGGTCAGCCCACCGTCCACCGCGCCTTCGACGAAGCGACCGCGATTCTGGCCGGCGACGCCCTCCAGACGCTGGCCTTCGAACTCCTCGCCGCCCCCGCCACGCACCCGGACCCCGCGGTCCGCGCCGCCCTCGTCCTCGATCTTGCCACCGCATCCGGCCGCGCCGGCATGGTCGGCGGTCAGATGCTCGACCTTGCCGCTGAGGGCCGCTTCGGCGCCGGCGCTCCCGCCCTGCTCGGCGAGGCCGAAATCCGCAATCTGCAAGCCCTCAAGACCGGCGCCCTTATCCGCGCCTCCTGCACCCTCGGTGCCCGCCTAGCCGGAGCCGACGCTGCCGGGCTCGCGGCTATCACCCGCTACGGCGAAATCCTCGGCCTCGCCTTCCAACTTGCCGACGACCTCCTCGACGCCACCGGCGACGCTGCCACCGTCGGCAAAGCCACCGCCAAAGACGCCGGCGCCGGCAAAGGCACCCTCGTCGGCCTCATGGGCATCCCCCGCGCCCGCGCCGAACTCGCAGCGCTCGTCCAGGAAGCCGCCGCCGTCCTCGCCCCCTACGGAACCCGCGCCCACAACCTCGAAGCCGCAGCAAAGTTCGTCGCGGAGCGTCGGCGGTAGGGGTTGTCTCAACGATCGTAACTGAATATCTTTTGGATATTCATGGAGGCGAGCATGCCGAAAGCGTCTATTGGAAACTGGGGCAATAATCTAGCCGTTCGCCTCCCCGCCGAAATCAGCGAGGCCACCCATCTGCGTGCCGGCGACCGTGTGGAGATCGAGGCCAGGGGCGATGAAGTCGTCATCCGCCGGCTCCCCCCCCGTCGGCCTGACATCGAAGCCCTTTTCGCGGGCCAAGATCCCGATGAAAGCCGCGCGCGTTATGCCGGTGCCTTTCAATGGGACGAAGATCGCGGCCGTGAGATCGTGGAGTGACGCCGCTTCCCTATTTCCCCGACGCGGGCGATCTCATCTGGACGGATTTCGATCCACGCGTCGGCCGCGAACAGTCTGGGCGGCGACCGGCGCTTGTCCTATCACCGTCCGCATTTGCCCGCTTCACCGGTCTCGCTGTCGTCTGCCCGATCACGTCGACGATCCGTAACTACGCCACCAGCGTCATTTTGCCGGCCGGTCTTGCGATCGCCGGCGAAATCCTCGTGTCGCATGTGCGCTCGATCGACATTCAGGCGCGGCCGATCCGGTTTTCCGGAATAGCTGTTCCAGAAACGGTGCTGATGGAGGCAAGAGACCGCTTGGCCAGCATCACGGGGCTCACCTAATCGCCTCAAACCGTCTCCCGCGCCGCCTCCGCGCCCGCCGTCCCGCGCCCATAGCGCTGCTCGATATACTCCAGCACGATAGCCCGGAACTCCTCGGCGATCTTGGCCCCGCGCAGCGTCATCGCCTTCTTGCCGTCGATGAACACGGGCGCGGCCGGCGTCTCGCCTGTGCCCGGCAGCGAAATCCCGATGTTCGCGTGCTTGGATTCCCCCGGCCCGTTCACGATGCAGCCCATCACCGCCACCGTCAGCGTCTCGACACCCGGATATTTCTCCCGCCAAACCGGCATTTCCTCGCGGATCTGAGTCTGGATCGCCTGGGCGAGTTCCTGGAACACGGTCGACGTCGTCCGCCCGCAGCCGGGGCAGGCCGCCACGATCGGCACGAAGGCGCGAAAACCCATCACCTGCAGCAGTTCCTGCGCCACCTGCACCTCGCGGGTGCGGTCGCCGCCCGGCTCCGGCGTCAGCGACACGCGTATGGTGTCGCCGATGCCCTGTTGCAACAAGATCCCCATCGACGCCGCCGAGGCCACGATGCCCTTCGTCCCCATCCCCGCCTCTGTCAGGCCGAGATGCAGCGCGTGGTCGGAGCGCCGCGCAAGTTCGGAATAGACCGCGATCAGGTCCTGCACGTTGCTCACCTTGGCCGACAGGATGATCTTGTCCCGCCCCAGCCCGATTTCCTCCGCCCGCTCGGCCGACAGAATGGCCGACTGCACGATCGCTTCGCGCATCACTTCGCTCGCCGAAAGCGGAAAGCCCTTCGCCTGGTTCTCGTCCATCAACCGGGTCAGCAAATCCTGATCGAGCGAACCCCAGTTCACCCCGATCCGCACCGGCTTGTCATAGCGAAGCGCTAGTTCCACGATGTCGGTGAACTGCCGGTCGCGCCGGTCCTTGAAACCCACATTGCCGGGGTTGATGCGGTATTTCGCTAGCGCCTCGGCGCAGCCGGGATGATCGGTCAGAAGCTTGTGGCCGATATAGTGGAAATCGCCCACCAGCGGCACATTCAGCCCCAGCCGCTCCAGCCGTTCGCGCACACGCGGCACTGCCGCCGCGCTTTCGTCGCGGTCCACGGTGATTCGCACGATCTCAGAGCCCGCCTTGAACAGCGCGGCCACCTGCGCCACCGTCGCGTCCACGTCGGCGGTGTCGGTGTTGGTCATCGACTGCACCACGATCGGCGCCCCCCCGCCCACCGTCACGCCGCCCACCGTCACGGGCACGGATCGCCGGCGGGGCAGCGGCGCGGTCGATAAGCTCATCTTTCGTCTCCGGAGGCGTGAAGTGGAAGCGGCGCCGGCGTCACGCCGGCCGCGATGCAGCGTGCGCAGAGCCCGCGCACTTCAAGAACGGATGTGGAAACCTTGAACCCCTCGCCGTCCGCAAGGTCGCCGAGCACGGTCGCCAGCCCCTGCGGCTCGGCCTCCGCCGCCGCCCCGCAGGCCTCGCAGAGCAGGAACACCAGCGTCGGCTCGCGCCCGTCGCCCGCTTCACCGTCATGGTCATGCGCGCAGGCCAGAAAGGCATTGCGGCTTTCGATCCGGTGCACGAAGCGGTTCGCCACCAGGAAATCCAGCGCCCGGTAAACCGAAATCGGGCTCGGCCGCCGCCCCTCCGCGCCGATCCGGTCCATGATCTCATAGGCCGCCACCGGCACATGGCTGGCCAGCAGCACGTTGAGCACCTGCCGCCTTCCGGCCGTCAGGCGCAGCCCCAGCCGGTCGCAGCGCCGTTCCACGCGCGTCATCGCGCTTTCGCGGCAGTGGTCATGATCGTGTTCGTGATGGCCGAGCAACAGGCTTCTCCTCGTCGTCCTCATATAGACGCAGCACGCCCGGAGAGAAAGCGCGACGGGCGCAGAGCGCATCGCTAAACTTCGCACCGCAAACGAGGACTACACGATATGAGCGATACCAACGCCGCACGGGTTATCTTGATCACCGGGGCCTCCAGCGGCATCGGCCTTGCGGCCGCCGTGGGGCTTGCGGGCAGGGGCTGGCAGGTCTTCGCCACCGTCCGCACGCCCGAAGACGCCGCCCGTCTGTCGGCAACGCCCGGCGTCACCGCTCTCATCATGGACTACACCGACCCCGCCTCGATCGCCGCCACCGCCGACGCGGTTCTCGCCGCCACCGGCGGACGCATCGACGCGCTCTTCAACAACGGCGCTTACGGCCAGCCCGGCGCGGTTGAAGACCTCACCCCCGCCGTCCTTCGCGCTCAGTTCGAGGCGAATGTGTTCGGCTGGCACGATCTCACCTGCCGGCTCATCCCCGCCATGCGCGCGGGCGGATTCGGCCGCATCGTGCAATGCTCGTCCATCCTCGGCTTTCTCGCGCTGAAATATCGCGGCGCCTACATCGCCTCCAAACACGCGCTCGAAGGCCTCAGCGACACGCTGCGCCTGGAACTCAAGGGCTCGGGCGTCGAGGTGATCTCGATCCAGCCCGGCCCCATCGCCACCCGCTTCGTCGAAACCTCCATGGCCATGTTCAAGGCCAACATCGACATCGAAGCCTCCGTCCACCGCGACGTCTACCGCCGCCGTCTCGACCGGATGACGCGTGGCGGCGCGAACCGCTTCAAACTGCCGCCGGAAGCCGTCGTGGCCGCGTTGATCCAGGCGGTCGAATCGCCGCGCCCGCGTCCGGTCTACCGCATCACCACGCCCACCAAGGTGATGTCGCTCGCAAAACGGCTCCTGCCCACCGCGCTTTTCCACCGCGTCACCGCCCGCATTTCCGACGGCGAGTCCTGATCGCCGGCGCGGCGCAAACGCCACGCTCCTAAAAAACGCTTCCGGATAAGATATTTCGAAGCGACACCCCCGCTTCACATAACGGACATGAACGCTATAGAGTATCTGCAAGCACGATCCTGGCGTAACCCGTGACAAGGAGCGTGAGGTGACGATTGCGGTTTCGCCGGAAGCGCATCCGGCGCTTGTTCTCAACGCGGACTACCGTCCGCTGAGTTACTACCCCCTGTCGCTGTGGTCGTGGCAGGACGCCATCAAGGCCGTCTTTCTGGACCGTGTGAACATCGTCTCCGAATATGACGTGTTCGTACGAAGCCCCAGCTTCGAATTCCGGCTGCCCTCGGTGGTCTCGCTCAAAACCTTCGTCAAACCCTCGCGCCATCCCGCCTTCACCCGGTTCAACGTCTTCCTGCGCGACCGTTTTCAGTGCCAGTATTGCCACTCGCGCGAAGACCTCACCTTCGATCACCTGCTCCCGCGCTCCAAAGGCGGCCAGACGACGTGGCAAAATGTCGTCACCGCCTGTTCGCCCTGCAACCTGCGCAAGTCGAACAAAACGGTCGCCGAAGCCGGCATGGTCCTCTTCAGCCGCCCCTACTCCCCCAGCGTCCAAGACCTCCACAACAACGGCCGCCAATTCCCCCCGAACTTCCTCCACGACAGTTGGATGGACTTCTTATACTGGGACGCCGAACTCGATCCGTGACCGCGCCAAGCGCGACCTCCGCTTTCCTTCTCTACTTGTGGGGTCACGAAGCGACGGGCCGAGACCCGTGTCTCGGCAGAGGGTCCAAGTGTTTTGTAAGGCACTGACGCCGATCATTCTCCTTCTCCCCTTGTGGGTTCGCGAAGCGACGGGCCGAGACCCGTGTCTCGGGCCGGGGGCCCAGGTGCCGCGCGAGCGGCGGATGAGGGGTCCCCCTCTCCCCCTGCACAGCCTCTCCGATCAGCCCATCACCCGGCCGAGCCGACCCCTCAACCGGCCCTCACGGGCCACCTTCTCCCACAAGGGGAGAAGGGGTAGAAAGCAACGTTGTTGGTCACACGAGCGACATCCAATTCCCTTCTCCCGCATGGCGGCAAGAACAAACACCCCGTCAGGAGCTTCATGCCAACCACCACCCGCGCCACCCTCATCGGGCTCACCGCCGTGCTCATGTGGGCCATGCTCGGCGCCTTCACCGCCGGCTCGGGTGCTGTCCCCCCGTTCCTGCTCAACGCCCTTTGTTTCGGCTTATCCGGTGTCGGCGCGCTTCTCTGGCTCGTCCTGTCCGGGCGCGGCCTTGCCGCGCTCCGCCAGCCCCCCCGCGTCTGGCTCCTCGGCACGGCGGGGCTCTTCGGCTTCCACGCGCTCTACTTCACGGCTATCCGCAACGCGCCGCCGGTCGAGGCGAACCTCATCAACTACCTCTGGCCGCTTCTGATCGTGCTGATGTCCGGCCTTCTCCCCGGCGAGCGGCTTCGGATCCACCACATCGCGGGCGTCGCGTTCGGCTTTATCGGCGCGGCGGTTTTGATCGCGGGTGGCGGCGCGCTCGATCTGTCGGCGGAGCATTCGCTCGGCTACGCCGCCGCTGTGCTCTCGGCCCTCACTTGGTCAAGCTATTCCGTCCTCTCGCGCCGCATGAAAGCGGTGCCGACGGAGGCCGTCGCCGGTTTTTGCATCGCCACGGCCGTCCTCAGCCTCGGCGCGCATGTCCTGTTTGAAACCACGGTTCTCCCCACAACGCCGTTCGAGTGGTCGATGGTCGGCCTCCTCGCGGTCTTCCCGGTCGGGCTTGCCTTCTTCGTCTGGGATCACGGGGTGAAAAAGGGCGACATCCAGGTACTCGGCGCCGCCGCCTACGCCGCGCCGGTGCTCTCCACGCTCGTGCTGGTTGCCGCCGGTTTTGGCACGCTCACGCTCACCACCGCGCTCGCCTGCGGGCTCGTCACGGGCGGGGCGATGCTGGCCGCCAAAGACCTTTTCGCCGGCTTCCTCGCCCGCCGCCGCCCCGCCTGAACGCGAGAGAGGTCAGCTCCGGTCCTTCCGGCGGCGGATCTCGGCGAACACCTCCAGCGGGCTCGCCCCCGCCATCCCCAGCCGTTCCGCCACCCCCGGTTCGCCCGCCCGCAGAAACGGATTGGTCGCCCGTTCCTCGCCGATCGTGGTTGGCAGGGTCGGCAGCCCCGCCGCTCGCAATTGCTCGAACCGCTGTTTGCGGCGCGCCAAGGCCGGATCGTCCCCCAGCACCGTCTCGGCGAATTTCGCATTCCCCAGCGTATACTCATGGCCGCAATAGACCGCCGTCTCGTCGGGCAGCCCGGCCAACCGTCCGAGCGAGTTCCACATCTCGCCCGCCGTGCCCTCCAAGAGCCGCCCGCAGCCCAGCACGAACAGCGTGTCGCCCGTGAAAGCCAGTTTCTCCTCGCCGAAATAATAGCTCACATGCCCCGCCGTGTGTCCGGGTGTGTTGATCACATCTGCCTCGAACGGCCCCGCCGCCACCCTGTCGCCGCCCGTCACCGTCCGGTCCAGCCCCTCGATCCGCGAGGCCTCGCCCGCCGGGCCTATCACCACGGCCCCGCTCGCCGCTTTCAGCGCCTGCAAGCCGCCCACATGGTCATGGTGATGATGGGTGATCAGAATATGGCTCAGCCGCCATCCAAGCCTGGCCAGCGCCGCGCTGATCGGCGCTTCCTCCGGCGCATCGATCAGCACCGTCGCGCCGGTCGCGCCGTCGTGCATCAGCACCGCGTAATTGTCCTTCAGGCAGGGCACCAGCTCGATCTCGGCCATTCGTGTTTCCTTTTCCGCCAAGCGCGGGCCCTCATTGCCACAGGCGTTAGAGACCGCCATGTTAACGGCCTGGGTGCCATCTCCGTTCAAGATAGGCCGCCAAGCGTTTCCGCTCCAGGGTCATCTTATCGAGCCTTCATGTATCTCGACGTCGTCGATCTCCGCGATTTCTACAGCCGCGACCTCGGTGCCACCGTGCGCGGCATCCTCGGCGGCCGGCTGCGCGCGCGCTGGCCCTCGGTCACTGGAGACCGCGTCCTCGGCCTCGGCTACACCACGCCCTATCTTGGTCAGTTCCAGGCGGAAGCCGAGCGCGTGCTCGCCTTCATGCCGGCGGCGCAAGGGGCGGTGAACTGGCCGGGAAACAGCCCGTCCTCGTCCGCCCTCGTCATCGAGGACATGCTGCCGCTCGCCGATGCCGCGGTCGACCGCGTTCTCCTCGTCCATGCCCTCGAAATGGCCAACGACCCGCGAGACGTTCTGCGCGAGGTTTGGCGCGTGCTGGCTCCTGGCGGGCGCATGCTCGCGGTGGTTCCGAACCGGCGCGGCCTCTGGGCGCGGGTCGATACCTCGCCCTTCGGCTTCGGCCGCCCCTTCTCGCGCGGCCAGCTCACGCAGCTCCTGCGCGAAAGCCTGTTCTCACCGGTCGGGTGGGATGAGGCGCTCCACATCATGCCCGTCCACCGCACCCGCCCGCGCCTCTCCCCCGTCACCTTCGAGCGGATCGGCGCGCGGCTTTGGCCGGCTTTTGCCGGCGTCATCGTGGTGGAGGCAACCAAGCAGCTCTACCAGGGCCTCCCCGTCATCCGCCGCGCCCGCGTCGCGCCCGTGCTGCGGCCGGTTCTGCTCCCCGCGCCTGCCGGCGTGCCCAGCCGGCGGGAGGTCAAGGAACCCGGCCCTCTTTGAAGGGTTGCACCTCTTTACCTAGGCCCTATCTCGGGCGCTGGCTGAACCCGATCCGGAGATTTCCGATGCCCAAAGCCCTCTTCGTTCTCACCTCGCATGCAACGCTCGGTAACACCGGCCGCAAGACCGGCTGGTTCCTCGAAGAGGCGGCCGTCCCCTACATGATCCTGCACGACG
>JBHYDC010000020.1:0-40614 GCA_051861205.1 Oharaeibacter sp.
TGGCTGACAATGACGTAGCCGGACGTGAGGGGTTGGGCGTCGTCGATGACCTTATTGCGCGCGGCTATCGCTTCCCGCTTTCAGCAATCCTGGTCACGGAGCGCGGCATCCCGCAGGTACGCAATGCTTTGGTTGAAAAGGCTCTCGTCCAGCAGGGAGCTTCAGCACTGGTTTTCATCGACGACGATCAATGGCCGGAACCGCAATGGCTTTCCGCGCTGATCGCGATGCAGGAGAAAACTGGAGCGGATGTTGTGGAATGCGCCGTAGTGCCGGAGTTTGAGATAGCGCCTCCTTCGTGGGCTCGCACTTCCACAGTTTACTTCACAGGTGATGCGCCCGATGGGCAGGTCGAGATGGTCTATGGAACCTGCGGAGTGCTCATCTCTGCCCGCGTCTTGGAGCGGGAGCCGCTTCCCTGGTTTGACCGGGATTTCGCATTAACCGGCGGCTCGGATGCGGAGTTCTTCCATCGACTGCGAAATCTCGGCATCAAATTCGCTCATGCAAAGGATTCAATTGTCTACGAAGTTTACCCCGCAAGCCGAATGACATTGCGCTGGGCGCTCAAAAGAGCATATCGGATTGGGTGTTCTGACGTCAGGATATTGAGAAAAGCGCATTCGCTTCCTCGTCTCTTATTTAAGGAGGGGGGCAAGATCATAGGTGTTTTCTTGTTTGCACCTCTGATGATCCTTGTGTACATTGGGCAGCCGGGACGGCAGGTCAACATGGGTTGCAAGATTGCCCGCGCTTGTGGAAAGATCTCGTCTTTGTTCGGAGCTCATTACGAAGAATATGCGACCACTCACGGAAATTGATCCAGTGCTTCATGTCCCTCTAATGCGAAGCCGTGAGTCGCGGATACCTGACGCTGCTTTCGCTGTCTTTATCCTGCTGGTGCTTGTTGGTTTAGAGCCCTTCAAATCGAGAGATTTCGCGGGCGTCTTGGCGAGTGGCGAGGGCGATCTCTCCCGCCAAATCGCCTTTGTTGGAATGTTTGCCATTCTGTTACTGATATTTTGGGTATGGCGCGGACTACAGCAGTCTATCGCAGCTCCTGTAATCATGATGCCAATTCTCGGGTGGCTGTTCTTGAGCGCAATCTGGTCTCTTGCACCAGACATAACCTTGCGCCGTGCAGGTCTTACCGCAGTCATTGTCTGGTCTGCGTTCCTGGCAGTGAATCTACTTGGGAGCGAGCGGACGCTGCGAGTTCTTTATTTGACGCTCGCATGCATTTTGATCGTAAATATTGCGTCTGTCGCAGTCATTCCTAACGCTGTTCATCTTCCAGGCGATTTTGAGACAAGTATTGTTGGAGGATGGCGGGGTATGCACTTTCATAAGAACATCGCTGGTTCAATTACAACGATTTCCGCTCTCATTTTCTTGTACTTCGCTCTGGAGCGAAGAAAAATAATCGACTGGCTTCTCTTTGCTACAGCGCTTGTGTTTTTGGTTGGCACGGGTTCGAAGACGGCCATGAGCCTCCTCGCCTTATGCATACTGCTTACCGCCGTAGGCCGTTGGGCTGCCAAGACCAAGTCGCATCAGCGTGGGTTCTCAGTTTTTTTCGTTTTTGGATTGATTTTCTCGCTATCTTTGCTGTTCGTTCTCGGTCAGAATCTATTGGATTATCTAATTGATCCCACTCTTTTCACCGGACGTGGAGCCGTTTGGCAACTTGCTGTTTCTTACGTCTCTGAACACCCGCTCTTAGGATCGGGTTTTGGTGCGTTTTGGCAAATTGGAGACTTGTCGCCTGCCTTACGGCTTGGAAGCGGCTGGGCTGCGACCGCGGCACATTCCCACAACGGCTATCTCGAACTGTTGATGACGACAGGCTTTATCGGCCTTTTGCTAGGAGCTTTTTCGGCAGTTATAATGCCATTCAAACGGCTCTTTACCTTCCGTTCTGAAAATTTTTCGCTTTTATTTGCATGGTTGACCTTCTGTATCTTACAGAATCTCACAGAAACGCGGATTTTCCAGGGTGCCCGCGAAGAGTGGGTTCTTCACCTGATTGCTATCGCGCTTATCTACGTTCCGATCGGACATTCAGATGCTAGATCTTCCGTTCTTCTCAGTCGTGATTCCGGCTTACAATCGCGCGGACTCGATATTGCCAACGCTAAAATCGGTCCAAGCTCAAACATTCGAAGTTTTCGAGTGCATCGTAGTCGATGACGGATCTGCCGACGGCGAGGACCTAAAGGCGGTTTTGGAAAGTCTGAATGACAGCCGTTTCCGCTATGTGAAGCGTGCGAACGGCGGGCCGAGTGCTGCTCGTAATACAGGGATTGACGCCGCTGTGGGACGCTATGTTGCGTTTCTAGACAGCGATGATGCATTTATGCCTGAAAAGCTTTCCCATTTCGCTCGGCTAATTGGTGATAAAGGTGGACAGGCTTGGTATTCACCAGCCCGTGTCGATCGAGGCTCAAGTAAAGATTGGATCCGTCCGGACCGCTCGCTTATGCCGGGCGAGGACATGGGCGAGTATCTATTCGTCCATAATCAATTCGTCCAAACATCCACGATTGTCATAGACACGCAATTAGTACGCTCTGTCCGCTTCGATCCTGACCTGATGATACTTGAAGATCCTGATTTGTGCATCAGGCTCTATGCTGCTGGTGTTCGATTTCAAATGACTCCCGAGCCACTGGTCATATGGCAAGACACCTCCGACGCCAACCGTGCTTCGCGCGCACGTGGTTACGCTAAGCCTTTAGCGTGGCTTGAGCGGTCCTCCGGTCTTATGACGGAACGGGCGGCCCATGGGTTCAAGGCAACGCAGCTCGCCTATTTCATGGCGCCTGACCATCCGCTCAAAGCAATAAAGCTGCTGGCTGTAGGTTGGTGGAAGGGCGGCGTCAATCTGAAGATAATTCTAAGACAATTCGCACGCTCATTCATGCCCGCGAGCTTTTATCGCCAGATCGTGAAAGCTTATATAAGTTTGTTCGGTTCCCGGAGACTTAAAATAGATTAAGGCAAGTAATTGAAGTGATAAAAGCCCTATGGGCAATTGCATTTTGCGCTTATGGTTTCAGCGCAGTCAAACGATTTCACATGAAAAAAATTTTGGATTGTTAGTGGCATTCTTCTTCCCGCGCGCTGAGACAGCGTGCCGTCCATGGACACCGTTATTCCGCACGAAAAGCCGCTTAGCCTGCAGCCGAACCACTCCGATCACTTGACCCCGCCATTGGCGAGCCCCTCGCCAGTCAACGCTGGGCAGAAGGCGCGACAAAGCCACCGGTGAGCTTGACCAGAGCCATTTCGAAGAGTTTAGCTCTACAAGAAACTAAGCAACTTGTATGCACAGCAGATGCGAACCATAAGTTAGGAATTGTATTAGGAAGATAGTATCTTTCTGCAGCATAGCGCTTTGTCTAATAAGATATTATATATATCGATTTGAGAGCAAATGCATTAAGTATCTCGTGTGCCAATATGCTAATAGTTTGCCAATCGAATTTTAGGACTCGTGTTAAAAGTCCGTACTTGCGAACACAGATATCCATATTCAAACATAGCCGTGTCTTCCTTTAACATCCCGGTGATCTGTTCTTCTGTGATGCGGCGGCGGCGCATGTTCTGTTTGTTTAGCTGGGCCCGAATGAACATCAAACTGGCTTAACCTAGCGAGGCAACAACACCGCTGCACCTCTCCCGCCGCAACTCACCCACCCGGTGCAAGTCCGATCCGCCACTGATAAGGCGGCGGCGTGCCGTTTACGGCGTAGTCGCCAACGATCCGTTCTTTGTAGATCCTGGGATTGTGGGAGGCGAGGGTTCGCGCGTTGCGCCAGTGGCGATCGAGGGCTAGGGGGAACTTGGTGGCGGATGCGCTTCTGCCCCCGAAGCGCCGAGACGGATGGCTTCGATGATATAGTGGCAGTTCTGCAGGATTTGCACGATTGGCGCGTCGGCGGCCGAGATGATCGCGGTCACCTCCGCAAAGGTTGGAGTTCTTTTCCGAAAAGGCGTTGCCGAAGTGGATGCTCTTCAGCACTTCGCCGAACAAATATCGCTTATGCTCCTCGCTCGCGTCCGCGTCGATGTGCGGATTGTTAGCGAGATGGTTCCTGGTGATCTGGGCGATCGAAGGATCCGCTGCGGCAATGATCTTGGTCACCTCTGCCAGCGTCGCATAGGACACTTCGGCTCCGTATGCCTTCGGCACGTTGATCCTACACAGCCCGCTCTGCGGATAGGCGTCGATTTCCTCGATCGGCAGTAAGCCCTCGCGGTCGCGCTCGGCAGCGCCGGTAGCGAACTGCGCGGCGGGGCGGGCTCGGCGCTTTTGGGCGATCCGGACCAGGTGACGGAGCGCATCGAGGAGTATCGAAAGCTCGGCATCGACGCCTTTGTGCTCTCCGGCTACCCCCATTTGGAAGAGGCGTGGCGCTTCGGCGAATTGGTCCTGCCGAACCTGCCAACCGCCTATCCAGTGCCGTGCCGGACCGCCTCCATCAACACGAGCCCGTTCGGCGAAACCATCGCCAACACCATGCGCCCAAAGCCGAAGGCATCCGCGTCGTGACGACGGTCGCCATCATCGGCGGCTTCACCGGAGCGGCGGTGGCGATCCACCTCGCGGGCCTCGTTCCGGCGGAGGCGACGCGCATCATGATATTGAGCCCCGCCGCCGCTTGGGTGGCGGGCTTGCCTACGACACGGCCGATCCCGCCCATCGCATCAACGTACCGGCGTCGCGGATGAGTCTGATGCCGGGGGACGATCCGCACTTCGTCAATTTGATGGCCGCCGAGGGCGAACCGAAGGACGACCCGGAAGCGATCCGTCCCGATGGCTCGGTCTATCCGCGCCGGGAGGTCTTCGGTCGCTACGTCAACGCCCATATCGCTCCTCTTGTGGACAGCGGGTGTGTCGAACATGTCCAGGACGCGGTTGCGGATGTCAGGCGGTCGGGCGAACGTTTGTCGCTGAGGACGACTTCAGGTGCGGTCTTCTATTCGGATTCCGTCGTTAATGCGACTACACATCCTCCGCCGTCACCTCCCGATAAGGTCGATGCCGCGCTCGCGGGCCACCCACGCTATGTGCCGGACTCGAACGCGCCGGGGGCTCTTGATGCGATCCGGCCGGGTGATCGGGTTCTTGTGATTGGAACGGGGCTGACCGCCGCCGATATCGTCGCCTCCCTCACCGCCAGGGGTCATCACGGCCCGATTACGACGATTTCCCGCCGCGGATTGCGTTCGCGCGGCCATGCGCCCTTCGCCACTGAACCCTTCGGCGATTTCACGTCGGCGCCGTTCCGGACCGCGCGCAGCTTGCTCGCGGGCGTTCGCCGAACGGTGCGCGATGCTGAGGCCTCCGGCCTGCCGTGGCACCCGGTGTTCGACGCGCTGCGCCTCCAGGGTCTCACAATCTGGCGGGTGCTGCCCACGGCCGAGCGCCGCCGCCTTGTGCGGCACCTGCGCAGCTATTGGGGCGTTCATCGCTTCCAGATCGCGCCGCAGGTCGAGGCCGTGATCGACGCTGGATTGGCGAGCGGTAGGATCAAGCTTATGGCCGCCCGCATTATGGCCGTCGCAAAACATGCGGACGGGTCGATTGTGGTCGAGTTTCGCCCCACGGGCGGGCGGGCCGTTGCTCGCCGCCCGCTTCGATGCAGTCGTGATTGCAACGTGACCTGCCCATGGGTCCGTCATCGAGGGGCAACCGCACCTGAAATCGCTGGCGCATGCCGGGCATCTTCGAGCCGACGACGTCGGCCTTGGCATTGCCTGCAATGATTTGGGCCAAGCTCTGAACGCCGAAGGTGTTCCTATTTCAACGCTTTTGATTTCCTGGCCGCTCGCGCGGGGTACATTTGGGGAATTGATGGGGCTTCCGAGGTCAGCGACTACGCCGCTTTCATTGCCGCGAGTGTCCCAAGATATTGCGTTCTGTCCTCACAAGGGGAGCGGCGGTAAGCATCCGGCGCCGGGGTTGGCTCGTGGGGGGCCGCGCAAACACCGGCTGCGTGAATTGGCACGTTACGCTTGCGCCGGCTTGTCCTTGTGGCCGTATTCCGCCATGCGGGCGATGACGTTCTGGATCTCGGCCTCGGAGAGCAGCGGCGGTTCGCCGAGTTGAAGGCAGCCGTGATACTGGCGTGCGAGCGTTTCGATCTCGACCGCCATCCACATCGCGTTGTCGATCGACGTTCCCGTCGCGATCATGCCGTGGTGCGCAAGCAGGCAGGCCTTCCGGCCGTCGAGCGCGGCGACGGCGTTGGCAGAGAGTTCCGGCGTACCGAAGGTGGCATAGGGCGCGCAGCGGATCGTGCTGCCGCCCGCGATGGCCACCATGTAATGGATCGGCGGAATGTCGCGTTCCATGATGGCGATGGTGGTCGCATAGGTCGGATGGGCGTGGACGATCGCCTGCACATCCGGCTTGGCGCGCATGATATCGAGGTGAAACCGCCATTCGCTGGACGGCCGCCCCGGGCCGACGACGGTGCCGTCCATCCCCATGAAGACGATATCTTCGGGCTCCATGGCGTCATAAGGCACGCTGGTGGGCGTGATCAGCATGCCGTCGTCTTCGCGCAAGCTGATGTTGCCGGAGGTGCCCTGGTTGATGCCGAGGTCATTCATCTTGCGGCAGGCCGCGATGATGCTGCGACGCTTTTTCAAGGAGTCCGGGGTCAGCATGGCATTCCTATTCGGGCGGCTCTGTTTAGAAGCCCAAGACGAATCGGGAGCCGCAAGCGGCGGCCCCCAATCTTTCGCAGTCGTGCCCGCGTTGGTCCATTAGCTTTTGTGGTGAACCGCCTGCAAGCCGTAGACGGGGGTTGGAATGCCCTCCATCCGGGCTTTGAGTTGGAGCGCGAGGAACTGGGAATAGTGGCGGGACTGGTGGAGGTTTCCGCCGTGGAACCACAAAGCCTCCTGCTGGGTGGGCTTCCACATATTGCGCTGCTCGCCTTCCCAGGGGCCGGGATCTTTGGGCGTGTCGGAGCCGAGGCCCCAGACCTTCCCAACCTTGTCGGCCATTTCCCGGCTGACGAGGTCCGCCACCCAGCCGTTCATCGAGCCGTAGCCGGTGGCATAGACGATCACGTCGGCGGGGAGTTCGCGGCCATTGCTGAGCTTCACGCCGGCTTCGGTGATCTCCTCAACCTGTCCGGCTACGAGTTTGATCTTGCCGTCGATGATGAGCTGGGAGGCGCCGACGTCGATGTAATAGCCGGAGCCCCGGCGCAGATACTTCAGGAACAAGCCGGAATCATCGGCGCCGAAATCGAGCAGGAACCCTGCCTTTTCAAGGTCGCGGTAGAAGTCGGCATCGACCTCGCGGATCTTGTCGTAAACCGGTTTCTGGAAGCCGGGCAGGATGCGGTAGGGCAGCGAGGCGAAGATCAGATCGGCCTTAGCCGTGGTCATGCCGCCCTGAACCGCCCGCTCGGAGTAAAGATCGCCGAGGCCGATCTCCATCAGCGATTCAGAACGGACGATGTGAGTGGACGATCGCTGCACCATCGTTACATCCACGCCCGCCTCGTAAAGCGCGGCGCAGATATCGTGAGCGGAGTTGTTGGAGCCGATCACCACGACCTTCTTGCCCACATATCCGTCCGGACCGGGGTGTTTGGAGGAATGGTGCTGCTCGCCCTTGAAGCGGTCCATACCCTTGAACGCGGGCAGATTGGGCTTGGCGGACATGCCGGTGGCGAACACGAGATGCTTGGGGCGGAGCACGATTTCCTTGCCGCCGCGTTCGACGACGACGGTCCACTCCTTGGCGGTCTCGTCATAGGACGCGCTCTTGGCGGTGGTGCTGGTCCAGTAGTTCAGCTCCATCACCTTGGCATACATTTCCAGCCAGTCGCCGATCTTGTCCTTGGGCGAGAAAACCGGCCAATTCTTCGGAAAGTCGATGTAGGGCAGGTGGTCGTACCAGACGGGATCGTGCAGGCAGAGCGACTTGTAGCGCTTGCGCCAGCTATCGCCGGGCCGCTCGTTCTTCTCCACGATGATGGTGGGCACGCCAAGCTGGCGCAACCGCGCGCCGAGCGCGATGCCGCCTTGGCCGCCGCCGATGATGAGCACATAGGGCTGGGTTTCGAAGCCGAGTTTGGCCGCTTCCTCCTCGCGCTCTTCCTTCCAGGATTTGGCGCCGGGATTGCTGCCGTGCTTGGCCCCCAGGGGGCGAGTGAAGCCGGCCTTTTCCTCATGGCCCTTAAGCTCGACCATGGTGGTGAGAAGCGTCCAGATCAGCCCGTCCTTGAGGCGGATCAGGCCGTAACCGCGCGCGACGCCCGTCTCGAATGAGATCCAGGCCTCCGAAACGCCGCCGGCCTCCGTGGCTTCCTCGCCCTCTGCCACACGCCAGTTCAGCGGCTTCACGGCGGGAAGGCAGCTTGCGAGCATGTCGCGCACCTGATCGCGGCCCTCGGCCGTCTTGATGTTCCAGGTGAAGGATACGAGATCGCGCCAATAGCATTCGTCGGCGAACAGGCTGACGGCCTCGTCAATATCAGCCGATTGCAACGCCTGATCGAGACGCGCGAGGAACGCATTCATGCGCGCGGTCGGTGTCTTGTCGAGCATTCTCATCCTCCCATGCCATTTTGGACGACGGGGCGGAATTCTTATGTCCGCCTCCGCATAAATGCGTCTGTGCGAAGGGGCGCGCGCTGGTGCAACGCGTCCGATCACGTCGAGGGGCGGACGGGTGGCGACGATGCTCACACGTCCTCACCAGAATTTTGCATTGACGCAGGCAGGGGGCAACTTAAATCGTTTGAGGTCGGATGATGCCAAGAGGCTTAACGTCGGTTGGGGCCTGTATTTGAAGGGATGGAAGGCATCGCCCTTCAAAACCGGAAGACGCCGCCAAGCACCGGGCCCTGCTGCGTTACATCGAGCACAAAGCCGTCGCTTTCATAGTCGACGCCCAACGCGCGGTAGCCGGCGAAAACGGAAGCGGACTCGGTGATCTCGTAGCCGAGACCGCCCATCACGTCCCACATGAAGTCCGACGATACGCCGAAGCCGCCGAGCATGGCCCATCCGGACAGGGAAAAACTCGACTCGCCAAGCGCGGCGCGGAATTTGCTGCCGATGATGGGATCGACCCATGTGGCACCATCGCTGGGGGACCGATCGTCGAAGACACCGCCGTTGAATTCGAAATCCGTGTCCGTGGTCCAAAGGCGGCCGCCGGCAAACAGGTCGATGTTCGCGGCTTCGGTTTGGTAGACGGCGTATCCGGCAACGCCGGTTGCGACAAACATAGTATTCGTGACGTCAATGGAATCGGCGACGATTCCGAACGGCGTGTCGACCGAGGCTCCGATCTTCGAATACATAAGGTCCAGGCCGAAACTATAGCGATCATAGCGCGCTTCGCCCGCAATCATCAGGGCGCCATCCAGATTTTCCAGAATGTCGGAGAAACTTGCTTCGATATCCTGCGGGGGAAGTCCGAACAAACCGCTCGTGCCCTCAATGCCGGTTGCCCAGATGTAAGGCGCGACGGTGAAACGCCAGCCGGCCGGCGCAGGCTGATACGGCCCTGGCACCGCCGCCGGCATGTCCGCCGGCAGCGCAGGTTGCTGCATCGCCATCAGGACCATGGTCCCGAGCAAGGCGCGCCAAAAAACTCTGATCATGATTCTACCCTAAATCACAGTGGAATCGAGAATGCCAAGGCTGCGTTTCAGGTTAGGCTAGGTCAAGATCAGTATTATCATTCTCCATAATTCATCGGATGTAGACGAATTGGACGTAGGTGTTTCTCGTAGAATTCAGCATTTCTTAGTCGGAAACGACTTCCCAGCTATCGTCTGGATTGAAGCTGTCGATATTGGCGGCAAGTGCTTCGGTGTCAGGTCCAAGGTCGGTCTGGTAGGCTATACCCTGGTGGCCGATGACGAAGGTCTTTATGCCGGTTTCGCCGTACACGACGGGATAGGCGATCAGGCCAAATCCGGCGATCATGTTGCCCCCAATGACGTAATCATAGGGGCCACCGGCGATGTTTTCGCCCTGCTTTGTCAGGATGCGGAACTTGTAGCCGAAGTAACCGGCGCCGCTTTCCGCCTTGTCCAGTTCCGTCTTCACCATCATGGAGCCGATGGGGCTTTCGCTGTCGGATTGATCGGGCGGCCAATACAGCCCGTCGGTCTTGCCCTCGCTGCTGATGAGCTTCTGCGCGAATTCCAGAACGCCGTCGCCGTCGCGGTCCTCCGACGCGTATTCGCGCTGGGCATCGAGATAGGCGTTCAAGGTGGAGATCGTTTCAAGCTCGTTCTCGCCGATTCGCCGGGCACGGATTTCCTCGACGCCGGCTTGAGGGTCGAACGCCCACCGGCCATCTTCGTTTTTCACGAGCGGAAACGGGAGCGGCCAGAGTATGTTGCCGATCCGGATGATGCGGCTGTCGCCCTTATCGTCGACGATGATCTTGCGGATGGCGCCCTCTCGGATCTGCGCGAAGGCGCCCACTGCGTCGGCATTGGCCTGGAGCGGTGCGGGTTTCAGACCGAGAAGTCCGGCAAGTCCGGCAAGATCGTTCGCGGCCAGTGTGGCTTTGAAGGCCTCGACGGCTTCGGAGGGCTCCGCGAAGGAACGCGGAGCCTCCGCGGCGATATAGTCCGCCAACCTTGGGACGGTTTCAGCAAAGGCGTCTTCCATCGTGGTCAGGGCGGCGCCGGATAGAAGCGCAAGACCGGTAAAGGCGGTCAACAGCGGGCGTAGCGATGTGCGGATCATGATGAGATTTCCTGCTGATTTTCAGGTTTAACGACCACGGCCACCACCGCCACCGCTCCGTCCGCCTCCGCTCCGGGCAGCGCCACCGCCGCCGCCCCGGTTTGAGCGCGAGACGCTGGACTGGTGTCCCCGCTGTGAACTGACCTGCGTTCTCTTGCCGTTTCCGACTTGACCAAAGGCAGACGGGTTCTTCGGCCGGTTGTCGGCCTTGGCTCCGGCTTTTGGCTTTCCAGCAGGGCGATTGGCCTTTACCTGAGCCTTGCCGGCCGATGCCTTGGGTTTGGCGTTGGCGCGCTGCCCCTGCGCCTTAGCATCCGCCCGATTGACGGAGCCGGTTCTATTCGCGCCTTGCACGGCGTTCGCGCGGACATCCCGTGGTTTATTGGCGATGGACCGGGAGGTGTCGGCGAGCGCCGTCTGCCGATTGGCTACGCCGGCGCTTTTGTTTCGAATGCTGTTGACGTCGTTGGCCCTTAAACTGGACTGGATGGCGTTTCGGTCGAGATTGTTGAATTGGTTTCGATCGACATTGATCTTGGATCGGTCAACTTTGCTCCAATCGACGTCGTTCATATTGATTTTGCCGCTGAAGTTGCTGTCGTTGAAACATTTGTTGCAGTCGATATCGATATCTCCGCCCCAATCGCCGCCATCGACGTCCCAGTCGTCCCAATCGACAAGAGCACCCCAGGCCGCGCCCGTGACCGCCCCGGCAAAAAAGGTTGCGGTTGGATAGTAGTAGTTCGGATAGGATTCGGGGTAGTAGGAGATGGGAGTCTGTACATAATCCGGCTCGTAAAGCATTTCCGGAGCGTATTGAGGAACGTATATCTGGTCAGACTGTGTGGGTTCGATGATGATATTTTCGTTTTGCTGAACCACTTTTACCTTGTCGTCCGACTTGATGACGCCATTCGCGACGGCTTTATCGCGCAGGGATTGGATTGCGATGAGAACGTCTTTTTGTTGATACGACAATGCGTCAGCCAGCGACTGCGTCCAGTCGAGGTCGTCGCTCATCATTTTCACGATGTCTGGGTAATTCAGCAGCGAAACGATGCTTCCGTCCCAGGTGGCCTTGGGTTGCAGGCTGGAATTCTTGGCGCGGTTTTCCAGGTAGCGGGAGGCCTCGACAATCTGGAGCGGATAGAGCGAACTTGATGTGATGAGCGCCACCAGTTCGTCCGGGTAAAGGGCGATCCGGGCAACGATAACCTCCATTTGGTCGTCGGTCAGCGGCTGGGGGGCCGGCGCGGCGGTTTGGGTGCCTTCGGCAGTGGCGGTTTGCGCCTGAGCGGCGGCACCTGACGGTAGGCTGACGAGGGCAAGAGGAACCAACACGCTTGCGATCGGCCGGAATTTCCAAGAGATGAGCATTGTGAGATCCTCGACAAATTAGCTATGCGCGCCCACGCGGTGCGGGCTGAGGTCTGGGCGAGGTCACTGCGCGCGGGTCGGATAGATCGTCGCCCAGTCCGAGGCCATGTCGACGACGGTCCAGCGATTGATTTTGGCGGCGTCGAGAGCCTTATCGAGCCGTCCGACCGAGCCGTCGCGGTCATAGGCCCATTCACGTTTGGCGTCGGTATGATGAACAATGAGCGTGAACCGTGCGCCCTGGCCGATGGTGGCCCATTGCGCCATGGCCAGATCGCCGTCCGAATTGCCGGCAACGAAGACCGGCCGCTTGCCGATGTGGCGGGCGATGCCGAGAGGCTTGGCCTTGCCATCGTCGATGAAGTCGATGCCGGGATCCTTGAAGATCTCCGGTATCCCGTCGACGATCTCAAAGCGGGCCTTGCCCATGCTGCCGATTACGTTTTGAGGCGGAATGCCGTAGGCGTCCTCCGCGAACACCCTCATGAAATCGAGTCCGCCGCCGGAAACGATGTAGGTTTCGAACCCGTTCGCCCTGAGATGGTCGAGAAGTTCGATCATGGGCTGGTACACCATGTCAGTGTAAGGCAGCCCTGTAACCGGGTGGCGGGCTGTTTTCAGCCAGTCGGCGACTTGTACTTGGAACGCATCGATGGTCAGTCCCGAATGCGTCGCTTTCACGACCTCCAAGATCGCGTCCTCGCCGCCCGCCATCACAGCCTTGAAGTCGCCGGCGGCCGCAGCTTTCAGCGTTGGCGTTGCGGCGAAGGCGGGGTCGGCGGCGGCCATGGCTTTGGCCCGGTCGAGGGCGAACAAGGCTTGGAAGTAGTAGGGCTGTTCGGCCCACAGCGTACCGTCGTTGTCGAAGACGGCGATCCTGTCTTTGGTCTTGATGTAGTTTGGCGATGCCCGGTTCGTGGCGGCGTCGACGAACTCCAGGATCGCCGTCCTTGCCGGTCCATCGTTCCAGGAGGGCAGCGGTTCTGCGGCCTGAACGGGCATGCCGTAGAACCCTGCGACAAGCACGGCGATCTGTAGCATCTTCCCGAAAAAGCCAGCGGTAACGTGTTTCATGGGGTACTCCTATGGGCGGCCGGATCGGCAGTGACGCGGGATGGCCCGCGTCACGCGCATCGGGGGCTACTGATTCCCCTGGCTGCCTTTGGAGAGGGTCTCCATCACACGGTCGAGGTTGAACGTGCCGGGCTTCTGACGCGGCGGGAATTCCTTGAAGCTCTGAAGCCAGTTCGCCACGAAGGCCGTAGCGGGCGCTATCGCGAACATCCTCTCCAAGTACCAACGCTGGGCGCCCATGGCGTTCTCCTCGTCGGCGCGCTCGAATGGATCCATGCGCAGGTTGGTGAGCAACGGCGCGCGCAGCGTTTCGAAGGGTTGCTGCCAGACCCTGAGGCCCACGGCATTCTGCTTCATGAACGTGATCTTCCAATTGTCGTAGCGAAGCGCGGCAACGTTGCCGTCATCCGTCCAGTAGATGAAATCCCGCCGCGGCCACGCGGCCTCGCCCTTGAGCGCGGGTTGAAGATCATAGCCGTCGAGGTGGACCTTGAAGGTCCGGTCGCCGATCGTCTTGCCTTGCAAGAGTTCGGTCTTGGCGTTTGGGTCCCCGGCGGCGGCAACCAGCGTGGTCATCATGTCTTCATGGGCGCCGATTTCGTTGATCACGGTGCCCGGTTTGATGACGCCCGGCCAGCGAATGGCGGTGGGTACGCGGTAGCCGCCTTCCCATTGGGTGTTCTTTTCACCCCGGAACATGGTGGTGCCGCCGTCCGGCCAAGTGAAGGTTTCCGCGCCGTTGTCGGTCGAGTACATGACGATGGTGTTGTCCTCGATGCCTAGCTCTTTCAGCTTGGCGAGCAACTGACCGACCATGGCATCGTGCTCGACCATGCCGTCGGCGTAGATGCCGAGGCCCGTCTTGCCATCGGACTCAGGCTTCAGATGGGTGAAGATGTGCATGCGGGTGGAGTTCCACCACACGAAGAAGGGTTTGCCGTCCTGGTGGGCCTTATCCATGAATTGCAGGGCGGCGGCGGTGGTTTCCTCGTCCACCGTTTCCATACGCTTGCGGGTGAGCGGGCCGGTATCTTCGATGGCTTGCGTGCCGTTGGCCTGTGCGAAGGAATGGATCACCCCTCGCGGGCCGAAGCGCGCCCGGAATTCGGGGTTCTTGGGATAGTCCACGTTCTCCGGCTCCTCCTCGGCGTTGAGGTGATAGAGGTTGCCGAAGAACTCATCGAAGCCATGGAGCGTGGGCAGCATCTCATCCCGGTCGCCAAGATGATTCTTGCCGAATTGGCCGGTTACATAGCCGAGCGGCTTGAGAAGCGTGGCGATCGTCGGGTCTTCCGGCTTCATGCCTTCCGGAGAGCCGGGTAGGCCGACCTTGGTGAGCCCGGTACGGATCGGCGACTGGCCGGTGATGAAGGCCGCACGGCCGGCGGTGCAGCTTTGCTGTCCGTACCAGTCCGTGAAAAGCGCGCCATCTCTAACGATACTGTCGATGTTGGGCGTCTTGTAGCCCATCATCCCGTTATTGTAGGCACTGATGTTGAAGTTGCCGATGTCGTCGCCCCAGATGACCAGAATATTCGGTTTGGTTTCCTGCGCAGTGGCGAACCCTGCCATGGAAACGCCAGTTGCTAGCGTGCAGGTTGCAAGCACTAAGAGCCGTGGAATTATTCCTTGTCTCGACATGGGCACATCTCCGGCAAGATCCGAGGCTGGACAACCCGTCGAGCGAGGCCGCAATCTTGCTATGGTCTTCTCGATGGCCAAGGCGCGCCAAGAAATGACCAGGGCGGACACGTGATAGAGTTATCGCACTGTTATCTTAGGATCGGACAGCAGCTTGGTGTTACGATCAGACGGATATGATCCGATATTGTCGAATTCTTCGTAGGATGATTGATTAGATTAACAATAAAAAATATATTATCTCATGAGTTGTAAGAGAAAACACTTATATGATATTGTAATTGAAAATGTTTTTGATCTAAACGACGTCATGACTATGCACGTAATAGAAAAAAGAATTTGTTTTATATTGTCAGTTTTGATTTTACTACGCTAGATCTAATGGAGTAGCCGGCTGAGCTCGGCTGGCATTTCGACCGAAGGCGACAGCCTTCGCGCTTCTGCCGCGGTTGCCGTGGCGCTTTGAATGTCGCCTTTCAGGAAGTGGGCGGCGGCGGCGATGACGAAGGCGTCCGCATTGCCGGGTTGGAGCGCGATGACCTTGCCGCTTGCTTCAAGCGCCCGCGCGCTATCGCCGATCCGCAGGGCGGATGATGCGAGCGCGAACCATGCATCGGCATTCGCGCCATCAACGGCGATGGCGCGCTCGTACCATGTAATGGCCGCCCGGTCGTCGGAGCGGCGGGCCTCAAGATCGCCGCGGGTCAGGATCAGGCCGGCCGCACGGGGTAGGGCGCGATAGCCCTCGTCGAGAACGGTGGCTGCGCCGGGTTCGTCGCCGAGCGCGGAACGCAGCCGCGCGAGCATGATCCAGGCTTCTTCGATCTGGGAGTCGAGCGCGACGGCTTGGCGGAACGCGGCTTCGGCGGCAGGCCAGCGGCGCAGGGTCAGCGCCAATCCGCCGAGCGCGACATGGCTTTCCGGCGCGTCCGCCCGGGCGGCGCGGGACGCGATGTATTCGGAGAGGGCGCGTTTCAGCGCGGCACGATCGGGCTCGCTAAGGCCCGATGCCTCGGCGCCCGCAAGATCGGGTGCGGCGGATTGCCGAACGAGCCGCGACGGGTCAAAGAGTGACGGGCGGAGGAGGGCGATCTTCGCCGCATCATCCTTTCCGCGCGTGAGCAAGACGGCTGCGGCGCGGACGAATTCGCTTGGATCGGCCAGGAGCGCGGCGATATCCGCGTCCGCGATTGCATCGGGGCCGGATGCGAGGAGTTCGGCGGCGGTGGCCCGCACGATGGCGGGCCGGTCGAGATCGCGCGCATAGGCGGCGAGGGCGGTGACCACGGACGCCGATCTGTCACTGCCGTTGAAGGCGACGAAGGGCGCGCGATCCTGCCAGGCGTAATCGGCATCCGGAAACCACGCGGCGATTGTGGCGGCGGCCCAGTCCTGGGTTTTGCCGGTGTGGCATGCCGTGCAAGCGTCCGGCGAACCGGCGGCCTTGGATTGGAGGGGGTCGGGGCGCCGGAAGAAGTGATCGCGGCGCTTGTCGATCGCCATATAGGTGCGCTCCGGCATGTGGCAGGACACGCAGGCGGCGCCCGGCGAACCGGCAGGATGGTGGTGATGCGCGGGGCTGTCGTAGAGCTTTGGGCTCAGCGAAGGGAAGTCCGCGCGTGTGATGGGCGCGTGGCACTGGGTGCACACGGCGTTGCCTTCGGCGACCAGCTTTCCGCTGTGCGGTTCGTGGCAGTTGGAGCAAGTGACGCCCATCGCGCTCATCTTCGACTGAAGGAACGAGCCAAGGATGAACACTTCCGCCTTCTGCTGACCGTCGGCGAAGTAGAGGTCGCCGGTAAGGCGCGCGAGATTATAGTGGTCGTCGAAGGGGGCGCCGACGGGCGGGCTGGTGGCCCCAAAGGCATCGCGCCGGGCGTGGCAGGGCCCGCAGACCGCAATCTCATTTGCCTGTTGGCCTGCACCGAGGGAAATGAGCGGTGTGGGCCGGCCTGCACGTGCCGATGCGACATGGTCGGAGCCGGATCCGTGACAGGATTCGCAGGAAACCGTTAGCTCCGCCCAATGCGTCCGGTATGACCGGGTTTGAAGGTCGTAGCCTTTGTCGAACCCGGTTTGATGGCACTCCGCGCAGCGTGCCTGCCAGTTTTTATAGGGGCCGGTCCAGTGCATGGCGCTGCCGGCGGCAGAATCTTGATCGGGGTAGAGGTGAAACCAGCGTTTGCTGGCATCATCCCAGGCCAGATCCAGCACCTGCAACCGCCCCTTCTCGGTCTCGACCAGATACTGCTGCAACGGGCGAACACCGACCGTGTAGCGCACGGCATAGGTGGCAGGTGCGCCGTCCACACCGTCGGTTTCAATGAAATACGCCCCGTTTGCCTGGAAGAACCGGGATGTGACGCCTTTGTGGGTGAAGGTGGCGCCGGAGAAGTCGCCCAGAACGTTGCCGGGCGCCGGCTTGCGCAGGGCCCAGGCGTGATCCGACTGCGACCAAGCTGCCGATTGCGACGGGTGGCAATCGGCGCAGGCGGCGCTTCCGGCATAGGATGGTTCGGCGGCTTGGCTCGCGGCGAGGCTGATCATGCCGAATGCGGCGAAGGCGAAGACCGCGCCGAAGGGCCGCCCAATCGAGCGTCGTGGGCGTTTCTCATCGGCCGAAAGCGCCATACGTCCCCCTCGGCCCGGCTGCGCGACGAGTGATTTCGTTAGCGTTCAGGCGGCCGGATGCCTGAGCGATCTTGGCATTGATTGGGTGCGGCCGGGGCCGTTCCGGTCGATCTGACGCACCCCTCATTCGGCCATCGTGGTTTATCTGGAACGCGGCCGGCGAATCTGGATCAACCACCTTCCAGTTCCCGTCGTGAAACCTAAGGAGCGAGTATGAGGCCGATTCCCTTGCCGGTTGGTCCGGGTCAGGAAAGCGTGTGGGACTATCCCCGCCCGCCGCGCTTGGAGCCGGTAACCGCGCGCATTCGTGTGGTATTGGGCGGGGTCACGATCGCCGATACGGCGGCGGCTTATCGCGTGCTCGAAACCAGTCATCCGCCGTCCTATTACCTGCCGCCGGATGCGTTCCTGACGGGCGCGCTGGTACCGGCAGCCGGATCGAGCTTTTGCGAATGGAAGGGGCGGGCGGTCTATTTCGATCTGATCGGCGGCACCAAGCGCGCCGAACGGGCGGCGTGGGCCTATCCGAAGCCAACAGGCAGCTTCGCGTCGATTGCGGGCTATGTCGCGCTCTATGCCGGGCGTGTGGATGCCTGTTTCGTGGGTGACGAGCAGGTGGCGCCGCAGCCGGGGGCCTTCTATGGCGGCTGGATCACGGGAAACATCGTCGGCCCGTTCAAGGGCATTCCCGGCAGCAACGGCTGGTAAGGCTCAATCGCCCGACACGCGGCGGCTACGGATGCGGCTCAACGATTCCGGCGTGATGCCGAGGTAGGATGCCACGATGTACTGCGGCACCCGGCGCACGATGTTCGGCCGGTTCTTAACGAGGTCAGCATAGCGCTGCTCGGGCGATCGCGTCAGCAGACTGGCGCTGCGCCGCTGCGAACCGGCCATGGCCTCTTCCATCACCCGGCGCCCGAACCGCTCCATCGCGTGGTCTGCATCATAGGCCGCTAGAAGCGCCGTTTTGGCAATAAGCAAGACGACGGTTTCTTCAAGCGCGTCGATGTATTGGAGGGTGGGCGCGCCGGTGACGAGGGCATGGACGTCGGCGACGAATGTGTTTTCGCCGAAGAACTGGCCGGTGTGTTCCACCCCGTCGTTGAGATAGTAGTAGCGCAGAAGGCCCTGGCCGACGAAGTAGAGCGCTTCGCTCGTCTCGCCGGCCCGCGCCAGATGCTCACCCTTCTTGATGGTTCTTGGCGTAACAGCCGATGTGAGCCGCCGAAGTGTCTCTTGCTCTGGCTCAAGCGGGCTGGAATACCGAAGGAACTGCGCGGTCAAGGCATCGATCATGTAAACCTGCTCCGCTGTCCGTCTTTCGATTTAGCCGCCGTTTCGCAGCCAGTCCAGCGTTTGGGCGATGGCAGCTTCCAGCGGCGTGGAGACATCGCCGAAGGTGGCGGTGAACTTGCTGTGGTCCACGAGATACGGCTTTTCGAACTCGTAGATCATCTCGATCAACTCCTTGGCCGCCGGCATGAAAAGCCCGGCGATGCGAAGCTGGAACAGCCCAAGCTTGCGCAGACGCACCGGCTTTTCCGCGACCAGCCCGGCGATTTCGAAGAAGCGCCGCGTCGTGACGGCGGGAGCGTTGGGCACGTGCCAGACTTCTCCGATGCCGCGCGGATCGGAGCCGAGGAGAGCGAGCGCCGCGCCGAAATCGCGGACATAGGTCACGGTATGAGGCATGTCCGGGTTACCGATCACCTCCACGGGTTTGCCCCTGAGAAGCGCGCGAAGCGGCCGGCTTCCGACGCTGGACGCGTCGACCCATGGGCCGAAGAAGCTGGAGCCGCGCGCAACGGCTGTCTTGATCCGTCCCGCCGCATGCGCCTGCATCAACGTATCGTGCATTTCGGCCCGGACCCGGCCTTTGACGCTGGTGGGGCGTACGGGCGTTGTTTCCTTAAGCACCTCGGCCGTCTCGCCGTAGCTGTAGAGGTTTTCGGCCACGATCAGCTTGGCCCCCACGTCGGCGGCCACATCGATCGCGGCGGCTTGGAGCGCGGGAAAGAACTGCGGCCATTGGTGATAGGGCGGCTGCGCACAGAAATAGATCGCCTCGGCGCCCGTACAGGCCCGACCCGCTGCCGCCCGGTCGAGGAGATCGGCGGCAACCACGGTCGCTTGTGATGGAGTTGACTTCATCGCGCCGGACCGGCTGACAAGGCTCACATCCTTGCCCCCGGCGATGAGGGATTCTACGGTGGACCGGGCCAAAGGCCCGGTTCCGAGAACGACATGGCGGGGTGATGCATCGTTGGACATGATCGGTCCTCCTCGCCGGTTCGCGATCAAGTGCGGCTACCGCGCAGGGCGACGATGGCGATGGCGAAGAGGGCGAACTGCCAGCCGACGTTGCTGATGGTCAGGATCGGCCCAAGCTCGACGCCGAACACGGCGGGAAGCGTGGCGAGCAGGGTGACACCCATGACAACCGCGAACCATCCGACGAAGCGCGATCCACTGCGAACGACGGCAAGTCCGATCAGGATCGTCCAAACGCCGCCGACAAGGCCGACGCCGATCGCTTCACCGATGCCGCCGGCATAGTCGTTGAGGACGTTGAAGATCAGCGAGATCGTGGCCTGATCGGCATCCGGCGCGACGAAGGCGCGGGCGAGGCTGGGCATGACGAACAGCCAGCGAGTGATTCCAATCATCTTCGCAACGGCACAGACGGTGCCAAGCGTCAGCGTGGTCGCGGCATAAGCGCCGGTGAGGCCGAAGCGGGCGTTGAAGGCGGCGGTGGCAGGCACCATCAACAACGCGGTCATGAGATAGCAGCCATAGCCGAACATCACCACGGCTTCATTGTCGAGAAGGCGGGGGAGGGCGATCGATGCAGGGTCGTCGAGGCTGGCGGGCCAGTTGATGGCGGAGGAAAGGACAGAGAATGCTGTCCACATCAAAACGAACTGGGCGATCAGAAGGGAACCGGTGGCAAGACCGGAGGCACGTTTGACGGTGCCGGCGGTGGGGGCTGCGATCGTGCTCATGGGGTGTGCTCCGAATAGGTCCGTTCTTGGACTGATCGGACCATGGCGGACATCAGCCGGCGCCTCATTGACGTTGGGTAAGAAGTTTTCTCAGGTCGTAACAACGAGCCGCGCGGGTCCGGACCTGCGGATCACCGTGGTGGTAACGCCCCCATCTGCGGCGCGGACGACGAGATCGAGTAAGCTATGGCCGAGGCGCACGTTCCGAAGCGTCACGCGGTCGACAAAGCGGGGGAGCACCGGATTGCGCATCTCGATGCAGTCGCCCGCGATATCGAAGGTGAGCCCGAGGCAGGCCTCGATCAGCGCGATCGGAGCGGCGGCGGCCCAGGCCTGCGGGCTGCAAGCAACGGGATAGAACGTCGGCCCTTGCCCGCCCCGGCGTGAGAAACCGCAGAACAACTCCGGCAGGCGGCGCATGTCGAGATGAACGGAGGTGCCGAACAGCGCCTCGAAAATTCGGGCCGCCTCGTGTTTGTAGCCGTAGCGTGCCAGCCCGAGCGCGATCAACGCATTGTCGTGCGGCCAGACGGACCCATCATGATACGACATCGGATTGTAGCGCGGCTCGCCCATGGCGACGGTGCGGATGCCCCAGCCGGAGAATGAGTTGGCGGACATCAGCGTGCGGGATAGGGCCAGCGCGCGTTCCGGTTTGGCGATACCGGTCCACAGCGAATGTCCGGCATTGGAGGCGCGCACGCGGCAGGGCCGTTTGGCGCCGTCGAGGGCGAGGGCGTAGGTGCCGATTTCCTCGCACCAGAAGGCCTCGTCGAAGCGGATTTTCAGGGCCTCGGCGGTTCGCCTGAGGTCTTCGGCCGCTACCATGTCGCCTAGCTGATCCGCGATTTCGGCGGCGGCGACGCGAGCGGCGTAAACATAGCCTTGAACTTCGCAAAGCGCGATTGGCCCGTCGGCAAGCTTGCCGTCCGCATGGAAGATGCTGTCCTGGCTGTCTTTCCAGCCTTGGTTGGCGAGGCCCTGTTCGGTCATCCGGTTGTATTCGACGAAGCCGTCGTGGTCCCGGTCGCCATAGTCGTCAATCCAGCGGAGCGCGGCTTCGATCGCCGGCCACAGGGTGCGAACGGTCGTAAGGTCGCCGGTGCGGCGCAGATACGCACCCGCGAGCATGACGAAAAGCGGGGTGGAATCGACACTGCCATAGTAATGGCGGAACGGAACCTCGCCGGTTTCGGCCATTTCGCCGCGCCGCACCTCGTGCAGGATCTTGCCGGGTTCGGCATCGCTGGCGGCATCGACGGTGGTCGCCTGATGGGCGGCAAGATAGCGCAAGACGCCGCGCGCAAGTTCCGGGTCCATCCAAAGGGCTTCGCTGGCGGTGATCATGGCATCGCGGCCAAACGGGGTGGAGAACCAGGGGATGCCGGCATAGGGGTACGGCCCGTCGGGCGTGTCGGTGTTGAGCATGACGAGGTCGGCAACCGAACGGCGGATCGCCTCGTTGAAAATCTCGTTGGAGGTGTCGATGGACGCCGCGCGCGAGGATGCGCGCCGCAGCGCGCGCCGGGCATCGCGCATCGAGATCAGATATTGTTGCCCGCAGGATCGGTGGGGCGCTGACTTGTCGCCGACAGCCACCTCGATAAAGCAATTCGTGGACCCGCCGGGCGTGAGCGATACGTCGAGCCGGACATGCTGCGCATCGATCCGGCTCGGGCGCGGTTCGAAGCGCAGCGTCGTCCGGCGCTCGCGCTCGTCGAGGCCGCGATAGGCGAAGGCAACGCTGTCGTCGCCCACGATAGCAGGGCGAAACAGGCCCCGGCTTGTCCGCTTGGTGCCGCGCACCTCAAAGATATCGACGAAATCCGCCTCGAAGCGCATGTGCAGATCCACTTCGATGAGCGTGTCACCGAAGTTGCGAAGGTGGATGCGCTCATAGGCCGTGGCGTTCCAAAGGAAGCGCGTGCGGCGGATATGGATAGTGTCGCGCTTGATGACACCGCCGTCGGTTGCGCTCACGTCGGGGTTGGTGAGGTCGCAGGTGAGCCCGGCGTTGTCGTCGCGAAGGGTGGAGGAGAGGAGAATCGGCCGCGAGCCGCAGATGAACAGATCGAGATGGGACAGATGGCGCGTGTCGAGGTGATAGAGCCCATCTGCGCTGCCCGAGCGAATATCGCCGGTGGGATCCAGCACGGCAAAGGTGTCACCGTGCTTGAGCGACCGGGCACGTCGCTCGCCGAGCGACTCGGCAACGGACACTTCGTAATGGTTTATCGGCATAGATGCCGTAGCGGCTTGTTCGTCCATAGCGCGTCTCCAAGGCTGTTTATGAGGTCAAGCCGCTGCGGCGCCTTTGGATGCGTCGGTTCTAAAAAAAGGCTGGGCCGGAACAAAGGAAACACCGGCCCTGCCAAGCCTTAGGCAACGGCTGAGATGGCGGATGGCCCTGCGCGTTTGGAAGGCACGGTCTGCACGGCAGCGGCTTGAACTTGGCGGTAGATGCCTTCGTAATCGTGCGCCATGCGCGTGGCCGTGAAGCGCTGTTCGAACGAACGGCGCGTGCGCAAGCGGCTGAGGGTGTGAACGCGCCGCGCCGCATCAATGGCTTCGTCGACCGTATCGACGATGTAGCCGTTGACGCCGTTTTCGATCACCTCCGGCACCGAACCGCGACCGAAGGCGATAACCGGCGTACCGCAGGACATCGCCTCGATCATGACGATGCCGAAGGGTTCCGGCCAGTCGATCGGAAAGAGCAGCGCCGCGGCATCGCCGAGGAAGGATGCCTTTTGGCTGTCGTTGATTTCGCCGATGAACTCGACCATTGGGCTGCGGCTGAGCAGCGGCTCGATGACGTTGGTCCAGTATTCTTTGTCGGCATTATCGATCTTGGCTGCGATCTTGAGCGGCAGCCCGGATCGCTCGGCAATCTCGATGGCCAGATCAGGCCGCTTTTCCGGAGAAACGCGCCCGAGGAACGCCAGATAGCCTGAGGCCTGCGGCCTATAGGGCAGGAGTGTTTCCGGCAGGCCGTGATGAACCGTGCCGACCCAGTTCACCGGCGGCATGGGGCGGCGCTGGTCGTCCGAGATCGAGACGAGCGGGATATCGGGAAAGGCTTTGTAAAAGGGCTGAAGGTCGGGAAGATCGAGACGTCCGTGCAGCGTCGTCACCGTTCGGCCGGGGAGGGTGCGGGCGAGCGGGAACTGGAGAAGATCGGTGTGGAAATGGATCATGTCGAAGGTTTCTGCCCGGCTGCGGATCTCCTCCAGCATGATGACATGGTAGGGAACGGCGTCCCGGATATCGGGATCAAGGCGCATGGCCCGCTGTGCCGGTGCGATGAGTTCGGCGGTGGTTGAGGAATCGCCCGATGCAAAGAGCGTGACCTCGTGACCGCGCGAGACCAACGCTTCCGTCAGGTAAGAGACGATGCGCTCCGTGCCGCCATAGAGCTTCGGCGGAACGCTTTCATAGAGAGGGGCTACCTGGGCAATCTTCATCGAGATGAACCTCCTCGCGGGGTCGCGATCTTGTCTTTAGACGGACGACTCCAGGAGGCCATGTGTCGACGCCGCGCTCGCCGCGCATCCTGAACGGAGCCTGATATGTCATACTTTGGGTACTTGGGCCCTTGATGACAAGCTTAAGCAGACGTCATGGTTCCACCCTAAGGTATTTAATTGCCATTTCCCTAGCAGTTACTGCACATATTCTCAGCGAATAGAGCCCCTTTTTGGCTCACTGAGTTTGGGATTGCGCTCGAAATTTCCATAATCAATGAGAAAAAAAGAGAGAAAATCTGAATTCAGCGGGCAGCAATACGTTTCTGTTTATGTCCGTTCGATCCAAAATCATGCACCTAAACGGTTATCTTTCCGCATGCCGACGGCTAGGAATGCCGCTAGGCTGCGACTCAATGATAAAAACCGATGGGAGTGAGACCGCAGATGAAACTGGCAACCCTGAAGGACCGGACCCGCGACGGCATGCTTGTGGTCGTCTCGCGCGATCTCACCCGCTGCGTTTCGGCGCGGCCGATCGCGCAAACCCTGCAAGCCGCGCTCGACGATTGGGAGTACGCCGCCCCGCGTTTGGCCGACCTTGCCCATGATCTGGAACTCGGCGCCGTTCCCGCCTTGCGATTTCACGAGCATGAAGCGTGCTCGCCTCTGCCGCGCGCCTATCAGTGGGCCGACGCGTCGAGCTACACCAACCACATGCGCATCATGCGGATGAGCCGGGGCGAGGATCCCAATGCACTGCCGGGCGAGCCGCTGATGTATCAGGGCGGCTCGGACGGATTTCTCGGGCCGCGCGATGCGATCGTTGCGGTGAGCGAGGAGCACGGCATTGACCTCGAAGGCGAGATCGCGGTGATAACCGGGGATGTGTCGATGGGCGCGACGCCCGCTGAAGCCGCCGCCTCGATCCGGTTGGTGATGCTGGCGAACGACGTGTCGTTGCGGCTGTTGCAGCCGGCGGAGCGCGCCAAGGGTTTCGGCTTTTTCCAGGCAAAGCCCGCCTCGGCCTTCTCGCCGGTCGCGGTGACGCCGGATGAACTCGGCACGGCCTGGGATGGCGCGAAGCTGCATCTGCCGCTGCTCGCCTCCGTCAACGGCCGGGCGATTGGCCGGGCAAACGCGGGCGAAGGCGTCGCGCATGATTTCGCGGCGCTGATCGCCCATGCCGCCAAGACCCGCGGGCTTGGCGCCGGCAGCATCATCGGCGGCGGCACGATTTCAAACGGCAGTGCCGATGGCGGCCTGGGTGCGACGATCGAGGACGGCGGCGCAGGCTACGCTTGTTTGGCCGAGATCCGTCTTGTGGAGACGATCAAGACCGGAGCGGCGGTAACATCGTTTCTGAAATTCGGCGACACCGTGCGCATCGAAATGAAGGATCGCACGGGGCATTCGATCTTCGGCGCGATCGAGCAGACCGTGACGCCGGTGGAGGCGGCGGGCGCCTGAGGCGCCCGGCCGAATTGACATCACGCGCGGGCGGCTGCGGCCCGGATGCGCTCGCGGTGGGCGGTGTAAAGGCCGCTCGCCGCGATGACGAGGCAACCGGCGATCGTCCAACTGCTCGGCATGTCGCCGAACACGAGAAAGGCGAAGAGGCCGGCAAAGAGAAGCTGCACGTAGGAGAAGGGTGCCAGCGTGGACGCCGAGGCCCGGCGGAACGCAAGCACGATCAGCACATGCCCGATTGTGGAGAGAAGCCCCGTGAGCAGGCCCTCGCCAACCTGGAATTGCGACGGCTGCGTCCAGTAGAAGGGCATCAGCACCGTGAGGACGACGAAGCCGATGGCGGCCGTCCAGGCCAGCGTTGTTTCAGGCCGCTCGTCCGCCATCTGGCGGGTGAAGATGGCGCCGAAGGCCCAAACCAGCGCGGAAGCCACCGGAAAGAGCGCAGCGAGTTGGAACGCATCCGAGCCCGGCCGCACCACGAGCAAGACCCCTGCAAAGCCCACGAATGCCGCCGCCCAGCGCCGGGCCCCGACCTTTTCGCCGAGCAGCGGGATCGAAAGCGCCGTGATGAACAGCGGCGAGAGATAGTTGATCGCCGTGTTGTCGGCGACACCAAGATGACCCAGCCCCAAAATGAACAGCGCCGACGAGGCGCACACCGCAAGCCCGCGGGCGAGCTGCATGCGCGGCCGGGTGGTGGAAAAAGCATGGCGGCCGCGGATCATGAATACGGCCGGAACGGCGATGATCGCAAAGCCGAGATACCGGAACCAAGTGACCTGAAGCGGGTGCATCGTGTCGGTCATCGATTTCGCGACGATATCGCCGGCGGAAAAGAAGATCGTGGATGCGATGATCAGTCCGATCGCGATCAGCGTGCCGTCACGAACGGCAGCAGGAACGCGGACGGCTGGTGTTTCAACGTAAGAGGTGGCGTCCGCTGTGGCGGAGATGGCGGGAGGGGGGCTCATGATATCCAGATTTGGGTGCGAAATGCGGACCGATCATTCGCCCTAATCCATGACCGAACCGTGGCGAACACGATCAAAGATCGCTGTGCAGACATGCATAAACCGCATGACGACTTAATGAAATCTGAAGAAAATCTTGAAGGGGCAGATTCGGTGCTGTGCGTACCCGGAAAATACTAAGATCAATGTCACTCGCTATGGCCGTCTTCAGGTCCAACCAAGGTTAGGGCGGCATAATTGATTGGTTCCATGAAGGTGTCGGTGTCACGCGTTCTAATATAATAATTCATGTACGGGTGTTCCTGGGCCAGTAAACCGCAACATCCGAACAACTCAATTTGGCGATACATCCCGTCGCTGCAATGACACGCGGTATTGCTGGTTGTCCCCACGTCAAAAGAGGACTGTACGATCGCCGACCCCGCCCATATTCATAAAACACATTTTAAACCAACACGCAGAATTCAGCGACTCCAGGGTCAGGCTCCAAGAAGCGATCGCACCGTCCGCATAACGCGGTCCGTGTCCGCGTGATGTGGCGCGTGCCCGACGCCGGGGAGACTGACGATGTCGGCATCCGGCAGGTGCGTTTGCAGCCAACCGATGTGCCAGTCCGGAGCGGCGATCTCGTCGGCCTCGCCGAAGATGATCGCGGTCGGTAGCGACACCCCACCGAGCAAGGGCTCGACGTCCCCCATCACCGCGTTGAAGGCGAGAAGTTCACTTGCCATCGTCCGCACGGCTTCTGGACGTCCGGCATGGACGAAAGGAAATGACGAGAGGTAATCGGGCACCGCATTCGGCCGCAGCGCAGCCGCAAGAATGCCCGGCCCAACCAGCGGCGCAATCAGCGGCAGAACGGCTTCGCGCAGCACTGGACCGATGATCGGCGCGGTGGCCACGTGCAGCAGCGGCATAGCGGCATGCGGCGTGGGCCGGCAGAACGGGGCGAGCAAGACGAGACCGGTCACGCGGGGGTCCTGCCGGGCCGCGAGGCAAAGCGCCGTGGCCGCTCCCAGCGAATGGGCGACGAGAAGTACGTCGGTGAGATCAAGCTTGGCGAGAAACGCACAGAGCCATGCAGCTTGGCCAGCCGCGCCCGCCTCCGATAACGGCAAAGGATCGCTCCAGCCGTAGCCTGGACGATCCACCGCTATCAGCCGAACGCCCAGGAGTTCCGATGAAAACGCGGGAAAGATTTCCTCGCCAAGACTGCTCCATCCGTGAACCAGCAGAACCGGCCGGCCCTCGCCCGCTTCATGATAGTGCACCGTGAGGTCGTTCACATTGAGGAGGCGGCCGAGACGAGGCGTCATATGAAAACCGTTCGTCAATGCCCCGCCTTGGTCTCCAACGAGGGCGATCGATCGTGGTTCCCGTTACGAATGCCCTGAGCACGGTTGCGCCTGCTTGGATAGAACGCCTGCAGGTGTGATGTTCGCAAGCGTGGTCTGAAGTTTGTTCTTCCAGCCGCTAACGATATCGCCATCGCGCGCCGGGCGACGCGGGCGGTGCCCGAGCCCTGGCGGCGTGCCTCACACAACGCAAAGACGGCGCGATCGATCCCGATCAGCTTGCCGCTTCGTCTTCCAGGTACGCCCGGATGATCGCGTCGAAATCCGCGTCCGCAGTGAAGCCGAGCGCCAGCGCACGGCGCGTTTCGAAGCGCTCGGGCCAGCCGGCCACGATGCGCTGGATCGTCTCGTCCTTCTCGCGGCGGATGAGCGATATGGCCTTCTCTCCGGCCACCCGGCGCAGCGCGGCGATCTCCTCGCCCACGGTGGCCGAAAGGCCGGGCATGTTCAAACTCCGGCGCGGGCCAACGCGCGATAGGTCCAGCGTGGCGGCGTGAACGAGGAAGCCGACGGCCGCGCGCGGGCTGGCGAACCAATGCCGCACGCCCTCGTCCACCGGCAGCACGGCTTCCTTGCCCGCCAGCGGCTCACGCAAGATGTTGGAGAAGAAGCTGGACGCCGCCTTGTTGGGGGCGCCGGGGCGAATGACGATGGTAGGAAAGCGCAGGCCGATGCCCTCCAGAATGCCGCGCCGGCTGAAATCCGACAACAGCAACTCGCCGATCGCCTTCTGCGTGCCGTAGCTGGTAAGCGGAAACGTGCCGAATGTATCGTCGATCGCATCAGGGAGGGGCGCTCCGAACACGGCGATGGACGAGGCGAACACGAAACGCGGCCGGTAGGACGCGCGAAGCCCCTCCTGCCGGATCGCCTCGATCAGGCTCTGCGTGCCCCCGAGATTAATCCGATACCCCTTGTCAAAATCCGCCTCAGCCTCGCCGGACACGACGGCCGCGAGGTGGAAGATGATGTCTGGGCGGTCCGCGATGAGCGGGGCGGCGGAGGCGGGATCGCCGAGGTCGGCTGTTACGACGTGAGTAATCGAAGCGAGGGCAGGCGGGGTGGCGGGTGGAACGGCATCGACGAGGGTGATGCGGGCGATATCAGCGCCAAGCGCGGTTGGCGTCCGCGCGAGGCGCTCGACCAGCTTACGCCCGACCATGCCGGCCGCGCCGGTGACGAGGATGTGCATGAGGGGCTCCTGGGCGGGACGATTGGTCGTGGTGAAGCATAGTTCACCCACGACCGGCTGGGCAGGGGAGTTCAAGGTGATGGAGCAGAAATCTAAATCGTGACGGGTGCTTCAACTCCGCGTGCGAACGCCGAGTTTGCCTTACCCCAACACCTCCCGCCGCGCCAAATTCCGCATCAATTCCCCCGCGCCGAATGTCCATGCCTCCGCTTTGTCGGTCGGCACGACCCTGTTTACCAGCGCGCCGAGTTCCGGCGTCGCGATCGTCACGATGTCCCCGGTCTTGTGTGTGAAGCCGCGGCCGGGATGGTCGCGGTCGTCGATGGGCGCGAACATGGTGCCAAGGAAGAGGACGAGGCCGTCGGGGTAGTGGTGGTGGGTGTTGATGGCTTGGGCGACGATGTCGGCCGGGTCGCGGCTGATTTCGGCGATGGAGGAGCGGCCGGTCATGCGGTAGCCGTCGGCGCCCTCCACGGTGAGCGATAGGTCCATGCGGCGGACGGTGTCGAGCGTGAAATCCTCGTCGAACAGGCGCACGAATGGACCGACGGCGGCGGCGGCGTTGTTGTCCTTCGCCTTGCCGAGCAGGAGGGCCGAGCGGCCTTCGACGTCGCGCAAGTTAACGTCGTTGCCGAGCGTGGCGCCGACGATTGCGCCCTTGGACGACACGACCAGCACCACCTCCGGCTCTGGGTTGTTCCAAGTCGAGGCCGGGTGAACGCCGACGTCCATCATGGTTCCAACGGCCGACATCGGCTGACCCTTGGTGAAGATTTCGGCGTCCGGTCCGATGCCCACTTCCAGATATTGGCTCCAGGCCCCGGCCTCGATCAGCGTCTGCTTCAAGGCGGCGGCTTCGGGCGAACCGGGCTTCAGGCGGCGCAGATCGTCGCCAACGAGATCGCGGATATGGCCGCGAATGGCGTTGGCGGCATCGGCATCGCCGCGTGCTTTTTCCTCGATCACACGCTCCAGCATCGAGACGACGAAGGTGACGCCGGCGGCCTTCACCGCTTGCAGATCGATGGGCGTGAGGAGATGCGGCCGAGTGCGGTCACGGGTGTCCGGGGCGGTGTTGGCGGTGATCGCGGCCAGCGAGCCTATGTCCTCGCCCGTCGCGGCGCGAAGGGCGGCGGCGGGGTTTTCGGTCTCGCAGAGATCGCGGACGGTGGCAAAGGTGGCGGTCACGTCGATGAGCCGGTCGCCATCCACCCGTGCGACCGAGGGGCCGGCGAATTCGGGGCGGTAAACACGGGCGACGAGAGTGGCGGACATCGGGCAGCTCCGAGGGCAAAGTGGAGACTACGGGTTATGCCAAACCTGACCGTTCGTCGAGGGGATCCCGGCCGTGGCTCACCCGTCCTCGCCGAAGAGCAGCGCTTCCAGTTCGTCGATGCCGCCGAGGCAGGCATGGGCGGCGCGGGCAAGCGTTTCGCGCGTACCGGTGCCGGTGAGAACGGCAACGCGCAGCCCCGCGCCGGCCGCGAGTGCCATCGCCATATCGTGGTGATTATCGCCGACGACGGCGGTTTCGCGGGCCGGCACAGCGACGGCCGCGCAGAAGGCGTCCACCATGCCCGACGTCGGCTTCACGCCGTGCCCGCTGTCATAACCGGCGACGAAATCGAGGAACTCGGCGAAGCCGAAATGCGTTGCGGCCGCATGGATGGCCGCTTCGCTGTCGCTGCTGGCGATCCCGGTGCGTAGGCCGCGACGTTTCAAGCGGGCAAACAGGGCGGCGAGGTCTGTAACGGGCACGGCGCCATGGGCTGAGGCGATGAACAAGGCGTCGAGACCGCGCGCCAGCTCACCGTGGGTCAGCGGACTGCCGGCTGCGACCCAGGCATGGGCGATCTCGACCGTGTTGGCGGCGGCCAGCAGGCTGTCGGCGGCGGTTACGCCGGTGTCCGGATCAAGGCCGCCGACGTGCATGAGATGCCGCGCGAGGGTGTCGTCCCCAGATGCGGCGAGGATGGCCGCGCGGCGGTTGATCGATGCCCAGGTCTTGTGGAAATCGAAAAGCGTGCCGTCCTTGTCGAACAGAATGGCGCGGATCGGCGATGAGCCGCTGGATCGTATCATCGTCACCCCAACCCCTCCGGTGCGCAAATGAGCCGCGTTCAGTCTAGGCAATGATCGGGCGCGAAGGAATGGCGCGATGACGCAAAGATGCTGCCAAGACGGCGATGGCTAGCCCTTAGCCCGTGCGGCGGGGTGGTTCGCCTTGATATTGTCGGCCGCGAGCGTGACGGTTTTGATGATGCGGGCCGCACGGGTTTCCGGCTGCTTGGCGGCATTGATCCATTCCAGGATGCTGCGACGGGAGGATGCGCTGAAGGCGTCGAAATGGCGCCGGGCGCTGGGGGTGTCGTTCAGTGCGTTGGTTGGGTCGGGCGGTTCGAGCAGCGCGTCCACACCATCGAGCCGCGACCAACTCCCGTCGCGCATGGCCTCCTCGATTTTGGCAAGACCTGGAGGCTGCATGAGCCCGCTCGCAATCAGGCGTTCGACCTTGTCCTTATTGACCTTCGACCATCCGCTGCCCGCCCGCCGGGGCGAAAGCAGCAACATGGTGCGATCGGTATCAAGTTCGCGCGGAAGGCTGTCGATCCAGCCGAAGCAAAGGGCCTCGTCCACAAGGTCGGGTCAGGGCACGTAAGGTCGATCGGCGCCCTTTTTTCTAGGTGACGATCCAGACGCTCTCGCGCTGGGCATGGTTCTCCGCAAGCCAGATCCGAAGATCCTGGCGTTTCTTCACTTCGACGCGAAGGAACTCATCGAGAGGACGTTTTTCTTAAGCCATATCTGCCTGAACAGGTGGTGCATAACAGCGCGAGGGGGTCTTTTCCGATCAACCTAAACACGGGTGGTTTAGGGTCAAGGTGCCCGTTAGCAGACCGTTCAATTGGAATGAACTCCGCTCCTTGCCGGGCAATGAAGGGCGTCCTGGAACGAACATGATCCCGCAGGCTTATCTGCGGGACTTGCGCCGGCACTTTCAAAGGGGAATAAGCACCGGGCGATGGAAATTTTCCGCCGGCTACTGCAGCCGGCCTTTAGGGGCGCGCCAAGAGACGAGGTTGAGTTTTGATGGACTTTGTTTCGACCGAGGCCCTGGCCGCCCTGTTCCAGGTGATCACCATCGATCTGGTTTTGGCCGGCGACAACGCCATAGTCATCGGTCTTGCCGCCGCCGGATTACCGAAGCACCAGCGGAATAAGGCCATCTTGGTCGGAATTCTGGCCGCTACCGTTCTGCGCATCCTCTTCGCGGGCGTTACGACACAGCTCCTCCAAATCCTTGGACTTCTTTTGGTCGGCGGCATTTTGCTGCTCTGGGTGTCGTGGAAAATGTGGCGCGAGCTGCGCATCTCCGAGGCCGATGAACAGCGCGCTGAGGAACTTCTGAGCGGCGTGGACATCAACAACGGAAATGGGACCGGACCGAAGAAGACCTTCGGCCAAGCCGCTTGGCAAATCGTGATTGCCGACGTTTCGATGTCGCTGGACAACGTTCTGGCGGTTGCCGGCGCGGCGCGCGAGCATCCGGGGGTGCTGGTTTTCGGCTTGGTGCTGTCGATCGCGCTCATGGGCCTTGCCGCCTCCTTCATCGCACGCCTGCTGCACCGCTTCCGTTGGATCGCCTACGTCGGACTTGCCATCATTCTCTACGTGGCACTCGATATGATTTACCGAGGCGCCCTGGAAGTCTGGCCGGCCATGGCCGGAACCCTCTGAGCCACGAGCGGATTGTTTCCGCAGGCTGCCCCACGCGGCCGTGAATGGTTTTGCGTGCAGCGACCGCGTGGAGGTGGCCGACGAACCGGAATTCCTAGTTTGAAGGCCATGAACGGAACAACGTTCTAACAGCCGGCGCCGAATGAGAGGTGAGCTGGCTTGAAAATGTCGACCCGGTCGGTAGTGTAAGTCGCCATCAGGGAAGGCCGTCGCTCCGTGTCCATTCGCATCGTCCAGCCTAGCGTGCTTCCCGGTTTTCGGCTCGCTATGGGATTCACGCTCGCCTATCTCGTGGCGATCGTGTTGTTGCCGCTCGGCGCACTGATCTGGCAGGCATCGGCGCTCGGTTTCGCTGAGTTGGTCGACCTTGTTCTGGACCCGCGCACGCTGGCTGCCCTGCGACTGTCATTCGTCACGTCCTTCGCGGCGGCGCTGTTCAATGTGCCCTTTGGCCTGCTCGTGGCCTGGGTGCTGGTGCGTTATGATTTCCCCGGCCGCCGGCTGCTCGACGCCGTGATCGACTTGCCTTTCGCTCTTCCAACAGCGGTAGCGGGCATCGCGCTGACGGCGCTCTACGCGCCGAACGGCTGGATCGGCGGCCTACTTTCGCCGCTAGGCATCAAGGTGGCCTACACGCCCATCGGCGTGTTCCTCGCGCTCGTGTTCGTGGGCCTGCCCTTCGTCGTGCGTACCGTGCAGCCGGTGCTGGCGGAGATCGACCGCGAGGTCGAGGAAGCCGCCGCGACGCTGGGTGCTAGCCGGCTGAAGGCGGTCCGATCGGTGATCCTGCCGGTGCTGCTGCCGGCGGTGTTGACCGGCTTCGCGCTGTGCTTTGCCCGCGCCGTTGGCGAATACGGCTCGGTGATCTTCATCGCAGGCAACATTCCCTACGTATCGGAAATCGCGCCGCTGCTGATCGTCATCAAGCTCGAAGAGTTCGATTATGCGGGCGCGACGGCGGTCGCCACGATCATGCTGGCGATTTCTTTCGTCATGCTGCTGGTGATCAACTTGATTCAATCCTGGTCCAGGCGGAGGTTCGGTCGTGTCTGATACCGCCTTCACCTCGTCCGAGAGTGCTGTGACGCCGCGCCTGCCCAAGTCATTCGCCGTCACCCGCCCGCCGCCGCGCCTGCCGACGGAAGAAGCGCCGTGGGTGCGCCGGGTGCTGATCCTCATCGCCGTGGCGATGCTGGCGCTGTTCCTGCTGCTGCCGCTGGTGGCCGTGTTCACCGAGGCGATGCGGCAGGGTTTCGGCGCCTTCCTGGAAGCTTTCGCCGACCCCGACGGTCTGGCCGCAATCCGCCTGACGCTGATCGTGGCGGCCATTGCCGTGCCGGCGAACCTCGTGTTCGGCGTGGCGGCGGCCTGGGCCATCGCCAAGTTCGAGTTCAAGGGCAAGGCCTTCCTGATCACGCTGATCGACCTGCCGTTCTCGGTGTCTCCGGTCGTGGCGGGGCTGATCTATGTGCTGCTCTATTCGGTGCACGGGCTGTTCGGCCCTTGGCTGCAATCGGAAGGCATCCAGATCATTTTCGCGGTGCCCGGCATCGTGCTCGCGACGATTTTCGTGACCTTCCCCTTCGTCGCGCGCGAATTGATCCCGCTCATGGAAGAGCAGGGCACGACGGATGAGGAAGCCGCCCTGTCGCTCGGTGCGAGCGGATTGCGGACCTTCCTGACGGTGACCCTGCCGAATGTGAAGTGGGCGCTGCTCTACGGCGTGCTTCTTTGCAACGCCCGCGCGATGGGTGAGTTTGGCGCGGTTTCCGTGGTGTCCGGCCACATTCGCGGCCTGACCAACACGATGCCGCTGCACATCGAAATTCTCTACAACGAATATCAGTTCGTCGCGGCCTTCGCGGTCGCCTCCGCGCTCGCCTTCCTCGCCTTGGTGACGCTCGGGCTGAAAACGCTGCTCGAACTGCGCTATGCCGACGAACTCGCGGCCGGCCGCCGGCACTGAAGGAGCCTTCGCCATGGATCTCGACATCAGGCAAATCGCGAAGGCCTTCGGCGATACCGCCGCGCTGCACGGCGTGGACATCAAGGTCGCCTCGGGCGAACTCGTCGCGCTGCTCGGCCCCTCCGGTTCGGGCAAGACGACGCTGCTGCGCATCATCGCCGGGCTCGATTTTCCGAGCCAGGGACAGGTGTACTTCGGCGGCGTGGACGCCAGCCTAAAGACCGTGCAGGAGCGCAACGTCGGCTTCGTGTTCCAGCACTACGCGCTGTTCAAACATATGACCGTGGCGGACAACATCGCCTACGGCCTAAACGCCCGGCCGCGCGCCACCCGCCCCAGCAGCGCGGAGATTGCGAGCCGCGTGGAGACCCTGCTCGATCTCGTGCAACTCGGCGGCTTCGGCAAGCGCTTCCCCTCGCAGCTCTCCGGCGGCCAGCGTCAGCGCGTGGCGCTCGCGCGCGCACTGGCGATCGAGCCACAGATCCTGCTTCTCGACGAGCCCTTCGGCGCGCTCGACGCCAAGGTGCGCAAAGAGCTTCGCCGTTGGCTGCGTGAACTTCATGACCGCACCGGCCATACCACCCTGTTCGTGACCCACGACCAGGAAGAAGCGCTGGATCTGGCCGACCGCGTGGTCGTGATGTCCGCCGGGCGGATCGAACAGTCCGGCACTCCGGAAGACGTCTACGACCGGCCGGCAACGCCCTTCGTGTTCGATTTCATCGGCGAAGCAAGCCGCATTCCGGTTCAGGTGAAAGCGGGCGTGCCCTACGTCGGCGCCACCCCCATCCAACTCCCTGCCAGCCATAGCCGCACGGCGGATGGACCTGGCGTGCTCTATGTTCGGCCGGAAAACGTGGCCGTTGTGGAAGAGGCGGACGGCGTGCCCGGTACGGTGACCTCCATCCACCGCTCCGGCTCGTCGCGCCGCCTATCGATCCGGCTGGATGGTACAAGCGCGGTGCTCGAAGCCGTTGCCCCCGCCGACGGAAACCCGCCGGCGGTGGGCCAGAAGACGAACCTCAGGTTCCGCAGTCCCGGTCTCTTCCCAGGGTGAGCGGCCAAAGTGTTGCGCCTTGGGTTCGGGTTAATCCGAGACCGTCATTTCGATACCCCTAGCCTTGCACCTGCGCCGTTTCTTGCGCTTGAATTTCCGGCCCGCCTCCAAACGCTCACCATAGTCGATCCCGGTGATTTGGGATCTCCTGCTGCCGAGTGGTAGACGGGGGCTCGCTCCTGAGGCATGACGCGATGACGATCCTCATCACCGGTTTCGACGCGTTTGGCGAGCACGGTTCCAACCCCGCCGAGCATATTGTCCAGTGTCTGTCCGGCGAAGTGCCGACCCTTCTGCTGCCGACCCGTTATGACCGTGCCGCAGCACTCGCGCTGGAAGCGATCGATCTGCAAACGCCCGATGCCGTGGTGATGTTCGGGCTGGCCGCGAAACGGCAGGGCATGGAGCTGGAGCGGTTCGCGCTCAACGTCATCGAGAGTTCGGTGCCGGACAATGACGGTATCGTGGGTGCTGGCTTGCCGGTCGTGGCCAACGGTCCGGCGGCCTATCGCACCGGCGTTGATCTGGTCGCAGTGCAGGGGCGGATGGTCATGGCAGGGCATGCGGTGGGGATTTCCAACCACGCAGGCAGCTTTGTCTGCAATCACCTGTACTACAGCGTTCTGCACGCGCTTGCCGAGCGGGGGCAGGGGCGCCAAGCGCTGTTCGTTCATGTGCCGTGGAGCTATGAGCCGTGCGCGGCCGGGGAGGCCCGGCTGGCGCAGCATGAGCGGAAGGCGCGGGCGTTGATCGCGGCGCTTTGAGGTGTCAGGCGGCCTCGTGCTCGCCCGCTGACGCATCGACCACGCGGGCGATTTCGTCGAGCAGCGCCGTATCGTCCCCGGCCATCGCGTCCATCGAAGCCATACGGGTGATGACGGTGGCCGCGATCTTCTCCTCCACCGTGCCCTCGGCGTAGGTGTAGTAGATCAGCGCCCGCTGGCCGTCGCGGTGGCAACGGCCCTCGATCTGAGCAAGCTGGATCGCGCTGTGGCGCATGTCATGCACGACGAGGGCGCGCTCGCGGTCGCCGCCCGGCATCTCGCCCCGGTGCAGCGAGATCGATTCGGTGACGGTGAAGATCACCGCATCCAGTGCGCCGGTTTGAAAGGCGACGCGGGTACGTTCGTTAACGTCACCCGACTGCGTTCCATTGATCGCGCCCACGCGCCAGCCGTGGCCGGCAAGGCGGTCGGCGAGCATGGCGCTTGCCTCCAGAAAGGCGACGGAAACGGCCACCTGCTCGCCGTTGCCGATCAGATCGTCCACGAAGTCGGCGGTGCCGGCGGTGCGGATGAGGCTGGCCTTCTGGCGAAAGCGCAGATCGGCGGCCCAGCCCGTGGGCTTGCGGCTACTGCCACCGGCAAGGCCAAGCTCGCGCCGGAACTCGCGCCACGTCGCGGCGTAGAGCCGCTTCGCCTCGCCGTCGAGGGCGGTGGGAGCCAACTCGCGCTGCACCTCCGGCCAGCCCGCGATATCCTCCGGACGGCGGCGCAGGCCGATGGCGCGGTCGCCCTTGTAGAGAAGGTCCGACATCACGCTGCGGTCGCGCTCGTTCGGCTCCCAGCTCCAGTTTTTCCAGCGACCCTTGGGCTTGCCGATGGCAAGGCGCTTCATCAGGGCCCGAAATCCGTCGAGGCTTCCGTCCGGCGTGCCGACAGCGTGAGAGATCAGGCGCGCGAGGTAGGAGAGTTCGTGCGGGGCTTGGCCTGCGGTCGCGCTCATGTAGATCGTGAAGCTTGCGGCGGCCGTCATCTGCCGGCAGACGAGGCCCTGCTGCGACGCGGGATTGCGGATGCGGTGGCTCTCGTCAATCACCACGATCGGCCAAACCCGCTTCGGCGTGCCAAGCTTGGCAAGCTCGTTGTTCTTCGCGCGCGTCGAGCGCTTGTTGCTGACGGCAGGCGGAGCCATCAGCGACTTTGTGCGCTCGAAATTGGTGATCGTGACCGATTTCTGGACCGCCGCCGAGCGCGCGATCGTGCGCCGCCACTGCGGAACCGCGCCTTTCGGGCAGATGATCAGAATATCTCTCTCGGGCATCGCGGCGATGGCGAGCCAAGCGGAGAGGGTTTTGCCAAGCCCGGTGAGATCGCCGAGCATAAACCCCGGCCGCCCTTCAGCCCGTGCTGACAGGATGGCGTCGCGGGCTTCGCATTGGTGCGGGCGGGGAATGAAAAGATCAGCGGTGGCGGTGTCCGTCATGCGCCTGGAATGAGGCCGTTCGGCCTTGGGCGCAAGCGGTCAGCCGGCGACGTCCGCCAAAATGGCGCTAACGGTGTCGTCCGTCGCGGAGGTATTCGTACCGCTTCCAAGGAACGTGGTGATCACAACGAAGCCGAAGGCAAGCGCGATCAGCGCGATATCGAGTGTTGTCTTAGCGCGGCTGCGGGCCGCGCTGGAGCGGGCTCTTGGAAACGGGCCATGGCTGGGCGCGGGCCCAATCGGCGTATCGAGCAACCGCGACATGGCTGGGCTCTCCGGTTCAAAATCCAAGTGAGATTGTCGATCGGCATGGTCGTCTTTGTCCATTCCATAGTTTTCGGGCTCCGGAGAACGACGTGCCGCAAACCGGCGTTGAGACAGAAAGTCTGTTCCAGCCTGGACACAGTTCAGACGGTTGATGGGCGAGCGAATAAAATTGCGCCTTGCGCCCCGTTCTCAAATCGGAGGGATCGATTTTTGCAGGTTCCGAGCTGAATCTGGAAAGCGTTTTCCCGAGGGGCCCTGTCCGGGGGCGTTCTGCAACCTTGTTAAAATCTATCGACTTAGTAGTCTTATAGACATCGACGGTGCATGCCGTGGTTCGATTAGCTGGGCCCACGGTGGCCGGAAAACGGGGAACGACTGAGATGAGACACTTCGATCCGAAGCGCCTTGCCCTTGCTCTCGCGCTTGCCATGCCGCTGGGAACACTCGCGGTTCCGGCTTTCGCCGATGTGACGCTGACCAACGTGAGCTATGATCCGACGCGCGAATTCTATAAGGAATTCAATAAGGCCTTCGCCGCCAAGTGGCTGGCCGATACCGGCGAGACCGTGACGATCCAGACCTCGCACGGCGGTTCCGGCAAGCAGGCCCGCGCGGTGATCGACGGTCTTCCGGCCGACGTGGTGACGCTGGCGCTGGAAAGCGACATCAACGTGATCGCGGAAAAGACGGGCAAGATCCCGGCCGACTGGCGGACGCGTCTGCCGAATAATTCCTCGCCCTACACCTCCACGATCGTGTTCCTCGTTCGCAAGGGCAACCCGAAGGCTATCACCGACTGGGGCGACCTGATCAAAGAGGGCGTCGGCGTTATCACGCCCAACCCGAAAACGTCGGGCGGCGCGCGCTGGAACTATCTGGCCGCTTGGGCTTGGGCCCACGGCCAGTTCGGCGGCGATGAAGCCAAGGTCAAGGACTACATTGCCGCGCTCTATCGCAACGTGCCCGTGCTCGACACAGGGGCTCGCGGCTCCACGACGACCTTCGCGCAGCGCGAAATCGGCGACGTGCTGCTGACCTGGGAAAACGAAGCCTTTCTCGCGCTTGACGAATTCGGCGCCGACTCCTTCGACGTGGTGATCCCGCCGCAGTCGATCCTCGCCGAGCCGCCGGTGGCGCTGGTGGATGGAAACGTGGATGCGGCCGGCACGCGCAAGCAGGCCGAAGCCTACCTCCAGTTCCTCTACTCCGCTGAAGGCCAGACCCTGGCGGCCAAGCACCACTACCGGCCCTCGAAGCCCGAACTGGTGCCCGCCGAACTCGCCAAGGCCTTCCCCGAGCTTAAGCTTGTGACGATCGACGACCCGATCTTCGGCGGGTGGGTGAAGGCGCAGCCGACGCACTTCGGCGACGGCGGCGTGTTCGACGAGATCTACAAGCCGGCTCCGTAAGCGCCCCTGCGCTGACAGAGAAACTCCCTCGGAGCAATCCGCGGGAGTTTTGCTGTTCTGCCTAGCATGCGACTATTCTTCAGGCCGCGTGTTTCGCTTGCGCAGCGCATCTTCCCAGGCAAAAGCGTGGCCGACGATCGTGTCGAGGTCGGCATAGGCCGGTTTCCAGCCGAGCATCTCACGGATCCGGGTGGAGTCTGCGATCAGCGCAGCCGGATCGCCGGCGCGGCGGCCGGTGAGCCTTACGTCGAAATCGACGCCGGACACGCGCTTCACGGCCTCCACCACCTCCAGAACCGAATAGCCGCTGCCATAGCCGCAGTTGGCGGTGAGGCTCTCGCCGCCGGCGATCAGGTGCTGGAGGGCCAGCACATGGGCTTCGATGAGATCGGTGACGTGAATGTAGTCGCGTTGGCCGGTACCGTCCGGCGTCGGAAAATCGGTGCCGTAGACTTCCATATATGGCCGCTGCCCGAGCGCTGCCTGCGAGGCGACCTTGATGAGATGGGTGGCGCGGGGTGAGGACTGGCCGGTTCGGCCTTTCGGGTCGGCGCCGGCAACGTTGAAATAGCGCAGCACGGCATAACGCAGACCGTGCGCGGCGGCGGTGTCGCGCAGCATGATCTCGGTCATGAGCTTGGACCAACCGTAGGGCGACACCGGCGCGGGCACGGCGGTTTCGTCGATCAACGCGGTCGTAGGCTCGCCGTAGACCGCGGCGGTGGAGGAGAACAAAAACGCGGACACGCCTCCGCGCACGGCGGATGCGATGAGGCTGCGCGAGTTGCCGGTGTTGTTCTGGTAATACTTCAGCGGGTTCTCGACCGACTCCGGCACCACGATAGAGCCGGCGAAATGGGCGATGGCGGTGACGCCGTTTTCCGCGATCACCCGATCCATCAGCGCTTCGTCGCCGATGTCGCCGATGACGAGCTTGGCCTCATGGGGCAAAACGGCGTCGAAGCCGGTGGTCAGGTTGTCCACCACGACGACAGCCTCGCCGCGATCGACCAAGGCGTGAACCATATGGCTGCCGATGTAGCCGGC
>JBHYDC010000020.1:40624-71082 GCA_051861205.1 Oharaeibacter sp.
TGACCAGAATGGTCATGAACCCTCCAAAATATGCATGGCCGAGCTAACGGGCCTGATGCCTAAACGAGATGAATTTTGATGAAAAGCTGCCATTCCGTACTATCGCACAAAACATTCCACGCAAGCCATATGTCAACACGGCGAAGCGCTTCGATCAATGCCGCCGTCCGCAGTTTCCGTTGACGGCGGACCGGTCGCGCGCCAAACCTATACACCTCTTCGAGCCGAGACGACATGTCGACCACCACCCGCGCCACCCAGGCGCTTGCCAAATCCGGCGCGGTTTTCACCGTCCACAGCTACAACTATGATCCCGGCGCCGAACGCATCGGAATGCAGGCGGCCGAAGCGCTGGGCGAGGATCCGGCGCGCGTGCTGAAAACGTTGATGGCGGAGGTGGACGGCAAGCCGGTCTGCGTGATCTTGCCATCCGACCGCGAGGTGAGCATGAAGCGCCTCGCCCGCGCTTTCGGCAGCAAAGCGGCGACGATGATGAAGCCCGCCGACGCCGAGCGCGTGACCGGCTACCACGTGGGCGGCATCAGCCCGTTCGGGCAGAAAAAGCGCGTTCCGACCGCGATCGAGAGCGCCGCGATGGATCACGAGCTTGTCTATATCAACGGCGGTCAGCGCGGACTTCAGGTGTGCCTGAAGCCCGCCGATGCGCGCGATGCCTTGGGGGCGGTCGTTGCGGATTTGGTGGCGGAGTAGGTTATTCCGGCGCGCCATATCCGCCGCCCGTCGGCGTGACGACGATGACCGCTTCGCCCGCTTCGAGCACCGTTTCGCCGCAGCCGCCGAGGTCTTCCAGCGTGCCGTCCGACCGCCGGACGATGTTGCGGCCAAGCGCGCCGGGAGAACCGCCCGCGAGCCCGAACGGGCGGATGCGGCGGTGGCCGGAGAGGATGGCGCAGTTCATGCGCTCGCGGAAGCGGATGGTGCGGCTGGTCCCGTCACCGGCGGACCATCGCCCCTTGCCGCCGGAACCGGCACGGATGTGGAAGTCTTCCAGCACCACGGGGAAGCGGGCTTCCAGGATTTCCGGATCGGTGAGGCGCGAGTTGGTCATGTGGGTGTGAACGCCGGGCGCGCCGGAAAAACCGGGACCGGCGGGTGCGCCAGAACAGATGGTTTCGTAATACTGATAGCGCTCGTTGCCGAAGGTCAGGTTGTTCATGGTGCCTTGCGCCGAGGCGAGGGCGCCAAGCGCGCCGAATAGGCAGTCCGTGACGGCTTGGCTGACCTCCACGTTGCCCGCGACCACGGCGGCGGGCCAGCGCGGCGACAGCATTGAGGCTTCCGGCACCACGATCCGGATCGGGCGGAGGCAACCCGCGTTCATGGGGATGCGGTCCTCCACCATGACGCGGAACACGTAGAGCACGGCGGCGCGGGTGACGGGTTCCGGCGCGTTGAAATTGTCCTGCCGCTGGGGGGAGGTGCCGGTGAAATCGACGGTGGCCTCGCGCTTGTCCCGGTCCACCGTGATGCGGACCGCGACGGTGGAGCCCTGGTCCATCTCGACGGAAAACTCTGCATCGGCGAGCCGGTCGATCACCCGCCGCACGCTTTCGGCGGCGTTGTCCTGAACATGCCCCATGTAGGCGGTGACGACGGGCAGGCCGAACTGATCGACGATCTTCTTCAGTTCCGCCACGCCGCGCTCGTTGGCGGCGATCTGGGCTTTGAGATCGTTGACGTTCTGGACCACGTTGCGGACGGGATATTTCGCTCCCGTCAGAAGGGCGATCAGTGCCTCCTCGCGGAAAATGCCGTTCTCAACCAGCTTGAAGTTATCGATGTAAACCCCTTCTTCTTCGATCGTTTTAGCATTCGGCGACATGGAGCCGGGCGCAATCCCGCCGATATCGGCATGGTGCCCCCGGCTTGCGGCCCAGAACAGGACGGTGCGGTTTTCATCGTCGAAGATCGGGGTGCAGACGGTTATGTCCGGCAGATGCGTGCCGCCGTTATAGGGGGCGTTCAGGGCGAAGACGTCGCCGGGGCGTACATCTGGATTGGCCTGGATGATGCTTTCCACCGAACGGTCCATGGAGCCAAGGTGCACCGGCATATGCGGCGCGTTGGCGACAAGCGCGCCGGTTCCGTCGAATACGGCACAGGAGAAATCCAGCCGCTCCTTGATGTTCACGGAATAGGCGGTGTTTTGCAGCGTCACGCCCATCTGCTCGGCGATGGACATGAAGAGGTTGTTGAAAATCTCCAGCATCACGGGATCCGCCGAGGTGCCGACAGCGGATTGACGGGCGAGGGTGGTAACGCGCGTCAGCACGAGATGGTCGCGCCGGGTCACTTCGACTTGCCACCCGGGTTCCACCACCACGGTCTGATTGGGCTCGATCAGAAGCGCGGGGCCGGTGACGGCCATGCCGGGCGACAGGCTGGCGCGGCGGAACACGGCGGCGTCATGGTGGGTGCCGGCGGTGAAAAGCCGGGTGCGCGCATCGGGCACGGGCGGCGTGGGGTCGGCGGTTACAACGATGGCTTTTGCGCGCGGAGCAGGGCCTGCGATCAGGCGAGGGCTGGTGTCATGTTCGGCGGGTCTTGCCCCATCCGTAATGTCGTGCGGCTCGGCAATGGGGCTTCCCCCGCCCACAGCTTCCACCGACACCGCTTCGACAACGAGCGCCTTCGATGGGTCCATGAAGCCGAAGCGGGCGCGGTGGAGGGCTTCGAAGACGGTCTTGATGGCCGCGAAATCAAGCGTGGATGCTGCTTGCGAAAGGCCGCCGGAGGCCTCGAATGCCGGAACTTCCAGCGCTGTATCAGTGCCGGCGTAGCGGACGTGGGCTCTGGCGAAGACGGTGCTGCCCGATTCCGGCACGCCTTGGCCCGCAAGCTCCTCCCGCGCGAGCAAACCCAACCGAACCGCCGCTTCGGCAACAGCGTCGCGGGCGGTATCGAAGGGCAATTCGATCGCGCCTTGTTTGAGAACGCGGATATCGGCAAGGCCCATGCCGTAGGCAGAGAGCAGGCCGGAGAAGGGGTGGATCAAGACGCGAGTCATGCCGAGCGAGTCGGCCACTGCGCAGGCATGCTGGCCGCTTGCCCCGCCAAAGGCGTTGAGCACGTAGCGGGTGACGTCGTAGCCGCGCGCGATCGAGATTTTCTTTACGGCCTCGGCCATATTCGCGACGGCGATGCGCAAGAACCCGTCCGCGACCGCTTCGGGCGAACGGCCGTCGCCGATTTCGGCGGCGAGGGCGGCAAAGGCGTCGTGCACGGCCTCAGCGTCGAGCGGTTGGTCGTGGCCGGGGCCGAAGAGGGCGGGAAACCATTCGGGTTGCAGTTTGCCGACCATCACATTGGCGTCGGTCACGGTGAGCGGCCCGCCCCGGCGGTACGCCTTCGGCCCCGGAATGGCGCCGGCAGAATCCGGTCCGACGCGGAAGCGCGCGCCGTCGAAGTGCAAAATGGAGCCGCCGCCCGCCGCAACGGTGTGGATCAGCATCATCGGCGCGCGCATGCGTACGCCCGCGACCTCGGTCTCGAAGGTGCGCTCGAAGGTGCCGTCGAAATGCGCGACGTCGGTGGAGGTGCCGCCCATGTCGAAGCCGATCACACGTTCGAAACCGGCCTCGCCACCCGTGCGCGCGAGCGCGACAACGCCGCCTGCGGGACCGGACAGGATGGCGTCCTTGCCACGAAAGAGGTTTGCGGCGGTGAGGCCGCCTGACGACATCATGAAGGTGAGCCGCGCGCCGGTGCGGGCGACGTCGAGTTCGCGCGAGACCTGTGCGGCATAGCGGTGGAGGATCGGCGAGAGATAAGCGTCGACCACCGTGGTGTCGCCGCGCCCGACGAACTTGACCAGCGGCGCGACCTCGTGGCTGACGGAGACCTGCGCGAACCCCATTTCACGGGCGACAACCGCTGCCGCAGCCTCGTGCAGGGGATAGCGGTAGCCGTGCATGAACACGATGGCGATGGCTTTGAAACCGAGCGCGCGAACGTCGCGGAGTTGGCGGCGAAGGGATGCGATATCGAGCGGTTGCTCCACCGTTCCATCGGCCAGCACCCGTTCGTCGGCCTCGATGACGTGGGAGTAGAGAAGGTCGGGCTTCACGATCTCCTTGGCGAAGATGTCGGCGCGGGCCTGATAACCGATTGCGAGCGCGTCTCGAAACCCGCGTGTGGCCAGGAGAGCAGTGGGCTCGCCTTTGCGCTCCAAAAGCGCGTTGGTGGCAACCGTGGTGCCCATGCGCACCTCGCCGATCACGTCGGCTGGAATCGGATCTGAGGGGCCAAGACCGAGCAGCCCGCGAATACCGGCCACAGCGGCATCGGCGTAGGCGTCGGGATTATCGGACAGAAGCTTGCGGGCGTGGAGCTTTCCCCCTGGGTTGCGGCCGATCACATCGGTGAAGGTGCCGCCCCGGTCGATCCAGAAATCCCAGCGCACGGTCATGTCCATGTCCTGCTGATCGGACGGGGGAAAGGGCGAGCGGCGGCTTCGATCAGGCTGCCGGCCAAGGCCCAAGTTCTCATCCGCCTCGCGGGCGAAATCAAGATCGAGCCGGCCCGATAAGCGGCCGAAAGCTAGACCTTGTGACGAAACATGGGATCACTTCGGCAAGTTCTGTGTTGAATGCGAGGGCGGGCGCACGGAACTCCAGCGTTTGCGGGTCTGGCCGATTGAGGCAAACCGTTATGGGGCAGCCGTTATGTCGCGTGTCGAAGACTTGAGACCAGCCGCTGCGATACGCGAGGAATCGTGCCTTCCCGTACCGGGAATTCTGCAAAAAGGCTTGAACTGCTGGCGGATCGCGGATTCTCCCCGCGCCGGATTGATTGTGGATGCGGCGGATTACTTCGCCCAGCTCGATAGCTCGCTGCGCAAGGCCGAACGGTCGATCATGATGGTCGGCTGGGATTTCGACGGGCGGATTCGGCTGCGGCCGGATACCGGGTCGTTGCAGTCGCTTGGCGATTTGCTGCGGGCGCTGGTCGAGGCAAAGCCGGATCTGGAAGTGCGGATTCTGGTGTGGAGCGTGGCGGTGGTGCACGCGCCCGGCGCATCGATCCCGCTGCTGTTTGGAACCGAATGGGAGAGGCACCCGCGCATTACGGTGAAGCTGGATACGCAGCATCCGTTCTATGCCGCGCATCATCAGAAACTGGTGGTGATCGACGATGAACTCGTCTTCGTCGGGGGTATCGACCTCACGGTTCGGCGCTGGGACACCAACGACCACACCGCCCATAATCCGCACCGTATGTCCTACGACGGTTCGACATACGGGCCGGTGCACGATCTTCAAATGGTGGTGGACGGTGCGGCGGCGGCGTCGCTGGCGGAACTCGCTCGTCGCCGCTGGCAGGTTGCAACCGGGCAGGCGCTGGTGGCGCGCGGCAGCGCGATCGATCTCTGGCCGGACGGTTATGAGCCGCATTTCCGGCATGAGCGGATCGCCATCGCCCGCAGCGCGCCGCCCTGGCGCACCCGCCCCGGTGTGCGCGAGGCCGCCGCCTTGACCCGCGACGCGCTGCTGGCGGCCAAGGACGTGATCTACATCGAAGCGCAATATCTCACCGCCCGCTATGTGCGCGACGCGCTTTTGGAAAGCTTGGCGCGGCCAAACGGACCGGAAATCCTGATCGTCTTGACGCTGGCGAGCGAGGCGCTGGGCGAAAAACTGATCATGGGCAACAACGGCGACCGCACGATCCGGCGTTTGAAAAGGGCGGATCGCTACGGCCGCTTTCAGGTCTTCTACCCCGTTTCGCTTTGCGCCGACCCTGAAGACGGGGAGTGCCGGATCCTCGTTCACTCCAAGCTGGTGATCGTGGACGATCTCTTCATTCGGGTGGGTTCGTCCAACCTCAACAACCGGTCCGTCGGGCTCGACACCGAATGCGATGTCGCGATCGAGGCCGACCGCGCATCGACGCGGCGGACCATCCTGCATCTGCGCAGCGGGTTGATCGGCGAACATCTCGGCGTGACGGCGGATGTCATGTCGGCGTCGATCAATGCCGAGGGATCGGTGCTGAGGGCGGTGGAAAAGCTCAACGAAAATGGGCGGAGGCTGCGGCCTTTCGCGTCGATGACGGACAACGGGCCGGCGCGCAATTTTTTCGGAACGTGGCTGCTGGATCCGGCGCGCCCGTTCGAGCCGTTCTGGTTCCTGAGGCGCCGCAAGCCCCGCCCGGTCATCCCGCACCGCCGCCGCACCCACGGCGTTACCACGTAACGCGGCGCGTTCCCCGCCTGACTTGCCGCGCCTTCTTCAAAGCTGACCACGGCCCGGCCCCATGCTATATCCGCGCGTCTGTTCCCGCCGCGCCAGGACTGCCATGAAGCCGACCAATCCGCTGTTCACCGGCCTGCCCACCACGATTTTCGAGGTGATGTCGCGCCTTGCCGCCGAAACCGGGGCGATCAACCTCGGTCAGGGTTTCCCCGATGTCGACGGACCGGAGGAAATCCGCCGTGCGGCGGCGGACGCGCTGATGGCGGGGCCGAACCAATACCCCTCGATGATGGGCATTCCGGATCTGCGCAAGGCGGTGGCTGAGGCGAACAAGCGGTTCTATGGCCTGGACGTCGACTGGCAGACCGAAGTGATGGTCACTTCCGGGGCGACCGAAGCGCTGTGCGATGCCGTTCTTGCGCTGGTGGCGCCGGGCGATGAGGTTGTGCTGATCGAACCGCTTTACGACTGCTATCTGCCAATGGTGCGGCAGGCCGGCGGTATTCCCAAGCTTGTGCGCATCGCGCCGCCATATTGGCGGATCGATCCGGACGAACTGGCCGCCGCCTTTTCCGATCGCACCAAGGCGATCCTGATCAACACGCCCATGAACCCCGCCGGCAAGGTATTCACGCGCGATGAACTGCAACTGATCGCCGACCTCTGCCTGAAACACGACGCTTATGTGATCGCCGACGAGGTTTACGAACATCTTGTCTTCGACGGCCGGGCGCATGTGAGCCCGATCCAACTGCCGGGAATGCGAGACCGGGTGGTCAGGATCGGGTCCGCCGGCAAGACGTTTTCGCTGACCGCGTGGAAGATCGGCTATGTCACCGCACCGCCGCATCTGCTGGCGCCGATCGCCAAGGCGCATCAATTCGTGACCTTCACGACGCCGCCCGATCTCCAAGTCGCCGTCGCGCGCGGGCTGCGGCTGGGCGACGATTACTTCGAGAGTTTCGCGGCGGGTCTTGCCGCCAAGCGCGACCGGCTTTCGGCCGGCCTGCGCGACCTCGGCTTCGAGGTGCTGCCGGCCGAGGGCACCTATTTCGTGACCACGAACACCGGCCCGATCGGCATTGCCGACGACCGCGAGGCGTGCCTTACCATAACCCGCGAGGCGGGCGTGGCGGCTGTGCCGGTATCGGCCTTCTATGCCTCCGACCCGCCGTCCAACTACATCCGCTTCTGCTTCTGCAAGAAGGACGAGGTTCTGGACGAAGCGCTGGCCCGCCTTGGGCGCTGGCTGAAGCGTGCCGCTTGAATGCGGCCTCCCGCCCGTGCATCGTGATCGCGGGTAGGGGGAGTGCGGCATGAAAGGCGTGACCGTTATACTGGGCGGCGTTTCACCGCTCGGCAGGGCCTTGGCGGACCGTGTCCTGCAACGCGGCGACTTCGTTGCGTTGCTCGACGCCGACGGACCCGCACTCGATGAGGCGGATGGCGACTATGGCAATGACGCCGTGGTGGTCGAGGCGCTCGACATTACCGATTCCGACGAGATTGCCGACACCGTGGAGGGCATCTCCGAGGATTTCGGCGCGCCCACCGCGCTGGTGATCGTGATCGAAAGCGGCTCCGATCCCGGATTGATCGACGCCGGCGCAGAGGGCATCGCCGCCACTGTGCAACAGCGGATTTTGGGGCCGATGACGCTGATCGGCGCCGTCGCGGAACGGATGGAAGCGGGTGGATCCATCGTCCTCGCGCTACCGGGCGACGGCACGCGGGCGCTATCGTTTGCGGTGAACGCAGCGCTGCTGGGGTTCATGCGCGGGGCTGTGGCGGAGCTTGGCCAGCGCGGCATACGCATCAATGCGGTTATCGGCGGCGGAGCCGATGCCAAGCGCGCGCCGCTCGGCCGTAACCCGGCAAATGGCGATATCGCCGCCGCCGTGCTTGGGTTTCTCGGCGAGGATCTGGCACTCACCTCAGGCCAGATCCTCGCGTTCAACGGCTCGGCGGGGGTATGACGGGTTCACCGAGGCCGAGCGGCGTGATAACCGCTGACCTCAAGAGGCGTCGGGCGACGACGCGAAGCGGTGAATCGAGAGCGGAATGACGGATCCTGTGCTGGTGGACGTGACGCGCGGGCGCGTGGTGGAAAGCCGCCATAGCGGGTCGGTCGCGGTAGTGGACGCGGACGGCGCGGTGGTGCTGTCGATCGGCGATATCGACCGGCCAACGTTTCCGCGCTCGGCCGTGAAGGCGTTTCAGGCGCTGCCGCTGATCGAAAGCGGCGCGGCCGACCGCTTCGGGTTCGGCGATGCGGAACTGGCGCTCGTGATCGCCTCGCACCGGGGCGAGGCACGGCATGTGGCCGTGGCGCGCTCCATGCTGGAACGGGCGGGGCTGGATGAAGGGTGCCTGGAATGCGGCGCGCATTGGCCGGCCCGTGGCCAGGACCAGGCTGTGCTGCACCGGATGGGCGCCAAGCCCTCGCGGGCGCACAACAACTGCTCGGGCAAGCATTCCGGGTTTCTCTGCACGGCCGTTGCGCTTGGTATCAATCCCAGGGGCTATGTGCGGCGCGAGCACCCTGTGATGCGCGAGGTGGTTGCCGCGCTGGAAGCGATGACCGGCGCCCCGCATGCCGAGGACCTTTGCGGCACCGACGGCTGCTCGATCCCGAGCTTCGCCATCTCGCCGCGCGCCATGGCCTATGGCTTCGCCCGGTTTGCGACCGGGCACAGCCTTGCGCCCGAACGGGCACGCGCGGTGGAGCGCTTGAAAGCGGCTGCGGCGACCGAGCCGTTCATGGTGTCCGGCTCCGGCCAGTTCGATACGCTATCCATGGAAGCGCTTGGGCGGCGGGCCTTCGTGAAAACCGGGGCGGAAGGCGTCTATACCGCTGCGCTACCGGAACGCGGCCTCGGTATCGCGCTGAAGATCGATGACGGCGCGGGGCGGGCCTCCGAGGTGGTGATGGCGAACCTGCTCGTCGCGCTCCTCAACCTCGGTGACGACGATCCAGCGACGGCCGTGATGAGCCGGCTGGCGCGTCCAGCGATCCGCAACTGGGCGGGCGAGCTTTGCGGCGAGATGCGCGCGGGCGAAGCATTGAATGCGCTTCTGACGCCCTGATCACCCGACGCGATTCTCGGAAATCGCGAGATGCGGATACCCGGCCGTGCCTGTCAGGGCGAGGTCGTCCGTCACGAATTCGGTCCAGCGCATACCGCGGATGGCTCCGTCCCGCGCGCCGCTGATGAGATTGCTGGCGATCGCAACGGTTCCCGCTCCTTCGACGACACTGACCCCGATCCCGACCTTGCCGTTGCGGATCACATTGCCGGTGGCGGCCACGTCGCGCACGAACGGACCCCAGCCGATCAGGAGCCCGACGCTTGGCGCGCCCTCGATCACGTTGGCCGAAACGGCCGTATCGGCCTCGACCGAAATGCCGATACCGAAATCCAGGCCCATTTCGTCGGGGTAGGGCGCCCCATTGTGAAGGTTGCGGATAAGGTTGCCGGTAACGGCTGCAAGCCGCCCGCCCTCGTTGAAATTCGCAACGGAAATGCCGATGGAACCGCCGTCGATGACGTTCGAGGCGATCAAGGCGCCTTCAAAGGCGAACTCGGAATAGATCGCGGTTTCTCCCGAGCGCAGGCATTGATTGCCCGTGATCTGGACGTTGGACCCACTGTTGGACCGGATCGCGGTGAAGGCGCAGTCGGCGATGTGGTTGTCGGAAATCATCACGCTGCCGGCGCGGAATACATTGATCCCATTGCCGAACTGGCCCGTGCCGCCGGATTTGGCGGCGATCCGCTCGATCCGGTTGCGGGCAACGATGCTGCCGTCCTCGCCAAGCTCCCAGCGGTGAATGAGGATGCCGCCGTCGCCGCAGTCGGCCACCAGATTGTCCGTGACTTCGAGGCCGGACGCATTGACAGACCAAAGCGCCGCATCCCGCGCGCCTGACATGCGGTTGCGCGAAACGCGGCCTGCGCAGCGCTCCAAAACAATCGCGGTCTTGGCGGAGCCGACGATTTCGCAGCGCTCAAGGTTCAGATCGCCGACGCCGATCAAGTGAAGAAGGCCGGAGGCGTATTCGCCAAGCGCCCGGTTGGCGCCGTCGAGCACAATACCGTCCAGACTAATCCCGGATCCGCCTTCCGCCCGAAGGAGATGGCCGCCACCGGTGTAGACAATGCGGGTTTCGCCGGGAACGCCTATGATCTTCAGCCGGCTCGGTACCGTCAGATTGGAAACTTCATAGCGCCCCGGCGGCAGGAACAGCGGCTTGCCCGCTGCCGCGGCGCGGTCGAGCGCCAATTGAAGCGTCGCGCTCTGATCGTCGATCGCGCCGGGTTCGACATTGAACTCGACAGCGCCCAGCGTCCCGCGCAGATCGGCAATCTCGATCCGGCCGTCATCGCCCCAGGCAAGCCGGGGTGCCAGGACTGCTCCTGCTATGCCGACCGTGCCAAGAAGAAACGCGCGACGATCCATAGACCCGCTCCAGACGATATGTCTGTGGCGAGGAGCAAGGATCGTTCCCGGTTAAATCGTGCCAGATCGGCACAAGAAAAAGCCTGCTCTCCGAGGGAGAGAAGGCTTTACTGTAGCGGTGGGTGCGGGGCCGCTTGCCCGCTAAGCCGCCACCGCTTCCCGGATGCGCGGATAGGCCTGACCATTCGCGTCGAACACGTGCAGCCGGTCTGTCGGCGCGGTGACGGAAAGCGTTTCGCCGCGGTTCACCGACGCATCGCCTTCGATCTTGGCGATGACCGGCTCGCCGTGCCCGGTGTCGAGGTAGACGAGCGTCACCTCGCCAAGCTTCTCGACGATGGTCACCGTGCCACGGAAAAGGCCGGGGCCGTCGGTGGGGCGAAGGTCTTCGGGGCGCACGCCGAAGGTGGCGGAGGTGCCGGCCGCGCTGGCGGGGATCGACACGGCGGCGCGGAACGGCTGGCCGCCGTCGATCTGGATCGTGGCGGGCTGGCCGACGCCGACGATCTTCGCCGGGATGATGTTCATGGCCGGCGAACCGATGAAGCGGGCGACGAACAGGTTGGCGGGTGTGTGGTAAAGCTCCATCGGCGAGCCGACCTGCTCGACCCGGCCCCCGTTCAGCACGACGATCCGATCGGCCAGCGTCATGGCTTCCACCTGATCATGGGTCACGTAGATCATCGTGGTCTGGTGCATGCGCTCATGCAGCTTGGCGATCTCGATGCGGGTGGCGACGCGCAGCGCCGCGTCGAGGTTGGAGAGCGGCTCGTCGAACAGGAACACCTTGGGATCGCGCACGATAGCGCGGCCGATGGCGACGCGCTGGCGCTGACCGCCGGAAAGCTGCTTGGGCAGCCGGTCGAGATATTTGGTGATCTGAAGCATCTCGGCGGCGGCGCGAACCTTCTTGTCCAACTCTTCCTTGCTGGCGTTAGCCAGCTTCAGCCCGAACGCCATGTTCTCGTAAACCGTCATATGCGGATAGAGAGCGTAGGACTGGAACACCATCGCGATTCCGCGCTTGGACGGCGGCAGGGCGTTGACGACGGAGCCGTCGATCGAGAGCGTGCCCGACGAAATGTCCTCCAGTCCCGCGATGAGACGCAGGAGCGTGGACTTGCCGCAGCCGGACGGACCCACGAACACAACGAATTCGCCCGATTTGATGTCGAGATTAACGCCGTGAAGCACCTCGACGGCGCCATAGGCCTTTTTGACGTCGGTGAGTTTCAGGTTGGCCATCGACTGCGTCCTCCCAAAGGCGAAACTTGTTCTTGTTAAAGATGTGGCGGGGCCTGCCCGTCGTCAAACCAAGCGACCGAAAAAGGCGTCCTCAACGCCAAGCGTGACAGTCTTTCCATTCAACGTTCCGGCAAAACCATGGCCCTTCAAGGCCTCGACGGCATGGCCGTCCGGAATGATGAAGGTGGCGGGTTCCTGCGCCAGATTGAACACGCAAAGCACCGCTTCATTCCCCGCCGACCGGACAAAGGCGATGACGTCGCCCTCGGTCGGGATGAAGTGAATGTCCCCGGTGACGAGCGCAAGCTCGCTATGCCGGAACGCCATGAAGCGCTTGTAGTGGTCGTGTACGGATCCCGGCACGCCCACCTGTCCATCGGCGGCTTTCGGAAGGTGGTCGGCGGGAACAGGAAGCCAGGGTTTGGCGGTGGAGAAGCCGCCGTTCGGCGCCGCGCGCTCCCAAACCATCGGCGTGCGGCAGCCGTCGCGGCCCTTGAACTCCGGCCAGAAACGGATGCCATAGGGATCGACGAGATCCTCGAACGCGAGGTCGGCCTCGGTGAGGCCGAGTTCCTCGCCCTCATAAATGCAGATCGAGCCACGGAACGACATCAGCAAGGACGCCATCAGCTTGGCCTGACGATCGGGCGTGCTCGTATGCGCCAAGAAGCGCGAGGCGTGGCGGCGAACGTCGTGATTGGAGAAGGCCCAGCACGGCCACCCGCCACCGCCCTTGGCCTCGAATCGCTTGATCGTGCTTTCGAAAAATGCACGGCCGAAGCCGTCGCCGAGAAGGTCGAAGGTGTAGCACATGTGCAGCTTGTCGCCGCCGGCGGTGTATTCGGCCATGGTGTCGAGCGAACGCTCGCCGTCGCCGACCTCGCCCATGGTGGTGGAGCCGGGGTAGCGGTCCATCAGGCTGCGGATGCGCTTCAGGAATTCGAGATTTTCCGGCCGCGTCTTGTCGTAGAGATGCTGCTGGCGGCCGTAGGGGTTCACCAGCGGCGCGTCATTGGCCGAAAGCGGCACGGTGAGCGGCGGATTGGAGCGCAGCTCCTTGTCGTGGAAGTAATAGTTGATCGTATCGAGGCGGAAGCCATCGACCCCAAGATCCAGCCAGAACTTCAATGTGTCGAGCAGCGCGTCCTGAACCTCCTCGTTGTGGAAGTTGAGGTCCGGCTGGGAGGCCAGGAAGTTGTGCATGAAATACTGGCAGCGGCGGGAATCCCACTCCCAGGCCGGTCCGCCAAAAATGGAGAGCCAGTTGTTGGGCGCCGTTCCATCCGGCGCGGCCTCGGCCCAAGTGTACCAATCGGCCTTGGGGTTGGTCTTGTCCTTACGGGATTCGATGAACCAGGGATGCTGGTCGGAGGTGTGCGAAATCACCTGATCGATCAGCACCTTGAGCCCAAGCCGGTGGGCCTCCGCGGTCAGCGTTTCAAAATCGCGGATTGTGCCGAAGATCGGATCCACGTCGCAATAATCGGAGACGTCGTAACCGAAATCCTTCATCGGCGAGGTGAAGAACGGCGAAAGCCACACCGCATCGACCCCCAGGTCCGCCAGATAGGGCAGGCGGCTGGTGACGCCGGGAAGATCGCCGATGCCGTCACCGTTGCTGTCCTGAAACGAGCGGGGATAGACCTGATAGATGACCGCGCCGCGCCACCAATCGGCCGCCGAGGCTGGGGTGGCGAGGGCGGATGCGCCAAGCGGTTTGTTCATGATGTCGGTCAAAATCCAGGTGAAAGGTGCAGCGCTAGCTTTGTTCCACAATGCCGGTTTCCAAAGCGCTTTTCTAGCCCTTTACCGCAATCATACAAGGCCACCGCCGAAGCCTCCCGCCGCTCATCCCTGTGGCTTATCGGGGACTCCTTGCAAAGTGCTTTGAGTGACCAAAAATCATGTCCAGTTCGATCCGTGCACCTTAACCGGCCTTGAGGTGAAGACCTCATGTAATCCGACTGGTTTCCAGGGCTCGCTTGAGCTTAAAGTTACGCGCGGGCAAGAAGAATCGGTTTGCCCATTTTGGCGGTATTGGTGAGCGGCCGGTGGATTTTTCTGTCCGAAGCCGTTTTGGCAAGAAGATGTGACAGTATGAATTTGAAGGAGCTATCGACCGAACTCCGCCTATCGCAGACAACGGTCAGCCGGGCCTTGAACGGTTACCCCGAAGTGAGCGAAACGACGCGGCAGCGCGTGCTGGCGGCGGCCGAGCAGTATGGCTATCGCCCCAGCCCGGTTGCGCGGCAGCTTGCGACGGGCCGCGCCAGCGCGCTTGGCATCGTGTTCCCAGTCGAGCGCAACGGGCTTTTGGACCCGCATTTCGTGGAGTTCCTAGCCGGCGTGAGCGAAACGGCGGGCAGCAACGGGTTCGACATTCTGGTGAGCCCAACTACGGCCGCCAAGGAACTTGCCACCTACGAGCGCCTGACCCGCAATGGCACGGTGGATGCGGTGATCGTATCCGGCCCGATGCAACATGATCCGAGGATCGAACGCCTCAACGGGATGGACTTTCCCGTGGTCGTGCATGGCCGCCCGCAAGCCGATTACGCCATCGCGCATCTCGACATCGGCAACGAGGACGGGTTCTTCCAGGCGGCGCACTTCCTGCTGCAACTGGGGCATCGCCGGATCGCGCTTTTGAACGGCGACGAGCGCTTGACCTTTGCGCAGGACCGCCGCCATGGCGTGCTGCGCGCCTTTGAGGCTGCGGGCGTTGCGCCCTCGACGGACCTCATGGCATCCGGCGCGATGACCATGGACAACGGATATCGCTTTGCGCGCGATCTGCTCGCGGCGGCAAATCCGCCCACCGCGCTGCTCTGCTCGTCGGTTCTGGTGGCGCTCGGCGCGCAGCGGGCGGTCGTGGAGGCTGGGCTCCGGGTGCCGGAAGACGTTTCCATCGTTGCCCATGACGACGAAATGCCAGCCTTCCGGGCCGACACCATGCATCCGCCGCTGACGACGACGCGCTCGTCGATCCGGGCAGCAGGCGCGCGCGTGGCTGAAATGGCGCTCGCACGGATTGAAGGTGTGCCGCCCGAAACGTTGGTCGAGATATGGCCTGTCGAGTTGGTCGTCCGGGCGTCCACCGCTCCGCCCCCAAACCCATGAAAAGCCCGGCAAAAGTCTCATAAGTCGTGGTTTAGATCGTTCCAGAGGTAAAATATTCTCAACGGGCCGGAGTAATGCGGCTTTGCCTTCCTTGTTGACGCACCCGGCGCCCATTAGTTCTGAATGTCTTGCGAGCGACTGAGCCGGCTTTGGCTCGGCACGCCCGGTCGCTGGTGTATGGCGCGGCAGTAGAGGTGAAATTCGTGTCGACGGATCGATTGACGCACCTGAAGCGTCTTGAGGCAGAGGCCATCTTCATCATTCGCGAGGTGGCGGCCGAGTTCAAGAACCCGGTCATGCTCTATTCCATCGGCAAGGATTCCTCGGTGATGCTTCATCTCGCGATGAAGGCGTTCCACCCCGCCAAACCGCCGTTTCCGCTGTTCCATGTGGACACGACCTGGAAGTTCCGGGAGATGATCCGCTTCCGCGACGACACGGTGAAGCGGCTCGGCCTCGACCTCATCGTGCAGACCAATCACGAGGGCGTGCGCCAGGGCATCACGCCCTTCACCTACGGTTCGTCGGCCTACACCGGCATCATGAAGACGGATGCCTTGAAGCAGGGGCTGACGAAATACGGCTTCGATGCCGCTTTCGGCGGCGCCCGGCGCGACGAGGAAAAGAGCCGCGCGAAAGAGCGTATCTTTTCCTTCCGCACCGAAACCCACGCCTGGGACCCCAAAAACCAGCGTCCGGAACTCTGGAAGCTCTACAATACCCGCGTAAAGCCGGGCGAGAGCATCCGCGTGTTTCCGCTCTCCAATTGGACGGAACTCGATATCTGGCAGTATATCCTGCTCGAACAGATCCCGATCGTATCGCTCTATTTCGCCGCCAAGCGCCCGGTGGTGCAGCGCGACGGCATGCTGATCATGGTCGACGACGATCGCATGCCGATAAAGCCCGGCGAAACGCCTGATATGCGCAGCGTGCGCTTCCGCACCCTCGGCTGCTATCCGCTGACGGCGGCCATGGAGAGCGAGGCGGCGAGCCTGCCGGAGATCGTGCGCGAAATGCTGATCGCGCGGACCTCCGAACGCTCCGGCCGCCTGATCGATCACGATGAAGCCGGGTCGATGGAGAAGAAGAAGAAGGAAGGCTATTTCTGATGAGCGCGCTCGAACAGTTGGATGTCGAAGCCTTCACGGACTATCTCGCCCGCCACGAGAAGAAGAGCCTGCTTCGCTTTCTCACCTGCGGTTCGGTGGACGACGGCAAGTCCACGCTGATCGGCCGCTTGCTCTACGACACCAAGCTGCTGTTCGAGGATCAGCTCAAAAGCCTGGAGCGCGATAGTCGCAAGCACGGCACGGTGGGCGAGGATATCGATTTCGCGCTGCTGGTTGACGGACTGGAAGCCGAGCGCGAACAGGGCATCACGATCGATGTCGCCTACCGGTTCTTCGCGACCGACGTGCGCAAATTCATCGTGGCCGATACGCCGGGCCACGAGCAATACACCCGCAACATGGCAACCGGCGCGTCGAATTCCGACCTCGCGGTCATTCTTGTTGACGCTAGACAGGGCATCCTCACGCAGACGCGGCGGCACTCGTTCATCGTGTCGCTGCTCGGCATCAAGCACGTCGTCTTGGCGGTGAACAAGATCGATCTCGTTGGCTATGACGAGGCGGTGTTCAACCGGATTGTTGAGGAATACCGGATGTTCTCAGCCAGCTTCGGCTTTGAGACGTTCCAGGTGATCCCGCTATCCGCCCGCTTTGGCGACAACGTGCTTGCGCGCGGCCCCAACCTTGGATGGTACGCCGGGCCGACGTTGGTGGAGCATCTCGAAACGGTGGATTTCGCGGGCGAGGACGTCGCCAAGCCGTTCCGCATGCCCGTCCAGTGGGTGAACCGGCCGAACCTCGATTTCCGCGGCTTCGCGGGCACCATCGCCTCCGGTTCGATCCGGCCGGGCGATCCCGTCGTGGTGGCCAAATCCGGCCGCGCATCCACCGTCAAAGCGATCGTGACCTATGACGGCGACCAGCCGGAGGCGATGGCTGGCGAGGCGGTGACGATCACGCTCGCCGACGAGATCGACGTCTCGCGCGGCGACGTTCTGACCGCGCCGGACGATCGGCCTGAAGTGTCCGACCAGTTCGCCGCCCACTTGATCTGGATGGCCGACGAGCCGCTGCTTCCCGGCCGCTCCTATCTGATCAAGCTCGGCACCAAGATGGTCCCCGGCCAGATCACCGACATCAAGCACAAGGTGGACGTGAACACCTTCAACAAGCTCGCCGCCAAGCAGCTTGCCTTGAACGAGGTGGCGGTGGTGAACGTGGCGCTCTCCGAGCCGATCGCGTTCGATCCCTATGCCGCGAACCACGACACCGGCGCCTTCATCGTGATCGACCGCTTGTCGAACCTCACGGTAGGCGCGGGCATGGTGGATTACGGCCTCAGACGAGCGTCGAACATTCATTGGCAAGCCCTTGATGTAAAAAAGGCATCGCGCGCAGAAGCCAAGCATCAACGGCCGGCCGTGCTTTGGTTCACAGGCTTGTCCGGCGCGGGCAAGTCCACGGTGGCGAACCTTGTCGAGAAGCGTCTCCACGCCCTCGGCCGCCATACCTATACGCTCGACGGCGACAACGTGCGCCACGGGCTGAACAAGGACCTCGGCTTCACCGACGCCGACCGGGTCGAGAACATCCGCCGCGTGGCCGAAACCGCCAAGTTGTTCGTGGATGCGGGGCTGATCGTGCTCGTCTCGTTCATCTCGCCCTTCCGCTCCGAGCGGCGGCTGGCGCGCGATCGGGTGGAGCCCGGCGAGTTCATCGAGATCTACGTCGATACGCCCCTCGCGGTGGCGGAAGCGCGGGATGCGAAGGGGCTGTACGCAAAGGCCCGTGCCGGCCAGATCAAGAACTTCACCGGCATCGATAGCCCCTATGAGCCGCCCGAGCACCCTGAAATCACGCTCGACACGACAGCCAAACCAGCCGAGACGCTGGCCGAGGAGATCGTGGAGTATCTGCGGGAACGCGGCTATCTCGGCTGACCCAACTGCGCCTTTGGGGCAGGGGGTTGTCTGCCCCTTATCGCGGGTCAAGGCGGGCAGCGTCGAAGGCGGCGCTTGGCGCCTGAAGTCTTTAAATGCGAGCTGGCGGGGATGGATCGCACACCCCCGCAAGCTCGCATCATTGCAACTTGGCCTTTAGTTTTGAAGCACCGACGGCTTCATCGCCTGCCGGGCATAGTAGAGGCCCATGCGGGTTGAGGGTGCCGACTGCACGGCATCGGCTTGGCTGAAGGCTTCCTCGGCCGCGCCGAATTCGCGCAGCTTATAGTGGGTCCAGCCGCGCAAAACCTTGAGATCGTTAGACTCCGCGCCAGACTTCTTCACACGCTCCATGGCCGCCAGAGCGTCGCGGTAGCGTCCTGCCTCATAGAGGGCCACGGCTTCCTTGACCGCGCCGGCGCTCTTTCTTGGTTTGCCGGGCGAACCGGGAACAGCCACCTGAACGCGTCCGTCGCGCGATGCGATGGTCTTGCCGGCCTCTACCTTGATCGCGGCGACGGCGGGATACTTCGGCGCATAGGTTTCGAGCAGAGACTTGAACGAAGCGTTGTCCTTCAACCGCTGGGCCGATAGCACGACGCCCAGCGCGGCTTCCGCATTCTCCTCATACGAGAGCGAAGCCTCGAACCACTGACGGGCCGTCTCGATGTCTTCCAGAGAATAATGGAACCAACCGACAGACTGCGCCCCTAGCGCGGATTTTTCGGCTCGGACAGCAGCCTCGAAGGCGATAAGCCGCTCCTCGGGCATGGGGTTCTCGATGGCGTCCGTGAGGCTGGTCGAGACGAGTTCGACGTAGAGCTTGCGAAGCTCCGGTTTCGACGCCTGATGTTTTTCCGCCAGCACCATGGCGCCTTCGAGGTCGCCTGTATCGCGGGTGCACAGGATCATGCCTTCGATGACCTTGGAGCCACCCCCGAAAGACAAGGCGAGCTTGAACCAGGGGATCCCCTTTTCCGGCTCCTTGCGAGCATAATTCAGCCAACCGATCAGTTCGGCATCCGGCGCAGACCGATTGATGCGTGCGTTGGCCGAAAGCGCCGCAAGGTCGGACTCTTCCAGAGTCGCGAGTTCGGGTTCCGGAATAGCCTGTGCGACGGCGCGGCGGATCAGGTCGAGACGAACGGTTTCAAACTCGCCGATGCCGTCGATGCCGATCCTGCCCTTGGCAATCAATTGTTCAACCACGGTGCGGGGCAGCAGTTCGGCCGCCTTTTGCACCGTTGCGAGGCGCTCGCCGGGGTTGGCGCATTGATCGAGAACATAGGAGTAGCCGGCGAAGGCGCGCTCCGTGTTGCCCATTCCCGCCAGGGCCGCGGAAACCCGCCAGAGAACGTCGACATAATCGCAGGTGAGCAGCGAGGGGAAGTTGCTGGCGATCGCCAGCACCCGTGCATGGTCTCCAGCATCGGAGGCTTCGACCAGGTAGCCGTTGGCCAGCGCGCTTTCCACCTTGTCGATAAGCTCCTTGGGCGGAACCCAGTTCGGATTAGCGGCCTGTAAGCGCTCGATCAACTGACGGGCGGCATCGTAGCGGGCCTCGCGGTAGAGGGCCCAGACCGGCTCCACATCGACCCGCGTCACCGTGCCGGGACGGAACAGATCCTCCGGCGTCTCCCAGTCCGGGTGGGCGAGCTTGATGCGCCGGATTTCGGCGGACACGCGGGCCACATCGTTCTGAGCGGCGTAATAGCGAAGAGCCGTTTCGTCGACGACCGGCTTTTCTTCTTCCGCTTCAACGGCCGCTGCCGCCTCCCCGGTTTCAGGAACGGCCAACTGGAAGGGATCCGCCGTCGCGCCGCCCCCGGCCGCGCTCGGCGCGGCGGGCGCGACGATGATCGCCGCTCCGTCGGTAAGGCCCGTCCAGGATTCCTGCGACAACGCGGTGCTGGCGAAGAGCGAGGCGGCCACGATGCCACCGGCGGTGAATATAAATTTTACAGACATTCTGGGTAAACCTCGTCAAACGTGAGGAGGGCAAGAAGGGCAAGTGCCGCCGGGTAGTAATGCGCATCCGATTGGGCGAACGCCGACGTCGGAATGGCGGCGCCCTTGACGATGCAATCTGCAATAGCGGCTATAAGGCGGTATCCGCCGGCTTCGAGCGGCTCCATGGCGGAACCGGATCGCACGTCGATCACGAACGGACCCACATTGTCCTGCACATTCCAGAGGCCGGAATAGCTCTGGAGAGCATCCCGTGCCCCCGGCATTTTCGACATGGCAAGATAGAGGGGAATCCGCACCGCGTTGTAACCGAACACGGGCGGAAATCCGGTCGCGGGGGTTAGGCGGTCCTTCGCAAGCGATACCCAATCCGGCGCAAGGCCGAGCGGACCGGTTCGCGACGCGTTCACAAAGCGAAGCGATGCCTCGGCAAGCCCCGACCAGTCATGCGCGGGATCGGCCACAGCGAATGCTTCAAAGGCTGGGAATATCGCATAGGACGGATTGAAAACCGGGCCGTCCGCACGATCTTCGGCGCGAAACCCGAGCCGCCCCGGCAGCAAGACCGGACCGCGCGCCGTCTTCAGAACGGACGTCCGCTGAACGGCTTCAAGGATGTCGAGCGCTTTGGTCCGCCACTCCGGAACCGACCACCGGTCGGCGCCCAGCAGCAGCCCCCAAGCGATCAGCATATCGCCGTCGGTTGCGTTGTTGCGATCCGCGACTTTCGGTGTCGCAGCCGGATCCCAGCGCCAAGCCGGCAGGGTTTGGCCATCGGCCATAAGCTCGCGTTCGGTCCACGCCCAAAGCGCGCGGAAGGTCTCTTGGTCGCCAAGGCGCGCCGCGAGTATCATGCCGTAGCCCTGGCCCTCCGAGTGGGAGATGAAGCCGTTGGCATTATCGACCACCCGCCCATCTTCCACGAACCGAGCGACGAATGTCGCCCAGCCGTCCTCGACCAGCGGCGCTAGAGGTCCGCAGGCTGTCTTGACGCTAAGCCCAGCTTGGATGACGCTGCTGGACGACAAGTTGCATGCCTCCGCAGGCGCTGCGAAGGTTAGTCCGAAGGCGACCAGCCCACCGGCGGTTGCGGAACGCAAGATCATTTCTCGCCTCCGGACTTCCGGGTGCGGGCGTATTGATACCCAAGCGCGCCGAACATCGCCACGGAGAAGACAAGGCCCTGCACGTAGATCCCCACGTTGTCTGAAAGCCAGCTGGCAAGCGTGAGGCGCATGTTTCCAAGCGCGGGCGACTGCGTGGCGAACACGACAGGGGAGGTGGTCGTCACGGTATCGACGGCCTCGTCATCGTAGCGAACGACGGCGATGCGGCCGCTCAACCGATCCCAGCGGTCTTCCGTGGTGAGGCGAGAGACTGCGGCAGCCAGATTGCTGCTCGTGTCGGACGTGATGACAGTCCATGTGTTCGGCCGGGTTCCAGGCAGCAAGCTGGCCGTAAACGCATTGGTTTCGTCCGCTGTCGCGGCGGACTGCGCCAGTATCAGATCGCCCGGCAACGCCGGATGGAAATCGCGCACGCGATCCTGCCCGATTGCACGAGCGAAGAGATCGACGAAGTAATTTCCAGCGGCCGTCCAATCGATCCAGGGCGCCTGCTCGCTATCGTCGGCGGGACCGGTGCCAACAAGCACCTGAGTTCCGCGAAGGGCGCCGTCCACCTCACTCAATTCCGTAGCGGAACGGGGCGTTGTTACGGCCGCAAGATCGACCTCGGTCGCGAGCCATGCGGGGATAGCCGGCCCTGCCGCAACGACGATGCCGCCGCGATCGCTCGATACGGGCGCGGTGAGCCGCACGTCAACCGCAATTGCCTGCCGCACCGAGACGGCCGCACGTGCGGCGAGGGTGGCGCCCGTGGCGAGCGATTCGCCGCTACGGTCGGGCAAATAAATCGTCATCGCCTGCTCGCCGCTGGCGTAGGGGAAGCCTTGGGTTACGGTGGTGGCAACGTTAGGCAAATATCCCGCCCGTGCGAACTCCGGGAAGGAGATCGTCGTCGCCGTATCCAAGGTGAAGCGCGTCGTGGTGAATGACCGCTCGGCCGGATCGCAAGTCAAATCAGCCTGCGTCATAGCGACAGCTTCGATCGAGATCACGTTGCGACCGGGATGGAAGCGCTGTAGCGGGACGATGATCTCGCGCCCATTGATGAAATCGCCGTCGGACTTCGAAAGCCCAAGCGAAGACGTCAGTATGCCGTTGATTCGGATCTGAAGTTCGCTATCCTCTTGGAGACCCGCGCCATAGGCGGCGTTCACCTTGAATTTCACCGTGCCGTAGCTGCCGGCCACAACGTCGGGCGGGAGCATCAGCGCGAAGTCCGACGACATGCGCCGCCCGGCAAAGTTGACTGACTGCGCGCCGAGGTCGGCGAGGGATATGGTTTCGCCGCCCGTCACCGGACGACCGAACGTGGCTGCAAGCGCGTTCAGTCCGGCCGCCGTTCCCTCGACCTTGTTCGAGTTCAAAGAGGCTAGGCTGCTGATCACGCTTTCGAATTGTTCGACAGTGACCGCCAGATCAAACCGTCCGTTCTTGCTGGGAACTGCCCAGAGGCCCGGCACCATCTCGAAAGCATCCTGTCTCGACGGAGCAAGACCGATGAAGATGTTGGTTCCAGCTTCGTCCAGCGGTGCGGCCGTGAAGGACACGTCAGGTGCCCAGGCCCAGCCGGCAACGGCGATAGCGGACACCAATTGAACGGCATCGCTCGCCTGCTGCGGCCCTGCCGAGGACGGAAGCACGACGCGCAAACGGCCAGGAGCGCCGTTCCGCTGAAGCAGGGTCGGGAGGGTCGCCCCGCCCAAATCCGGCGTAGCGCCGTCCAGCACGACCCCTGTCTCAGCGGCATCGAGCCGGGTCCAAAGTTCAAATGTCGAGGGCACCGAGCAATCGACGCGGTGCTGCGCACCCATCACGAAGGAGAGGGCATTGAAACCCTGGATAAGAATCCCGGGCGCGACCGGTATCTCCATCGGAGCGCCGGTCTTTATCTCCGTTCCGGTCAGCGTCGCCAGCAAATTGCCGTTGACGAGCACGGTCAGCGTCGCCGCCTCAGGGAGGGACGAAATGGCGCGCTCGGCGATCTTTATGCGGATCGACTTCGCCGTAAGCGCCTCCTTGGGCGCCAAGTGTAACGGAACATCAATCCGCGCGTATTCGCCCTGGAGCGTTAGCTCTTTCTCGGTGAGCGGCAATCCGCGCACATTGGTTGGCTCGACCCGCTCGACCTGCGGCTTTCGCGCGGCGAGCGGATCGAAAAAACCGTCGAGGCTCGACGCGGAGCTGGTGCCGATCGTCAGGAGTACGGCTGCGGATGCCAGCATAACGGCTGCCAGCCGGGGCACCGCGGCCGGTGCTGATGAGAAATGGCGCATGATCACCCCTTATCTCGGCCGAAGAGACCACTTTGGCGACGGAACGCGGCATAGGAGAAGCCCCGGACCGCCTGTGATCCCGCCCATGCAGCGACGCGCGGCAACCACACGAGTTGGGAGCGGCGGCGGCGGCGTTTGGCTCGCGTATCCTCGATCTTCGCAAGATCACTGAACTGCATTTCCGCAATCAGGCGGTAGCGATCGTTGCAATCGTCCGTGAACTTCAAACCGAAGAAGCGGCCCCCTTCGTCGCGTCCAGCACCCATGACCTGGACGGGAATGCTGAGCGCTTCGCCGTCCTCAAGGCTGGTTCTGACGATGGCGCCGCGATCGGCACTGAAGCCGGGAATGAGACGGCCGCCGGCAATGTGAACCTTGGCGCCCCCCGACGAGATATCGGAAATCGTCACATCAAGGACTTCGCTCTCGATCTCGATCGTCCCGGCAAGGCGGTGGCTTGCCACCCGAGGCATCCGGCGGCGCTCGCGGCGCTCCGAAACCACGCCAAGCGCAAGACCCGCGATGATCAGGTTGAGGAAGTTCCAAAGCCCGACGATCAGCACCAGTCCGCGAACTTCCGGCTCACTGATGTAGCGCTCCACCGTGATGACAGCCGCCGTGAGCAGGATGGTGAAGATGGCGTAATAAGGCGCCGCGAGTTCGGAGAGATAATCGCGGTCGACCGCCACGCCCTTGTTCGTCACTTTGAACTTCGGTGCGCGTGGGTTCATCAACACCTTCAAGACGGCACCGATCAGATAGACCGACTGAACATACTCATACAGCTCGGAAATCAACGGCCATCGAACTCGCCCGTAGAGATAGCTCTGCATGATCAGCAGCGCGCCCATATAGATGACGGTGTAGGCGAAGAACTCGCTCACGGTCGCCTTATAGATCTCCATGTCGAAGAAGATGAAGAGCAGTGGCGCGATCAGGAAAATCATGCGCGGAATGGGGAAGAGCCAGAACATCGAGCTGGAGAGGTAGCAGATGCGCTGCGCAAGATTGAGGCCGCTGCGGAACATCGGGTTCTTGAGCAGCAGAATTTGAATCATGCCACGGCACCAGCGCGACCGCTGCTCGATGAACGAGGCAAAGGTCTCCGGCTGAAGGCCAGCGATCATCGGCTTGTCGACGTAGACGCTGTTCCAACCGCGCGAATGCAAGTCCACCGAGGTTTCACAGTCTTCCGTAATGGAAACACCGGAGAAACCGCCCACTTCCTGGAGCGCTTCCCGCCGCAAAACGGCTGCAGACCCACAGAAGAAGGATGCATTCCAGTTGTCGAGGCCCTTTTGGATGACGCTATAGAACATCTCGCTTTCGGACGGCATGGTCGCGAAAGTCGCAAGATTGCGCTCGATAGGGTCGGGGTTCAGGAAGAAGTGCGGTGTCTGAACCAGGAACAACCGCGGATCTTCTAGGAAGTGCCCGACGGTTTCTTCCAGGAACTCGCGAGACGGCGCGTGATCGGCGTCGAACACGACAACGAGATCACCATCGGTCGTGGCCAACCCTGCATTCAGGTTGCCGGCCTTAGCGCTGACGTTGCGCTCGCGAGCGTGATAGGTGACGCCGACCTCTTCACAAAGCGCCCGAAACTGGGCGCCGCGAGTTTTTGCAGCTTCCGCAATCTCCGGGTTGGGCGAATTAAGCCGTTCCAGCGTTGCGCCGTCGTCCAACAGGTGAAGCTTGAGCTTGCCGGCGGGGTAGCGCATGCGCTTGGCCGCCGCAAGCGTCGCGGCGACAATCTCAATGCTCTCATTATAGCTCGGGACAAAGACGTCGACGGTCGGCGCTGTTTCCGGGTCGATCGCAGGAGCCTTCGGACGATCCTTCAAGCGAACAACCGCAAACAGACCGAGAAGCATGGCAAGGAAACAGAAAATCTCAGCCGCAAACACGACCAAAGACGCGATGAAGTTGACGGTGTCATCAACGGGCGGCAACGTACTTGTGCCGCGCCAAATCATGTAGCGAACAATAAGCGTCAATCCAAAAACGATGAAGATCGCACGCCAGGGTCCCTGAAGACGAAGACGATCTATCGCCATCATCAACGTAAGCATAACAATACCGAGAACGATTTGCGCATCTTGGCTTACAGGAAAACTGATCAGTGCCAAGGCAAGTGTTAACGATAGCGAAGCGAAAAAAATCTGTAGAAACCGCATGACATAGCCACCTATCGAATGTGACTATGGGATTACTACTGAAAAGGTGAAGCGAGTATTAATTCAACCGCTTAAACTGATATACATATTGAACAATACTAATTTTTCCCCGCAAGAGGTGCAGTCAAGGTTACGAATTCTTTTACAGCCTTGCAGTTCTGACCGACCCCTCCCGGAAGCGGGCCTCCCCACGCAAAACAACAAATCCAAACGCTGTCATCGCGGCGCACGGATGTTTGAAATGGCGGAACGGATCGCTGGAAATGGTGCCGGCAGAGAGGATCGAACTCCCGACCTTCGGTTTACAAAACCGCTGCACTACCGCTGTGCTATGCCGGCCACGCGGTTCAGATAGCGCAGACCGCATGCCCTGCGCAACAGGTTCAACCGCCTAGAATGTCACGGTAGAAGGGCACGGCGCGCAGATCGCCGGCTTTCTCGGCCTGTGCAGCGCGCATGGCCTCCAGCTTTGTCGCATCGACCAGATGCTGATAGCCGCGGCCGAGTTTTTTGTCGGACTCGGGAATGCGAGTTTGGATTTGCAGTTTGCGGCGCAGGGTTTCGTCGGTCCAGGGGCTGAAGCCGAACCAGAGCAGCATGAGGCCGTTCACATAAGGCACGCCGGGGTGCACGGTGGTATGGCGGCCGGGCGTGTATGCGCCGTGCGGGTGAACGTGTAGCAAACGGCTGCGGAAGGGCGGGGGCTGCGGGCTGGTGTCGATGTCCTCGAAATAGCCGTAGTGACGCTGGCGAACGAGCGGCAGACCGGCAATCGGATCCGGCTCTTCACGGCCCGGCGGATCGACCATGACGACGCCGCGGGTCTTGAATGCCTTGTAATTCTGCTTCTGACCGGCATCCACCAGCCAGCGCAGATCCCGGCAGCACAGAAATTCCGTGACGTTGAGTGCGATCTTCCAGCCTGGGATCGTCTGCTCGATCTCCATCACCTCGCGGTCGCAGTTGACGGCGTCGAAGTTGGGGTTGCGGGTGGTGCGGATCTCCCAGCCCGGGACCATGTGCCGGCAGATCGCCACGGACCGGTCCGTGGAATGGTAATCGATGAGAATACCATGATCGAACATGCCTCTATGGTGGTCGAGCCACCAGGGCAGCATGTATTCCTCGTTGAAGAAATGAACGATGACGGTCGTCATTGCGTGATCCGGAACTCCGGATAATAGGTGATGAACCGGTCGTCCGGATTATTGCGCCGTTCGCGAACGCGCCGGCACACCTCGTCGAAGAAATTCCAGGCTAGAACCAGCATCAGCAGCGGCTTGTCTTCCTGCGACAAGGTTTCCGCCCCGGCAATCGGAATATCACGGCCCGGCGTGAGAAGGCCGACCTTGAGCGGGTTGTCGTCGATGATCATGTCGAGGTCGAGTTCGGCGTAGTTGAGGAAGGTGTTGCCCTTGGCCGCCGCGCCATAGCCGACGATCTTGAAGCCGCGCGCCCGGAAATCGGCCACCGTTTCACGGGTGCGGGCTGCGGTTTCAGTGATTCGGTCCATATAGGTGACGTAGGTCTGCGGATCGAACACGCCGTTCCGCTCCTCGTCCGCCAGGAATTCGGCAACGCTGGGTCCGGCCTCCGCAAGCGGCGTCTGGAGGGTCCAGACATAGCTCGTGCCGTGCACCGGCACCTTGCGCGCGGCCACCATGTCCAAGCCGGCGCGCGTCGCCAGCAGCCTCATCGAGCGCGTGCTGAAGAACGAATGGTGCTCATGATAGACCGTGTCGAACTCGCGCCTGGCAATCATTTCCGCCTGCGACGTCTGAACGAATACCCGTCCACCCGGCGCGAGGCTCGCCGCACAACCGGTCAGAAATTCAAGCGGTGTCGGAAGGTGCGCTACCACGTTCATGGCGGTGATCACGTCAAACCCGCCACCGATGGCCCGCGCGGTCTCCGCGTTCCAATAGGCGGTCGTAATGTCGACGCCCTTCTCGCGGGCGAGCGGGGCGAGGTTTTCGGCGGGATCGACACCCCTTACGATATGGCCGCGCGCCAGAAAGCGCGAGAGAAGGCTGCCGTCGTTGCAAGCGATATCGAGCACCCGGAGTTGGCGCCCGCCAAACTGCGCCTCCGTCCAGGTCACGAACCAATCGAAGTAATCGATGAGGGTTTTCGTGGTGCCGCTGACGTAGAGGTAGTTCTTATAGAGAAGGTCTGGTTCCACGGCCACGCTGAGCTGGCTATGAAAGCAATCTCCACAGACGTTCACCGCGAGCGGATAGGTGTCCTGGCGCTCCGATCCGTCGTGATAGCTATTGGCGAGCGGCTGGCGGCCAAGGTCCATGTAGGTCGTGAGTTTGGCGCCGCCGCAGGCCACGCAGCGGTCCATGATCTTGGTGCTCACCCGCGCCCCCTGTCGGTCGCCAACAACTGGTCCTTATGCGCCACGAGGTCGGATACGACCGATTCGATCGTCTCGCGGAACGTGAAATCGAAGACGCGCTGAAATTTTCGCGTGTCGAGAACGAAATCATAGGTCGGGCTGGCATCGCCATAGGCGAGCGGCACGCCGAGGATGCGCCCGATCTCGGTCGCGATCTCGCCGACGGTCGCCGAGAAGCTCGCCAGATTGTAGATGCCGGGCGCCACCGGCCCCTTTACGATCGTCTCGACCGCGCGCACGAGGTCGCCCAGCACCAGGATGGAGCGGTGGACCTGCGGGTTGAACACCGACACCGCGCCCTTGATGAGCGCGGATTTCACCATGCTGTTGATGATCAGGTCGGTCCGCAGGTTCGGCGAAATGCCGTTCACCGTGCCAAACCGCAGGGCGTAATACTCGCGCCCATAGAGCGCCGCCAAGCAGTCGCCGCCGTGTTTGGTGAAATCATAGACATTCGCGACCGTGAACGACACGTGGTCTTCAGACGCCGGTTCCCCGCCGAGCCCGGAATAGACGCTGGCCGAGCTGGCGTAGATAAGCTTCGTTCCATCCAGTTTCTGAAGAAGCCGGAAGAAGCCGTTGATATTGTTGTCTAAGGCAGCTCCTGGATCGCCGTTCGCCATTTTCACGCTGGAGTGCCCCGCGAGGTGCACGACCGCGTCGTGAGCATTCAGTTCATCGGCGGCCAGTTCGCGGTAGTCGATGCGCCGGCTCGCTGGATTGCTGACATTTCCGAAGATTTCGACGTCCACGCTGGTAACGGTGAACCCCTGCCGCTCAAGATGACGGCAAAGCGTGCTTCCGACATAACCGCAGCCCCCCGTGACCAGGACCTTGGGACTGCTCATGGACATCAAAGGGAAGCTCCGCGCGGGAATCAGTTGCCGTGCATTATCGACCTTCGCAGATTAACCGCAACACTTGGCACGTGTGCTGCAATGATTGCCAATCGCGAGGCCAATCAGTTGGACGGCTTCCCGATGCGGCTGGACACCACGTAAAGCGCGAGAACGCAGGCGTTCGACACGTTGAGGCTCTTGATCGGACCGGGCATGTCGAGCCGCGCGAGCACGTCGCAGGTTGCGGCGGTGCGCTGACGCAGGCCCTTGCCTTCGGCGCCGAGCACGAGGCAAACCGGCGCCCTCATCGAGGTCTCCTCAAGACTCGCGGGGGCCTCCGAATCGAGGCCGACGAGTTGAAATCCCTCGGCCCTCAATTCCTCCAGAGCATCGCCGAGGTTCTTTACCTGCATGACCGGCACAAGGTCGAGCGCGCCGGAGGCGGCCTTGGCGAGCACGCCGGATTCGGCCGGGCTATGGCGCGCCGTCGTCACCACGGCATCGACGCCCAGCGCGCAAGCCGTGCGCAAGATGGCGCCGACATTGTGCGGATCGGTGATCTGATCAAGCGCGAGCACGATCCGCGCCCCGGAAAGATCGGCTGCCCGAAGCGCATCGAGCGGCTCCACTTCCAGCGCAACACCCTGGTGCACGGCGTCGGACCCGAGCAACCGGTCGAGCGAGGGCGGCGACGCCTCGTTCGCCTCGATCGGCAATCCGCCCTCGAACCGCTCGGACAGGCGGGCGAGGGCGTTGCGGGTCGCGAGCAGCTTGATCGGGCGCCGGCGCGGGTTCTTCAGCGCCAGTTCCACGGTATGGAGCCCGTAGATCCAAAGCGTATCGCCCGCTTCCCGCTCGCGTTTCGGGCGTGGGCGGAAGGGGCGTCCCTGCGCACCGCCGACATTGAAGCGAGGGTTCGGGCCACGGCGAAAGGGGGGCGTTCTGTCGTTTGTCATGGCGCCTTATATCCGGGGGAGGGGGCGGGCGAAAGAGCGGGCCGGGAATGTCAAAAGCCGGTCCATCAAGCCGGGTTGACAGGCAACGCCCGCCTCGCCATAAGGACGGCCGTTCGGACGGCAACCGCATCGTGCGGTCGTTCGATCTGTTTCGAACTCGCTGTTCGGCGGTTCGGGATGCGATGGGGGAATGTCCCGAGTGGCAAAGGGGGCGGACTGTAAATCCGCTGGCTACGCCTTCGTAGGTTCGAGTCCTACTTCCCCCACCATCGCCTTCAAGACTTTCTTATCGTCGATCGGCCCCATCGGGGGCTTGCCATCGGCGGCGCCTCCGCTTACTTCAAGGGGCAACGCGGGTATAGCTCAGTGGTAGAGCAGCAGCCTTCCAAGCTGAATATGCGGGTTCGATTCCCGCTACCCGCTCCACTCTACGCAACACCGGACTTCAGCACGGCTCAATTCAGTTAACCGGCCCTACGCCCAGGCGAGGGGAGGGGCTTGAACAACGGGCGAAAACCCACTATTCGAGCCGCCTTCTGGACCTCGGCTGCGCCGGAACCTTTACATTCGAGAGAGACACGACGATGGGCAAGGAAAAGTTTTCGCGGACGAAGCCGCACTGCAACATCGGCACGATTGGTCACGTCGACCACGGCAAGACGT
>JBHYDC010000021.1:0-67376 GCA_051861205.1 Oharaeibacter sp.
GGCATTCACTGCAAGTCTATGTGTGGCATGTGGTTTTGGTCTATCTGGTCAAGGCGTTCGACTACCATTACGGCCCGTTTTCCGAAGCTTCGAAAACGCTGATCGCGGTGATGGCTGTCGCATCGCTTGCCGTTCCAGCGCTGTGGCGAGAGCGCAAGACCCTGACCGCCCCTGTGACGCGGGCGACGGGATGACGAGCAGCCTTTCAGGCCGCCGTGTCGAGCAGGGTGCGCAAGGAGGGGTGGATGTCGGGGCTCTCTTCCCTGAGAAAGCTCAGTAGAACGCGCTCGTTGGCGTGAATCACACCGTCGCGGCCGATCCGATCGGCAAGCCATTTCACCTCATCCGCGTCGATGACTTCGGCCTGTGCGGTTTCGGCCTCCAAGGCGCGATTACGAAGCGCTTGAGCGTTTTCGTCCGAATTGAAGCTCGACCAAGCGTTTTTCAGGCTTCTCGACAGCATGGTGGATACGAGGTCGCCGAAGATGTCGCCGATCCCGCCCGCCGGGGCGTCGAGCCATGCTTCGCGGCGCAGGGCTTCTTCGCGGCGCTGGGGAACATAGCCACGCGCAGCCATCAGAAAACTGGCGATGGCTTTCACGAACAGGTCCGACCAAGCCGGATCGTTGTTGGCTTCCTTGGTCCGGTCGTTCAAATCGAACAGCACGTCCGCTTCCTCGCGCGACACGCCGATGGAAGCGGCGTTGCCGGCGGCGAACAGAACGCGGCGGAGGATTTCAACGTCGTCGCGGGTGATGACACCCGCTTCCAGGCTGCGGCCCCTTGCAAGCGGGCCGGTGCCCTCCACGACCGCGATCGAGACCTGACGGAGCGCGAAGGCGGAAAGGCTTGGCGGTGCGGCTGTCGCGCATTCCAGGCATCGCACGAGGAGTTCGAGCGCGTTGGCGGTCGTCGGCACGCCGCCTTCCGAAATGGCTACTATCAGCCATTGCGCGTTTACTTCGGAGATGTGGCCCGAGGGCGGCTCCTGGCGGACGATGAAGTCGGTCAGGGCTTCGAGGAAAAAAGCTTTCCACTCAGCACAGCCGTGATCGGCCACCCGGTCCAGCGCGAACAACCAACCGGCTGCCTGCCGGGAGATCGCGCCGTCGCCATAGCAAATTGCGCGAAGGCCAAGCACGTCGGCAGGTCCGATCGACCGGCGGGAAGCAATCGCCGCGATTTCGGACGGCCAATTCGACACAGTCATCGCACTCGTTTCCCCATTCAAGTGACGGGGATAGTGCGCGAAAACATGCAACTAGGGGCTTAAGAGAGACGGTAAACGAAGGGTTTTCCCACGCCGCAGCTCTGACAAGAGCTTGGCCGCTTTTTTCAACGCCAGAGCGTGAGCCGGTTACCGTCGGCCAGCACGCCCTCGTAGACGCCCTGCCCCGCCGCCTCAAGCCGCACGACCGGGCGGCGGTCGAAATCGAACAGTTCGATCGTGCGCTCGCCGGGTTGCCAGACCGCAATGCGTGCCAATTCGACGGAGTTGCACCGCCGCGTCTTGGCGGTGTACTCGCCGGCTGCGTTTTTCGAGCCGAGATCGACGGTGCAAACCCGGTCACCCGAGCGCGCCAACGTCCAGGGCCCGAAAAGCGCCTGCATCTGATCTTCGTCCGGCGCAGGCGTGGAGATGAAGGCCGAGCCGACGCCGGCCGAGATGCCGCCAAGCGAGCCACCCAAGCCGACCGAAGACGTATCCACCGTGACGACGGCGTCGTCGCTTGCAACGGTCTGAGACGAGCTAGAGCATCCTGCCAAGACAAGAGCGAGCGGTGCGAACAGAACGGCGGCGCGGAACATGATGCATCCTCTCGACCGATCCCGAACAAACGGCGGGGCTGTTTCGCTCGGCCCGAATTCCAAACGGATCAGGCCCATGGGAGAGCTATGCGTTCCCGCGCCGTGACGCAAGCGCAACCGCCATTGTCGATAGAAATCCGAGCATCCAAGATGCCAAAGCACGGAGATGGGCGGTGCGCTCACGGTTAAGTGAGCGGCCCGGCCAGAACGGTACCTTGTTCCGGCCCTATCCATCGAACACCATCATCCTGGCTGGGCCTTCGGCCGGGCCGTGAAGAGAGGAACCCCTATGAGATTTTCGATCGTTGCCGGCTTCTTCGGCCTTGCCTTGGCAGCCTCGCTGACAACCGTTGCCATTGCCGAAACTCCTCAGAACACCCGCGAAAAGCTGATGGAAGAAATTGGCAAGCAGGCCAAGCTGCTTGGCCCCATGCTGCAGGGTAAGGTGCCATTTGACGCGGCGACGGCGAAGGCCGCGGCCGAACTCATGGCCAAGGACGCACGTGATTTCCCGAATCATTTCCCCGAGGGTTCCGATACCGGCGACACGGACTCACTGCCTGCGATCTGGGCCAACAAAGCCGACTTCGAAGCAAAGGCCGTCAAATTCGCCGACGACGCGGCCACAACCGCCGCTGCGACGGACCAGGGCGAGGAAGCCTTCAAGGTGGCCGCCGGCGCTATGTTCGGCAATTGCAAAGGCTGCCACGAAAAATACCGCAAGCCGGATTGATTCGGGCGACCAGCCGCTCTTCACGCTCACCAACCTGCCGGGGGAACCGGCAGGTGCTTAGCCGCCGCGCTCCCGGCGAAGCCGGGCCCAATACTCCAGCCGCTTTTTAAGATCGCGCTCGAACCCGCGTTCGACCGGCTGATAATACGACCGGCGACCCATTTTTTCGGGGAAGTAGTTCTGTCCGGAAAAAGCATCCGGCTCATCGTGGTCGTAGCGGTAACCGGCGCCATAGCCCTCGCCCTTCATCAGCTTGGTCGGCGCATTTAAAATGTGCTTGGGAGGCGGCAGGGAGCCGTTTTCCTTGGCGTCGCGCATGGCGGCCTTATAGGCGGTGTAAAGCGCGTTGGACTTCGGCGCGGCGGCGACATAGACGACCGCTTGTGCAATGGCTAGTTCGCCCTCAGGCGAGCCCAGCATCTCGTAGGAGACTTTTGCCGCAACGCAGAGATTCAGCGCCTGTGGATCGGCCAGACCGATATCCTCCACGGCCATCCGAATAACGCGGCGGATGATGTAGAGCGGATCTTCGCCGGCATCCACCATGCGGCAGAAGTAATAGAGCGCGGCGTCCGGGTCCGATCCGCGCACTGATTTATGCAGCGCGGAGATGAGGTTGTAATGCCCGTCCTGCGCCTTGTCGTAGACGGGCGCGCGGCGTTGCACGATATCTTGGAGCGTCTTCGCGTCGAAGATTTCGCCCTCCCCGGCCGCGCGCCAGACGTCTTCAGCCAGCGTCAACGCGGAGCGTCCGTCGCCGTCGGCCATGCGGATCAGCACAGCGCGAGCCTCATCGTCCAGCGGCAAGGGCTGGCCGGTGACCGTTTCAGCACGGGCAAGCAGCGCCTCGATCGAAGCTTCGTCGTGCGGCTTGAAGACGAGAACGTGAGCGCGAGAGAGCAGCGCGGCGTTGAGTTCAAAGGACGGGTTTTCCGTGGTCGCGCCCACGAGCGTGATGGTTCCATCTTCCATCACGGGCAGGAAGCCGTCCTGCTGGGCGCGGTTGAAGCGGTGGATTTCGTCCACGAAAAGCAGCGTGCCGCGCCCAAGCTGGCGCCGGGCACGGGCGGCTTCGAACATCTTTTTCAAATCCGCAACGCCTGAAAAGATCGCGGAAATCTGCTCGAAGGCAAGGTTGGTCTCGCGGGCGAGAAGGCGCGCGACGGTGGTCTTGCCGGTTCCGGGCGGGCCCCAAAGGATCAACGATCCGAGCGAACCGGATTTGAGCATGCGGGTGATCGTGCCCTGCGGCCCGACCAGATGATCCTGTCCCACAACGTCGGACAGCCTTTCCGGCCGCAACCGGTCGGCAAGCGGGCGCAGCTTCGCCGTTTCGTCGGGGGACGCGGCGAAGAGGTCGCTCATCGGAAGGCCATGCGCATGATCCGGCCGCCACGGTCGATGGTCATACGCCAGAACATCGGCTCCTCGCCGGCCGCTGCCTGCAACTTGGCGGTATCGGTCATCTCCGCGCCATTGACGGCGAGCACGATATCGCCGCGCACAAGCCCGACCCCCGCGGCGGGCGAACTGCGGGCGACGTCGGTGATTACGACGCCGGTCTGGCCTCTGTAGGCGAGGCCGATGCTGGCCGCGACCGCCGGAGACAGGTTGGCGAAAGTCGCGCCCTGGAAGGGCGATGGCGTTTCGATGGTCACCAGCTCGCGCGGGGTGGTCTCCGGCGGCGGCTCCAGCGCCACGGTCACGTTGAAGGCGCTGCCCGCCCGGTTGAGTGTCAGCTCAGCGGTATTGCCGACGCCTTTGGTCGCCAAGCGGTAGTTGAATACACGCGGATCGGACACCTCGATGCCATCCACCATCAGGACGAGATCGCCGACTTGAAGCCCCGCCTGAACGGCCGGTCCATCCGGCGCCAACGAGGTGACGAGCACGCCGGTGGGACGATCGAGACCCAGGGTTTCCGCGATATCGGAGGTGACGGGTTGCAGGTCGGCGCCGATCCAGGGCAACTCCACCGTGGAGCCGCCTTTGCGGGCGCTATCGATGACGACGCGTACCATGTTGGACGGGATGGCGAAGCCGATGCCGTTCGATCCGCCGCCCCGGCTGAAGATGGCCGTGTTGATGCCGACGAGATTGCCGCGCGTGTCGACCAGGGCGCCGCCGGAATTGCCGGGGTTGATGGCGGCGTCGGTTTGAATGAAGAACTGATAGTCCGAGATGCCGACTTGGCTGCGGGCGAGCGCCGACACGATGCCTTGCGTCACGGTCTGCCCCACGCCGAAGGGGTTGCCGATTGCCAGCACGAGATCGCCGACTTGAAGCTCGTCGCTATCGGCGATGCCCAGCGCGGGAAGCTCGTCCCTCACGTTGCGCAGCTTTAAAACCGCGAGATCGAGTTGCTCGTCTTTCAACACGACGTCGGCCTCGAATTCGCGGCGATCCGTCAGCGCCACCTTCACCGCGTCGCCGTCTTCGACGACGTGGTTGTTGGTCACGATCAGGCCGGAGGGGTCCACGATGACGCCGGAACCGAGCGACGCCTGCTGACGGTTCCGGTTTGGGGCGGGAAAGTCATTACCGAAGAACTGGCGGAAGAACGGGTCGTTCATCAACGGCGACTGCGACACCTGGACCCGCCGCGTCGAATAGACGTTCACGACCGCTGGGCCGGCGATTTTGGCGATCGGCGCGAAGGAGAGCTTCACCTCGGCATCGGAGCCTGGAACGACCCTCTGTTCGGCGGCGCCCGCAGGAAGGAGGGCTGCGGACAGGCTTAGGATAACGGCGAGGAGGGCGGCGGTGAAACACTGGCCTTTCGGCATGAGACTCAGGCTCCGGATCGCTTCGAACTCGCCTCTATTTAGGCGCTGCGAGAGGATCGGGCAAAGGTCAATCGGCGCACCAGCGGCAGCGACGGATCAACTCGGCGTTCCGATAAGCGTGATCGTGCACCACAGAACGACGGCACCGCTTGAAAAGGACCACGCGAGCGCTTCGAGCTTGTCCTTATCCTGCCGAAAGGCTTGCGCATTGGGAAGAACGACCCGGACGGCAGCGGCTCCCAGTGCGGCGAGGACGAGCACGAGGAACAGAAACGGCAGACTTTCAATCATGGAAGACCCGGGCGTCCGAAGCAGCAATGGTTAACGCCACAGGTCTAAACACAGGAAAGCCCGAGTTCAAGCCCCTTTGAAAATCAAGGGCTTAAGCTCGGGCTGGGCCATTGGCCAAAGGATGCCCCTTCCGATGAACGGAGGGGCCGCCGTGTGGGGGAACACCTCGCGGGTGGGGGGCGATGAGCGAAGCATCCTTGTCCCACACGGCATGGATACAACGGGCAAACGCGCACCGAGTTCCGCGACGTATCAATCTTTTTTCTACGAACAGGGAATTTTCACTCGATTCCGAGTTTTTTCTTTACGAGGTCGTTCACGGCCTGCGGGTTGGCCTTGCCGCCCGTCGCCTTCATGACCTGACCGACGAACCAACCGGCCAGCGTGGGCTTGGCCCTTGCCTGCTCGGCCTTTTCAGGATTTGCGGCCACCACATCGTCAACGGCCTTTTCGATGGCGCCGGTATCGGTGACCTGCCGCATGCCGCGGCTTTCAACGATTTCCTTAGGCTCGCCGCCCTCTTGCCAGACAATTTCGAAAAGATCCTTGGCGATCTTGCCGGAGATCGTACCGTCGCGAACGAGATCCACGATGCCGCCAAGCTGCTCGGCGGAAACAGGGCTATCCTCGATGCCCCGGCCCTCTTTGTTGAGGCGGCCGAACAACTCGTTGATCATGAAGTTGGCGGCGGCCTTGCCATCCCGGCCGGCGGCGACGCGCTCGAAATAATCGGCCGAGGAGCGTTCCAGCGTCAGAACCATCGCGTCATAAGGCGTGACGCCATAGTCGCGGATGAAGCGGGCCTTCTTTTCGTCCGGCAGTTCGGGCAGTGCGGCCTTGAGACCAGCGACCCACGCCGGATCGAGTTCCAGCGGCAGGAGGTCCGGATCGGGGAAGTAGCGGTAGTCGTGCGCCTCTTCCTTTGAGCGCATCGAGCGGGTTTCGCCCTTGCCCGGATCGTAGAGGCGGGTTTCCTGATCGATCTTGCCGCCATCTTCGATGATCGCGATCTGGCGGCGCGCTTCATATTCGATCGCCTGACCGGCAAAGCGCATCGAGTTCACGTTCTTGATTTCGCAGCGGGTTCCCAGCGGATCACCGGGGCGGCGGACCGACACGTTGATATCGGCGCGCATGGAGCCCTCCTCCATGTTGCCGTCGCAGGTGCCGAGGTAGCGCAGGATGGTGCGCAGCTTAGCGAGATAAGCCTTCGCCTCCTCCGACGAGCGCAGATCCGGCTTCGACACGATTTCCATCAGCGCCACGCCCGACCGGTTCAGGTCGACGAAGGACATGGTGGGGTGCTGGTCGTGGATAGACTTGCCGGCATCCTGCTCCAGATGCAGCCGCTCGACGCCGACCTCGATCGACGCACCGCCGTCGAGATCCACCGTGACGACGCCCTCGCCCACGATCGGCTGCTTATACTGGCTGATCTGATAGCCCTGCGGCAGATCGGGATAGAAGTAGTTCTTCCGGTCGAAAACCGAGACGTGGTTGATGACCGCGTTGAGCCCAAGCCCCGTGCGCACCGCCTGCGCCACGCACTCCTCGTTGATCACGGGCAGCATGCCGGGCATCGCCGCATCCACCAGCGACACATGGGTGTTCGGTGCCGCGCCATATTCCGCCGAGGCGCCGGAAAACAGCTTCGCCCGCGATGTGACCTGCGCATGAACCTCAAGCCCGATCACGACCTCCCAGTCGCCGGTGGCGCCCTTGATGAGCTTCTTGGGATCTGGCGTGCGGGCTGCGGCGGTCATGGAAGCCTCGGATCTTGGGGGCGGCGAAACAGGAGCGTTTGTCGGGAAAGCTGATTTCCCAAATGACACGAGCGCAGTCAACGCAGCTTATTGCCCGCCGGCATCAATCTTTGATGGACGGACAAGAGCTTGCGGAGTTTTGGACGAGCCGCCCGGTGCGGTCAATCATTCCGCGCGAAAGCACGGGTGCCAACCGACTTTTGCGGCGAGTCAGCCCGCTTGTTTTCCCGGCTCGACGGCTCCAACGCATGCGACATGCAGCATTACTGATGTTGAAGAAATTACATATCGTTGTTGACATATTTTATAACCAACAACAAAATTATATGCTCATCGCGCGTCTGCGGCGGCCTATGTGTCTGAATTTGTTACTTTTGGTTCTATCTCCCCAAGTTTTTCACGGACAATCATAGCGAAAATTGTAAAATGTGATGACTTATGCATTTGCTCACGTGAAGAGAATATCGCTGGTTGGAAACGGGCCCGTGGCACGGGCGACGGCAGGGGAAATCGATCGGGCCGACCTCGTCGTTCGGATCAACCGTGGCGACCTTTGCGGCGTTGCGGGGCGACGAACGGATCTGTTGATCTTGCGCGACCCCGATCAAATCGCGCGGTCCATCGCCAAGGGCGACCCGATGAACCCCCTTGCCCAGCGCGGCGCCGGGCGGCTTTTGTTTCTGGCGCCGCCGCAAGTGGCAAAGGATCGCGCTCTGGTGGACTGGCTGGCGGGGGGTAAACCCGTGGAGTTCCTGCCGCCCGACCTTCGCCCGCGCTTGAACGAACGGCTCGCCCGCTTCGAGGGCGTCAAGGATCCCAAACCATCGACCGGCGCTTGCGCGCTTTGGTACCTATTGGAGCAGTTTCCCGCCGCGCGGATCAATCTCTACGGCTTCTCACACGCCGGATGGGAGGGCCACGCCTGGGATGCCGAGCGCACCTGGGTGGACGAACTAGCCGCCCAAGGCCGCGTGAGCCGCGCGCCGATTGAGGGAAAGCTCGCACGGCTGGGTGTCGTAGCTCAGTGCCGACGCCAGTTTGTGCGAGCGCTGCGCCATGTTCGCGACATGAGAGCGTGAGGCTCAGGTTTTCAGCCCCCGCAGCAACTGCACATACTTCCGCTCCAACCACCCCGTCTCTCCCAGCGTATTGCGCGTGGGCTTGTCGTCGAGGGCGAAGCGGTGGCGGACGGCGTGGTAGAGGTGGGGGTGGCGGTCGTATTGGTGGGCGATGGGGCTGATGGCTCCGTTGGGGTTGCGGATGTAGCCGGAATCGTCGGTGGTGTAGTCGTCATTTACGATTGTTGCGACGAGGCCGTTGTTGGTGTGGATGGTGATGCCGGGGAGCATCGCTTCGTGGGCGATGACGTTGGTGGAGCACTGGTCGAGGCCGGCGCGGTACCAACTGGCGGCGGGCATCTGACCGGCGACGAATAGCTTCATCGCGATGTAATTTTCCATCAGCGCCCGGCTTGCAACGACTGTGCCGCTACAGATGACGGGGCGGTCCATCATGCGGGCTTCCATAGCCTTGCCTGCGGTCGCGCGCATACGTCGGCGGTTCCAGGTGGAGGCGGCGAAGGGGCGGCCCTCGTCGAAGAAGGATATCCCCTCCCCGGCCGCCTGGAACGGATCGGCCTGAAAGACCACGTCGGCGGTGTCGAGGAAGAACACCCGCTCGACCTGCCCGGCGACGGCCCGGACGATGCCGAGCGCGGTGGAGTAGCGGCTGAAACGGGGATGGGGGGCCCAGGTTTGCGACGGGTCGATATGAACCGCGTCAACGTCGTGGGCGGCACAGGTGGCGATCATCTCCGGCGTGGGATCGACGATCAGCACGGCGTGGCAGGTGCTGACGGCACGCAGGGATTTCACAAAGACCGCCACGTCGTTCGCCGCGGCATTGGTGGCCGCGCCGAGGACGAGGTCGGTTCCCGCGCCGCAGGTGAGCGTTAGCGGGGTGTGCGGGCGCGCAAGGGCGCCGAAGAGCCACGACCTGTACCGATGATGCTCGTGGAACAGGCGCAGCATGGATGGCTCACCACCAGGGATCCGGCGCGAGCGTTCCGACAGCCGCTTCGATCACGCTGCCGGCCTTGAAGAGCGTCGCCTCGTCGAAGGGGCGGCCGATCAACTGAAGGCCGAGCGGAAGGCCGTCCGCCGTTTGGCCGGCAGGAACCGCGAGGCCGGGCAAACCGGCCATGTTGACGGTGACCGTGAACACGTCGTTCAGGTACATTTCCACAGGATCCGCACCGGCTTTTTCACCGATTCCGAAAGCGGCGGACGGCGTGGCGGGCGTGAGGATGGCATCGACGCCGGCGGCGTAGGCGGCTTCGAAATCGCGCTTGATCAGGGTGCGGACCTTCTGCGCGCGCAGGTAATAGGCGTCGTAATAGCCGGCGGACAGCACGTAGGTGCCGATCAGCACGCGGCGCTTCACCTCGGCACCGAAGCCGGCCGCGCGGGAGCGTTCGTACATATCGATCACGTCGTCGCCGGGCACGCGCAGGCCATAGCGTACGCTGTCGTAGCGGGCGAGATTGGATGAGGCTTCCGCCGGGGCGACGATGTAATAGGCCGGCAGGGCGTATTTCGTGTGGGGCAGCGAGATATCCACGATCTCGGCGCCTGCATCCTTGAGAATGGCGATGCCCTTCTGCCAGAGGGCGTCGATTTCAGCGGGCATGCCGTCAAGCCGGTACTCGCGCGGAATGCCGATCTTGAGGCCGCGAACGGAACCGCCCACAGACGCTTCGTAATCTGGAACCGGCAGGTCGACGGAGGTGGTGTCCTTCTCGTCGACGGACGCCATGGACTTCAGCAAGATGGCGGTGTCGCGCACATTCCGCGCGATCGGCCCGGCCTGATCCAGCGACGACGCGAAGGCCACGATGCCCCAACGCGAGCAGCGGCCGTAGGTCGGCTTGATACCCACGGTGCCGGTAAAGGCGGCGGGCTGGCGGATGGAGCCGCCGGTGTCGGTGGCCGTCGCGCCGAGGCAGAGGCGGGCCGCGACGGCGGCGGCCGAACCACCGGACGAGCCGCCGGGCACGAGCTTGGCGTTGGACCCGGCGCGGCGCCAGGGGTTCACGACGGGGCCGTAGTATGAGCTTTCGTTCGACGAGCCCATGGCGAACTCGTCCATGTTCAGCTTGCCGAGCATAACCGCCCCATCCGCCCACAAATTGGCGGTGACGGTGCTCTCGTAGGTGGGCTTGAACCCGTCCAGAATATGGCTGGCCGCCTGAGTGTGGACGCCTTCAGTTGCGAAGAGGTCCTTGATGCCAAGCGGAATTCCCTCCAGCGGCCGGGCGGTGCCGGCCTGAAGCCGGGCGTCGGACGCCTTGGCCATGGCGAGCGCCTTTTCCGGCGTTTCCACGATGTAGGCGTTGAGAATGCGGGCCTGTTCCATGGCCGCGACATAGGCCTCGGTCAGCTCTACGGCGGTGAAGTCCTTGGCGACAAGGCCCGTGCGCGCTTCGGCAAGCGTCAAATGAGTGAGATCGGTCACGGATCGAATCCTGAAAGAGCGTGTTCAAGCTGGTGCGCGGAGCCGGCGGGTTACTCGACGACCTTGGGCACCAGGAAAAAATCATCGTCGGTCATGGGCGCGTTGGCGGTGACGCGGTGGGCATCGCCGCCGTCGGTCACGATGTCCGGACGGCGCTTCATGGTTACGGAGACGACCGAGGTCATCGGCTCGACGCCAGACACGTCGACCTCGTCGAGCTGCGCGACGAAGCCGAGGATCGAGTTGAGTTCATTCGTCATTTGGCTCGCCTCCTCATCGCTGACCTTGATGCGGGCAAGGCGGGCAACGCGCCTGACGGTGGCGGTGTCGACGGACATGGACAGGACCCTCGCGGCACATAGGCGACGTTAAATCTCTTCGGCCGCGTATAGCAGAGCCGCAACCCGCACGCCAACGATGGAAAAGCGCGATCATGCATTGATATGGCGACGGCAACCGCACGTTAGTGGTTTTAGCGTATGGTGAGCGGGAATAGATCGTATCGTAGTCTCAGATTGATCGAAGCTTACCCATGAACATAGTTATTGTAGACGGTAGCCGTACCAGCCTTTTGATCATCAAAAGTCTTCTTGAAGGGCGCGGCGAAACTCTAAAGCTTTTTACAGACGGGCAAGCTGCGCTTCATTATCTGAAAAGTAATCAAAACGTTGACGTTCTGATAACGAGTTTCGAGCTGGCGACGCTTTCTGGCGAGGAACTTTGCTGGGAAGCACGCGTCTTGGCCGATTCCGGACGCGCCCTTTACGTTATAGCCATGTCGGCCAATAACGATCCGGCGCACGTGATCGGGGTTCTGGATGCCGGGGCGGACGATTTCATGTCCAAGCCGCCGCGCACCGATGAGCTTAGTGCCCGTTTGCGGGTGGCGGAGCGCACGCTGATCATGCAGCGCCGCCTGATCGAATTCGCGACAATCGATTCCCTGTCCGGACTGTTGAATCGCAGGGCCTTCTGGGACCGGACCACCAAGGCGGTTCAGGCTTTGGCGGCAGACGGCACGCTTTCGATGATCCTGTTCGACATCGATCACTTCAAGCGGATCAACGATATTCACGGTCATGATATCGGCGACAAGGTCATCCAGGCGCTGGGGCAGATCCGTGTGCCTGCCGACGCCGCGTTCGGCCGGATCGGCGGCGAGGAATTCGCGATCGTGCTGCCGGACGTGCCGCTCGACGGCGCGACGTCCGTGGCCGAGTATATCCGGTATCAAATCGCGGAGAACCCGATCGAGGTCGACGGGCAGATCGTAACCACGACGGCAAGCTTTGGCGTTGGCGAACTTCGCAGCGGCGAGTTGGCGTCCGAACTCTATCGGCGGGCGGACGCGGCGCTCTATGAAGCCAAGAACTCCGGCCGTAACCGCGTCGTTTCCTTGGCTCAACACATAGCCGACTGACCATGGTTGCGGCAGCGCGGACCACGATTGGTAGGACTCAAATGCGCCGTGGCGGCGTGGCATCCGACTGGATTCTCCTCGATTGCATCTCGGGATAAGGTAAATTACGTATAGGGCTCAAGTTCAGCTACGCACCCTGACCTGACAAGACGCGGATCGACAAGGAATGACGTCAACAGACGCTGACGCGAATACGATTTTCCAGTTCTTTGTCGAGATCGCGATCATTAACCAGCTTTCCACCCATCAATTTGAGCAGGTGATGCCCTTTGGCATGAGCATGGCCCATTTCGGGGTGCTGAATCACTTATATCGGGTTGGCGGCAGCCAGGCGCCGACCGAAATTGCGCGCGCGATGCAGGTCACGCGGGGCAAGATGAAGGTGACACTCGGCGCCTTAATGCGCGCCGGTTTCATTTCGGTCTCTCAAGACGAGAGCGATCGGCGCTCCAAGCTGATCGCGATATCGCAGAGCGGCCATGTTGCTCGTAGGTGCGCGATCCAGGCCTTGGAGCCGGCGCTGCGTTGCTACGCGAGCTTGTTTCCGATGGACGTTCTGGATGACGTAACGCGCATTCTGGAGACGATCCGAAAAACTCTGGATCAGCTCCGAGAGTAGAGTTGAAGTGAGCAGACCGCCACTGAAAAAGCCCTATCAAACAAAGCCGTTTGATTTTTTTCTGTTTTTTCTCAGACTTTCCAAAAACAACTTCCAGTAAAATACGGCTTGTAATGATTTGGCATTTTGACCACATACTTCAGTGTGAAATCGACGTTTGCGTGCTTTAAGCCGCATTGATCGTGAAATCGTCGATGGAACTTGGGAGGAAGCCATGGCCAAGGGTCAAACACGTAGCAACAAGGAAGTTCGCAAACCGAAGGCCAAGAAAGAGGCAGCACCCGCCCCCGCCGGCCTGATCAAATCCATAACCACCGCGTCTGCGGCACCGAAGAAAAAGGGCTGAGATACAACCAAGAGCCCGCGAATGCCCTGGCGGGGCGGTGGCTAAGCACCGCCAGCTTGGTCTATGGGTCAGGCGCATCCATGGCTAAGATAACAGTCCTCCCCGATTGCAATCACAACAGCCGTTCTTTGCGCTTTTTCCTTATCTATACTGTCTAGATAACGTTGCTTATTCTTCCAGTGTTGCTCTGTATCCTGCAGAAATGTACGATCTGACTATAAAACTGATCGGCTACGATACGGGGATAGCGCATTGAATTGGAATTTTGGTGGGTGGAAAGCTCTCTCGCGTCTAACTCGGCATTCGGTGGTGGGCTGGATGCGTCGATGTGCGTGTTCGTCGGCCGGGGATCGGCGGGGCGTTCGCGGGGTGATGGTGTCTTTGTTGACACCCGCGCTGCTGCTCACCCCTGCCGGTTGCGCCAGCGTGGAGGGCGTTCTCGCTCCGGTGGCGGCAACGGTTCCGGGCACCGGGCGCGTGGATATGCTGGTCGCCACGACGCGGCTGCCGACGGAAACGGTGGAACTGTTTTCAGGTGACAGGGGGCCGGCGCTGTCCTTCGCCAACATCGTCGTGTCGATTCCCCCGCCCCAGGCCCGCCGTGTGGGCGAGGTGGAATGGCCGCGCAAGACGCCGGGCAACCCCGCCAAGGAGTTTGTCAGCCTCAAGTCCGACGTGATCGACCGCGCTGCGGCGCTGAAATGGTTTCATCAGGCTTTGAAGAAAGTGCCCCGGCGGCAAGTTCTGGTGTTCATCCACGGCTTCAACAACCGCTTCGACGCGGCGGTTTTCCGCTTTGCGCAGATCGTCTACGATTCCGGCGCGCCTGTGGTGCCGGTGCTATTCGCCTGGCCGTCGCGGGGCAGCGTGCTCGCTTACGGATACGACCGCGAAAGCTCCACCTATTCCCGCAACGCATTGGAAATTATGCTGAAAGCGATCTCGCGCGATCCGTCGGTTGGCGAAATTTCGATCCTGGCGCATTCGATGGGCAACTCGCTTGCGCTGGAAACCCTGCGCCAAATGGCGATCCGAGATGGCCGCGTTCCGCGCAAGATCCGCAACGTTCTCTTGGCCGCGCCCGATGTGGACGTGGATATCGCGAGGGAAGCCATTGTGGATATGGGGCCGCGAGAGAACCGGCCGGCGTTCACGCTTTTTGTTTCGCAGGACGATCGCGCGCTGGCTGTTTCAAGGCGGGTTTGGGGCGACGTTGCGCGCCTTGGCGCCATCAATCCGATGGAGGAGCCCTACCGGACGCAGCTTGAAACAGCCAAGATCACCGTTCTCGATCTGACCGCCCTCAAGGCCGGCGACCGGCTAAACCATGGCAAGTTCGCCGAAAGCCCCGAGGTGGTGCAATTGATCGGGCGGCGGCTTGCCGAGGGGCAGACGATCACCGATTCCAGGGTCGGGCTCGGCGACCGTATTGTTCAAGCGACCGCAGGGGCCGCCAACGCCCTTGGCACAGCGGCCGGCCTTGCCGTTTCGGCGCCTGTTGCCATCATCGATCCGCAAACACGGGCGACCTATGGCGAGCATGTGAACACTCTTGGCCGGACCATAACGGACGTGACGGCGCCGCGATGAGCGTGCGATGAAGCTTAAACTTCGCGGTCGCAATAGTTTGATTGCGGATTGAAACCGAACTGCGCGGAATATCGTAAGATCTTTGTCTTGGTGGGGCGCAATGCTTCAAACATCCGGGCGGGATCTGGCATGATCGATAGACGTGTTTTCATGGGCGCATTGGCGGCCTCCGTTCTCGCTAGACCGGCAATCGCGAGGAATAACGCCGACTATGCGCCCTGGACCGACCTTCTCGGTCGTTATCTCAGGGCCGGCAACGATGGGGTTATGCGGGTTGCTTACGGAGCGTGGAAGAAGCAAGGCCGCGAGCAGCTTGCCGGTTTCATCAAATCGCTGGAAGCCGTGGATGTACAATCGCTGAGCAAAGCCGAACAGTTTGCGTTCTGGGTGAATTTGTATAATGCGAAAACAATTGATATCGTTCTTGAATACTATCCCGTGAACTCAATTCGCGACATTGATCTTGGTGGCGGATTCTTTGCAAATGGCCCGTGGTCTGCAAAGCTTGTGACGGTTTCCGGCCGTGCGATGTCTCTCGACGATATCGAGCACAACACGTTACGAAAATCCTGGCGGGAACCTCGCGTTCATTACGCCGTAAACTGCGCATCAATCGGATGCCCCAATTTGCAGAAGCGGGCCTTCGAGGCCGGAAACCTCGAATCTCTTCTGAATGCAGGCGCATCACAATACATCAACAGCAAGCGCGGCGTGCGGTTGAGCGAAGACGGCGTGATCGCGTCGAAGATTTATGACTGGTTCGGCGAAGATTTCGGATCCAGCGATGACCTTTACGCGCATTGGCTGCGCTATGCCGATGAACCGCTGAAGCTAGGGCTCAAGAATAGCCCGCCGATCGCATCCTATGATTACGATTGGTCGCTGAACGACGCGGGATAGCGATAGGTCAGAAGTGGCTCGGTTTGTTTGAACAGTTTGCGGGCCGCCGATAAGTGGTTTCGCCCCTTGGTTACGCCGCCGCCGGGATTGGCTGCAGCGCATTGATGAAGGCCTGGTCGGGCGTCTGCCCTGCCAGCCCCTAATGAGGGCGCCTCCGGTTGTAGAAGTCCAGATAGCGCCCGATCGACGCCCGCGCCTCCGAGGCGGATGCGTAGGCGCGTAGATAGACCTCTTCGTGCTTCAACGACCGCCACAGGCGCTCGACGAACACGTTATCCCGCCAAGCCCCCTTGCCGTCCATGCTGATGGCGACGCCGTTGCTGATCAGCAACGTCGTGAAGGCCCGGCTAGTGAACTGCGAGCCTTGATCCGTGTTGTAGATCTCCGGCTTGCCGAACCGCGCCATGGCCTCCTCAACCGCCTCCAGGCAGAAGCCGACGTCCATGGTGATGGAGAACCGCCAGGCCAGGACCTTCCTGCTGAACCAGTCGATCACAGCGCAAAGATAGACGAAGCCGCGCGCCATGGGGATGTAGGTGATATCCATCGCCCACACTTGGTTCGGCCGCGTCACCGGCAGCTTGCGCAGCAGATACGGGAACACTTTGTGGCCGGGTTCTGGCTTCGAGGTGTTGGGTCGCCGGTAGATGGCTTCGATGCCCATCTTGCGCATCAGCGTGGCGACGTGCAGCCGCCCCGCCGACAAGCTTTCCCGCTCAGCAGGCCCTGCAGCATACGGCTGCCCGCGAACGGATAGTCGAGGTGCAGTTCGTCGATCCGGCGCATCAGGGTCGGATCGGCAGCACTCACAACACGTGGCAGATAGTAGACTCTGCCCCGGCTGATGCCGAGCATCGCCGCTTGCCTGCTCACCGGCAGGTCATGGCTCCTGTCGATCATCGTCTTGCGCTCGGCGACAGACCGGTTTTCGCGAGCGCGCCTTCCAAAAAATCCTTCTCCAGCGTCAGTTCGCCGATCTTGGCGTGCAGCGTCTTCACATCGACCGTCGGCGCGGCTTCAGCCTTGGTCTCGTTGCCAAAGACCCCGGCGGCCCCTTCCAGCAGCTGATCCTTCCACTGCTTGATCTGGTTGGCATGCACATCGAACCGCTGCGCCAGCTCCCAGAGCGTCTTCTCGCCCTTCACCGCCGCCAACGCCACTTGCGCCTTGAAGGCCGGCGTGTGGTTCCGCCGTACGCCTCTCGCCATGCTCTCTCCTGCTCTCGGCCAGCATAGGCCGCGTTCAGGCGAAAACCCACCTATCGACGCCGTTCAGACTCCCCGAGCCACTTCTCCGAGGGACGAACCGGAGCGCGCGCCCAAAAGCGGGTAAAGGCTCGGTGTGTGGGCGTAAGGGCGCGTCACGTCTCAAGGGCGAACACCTAAAGACGGGCGGGCCAGCCGCTGCAGCCGCTGTGGGATCATCCCTTCAGTTCCCTATATGGGCATACGTCGTCCTCAAACGGCACTCGCCGTCTGCGAAAGATCGAGTCGTCGACGACTGCGGGCCTGCTTATCCGATCCATCCGGAAATGCCGGAAATCTGTACGTCTCGGATCCCACGCGACGAGATACCAGAGCGGAGGGAGGATTAGCATCGCCTGGGGTTCGACCTCGCGGTCGGTTAAAGCGCCCTTCGCATCCCGGTAATCGAAGCGCAGAAGCCGTCGCTGAAGAAACGCCAGTTCGAAGGCGGGAAGTAAGGCGGGGTCGACAGGACCGGCGCCCGAGATGTCCTGCAATGGCGACAACCGCCCAACATATAGGCAATCCAGAAGAGACCGCAGCTCGCGGACCTTCTCCGGCGGCAGGGCGCGTTCGATCTTGGCGAGGCCGGCGTCGGCCAGATCGGAAAAGGGAAAGGTCCGAGCGCTGCGCATCGTAGCCACGCTGATCAACAGCGCGAACACCTCCACGACGGAGAGCTGCGAAGCGGTCTGCACCGAGCGCGGATCAAGCTGAAGGCCGCCTCCTGGCCCGCATTCCGAATGAATGACGAAGCCCTGATCGCGCAGGGCGCCGATGTCGCGTAGCACCGTGCGGCGCGATACGCCGACCTCGATCGCGAGTTCGTCGACGGTCGCGACCGGAGTGCGTCTGAGGGTGCGGATGATCGCGTCGTGGCGGGTTCGGATGGTCACGATAGCATCATAGCATGAATAGTGACAACTCCTGGCACCATTCGTTTGTATGGCTCGTTCGGTTCAATCGTCAGGGACCAACATCATGTCATCAAGCTTCAAACATCTGCTCATCGGAGGAGTGCTGTTCATGGGACTTTCAACAGGCGCCAATGCCAGTGATCTGATTGTCGTCAACCCGCCGATCCTGGGCGATCCGACGCCCAAGGGCTACAGCACTGCCGTCATCATTCCGGCCGGCAAAAGGATCGCCTTCGTGTCCGGACAAGGCGGCTTTGACAGCAAGGGCGGGCTGTCCCCCGATTTCGCCACCCAAGTGAAGCAGGCCTACGCCAATCTCGGGCTCGCCCTCGAAGCGATCGGCGCCAGGCCGGATCAGGTCGCTAAGCTGAACGTGTTCGTGGTCGACCACGATATGTCGAAGCTCGGCGTGCTCACGGAGACCGTGACCCGGACGTTCGGCACGACCCTTCCGGCGCAAACCCTGATCTCCGTGCCGAAGCTGGCGATCGACCCCATGCTGTTCGAGGTCGAGGCGGTGGTTGCTCTCGACTGACGCTAAGAGGAACGTCTTATCGTTACGGAAGACCTGTTCGGTCGGCCGCAGCCCGCAACGTCGTCTTCCGAACGCACGCATTCCCGATCGCCTTTGGCGGTGCGGATGCGGCCGCGGTCGGTCGACGAGGTCGTCGGACAGGCGCATCTGCTGCGGCCGGGGGCTCCGCTTCGACGGCTCCTGGAAGGTGGGACGGCGGCGTCGGTCGTGCTCTACGGACCTCCGGGTACCGGAAAGACGACCATCGCCCGTCTGCTCGCCGCCGACGACGCCCGCCACGTCGTAGCGGTGTCGGCCCTCTCCAGCAGCGTGAAGGAACTCCGCGAGATCATCGACGACGCACGCCGTCGTCTCGATCGCCACGACCAGCAAACGGTGCTGTTCATCGACGAGGTGCATCGCTTCTCGAAAACCCAGCAGGACGCGCTGCTCGGAGCCGTGGAAGACCGCATCGTGCTCCTCGTGGCCGCCACGACCGAGAACCCGTCCTTCTCCGTCGTGACGCCGCTGCTGTCGCGGTCGTTGGTGCTGCAGCTCCAGCCTCTGACCGAGGCCGAGGTCCGCGAGCTACTGGACCGGGCGGTGAGGGATCCCCGTGGTCTCGAAGGTCGCGTCTCGATTGCAGCCGAAGCGATGGATGCGTTGGTACGACTCGCTGCCGGCGACGCCCGCTGCGCACTGCATTGGGGGCAGCGGTCGCCCGATTCGTGAAAGAGCGAGCGATAGTCGAGGTCATTCTCACACCGGTGGGCGGCTCTGACACGTCAGGCTTACTGAGCAGCTCCCGCCACCGTCAAAGCACAGCGATCGGCGCGGTCGCGGATCATGTTGGCAAACTGCTCGATAGCCGTTCGGTCCAACTTGGGACGCGAAAGCTCCCCTGCGACGGCGGCTACCTTCTCAAGCACCCCTTTGCTGATCTCCGCAACCCGCCTTCGTATCAGGGGCACGCCGACTCCCGCGTCCGCCGCAAATGCTGCCCACCCCTTCGCGTCCAGTTCGGCAAGCGTCGCGCGTTTCCCGATCTTCATGGCGAATTTCGGCGAGAGATCGGGATAGGCAACGGTTGCCAGCAGATCATAGAGCGGGGCGAGACGCGGGCCTTCGGCGTCGTAGAGGATCGAGAAATTCTTGCCGTGTGCGTCGGCGTTCCCGGCGATCACATTGAAAATCACCGCATCCAGTAGCTTCAGGACATCGACAGCGGGCCTTGCAGCGACGCGGCGGAGCAGCGCGAAGCAATCCTTGAAGGTCGGGCCGCCCTCGCTGGCGTATTTGGTTTCCGGGGCTACGGCGAGCGCCTGGCAGAAATCCTCCTGATGGATCCGGCGCACACCTCCATCGTCGCCGATGGCGCGGTCGTAGCGCTGGACCAGCAGAAACCTTCGACCCTGAACGATGCGCGCTTCTACCGGCGCGACATCAAGACCGATTGCGGCGGCAAGGCGCATGACAAAGGCCTCGTTCTCAGTCGTGGCCGTGAAGCGCGATATCGGCGGTTTCAGAATATGCGTCGTCGGCTGGCCCGGCGCAGGCAACGCCACCGCGCCATCCACCAGCACCACCGGCACCTTCGATTGGGCGCCCGCGAGAGAGAGACGCAGGCCTTCCTCGCCCGCGAGCAGCGGGCGGACGGGCAGCGCGTCCAGCACCCGGATCAGGCCTGCATCGTCAAGCGGGGTTGGCCGTTGATCGGGGGCAAGAGTGGCCGGACCTTCGCCAGGCGGAAGAAGCTGGAGCGCGCCCGCGACATCGCCGCCGAGGCGATCGAGAAGGGCGAAATCATTGGCCCGCGAAACGCCGAGCGCCTGAGCCGCAGCGTCGCGCTGGCTTTCTTCCGGCAGGAGACCGCCGAAAAACGGGCGGCACTCGCGGCGAGTGAACGGCTCCGCCCGCTTGGGCAGCGAAGCGGACAAGGGCTGCGCTTCCTCATCGCTCAGCCACTCCGGCGTATAGGCGAAGCCGAGTTCACCATGCTGGTTCTGCGTCAACTGGCCCACAAGGCGCCCGTCCCACCAGATGTCGAGGGTGCGCGTCATGCTTTCCGCGCTCCTTTGGGCTCGGGCGGCGGTGTGATATCGAGCGAGCATCCGAGTGCAGCCAGGACCTGAAGCGTCTTGCCGATCTGCGCGGTCGGCTTGCCCGCTTCGAGATCGACGATGAAGCGCAGGCCGACGCCAGCTGCGCCGGCAAGCTCGTCCTGCCGCAGGCCGGCGGCCTTGCGGGTGGTTCGGACAATGTCGCCGATCTCGGCGGTGGTGAGGTTGCGTCTGGCCATGATATTTACCGAACGGGAAATTATCATGGATTTCTGAGGAATGTCTATAGAAATTTCCCGAGCGGGAAATCCTGCGTCTTGTGGTGGCTTCTGGGCTTGAATTATTCCCGCTCGGGAAAACGGCCTGATCAGATGCCCCAGATGCTGCCGTGACTCGGCGCCAGTCCGCCGATCACCTGTCTTTCTTCGCCACAGTACGATCTGGCTCCTAGCGCCGCTCAGCCCAGGGGTGCACGCGAAATCTTCACCCCGCGCATCGCCGCATTTCTTTGCGCGTATCGCGTTCCCATGCCCGAACAGTGCGGCACCTGACAAAGCGATTGCGCGCGGTGACGGTCCGATGCGCAAGGGGTGTGGGGCCGAGGCTTCGCCCCGGATGGGGCGATGTGGCTTAGAAAAGCTATCCAAAGGCAATCGCGCAAATGAATTCGGCAGGTTTGTCGTTGCCGGGCGTTTGAGGGATCTTTAACATCGCGCCCAAGGCGGGGGCGCGTGAGAATGACTAGGGCGGAGGACTTTATCGCGCGGTGGCAAGGCCAGGAGGGCGGGCAGGAGCGGGCAAATTACGCGCTGTTCCTGTCGGAACTCTGTGACGTGCTCGGCGTCGGCCGGCCGGATCCGGCGAGCGCACATGCTGATGCCAACGACTACGTGTTCGAGCGGGTGGTGAAGGAGACCGCGCGCGACGGAACGGTGTCGTCCAAGCGTATCGACCTTTACAAGCGCGATTGCTTCATCCTGGAGGCCAAGCAGTCGCGGCTTTCCGGCGACAAGAGCCCGGGCCAACCGACATTGCCCGGCCTGTCCGCAGGCCCGCGCGGCCGCCGAGGCGCGGACCGGGCCTGGGACGTGCTGATGCTGAACGCGCGCCGGCAGGCGGAGGACTATGTGCGCCTGCTGCCGGCCACCCATGAGCCGCCGCCGTTCGTGCTCGTTTGCGACGTCGGCCATTGCATCGAGGTCTACGCCAATTTCCGGCGGGACGGCAAAGCCTATGACCAATTCCCCGACCGCCGGTCGTTTCGCGTCTACTTGGAAGACCTGCGCGATGCGGCCGTTCGCGAGCGCCTCTGCCAGATCTGGACGGACCCGATGGCGCTCGACCCATCGCGGCACGCCGCGAAGGTGACGCGGGATATCGCCACGCGGCTCGCCAAGGTGTCGAAAGCTCTGGAGGATGCCGGACACCCGCCGGAAGACGTGGCGATGTTCCTGATGCGGCTGCTCTTCACGATGTTCGCCGAGGATGTGGACCTGTTGCCGCGCGATTGCTTCAAGGCGCTGCTGACGGATTGCGAGACCAAGCCCGCGATCTTCCCCGGCATGCTGGAAGAGCTGTGGCGCGCCATGGACGAGGGCACGTTTTCCGCCACGATCCGGGAGAAGGTTCGCCGGTTTAACGGTGAGTTTTTCAAGAACCGCCGCGCGTTGCCGTTGCCGAAGGAGGAGATCGGCGAATTGCGCCGCGCCGCCGAGCACAACTGGCGCGACGTGGAGCCGGCCATCTTCGGCACGCTGCTCGAACAGGCGCTGGACCCGGCCGAACGCCGACGCCTGGGCGCGCACTACACGCCGCGCGCCTATGTGGAGCGGCTGGTGATCGCCACGGTGATCGACCCGCTGCGGGCGGAGTGGGCGGAGGTGCTGTCCACCGCCGAGCGGCAGAAGGCGGACGGGCGCAGCGCCGACGCGATCAAGACGGTGCAGGCGTTTCTCGACAAGCTGTGCGAGACGCGCGTGCTGGACCCGGCCTGCGGCACCGGCAACTTCCTCTATGTGGCGCTGGAGTTGATGAAGCGGCTGGAGGGCGAGGTGCTGGAGGCGCTGGCCGACCTTGGCGGGCAGGAGGCGCTGACCGGCCTTGGCGGCCACACGGTGGATCCGCATCAGTTCCTTGGCCTGGAACTCAACCCACGCGCGGCCGCGATTGCCGAACTGGTGCTGTGGATCGGCCATCTGCAATGGCACGTGCGCACCAAGGGCGGCGAGCCGAACGAGCCGATCCTGCACGCCTTCCATAACATCAAGGCGATGGACGCGGTGCTGACGTGGGATGGCGCTCCTCTGCCCCGCTTTCAGGCCGGCCGGGAAACATACCCCAACCCGCGCCGGCCGAAGTGGCCGGAGGCGGATTTCATCGTGGGCAATCCGCCGTTCATCGGCGGCAAGGACATTCGCGCCCGCATGGGCGACGGGTATGCCGAGGCGCTGTGGGCGGCGCACGCGCACATGAACGAAAGCGCTGACTTCGTCATGTATTGGTGGGACCGCGCGGCGGAGATCCTGCTGCGCAAAGGCACGACGCTGCGGCGCTTCGGATTCGTGACCACGAATTCCATCAGCCAAGTTTTTCAGCGCCGCGTGATGGAAAGATACCTGACCGCGAAGAAGCCGCTGTCGATCGTGATGGCGATTCCCGATCATCCCTGGACGAAGGTCAGCCGCGACAACGCCGCCGTGCGCATCGCGATGACGGTGGCCGAGGCGGGGAAACGCGACGGGGTGCTGCGGGAGGTCGAGACGGAGGCGGAGTTGGACACGGACGCCCCGGTGATCGGGTTTCGCGAGATGGCAGGGGCGGTGAACTCGGATTTGACGGTGGGAGTGGATGTCAGCGCGGCGGTTTCGTTGCAATCAAACGAGGGCCTGTCTTCGCGTGGAATGGCGCTTCATGGGGCTGGATTCATCGTGACGTCCGAAGAGGCGAAGCATCTTGGCCTGGGGCGACGGGCTGGCCTTGACGCTCACATTCGCGAGTATCGCAATGGAAAAGATCTGACAGCGCGTTCACGCGGCGTCATGGTGATCGATTTGTTCGGTTTGGAAGCCGAGGAAGTCCGGGCGCGGTTTCCAGAGGTTTATCAGCACCTTATGAATACAGTAAGAGAAGATCGTCGTAAGCAGTTTGATATTTCGTCGACGAACGATGCAAAGTCATACCTCACATCATGGTGGATATTTGGAAAGCCGAGGCAAGAATTGCGCCCAGCGCTTGCTAATTTGCAACGCTATGTAGCGACCGTCGAAACTACAAAGCATCGAGTTTTTCAATTTTTGAACAAGACAATCATTCCCGACAACATGCTGATTGCGATGGGACTAAGTGACGGCTTCAGCCTGGGCGTTGTTTCAGCGCGAATCCATATTGCTTGGTCACTTTCACAAGGTGGTACACTCGAAGACCGGCCTCGCTATTCAAAATCCCGCTGCTTCGACCCGTTCCCATTCCCCGACGCCACCGACACTCAGAAATCCGCCATCTCCGCCATCGCCGAAGAGCTTGACGCCCATCGCAAGCGGGTTCTGGCCGACCATCCGCATCTGACGCTTACCGGGCTCTACAACGTGCTGGAACGTCTCCGCGCCGGCGTTCGCCCCGCAGATCTCGACGCCAAGGAACGCCGCATCTTCGACGACGGCCTCGTGCTGATCTTGAAGGAGTTGCACGACCGGCTCGACGTCGCGGTGGCGGATGCCTATGGCTGGCCGGCGGATTTGCCGGAAGAGGAGGTGCTGGCCCGGCTCGTCGCGCTCAACAAGGAACGGGCGGCCGAGGAAAAGCGCGGGCTCGTGCGCTGGCTGCGGCCGGATTATCAGATCCCGCGCTTCGGCTCCGACACCGAGAAGGCCGCGCAGATCGAGGCCGATCTTGGGGGCGCGGCGGAACCGAGCGTCGCCGGCCCTCGCCCCGCCTTCCCCAAGGCCGAGTTGGAGCAGACCGTCGTCGTCATGGCGGCGCTGGTGAACGCCGCCGGTCCGATGGACGCGGCGGCCATCGCGGCCTTGTTCAAACCCGGCCGCGCCGTGCGCGCCGCCGTGTCTGACGTGCTGCATTCGCTCTACCGCATGGGGCAGGCCTCGTCGGCGGACGGCGGCAAGACCTTCGCGCTGCGGCGGGCGGCGTGACGGTTCAAAACACCCCAGCCGTCGACATTCCCAGCGCGATGGCTCCGGCGTAGTGGCTTGAATCCCTCGAGTCCGTAGGGCGGATGCGATGTAACCTGCGGGACAGATGGAGCACGCCAGTTCAATGGGAGTGAAAGACGGACAAGAACGGCAATCAAGCGACGGGGAAAACCGCCACCAAAACTAAGCGCTAGCCGCGATTTGTATCCGTCACTCCCACTCGATCGTGCCCGGCGGTTTGCTCGTCACGTCGTAGACCACCCGGTTCACCCCGCGGACTTCGTTGATGATGCGGGTGGCGGCGCGGCCTAGGAAGGCCATGTCGAAGGGGTAGAAGTCGGCGGTCATGCCGTCGACGGAGGTTACGGCGCGGAGAGCGAGGACGGATTCGTAGGTGCGGCCGTCGCCCATGACGCCGACGGTCTGCACCGGCAGGAGCACGGCGAAGGCTTGCCAGATGGCGTCGTAGAGGCCGGCTTTGCGGATCTCGTCGAGGTAGATGGCGTCGGCTTGGCGTAGGATGGCGAGCTTGTCGCGGCTGATGCCGCCGGGGCAGCGGATGGCGAGGCCGGGGCCGGGGAACGGGTGGCGGCCGACGAAGGCGCCCGGCAGGCCAAGCTCGCGGCCGAGCGCCCGCACCTCGTCCTTGAAGAGTTCGCGCAAGGGCTCGACAAGCTGCATGTTCATGCGCTCGGGAAGGCCGCCGACGTTGTGGTGCGACTTGATGGTGACCGAGGGACCGCCGGTGAAGGACACGCTTTCGATCACGTCGGGGTAGAGCGTTCCCTGGGCGAGGAAAGACGCGCCGCCGATCTTCTTTGCTTCGGCCTCGAACACCTCGATGAAGAGCTTGCCGATGATCTTGCGCTTGGTTTCCGGATCGCTCTCGCCTTCGAGCGAGCCGATGAACAGGTCGCTCGCATCGACGTGAACCAGCGGGATGTTGTAGTGACCGCGGAACAGCGAGACGACCTGATCGGCCTCATCGAGCCGCATCAGGCCATGGTCGACGAAGATGCAGGTGAGCTGGTCGCCGATCGCCTCGTGGATGAGCACGGCGGCGACGGCTGAGTCCACACCGCCGGAAAGTCCGCAGATCACGCGCTCCTTGCCGACCTGATCGCGGATGCGCCGGATCGCCTCGTCGCGGAATGCGGCCATGGTCCAGTCGCCGGTGAAGCCCGCCACATCGCGGACGAAACGGTTGATCAGCTTGGCGCCATCCGGAGTGTGGATCACCTCTGGGTGGAACTGAACGCCGTAGAAGCGGCGAGCCTCGTCGGCGATGGCGGCGAAGGGCGCGCCGTCGGATGTGGCGACCACCTGGAAGCCGGGGGGAATCGCGGTGACGCGGTCGCCGTGGCTCATCCAGACGGTGTGGGCGGTGCCGGTGTCCCACAGGCCTTCGAACAAGGCACTCGGCTTTTGGATGTTGATTAACGCACGGCCGAACTCGCGGTGGTGGCCGGCTTCGACCTTGCCGCCGAGTTGAGCGCACATGGTCTGCTGGCCGTAGCAGATGCCGAGGACGGGAACGCCAGCGTCGAAGATGGACTGCGGCGCGCGCGGGCTGCCGATATCGAGGGTCGAGGCCGGGCTGCCGGAGAGGATGACGGCCTTCGGCTTCAGCCGCTCCATGGCCGCTTCGGCGTTCTGGAAGGGCACGATTTCGGAGTATACGCCCGCCTCTCGCACCCGCCGTGCGATCAATTGCGTGACCTGGCTGCCGAAGTCGACGATGAGCAGGCAGTCGTGACGGGTCTGCGACATGGGACCTCCTGGAAGAGAAGAGGCCGAACCCCGGCCCCGCTCGCCGATCAAGGGGTTCCGTTAAGCCGTTGGAAGGCAGGGGGCAAGGGGAAAGTGACGATGCCGGCGATCGCGCTTCGGCGGCGGCTGAAACGGGCGAAGCAGGCGTGGCGCGGGCGGTCACGGTTGGATAGCATTTACAGGGCGAGTCGGAGCGTGCTCGCGCTCTTGCGATCTGTTTTTGACGCCTTGTCGCGACCGGCGGCTTGAAGGGTGCGCCGGTTACATGCTGCCCACCGCTTGCGCTTCTTTGAAAGTCGCCATGATTTACGCACGTTACGCACTCTGGGCCGCGCTTGCCGGCGCCTTCATTCCCGTCATGGCGGTGCTGAGCGCCCGCCTCGGCCGGTCGATCGGCGAGCCGGCGCATGCCGCCGTCATTTTGTTTGCGGTCGGCTTGGTGGCGGCGTGCTGCGCGAGCCTGCTCCTGACCGGACGATTGCCGGGGTTGAGCGCGCTTTCGGCGGGTGCGCCCATCAATCTGGCGGGCGGCATCATCGTTGCGTTTTACGTGGTCAGCATGACGGTGGTCGCGCCCCGGTTCGGCGTGGGGAACGCGATCCTCTTTGCGGTTTCGGCGCAGATGTTCACCTCGGCCGCCATCGACCACTTCGGCCTGTTCGGTGCCGCCGTTCGCCCGGTTTCCGGGCTGCGGGCCGCAGGTTTGGCGGTGATGGTGCTGGGGCTCGCGGTGTCGCAGTTCGCGAGCAACGTGGCGCCGAAGTAGCAGGAGCGCGCGTTAGGCCCGGCGCTCCAACAGCGCGACGAAGAAGCCGTCCGTACCGGTGGTGGCGGGGGTGAGGCGCATCGCCCTGCCCTCGCCGCCCGGCAGAGCGATCACGGTTCCGGCCGGCGGCTCCGTTCCGGTGACGGCGGTCCAGGCGGGGCGGAGGTCGGCGAGGCGGAAATCGGGATGGGCAGCGAGGAAGGCGCTCACGCGGTCCTCGTTTTCCTCCGGCAGGACCGAACAGGTGATGTAGGCAAGCTTGCCTCCCGGACGCACCAGGCGAGCACCGCCTTCGATAACGGCCGCCTGCTCGCGCTGGCGGGTTTCGAGCGCGCCTGGGGCGAGACGCCATTTCGCATCGGGGCGGCGGCGCCAGGTGCCGGATCCGGTGCACGGCGCGTCGACGAGGACGAGATCGGCGCGGTCCGCCAGATCGGCAAGCGCATCGGCGCCGCGCGGCTCGCGGATCTGGATGTTGTGGGCGCCAGCGCGGGCGACGCGGTCGAGAATGTCGCCGAAGCGGCGCTTATCGCTGTCGTAGGCGTAGATTTGGCCGCGATTGCCCATGGCGGCAGCCAGCGCCAACGTTTTGCCGCCGGCGCCCGCGCAGAGGTCGACGACTTGGGTCGGTCCATCCGCTGCGGCCATCAGGGCGGCGATCTGGCTGCCTTCGTCCTGGATTTCGAACCATCCGCGCTTGTAGGCAAGTTCGGAGGGCACATGCGCGGGCTTGGCATCGGCCGCGCCGGTGGGAACCCTCACGCCGACGGGAGACCAGCGGCAGGCGGTGGCACCGAGCACATCCAAGGCGGCAAGCACCGACTCGCGATCGGATTTCAGCGTGTTGACGCGAAGGTCCGCGTCCGCACGGGCGGCGAGCGCGGCGCCTTCGCTTTCAAGCGAATCGCCGAAGGCGCGCGCGAGGGACGCTTCAAGCCATTCCGGCACGTCGGCCTTCACCCAGCGCGGAGCGTCGGCCGGAACGTCGGCGGCAAGGCGGCGGCGTTCGTCGGCGCTGAGCGCATCCGGCGCGTGGCGATCGTCGGCGAGCGATGAGATCAGCGTGTCGGGTTGGCGGCCCCAGAGGCGGACATAGGCGGCGAGCACCAGCGCGCGCGGCTCTTCGCTTCCCATCACGGCAGCCAGCGAGGCCCGGCGGCGCAGCACGTCGAACACGAGATTGCCGATAGCGCTGCGGTCGCGCGAGCCGGCGAAGCGGTGGTTCAGGCCCCAATCCTTCAGCGCGTCTTGAACCGGCCGGCGCGTCTTGTCCACATCCGCCAACACTTCGATTGCCGCAGCAATCCGCCCACCGTCTTTCATGACACGCCCTTTTCGGTTGACCCGTTCGAGATCGTGATTAGGGGTTGGGCCGTTCGGTTACAAGCCCTTCGGGCCAAATCAGGCCGGGGAAGACACATTGACGGGGGTGCGGTTCCCTTGGCACTTCCCGAGTGCGGCAACTTGGCTTTTGCGGTGGTGCAGCTATAGCCATAGTCAGTGTTTGCAAAATCTCGCACCGTGAGCCCGATGTCTGAACCAGAGTTCGCCGATTTCACCACATCCCAGCTTGCCGCTTTGGCGGAGGCGCGGCAGCAGCGGCTGCGGCGGACCATGCGGGCGCTTGGCGTGGCGGCGCTGGTGACGGCCGATCCGATCGATATTCTCTATGCCTGCGGCGCGCGCAACATGACCGTTTTCGGCATGATGGCGGCCTCCAGGTTCGTGCTGGTGTTCGCGGACGGGCCGACGATCCTCTATGAATTTGCAGGCTGCGAGCATCTTGCCGCCGGGCTTGCGACGGTGGACGAAATCCGCGTCGCCCCCGGCGTGACGGCTCTATCCGGCGCGCGATATCACGGCCAGATCCAGGCGTGGGCGGCGGAGGTGCTGGGCATCTACCGGCAGCACGTCGGCGGTGCGCCGGCGTTTGCGATTTCCGGCTTCGACCACCTCGTGACTGACGCGTTCCGGTCTATCGGGGCGAGGATCACCGACGCGGGCCCGGTGTTCGTGGAGGCGCGGAGGATCAAGCAGCCAATCGAGCTTGCGGCCATGCGCGAAGCGATCCGGCGCATCGAGGCGGCGGCCGAGGTACTTGAAGCGTCGATCACCGAGGGGGCCAAGGAGGTTGAAGTCTGGGCGGAATTTCACCGCCATCTGATCGCCAACGAGGGCGAGTTTGTTTCGACCCGTCTGTTCCAGAGCGGACCGAAGACGTTTCCGTATTTCCAGGAAGCCGGATCGCGGCGGATGCAGCGCGGCGAGCTGATTTGCTTTGATACGGATGCGCTGGGCTATCTCAACTACGCCGTTGATTTCTCACGAACCTTCGTCTGCGGTTCCGATCGCGGCACGGCAAAGCAGCGGGAGTTCTATACGCGCGCTCATGAGCAACTGGCCTGGAACGGCTCGCTCTTGAAGCCGGGCCTCACTTACGAGGATTTCGCGCGGGCCGCTTGGCCGATCCCGGACGAGCACCAGCAGCACGGCTATTACTGCCTTGCCCATGGGCTGGGGCTGTGCGGCGAGTTTCCGTACATCCCGCACGCCGAGCCGGGCGCGGCCTATCCGTTCGAGGGCGCGTTCGAGCCGGGAATGGTGGTCTGCATCGAGAGCTATATTGGCCAAGAGGGCGAGGCCGAGGGCGTGAAGCTGGAAGACCAGTTCCTGATCACCGAAACCGGAGTCGAGCGCATGACGACCTATCCGTTCGACGACCGGTTGCTTGACGTTGCCGTCACGGCTTGAGGCGCGCTTTCGCCGTCAACCCGCGGTCAAGACCTGCAGCGCGATGACTGCGGTCATGAGCATCAGGCAAACGAGGCCTGCGAAGAAAATGCGAAATCGGAGCAGGATATCGTTACGGCCGGTGTGGACGACCATGTGCGCAACGCGGCTTACCACATAAGCCCACGCTAACGCCGCGATCGGCCATGTCGCGATTTGGAGGCTGAGCGCCAGGATCGTCAGCGCGTAGAACAGCGTCGGCGTTTCGAACTGGTTGTTCATGTTGTTGACACGCTGCATGACGTCGTCGGGCCAGCCACGCTGGCTGAGCCGGATATCCCCTTTGATCCGGCCGTCCTTGGCTGCCCGCACGCGCGCCAGCCCCGCCCTAATCATCACGACAAAGGTGAAAACGATCTGGGCGAGCATCGCTCAAATCAGGGCTAAGGTTGCCGCCGTCATCAGGCAGCGCCGGGGTAGTTGGGGCTTTCGCGTGTGATGGTGACGTCGTGGGCGTGGCTTTCGCGCATGCCGGCGGAGGAGATGCGCACGAAGCGGGCCTTATCGCGCAGTTCGTCCAACGTCTGGGCGCCGACATAGCCCATCGCCGCGCGAACGCCGCCGACGAGTTGATGCAATACGGAGGCGAGCGGGCCCTTGTAGGGCACCTGACCCTCGATGCCTTCCGGCACCAGCTTCAGCGCATCGCGCACTTCCGCCTGGAAGTAGCGGTCGGCCGAACCACGGGCCATGGCGCCAACCGAGCCCATGCCGCGATAGGACTTATAGCTGCGGCCCTGGTAGAGGTAGACCTCGCCGGGGCTCTCGTCCGTGCCGGCGAAGAGCGAGCCGATCATCACGGCGGATGCCCCTGCCGCGAGCGCCTTGGCGAGATCGCCGGAGAAGCGGACACCACCGTCGGCGATGACGGGCACGCCGGCGGCCTGCGCCGCGCTCACCGCTTCCAGGATGGCGGTGAGCTGCGGCACGCCGACGCCGGCGACGATGCGCGTGGTGCAGATGGAACCGGGGCCGATGCCCACCTTTACCGCGTCCGCGCCCGCGTCGATCAGCGCCTTGGTGCCGTCGGCGGTGGCGACGTTGCCGGCGATGATCTGAACGCGGTTCGACAGCTTCTTTGCCTTGGTGACGGCCTGAAGCACGCGCTCGGAATGGCCGTGGGCGGTGTCGACTACGAGGAGATCCACGCCGGCATCGATCAGCATCTGCGATCGTTCGAAGCCCTGATCGCCAACCGTGGTGGCGGCGGCGACGCGAAGCCGGCCTTGATCGTCCTTGGCGGCATTCGGGTGGAGGCGGGCCTTTTCGATGTCCTTCACTGTGATCAGCCCGACGCAGTGATACTGGTCGTCGACCACGAGAAGCTTTTCGATGCGGTGCTTATGCAGGAGGCGCTTGGCCTCCTCATGCGTCACGCCTTCGCGCACGGTGATAAGATTTTCGCGCGTCATCAACTCGTAGACGCGCTGGCTCGGATCGGAGGCGAAGCGGACGTCGCGGTTGGTGAGGATGCCGACAAGACGGCCGGTGATGCGCCCGCCCTCCCCGGCGTTCTCGACCACCGGAATGCCGGAGATGAGGTGCGAGCGCATGATTTCGAGCGCCTCGCCAAGCGTCGCTTCCGGCCCGATCACGACGGGGTTCACCACCATGCCGCTTTCGAATTTCTTGACCTGCCGCACCTGCTCGGCCTGGATCATCGGGTCGAGGTTGCGGTGGATGACGCCGATGCCGCCCGCCTGCGCCATGGCGATCGCCAGCCGCGACTCGGTGACGGTGTCCATCGCGGAGGAGAGAATCGGGATGTTGAGTTCTATGTCGCGCGTCAGCCGGGTGCGCACATCGGTTTCGGAGGGCATAACCTCGGAATGACCGGGCTTTAACAGAACGTCGTCGAATGTGAGGGCGACATCCCCGCCATGCGAGGGATCAAAGAAGAGGGCCATGCCAACCTCCAAAAGCTGGGGGTGCGGATGATGTAGCCCGCTGACAGGTCCAAATAGTGGACCAGTCCGGGCGAGATCGGCACCGAATGAAGTTGGCGGTGGTCACTAACATAGACACGAGGGCTAGGGAAAGGATTTGTGCGGCGCGGCACAAGATTAGCTGGCCACGCTGGGCTAGTCCCACCCTGCTGCGAAGCTTCGTCAGCCCGGCTCCTGATCGCGCCCTTTGAACCCGCGCGCGCAGACATACATCTCCACGCTTTCCTGGCGGCTCGATGGCGGCTTGATGTGGTGAACGGTGGTGAAGTTCTGCTTCAGCATTGTCAGCAGTTCGGTTTCGGTGCCGCCGCGAAACACCTTGGCGATGAACGACCCGCCGGGGCGCAGCACGTCGATGGCGAAAGTGGCGGCGACTTCGCAGAGATAGGTGGTGCGAAGGTGGTCGGTCTTATGATGACCGGTTGTGGGGGCGGCCATGTCCGAGAGCACGACGTCGGGCGCGTGGCCGCCGAGCGCCGTCATCAGTGCGGCGGGGGCGTCCTCGTCGAGGAAATCCTTTTGGAGCAGGACGACGCCGGGGATGGTTTCGACTTCGAGATAGTCGATGCCGACGACCAGCGGATTGCCGGGCGCCGAGCCGACCTTCTTGGCGGCAACCTGGCACCATCCGCCGGGGGCGGCGCCAAGGTCCACCACGCGCATGCCGGATTTCAGCAGGCCGTATTTCTCGTCGATCTCTATCAGCTTGAAGGCAGCGCGCGAGCGCCAACCCTCCTTGCGGGCCTTCACCACATAGGGGTCGTTGAGCTGGCGTTGCAGCCAGCGGTTCGACGAGGCCGTGCGGCCGCGCGCGGTTTTCACGCGCACCTTCAGGCCGGTGTCGGCGCGGCCCTTATGGGCCGGCTTATCGGGTTTCTTGTCGTCCGCCACAGTATGGTCCTTGGTTCAGGCTTGCGGCCGGTTCCGCCGCCGCCAGACGCCGTCGCGCGCCATGAGTTCCACGAGAATGCCTTCGCGCAAACCGCGATCGGCGACGCGCAGTTTTTCGCAGGGCCAGCGTTGGCGAATTGCTTCCAGGATAGCGCAGCCCGCGAGCACGAGATCCGCCCGGTCCGAGCCGATGCACGGGTTTGCAACGCGCTCGTCGAAACCCATTGTGACGAGGCGGTTCACGATGAGATCCACATCCGCCGCGTCGAGCCACACGCCGTCGACGCGCCTGCGATCGTAGCGCTTCAGGCCGAGGTGAATGCCCGCAAGCGTGGTGACCGTGCCGGAGGTGCCGAGCATATGCACCCTGCCCTCCGCGATCAGGGGCCCAACCTCGTCCATATCGCGGAAATCGGCCAGCATGTCCGAGACTTCGCCGACCATGGCTTCGAACACGTCTGGCGTCACCGACACGCCGCCGTGGCGCTCGGACAGCGTGACCACGCCGACGGGCAGCGACGTCCACGCCTTGATGAAGCGGGTGAGCGCAAAACCCCGCGCTTCGCCGCGCTCGCGCAGGTCCAGCCAAACAAGTTCGGACGAACCGCCGCCGATGTCGAAAAGAAGTACGCCTTCCGCGCGGGCGTCGACCAACGTCGCACAACCGGCAACGGCAAGCCGGGCCTCGGTCTCGCGGTCGACAATCTCAAGCGCGAGGCCGGTTTCGGCGTGCACGCGGTCGAGGAAGATCTGGCCATTCTCAGCGGCACGGCAAGCCTCGGTCGCGACAAGCCGCATGCGGCGCACGTTGAGTTCGGCCATCTTGTGACCACAGACGGCCAGCGCATCCACGGCGCGGTCCATGGCCGCTTCGGACAGGCGGCCCGAGCGGCCGATGCCCTCGCCCAAGCGGACGATACGCGAGAAGGCGTCGACGACGCGAAAGCCGCGCTCCTGCGGTTCGGCGACCAAGAGACGGCAGTTGTTCGTGCCGAGATCGAGCGCGGCATAGAGCGGGCCGTTGGCTATCCGCCGGGATCGCGGGGCGATCAGGGCGGGAGCGGGCGTGCCGTTCTGGCCGGGTATCGGGTTGCCGCCGGTTCTTGGGGGAGGTTCCAGCGCCGGGTCCACGCAGCGGTCGGGACCGCGACGACGATCGCCATCCCGGGCGCGCGCCTTAGCGGGATCGCCGGGCGGATGGGAATGGCGCACGCCGCGCATGGCCTCAGCCGGCGGCGCGCGTTTCGGTTCGCGGCGATCCTGGCCACGGCCACGGCGAGGGGGTTTGCCATCCCCGGACTTTTCCGGCGACTTGGCAATCTTGGACTGCGCGGGACTGCGTTCGGACTGTTCGGCGCCGCCGGCGGCCAAGGCAGCGCGGCGTTTGCGGCGCCGTCGCGCCGCACGCTTGGAAAGCCCTCCCGGAGGATGCTCCGGCTCATGATGAACCGGCATACCGTCCTCGGGCGCAAGATCCGCGCGACTGGTCGTGTCGCCCGCGTCACTCACACTGTTTCTCCGGCACGCCGCGCGAACCCAAACCGGCTCCAGCGCGTTATGCATCCCATGTTGTCCAGAGAAGCGTAACAGGGGTGGCACGGGAAGGCAAAGGCCGGTTAAGGAGAAGCCGTCAGCGTAGCGGCTTGCGCCCGCAGTAGTGAACGCGCCAACCTTCGCGCAAGCCGCCGAAAATATCAGCCGCCCGGCAGCGTTGCCGAGTGTCTCTCGGCTGCTCCGTCGCGTCGAATTCGGCGGTTATGCATTCGAGATCCGGGAAGAGTTGTTTCAGACCATCGGGCGTGAAGCGGAAGAAGTCCTCAGGCGTCGGCTCGTAGCGTGTCGTGAAAATCGTCGTGTGAAAGGTGAAGCCGCCGGGCTTCAGCATGCGCGAAATCTCGGCCGCCACACGCCATGGCGTGCGGAGGTATTCGATGGCATCGATCGAGAAGATGGCGTCGTAAATGGCCGGTGCCCGATCGCGAAGGTGCGGGGTGAGGTCAACGGGCACGCCGTCGTCGACCACGGACAGGAAGTCGTAAGCCACGGCGTCGCCGGCCCATGGACGGTGCCCACCGTTCTGGCGGCCGATTTCGAGCACATTCAAAACGTGGCCGTGTGCCTTGATATGACGACAGAAAGTTGTCTCGGCCCTAGATTGTTTCGCGGCACTTCCTGCCACGTTTTGTTCTGCTGTCCGGGCTGCGATCAACGAGCCGGCCGGTTCCGGATCCCTGGCTTTGAACAATTTCAGGCCAACGCCAAGTTGGTGACGCAATACGTCGACTGCGCTCATCGCGGTTCCCTCCAGTCCGATCTATTTTGATCGGTGCGGGCGTTCCCATTCTCCGGTTCAATGCGGAGCTTTATTTTTACAAGACTCTCGGGGGCGACAGGTTCACGTCATCCACCGTGCGTGCGATAATAATCCACTCAATCTCGCCAACTTTGCAAGGTAAAATAGCTAAATCAGGTGATAGATTATCGCTGTTTCATCATTGGTTTTATCTATATTTCTTCCCTTTGGATTTCGAAGCGGGAGTTCTGGTCTATGGCAATCCAAAATAGACTACAACTTTCGAGCTTGGTATCCGCTCCAGGATCGGCTTTGCTATTAGTGGCGGTGATTGCTCCGCCGCTTTGGGCGCAAGAACAGCTTCCAATCGGGCCGCCACCTTCCCCGCCACCGATCGTGCAATATGTGCCCTCGGCCCCTGTTCAGCCCGGACTGCCTATCCCCCGTTCAGGGCCGAGGACATCCACCGTTGAGCCGATTACGCCGGATCGACCGAGTTCGGTGATCGATTCGTGCCGGGCCCGCATCGCCCGGCCTGATGACCCTGGCGAACCGGCCTATTGCCGGCCGCTGCGCTGATCGGCGCGGGGTCAATCCACCTCGTCATGCGGGACGATGTGCGTTTCCAAGAGCGCGGCCGACACCCATTCCTTCATCGCGGAATGGTTCATGATCGCCTGGACATAGGCGCCTTCCACGTCGCCGAGCGGGACGTTGTAGGTGATGAAGCGCGTGACGACGGGCGCATAAAAAGCATCGGCGATCGTGAAGCGGCCGAACAGGAACGGCCCGCCTTTGCCGTGAGCTTGGCGAGCATCCCGCCAAATCTCAGTGATCCGCGCGATATCGGCATCCACGGCGGCAGGCCGGGGGCGATCGGCCGGCGGGCGGCGAATGTTCATCGGCAGGTGATTGCGCAGGGCGCCGAACCCGGCGTGCATTTCCGCCGAGACGGACCGGGCGACGGCGCGGGCGGCAACGTCATCCGGCCAAAGGCCAGCCGCCGGCGCTTTTTCGTTCAGATATTCGGCGATGGCGATCGTGTCCCAAACCGCGATTTTGCCGTCGACCAGGGCGGGAACGCGGGCGGCCGGGGTGTACTTCAGCGTCTCGCTGCGAAACTCCGGCGTATCGAGGAGGACCATCACCTCCTCGAAGGCAAGGCCGGACGCCTTGGCAACCAGCCAAGCACGCAAAGACCAGGACGAATAGTTCTTGTCGCCGATGATGAGTTTCATTTTGCAGGCCGCCTCCTTGCGGCCGTCAGGCTTTCTTTTCCCAGATGCCGCGATCGTTTTGCAGCCAATAGGTGACGGTGTGACCGGCTGATTTCAGTGTTTTCCAATGCGCCCGCGCCTCGTCGAGCGCTTCGGGATCGTTGCCGTCGAACAGGAGCACGATCCGTTCATAGGGCGAGGCATCGGCCGGCGGTAGTGCCCGGTCGACGATGAAGCGCACGGTGGCGCCGTTGGGATTGGCGCTATCGGTGGTCAGGAACACGGGCTGCTCCGCTTCGAAACCGTCGGCGGAGGTGCCGTGGGCAAGAAAAGCGTCATCGGCGAAGGTCCAGAGGTGGCTGTCGATCGCTTCCATCCGCTCAAGCGAGCCGGTTTGCACGACGGCACGCCAGCCGCGCTGCAAGGTCTTGGTGAGAAGAACGGGCAGAACGGCTTCCAGCGGCTGTGCGCCGAGCTGATAGAAGAGCACCTCCGACATATCACCAACCCATCATCGCGTCCGCCGCCAGGATCAGCGCGAACAGGGCGAAGGTGCCGGTGAAAAGCACGCGCGGCGACGGCGTTCGCCCCGTGAGCCACCGCCCGCCGAAGCGGACCGCGACGAAGGACAGCGCCAGCACCAGAACGGCCTTGATCAAAAACCGCATGGCGCGCGCTCAGCTCTCATAATGGTCGCGCACCAGACGGTCGAGCAGTCGCACGCCGAAGCCGGAGCCCCAGGAGCGGTTCACGTCGGAATCGGGGCTCGCCATGGCGGTTCCGGCGACGTCGATATGCGCCCAGGGCGTATCATTGACGAAGCGCTTGAGGAACTGCGCCGCCGTGATCGCCCCGCCGTAGCGGCCGCCGGTGTTCTTCATGTCGGCGAAGCGGCTGTCGATCTGCTTGTCGTAATCCGCGCCGAGCGGCAAACGCCAGAGCTTTTCGCCGGTGGTCGTTCCCGCCGACGCAAGGCGTTCGGCCAGTGTGTCGTCGTTGGAGAAGAGGCCGGCATATTGCGTGCCGAGAGCGACCATGCAGGCGCCGGTGAGGGTGGCGAGGTTCACCATGAACACCGGCTTGAACCGGTCTTGGCAGTACCAGAGCGCATCCGCCAGCACGAGCCGGCCTTCGGCGTCGGTGTTGATCACCTCGATCGTCTGACCGGACATGGAGGTCAGGATATCGCCGGGGCGGTAGCTGTTGCCGTCGGGCATGTTTTCCACAAGGCCGAGGATGCCGATGGCATTCACGCGCGCCTTGCGGCCCGCCAGAGCGCGGATCGTGCCGATAACGGCGGCAGCGCCACCCATGTCGCCCTTCATGTCCTCCATGCCCTGTGCGGGCTTGATGGAGATGCCGCCGGTGTCGAACACCACGCCTTTGCCGATGAAGGCGATCGGCTGCGCGCCCGCGTCCCCGCCGTTCCAGCGCATGATGGCCATGCGGGCGGGACGCACGGATCCTTGCGCGACGCCGAGAAGCGCGCCCATGCCGAGGGTCTTCATATCAGCGTCGGTGAGGATTTCCACCTCGACCCCAAGAGCGGCGAGGCCGCGAGCCTCCTCCGCGAACTCCACGGGACCGAGGATATTGGGCGCCTCGTTGACGAGATCGCGGGCCAGATCGACGCCGGCCGCCACGTGCGAAAGACCCGACCAGGCCTTGTCGGCGGCGCCGGGATCGTCGACGCCGATGGTGATCGCGGCGGCGGGGGCCGGTTCGTCTTTCTTCTTCGTCCTGTGCTTATCCCACTCATAGGCGCGAAGCCGCATGCCGAGTGCGAATTCGGCGGCAAGCTGCGGGTCGAACGCCACGCCGTCCGCCCGGTCCAAGAGGATGGTGACCTCCTTGGCCTTGGCATCCTTGATCCTACCCATCACGCTGCCGCCAAGCTTCATGACGCTGTCGGCGGAAAGTTCGGCAAGCGCGCCGAGGCCGACAATGATTACCCGGTCGAGCGCGACGCCGGCGGGCGCGACGACGTCGAGCGCGGACTGCGCCTTGCCCTTGAAGGCGGTTGCGGTGATGGCACGGTCCAGCGTTCCGCCGGTCGCTTCCATCACCGCACGAGCGTGCGGCCCGGCGGCGTTGTCGCCGTCGACGAACACGACGACAACGCCTGCCGCTGGCACCGCGGGCTTGGCAAACGAAATGGTGGGGAGCGCTACCATGGTGATCATATCCTGAAAGGTCTGGAAAAGCAGCGGCGGCGGGGTTGCAGGCGTGTCCGCGCGTCACGTTCGGGCCACAAGGTGGCGCTTATCGTTGCACCGGGCAAGAACCCTCTTGCGGACATGACCTCGCCGGGCGACACAGAGTCGACCGGAAACGGTACATCAAGCCGCATCGCAGGCAGGCGAACGCTGAATGGGACTACTTGGACGCTATGTGTTCAGACGCGCGCTTTTTGCGTTCGTTGCAGCCGTGGTGACCCTGAGCGCCATCGCTTGGGTCACCCAAGCCTTGCGCAAGTTCGATCTTGTGACGGCGAAGGGCCAAGCGCTGCTTGTTTTCTTCGGCATGACCATGCTGGCCCTGCCCTCTCTGGTCGTGATCGTGGCGCCGTTCGCCCTCGTGCTGGCCATGCTGATTGTGCTGAACGGGCTGCACACCGATAGCGAATATGTTGCGATGAACGCGGCGGGGGTTTCGAGCCGCCAGATTCTGGTGCCGTTCCTGGCGCTTGGAATTTTGGTCGCCGCAATCGTCACATGGATGAACCTTTGGTCGGGGCCCCAAGCGTTGCGTCATCTGCGCGACCTTACGAACATCGTCCGGGCCGACGTGGTGGCGAATGTGGTTCAACCCGGCCGCTTCATGGATATCGACGACAATTTCATGTTCCATATCCGCAACCGGGCGGGTGATGGCTCGTTGCAGGGTTTGTTCATCTACGATTCTCGTGATCCGGCGTTCATCTTCACTTACACGGCCGAGCGCGGGCGCGTGGCTGAACTCGCCGGCCGCAACATGGTGATCATGGAGAACGGCACGCTGGAGCGCACCCGCCGGATCGACGGCTCCAGCACATTCGTGGCCTTCGGGTCCTACGCCTTTGATCTCAGCGATCTGATGAAGGACGATAGCAAAAGAGCTTACAAGTTCAACGAGATGACGATCGGGCACTTGCTCTCGACGCCGGCGCACGATCCCCAGAGGGTGAAGAACGAGAACGGATTCCAGTCCGAAATCCTGAACCGGATCGCTGCCCCCCTCTACCCGATCGCGATGGTATTTGCGGTGTTTCTCTTCCTCGGATCGCCCCGCACCACGCGCACCGGCCGCGCCGGCGCCGCTTTGACCGCTCTTGCGGTTGCCTCATTGATCCGGGTAGTCGGATTTGGTTTGGCGGGCATTGCAGGAACGGCCGTGCCGCTTGAAACGATTCTGATCGTTCCGCTGTTGCTGACGCTTCTGCTCGGCGGACTGGTTCTCGCCGGCTGGCAGCCGCGCGCGCCCCGCGTATTCGGCGCGGTAGCCGACGGCCTTGGCGCCGCTGGAGCCTGGATGCTCGCGCGCAGCGGCTTTGCCAAGGGCGTTTCATGATGGCGTGGAGCCTCTACCGCTATTTCGGCGGCCTTTTCCTGAGGTGGACGCTGGGCATCTACCTTGGCGCGGTGCTCCTGGTGTTCCTGATCGACTGCATGGAGCTTGCCAGGACCGAATCCGATAGAGCCGGCTCGGTTCTGTCGCTTCTGGTCGTTTCGGCGCTGCGGGTTCCGCTCATCACCGAACAGATCATCCCGTTTGCGGTGCTGATCGGTTCGATCGCGGCGCTCGTGACCCTGTCCAGGCGCTCGGAGTTGGTGGTCAGCCGCGCGGCGGGTCTTTCGGTGTGGCAGTTCATCGCGCCGGGGTTGGTGGTCGCAGCCGGGATCGGCGTGTTCGGCACGCTTGTCTACAATCCGCTGACGACGACGCTCAAACGTGAATCCGACCGGTATGCGTCGGCCGCGTTCGGGCGAAAATCCTCGGTGATGACGGACGTCTCCAGCGAATCATGGCTGCGGCAACGCACCGACGATGGCGAAGCTGTGCTCAAGGTGGCCGGTATCGCGGACGAAGGCCGGACTATTCTTCAGCCGATTTTTTGGATTTTCAACAAAAAGGGTGTGCTTTCCGAACGGGTCGAGGCGGGTATCGGCGAGTTGGACGGCGATCGGTGGCGGTTGAGCGACGTTACGGTCGTCGATACCAGCGGCACGCCTAAGAAGCTGAAAACATATGATATTCCGACGAAGCTAGGCTCGGACCAAGTGCGCGGCCGGCTTGGTTCACCCGATGCCGCGTCCTTCTGGCGGCTGCCCTCCATCATCACGAAGGCAACGGCGGTCGGACTTCCGCCGTACAGGTTTCTTTTGCAATTTCATGTTCTTTTATCGAGGCCGTTCTTGCTCATGTCGATGGTGCTGATCGCGGCGACTGTTTCTTTGGGAATGTCACGCGCCGGAGGCACCGGACGAATGATTCTCGGTGGCGTGAGCGCTGGCTTCGTGCTTTATGTCGCGACAGAGATTTCGCGTGATTTGGGTAGCGAAGGTCTTGTTCCACCAGCCTTAGCGGCTTGGGCGCCAGCGGTGGTGGCAATGTTGTTTGGATGCACGATCTTGTTGTTCCGGGAGGACGGTTAACGTTGGTTATGACCGTGGCGCCTTTTAGAAAAGGGACCGCCGGCGTGATCGCCGTTGCGGGTCTTTCCCTTTTGGCGCTGATATCCGGTTCAACCGGCACGTGGTCCCAAAGTCTGGGCGGGGTAGACTCCGTTCTGGGGCTGGCGAACACCCCGATGGCGCCCGCAACGCGCATGCTGGTTGAGGCCGATACCCTTATTTACGACCTCGACAACAACACTATCGCTGCGGTGGGCAGTGTTGTGATCTACTACGGCCCGTATACGCTGGTAGCGAACCGCGTTGACGTGGACCGCACGACAAAGCGCGTGCTCGCTTCGGGATCGGTGGAATTGACCGACGCGGAGGGCAACGTGCTCACCAGCGAGCAGGTTGACCTGACGGACGACCTTCGCAACGGCGTTGCCGAAGGTTTGGAAATCATCACTTCTCAGCGCACGGCCTTTACCGCGACGCGCGCTACGCGCATCAACGGCGATCAAACCGTCTTTCAAGATGGTGTGTACCTGCCCTGCGTGGACTGTAACGGCGAAGCCGGGCGCAAGCCAATCTGGAACATCAGGGCCAAGCGCATCATTCATCGCCAAGGCGAGAAAACGATCACATACGAGGATGCGACGTTCGAGTTTCTCGGCGTGCCGATCGCATGGGTTCCGGTGTTAAGCCAGCCCGATCCCTCGGTTCGCCGGAAGTCGGGTTTTCTCGCGCCGAGCTATATCATCGGCGATAAGCTCGGGTTTGGTCTTTCGGCGCCGTATTTCTATGCGATAGCCCCGGACATGGACGTGACCATCGCGCCGGGCTACTTCACACGGCAGGGTCCGTTCCTGGATGTGGAATGGCGGCAGCGGATTGATAGCGGTTCCTACTCGCTCCGTGTTGCCGGCATCAATCAGAACGAGCCGGACGCCTTCGCCGGAACGTCTGGCGACAAGGACTTTCGCGGCTCGCTCGAGTCGGTCGGCCGGTTCAACATCAACGAACGTTGGAATTGGGGCTGGGATGTCGGCGTTGCGACCGACCGCTCCTTCTTCAACGACTATGAGCGCCCGGGCGCCAATAACGATTCCACCACCAACCAAGTTTTCATCACCGGCGTGGATGGTCGCAATCGCTTCAACGGCGAAGCATTGAGTTTCTTCGTTCAGCAGGAAGATTCCAACGATCCGGGTGCGCGCTCGCAATTCGTCGACTTGCAGTCGAAACAGCCGATCGTTCATCCCGTCATCGACCACGAGGTCTACGCTCCTGGTTCGGTTTGGGGCGGAGAGCTATCGTTCAAGAGCAACTTGACGAGCCTGTCCCGGCAACGGACCGACGTCTATGAATTCCCCGGCGGCAGCGATGAACGTCTGCGCGGCGCGAGCGGAACCTTCACCCGCGCCAGCATCGATTCGCTCTGGCGGCGGCGGATCGTCGACTCGATGGGGCAAGTGTTCACCCCCTTCGCCTATGTGCAGGGCGACGTGTATTTCTCAGCGCCCCGTGATGAGAGTGGTAGCGTGACACTGACCGAGGATGCCGTGGGGGCGCGAGCCATGCCCGCCGTCGGGCTGGAGTATAGCTTCCCGTTCCTGTTCTCATCCAAGATCGGGTCTCAGGTGATCGAGCCGATTGCCCAGTTGATCGTGCGACCGGATGAGACCGAGACGGGCAGAATTCCCAATGAGGACGCTCAAAGCCTGGTGTTCGACGCATCATCCCTGTTCGAATACGACAAATTCTCTGGGTTCGACCGTGTGGAAGGCGGCACGCGCGTCAACCTCGGTTTCCGCTATTCCGCTCAGTTCGTGAATGGCATGTCTTTGGATGGCTCCGTGGGGCAGTCCATTCAACTGGCCGGTCAGAACTCCTATTCGATCGATACGCGCTACGATACCGGCGTGGATTCCGGCTTGGATGAAGACGTATCCGACTACGTGGCAACGCTCAGCTTGAACACGAATCGCGGTCTTCTTTTCAGCGGTTCCGCCCGCATCGACCAGGAAGATTTTTCGTCAAACCGGATTGAAGCTCAGGTGCTGGGTCTCTCCGGGCCACTGACCGCCGCTTTGACCTATGCTTTCATTCGCGAGCAGCCGGACTTTGGCATCGAGGACGACCGCTCCGAAATCCAAGCTGCGGCCAGCCTCAGGCTGGATGAGAACTGGCGCCTGTTCGGTTCAACCCGCTTCGACATTGAGAACTCGGATCTTGTTCGCCAAGCGATGGGCTTTGCCTACGACGCCGAAGAGTTTTCGCTGTCTCTGTCCTATTCGGAAGATTATGCGACCAGCGACGAGGATGTCGACCGCACCGTTTATCTGCGGGTCGGCTTCCGCACGCTGGGCGACGTGGGGACGCAGCAGGGCTTGGGCGATTGACGGCTTGGTATGAAAAAAGCAGGCCGTACAAAAATGGCGAGCCTTTGCAACCAAGCCACGCTTTTGCCACTCCGCACCGCTCTAATGCTTGACATTCCAGCCGATAGGTCATGAGACTTCCGGCAAAATGGAGGGCGCTGTGGCCATGACTCGCGCCGCCGACGATACGGGACCCGACATGACGCCCAAGCAGTCCAGGACGCCCTTCGTAACCGCGAAGGGCATTGCAGCCATGGGGCTCGCGCTTGCGTTTTTGATCAGCGGAACAGCGGCCGATTGCGCTCTGGCACAATCGAGCGCGATCAAAATCATCGTGAATGATCAAGCCATCACCTCCATGGATATCTCCGGGCGGGCAAGGCTTTTGATGGCCGCGAACAAGCTTGGCGCTAGTGAAGCCCAAAAGGCGGCGCAGGAAGAACTGATCGACGATACATTGCGCCTGAGTGAAGCAAAGCGGCGCGGGATTGTGATCAGCGACAGCGCGCTTGACGGCGCCATCGCGGAGATCGCGGCACGGTCCAAGCTATCGCCGGCACAGTTTGCGCAAGCGCTTGGGCAGGCCGGCGTTCCGATCCGCACCCTTCGGGAACGGATCCGCGTTCAGATGGCTTGGGGCCGCGTCGTACGGTCCAAGGTGCAGCAGAATTCGCTGAATGAGCAAAATGATCTGATCGCACAGATGCGCCGCCAGGAGAAATCCGCCGGCGACGTGACGGCGGAAGATTATGTGCTTCAGCGGGTTGTCTTCACACTGCCGGCGAAGGCCTCGGCCGCCGAGTCCGCACGCCGCATGAAAGAGGCCGAGGCACTGCGCAACCGTTTCAAAGGCTGCGATCAGGGTATTGAACTCGCGCGCAAGTTGAAGGAAGTCGCCATCCTCAATGTCGGCCGTAAGCTGGCGAGCGAGATGCCGCCGGCATTTCGCGAGCAGGTGAAGGACATTGAGGAAGGCTCGCTCACCAAGCCTGAGAAAACAGACCTCGGCATCGAAATGTACGCGATCTGCGACAAGATCCCGGTTTCCGGCGAAAGCGCCGTGGCGGCGAATATGGATGCGGAGGCGTTGAGCGCGCAGGGCAAGGAAGCCTCCGACAGCCTGACGCGCGAGCTGCGGCAGAGGGCGAATATCGTCATCCGCTGATGTCCACGACCACCTCCCTCGGCGCCGCCAAGCCGCTCGCCGTTTCCGTCGGCGAGCCGGCGGGGATCGGTGCGGAAATCATAGCGCAGGCCTTTGAGCGGCGGCATGACGCCGGGCTTTCGCCCTTCTACGTCGTGGCTGACCCTGATTTCATGGTCTCGCGGCTCGCCCGTGCCCAGATGCGCGTGCCCGTGACGGAGGTTACGCCGGAGGAAGCCGCTTCGGCGTTTCGCACGGAACTGCCGATCGTCCGGATCGATCGCCGCATGTCGGATGCGCCGGGCAAGCCATCCAAGGACGATGCGGCGGCTGTGGTCGGCTCGATCGAAATGGCGGTTTCGCACATTCGAGAGGGGTTGGCGGCGGGCATCGTGACCGCGCCCATTCAGAAGGCGACGCTTTACGCCGCAGGCTTCACCTATCCCGGCCACACGGAGTTTCTGGGTGCGCTCGCCGCCAAATGGTGGCCGGGCGAACCGGCGGAACCGGTGATGATGCTGTCGGGACCGGACCTCTCGACCGTGCCGGTGACCGTGCATATCCCCCTTGCCGATGTGCCCGGCGCGGTCACGCGGGAGCGGATCGTTCAGGTCGCGCGCATCGTGGCGCGGGATCTGGCAACGCGCTTCCAGAACCACAATCCGCGCATCGCCATCGCCGGTCTTAACCCCCATGCCGGCGAAGACGGGACGATGGGGCTGGAAGACCGCGACATCATTGCACCCGCCATCGCGGATCTGAGGGCGGCGGGCCTGAACGTCACCGGGCCGCACCCGTCTGATACGCTATTCCATGCGCGCGCCCGCGCGGGATACGACGTTGTATTGGCGATGTATCACGATCAGGCGCTGATCCCGGTCAAGACCATCGCTTTCGATGAAACGGTGAACGTGACCCTGGGGCTGCCCTTCGTGCGCACTTCGCCCGACCACGGAACCGCGCTCGACATAGCAGGGCTTGGAACCGCACGGCCGGATAGCTTGATCGCGGCGCTTCGGCTGGCCGCCCGTATGGCCAGGGCATGACCCAGATCGACGACTTGCCGCCGCTGCGCGATGTGATCGAGCGGCACGGGCTTCAGGCGATGAAAAGCCTCGGCCAGAATTTCCTGCTCGATCTCAACCTGACCTCCCGCATTGCCCGGTCTGCCGGGCGGCTGGAGGGGCACACGGTCGTGGAGATCGGGCCTGGGCCCGGCGGGCTCACGCGCGCGCTTCTGGCGAACGGCGCGGCCAAGGTGATCGCAGTGGAGCGCGACCGGCGGGCGATCGCGGCGCTTGCCGAGATCGAGGCGCATTATCCCGGCCGCCTCACCGTGATCGAAGGCGATGCGCTGGCGATCGACACGGCCGCGCTTGGCGAGACGCCGATGCGGATCGTGGCGAACCTGCCCTACAATATCGCGACGGCGCTTTTGATCAGCTGGATCACGGTTGATCCCTGGCCGCCGCTCTGGTCGTCCATGGCCCTGATGTTTCAGAAGGAAGTGGCCGAGCGCATTACCGCGAAAGCCGGCGATGATGCCTATGGGCGCCTAAGCGTGCTGTGCGGCTGGCGCACCCACGCGACCGAGATGTTCGACATTTCGCCCAAGGCCTTCGTGCCGCCGCCGAAGGTTACGTCCACCGTGGTGCATTTCGAACCTTTGGCGAACCCGGCGCCATGCCGGCTCGCATCGCTGGAGGCGGTCACCGCGGCGGCCTTCGGTCAGCGGCGCAAGATGCTGCGGCAGAGCCTGAAGGCGCTTGGCACCGACCCGCTCGCGCTGTGCCAAGCGGCCGGCGTGGATCCGACGGCCCGCGCCGAGACGATCGATGTAGGTGGGTTCGTCGCGCTTGCCAACGCATGGGACGCGGCACGGCCTGCGCCGGCGGCCTGACGAAAGCTCAGTCCAGCAAAGTTTTCACGAAGGCCTGCACGCCGTCCGCGATCCGCTCGCGCTTCTTGCGTTCGGCCCTGAGGATAGCCTGCATGTCGGCGAAGGCGCCCTGGAGGTCGTCGTTGATGACGATGTAGTCGAAGTTCGGCCATTGCTGGATTTCGGTGCGGGCGTTGTGCAGCCGCTTCTCGATCACATCGGCCGCATCTTCGGCGCGGCGCGTCAGGCGTGACTTCAACTCGCCCATCGTGGGCGGCAGAATGAAGATGGATACGACGTCGGCGTCCATTTTTTCGCGAAGCTGCGCGGCGCCCTGCCAATCGATGTCGAAGAGCACGTCCTTGCCCTCCCCCAGCGCCTTTTCAACAGGCGCGCGCGGGGTCGCGTATAGATTGCCGTGAACTTCGGCCCACTCCAAAAGCTCGCCGCCGTCGCGCATGGCGATGAAATGGGACTGCGAGATGAAATGATAATGGACGCCATCCACCTCGCTCGGCCGCCGTCCACGGGTGGTGACGGAGATCGAAAGCGCGATGTCGCGGTCGGTATCCAAGAGCAACCGGGACAATGTGCCCTTGCCCGCGCCCGACGGCGAGGAAATCACGAGCATCACCCCGCGACGTTGCAGTTTCACGCGTTCCACATCGGAGGGGGCAGTCATATCAGGTTCACCGGGCGTCAGCAGGCCGCACGACGGAGCGCCCTCCGTTTGCGGCGGCACGATGCCGAGCAAGGGGCCTGAAATCAAGCCCTTCCGATTCATTCGGGATGCTCGATTGAAATACATAAATATATTTTTTTACTTGCAATTGTGATCATTCCAACAAGAAAAGTGACCACGGCAACCCGGGTCCAGATTCAACCATGAAGGCACTCAAAGGCGAGAGCGCGGCATCGGCCGGCCTTGTCCGGGGGTGGAGCCATGTCCGCGAGGGTTTGTTGGATTGGGCATCCCAGCCGCCGGTGCGCGCGGTTTTGGCGAGCCCATGGCCGGCGCTCGTCTTGTATGTGGCCTTCATCACCGGCATCGGCCCCTGGTGGAGCGTTCCCGAGCTTTGGGTGGACGAAGGCTTCAATCTGCAAAAGGCCGCGCTGGTGGCCGAAGGCTTTTTGCCCTACCGCGAGATCTGGAGCGATCAGCCGCCGGTTCTCACCTATGCGCTGGCCGCTTTCGAATTCGCCGGCGTTGGCAGCGTCGCTCTCGCACGCGCCTTCATTCTGGGCTTGGCGTGCCTGCTGTTGGCCGCACTGTTCAGACTGACCCAGCACACCTTCGGGCTTTTGGCGGCGTGGCTGGCGGTCTTGCTGCTAGCGGGAAGTCCGTCGTTTCAGCTTTTGTCGGTCACCGTCCTGATCGGACTACCCGCGATCGCGCTTGCCACATTCGCACTTGAACGGTGCGTTTGCTCGCGGGGCGCCGGATGGCTGGCGGTGTCCGGCGTTTTGTTCGGGCTTGCGGTTCAGACAAAGTTCTTCGTCGCGCCCTGGGCCATCGCCTTCATGGCCGCGATCCTCGTGCCCGGATTGCGCGACAAGGGCACTGCGCGGGGGCGGGTCGTCAATCTCGCGATCTGGTGTGGCGCTTCAGCGGCGACGTTTCTGCTCGTCATGACGCTGAGCGGGGAGGCGCTGATCGCCCAACTGGTATCGCCGCACCTGGAACCGGTGACGCGGGCGTTTCAGCTTTTCCAGTCGCTGCTCCGGCTATACGGCATGGTGAATGCCGATCAGGTGTTCTTCGCCGGCGTTGCCGGTGGCGCCGTGCTTGCGTGGCAGCAACAGCGGCAGGCGATCATACCGATCCTGATTTCCGCGGTTCCCCTGGTCTTGCTCGCCAACCACGCACCGATCGCGATGCATCACGGGCTGCTTTCCTATGTCGGATTGGCGTGGCTCGGCGGAGCGGGCGTCGCTTGGCTGTTCAAGTGGGCGAGCGGCCCGCGCGCGAACGTTCACGTCGCGGCTTTGCCGGTCATCCTTTGTGTGGCGGTCGGGGCGCTGATCGCGCCGAAGTGGCATCGGACGTTCAAGAAGCTTCATGAAGAACAGGCGGACTTCGTGGCGATGGCTGAGGCCTTTCGCGCGCATTACCAGCGCGGCGACTGGGTTGTGACCGACCGGCCGCTCGTCGCCTACCGCGTCGGCGCGCTGAACCCGCCGAGCCTTGCGGTCTTTTCCACCAAGCGCATCCAGACCGGCAACCTACCTCCGCGCGTGCTGATCGCGGAAATCGAGCGGTGGAAACCGACGACCGTGATGCTGAACCGCTTCAAGGTGGAGCCCACGGTACAGGCGTATCTGCGCAGGCATTACGTCGAGATTCCCGATCCCCGCTGGCGCCACTTCGTGCGGCCGGACCGGATCGCGGATCGATCCGGCTGAGGGGTCCGCACAGAGCCGGGCGGGTCATTCCACGTTCTGCACCTGCTCCTTGAACTGATCCACGATAGCTTTCAGTTCCAGACCGAGGCGGGTCAGAGCGGTGTCGTTGGACTTTGAGCAGAGCGTGTTGGCCTCGCGGTTGAACTCCTGGGCCAGAAAATCCAAACGGCGGCCGACGGCATTGCTGGCCGCCATCAATTCACGGGCCTGCGCAATGTGCGCCTTCAACCGGTCAAGCTCCTCGCGGATATCGGCTTTGGTGGCGAGAAGCACGGCTTCCTGGTGAAGGCGGGCGGGGTCTAGGTCGTCGCGGGCGGTGAGAGCCTCGATCTGCTCCATCAGCTTGGCTTGGATCGCGGCGGGCGTGCGGGCAGGCAGGGCTTCGGCAGCCAGAACCAGGCGCTCGATGTCATCGACTTGGCGGTTCAAAATGGCGGCCAGAGCGGCCCCTTCGGTCCGCCGTGCGGACACGAAGTCCTTCAGCGTCGCGTCGAACGCCGCAAGAAGCGCTGCTTCGATGGGCAAGCGGGCCTCGGCGTCGAGGTCTCCCTCCACGGTTTCCACGACGCCGCGCACGGCCAACAGGCCATCAAGTGAGGCATCGCGGAGGCCGGGCGTGCCGGAGTAGCGCCGGGCGGTCTCGATCAGGGCATCGAGAAGCCCGGTGTTGATGCGGAAACTCTCGCCCGCGCCCTCCCGCGTCAACTGAAGCGATGCGGTGACGTTACCGCGCGAAAGCGCTTCGGCGGCCTTGGTGCGGGCCTTCACGTCAACGCCGTCCCACCCCGGCGGCGTGCGGAAGCGCAGATCCAGCCCGCGCCCGTTGACCGACCGGATTTCCCAGGCGTACCGGTAGCCATCGGTCGAACCGTCGCGGCGGGCGAAACCGGTCATGCTGGTGAGGGGCATCGGGCGTGTCTTCCCATTGTTTGCAGCGGATGGCGCGCTTTTCCCATGCACCGAGGCTGGCGGCAAGCCGGTCGAAAAGCGGGGGAGATCGGGCGGGCGGCGTTTGGAAAGCTTGCCCTTCGCGCCGTTCGAGCCTATCAGGCAAGCTCATGACCACGAGCGCTTCGCCCTACGGTTTCAACCGTCCCCATCTCCTTGGGATCGAGGGGCTGTCCAAGCCCGAAATCATTGACCTTCTCGACCGGGCAGAGGCCAATGTGGACCTTGGCCGCCAGTCGAACAAGAAGCGGGATTCGCTGCGGGGACGCACGCAGATCAATCTCTTCTTCGAAGCCTCCACGCGCACGCAGTCTTCCTTCGAGTTGGCCGGCAAGCGGCTCGGCGCGGATGTGATGAACATGTCCGTCGCCGCATCGTCGGTGAAAAAGGGCGAGACGCTGGTCGATACGGCCATGACGCTGAACGCCATGAACCCGGATGTGATCGTGGTGCGCCATCATGCGTCGGGCGCGGTGGCGCTGCTTGCGCAGAAGGTGGATTGCTCGGTCGTCAACGCGGGCGACGGATCGCACGAGCACCCCACGCAGGCGCTTTTGGATGCGCTGACCATCCGCCGCCACAAGGGCCGGATCGAACGGCTGACGATCGCGATCTGCGGCGACATCCTGCATTCGCGCGTGGCCCGCTCCAACATTCTGGCGCTGACGGCGCTGGATGCGCGGGTGCGCCTCGTCGGCCCGTCCACGCTGATCCCTGGCGCGTTCCGCGACATGGGGCTGGAAGTGACGACGTCCATGAAGGAAGGGCTGAAGGATGCCGACATCGTCATGATGCTGCGCCTCCAGCGCGAGCGGATGCAGGGATCGTTCGTGCCTTCGGTGCGCGAGTATTTCCGCTATTGGGGGCTCGACCAGGAAAAGCTGGCCTATGCCAAGCCCGACGCGCTGGTGATGCATCCCGGACCGATGAATCGCGGTGTCGAGATCGATGCGGCCGTGGCCGACGGGCCGCAAAGCCTGATCCGCGAGCAGGTGGAGATGGGCGTGGCGGTGCGCATGGCGGTGCTGGACGCGGTCGTATCCGTCCACGGTAACGGCTCCGGAGGACGGCCATGAGCGCCCTGCCCGCCGGCGACCTTCGCCCGATCGTTTTTCAGCGCGCCCGCGTCGTCGATCCCTCGCGCGGGATCGATGCGCCCGGCGCGGTGATCGTGGCGGGCGGCGTTATCGTCGCGGCCGGGCCGGAGGCATTGAACAACGGGCACCCGGACGGCGCCGAGGTGATCGATTGCGCCGGCGGCGTGATCGCGCCGGGGCTGGTGGATCTGCGCGTCTTTGTGGGCGAACCGGGCTTCGACTACCGAGAGACCTTCGCGTCCGCGAGCCACGCGGCGGCGGCGGGCGGCATTACGACCATCGTTTCGATGCCGGACAATGATCCCGTGATCGACGAACCGGCGTTGGTGGATTACGTGCAGCGGCTCGCCCGCGACACCGCCATCGTGCGCGTGCATCCGATGGCGGCCCTGACCAAGGGACAGGCCGGCGCCGAGCTTTCCGAGTTCGGGCTTCTCAAAGAAGCCGGCGCGGTGGGTTTCACTTCCGGGCGCCGCTCGGTCGCGAATGCCCAGGTGCTGCGGCGCGCGCTCACCTATGCCCGCGATTTCGACGCGCTGGTCTGCCATTTGCCCGAGGATCCCGACCTCAAGGGGTCCGGGGTGATGAATGCCGGGGATGCGGCCGTGCGGCTTGGACTTTCCGGCATTCCCGCAGAAGCCGAGACGGTGATGCTGGCCCGCGACCTTCGCCTCGCCCGGCTGGCGCGCGGCCGCTATCACGCATCGGCGGTGTCAACGGCCGAGGCGGTGGAGTTGATCCGGTGGGGCAAGGACGCCGGCATCAACGCAACGGCGGCGGTGTCCATCGCCAATCTCACGCTCAACGAAATCGACGTCGGGGCCTATCGCACCTTCTTCAAGACGCAGCCGCCGCTTCGCTCCGAGGATGACCGGCTGGCGCTGGTTCGGGCGGTGGCGGACGGCACGATCGACGTGATCGTCTCCAACCACGACCCCCAGGACGTGGAGATGAAGCGACAGCCCTTCGCGGAGGCAGCAGACGGGGCGATCGGGCTCGAAACGCTGCTGGCGGCCGGGCTTCGACTCGTCCACGCCGGCGACATGCCGCTGATCCGGCTGATCGAGGCGCTCTCGACCCGGCCTGCCCGCTTGATCGGCCTTCATGCCGGGACGCTGGCGGCCGGCGTGCGGGCCGACATCACCCTGTTAGACCCTGACGAGCCGTGGGTGCTGAGCGAACGCGACATCGTATCGCGCTGCAAGAACACGCCCTACGAAGGCGCGCGGTTCACCGGGCGGGTTCGGCGGACGCTGGTTGGCGGGCAAACGGTGTTCGAGCGCCTGGACTGAGCCGTAACGCCGAGTCGATAACTCGCCATCCGCCTATGACACGGGGATGACGAACTAGATCAAATCGGGTACACATGAAGGCGACATTAGGAGAATTGACACGTGCCTGAGGTGCTAATGGGGTCCTTGGGTTGGCCCGCGACAGCTTTGGTGCTGGTTGCCGGTTATCTCCTCGGATCGATCCCTTTCGGCCTGATCCTGACCCGCTTTGCCGGGCTGGGTGATGTTCGCGCCATCGGATCCGGCAACATCGGGGCCACAAATGTACTCCGAACCGGTCGCAAAGGGCTCGCTGCGGCTACGCTGCTGGGTGATGCGCTGAAGGGCACGGCTGCGGTCGTGCTTGCCGATCGGCTTATCGGAGCGGACGCGGCGGTTGCCGCAGGCTTTGCGGCATTTATCGGCCACCTCTTCCCGGTTTGGCTGGGTTTCAAGGGCGGCAAAGGCGTCGCGACCTATCTCGGCGTGCTGCTCGGCTTGTTCTGGCCCGTGGTGCTGATCTTCGCCGGCGTTTGGATCGGTATCGCCTATTTCAGCCGGATTTCGTCTCTGGCCGCCTTGACGGCAACCGTGGTGACGCCGATTGCGCTCTGGCTCTACGACCAGAACGCGGCGGCGGTGTTATTCGCCGTCCTTACCGTCATCGTTTGGGTCAAGCATCGGCAGAATATCGCAAGGCTGCTGGCCGGAACGGAAAGCCGGATCGGTCAGAAAACATGACGAATGAAGACGCTTATCGCGGAATGCGGCTAACGCACGAGCAGAGGATCGCTTGGCTCCGTCTGATCAGAGCAGGCAGCATTGGCCCGGCGACATTCCGGGAACTGGTGAACCACCATGGTTCAGCGCAGGCCGTTCTGGATGTACTGCCGGATCTTGCCCAAAGGGGTGGCAACCGGGCCATCACCATTCCCTCGGTGGCGCAGGCCGAGGCGGAGCTTTACCTGATCGAGAAATTCGGGGCTCGTTTGGTCGCGCTTGGCGAGCCAGACTATCCCCCGGCGCTGGCCGCGATTTCGGCGCCGCCGCCCCTGTTGTCGGTGCTCGGCGGTGACCCGGCGTTGTTCAGGCGCCATTGCGTCGGCATCGTCGGCTCGCGCAATGCCTCGATCGCCGGCCAGAAGATGACGGATCGGCTTGCCAGGGGCCTTGGCGAGGAGGGCATCATCATCGTATCCGGGCTCGCGCGCGGGATCGACGCGGCGGCGCACCGGGCGACCGTCAACACCGGCACCATCGCGGTGATCGCCGGTGGCATCGATCATATCTATCCGGAGGATCACGCCCCGCTTCTACGGCAGATCGTCGATGCAGGCGGTGCTATCGTGTCTGAAATGCCGTTCGGCTGGAAACCGCGCGCGCAGGATTTTCCGCGCCGGAACCGGATCATTTCCGGCATATCCATCGGTATTCTCGTGGTTGAAGCGGCCGCGCGATCGGGAACGCTTCACACCGCGCGCTATGCGCTCGAACAAGGGCGAACGGTGTTCGCCGTGCCGGGTTCGCCGCTGGACCCGCGCGCCGAGGGCACCAACAACCTAATCAGGCAGGGTGCGGAACTCGTCATCAGCGCTGATCAGGTGATGGAATCATTGCGGCCCATGATGGGCGGCACAAGAGTGTTGCATTCGGTCAGCGAACGAGGGCAAGGCGAATTGCCGCTGGACACGATTGAGGACTCCGCGTTTCGCGTTGTGGTTGAACTTCTCGGGCCCGTCCCGGTGGCTATCGACGACATCGTGTTGCATACGGGATTTCAACCTCAGGTTGTTTTTTCCATCCTGCTGGATCTTGAATTGGCAGGCCGCATTGAGCGTCATGGCAACCAATTGGTATCGCTGATCAGGTGAGATGCGCGACCTCAAACCTCTTTGAGGCTGACACGATGCGGCTTGCGGCCGGGGGTTTCCAGCGGTGCCAGACGTATGTCGGTTGCATTTTTGGCTAGAGAGGCTTCTTCTCTCGCCATATCAAGGACATAGGCCAGCATCGGAAGACCTGCGTTCAAGGCCATGATGCTGAGATCACGAGTCATGAGTTCGATGAACTCGGCCTGCCTACGAGGGTCTGGACGCCTATCACCGGTGCGATCATCCATCGCCTTTGACCTTCTGCGAGAAACACGGAATCACTGTATTATCAACAAAACGTACGGTTGCTGAACACCGGAGCCGATTCAACCACAAGCAGTTTACATCGTAGACGGGTGGTGTTGTCAATGCAACACGCCCCGATAGAAATCACGATAATATTCGTCTTGGCCAATGGGTTCGCGACTTGACCGCGACGGGCGTTTTCTTCCATTCAGGAGAGTGAAATCGGCCGCTCTGGCCGTATCACCTTGGCCGCACCACATGTCTGACGGCGGCTCGTGCCGCCGATCCCTCCAATCGCTGTGACTGGAACCGATGAACCTTGTGATCGTGGAATCGCCCGCAAAGGCGAAGACTATCAATAAATACCTCGGTCGGGACTACACGGTTCTCGCCTCCTACGGCCATGTCCGCGATTTGCCGGCGAAGGACGGCTCGGTCAATCCGGATGACAATTTCGCGCTCACCTGGGAAGTGGACGGCAAAGCCAGCAAGCGCCTTTCCGATATCGCCGCCGCCGCCAAGACCGCCGACCGCGTGATACTCGCAACCGACCCCGACCGGGAAGGCGAGGCCATCTCGTGGCATGTGCTGGAGGTTTTGAATGCCAAGCGGGTGCTGAAGGGCAAGCCTGTTCAGCGCGTTGTGTTCAACGCCATCACCAAACAGGCCGTTCTGGACGCGATGGCCAAACCGCGCGACATCGATGAACCGCTGGTATCGGCCTATCTGGCGCGGCGCGCGCTCGACTATCTCGTCGGCTTCACGCTTTCCCCGGTGCTATGGCGCAAGCTGCCCGGCGCGAGGTCCGCCGGCCGCGTTCAATCGGTGGCGCTGCGGCTGGTCTGCGACCGGGAAAACGAGATCGAGATTTTCAAGCCGCAGGAATATTGGACGATCCTGGCCAATCTCTCGACACCGTCGGGCGATGCCTTCGACGCGCGCTTGTCGGAGTGGGCCGGCAAGAAGATCGCGCGGCTCGATGTGAAGGACGAAGCGACCGCCACGGAAATCCGCAGCTTTTTGGAAGCCGCCACCTTCAAGGTGTCCGACGTCGAATCCAAGCCGCAGCGCCGTAACCCTTGGGCGCCCTTCGCCACCTCGACTTTGCAGATGGAAGCCTCGCGCAAGTTCGGCTTCTCGGCCCAGCGCACCATGCAGGTCGCGCAGCGGCTTTATGAGGGCGTGGACATCGGCGGCGAAACCGTCGGCCTCATCACCTATATGCGAACCGATGGTGTGCAGATCGCGCCCGAAGCCATTACCGCCACCCGTGCGGTGATCGCCTCTGAATATGGCGCGAAGTATCTGCCGGAAAAGCCGCGCGTTTATTCCACGAAGGCCAAGAATGCGCAGGAAGCCCACGAGGCGATCCGCCCGACTGACCTTGCCCGGCTTCCCAAACAGATCGCCCGCTATCTCGACGACGAACAGGCGCGGCTTTACGAACTGATCTGGAAACGCACCGTTGCAAGCCAGATGGAAAGCGCCGAGTTCGAGCGCACCACGGTCGATATCCGGGCCGCGAGCGGCGACCGGTCGGCCGGCCTGCGAGCAACGGGCCAAGTGCTGAAGTTCGACGGATTTTTAAAGCTCTACCAGGAAAGCAAGGACGACGAGGAAGACGACGATGCCGCCCGGCTGCCCCGGATGGCACCTGACGAAGCGCTTGCCCGCCGGTCGATTTCCTCCACCCAGCATTTCACCGAGCCGCCGCCGCGCTACACCGAGGCGACGCTGGTGAAGAAGATGGAAGAGCTTGGCATCGGCCGGCCCTCCACCTATGCCTCCACGCTCGCCACCTTGCGCGACCGCGACTATGTGGCGGTGGATACCAAGCGTCTTGTGCCCTCCGACAAGGGCCGGATCGTCACGGCCTTCCTGGAAAGCTTCTTCCGGCGCTATGTGGAATATGATTTCACGGCGAGCTTGGAGGAAGACCTCGACAAGATCTCCAACGGAGACCTCGAATGGCGCGAAGTGCTGCGCCGGTTCTGGGAGGAGTTCCACCGCAAGATCGCCGAGGTGAAGGAGCTTCGCGTTTCCGAGGTTTTGGACGCGCTGAACGAGGATCTGGCCGCGCACGTCTTCCCCGAGCGGGCGGACGGGTCGGATCCGCGGTCCTGCACGGCCTGCGGCACCGGGCGGCTTTCCCTGAAGCTTGGCAAGTTCGGCGCCTTCATCGGCTGTTCGAACTATCCGGAATGCCGCTACACGCGCCAGCTTGGAAACGGCTCCGGCGAGGGCGAGACGGAGAACGGTATCGGCGGCGACGGGACGAAGGTTCTTGGAACCGATCCGGCTACCGGGCTGGAAGTCTCGCTGCGTTCTGGCCGTTTCGGGCCCTATGTGCAGCTTGGCGAGGGTGAAAAGCCCAAGCGATCGTCGCTGCCGAAGGGCTGGTCGGCCGAGGCTATGGATCTGGAGAAGGGGCTGCGGCTTCTGGAACTGCCGCGTGCGGTGGGGCTGCACCCGGAAACCGGCAAGCAGATCGACGCGAATATCGGCCGTTACGGTCCCTATGTTTCGCATGACGGCGTTTATGCGAACCTTGATTCCGTGGATGAGGTCTTCGTCGTCGGCATCAACCGGGCCGTCGCGGTTCTGGCGGAAAAGAAGGAAAAAGGCGGGCGCGCCAGAGCGACACCGGCTGCCTTGAAGAGCCTCGGCGATCATCCGGACGGCGGCGAGATCACCGTTCGGGACGGCCGCTACGGGCCGTATGTCGCGTGGGGCAAGGTCTACGCGACGCTGCCGAAGGGATCCGATCCGCTGGGTGTGACGCTCGAACAAGCGCTGCCGCTGCTGGCGGAGAAGTCGGGCAAGTCCGGCGGGAAATCCGCGCCGAAGAAGAGCGCGGCGAAGGCGCCCGCTGCCAAGGCGGCGAAAAAGCCGGCCAAGGCCGCGGCTAAGAAACCGGCTCGGGCGCCGGCCAAGCGGGCTGCGGCCGTGAACGAGTAAATGAAGCGCGGGGCGGCGGATAGGATCCGCGCCCTGCCCTTTTGCCAAGGCCGGCGGCACGCGATCGTCGCTTCAACGTGACTGGAACACCCGCACGTGCGACGAATAGGGTGAAATAGACCGAACGACCCGTTAGGTGAGCCCGTTGGCGATCAAGTCCAGAGTTCCAAAGAAGCAGCCCCGGACTGACGCCGGTGCAGGTGCCCCCGTTCCGACCCGCGAGGACGTGCTCCGCTTCATCGCGGAAAACCCGTCGGGCGGCAACAAACGCGATATTGCGCGCGCCTTCGACGTGAAGGGCGAGGGGCGCGTTTATCTCAAGCGGCTCTTGAAGGACCTGGAAGCGGACGGCCTCTTGGAGCGGCGGCAAAAGGCCTTTGCAACGCCCGGCGCCCTGCCCAGCGTGCTCGTCTGCGAAGTCGTGTCGCGCGACGATCAGGGCGACCTCTTCGCCGAACCGGTGCAATGGGACGACGACCGGGGCGCACCGCCCAAGCTGCTAGTGGTCGCGCCGCGCTCCAAGCGCGGTGACGCGCATCTCGCCGCTGGGATCGGCGACCGCATTCTCGGCCGGGTGGTCGATCTGCCGGAGGGATACGAGTCTGTTGCGCGGGCCGCGGTTCGGGCGATCAAGCTTCTCGATCGCAAGCCGGCTGGCATCATGGGCGTGATCCGCCTCACGGCGGGCGGCGCGCGGCTGATGCCGATCTCCAAGAAGCAGCACGCGGAAATCGTCATCGCCGCCGACGAACTGGCGGGCGCCGAGGACGGCGATCTGGTTTCGGTGGATGTGGTTCGTGCCGGCCGCGTCGGGCTTTCGCACGCCAGGGTGCGCGAGCGGATCGGCTCGCTGAAATCGGAAAAGGCGGTCTCGATGATCGCCATTCACGCCAACGAAATTCCCTACATCTTCCCGCGCCCCGTGCTCGACGAGGCGGAGGCTGCAACCCCCGCCCCCATGGAGCGGCGGGAGGATTGGCGCGCGCTACCGCTGGTCACCATCGATCCGGCCGACGCCAAGGACCACGACGATGCCGTGCACGCCGTGCCGGATGACGACCCGAAGAACCCCGGCGGCCAGATCGTCACTGTCGCGATCGCGGACGTCGCTTGGTATGTGCGGCCGGGCTCGCCGCTGGATCGCGAGGCTCTGAACCGGGGCAATTCGGTCTATTTCCCAGACCGCGTGATTCCCATGCTGCCGGAGCGGATCTCGAATGATCTCTGCTCGCTGAAGGAGGGCGTCGATCGCCCTGCCCTCGCGGTGCGGATGATCTTCGATGGCGAGGGCCACAAGCGCCGGCATACCTTCCACCGCATCATGATGCGCTCGGCCGCCAAGCTCGCCTACGCGCAGGCCCAGGCGGCGATCGACGGGCGCCCGGACGGCAAGACCGAGCCGCTGCTGGAGCCGGTGCTACGGCCGCTCTGGACGGCCTATGCCGTTCTCAGGCGCGGCCGCGACACCCGCGAGCCGCTCGAACTCGATTTACCCGAGCGCAAGATCCTCCTGAAGCCGGACGGAACGGTTGATCGGGTGACGACGCCGGAACGCCTCGACGCGCACAAGCTGATCGAGGAGTTCATGATCCAGGCGAATGTGGCGGCTGCCGAAACGCTGGAAGCCAAGCGCTCGCCGCTCGTCTACCGGGTGCACGACCAACCGTCGCTGTCCAAGCTGGAATCGCTGCGCGAGTTTCTCGCGACCATGGACCTGAAGCTCGCCAAGCAGGGCAATCTGCGGCCGGAGGTGTTCAATCAGATCCTGACCAAGGTCGAGGATACGGCAAACCAGCACCTCGTGAATGAAGTCGTGCTGCGCTCGCAGAGCCAGGCCGAATACTCACCCCTCAACATCGGGCATTTCGGGCTGAACCTGCGCCGCTACGCGCATTTCACCTCGCCGATCCGCCGCTATGCCGACCTGATCGTTCACCGCGCGTTGGTTCGGTCGCTCGACCTCGGCGACGGCGCCCTGCCGGAGGGTATGGAGGAGCGGTTGGAGCGCATTGCGGCCGATATCTCCGCAGCCGAGCGACGCGCGATGATCGCCGAGCGTGAAACTATCGACCGGCTGGTCGCCGAGTGGCTGTCCGACCGGATCGGGGCGATTTTCCGGGGGCGCATCGGGGGCGTCACCAAGGCGGGGCTGTTCATCCGGCTGGCCGATTCGGGGGCGGACGGCTTCGTGCCGATCTCCATGCTGGGCGCGGATTACTTCGCGCTCGACGAAGCCCGCCATGCGCTCGTCGGATCGAAAACGGGCGAAACCTTTCAGCTTGGCGATAGCGTTGAGGTCAAGCTGGTGGAGGCTGCGCCGCTCGCGGGCGCCCTGCGCTTTGAGATCGTGTCCGAAGGCCGCGCGGGCCGGCCGCTTCCGCGTTCGCGGTTCCGGGGCGGGCCTGGGCGTATGGAGGAGCGCAAGGGGCCGCGGGTGAAGCGGGGCGCGCGTGCGCGGTGACGCCGGGAGCGTCGATCTGATGCCGTCAGATCGACGCTCTAGTCCAGCGGCTTTGGCTGCGGAAAGACCGGATCGTTGGGGTTCTTGGGCGCGGCGCCCTCCAACAGGTCGGACGGATCAGAGGACGAAGCCGCCGCAGGCTCGGCGCCGTCGATTGCTTCCGGCTCTTTCTCGTCTGCCTTAAGTTGTCCAGCCGCCGCACGCTGACGTTCGATCGCCCGCCACTTCGCAACATTGCGGTTATGGTCTTCAAGCGTGGCGGCGAACACGTGGCCGCCGGTTCCGTCCGCAACGAAGTAAAGCTCGTTGGTGGACGACGGCGTCGCCACGGCCTCCAGCGCGGCGCGGCCCGGATTGGCGATAGGGCCGGGCGGCAGGCCGGAGATATGATAGGTGTTGTAGGGCGTCTTGGTGTCGATGTCCGACCGCCGGATCGGTCGTCCGAGCGTGCCGTCGCCGCCGCTGATTCCATAGATGATCGTCGGATCGGACTGCAGGCGCATGCCCTTGCGAAGCCGGTTCACGAAGACGGACGCCACGCGCGGCCGCTCGTCGGCCTTGCCCGTCTCCTTCTCCACGATGGAAGCGAGCGTGACCATCTCGTCCGGCGTCTTCACCGGCAAGTCGAGCCGGCGCGAGTTCCATACGGCCTCTAGAGCGCGCTGATGGGCGTCTTGCATCTGCTCGATGATCTGGGCGCGGGTCGTGCCGCGTGAGAATTTATAGGTCTCGGGCAGCAACGATCCTTCCGGCGGGATTGCGCCGATCGTGCCGAGGAGTGTGTCGTCCGCGCGCAGCCTGTCCACGATCTGCTTGGACGTCAGCCCTTCCGGGATCGTGATGGAATGCAGGATCGCCTTGCCCGTGACCAGCAGATCCATAACGCCGCGCATGGAAAGACCCGGCGTGAAGGCATATTCGCCGGCTCTCAGCTTCGTGCTCTGGCGATAGGCCGAAACGCCGCCCATGAATACGTAACGATCCGCGATGACGCCCTGGCGCTCCAGGAGATCCGCGATGGATTGCAGGCCGGATCCAGGCGGGATCAACACGACCTTGTCCGACGGCAGCGGGCCGGGACCGTCAAACTCCGATTTGCCCCAATAAAGCAGCGCGCCAACGCCGATGACCGCGATCATCAAAACCGTGATCATCGCATTGAGGGCGACGACCAAGGGGTTGCGCACGCGCCGGGAGCGCGGGGGCGCGGGGGCGAGTTCAGGCGTTATGGCCTCACGGGGGCTCTTCGGGCTGATCCGCGTTCGCGCGTCATCCGTGCGACTGGTCTGGCTGCTAAGGTCGTCCATGGGCCGTCCGGTTCGCGTGTCTGTCTACGGGGAGGCGCCGATGTTCGGATCGACGCACTCCATCACGGAAAGCTATAGACTATTATGGCAAAAGCACGGAAATAGCCCGGCGATCCACACGAGATCAGCCTTCGAACGCCCGGAAGACCAGAGACGCGTTTGTGCCGCCGAAGCCGAAGGAGTTGGAAAGCGCGAGCTTTACCTTCTTTTCCTTAGCCTTGTGAGGAACCAAATCAATCTTCGTCTGAACCGACGGATTGTCGAGGTTGATCGTCGGCGGCAGTACACCGTCACGAATCGCCAGCGTGGAGAAGATCGCCTCAATGGCACCGGCGGCACCAAGGAGATGGCCGGTCATCGACTTCGTGGACGACATGGACATCTGAGCGGCCGAATCGCCGACGAGGCGCTGGACCGCGCCAAGCTCGATCTCGTCGCCGAGCGGCGTCGACGTGCCATGCGCGTTGACATAGTCGAGTTCGGACGGTTCCACGCCGGCCCGCTTCAACGCGGCCTTCATGCAGCGATAGGCGCCATCGCCGTCTTCGGAGGGCGCGGTGATGTGGTAGGCGTCGCCCGAAAGGCCGTAGCCGACCACCTCGGCATAAATCTTGGCGCCACGCTTCTTGGCGTGCTCAAGCTCTTCGAGAACGACGATGCCCGCACCCTCGCCCATCACAAAGCCGTCGCGGTCCTTGTCGTAGGGGCGCGAGGCGGCCGTGGGGTTGTCGTTGAAGCCGGACGACAGCGCACGAAGCGCGGAAAATCCAGCCATGGAAACGCGCGAAACCGGGCTTTCCGTTCCGCCGGCCACCATGACCTCGGCATCGTCGAGCGCGATCATGCGAGCTGCGTCGCCGATCGCATGAGCGCCGGTCGAGCATGCCGTAACGACGGCGTGGTTGGGGCCCTTGAAGCCCCACTTGATGGAAACATGGCCGGATGCAAGGTTGATCAGACGGCCGGGAATGAAGAAGGGCGACACGCGCCGCGGGCCCTTGTCGCGCAGGGTGTAGCCCGCTTCGACGATCCCGCTGATGCCGCCGATGCCCGAACCGATCAGAACGCCCGTGCGGGTCTGTCCCTCATAATCGGTCGGCATCCAATCGGCATCGCGAATGGCTTGCTCGGCGGCAGCCATGGCGAAAACGATGAAGTCGTCGACCTTGCGCTGCTCTTTGGGCTCCATCCATTCATCGGCATTGAAGGTGCCATTTGTGCCGTCGCCGCGCGGGATGGTGCAGGCGATCTGGCAGGCCAGATCGGCGGTTTCAAAGGTGGATATGCGGCTTGCGCCACTCTCACCCGCGATCAGACGCGACCATGTGGCTTCGACGCCGCTGGCGAGCGGCGTGACCATGCCCAATCCTGTTATGACGACGCGCCTCATCCGAGCAGGATCTCCGCAAATTCAAAGGTCGGTAGGTTGGCTCGCATCCCGTCCGGCGAGCCTAGACGCGATGCCGAGACGTACAAGCATATCGATGATGTCCGGCAGAGCCGACAAGAAATCGCCGGCATGACAGGTGCGCCGGACTAACGCCTTAAGCAAGCGCAAGTACCGAAATGCCCGCTGTTCCGCCAAACGATGTTGGGGACAGCAGGCGCCTTCGACGGGCCGTGACGAGACCGTTCAACGGTCAGGCCGTCGCCTTCTCAAGGAAGCTCACGGCGTCGCCAACGGTCAGAATGGTTTCGGCCGCGTCATCGGGGATTTCGACGCCGAAGGCTTCTTCGAAGGCCATGACCAGTTCGACGGTGTCGAGCGAGTCGGCACCAAGATCCTCAATGAACGAGGCTTCCAGTGTCACCTTGTCGGCGTCGACACCGAGGTGTTCGACGACGATGCCCTTCACGCGGTCAGCGATATCGCTCATTTCTAAGGATCCTTACTTTGTCAAACCATATCATTTCAAAGGGACGCGCCGGTTGCGGCCCTCAAGGGGCCCGGCCGTTCAAGCGGTTCAAGTCTTTCGCGCGGGCGCCGGAGCGAACTTGGCGAGAGGCTTTCCAGCTTCAAACGGATCCACTGACGTGTCCCGATCAGATCGGGCGCTTGGTAACACACTTCGCCCGACTAGGCCAGCGGCCCGGATAGGCCGCAAACCCCCTGGTGCGCGCGCTTTTTTCGCGCCCCAGAACCCTCAAATCATGGCCATGCCACCGTTCACATGAAGCGTCTGGCCAGTCACGTAAGCGGCTTCGCGGCTTGCAAGATATACGCAGGCGGCTGCGATTTCATCGGCCGTTCCAAGCCGGCCGGCCGGAACCTGAGCGAGCGCGCCCTCGCGCTGCTTGTCGTTCAAGGCGTCCGTCATGGCGGTTTCGATAAAGCCCGGCGCGACGCAGTTGGCGGTGATGCCGCGCGTGGCGACTTCCTGCGCCAGCGCCTTGGTCATGCCGATCATGCCGGCCTTGGCGGCGGCGTAGTTGGCCTGCCCCGCGTTGCCCGTGACGCCGACGATGGAGGTGATGCCGACGATGCGGCCGAAACGGCGCTTCATCATGCCCTTCACGGCCGCGCGGGTAAGCCTGAAACCGGCGGTGAGGTTCACCTCGATCACCTGGTCCCAGTCTTCGTCCTTCATGCGCATGAAAAGGCCGTCGCGCGTGATGCCGGCGTTGTTGATCAGGATGTCGACTTGACCGGCGGCGGCTTCCGCGTTGGGGATCAGGGCGTCCACGTCGGCGCGGCTCGACAAATTGGCGGTGAGGACGTGGACGCGCGAGCCAAGATCCGTTGCCAGGGCTTCAAGCGCTTCGGCGCGCGTGCCGCTGATCGCAACCGTCGCGCCTTGGGCGTGGAGGGCGCGCGCAATCGCGCCGCCGATACCGCCGCTGGCGCCCGTGACAAGGGCGGTGAGACCGCTGAGATCGAACATCGTTCCCTCCACCGGGACCGTCGCCCCGTCTTTCAGCGGGCCTGACACCACGCCCGGTAGCCGCTGTCAAGCGCCGGGTGACCTTGCGAGCTGCCAAATGTCGGCTGTTCGGGGGATAACTCCGTCATCGCTCGGCTTGGCCAGGGGCCGGCGGGATGGAATATGTGGCGGACCCATGGGCCCAAACCTCCTCGCCGGCGGGTCCACCGATGTCGAAAGCGGCCACGGCGAGCCGCTTGCCAAGCTTCAACAACCGCCCTCGCCCGACGAGCAGCCCCGGCTGCGGCTTACGGAGGAAATCGATCGAGAGGTGGGTCGTCACCGTCAAGGCGGATGGGCCGAGATGGGCGAGGATCGTGATCCAGGCGGTGATGTCGGCGAGCGTCATCAGCATGGGGCCGGACACGGTGCCGCCCGGGCGCAGCATCTCCGGTCCGGCATCCATGGTCACCGTCGCACCGCCCGGCATGACACCGGTGACGATGAAGGCACGGCGCGATGCGTTCAGTTCAGGGAAATCGCGGTCGAGAAAGGCGTTGAGCTGATCGGGCGTCAAAACGGGTTGGCGCATTCGATGTCCCGCTTGCGATTGGGGCTTGTTCATGGTCTGTACTCTGTTAACATGTCTTTATTAGGTTCGAACAGCCCTTTGCTGCTGAACTTTCGTCGAGCGGAGGTCTCATGACGGACACACCTTTCAAGAGGCGTCTCAGCCTCGTTACACTCGGCGTTCGCGATATTGCCCGAGCCAAGGCGTTTTACGACGCGCTGGGTCTCGAAGCTGCGGCGGCATCTCAAGAGGGCGTGGTGTTCTACCAACTGGATGGGCTGGTGATTTCGCTCTATCCGCGCCATCTGCTGGCCGAGGATGCCCATGTCGCTGATGATGGAGAGGGGTTCGACGGTGTAACACTGGCGCAGAACTTGGAGTCACCTGAAGCTGTGGATGCCGCAATCGACTTTGCGGTCGCATGTGGCGGAACACTGAAAAAGCGTGGGCAACCCGTGTTTTGGGGCGGCTATTCCGGATATTTCGCCGATCCGGACGGGCATCTCTGGGAAGTCGCGTACAATCCGTTCATCAAATTCGACGAGCGCGGCATCCTTGCACTGGAATAGGGAGAGAGCATGCCAATCGACGGGAAGACCGACGATGATATCCGGCGGATTTTATCAACGATTCGGACCATTGCGATGGTCGGCGCCAGCCAGACCGTGGGCAGGCCGAGCAATGGCGTGCTCGCGTTCCTGATCGACCGGGGATTTCGCGTTTTCCCGATCAATCCGGGGCTCGCCGGCAAGGACATCCACGGCGCACCGGTGTTTGCCAGTCTTGCCGATGTGCCGGGGCCCGTCGACATGGTGGACGTGTTCCGCAATTCGCAGGCGGCGGGCGACGTGATCGACGAGGTCATCGCCCTCCCCTTCAAGCCGAAGGTGATCTGGCTGCAACTGGGTGTCGTGAACCTGGAAGCGGCCGCGCGGGGCGAAGCGGCGGGCATCGAGGTGGTGATGGACCGGTGTCCAGCCATCGAAATACCACGCCTGGGATTGAAGTGAAGAAGAACATTCCTCAAAAGGGCATTCTGCGGCAATGGATTGGCTTCACGCTTTTCGTTTTGCCTGATCTGCTCGGCAAGAAGATTAAAAATCCTAGGAGGACATCATGAGCGAACACGGTCCCGGCTTTTCGACCCTTTCGATTCACGCTGGCGCGAAGCCGGATCCGACGACCGGTGCGCGCGTGACACCCATCTATCAGACGACCGCTTATGTGTTCGAAGATGTCGATCACGCCGCGGCGCTGTTCGGGCTTCAGGCGTTCGGCAACATCTATACGCGCATCAACAACCCGACGCAGGCAGTGCTGGAAGAGCGCGTCGCGGCACTGGAAGGGGGTACGGCCGCGCTGGCGGTGGCATCCGGCCATGCGGCCCAGCTTTTGATTTTCCACACGCTCCTCAAGCCGGGCGACGAGTTCATCGCCTCAAAGCGGCTCTACGGCGGCTCGATCAACCAATTCAACAATTCGTTCAAGAACTTCGGCTGGAACGTCGTTTGGGCGGATCCCGATGATATCGGCTCGTTCGAGCGGGCGGTTACGCCGCGCACCAAGGCGATCTTCATCGAATCGATCGCCAACCCTGGCGGCGTGGTCACCGACATCGCCGCTATCGCGCAGGTTGCAAAGCGCGCGGCCGTGCCGCTGATCGTGGATAACACGCTTGCCTCGCCGTATCTGTGCAAGCCGATCGAACATGGCGCCGACATCGTCGTGCATTCCGCGACGAAGTTCTTAGGCGGACACGGCAATTCGGTCGGCGGCGTGATCGTGGACGGCGGCACCTTCAACTGGATGCGCGAAGGGCGCTATCCCATGCTGTCCGAGCCCCGGCCGGAATACAATGGGGTGATTCTGGGTGAGACCTTCGGCAACTTCGCCTTCGCGATCGCCGCTCGCGTGCTCGGCCTACGCGATCTCGGCCCTGCGATTTCGCCCTTCAACGCCTTCCTGATCCTGACAGGCATCGAAACCTTGTCGCTTCGCATGCAGCGGCATTCGGACAACGCCCGCGCGGTTGCGGAGTATCTGTCCGGTCACGACAAGGTGGCGTGGGTCTCCTACGCCGGCTTGCCGGGCGATCGCTATCATGGCTTGCAGCAGACCTATTCGCCGAGGGGCGCCGGCGCTGTCTTCACCTTCGGTCTGAAGGGCGGCTACGATGCCGGGATTGCGCTTGTGAAGGGGGTGGAGCTGTTCTCGCACCTTGCGAATGTGGGCGACACGCGCTCGCTGATCATCCACCCGGCCTCGACGACGCATCGGCAGTTGACCGATGCTCAAAAGTCGGCGGCGGGTGCCGGTCCGGACGTGGTGCGGCTTTCGGTCGGCATCGAGGATGCCGCCGATATCATCGGTGATCTGGAACAGGCCTTGGCGAAGATCGGCTGATCGACTTCCAAAAACAACAACGGCGCCGGACGTCTATCGACCGGCGCCGCCAGAAAACACATCAGGCGGCAGCGCCCGAAGTTTCTATGCGCCGGGCGTGAACCACCGCGACGGTCAAGAGGATCGCGGCGGTAAACTGGTGCAGCAGTCCAAGGCTGAGCGGCACGACGGCAAGGAGCGTCGCGATGCCGATAGCCGCTTGCAGAACAACCACGCCCAGCACAATGGCTGCGCCGCGAACTACGGCGGCGTCCAGCGCAGTCCGGCTGGCTTGGATGAAGTGCCACACGGCCAGGGCCAGCACCGCGTAGGCGCCGATCCGGTGCACGAACTGAACGGTGAGGTGATTCTCGAAGAAGTTGATCCACCAGGGCTGCGTGGCCAGCAATCCGTCCGGGATCCACTCTCCATCCATTAGCGGCCACGTGTTGTAGATGTAGCCGGCATCAAGGCCGGCCACGAGGCCGCCGAGGAAGATCTGAACCAGCAACGCGCCCACGAGCAGCTTTGCTGTGCGGTTAAGCGCAGGGCTTTCTTCAAAAGCGGAGCGGCGCGACCGGAAGCCTTCGGCGATCCAGACCGTAGCGGCGAGGATGATGCAGGCGAGCGTCAGATGAACGGCCAGCCGGTATTGGCTGACGTCGGTGCGCTCGGTCA
>JBHYDC010000022.1:0-65339 GCA_051861205.1 Oharaeibacter sp.
ATATAATTACGATTGCCCCAAACGTCTCCTTACAAAGCGGTAAGGCAACGTCACTTTTTCACCTTTCATCATGAATAAATGACGACTCAGCACGTTCCGTTCCAGGAACCTGCGGCCGTTCGGGCGCTTAGACCCGCAGCCATCAAGGGAGGCCGGCGATGAATTTGGTCGATGTGTTGCGCGGTTCGGGTAATCTTGAGGTCGAGGCGGACGTGTTTCCGGTTCGCTACGATCTTGCGGTCCTCAAGGACGAGCGCGGCGTCATGCAAATGCGCGGCGCGTTATCCGGCTCCTATAGCGGGCTCTACCAAGCGCTCGATCGCGGCCATTCGCGCCTGATCCTGTCAGACGGCGTCGGCGTGCCCATCATCGTCACGCGCATGGAAGGGGAGGTGGCCGTGGTGCTGTCCACCGGCGCACCCGAAACCGATGACGCCTAAGCGCCGCCCGGCCTATCCATCAGCTATGATAAAGCGTCCGGCGGGGCGGCGCGACGTCGCCGCTGAGATCCTTCTCCTGGACGCCCGAAATGTTCCGCTTGAGATAATCGGCGACCTTTTGCGCGTCTCCTTGGCTCGTTCCAGCCGGTAGTTCCAGCGCGATCGAATAATGCCTGAACATATCGAGCCGATCGCCGCTCGTCGGTCTCAGCACGATGATCCGTGCGCCATTATCCGAAGTCGCAACGTCGAAGGAGAGAGCCGAGCGATGGGTCATCGTTACCTCCTCTGTAAGCGGCACTCTGCGGCGCCTGCATCAAACACATGGCGTGCGCGCCAGCCCGTCGCAATGCCCCCCGAAGGTGGTAGGGCCTGCGCCCAACGCCCGATCGACAGCCTCCGGCAGGCGGCGCGTTGCGGGCCCGCGCCGGAAGATCGGGACACTCAGCCTAGTTTGGGACGGTGAGCTATTTCGACCGCGCCTTGGCCGGGCCTACCCTGTTGCGTGCAAATCGCCGCAACGGAGATGGGCACGCTCGCCTTTCGGCGCACGCCCGCTGTTGGAGTTGTTTCCATTGCTCGGTTCCATGAGTCCCATTGCCATAACCGGCGCGATTATCGGCGTCGCGATTGTTCTCTTCGTGTGGAACCGGCTCCCCGTCGTCATCGTGGCGATGGGCGTTGCAGTGTCACTTTATGCCACCGGCGTTTTGACGCTCGACCAGTCGCTGGCAGGGCTTGGCGATCCGGCCGTAGTTTTCATCGCCTCGCTTTTCATCGTCAGCGCGGGCCTTGAGATGACCGGCGTCACCGCCTGGGCCGGTCAGTTGCTGATCGCCAAGGCCGGGGAGGAAAGCCGCACCCGCCTTCTCGTGCTCACCGGCCTCTTGGTTGCCTGCCTCACAGCGCTGATCAGCGTCAACGGTGCCGTGGCCGCGCTGTTGCCGGTCGTCGTGGTGATGGCGGTGCGCCTGAAGCGCGCGCCGTCGCAGCTTTTGATGCCGCTGGTGTTTTCGGCTCATGCCGGATCGATGCTCGCGCTGACCGGCACCCCCGTCAATGTGCTCGTCTCCAACGCCGCCGTCGATGCCGGGCTGCCGCGTTTCGGCTTTTTCGAGTTCACACTCGTCGGCGTGCCGCTTCTTGCCGGAACGCTTGCGATCATCGTCTTCTTCGGCGAGCGATTGCTGCCGGTTCGAAGCGGCCCCTCCATGCCGGCCGATTTCAGCAAGCATGCCCGCACGCTCGTCGAGCAATACGGGCTCACGTCAGGCATGTTTCAGATGCGGGTGCGGGGCAATTCCCCCTTCGTCGGCAGGGCCCCCAGCGCCATCGACCTCACATCCTACCCCGGCCTTCAACTCGTTGCCGTTCAAGATCGCAGCTCCGGCTCGCCGCTCCGGCGCGATACCATGGCGGAGGGCGACTTTCTCATCCTTCGCGGCGACGCGCAGACGGCGGGTGCATTCGCCACCCATATGAACCTCGCCTTTCGCCTGAATGAGGCCGCCGCGGATTTAAAGGGCTCGCTGTTCAACCGGAATTCCGGCCTTGCCGAAGTCATGATCCCGCCCCGGTCGCAGTTGATCGGCGAGAAGGTTTTCCCCGGCATGGTCACCGAAAGCGGCGACCTTGTCATCCTCGCCGTTCAGCGCCAAGGCTACGACATCGATGATGGCCGCATCGAACTGGAAGCCGGCGACACGCTGCTGCTGCAAGGCACCTGGAAGGCGCTCGACCTTCGCCTGAACGATCCCGACGTGCTGGTTGTCAACTCGCCAGACGTCGTTCGCCGGCAAGCCGTGCCGCTCGGCGCTGGTGCGAAGCAGGCGATCGCCATCCTTCTCGTGATGGTGCTGCTGCTCGCCACCGGCCTCGTGCCCCCGGCCATCGCCGGCCTTCTCGCCGCCGGGGCGCTGATCCTCACGCGCGTTCTCAGCGTTGAGCAAAGTTACCGGTCCATCGACTGGACGACGGTCGTTCTCGTCGGCGCGATGATGCCGCTCTCGACCGCCATGGAGCAGACCGGCGCGGCGCAGCTCATGGCCGAGGGGCTCGTTGCCGTCGTCGGCGATGCCGGCCCCATCGCGCTCCTTGCGGGCCTATTCATCCTGACGGCGATCATGGGCCAGCTCATCAGCAACACCGCGACAGCGCTGATCGTGATCCCGATTGGCGTTGCCGCCGCAACCAGCCTCGGCGTTTCCCCGCAACCCGTCTTGATGACCGTCGGCGTCGCCGCCGCCGCATCCTTCCTGACACCGATCGCAACGCCGACCAACCTGATGGTCATGGGACCGGGCGGCTATGCCTTCAGCGATTACTGGAAGCTGGGGCTTCCGCTCCTGATCTGGTTCTTCGTGGTCGCGGTTTTCTATGTCCCTCTGATCTGGCGATTCTAGCCCGTGATGAGGTGGGTACGCGTCACGGCAATCTTCGTCCTGGTGGCCCTCGGCGGGTGTGCGGGCCAGCCTCGCGGCCTGCTTGCCCCCGTCGACACGCCCGTCGAAACCCAGCGCGTCAACATGCTGACCGCCACAACGCGGGCAGCCTCCGAAGATCCCGCTATCCTTTACACCGGCGATCGGGGCGACAGCGTATCCTTCAGCAACATCGTCGTTTCAATCCCGCCGAAACGCAATGTCGGCTCGCTGGAATGGCCGAGCCTGCCGCGTGCTGATCCTGAAACCGAGTTCGTCGTAGCTTCCGTCACGCCCCTGAAACTTGAGCAAACGCGGGCGTGGTTCAAAACGGCCGGCGGCAAATCCCGCCGCGTGTTCGTGTTCGTTCACGGCTTCAACACCCGGTTCGACCGGGCGGTCTTCCGCTTCGCGCAACTCGCCCATGATGCCGACGCCGATGCGGCGCCCGTTTTGTTTTCCTGGCCGTCGCGCGGCCGGATCCTCGATTACAAACGCGACCAGGATAACGCGTCCTACTCGCGGACGGATCTGGCCGACCTTCTCCAGACCGCCGCCAACTCGCCCGACGTTCGCGAGATCTGCATCCTGGCGCACTCCATGGGAAGCTGGGTCGCCGTGGAGGCGGTGAAACAACTCGCGCTGAAAAACGGCCGCGTTCCGCGCAAGATCACCAATCTCATTCTCGCATCCCCCGATTTGGACGTCGGCGTATTCCGGCGGCAGGTCGAGGACATGGGGCCCGGCCGACTGCAGATTACCGTCTTCGTTTCGCAGCGCGATCGCGCCCTACAACTTTCGCGCTTCCTCACCCGTGGCGTGACCCGCCTCGGCGGCATCGATCCAACGCGCGAGGAGTATCTTCAACAGCTTAAGCCGGGATCCGGTGTCACCGTTCTCGACCTGACGGCCCTGCGCTCGAACGACCGGATCAACCACGATCTCTACGCCCAAAGCCCAGCCGTCGTTCGCCTGATCGGCGACCGGTTGATCAACGGTCAGGTGATCACCGATGCCGAATCCACCGGTGCATCATCTGCGGTCCAAACGATTGGTTCCGCAGCGGGTCTCGTTGTTTCCGCGCCGCTTCTTGTGATCGAAGCAACGACCTCGAATTGATGAACTAAGCTGACCGATTTATCCAAACGTCTATCGTTGTTTTGACATATCCAGATTCGTTGCGGCTCAAAACGTATGGATGAAAAGTATGTATCGAGCACATTTTATCGCAATGTTGACTTTTGAATTCAAAAATTCATAGCTTTCGTCAAGTTAACCTCGAACTCGCTCCGATTTCAGAAAGCGAAGAGGCTAGCACTATGGCTGATGCTTCTAACCTTATTGCATCATCGCATCTCAAGCACTTTGGCGTGACTTGGCAGCGCGGTAGCGACAAGTTGAATGCGCGGCATGAAGCTGGCCAAGACGTCCTTGAAACGTTGACCGTGGAACGGCCGAAGAACCGCGTTTCCGTCGATCAGCTTCGCTGGGATTTCGGTGGCCTGACGCTGTCGCAGGCAACGCTCACGGGCGAGCCGGAAGACGACCGGCGTCACCTCCCGGCCCCCTACACGGATCGATGGTGCGTCGTGCTCATACGGCCTCGTCAAGCTACCGATGGCGAGCCGACACAGCGTGGGCGCCATAATCAAGTGCTGACACTCTATCTGCCGAAAGACGAATTCGAGGCCACCGCGCATGATCTCGACAGAACCCCGGCCTATCCCGTGCCCGCTCCGTTCGGGAAGCTGCTCGCGAATTTTCTCTCCGGATTGGCCGAGGAACTGCCATACCTAACGGTTGAGCAGGCGCACGGGCTTGCCGGCCCCACAAAGGCCTTCGTCGCCGCCTGCGTCGCGCCTTGCGCCGAGCGTTTCGCGAGAACCGACGGCCCACTGGCATCCGTCATGATCGAGCGGGCGCGCCATGTCGTGAGGCAAAATATGCCCTCGCTCGATTTTGGGCCCGATCAGCTTTGCCGGCTACTCGCCGTGTCCCGCTCCAAACTCTACCGCTTCTTCGAACGCAGCGGCGGCGTCGCCTCGTTCATCCAGCGCGAGCGTTTGGAGGAAGCCTACCGGCGTTTGTGCGATCCCGATGAGAAGCGGTCCATCCACGTTCTCGCCCACGACGTCGGATTCCCCGATCACTCCACCTTTAGCCGCGCCTTCAAACGGCAGTTCGGTTTGCGCCCCAGCGAAGCGCGCGAGCGGGCGCAGGCCGAACGTGCGGCGTCCGCGATGTCCAGCCGCCAGCCCTTCCAAGACGGGTCGTCACCGTTCATTTGAAAGCCCGCCGCCGCCCATTCATCCCACAGGAATTTGGGATGAGAGGCCAAGAGTTGGGATTCTGAGCTGATCCTTACCCTTCGTCCCACTGATATAAAAATCAGAATAAGAGAACAACGTCATGCCCCTAGCGATTCCGGAGCGTGACTTTTCAAGCGCGCACCGCGCCATCTATGCTGGTCAACCGGACTCAACACCTGATGTCGGATCTCGATCTCATCACCCGTGAGGAGTTGCACCGGGGCCGGTCTCACTGGGTAAGCTTTCTGGTACTCGGCCTCGTTCTCCTCGTCTGCGGCGCCGCTGCGATCCTCGCGCCGGCCTATTCCACCATCGCCACCAGCACGCTGCTCGGCCTCGTGCTCGCCATTGGCGGCGCCATCACGATCGCTCAAGCCATCAACGTCAGGGATTGGGCGGGGTTCAACTGGCAGATCCTGCTCGGCGCGGCCGAGGTCGTTGGCGGCATCCTGATCGTCGCCAACCCGCTCAAGGGCGCGGCGGCGGTGAGCTTGCTCGTGGCCATCGTGATCATGACCCAGGGCGTCGTCCAGCTTGGGCTCGCATGGCGGGTCCGGCCGGGGCCGGGGTGGGTGGGTATCTTCATCGCCGGTGTCGCGGCCGTCGTCATCAGCATCGCGCTGGTGTTGCGGTTTCCCTATGCCAGCGTGGAATCTCCCGGTGCAATGGCCGGTTTGGCCCTGGTTTTCGGCGGCGTCGCCTATGTGATCATGGCTTTCGGCAACATGAAAGCCGCGCCGGGGAGGGACGCATGAGCCCGCGCGCGGTTTTGCTAGCAAGCGCCGCGCTCCTTGCCGCGCTCGTCCTCGCCGCTTGCGACAGCGAACCGCAATCCAGCCCGCCCGCCGTCGTGCGCCCCGTCCGCACCATCACCGTCGAGGCGCCACGGGCCGCGACCCCGACCAGCTTCATCGGCCGCATCGAATCCCAGGAGCAGGCCGCGCTCGCCTTTCGCATTGGTGGGCGCATAGCGGAACGGCTCGTCGGCGTCGGCGAGGAAGTCCGCGAGGGGCAAATCCTCGCCCGCCTCGATCCCGAGAACGAACTCAACGCCCTGCGCTCCGCCCGCGCCGCGCTTTCGGCCGCGCAAGGTCTCATGCGCCGGATGGACAACCAATATGAGCGCCAGAAACATCTCCTCGAACGCGGCGTCACGTCACAGGCCGATTTCGAAGTCGCCGAGCAGGCCCGCACCGCCGCTCGCTCGCAGGTCGATGCCGCCGAGGCCAATCTCGCCATCGCCAAAGAGGTCGTCGGCTTCACCACCCTGAACGCCGACGCTGCGGGGGTTGTCACCGCGACCGGAGCCGAGCCCGGCGAAGTCGTTGTGGCTGGCCGGATGATCGTCCAACTCGCTCGCCGCGCCGGCCGCGACGCCGTGTTCGAGCTACCCGAATCCGCGCTTCGCACCACGCGCCCGGACGACCGGATCGTGGTGACCCTCAACGGCGATCCCTCCGTCACCGCCTCCGGCCGGGTTCGCGAGATCGCGCCTGAGGCAGATCCCGTCACGCGCACCTTCCAAGTTCGCGTCGGTCTCAACGATCCGCCTTCCGCGCTCCGGCTCGGCACGGCCGTCACCGGGCGATCGCTGGACGAGAGCGAGGCGGCCGTCGCCATCCCCGCCAGCGCGCTTCTGACCCGAGACAAAGCCGCCGCCGTCTGGGTGGTCGATCCGGCAACGAGCACGGTTTCGCTCCGTCCGCTCGAAATCCTCCGCGCCGATCCCGCCACCGCCCTCGTCGGCGCGGGCCTCAGCCCCGGCGATGTCGTTGTCACCGCCGGCGTCAATCGTCTAAGCGAGGGGCAGGCCGTGCGGCTGCTCGGGGTGGGCTCGTGATGAAGTTCAACCTCTCCGAGTGGGCGCTGAACCGCCGCGCGCTGGTGCTTTACCTCATGGCCGTGTCCGTCGCGGCCGGCATTCTTGCCTTCGTGCAACTCGGCCGCAGCGAGGACCCGTCCTTCGTCATCAAAACCATGGTCGTCTCGGCCGCGTGGCCCGGCGCCACGATCGACGATACGCTGACCCAAGTCACAGAGCGCCTGGAACGCCAGCTTCAGGAAACGCCCGACGTCGATTTCATCCGCAGCACGACGACCCCCGGCCTCACCAGCATCTTCGTGAACTTGAAGCAGTCGGTTCCGGCAGACCAAGTTCAAACGATCTGGTTCCAGGCTCGCAACCTCATCGCCGATATCCGCCACACTCTTCCGGTAGGCGTGGCCGGTCCGTTCTTCAACGACCGCTTCGGCGACACCTTCGGCATCATCTACGGCTTCACCGCCGACGGCTTCACCCGGCGCGAACTCCGCGATTACGTCGAAACCATCCGCTCCCAGCTCCTGCAAGTACCGGACGTGTCCAAGATCGAGCTGATCGGCGCGCAGGATGAACGGATCTTCGTCGAGTTCTCCGTGAAGGAACTCGCCAACCTCGGCATCGACCGTCTGGCCATTTTGAATGCACTCCAGAGCCAGAACGCCGTCCAGCCCTCCGGCTCGATCCAGACCGATGACGAAACGATTTCCGTTCGGATTTCCGGCGCATTCGGGTCCGAAGAGGACATCCTGAACGTCAATTTCCCAGTCGGCGACCGGATGGTCCGCCTCGCAGACATTGCGTCGGTGAGCCGTGGCTTCGCCGATCCGCCGCAGCCCATGTTCCGCGTCAACGGCCAGGAGGCGATCGGGCTTGGCATCGCCATGCGTGAGGGCGGCGACATTCTCGCGCTCGGCCAAACCATCAAGACCACCATGGCCGGCATCACCGCCGACCTGCCGCTCGGCATCGAGCCGATGCTGGTGGCGGACCAGTCGGTCACGGTGGACTACGCCATCAACGACTTCATGACGTCGCTCTGGCAATCGGTCGCCATCATTCTGGCCGTCAGCTTCATCAGCCTCGGCGTTCGGGCGGGCCTCGTGGTCGCACTGTCGATCCCGCTCACGCTTGCCGTCGTCTTCGCGATCATGAACATCGTCCATATTGACATGCAGCGCGTGTCGCTCGGCGCGCTCATCATCGCGCTCGCGCTTCTCGTCGACGACGCCATGACGACGACGGACGCGATGATGACGCGCCTTGCCGCTGGCGACCCCAAGGAAAAAGCCGCCACCTTCGCCTACCGGCATTACGCCATGGCCATGCTGGCCGGCACGCTGGTCACGATCGCCGGCTTCGTTCCCATCGGCTTTGCCGCCAGTTCGGCCGGCGAATACACCTTCTCGCTCTTCGCCGTCGTCACCATCGCGCTCATCGTATCGTGGTTTGTGGCAATCGTGTTCTCGCCGGTTCTCGGCGTCGCCATCCTGTCCGTCCCCCGTAATGCTTCGGCAAACGCCGAACCGGGGCCGGTGGTCCGGATGTTCCGGGGTCTCCTTTCGGCCGCCATGTCGGCGCGCTGGCTCACCATTGCGATCACGCTTGCGCTGTTCGCCGCGTCGGTCATGGCCCTGCCGCTGGTGCCCCGGCAGTTCTTTCCCGCGTCGGATCGTGCGGAGCTTATGGTCGATCTGCGGCTGCCTCAGAACGCCTCGATCTACGCCAGCCAAGACGTCTCCGCCCGCTTCGACGCCGCCTTGAAGGACGATCCGGACGTCGAGCGCTGGAGCACCTATGTCGGGCGCGGTGCGATCCGGTTCTATCTCCCGCTCAACGCCCAGTTGCCCAACACCTTCTTCAGCCAGGCCGTCGTCGTCGCCAAGGATGTTCCGGCCCGCGAGCGGCTGCAAAAGAAGCTGGAGGCCCTGCTCGCGGCGGAATTCCCCATCCTCGTCGCCCGTGTCTATCCGCTCGAACTCGGCCCCCCCGTCGGCTGGCCCGTCCAGTACCGCGTCAGCGGCCCGGAGATCGGCGAGGTCCGCAGCATCGCCATGCGGGTGGCGCAGGCCGTCGGCGCCAATCCGGATGTCACGCAGGTCAACTTCGACTGGATCGAGCCCTCCCGCGAACTGCGCCTGCGCGTAGACCAGGACGAGGCGAGGCGGCTCGGTATCAGTTCGCAGGCGCTCGCCAGCATCATGAGCACGGTCTTGTCGGGCGTCCCGGTCACCCAGGTTCGCGACGACATCTACCTCGTCGACGTGATCGTCCGCGCTCGCGACGACGAGCGCGTGTCGCTGGAAACCCTGCGCACCATGCAGGTGGCCATTCCCGGCGGCCGCACGGTTCCGCTCTCGCAGTTTGTCACCTTCGGTTACGACCAGAACCCGCCGCTCGTCTGGCGCCGCGACCGCGTTTCCACTCTTACGGTCGAGGCCGATATCGCGCCCCGTTCGCTGCCGGAAACCGTCGTCTCGGCCCTCACCCCGGCGATCGACGAACTCCGCGCGTCGCTCCCGCCGGGATACCGGCTCGATGTCGGCGGATCCGTTGAGGAAAGCGCGAAGTCCCAGGCCTCCGTGGTCGCCGTGGTTCCGCTGATGATCTTCATCATGCTGACCGTGCTGATGGTGCAGCTCCAGAGCTTCTCGCGCCTTGCCGTCGTACTCTCCGTCGCCCCGCTCGGCCTGATCGGCGTGGTCGGCGCGCTGCTTTTGTCGGGCAAACCGCTGGGCTTCGTGGCGCTCCTCGGGGTGCTCGCCCTCATCGGCATCATCACGAAAAACGCCGTCATCCTCGTCGGCCAGATCGACGCCGAACGCGCGGCCGGCAAGACCGTGTGGAACGCCGCGCTCGATGCCAGCACCACCCGTTTCCGGCCCATCATGCTCACGGCAGCCTCCACCGTGCTCGGCATGATCCCGATCGCGCCCACGGTGTTCTGGGGGCCGATGGCCTACGCCATCATGGGCGGCCTTCTCGTTGCCACCGTCCTCACCCTCGTGTTTCTGCCAACGCTCTACGTCGCCGTTTTCAGCCGGCAAAAGCCCAGGGCGGACGAGGCGGCGCTCGGCGTTCCCAAGCCATTGGGGGTCACAACGCCATGAAGCGCACCGCCATGCCCTTCCGCAGCCTGATCGCAGTCGTCGCGACCCTTCTTCTCGCCGGATGCGGCGAAGAAGCGCCGCTGGCGTCCGAAACCGGCCGGCCCGTTCGCGTGATCACCGTCGAAGCCACCGAACTCAGCAACGCCGCCTCGCTCACCGGCCAAATCGAGGCTCACAAGGATATCGACGCGGCCTTCCGCATTGGCGGACGGATGATCGAACGTCCGGTCAATGTCGGCGATGCCGTCAAAGCCGGGCAATTGCTCGCGCGGCTTGATCCCACGACCGAGCAAAACGCCCTCCGCGCGGCAAAGGCCGCCGCCACCGCAGCGCGCGGCGAGGTAGTCAAAACGCGCAATGTCTTCCAGCGTCAACAACAGCTTCTCGACCAAGGCTTCACCACCCGCCGGCTATACGACGAAGCCAAGCAGGCGCTCGATACCGCCGAGGCGCAGCTTGAAGATGCCGAGGCGCGCGTTGAAACGGCTGCGGATCGGCTGACCTTCGGCGAGCTTCGCGCCGACGCTGCAGGCATCGTGACCAGCCGGGGCGCTGAACCCGGCGAGGTCGTCGCGCCCGGTCAGATGATCGTGCGCCTCGCCCGTGACGATGGCCGCGACGCCGTGTTCGACGTACCCGCCGCACAGCTCCACGCCGAGGCCGCCGTCGCAGTCGTTCGCGTCGCGCTCGCAAGCGATCCGGCGGTGAAAGCCGTTGGCCGTGTGCGCGAAGTCTCGCCGCAAGCCGATACGGTCACGCGCACCTTCAAGGTTCGCGTCGGCCTCCAGGATCCGCCGGAGATGATGCGGCTCGGCTCCACCGTCACCGGCACGGTCGAGCTTACGTCCAGCGTCGTCGTGGTCATCCCCGCCAACGCCCTGACCACGCATCAAAATGCGCCCGCCGTTTGGATCGTCGATCCGGCGTCCTCCGGCGTCTCGCTGCGGATCGTTGACGTTTTGCGCTACGAGCCAGACCGCGTGGTGATCGCGCAGGGGCTTGAGCCCGGCGACGTCGTGGTCACGGCGGGCGGTCAGGCGCTTCGCCCCGGCCAGATTGTCAGCCCGCTGCCGTCCGCTCGCACCGCTTCCACGCCGCTTTCCACCGCCGCTGGCAAAGCACTCGTCTTGCGGGTCAAGGCTGAGCCAATTCCAAAGGAGTTGGAAGGATGACAACCGCCAGCCATGCGGCTCCACGGGGAAAGACGAAGACCCAGAAGATCCTCGATGCCGTGGAGAAATTCGGCAACAAGGTTCCGCACCCGGCCGTCATCTTCATCATCTTGATCGGCATCGTCATTGTTCTATCCCACCTCTTTTACATGATGGGCGTCAGCGTCACCTATCAGGTCATCAATCCCGATACGGATGAGGTCATCGTCGCCACGACGGCGGCGCGCAGTTTGCTCACGGCGGACGGCATCCGGTTCATGTTCACCGGCGTCGTCCAAAACTTCATGAACTTCAACGCCGTCGGCGTGATCATCGTCGCAATGGTCGGCGTCGGCGTCGCGGAGTCTTCCGGCTTGATCGGAACGCTGATCCGCAAGTTGGTCCTCGTCGCTCCGCCCAAGGCCCTCATCTACATCCTCGTGTTCGTCGGCATCCTGTCCAGCATTGCCGCCGATGCCGGCTATCTCGTGCTCATCCCGCTGGCGGCCGCCGCCTTCATCAGCATCGGCCGGCATCCGCTCGCGGGCCTCGCCACGGCCTTCGCTGCGGTCGCCGCCGCGTTCCTGGTCAATGTGCTGATCGTTCCCACCGACGGCATCCTCACCGAAATCACCAACGACGCGATCCACCTTCTCAATCCCGCGATTTCCATCTCGCTCACCGCGAATGTCTGGTTTTCGATCGCGTCCGTCGCGTTGCTCACCTTCGTCGTCGCGCTCGTCACCGAGCGCATCGTGGAGCCGCGCCTCGGCCCTTACACCGGCGACTATGTAGCCGAAACCAGCGAGGGGCTGAGCGGGGATGAAACGCGCGGCCTGCGGTTCGCCAACATCGGTCTTCTCGGCATCATCGTGTTCCTCGGCCTTCTGCTCCTGCCCGCCGGCGCGCCGCTGCGCAATCCGGAAACGGGGGCGATCGTCGGCGACTCTCCGTTCATGAGCAGCCTGATCGTGGTGATCGCGCTGATTTTCCTCACCATGGGCATCGCTTACGGCATCGGCGCCAAAACCATCAACGGCAGCCTCGACGTCGTGAATGCCGTCACCAAGGCGATCGCCAGCCTCAGCGGCTTGATCTTCCTGCTTTTGATCATCAGCCAGTTCCTCGCCTACTTCAACTACAGCAACATGGCCACGCTCGCTGCCGTTTCACTGGCCGACATCTTGAAGCAGGCGGATTTCGATGCGCTTTGGCTCCTGATCGGCTTCGTCGTCGTGGTGATCATTCTCGATCTGATCATCACGGGCGCGATCCCGAAATGGGCGATCTTCGCGCCCATCTTCGTGCCGCTCCTCATGAAGCTCAACGTCGCGCCGGAGGCCGTGCTCGCGGCCTACCGGGTGGGCGATTCACCCATGAACGCGATCACGCCGCTCAACGCCTACTTCGCGATGATCGTGGTCTTTGCCCAGCGATATCAAAAGGATGCCGGCGTTGGCACCGTCATCGCACTGATGCTGCCCTACGTCGTCATCATGGCCGGGCTGTGGATCCTGCTTCTCGCCGCTTGGTACCTGCTCGGCATTCCCTGGGGCGTCAACTAGGGCAAATCCAACGTAACGGACGCAAGTTTTCCCTCGTGTGTCAGGAGTTAGATGATGGAAATCACCTTGGCAGTAGGCGCTCTCGACAAGCTTCGGACCGGCGTGCTCGTGGTCGGCGCTTTTGCCGGAGGTGCGTTGACGCGCGGCGCGGCGATCGTGGAGGAGTTGACCGGCGGCCGCCTTTCGCCTCTCTTGAAGGACGGCGAACTCGGCGCGAAAGCCGGCTCCACGCTGATGCTCTACGAGTTGCCGGGCACGGCCGCCGAGCGGGTTCTTCTCGTCAGCCTCGGCAAGGAAGCGGCCTTCGGCGATCAAGCCTACCGCCAATCACTTCAAGGGGCCGGAAAGGCCCTCGCCAACAGCGTCGCGGGCGACGCCGTCGTCACGCTTGCGGACGTCGATGTGACCGGCCGTTCGCTCGCATGGCGCGTGCAGCAGGCCAGTCACATCCTAGCCGACAGTGCCTATCGCGTCGCAAAGCCGGGCAAGCCCAAAGCCGAAACGCCAGCGCCCGCTCGCGGAACCGCTAAGATCATGGTGCTGATCTCCGAAACCCTGACTCCCGATCTCACAAGCGCCCATCGCCGGGGGCTCGCGGTTGCGGAGGGTGTGGCGCTCGCCAAGGATCTCGGCAATCTCCCCGGCAACATCTGCAACCCCGCCTATCTCGCCAGCACCGCCCGGTCGATCGGCGAAGAATTCGGTTTCCACGTCGAAGTGCTTGAGCGCGAAGATATGGAACAGCTCGGCATGAACGCATTCCTCTCGGTCGGCCGCGCCTCGCACAACCCCTGCAAGCTCGCGGTCATGCATTACCGGGGCGCCAACGCGAAGCAGAAGCCCATCGTCCTCATCGGGAAAGGCATCACTTTCGACACGGGCGGCATTTCACTAAAGCCCGGCGCCAATCTGGACGAGATGAAGTTCGACATGAGCGGTGCGGGCAGCGTGCTCGGCGCGATGAAAACGGTCGCGCGCCTCGGCTTACCGCTCAACGTGATCGGCATCGTCACGGCGGCGGAAAACATGCCCGGCGGCAATGCGTCGCGCCCTGGCGACATCGTGACGTCTATGTCCGGCCGGACCATCGAAATCCTCAACACCGACGCCGAAGGCCGGCTGCTTCTGTGCGATGCGCTCACCTACGCCGAACGGTTCGACCCGGAGTGCGTGATCGACATCGCAACGCTCACCGGCGCCTGCATCATCGCGCTCGGCCGCCAAACCACCGGCCTCTACGCCAACGACGACGCGCTTGCGGGCCAGCTTCTGGCCAGCAGCGCCGACAGCGGCGATCCAAGCTGGCGGCTTCCGCTCTGGGACGACTACCTCGAACAACTCGACAGCAACTTCGCCGACATCAGCAACCTCGGCGGCATACCCGCCGGCTCGGTTACCGCCGCGGTTTTCCTCTGGCAATTCGCCAAAGCCTATAAATGGGCACACCTCGATATCGCCGGAACCGCCTCCCTCACGGGTCCCGCCAAAGGTTCAACCGGCCGCCCCGTACCCCTTTTGACCGACTTCCTCGTTCGAAGATCGGCGGAAGCCTCGTGATCGCCGCTGCGGTCGCATTTCCGCCCAACCACGGAGCGTTGCAATGAGTGATCTCGTTTTCATAGCTTTCCCGTCCGAGGAAAAAGCCGAAGAAGTCCGCCAGAAGGTGCTCTCGCTTCAGCAGGAGTATCTCATCGAACTGGGTGATGCCGTTGTCGTGGTGAAGGATGACAAGGGCAACATCAAGCTGCACCAGATGATGAATATGACGGCCCTTGGCGCGGTCTCGGGCGCGTTTTGGGGCACGCTGGTCGGCTTTCTCTTCCTCATGCCGCTTGTCGGCACGGCCATCGGTGCGGCGTCCGGTGCTCTCGGCGGCAAGCTCACCGATGTCGGCATCAACGATCAATTCATGAAGGAAACAGCGGAATCGCTGCAACCGGGCGGCGCCGGTCTTTTCCTTCTGATCCGCAAGATGACCACCGACAAAGTGCTCGCCGACCTCAAAGGCGTCGGCGGCGTCCTGATGAAGACGTCCTTCGACGAGACGCAGGAATCCGCCCTGCGCGAGGCTCTCGTGGCCGCCACAAGCGCGGCTGCCACAAGCGCCGTCGGGACAAGCGCGGCGGTCACAAGCGCCGCTGAAAAGCCGTCGCCCGCCGCGTAACCGGCGGCCGCCTCGCTGTTGCCCATCGGAACGGCGCCCCACGGCGCCGTTCCGTCCACGATTGCTCCCGTCGATCTCCAGCCCCTGCGCCCGGCCGCCGCGCCGGCCTTCCCTGACCGCCCCGAGAGGTTCTCCGTGAGAAACGCCTCAACCCCCCGCGCCAGTGCACCCCCCCGCCGCGCCGAGGAGCGATCCGAGCCACTCGCGATCGACCTCGCCTTGCAGGGCGGCGGTTCGCATGGCGCCTTCACGTGGGGCGTTCTAGACCGCATCTTGGAGGTTGATTGGCTCAAGATCGAAGGCATTTCCGGCACGTCCGCAGGCGCCATGAATGCGGCCGTGCTGGCGTCCGGCTATGCCAAGGGCGGGCGGGCCGGAGCGCGCGAAGCGCTGGATAAGTTCTGGCGGCAGGTCTCCGATGCCGCGCAATTCAGCCCTTTCCAGCGCAGCCCGCTCGACATTCTGACCGGCCGCTGGACGCTCGATAACTCGCCCCTCTTCAACATCATGGATTTGATGTCCCGCGTTCTCTCACCCTACGATCTGAACCCTGGCGGCGTGAACCCGCTGTCGAAAATCCTGAATAATGTCATCGACTTCGACGGCCTCGTCGCCGGCCCGATCAAGCTCTTCGTCACCGCCACCAACGTGCGCACCGGCCGGGGCCGCGTGTTCCGGAACCACGAACTCACCCCCGACGTGCTGCTCGCATCGGCGTGCCTGCCCACCATGTTCCAGGCGGTCGAAATCGACGGCGATGATTACTGGGACGGCGGATATTCCGGCAATCCCACAATGACGCCCCTCATCCGGGAGTGCGATTCCCTCGACACCATCCTCGTTCAGATCAACCCAACCGAGCGTCCGGGCACGCCGCGAACCGCGCGCGAAATCATGAACCGGCTGAACGAGGTGTCGTTCAATTCGGTTCTGCTCAAGGAATTGCGGATGATGGCGCTGCTCCGCCGCGAGGCCAACCCGAACGAAGGGGAGGGCGCGCGCTGGGCCCAGATGCGCATCCACCGGGTCACCAGTGACGTCATGATAGACCTCGGTTACTCCTCGAAACTCAATGCCGAGTGGGGTTTCCTATCGATGCTCCGCGACGCCGGACGATCCGCCGCCGAGGCCTTCTATGCGGCTCACCGGGACCAGATCGGCAGCACCTCTTCGCTCGATCTCAATGCTCTGCTCGACGGGGTGTAACCTGGAAATCAAGCCCGGTGAACGCCGCAAGCTGATCGCTCAAATCCCCGGCATCGCCGTCAATCGCCACCCGCTCAGGCGGCAGCAGCGCCAGCCCGCCGTCATCGCCCGGTGCAAGGGTCAGGATGTTGAAAGCAGTCGTGTCCGCGTCCGTCGCATCCATCACCGGGGAGGGCGCCGATACGATCCGCACCGGCCCGCATTCGCCGATCCACTCGATGTGGCGATGGCCATGCATCGCGATCATCCGGCGGCCAAGCGGCTTCAATTCGCGCACAAACCCGCTACCGTTGATCAGCGCGGTGCCGATCCGCTCCGAAAACGCCTTGGCGGGTTTGGGGTATTCGACGAGGTGGTGATGCAGGCCGACGATCCAGCGGGCGCTTGGAAACGCCCGCGTCGCCGCCTTAATCCCGCGCGCCTGTTCGCTGGAAACCAGCCCGAGCGCATTTGTGAATGAGAAATGCGTATCCGCATTTGAGTTGAGCAGGATCACCCCAAGCCCGTCCGCGCCCGCTGGCGGCAACACCATCGGGAAAACCTCCGCCCAAACGTCCGCAAGCCTTGCCGAAAGCATGCCCCGGCCGTCATTCGCGAAGGCCGTAATCGCCTCCACATGCCGCTCCAGTGCCTCGTTCAGCGTTCCTCCAAGCAGGTCCCGCGCAGGGTTCAAAACCCGCACCCGATCGCCCTGTATCGCCGCCATCGCCGACAGCGTGCGCAACTGCCGCAGCCGCTTGCCGGGGCTCGTCGGCAGGTCGATGCGCGCGGGATTGGCCCGGTCCACGATGTTGAGATCGTGGTTCCCCGGCAGGATCAGCATGCGGCTTGCAAGGTCCGGATGCTTGCCCACCGCGCTCAGAAATTCGGCCCATTCGGACGAGCGGCCCGCATCCGTCATATCTCCGGTCACCATCACCAGATCGAGCGGGCGCTCGGCATGGATGGCGCCAAGCCGCTCGAAAACGCGCGCGAGACGGTCGTTCCCGCGCGGTCCCGCGCGGCCGCTCTCGATGCGAAAACCATAGGCTTCGCCCACCACATGAACGTCCGAGAGATGCACGACACGCCAGCGCCGCGCGTCCTGCGGCGGCGCGTCGAACACTTTGAGGTCGCGCGGCTGATCCATCAGGGCATCGGCAAAGCCCCAAACCAGCGATGCCGCCGCGAAGTAGCCGCTCACGATCGCCGCCGTATTCGCCAGCGCCGGCAGGATCAGCAGAAACGGCGCGCGCAGCATGGCAACGTTGCCGGTCCAGTTCGTCGCCGGCCAAACCAGCGCGACGACGGTGAGCCCGGCCACGCCGCACACGGCCCCCGCGCCCGCCGCGATCCAAGCCCGCGAGCGTGCCTGCCCGTCCTCGCTAAGATGCCGTGCCAGAAAGCGCTCCGTCAGATGCCGCAGGCCTTCCCGGCAGAGCGCGTATCCCGGCTGAACCGCCAGTGCGTTCAGCGACCAGAAGCTCTTCTCCGCCATCCGGTAGGCCCGCCGCCCGCCAAGCCACGCCACGGCGCCTGCAACCGCCAAAACCGGCACCGCCCACAAGGTCGCAAGCGCGCCAAGCTTCGCCGATACGACGGACAGCCACGCCGTCACCACCAGCGGCGCGAAGCCGAGCAGCAGGCCCGGCACAAGGATTTGGATCGTGAACGCCAGCAGCAGCTTCGGCAGGCTTATCTCGGTGAGCAGGCTTCCCGCAATCGACAGAAGCGATCGCGCCTTCGGGCTGGAGGCATCATCCTCCCTATCCCCCGCGCGCGGATCCAGCAGCATTGCTTTGGCCAAGGGGTGCGAAGGTTTCATGGGCCGGCCACCCCCTTTGCCGGAAGCCCCTCCGCAACGCGCCCCGCCAAATAGGCATAGAACGGGTTCGACGACAGCCGCATCAGCGCATCAATGCTCACCACCAGCGCCCCCGTTTCCCCGCGCGGCTCGATCACGCCAAGCCTGATGCCAAACTTTTCCGTGTCATCCGGCTCGAAGCCATACAATCCGTCTGACGGCGGAAACGGGATCGCGATATGCGACAGCGAATAAATGCCACGCGGAAAGGCAAACCCCGTCGCTTGAACCACCTCATCCACCGCCCCGGCCGCCACCGCGCGCTCATCGACCGACCCGCTCTTCGCGCCCTCATTCGTGATCGTCGTCGTCCGGAAGTTTCTCGGAACAGCCGGAAGCATCCGGCCTAGCATCGCCTCGGATCCGGGCCTCAGCAAACCCCCGAGGTTCGCGCTTCTATTGAGGTCGAAGAGCACAAGCTCGCTGCCGTTTGGCGGCAGCCGGGCATAAAGCCCCGACACGACCGCCGGCGCGCTCACCGTGGAATCGATCACGGACTGGAAGGTCAAGATCGGCGGAAGACCATCCAGCCCGCCACGCTCCAATTGCGCCGTGATGTCCTCCTGTACGGCCTGGGTCAATTGAAAAGACTGGCGCGCTGCATTCACCGGAAACGAGTTGTATTTGAAGGGGTTATACTCCGGCAGAATATCCAGCCACGCCGTCTTCGCAAAAGCCGGCAGCAGTGCCTCCGGTAGCCCCGCCAATCCGGCGAAACGCGCGAAGGCCGTCACGCCGATCATCGGCGACATCAGAACCAGCCGGTCCGGCTTTGCCAGTTCCCAGTCCGCCAACGTATCGACGGCGTATTTCACAGCCAGCGCGCCGCCGTTCGAATATCCCACGATGTGCAGCGGCTTGTCCGGTTTGATCCGCCCGCGCGCCTCCCGCACCGCCAGCCGCGTCGCCGCAAGCCAGTCCTCCCATGTCGCGGTCGTCAGGCCCGCCGGCACCGTCCCATGCCCCGGCATCCGGATCGCCACCGCCACGAACCCGTGTTCCTGGTAGAGCTGCGCGAGGTGGCGCATGCTGTAGGGCGAGTCCGTCAAGCCATGCAGCAGAACCGTCGCCCCAAGCGGTTCGCCGGAGGGCATCAGCATGTAAGACCGGTTCCAGTTCGGCGCCATTCTTTGAGGGTTGACCGGGCTCCCCTCGAAATAGCGGTTCGCGATCGTGCGTTCGGCAGGCTCCAGCTTCGCTGATACGTCGTCGCGAATGGAGGCGAATATGCGGTCTTCGGCCGAGAGATAACCCGCCCAGTCCGTCCCATCGATTTCAGCCCGGCTGAGTTCGTGGGGAACGAAGGTGTGCCATGGCCCAAGCGGCGGCCCGCGCTCCGCCTCAAAGATCCGTGCCCCGATCAGCGCAACGAAAACCGCGATGGCCACATACAGCAGTCGCTTGATCCACCTTATCAATCCGGCGATCATGATGCCCTCGACGCCCCCACGGCACGTGTGATCGAGGAAACGCCCACCTAACGCAGCGCTCAAGCTAGCCAGTCAGTCGCCCTTTGAAGCACCATTCGGCCATCCCTGTGACAGACGGCTCAGTGAACCCGTTGCGGCTCGCTTGCAAACGGGCTGAGGCCCAGCCAGGTCTGGATCGATCTCGCCACTATTGGATCGCCCTCGACCTCCAGGTTGCCGGCCTCGATCTCTTTACGAACCGACGTCAGCCCCATCCAAACGGCCGTCATGCTTTTGAGGGAGCCGGTTACCAGCAGGTCGATCTCAAAGCCGGGGTCCACGCCGCACAGTTCCACCGTTCCATTCGTGACGACCAGCCACCAATTGCGCTGCGGCGGGGCGGCGTCGGGATAGGAAAACTGGATGGTGCACCGCTTCAGCGGCAGCGGTTCCGGCCGAAGGTGGCGGCGCATGTCCCACATCAAAAGCGACGGATCGAGATTTTCGAGCGACAGCTTTGAGTTCACCCACCGCTGGCCCCAAAACCCCATGCCCAGGATGATCGGCCGCAAATCCTCCCCCGCCTCTGAGAGATGATACTCTGTCACACCCTTCGGGTTCGGCTCGGCAACCACGATCCCCGCCCGCTCCAAGTCCTTAAGCCGCTTGGACAAAAGGGCAGGGGACATGCGCGGTACACCGCGCCGCAGATCGTTGAAATGCGTCGTTCCGCACAAAAGTTCGCGGATCACGAGCGTCGTCCACCGCGAGCACAATATCTCCGACGCCATCGCGACGGGGCAAAACTGGCCGTAGCCTCCGCGATCGGTCATGGCGGTCACCTCATGCAGCCGGTCTATTTGTATGAAGATATCGCCAAACCGTGATCACCGATACCAGCGCGGTACAGTTCGTGAACTAGACCGCCTCCGCCTCGGAGCGGATCCTCCGGCCCTTCCAGTTGGGTCAGAGGAGAACGTCGTCATGACCAACATCCAAAGCATCGCCGCACGCGAGTCCCAGTCCATCGCCGATATCGCCCACACGCTCGCCCCCATGCTGGCCGAAACCGCGGCCGAGATCGACGAGACCGACACCTTCGTCGCCAACAACTACGCCCTCCTAAAAGAGGCCGGCCTCGTCGAAGCGGCTGTGCCGCATGAACTCGGCGGGCGCGGCGCAGACATCGCCGAGTTGGCCGACATGCTCCGCATCCTCGCCCGCGCCTGCGGCTCAACCGCACTGGCCTTCGCCATGCATACCCATCAGGTCGCGGTTCCAGCTTGGCGCTGGCGGCATCAGAAGGTCGCGGCCGTCGAACCGTTGCTGAAGCGTATCGCGGCCGAACGGTTGATCCTCGTCACCAGCGGCGGTTCGGATTGGATCGGCGGTTCCGGCAACGCCACCAAGGTCGAGAACGGCTACCGCATTTCCGCCCGCAAGGTGTTCACCTCCGGCGCGCCGGCCGGTGACCTTCTCATGACGGGCGCCGTCGTTCATCCCGATAACGGCCCGGCCACCGTGATCCATTTCGCGGTGCCGATGAAGGCGCCCGGCGTGCAAATGCTCGACACGTGGCGCACCCTCGGCATGCGCGGCACCGGTTCCAACGACGTGATGATCGAGGATCTTTTCATCCCCGACACCGGCGTCGCCCTGTCGCGCGAAGCTGGAAAATGGCATCCGCTGTTCCAGATCATCGGAACGATCGCGATTCCGCTGATCTACGCGGTATATGTGGGCATCGCCGAAAGCGCGCGCGACATCGCGATCGGCTTGGCGAAATCCAAGCCGACTTCGCCCTTCACCGTCGAACTCGCCGGCCGGATGGACACCGCCTTGCGTGCCGCGCAGCTCGCTCACCGCTGGATGATCGAAACCTCCGCCCGAAACGCGCCGGCGGCCGACACCGTCAACGAAGTCATGATCGGCCGCAGCCTCGTCGCCGAGAACGCCATCAAAACCGTCGAACTCGCGCTCGAAGTGGCCGGAGGCGCCAGCTTCTACCGCCGCAACGGCCTGGAACGCCGCTTCCGCGACGTCCAAGGCGCCCGCTTCCACCCCATGCAACCCGGCCCCCAATCCCGCTACGCCGGCGCCATGGCGCTCGGGCAGCCCACGGCGGAGATTTTTTGAGGGCTCGTCGCCCTCGTCAGACGCCGGCTTCCTTCGTGTGCCGAAACGCCAAAACCACCAGCGCGGCGGCATCGGCGTCGAAGCGGTAAAGGGCGACATAGCCGGCGTCGCCGAAAGGGATGATCAGTTCTCGCTGGCCGGGCCGATCGGGCACGGGCCGGCCTATCTCCGGAAGCTCCATCAGGTGGGCGAAGCTTCGGTTTATCTCTTCTGCCGCCCGGCGCGCGGCCAGCTTATTCCTGGTATCCAAAAAAGCGCGACAGCGTCTGAGGCCCGATGTGGCTTCCGGTGTAAAGATCAGTCGTGGCAAACGGGGGCATCCTTTTCGTCGTCGCTGCCCCAAGTCTCAAGCCAATTAGCTATTTCGTCGCCGGTGTTGTGTTGCCCGGTTTCCCTATAATTCCGCCAAGCCGCATCGGCTTCCGCCAGGAAACTCTGCCGCGCTTCTTCCCGATCGAGAAACTGACGAATAGCCTCGCGCATCAGATAATGCGTCGACCGGTCCTTGGCTGCGCCGATCCGTCGCAAACGCTCCTGATCGGCGGCATCGAGTTTGACCGACAAAGGCATGGCTCACGTCCATCCAGGTATTACCGAGTATCGATAACTCATACCATGGTTCCCGCTCATTCGGAAACCCTTGGGCTTCACCCCGCCCGTATCAGCCGCACCGCATCATCCCGCCCGAATAGATACATCAGCACTCGCAGCGCGCCGCCCCGCTCGGCGTTCAGCCCGGGATCGCGCGTTAGCGCCAAGGCCGCGTCGTCGCGCGCCACTTCCGGCAGGCGGCCGTGCACCTCCGGCTTGACCAGCCTGAAGCCCGGCAGGCCGCTCTGGCGGGTGCCCAGAAGCTCGCCGCCGCCGCGTAGTTTCAGGTCTTCCTCCGCGATCCGGAAGCCGTCCTCCGTTTCACGCATCACCGTCAGCCGGGCCTTTGCCGTCTGGCCGAGCGGTCCTTTGTAGAGCAGCACGCAGGTCGAGGGCTTGTCCCCCCGCCCGACCCGCCCGCGCAACTGATGAAGCTGGGCAAGGCCGAATCGCTCGGCGTGCTCGATCACGATGATCGTGGCATCCGGCACATCCACGCCGACCTCGATCACGGTTGTCGCCACCAGAACGCGCGCCTCGCCGCTCTGAAACCGCCGCATCGCCGCGTCCTTCTCGGCCGCTTTCATGCGCCCATGCACAAGCGCGACAGCTTCGCCGAAGACCTTCTTCAGGTCCTCGAACCGCTCCTCGGCCGCCGCCAGATCGATGCTTTCGCTTTCCTCGACCAGCGGACACACCCAATACGCCTTCGCCCCATCCTCCGCGATCGCCCGCCCGATCCGCGACACCACTTCGCCGATCCGGTCCGTGGAAACATTAGCCGTGGCGATCGGCTTGCGCCCTGCGGGCTTCTCGGTCAGCCGCGACACGTCCATATCGCCGAACGCCGAAAGCATCAGCGTGCGCGGTATCGGCGTCGCGGTCATCACCAACAGGTCCGTGCGCGTTCCCTTGCCCGATAACGCAAGGCGTTGATGCACGCCGAAGCGGTGCTGCTCGTCCACGATCGCCAGCCCAAGGTCGCGGAACTGTACGCCCGCCTGAAATAGCGCATGTGTGCCCACCACAAGGTCCACATCCCCCGCCGCGATCGCCTCCAGCGTTCGCGCGCGTCCAGCTGGGCGATCCGCCCCCGTCAGTAGCGCCATCCGCAATCCCGCCGCGTCCGCCAGCGGCGCGAGCGAGCGCGCATGCTGCCTCGCGAGCAATTCCGTCGGCGCCATGAAGGCTGCCTGTGCGCCGGATTCCACCACCGCCGCCGCCGCGAACAGCGCCACCATCGTTTTCCCGGAGCCTACATCGCCCTGCACAAGCCGGATCATCCGGCTCGGCTGCTTCAGATCCGCGATCACGTCGCCGATCGCCACCTTCTGGCTCTCCGTCAAAGCGAAGGGTAGTGCGGCCGTGATCTTTTGCTGGATTTCCCCCGTCGGCGCCCGCGCCCGCCCCACCACCTGGCGCAATTGCTGGCGTACCAGCGCAAGCGCAAGCTGGCTCGCGAGCAATTCGTCATAGGCCAGGCGCGCACGAAACGGGCTCTCGTCCGCCAGATCCGCCGCCTCGACCGGCCGATGCAAACGGCCAAGCGCTACGCTGAACGGCGGCCAGCCCTCGCGGCTCATGACGGCCGGATCGATCCACTCCGGCAGCGCGGGCAGCAAATCCAGCGCCGCGCCGATCACCTTGGCGAGCACCCGCCCCGTCACGCCCTCCGTCAGCGGATACACCGGCTCCAAACGAGGCAGCTTGCCCGCTTCTTCCGGCGCGACCACGTGATCGGGATGCACCATCTGCGGCGCGCCGTTGAACCACTCCACCCGCCCCGAAACGAGCCTTTCCGCACCCACCGGCAACAGTTTCTCCAGCCAGCCCTTTTCCGCGTGAAAGAAGGCCAGCGTCAGTTCGCCGCTCTCGTCCTGAACCTGCACCCGGTACGGCCCGCGTCCTCCGGCAGGCGCCGGCCGGTGCCGGTCCACCCGCACCCGCAACGTTACGATCGCCCCTTCGGGCGCCCGCACGATCAGCGCCTCGCGCGTCCTGTCGATGCCATGCGTCGGCAAATGAAACAGCAGATCCGCCACCACCGCCTCGCGCACGAACTCCCCGCCCGGCCCCACCAGCCGCGCCAGTTTCGGCAAAAGCTTGGGTCCCACGCCGGGAACGGCGGAGAGCGGGCGGAACAGCGGGTTGAGAATTTCGGGGCGCATGGCGAGTCGATGGTTGCGGACGCGCTTCTTTAGCACAACCCACCCCTCGCGCTTTCCCCCTGACAATCGACTTGCGGAACGCTACATAGTCCCCACGCGAACCGACGGGCCTTTTTGGGCCCGGCGGCGGCTCGGCGTTTTTGGAGGGCGGGGTATGAGCAGTGAACCGTTGGCGGGAATGACGCGCACCTCGGTGGATCTCGATCCCCGGCGGCGCAAGGCGCTCTACCACTCCTGGCATCGCGGCACCCGCGAGATGGACCTCCTGCTCGGCCGCTTCGCCGACGCCGAGATCGCCGGCCTTTCCGATGCCGAACTGGGCGAGTTCGAGCGCCTGATGGAAGTTCCTGACCGCGACCTGTTCTCCTGGATTCTCGGCCGTGCCGAAATCCCCGAAGGGTTTGACGGCGCGCTGCTGCAAAAGGTGGTGGCCTTCGCAGCCAGGAACCCGCTGACGGGCTAACGCATAGGCTCTCACGACCTTCTTGCCTCCGGGCCAAGCCGATCCGCGCAAACCGATACGAGTCACGCCCGCCCATGCCGATCGATTACGTCCATCTCTTCGACGAGTTCCGCGCCGTCACCATTTCCGGCGTTCCTGATGGCGCGGAAGCGCTTGCCCTTGCGCGCCTCGCCCGTGCGGATCGCTCCGGACTGAACGCGGTCTACATCGCTCGCGACGGCCAGCGCCTTGCCCAGCTTGCCCGCGCGCTGGCGTTCTTCGCGCCCGAGGTCGGCGTGCTCGAATTCCCCTCGTGGGATTGCCTTCCCTACGACCGGGTGTCGCCCACCCCCGCCATCGTCGCGCGCCGCATGACGACGCTGGCCGAACTCGCCGCCCGCCGCACGGAAAAGCGCGCCTTCGTGCTGCTCACCACCGTCAACGCCATCGTCCAGAAGGTCGTGCCGCCCGGCCTCGTATCCGGCACCGTCATGCACGTCGCCCCCGGCAACCGGGTGGATATGGGCCAGCTCACCGCATGGCTTGAAGACAACGGCTTCTCCCGCTCCAGCACCGTGCGGGACACCGGGGAATACGCCGTGCGCGGCGGAATTCTCGACCTCTACGCGCCGGGCGCCGAAGCCCCCGTGCGCCTCGATTTCTTCGGCGACACGCTGGAATCCATCCGCCCGTTCGATCCGGAAACCCAGCGCTCCACCGGCCAGCTCGTTCGCCTCGACCTCGTGCCGATGAGCGAGGTGCAGCTCACCCCCGCCTCCATCAAGCGCTTCCGCCAGGGCTACGTCGCCGCCTTCGGAGCCGTCACCCGCGACGATCCGCTCTATGAGGCGGTCAGCGAGGGCCGCCGCTATGCTGGCGTCGAGCATTGGATGCCGCTGTTCCACGACACCCTCGGCACCCTGTTCGACCACGTCGGCGACGCCGCGCTGGTGCTCGACCCCCTCGTCGACGAAGCCGTCAACGAACGCCTCGTCACCGTCGCCGATCATTACGACGCACGCTTCGAGGCGCTGAAATCCGGCGGCGCCGGCTCCGCGCCTTACAAGCCGCTGGAGCCGACCGCGCTCTACCTCACCGAAAGTGAAGTGCGCGGCATCTTCGACCGGCGCGACGTGGCCCGGTTGAGCCCCTTTCACCGGGCCGACGGTTCCGCGCTCCGGATCGTGGATTTCGGCGGCAAGACCGGCCATTCCTTCGCGGCGGAACGCGCCTCTGCCGACACGAACGTCTTCGACGCGCTGGTCGCCCACATCCGCGCCCTCAAGGCCGAAAACCGCCGCGTTGTCCTCGCCTGCTGGTCGGAAGGCTCGCGCGACCGTCTGGCCCAGGTCATCGCCGACCACGGCGTCCAGAAAACCGCCGTCGTGCCCCACCTCGACGCCGCGCTGAAAACGCCCGCTCATGAGCTTCCGCTCGCCATCCTCGGCATCGAAACCGGCTTCGAACTGCCCGAATTCGTTGTCGTCGCCGAACAGGACGTGCTGGGCGACCGCCTCGTACGCGGCGCCAACCGCAAGAAGCGCGCGGACAACTTCCTGAAGGAAGTCGCGTCGCTGGCCGAGGGCGACCTCGTCGTCCACGTGGACTACGGCATCGGCCGCTTCCTCGGCCTCGTCACGGTGGAGGTGCAGGGTTACGCCCGCGACTATCTTGAAATCCAATACGGTGGCGACGGCAATCCCACGCTGAAAGTGCCGGTCGAAAACATCGAGCTTCTCTCCCGCTTCGGCGCTGAAAATTCCGAGGCGCAGCTTGATCGCCTCGGCGGCGGCGCATGGCAGGCCCGCAAGGCGCGGATGAAGCAGCGGATCCGCGAGATCGCGGACGAGCTGATCAAAACCGCCGCCGCCCGCCTTCTCAAAACCGCCCCCGCGCTCGTCCCGCCGGACGGCCTTTACGACGAATTCGCCGCCCGCTTCCCCTACGACGAGACCGACGATCAGTTGAACGCCATCAACGCCGTCGCCGGTGATCTCGGCTCCGGCCGCCCGATGGACCGGCTTGTCTGCGGCGACGTCGGCTTCGGCAAGACGGAGGTCGCGCTCCGCGCCGCCTTCCTCGCCGCGATGTCTGGCCGCCAAGTCGCCGTCGTGGTGCCTACCACGCTTCTCTCCCGCCAGCATTTCCGCACCTTCTCCGAGCGCTTCAAGGGGCTGCCGATCAACGTCGCCCAGGCTTCGCGCCTCGTGTCGGCCAAGGACCTCGCCGCAACCCGCGCCGGCATCGCCGACGGCACGATCGACATCGTGGTCGGCACCCACGCACTGCTCGCCAAGGGCATTGCGTTCAAGGATCTCGGCCTCCTCATCATCGACGAGGAGCAGCACTTCGGTGTCAAGCACAAGGAGCGCTTGAAGGAGCTGAAGTCGGACGTTCACGTCCTCACACTCTCCGCCACCCCCATCCCCCGCACGTTGCAACTCGCGCTGACCGGCGTGCGCGAACTCTCCCTTATCGCCACGCCCCCCGTGGACCGCCTCGCCGTCCGCAGCTTCATCACGCCGTTCGATCCGCTGGTGATCCGCGAGGCGTTGCTGCGCGAAAAATACCGCGGCGGCCAAGCCTTTTACGTTTGCCCGCGCGTGTCCGACCTTGCCGATCAGCGCGAGTTCCTCGCCAAGCACGTGCCGGAAGTGAAGGTCGCCACCGCCCACGGCCAGATGGCCGCCACCGACCTTGAAGACATCATGAACGCCTTCTACGAGGGCCAGTATGACGTGCTTCTCTCCACCACCATCGTGGAGTCCGGCCTCGATATCCCCACCGCCAACACGCTGATCATCCACCGCGCCGACATGTTCGGCCTCGCGCAGCTTTACCAGCTAAAAGGGCGCGTCGGTCGCTCCAAGACCCGCGCCTACGCGCTTTTCACCACGCCGCCGGAGAAGAAGCTCTCCACCTCATCCGAGCGCCGCCTGAAGGTGCTCCAAAGCCTCGACACCCTCGGCGCGGGCTTCCAACTCGCCAGCCACGATCTCGACATTCGCGGCGCGGGCAATCTTCTGGGCGAAGAACAGTCCGGCCACATCAAGGAAGTCGGCTACGAGCTTTATCAGCAGATGCTGGAAGAGGCCGTCGCCGCCTTGAAGACCGGCGATGAAAGCCTCACCGACGACCAGTGGAGCCCGCAGATCACCGTCGGCACGCCCGTCATGATCCCGGACGCCTACGTTCCCGATCTCCAGCTTCGCCTCGGCCTCTATCGCCGGCTCGCCGAACTCGTCGACAACTCCGCGATCGACGCCTTTGGCGCCGAACTCATCGACCGCTTCGGTCCGCTTCCAAGCGAAGTCGAGCACCTCTTGAAGATCGTCACCATCAAGGCGCTCTGCCGCAAGACCAACGTTGAGAAGATCGACGCCGGGCCGAAGGGCGTCGTCATCGGCTTTCGCGACGGCAAATTTGAGAACCCTGCCGCGCTCATCAAATACATCGCCGAGCAAAGCGTGCTTGCCAAAATCCGCCCCGATCAGAAGATCGTCCTCGTTCGCGACTGGCCCGATCCCGAACAGCGCCTCAAAGGCACCGCCGCCGTCCTTATTCGGCTGGCAAAGATGGTCGACGAAGCCAAATCCGGCGTTCCCACCAAACTTTCCATGCCGGTCACACCCCCGCCGCCCAAGGTCGAGCCTGTCCGCAAAGGCAGCTACCCCTCCGTGGCCAGCCTCAAGGCGAAGGGCAAGGGCGGCAATGCGTGGGGCAGGGGGCGGTGAGGGGGCACGCTTCCCAGTCCATTTGGTCCCGCCAAGCGATTTGGCCTTGCCGCCTCTTGGAAATCCGTTATGGATCGCGCTCTTTCATCGGCGGATCGGTCCTTTAGGAAGTGCTCATGAAACCGCTTGCCGGCGTCCGTGTTCTGGAGCTTGCCCGCATCCTCGCTGGCCCTTGGTGCGGGCAGCTTTTGGCTGATCTTGGCGCCGAGGTGATCAAGGTCGAGCGGCCCGGCGCGGGCGATGACACGCGCGGCTGGGGTCCGCCCTTCGTCACCGATATCCACGGCAAAGCCTGGGGCGCCGCCTATTACCACGCTTGCAATCGCGGCAAGCGCTCCGTCGCGGTCGATTTCGAGACCGACGAGGGCAGGGCAATAATCCGCCAACTCGCCGCCGAGTGCGACGTCGTCATCGAGAATTTCAAAGTCGGCGGCCTCAAGAAATACGGCCTCGACCACGAGACCTTACGCACCCTGAACCCCCGCCTCGTTACCTGCTCGATCACCGGCTTCGGCCAGGACGGCCCCTACGCCGCCCGCGCCGGATACGACTTCATGATTCAGGGCATGGGCGGCCTCATGGACATAACCGGCGCACCGGACGGCGAGCCGCAGAAGGTCGGCGTTGCCGTCGTCGACGTGTTCACCGGCGTCTACGCCAGCGTCGGCATCCTCGCCGCGCTCCGCCGCCGCGACGCCACGGGCGAGGGCGGCCACGTTGATATGGCCCTGCTCGACGTCTCGGTCGCCATCCTCGCCAATCAGGCGATGAACTATCTCGCGTCCGGCACCGCCCCCCGCCGGCTCGGCAACGCGCATCCCAATATCGTGCCCTATCAGGTCTTCGAAGTCGCCGATGGGCACGTCATCGTCGCGGTCGGAAACGACGGCCAGTTCGCCAAATTCTGCGCCGTGGTCGGCGCGGAAGATATCGCCGCCGACCCCGCCTTCGCCACCAACGGCGACCGCGTCAAGCGCCGCGCCGACCTCGTGCCCCACCTCGCCCCCCACGTGAAGGCCTTCCCGCGCGACGAACTTCTCGCCCGCCTGGAGGCCGCCGGCGTTCCGGCCGGCCCCATCAACAGCGTGGCCGACGTGTTTGCCGACCCGCAGGTGATTCACCGCGGCATGCGCCTCGACCTCGTCTCGACCGACGGTTCCACCGTACCCGGCGTCGCCTCGCCCATCGTGATCGACGGCGTGCGCATGGCCGCCTCGTCTCCCAGTCCCATGCTCGGCGCGGACACCGCCGCCGTGCTCGCCGCCCTCAAGGGAACCGCGACATGACCGCAACGACCGCCCCCCGCACCGGCGGGCAGATTCTTGTCGATCAACTCGTCATCCAAGGCGTCGAGCGCCTCACCTGCGTGCCCGGCGAGAGCTACCTCGCCGTGCTCGACGCCCTCCACGACGCCTCGATCGACGTTCTCGTCTGCCGCAACGAAGGCGGCGCGGCGATGATGGCGGAGGCTTACGGCAAGCTCACCGGCCGCCCCGGCATCTGCTTCGTTACGCGCGGTCCCGGCGCCACCAACGCCAGCCCCGGCGTCCATATCGCCGCGCAGGATTCCACCCCGATGATCCTGTTCATCGGCCAGATCGAGCGTGGCATGCGCGAGCGCGAGGCATTTCAGGAGGTCAACTACAAGGCCGTGTTCGGCTCCATCGCCAAGTGGGTTGTGGAGATCGACGAACCCGCCCGCATTCCTGAACTCGTTGCCCGCGCCTTCCGCGTTGCCTGTCAGGGCCGCCCCGGCCCGGTCGTGATCGCGCTGCCGGAGGATATCCTCACCGAACGGGCCATCACCGCCGACGCGCCGAAGGTCGAGCCGGTCGAAACATGGCCGGGCCTCACCGATATGGTGCGCCTGCAAAAGCTGCTCTGGACCGCGAAATCCCCGCTCGTCATCCTCGGCGGCTCCCGCTGGTCGGAGCGCGCGCAGCGTGAGGTGATCCGCTTTGCCGAACGCTTCGATCTGCCGGTCGCCACCTCGTTCCGCCGCGCGGCCCTCTTCCCCGCCAAGCACCCGAACTACGTCGGCGATGTCGGCATCAGCCCCAACCCCAAGCTCGCTGCCCGGGTGAAGGAGGCCGACGTGCTTGTGCTTGTCGGCTGCCGCATGAGCGAGATGCCGTCGTCGTCCTACACGCTGATCGATATCCCGGCGCCCCGCCAAACCCTCGTCCACGTCCACCCGGACCCGGAAGAGATCGGCCGCGTCTACCAGCCCGCGCTCGGCATCGTCGCCTCACCCCAGGCTTTCGCGGCCGCTCTCGAAACAGTGCAGCCGCCGACCTCCATCGCGTGGTCCGAGCGCGCCGCCGCCGCCCGCGCCGAATTCCTCGATTGGACCGAAACGCCGAAGCAACTCCCCGGCACCTTCCAATATGGCGAGGTCGTCCGCTGGCTCCGCGACCGCTTGCCGGAGGACACCATCGTCTGCAACGGCGCCGGCAACTATGCGACCTGGGTGCATCGTTACTGGCGCTATAACCGCTTCGGCGGCCAACTTGCGCCCACCTCCGGCTCCATGGGCTACGGGCTTCCCGCAGCGGTTATGGCCAAACGCCAACGCCCGGAAAGCCCCGTCGTCTGCTTTGCCGGCGACGGCTGTTTCCTCATGAACGGCCAGGAATTCGCCACCGCCGTGCAATACGACATCCCCATCATCACGATCCTCGTCGACAACCGCATGTACGGCACCATCCGCATGCACCAGGAGCGCCACTACCCCGGCCGCCCCTCCGCCACCGCCCTCAAAAACCCGGACTTCGCCGCCTACGCCCGCGCCTTCGGCGGCCACGGCGAAACCATCACCACCACCGCCGACTTCGCCCCCGCCTTCGAACGCGCGATGGCGAGCGGCAAACCCGCCATCCTCCACTGCCTCATCGACCCCCAAGCCATCACCCCATCCAAAACCCTCGACGAAATCAGCCGAGGCGGCTGACCCTCGCCACAAGCAAAACCTCGTCCCTCCCTTCTCCCCTTGTGGGGTCGCCTAGCGACGGGTCGAGACCAGTGTCTCGACCCAGGACCAGGTGCCGCGGCAGCGGCGGTTGAGGGGTCCTCTTACGTCCCGGCCAGTCCCCCATGTTCTACGACGTCATTATCATCGGCGGTGCGGTCACCGGCTCCTCCACCGCCTACCACCTCGCCGCGAACCCGGATTTCACCGGCCGTATCCTCGTGATCGAGAAGGACCCGAGCTACCAATTCTGCGCCTCCGCGCTGTCGGCCGCGTCGATCCGCCAGCAGTTCTCGACCGCTGTAAACATCCAGATTTCCCTCCACGGCATCGAATTCCTCCGCTCCATCGGCGAGCGCCTCGAAGTCGAGGGCGACCGGCCCGACGTGCAACTCCATGAGGGCGGCTATCTCTTCCTCGCCACGTCAACCGGCCGCTCCGTGCTCGCTGAAAATCACGCGCTGCAAACCGCGCTCGGCGCCGACATCGCCTTTCTGGAGCCGGGCCAACTCCTCGCCCGCTTCCCCTGGCTCAGCGTCGATGATCTTTCAGCCGGAAGCTTCGGCCGAACCGGGGAGGGCTGGTTCGACGGTTACGGCCTGATGCAAGCCTTCCGCCGCAAGGCCCGCAGCCTCGGCGTCGAATACCGCGCCGCCACGGTCTCCGGCCTCCGCACCGAAGCCGGCCGCGTCACCGGCGTTGTTCTGGCTGGCGGCGAATTCATTCCCTGCGGCTGTGCCGTGAACGCCGCCGGCTCCGGTGCTGCCGCGCTCGCGCGCTCAGCCGGCGTGGATATCCCGATCCACGTGAAGAAGCGCATGATCTTCACCTTCAAATCCGCCGATCCCGTCCCCGGCTGCCCGCTGCTGATCGATCCCACCGGCGTCTACGTCCGTCCCGAAGGCGACGGCTTCCTCTGCGGCTCCGCCCCGCCACCGGACCAAGATCCCGACGTCGACGGCGACTATGACGTCGATTGGCCGCTGTTCGAAGACCTGATCTGGCCGACGCTCGCCTCCCGCATCCCCGCCTTCGAGCGCATCAAGACCGGCCGCGCATGGGCCGGCCACTACGACATGTGCGCCTTCGACCACAACGTCCTCCTCGGACCCACCCCCAACCTCCCGAACCTATTGCTCGCCAACGGCTTTTCCGGCCACGGCCTCCAACAATCCCCCGCCGTCGGACGCGGCCTCTCCGAACTCATCACCTACGGCGCCTATCGCACGCTCGACCTCACCGAACTCGATCCCTCCCGCGTTTGGGAAAACCGCCCGATCGTTGAAAAGAACGTCGTGTGAAGATCCGCGGCCTCGGATGAAGGTGGCCCAGGGTCGACGGCCAGATCGACGGAACGCGGCCACCGACAGGGTTCGTTCCGCCTCGCAGGTCCCAATTCTCATTTCGAAAACAGCCGTCGAGGCGGGTCTGCCGGCGATTGGAACACCGCGCCAGTTCAGGTCGGGTCCGTCAGCGACGATGCGTAGATCGATAGGATTTTCTCGTTTTCCGTCAGCCACATGGTCCGTGCCGTCGCATCGTCCCGAGGCCCGGCGCTGATCGCCGCATAGCCGACCTCGACCATGAGTTGCGCCGCAGTGTCCAGACGGGCCAGCGCCCGCGGTGCAACGTGCGGACGCAACGTATCGGCAAGGGCTGCGGCCACCTGGCTGTCGGAAACCTTTTCGGGGGGCAGAATCCGAGGCATCGCCTCCAGCAGCATGTGATAGGCAGGATTTGCAGCATACCAGTCGATAAAGGGTTGCAGGAACGACACGGCCGCCGCGCCGATGCTTGTCTCCCGCTCTACGCGCAGGCGTTCGGCAACCTCCGTCGCAAGTGTCGCGAGTGACGTCTCGTAACGGTCGGCGAGAGCAGCAAGCAGGGCGGTGCGGGTTGGAAAGAACTGATAGAGCGACCCGGCCGCCGTCGCCGCGCGCTTGGCAACAGCGTTCATCGTCAAACCATCGACGCCCGCGATCAGGATCTCCTCGGCCGCCGCATCGAGCAGCCGCTTAACCCGGCGAATACCGCGGTCCTGCTGTGGTGGCTTGGCAACCCGTGTCATCGAATTCTCCACCGTTGACATACGAGATAATTCTCGTATTTACAAATACGAGAATTATCTCGTGTTTGGGGCGCTTTGATGATGTGGAACAGGCGAAATGTCCTTGGGGCCATGCTGGCGCTGCCGATGGTAAGCCGGGTGGCCGCCGAAGAGGCGATTGACGTGGTGATTGTGGGGGCGGGAGCAGCGGGGATCGCTGCCACGCGAGACCTTACTGCGCGAGGTTTGCGGGTCGTGGTTCTGGAGGCGCGGCAGCGGATCGGCGGACGCGCGCTCACGGATCGCGCGACGCTCGGTCAGCCGTTCGACATCGGGGCACATTGGTTGCATAATGCGGATGCGAACCCTCTGGTTGAGGAGGCTCGGGCGCGGGGTCTCGCGCTGGCGCTCAGCGATCCGGCGGACGTTCGGCTGTTCGATCGTGCGTCTCCTCTCCCGGAAGCGGATCACGAAAACCTGCAACGTGCCGCAGCTCGGATCGATCGGCGGTCCGTGTGGCCCTCGCTGTTCGGTGACGATCGGCCGATGTCGGCACTGGCCAGCCCGGGAGACGCCTGGGAGAAAGTTGCTCTCGCCGTGCCGATGATCGAGATGGGATCAGAAGCAGAAGACATATCCTTTCACGACTACATCAGCCTCGCGAGCGGCGAAGACAAGGTCGTGGACGGCGGGTTCGGCGGGCTCATCTCGGCTCTTGGGGCCGATATCGACGTGCGGCTCAGTGCCGCTGTCACAGCGATCCACTGGCAGGAGGGTGGCGGTGTGAAGGTGGATGGTGCATTTGGCAGCATTCGCGCGCGCGCCGTGATCGTGACCGTACCGACGTCGATTCTCGCGGGAGGGTCGATCCGCTTCAAGCCCGATCTGCCGATCGAGGTGCAGACGGCCTTTGCCGATCTCCCCATGTGCGCCTTCGAAAAGATAGGGTTCCGGCTGGACCGCGCCCGGCCCGACCTGCCGGAATACGCCATAGTGCCGAAATTGCTGGCGGAGGGGCGGACCCATTCGCTGCACATGTCGCCCGATCGCGCCGTGGCCACGGTGATGGTGGTGGGTGATACGGCGCGTGCGCTCGCAGATGAGGGCCGCAAGGCTCGCATCGCTTTCGGCCGTCAGGTGTTAGCGGAGGTCATGGGCTCGGATGTCAAGGTCGATGCGAGCCTCACCACCAATTGGTTGGGTGATCCGCTCGCCCTCGGGGCCTACAGTCATGCGCGGATCGGCGCGTCGCGTGCTCGCGAGGTCTATGATTCGGCGCTGGCCGACCGGCTGTGGTTCGCCGGCGAAGCAGCATCGGGGCCACTGGCCGTCACTGTCGGCGGGGCGTGGCTGAGCGGACAGCGGCAGGCAAGCGCAGTGGCACGGCAGCTCGGAGTTTGACCGGAGGGGATGATACCTCGCGGCGTCGGCGGTGCTTGGCAGGCGCGCGGCGGCTGGGGTGGCCGAGAAGGGGTTGGGAGGGGTTGTCTTTGTTCGTGCCGCGTGCCTTTTTGTTGAGGAACAAGCAAGGCGCCGAGCATAAAGATAACCCGTTCCGGCCGGCTTTGCCGTCCACCTTTCCTGGCGGGAAGGCTCTTTGGAGCGGCGCTGTCATGCCGTGATTTCGGATCCATGCCCGTGCCATCCCCCCGCACCCGCTTCGTCCTCGCTCTCGCCGTCGTCCTTGGCCTTGCGGCCACAGCGGCGCCGATTGCGCTTCGGCACGCCGTTGAGACCGCAGCGCCGGTGGACCTCTTCGTCCCCACCGCCCGCGTCGTCGTGGACCGCACCGGCGTGCTCCTGCGCCCCTATGTCGTCGAAAACGGCCTCTGGCGGCTCCAGGCCGACCCCGCCGCCGTCGATCCGCTCTACATCCGCATGCTCATCGCCTCCGAGGACCAGCATTTCCGCGAGCATCGCGGCGTCGATCCCGTCGCCATCCTGCGCGCCGGAACGCAGCTTGCCTTGAACGGCCGCATCGTGTCCGGCGCATCCACGCTTACGATGCAGGTCGTGCGCCTTGCAGAGCGCCGCCACACCCGTACCGTCTCCGGCAAACTCGGCCAGATCGTCGGTGCGCTTGCCTTGGAGCGCGTCACGGATAAAGACCGCATCCTGGAAGCCTACCTGCAACTCGCCCCCTTCGGCGGCAACATCGAGGGCGTCCGCGCCGCCGCGCTCGCCTATTTCGGCAAGGAACCGCGCCGCCTCACCCCCGCCGAAGCGGCCCTTCTCGTCGCCCTCCCTCAGTCGCCCGAAGCCCGCCGTCCAGACCGCTTCCCCGCCGCCGCCCGCGCCGCGCGCGACCGCGTGCTCACCCGCGCCGCCGCCGCCGGCATCATCTCCGAGGCGGACGCCGCTGCTGCCCGCGCCGAAGCGGTCCCCACCATCCGCCGCGCCTTCCCCATCCTCGCTCCGCAGATCGCCGACCGCGTCACCCGCCAAACACCGGCCGAGCGTGAGATCCGCCTCACCCTCGACGGCAATCTCCAAGCCGCCCTCGAACGCCTCGCCGCCGAGCGCGCCAAATCCATCGGCCCCGATGTCTCCGTCGCCATCCTCGTCGCCGATATCGCAACCGGCGACATCCTCGCCTCGGTCGGGTCCGCCGGCCTCTTCGACGAGCGCCGCGACGGCTATGTGGATATGACCCGCGCCGTCCGCTCGCCCGGCTCCACGCTGAAGCCCTTCATCTACGGTCTCGCCTTCGAAACGGGTCTCGCCCATCCCGAAACCCTGGTCGAGGACCGGCCTACCGCCTTCGCCGGCTACACGCCCGGCAATTTCGACAAGACCTTCCACGGCACCGTCACCGTCCGCCGTGCGCTGGAACTCTCCCTCAATGTCCCTGCCGTCCAGGTGCTCGAAGCTGTCGGCCCCGCCCGCCTCGTCTCGCGCATGAAGCGGGCGGGCGTGACGCCGAAGCTGCCGGACCTTGCCCCCGCCGGTCTCGCCGTCGGCCTTGGCGGGGTCGGGCTTTCCCTCGCCGACCTCGTCACGCTCTACGCCGCGCTCGCCCGTGGCGGCGATCCCATCCCGCTGCAAGAGCGTACCGGCGCCATCCGCCCTGCCAGTCCGTCCAAACCCCTCATGGACGAACGCGCCGCCGCCTATGTCACTGATATCCTCGCCGGAACGCCCGGCGCAGCCAAAGGCGACAGCCGCCTCGCCCTCAAGACCGGCACCTCCTACGGCTACCGCGATGCCTGGGCCATGGGCTACGACGGGCGCCTTGCCGTCGGCGTTTGGGTCGGCCGTCCGGATGGCGCCCCCATGCCCGGCCTTATGGGCGTCGATGTCGCGGTGCCCATCCTCGCCGACACCTACGTGCGCGCCGGCGGCATCACCAAGCTCCCGCCATACCCACCGGGCCTTCTCGTCGCCACATCGTCCAACCTGCCGCCCCCGCTCCGCCGCCTGCGCGGATCGCGCAGCGACGTCACCGCCCGCGACCCCGGCCCCGCCATCGCCTATCCGCCCGCCGGCGCCCGTGTCGACATCGGGCTTGCGGCCGGCGCGCCGATGCCGCTTTCCCTCAAGGTGCGCAACGGCAAAGCCCCCTTCACTTGGTTCGCCGACGGCGCCCCGATCGCCCGCGAACCTTGGTCGCGCGAGTTTCAATTCACCCCGCGCGGCGCCGGCTTCGTCACGCTCAGCGTCGTGGATAGCGAAGGCCGGGGCGACAGGGTGACGGTGTTTCTGGAATGACGCCCGCTCGCGCGTATGCGTGATCCTGCGTCTTGCGCGTCGGGCCGAATTCGCGCACACCCATCGCCCTATACGATCCAAGAGGCCTGGGATGACCAAGAAGGAACGCGTCGCGCTGATTTCGCTGATCGCGAGCCTCGGCCTCACCGGTGCAAAGCTGACCGTCGGCATCATGATCGGCTCGCTCGCGCTCATCACCGACGCCCTTCACAGCGCCACCGATTTCGTTGCCACGCTCGTCAGCTATTTCGCCGTGCGCTGGGCTGATCGGCCCGCCGACGAAGATCATCCCTACGGCCACGGCAAGTTCGAAAGCATCGCGGCGCTCGGCGAAGCAACCCTTCTCTTGCTGCTTGCAGGCGGCGTCACCGTCGAGGCCTGGAACCGGCTCGGGGAGGGCGCAATCCCGCCTGCGGTCGGTTTCCTGCCTTTCGCGGTCATGGGCGTCGAAATCGTCATCAACGCATGGCGCGCCCATGCCCTGAACAAAACGGCCAAGGAAACCGGCAGCCGCGCACTCGCCTCCAGCGCGCTCCATTTCCTGTCCGATGTCGGCTCCTCCATCGCCGTCGTCATCGGCCTTGCCGCCACGGCCTACGGCTACGGCGGGGCCGACCCCATAGCGGCGATGGCGGTGGCCGTACTCATCGCCGGGCTCGCCTTGCGTATGATGAAGCGCACCGTGGACGACCTCACCGACCGGGTGCCCCCCGGTCTCGTGAACGGCCTGATCCGCGCGGTCGAGGATATTCCCGGCGTCGTCACCGTCAATCACGTCCGTGTTCGCCACGTCGGCAATCAGGCCTTTGTGGATGCCGCCGTTGAGGTGCCCCGGTCCCTGGCCTTCGAGCAGATCCGGTCGGTGAAGGAGCGCATCAATCAAGCGATCGCCGCCGATGTTGCCGGCGCCGAGATCACGGTAAGCTGCAATCCGCTGGCCATGGACGACGAGACCGTCCGCGAGCGCGTCCTTCTCGCCGCCGCGCGCGACGGTCTGCCGATCCATCACGTGACGATCCAGCACCTTGGCAACCGCATCGCCATCAGCCTCGATCTTGAGGTCGATGCCGAGATGCCGCTCGGGCAAGCGCACCGCATTGCCTCGGGCCTTGAAGAGGCGATCCGCGCCGAGATTGGCGCTGAGGTCGAGGTCGAAACCCACCTCGAACCGCTTCTCCCGGATCTCTTGCCCGGCGAAACCCTGACCAATGGCCTTTCCGCCGACATCCTGGATGCGCTGAAATCCAAGGCCGAAGCGCTCGGCGTCACCGACGTGCACAACGTGCGCGTTCGCGAACTGCCCGACGGCCTTTTCGTGGCCTTCCATTGCCGGTTCGACGGTTCGCTCGCCGCCCGCGAGGTCCACGCCCGCGCCGACGCCCTGGAGCGCGCCGTGCGCATCCAGTTCCCCCAGATCCGCCGGATCGTGAGCCACCCCGAACCGACACGCGCCTAATCGTCACTCGGCCGTATCGCTCGCACTTTCTTCGCGAACAGACGACAGGTATTTCAGGATCAAGTCGCTGTAAAATTGCGCCAGTTCGTAGCAATAGGTCACGGTGCGGTCGCTCGGAGACCAAAACGCATTTATGGTTCCGCACTCGCTTGCCCGGAATGTAATGCCATCCTCCAACTTGTAAGCTTCGTTGATGTGATCGGCCACGATTTCGATCAATGTGCTTTTTTTCGTCATTCCGGCAATAAAATCAAGATTTTCGTTCTTGTTTTCATCATAGATGACCTTTATTCTTGACTTGCGGCCATCGGTCCGAATATGCGGCTCCAAAAGCGTATTCCATGAGTTCAGAACCTGAACATATTCATACGCACAACTTTCGCGTCGCTCCTGCGGAAGGTCATAATAGTCGGCAATGTCCTTGAATGCCTCCGGGTCGCGGCCAACGGCCAGACAAACGACGGAGTAGCCGCGTTGGCGGTCCATTCCATGTTCGTCCCAGTATTTGCTCTCGTCTTCCTCTGCGTCCTCGCTCGTCATTTCCGCGACGAGGTCGTCGGACATAAAGAACGAGTCCGCCGTGTCGCGAACCGCTTGGTCCAGCGTTTCGTCTTCAGGCTCCAGCAGCATGATGGACGCCAGATTGTCGACAGCGTCCTCTTCGCGGGCCGTGATGGGGATTTCCAGTTCGGACACGAACATGTGGCCGGCTTCGTGATAGAGCGTGGCTATGCCGTTTCCCAAGACGAACCCGATAGCGGTGTCGAGTTCTTCGTCCGTTAGATCCTCGTAGGTCAAATCCGCCGCGCGGCTCCCGGACACTAATGCGATCAAAGCACAACCGGCTGCCAATGCACCGAGTACCCGCTTCGGTAGTATAGACATCACTCCCCCCCCCCAACTTCGCTACGTTAAGCTCAAGTATACATCGCCGGAATTAACCGTCGGTTGCCGGCAAAATTTCCCCATCGCAATTGATGCGTCCGGGCGTTATGCACAGCATGAACTCACGCTCAAAGCAGCCCGCTGTGCCCATCCGCCTCTATGATCTGACCGGGGCCAACGACGCTCGCTTCAGCCCCTACTGCACGCGCGTGAAAATGGCGCTGGCGCTGAAGGGTCTCGCCTATGTCACGGAGCCGGTGCCCTTCACCGCCATTTCGGCCATCGCCGGCGGCGGGTTCAAAACCCTTCCGTTGATCGAAGACGGCGCCCGGCTTGTGTCCGACAGCTTCACGATTGCCGAATATCTCGACGAAACCTACCCAGGAGCACCGCTGTTCGCGCCGGATTCCGCCGGCAAGGCTGCTGCCCGCTTTGTCGAGGGCGCGATGTTCAGCGTCCTCCACATGCCCGCCATGCCGCTCGTCGCCAAATCGATCCACGACTGCCTCATGCCCGCCGATCAGAGCTATTTCCGCGCCTCGCGCGAAGCCCGCCTCGGCCGTACGCTGGAAGAAGCTGCCATCGGCAATGCCGAGCGACTGCCCGAGTACCGCAAGCTGTTCCATCCGCTGCGGCACACCCTCGGCACCTCGGCCTATTTCGGCGGCGATACCCCGCTCTACGTCGACGCAATCGTGTTCGGCAGCCTGTTCTGGCTCCATGCCGTCAGCGACCTCGATTGGCTCGCCGGAGAAGACGCGCTCGCTGCATGGTACGGCCGCTGTTTCGACCTCACGTTTCGCTAAAGACCTCGGTTTTCGCGGCTGATGGGCCCGCCGCTGCTTGTGGTCCAACCGGCGCGCGGCTATAAGCCCGCGCGAGTTGTCCCGTCTTCCCGGCGGCTGACCAACCCATCCTTCAAGCCCGAAAGGCAAGACTTTATGGCGATCGAACGTACCTTCTCGATGATCAAGCCGGACGCGACCCGGCGTAACCTCACCGGCGCCATCACCGCCAAGCTGGAAGCGGCCGGCCTTCGCGTCATCGCCTCCAAGCGCGTGTGGATGTCCCGCCGTCAGGCCGAAGGCTTCTACGCCGTCCACAAGGACCGCCCCTTCTTCGGCGAACTCGTTGATTCCATGTCGGCTGCGCCGACCATCGTTCAGGTTCTGGAAGGCGAAAACGCCATTCTGAAGAACCGCGAAGTGATGGGTGCCACCAACCCGGCCAACGCCGCCGAGGGCACCATCCGCAAGGAATTCGCGCTCTCGATCGGCGAGAACTCCGTGCACGGTTCCGACGCTCCGGAAACCGCTGCCGTCGAGATCGCCTATTGGTTCTCCGAGACCGAAATCGTCGGCTGAACGGCCGTCAATTTTTCCTCGACGCTTGACCCGCGGATGCCCCCCATCCGCGGGTTTTCCATGTCCGGCTCCGCCCAGTCATGGAACAATCTTAGGCTTGGCCGCTTTGTAGAAGGCAGATCTTCTCACCGACCAGCCAATGCGAGACCGGAACCATGTTGAAATGGGCGCTGATTTTCCTGGTCATTTCCGTGATCGCCGGCTTCTTTGGCTTCACCGGTGTTTCCGTCGCCACTAGCCGGATCGCGAAAGTTCTGTTCTTCCTGTTCCTCACGATCTTCGTCATCTTTATCGTGCTCGCCATCATTGCCGGTGAGGCGATCTTCTGACGAAGCCGTGATGCCCTTCGGATGTGGGATTTTCATCAAACCCCGCAAAACTTAAACTTGTAAGGCAGCCCCTCAGTCTTGATTAATATGTTTTCTGATATGTGTCGTTCATACGCGCCGAAACGCGTCTTCGATACGGAGGAAAGCAGCATGCTCAACGCCATTTCGCGGTCAGCCTCACTCGCCTTCATCTCCATCACGCTTGGCCTGTTCGCCGCCGCATCCGCGCGCGCGGAAGTCTCGATCGACGCGATGACCGAGCAGTTCACCGACCTCGGCTATGTCGTTACCGAGGTCGAGGACCAGGGCACGGTCGTCGAGTTCAAGATGACGACGCCCGGCGGGCGGATCTTCGAAGCCAAGGTGAATGCGGGCAGCGGCGCGTTGATCACCTTCACCGAAGAAGACGGCACCACCATTCAGCACGGCAGCTTGGCCCCCAAGCACGACAAGACCAGCCTCACCAAAAGCAATCGCGGCAATCACTACGGTCAAAGCAAAGTCCATGGCGAGGATGACGCTGAAGGCGTCGAAAGCGCTGATAGCGGCGGCGGGCACGGCGGTGGTAACGGTGGCGGGCACGGCGGTGGTAACGGTGGCGGGCACGGCGGTGGTAACGGTGGCGGGCATGGCGGCGGCAACAGCGGTAGCCACGGCGGCGATGACGATTGAACCCGTCGCTTCAGCGTCAGGACCGGTTTCCCCGGTCCGGGCACTCAAGCGCTTCGGCGCCATCACATTGTGTTTCGTTGACAGAGGCCCACCCCGGCTTAGCCTCTCCCATCAGCAAGCTCCCCCCACGAGGAGCACACTGGTTTGGAGCTGGACATGAAAAACCGCAAACTTGGCAGCGGCGGGCTCACCGTCTCCGCCCTTGGGCTCGGCTGCATGGGCATGAGCGAATTCTATGGGCCGGGCGACGAAACCCAGTCGATCGCCACCATTCACCGCGCCCTCGAACTCGGCGTTTCCTTCCTTGATACCGCCGACATGTACGGGGTAGGGCGCAACGAGGAACTGGTCGGCCGCGCCATCAAGGACCGCCGCGACAAGGTCGTGCTCGCCACCAAATTCGGCAATGTTCGAGGGCCCAACGGCGAGCGCCTCGGCATCAGCGGCAAGCCGTATTATGTGAAGAGTGCCTGCGACGCCAGCCTGAAGCGGCTCGGCGTTGACGTCATCGACCTCTACTATCAGCACCGCGTCGATCCTGAGACGCCGATCGAAGACACCGTCGGCGCCATGGCCGATCTCGTGCGCGCGGGCAAGGTGCGCTACCTCGGCCTTTCCGAAGCGGCGCCCGCCACCATCCGCCGCGCCCACGCGGTCCACCCCATCGCCGCGCTGCAGACCGAATACTCCCTCTGGAGCCGCGATCCGGAGCCCGAAATTCTTCCCACGCTCCGCGAACTCGGCATCGGCTTCGTGCCCTACAGCCCGCTCGGCCGTGGCTTTTTGACAGGGCGTTTCAAGCGCATCGAAGATCTGCCCGAGGATGATTTCCGCCGCGTCTCGCCCCGTTTCCAGGGCGAAAACTTCCAGCTCAACCTCGATCTCGTCGGCGTCGTCGAGGATCTCGCTTCCGCCAAAGGCGTGAAACCGTCGCAGCTCGTGCTCGCCTGGGTTATAGCCCAGGGCGACGACGTCGTGCCCATCCCCGGCACCAAGCAGGTTCGCTACGTCGAGGAAAATGTCGCCGCCGCCGACATCGAGTTGACGCCCGAAGAACTCCAAGAGCTTCAATCCGCCTTCCCCGCCGGCGTCGCTGCCGGCGAGCGCTATCCCGAAGCCGGCATGAAGTCCGTCAACCTTTGACGCTATAGCCGTCAGGGTCACCATCTGAAACAAGCCGAGCCACTGGTCTTCTCTTTCTCCCCTTGCGGGGTCTCGCCCATCGCTTCGCGAGCCCCCCTTGCGCGCCTCACGTCATGAGCACTGGACAGCGCTATCTGAATGTCTGTTAAGTCTATACAAGAATGCCGCCTCCAACGCGGTGGCGGCCTTCGATAACGGACACGGGCATACAGTGGTCGATCAAGCGCAAGTTGAGAACATGAGCAAGGGCAGGCCGACCGAAAGCCATCACTCGCGGATCATCGCCACTCTGCGGCAATCCATCGTCGACGGGTCGTTGCTGCCAGGTCAGCAACTGCCCAAGGAAACCGAGATGGCGGAACAGTATGGCGTTTCGCGCATGACGATGAACAAGGTACTCACTCAGTTGACGAGTGAAGGTTATCTTGTCCGGCGCAAGCGTAGCGGTACTTTCGTCGCGCAGCCGCGCGGGCAGGCGGCCGTGATGGAAATCAATGATGTCGAGCAGGAGGTCGCCGAACTTGGATTTTCTTATGGTTGGCGGCTCAATACGATCGAGGCAATCAATCTCACCGAATCTCAGCGTGTAATCCTGGATATGCCGAACGAACCAAGAGGGCGGACCATTGTGCTTGAAGGGTTGCATCTGGCGCGGGGGCAGCCCTTTTGCATGGAGTTGAGGGCCATCAACCTCGATGCTGTTCCTGAAGCATCGGAGCAGGATTTCAGCCGCGTGGTTCCGGGGCAGTGGCTGTTGCGGTCGATGCCGTTCAGCACGGCGAACCACCGGGTGCGGGCGATCAATGCTGCGGGGCGCGACGCGCGGCTTCTGGATGTGGCCGTGGGCACCGCCTGTCTGGAGATCCTGCGTAAAACGCGAATCGAACAGGCGTGGGTCACCCATGTGCGCCTGCTTTACCCCGGAGATCTGCATCAGCTCGTGGCCGATTTCGCGCCGCGCCTTGGCAGTTCTGCGGGCTCTATCGAATAAGTCCGAGTCCCTCACGCACCCATTCATCCGACCCATCGCCGAGGATAACCTCGTCGGTCCCGGCGCCAGCAAGACCGGCTATGCGGGCCACCAGCCGCCGGCCATAGGGGTCAGGGTAAAGATAAACATTTTCAATGGCCTTCTGAATCGCGAGTGCCACTTCCTGCGCTGGTGTGTAAGGATTTTCGTTAGATGCGAGCTTCGCGACTGGCTTGCCACCGCAGCGACTGGCAACATCATCCAAGGTCAGTCCCGCATTGTAGCTCTTCAGAGGGTTCAGTTCCGGACGGAGCAGAGTGGGGTGCCGTGTAATGAGGATCTCCGATTGACGCAACTTCGGCATAGTGGCACCAATATGTATATACATGTCAAGCATCTTCCGAGCGGAGAGAGGGCAGCACCGTGACGCATCATCCGCTGGACTGGCTGAAGAGCCAGTTTTCCTTTGAAGGCAAGCGCGTGCTTGTCACCGGAGCAAGCCGTGGGATCGGCCAGACATTGGCGATTGGATTTGCCAGTGCTGGGGCCGACTTGGTGATCGCCGCGCGCAAGGTGGCGTCTCTTGAAGAGACGGCGGACCAAATCCGGGCCGTTGGCAGAAACGTCGAATGCGTGGCCTGTGACCAGTCTGACGTCAGCGCTGTTCAGGAAACGCTCGGCACAATCGGCAACATCGACGTTCTGATCAATAATGCGGGTGTTGAAGAGGTTTGCCCGTCGCTCGATGTGAGCGAAGATCTCTGGTCCAAAATCGTGGACACCAACCTCAAGGGCGCGTTCTTTGTTGCCCAAACTGTGGCTAAAGGCATGTCGGAGGCCGGGCAGGGCGCGATCATCAATCTTGCCTCGCTCACGTCCTTCGTGGGGGTTCCGACGGCAACGCCCTATGGCGCCTCCAAGGCCGGCGTTCTTGGCATGACACGTGCACTTGCGGCGGAGTGGGGGGTCAAAGGAATCCGCGTCAATGCCATCGCGCCAGGCTATTTCCGCACAGAAATGACCGATGTCTTTTATGAAAACACAGCCTGGGTGGACCGGATGACCGAGCAGATGCCTCTGCGTCGGCTGGGTGCGCTCGACGATCTTGTCGGGGCTGCAATCTTTTTAGCCGCACCGGCGTCGAGATATGTCACGGGGCACTGTCTGGTCGTCGATGGAGGCTACCTAGCCTCCATCTAGCTCCGCGTTTCCCGTGATGAAATCGGTCGAAGAACAAAAATAAGTATATACAAATATTGGCGCCGCAGTTTAGATTTTCGGAATGAGGACGAGGGGAACGACACATGGAAGCAGGCCGGTCCCAGAGTTCGGGCTACGGTAGCCGATCCAACGCCAGATCAGCGGTCAGTGCGAAGGATGTCACGATGGATTTCGGGGCGGGTGCCCTTGCCGTGGATCGGGTTTCCTTCGATCTTGAAAATGGTAGGTTTCTAACGATCCTCGGCCCGTCCGGCTCGGGTAAAACAACACTTCTTCGCATGATAGCAGGGTTCCAGAAGCCCTCCAGCGGCGAGATCACCATTGAAGGCAAGCCGGTCGATGCCGACCCGCCGCATCGCCGTTCGGTTGGCATGGTGTTTCAGAAACTTGCGCTTTTCCCGCACATGACGGCGGCGGAAAACGTTGCGTTTCCCTTGAAAATGCGCCGTTTCAACCCGGCGACTATCCCTGGCCGGGTGAAGCAGTTTCTCGACCTCGTCAAGCTGGGCGGCTATGGTGGGCGGCGCGTCAACGAATTGTCGGGCGGCCAACAGCAGCGCGTTGCGATCGCCCGGGCGCTTGTGTTCGAGCCCGAACTTCTCTTGCTCGACGAGCCGCTGGCCGCGTTGGACCGCAAGCTGCGCGAGGAAATGCAGTTGGAGTTTCGCCGCATTCAACACGAACTCGGCGTAACCACGATCAATGTGACGCATGATCAGCGCGAGGCTTTGGTGGTTTCAGACGACATCATCGTGATGGATGGCGGCAAGGTCCAGCAGCACGCAAAACCGGTGACCATGTATCGCGAACCGGCCAACACCTTTGTTGCCGGTTTTCTTGGGGTGTCGAGTTTCATCGAGGGCATCGCCGCTCCAGGCGGCCTGAGTTTGAACGCTGAGGTGCTGTGCGGCGTCCATGTCGGCCAGATCGCCGAGGGTGCTCCGGTCCGCGGCGCCATTCGGGCCGAGCAAATTCGCATTTCGGCAGATCCCGCGCAGTTGAGCGACTGCGATACCCGCCTTGATGGCGAAGTTCGCGACGTCATCTTCGAGGGGGAGCGACTTCTTTACCTCGTCGCTGTACCGCTTGGCACGGGCTGCGAATTCCAGATCTACCACCACGATCCGGATGCCTTCGATCTCTATGAGATCGGCACCAAAGTCAGCATCGGCTGGCGTAGAAACGACATGAAGATTTTTAAATCGACCCCTTAAACGGGCGATACTTGGCGAAGCTAACCAACAGGGGATACGACCTATGAAATACCACTTCACCCGTCGCGGAGTCTTGCAGGCCGGTCTGGCCACCAGCGGCGCCGCGCTGATGTCGAGTTTGGCGGGAACGCGGGTTTTCGCCAGCGAACCGGCAAAGCCGGCCGAAATCATCGTTCGCGCCTGGGGTGGCGAATGGGTTGAGGCATTGAAGCGCGGTGTCTCCGATCCTTTCACCGCGTCGACGGGGATCACGGTTCGCCATGATCTGACCGAGGATAACGAGATTCAGCCCAAGGTCTGGGCCGCCGTCGATCAAGGCCGTGTCCCGCCCATCCATATCAACTGGGACACCACCACAAACGCCACCAAATCTGCTCTGCGCGGCGTGACCGAAAATCTGTCCGATCTTCCCAACCTCGCAGGAACCACCGATCTCGCCAAGCCGGTCGGGCTTGATGGCTATCCGATTGTAAACACATATGGCTATGTCTATGTGCTGGCCTACCGTCCTGCGGCTTTCCCTGATGGCCCGCCGAAGTCGTGGAAGGATCTTCTCGATCCCCGCCTGAAGGGGCGCCTCGCCTTTTACAATGACGGCATCGGCCTGCATTTCCCGGCAGTGGTCGCAGGTGGCGGCACGCTTGCGGACATCCCCGGCAACATGCAGCCTGCTTGGGACTTCATCACCAAGCTCAAGGCACAGGAGCCTCTGCTTGGCGAAGACCCCGATTTCACCACGTGGTTCCAAAACGGAGAAATCGACGCGGCCTGCACGATCTCGACCAACGCCCTCGCGGCGAAGCGCAACGGGATCGATATTGCCTGGACGGTTCCCGAAGAGGGCTGCAAGTTCGATACCGACGGCTTGTGGATCCCGAAAGGACTGCCCGAGAACGAGCTATACTGGGCAAAGCAATACATCAACTTTGCGATCTCGAAAGACGCCCAGCAAGTCTGGCTCGATGGTCTGGGGCTGCCCGGCGTGGTTCCCGGTCTAACCCCGCCCGAAGGATTGGCAGGAGACCCCTCCTATCCGACCACAGACGCGGAAAAAAGCCGGTTGATCATCATTTCTGGGCAGGTCCAGGTCGAAAACCAGAGCGACTGGTTCGCCAAGTTCAAAGAAATCATGCAGGGCTAACCTGCACCCTCTGCGCCGCGCCACGTGTCGCGGCGCAGAGGCCCACTTCCAGTTATCCAACCTGATCACTCTCGCCGGATAAGGGTGGGCCGATTTTTTTGAGGCTGATGCAATGCCTATGGAAAAAGAATTGCGCGAATTCCGCTATCCCTTGCGGTGGCGCGCAATGGATTTTTTGGAAGCAACTCTCGATCTACTTTGGCCGCGGCGCTTTGCCAGATTTTCCGGTTGGCTCTTGGTCATTCCGGCGCTGCTTTTAACGGGACTTCTCGTTATCGGATTGTTCCAGATCGCGGAAAGCTCGCTCCACACGTTGGACAGAAGCAACTTCCGTCCGTCCGAGGAATTCACACTTGAAAACTACAGAACGATCATCGAAAGCCCCACCTACGGCAACATAATCCTGCGTTCTGTGAGCGGAGCCTTGCTCACGGTCGTTTTCACGCTCCTACTCGCCTTTCCGTTTTCATATATTCTCGTGCGAACGCGCAGTGCTCTTGTCAGGAAGTGCCTTTTAATCACGCTTTTCCTGCCGTTCTTCATCGGGCAGGTGGTGCGCGCCTACGGACTTTTGATCATCCTCGGCAGTCAGGGCGTGGTCAATCAAGGCCTTGGCCTCACTGGGATCACGCCGATCCGCCTGCTCTTCAATTTCCCGGCGGTCGTTTTTGGCGAGGTGCAGTACATGCTGCCTTTCGCCGTGCTTATGCTGGCCCCGGCACTCACGGCCATTCCCCAGGAAACCGAAACCGCCGCCAGTTCGCTCGGCGCAAACTGGCTCCGCTCGCTCTGGCACGTCATCTTGCCCATGGCAAAGCCTGGAATCGTTGGCGCGGCCTTGGTCGTTGGCACCCTGACTCTGACGGATTTCGCGATCCCGGCCATGCTGGGCGGCGGATCGCAGGATTTTACCGCCAACGCCATTTACGACCAGTTTTTCCGCACGGCGGATCAAGGGCTAGGCGCGGCGCTCACCATGGTTCTCGTCGCGCTTGGGTCAGCTTTCGTGGGTATCGTGGTCGCTGTTTTCGGGGCCGGAACGCTCGGGCTGGGAGGTAAGACATGATCAGCCCGTCTCAAAAGCTCGTCTTCTGGTCGCTTGTCTGGTTCTCGGTCCTGATCCTGTCATTGCCCACGATCATCGTCGTCGGGGCGTCTTTCACGGCCGGAAACATCATTTCGTTTCCGCCCGAAGGCTTGTCGCTGAAGTGGTATGAGAAAATCGCCCTGGCCCGCGATCTGCAGCAGGCCTTCGTGCGGTCACTTGTCGTGGCGGGGATCTGCCTTGCCGTCTCTTTGCCGGTCGGCACGCTGGCGGGTATCGCGCTGACCCGGTATCGGCTGCGTTTTGCCGGTGCTTTACAGGTCTATCTGCTTCTGCCCTTCACCATCCCGCTGATCGGCTCGGGAATTGGGATGATGCTGGTCTTTGGAAGCTGGGGCGTACTCGGCAACTTATGGCCGGTGGGCATCGCTTGCGCGGTTATCAACTTGCCCTTCCTCATCTGGTCAGTCTCCTCCTCCGCCGCAGTGCTGGACCGCGATCTCGAATTGGCGGCAGCCAATTGTGGGGCAGGGCGGGTTGAGACTTTCCTGCACATCACGTTACCCAGCGTCATGCCGGGGGTCATCACAGGCGGGCTTTTGATGTTCGTTTTGGCGATGACCGAGTTCCTCGTCAGCCTGCTCTTGACCGACGCGCGCACCGTTACGCTGCCCGTGCAGATCTACAACAATGTCCGCTCCATCATCACACCGGATCTGGCAGCGGTTTCTTCAGTCTTTGTTGTAACGGCGCTTGCAGCCGTTTGGTTGCTGGACCGCCTCGTCGGGCTGGAAATCTTCCTCAAATCAAAATGAATTTCGGCGATCCCGAAACCTGAAAGGAACAATCATGTCTGGAGTGAACGTGAAAAGGCTGAAGGGCCTTTCGGCGGCGCAGCGCGCTGAGTTGGTCAAGCGGTCGGAAACGGATCTGAACTCCTTCCTTGAAAAGGTGCAGCCCATCATCGATGCCGTCCGCATCGAGGGCGACGCGGCGCTCGTGCGCTTCGGCCGCGAACTCGATAAGGCCACGTCGCTGACACGCGAGACCCTGAAAGCGTCGGAAGCAGAATTCGACGAAGCTTTCCACCACGTCGATCAAACGGTGATCGATGCGATCCGCTTTGGCATCGAAAACATTCGCACCTTCCACGAGGAACAGCGCCCCGAGGCGATGTGGCTCAAGGAAATCCGCCCCGGTGCTTTTGCGGGCGATCGATACCTCCCCATCGACTCGGTCGCGCTTTATGTCCCGCGCGGGAAAGGGTCTTTCCCCTCGGTCACGATGATGACGTCAGTGCCGGGCGTCGTCGCCGGGGTGCCGAACCTTGCCATCGTCACGCCACCTGGGCCGGATGGCAAAGTCGATGCCGCCACGCTGGTCGCCGCGCGTTTGGCGGGCGTCGAGACAGTCTACAAGGTCGGCGGCGCGCAGGCGGTGGCGGCGGTCGCCTTTGGCACCGAGACGGTTCGGAAGGCGCACAAGATCGTCGGTCCCGGCAGCCCGTGGGTGGTCGCGGCCAAGCGCCTTCTCGCCGGCGTTATCGATCCGGGCCTGCCTGCCGGTCCGTCGGAGTGTGTGGTGCTGGCCGACAGCACGATCCACGGCGGCCTTGCTGCGATGGATTTGCTGATCGAAGCCGAACATGGCCCCGATAGCTCCGCATGGTTGGTGACCGACAGTGAGCGGGTGGTTGAAGAAGCGCTCGCCGCGCTGCCTGACCTTTGGGCCCAAATGGACGAAAAGCGGGTCGAATTCTCTCGCACAGTCTTGAGCGGGAAATCCGGCGGCATCATCCTGGCCGAGTCGATGGCCGATGCCTGCGCCTTTGTGAACGAATACGCACCGGAGCATCTGGAAATTCTTTCGACCAAGCCCTTCGAATATCTCGGCGAGATCACCGAGGCGTCGGAGATTCTGATGGGTCCGCATACGCCGGTTTCCATCGGTAACTTTGCGCTTGGACCCAACGCCGTTCTCCCCACGTCCAAAGGCGCCAACACCTATGGACCGCTGTCGGTGTCCGATTTCATTCGGCGCAGTTCCATCGGTTATGTTACCGCCAAGGGCTACCCCCTGATGGCCGCATCGGCCAAGGTTCTGGCGGAATACGAGGGCTTTTCGGCCCATGCCAACGCGGTCAGCGCGCTGCGCCAGCAATATCTGGACGTGTGATACCGATGTGGGCCGTCCGTCTTCATGCCAAGGGCGATTTGCGGGTCGAGCGCATAGAACCGCCGAAGCCTCCCTCTGGGGGCGAGGTGACTTTGGCCTTGGCGGCGGCAGGGATCTGCGGCTCGGATCTGCATAACTTCAAAACGGGGGCTTGGCTCAGTCGGGCGCCGTCGGTGGCGGGGCACGAGTTTACCGGCACGGTCACTGCCCTTGGCGAAAGCGTTACCCATGTTGGCTTGGGCGACCGCGTTGTCGTCGATAGCCGCTACACTTGCGGCACATGTCCCGCCTGCCGGGCCGGGCGCGCGCAGGTGTGCGAAAGCCTCGGCTTCTTGGGCGAGGTGATCGACGGCGGCTTTGCCGAAGCAGTCACCCTCCCGGCCCGAAACGTGCTGCGCGCTCCCGTTGGAGTGCCCGACCGCCATCTCGCCATGGCGGAACCGCTGGCCGTGGCGCTCCATGCGCTACGCCGCCTGGCCCCGCCGCCGGGCAGCTTGGTGGTTATCACCGGCTGCGGGCCAATCGGCGGGCTGGTCGCTCTTCTGGCCGTTAGGGACGGACATTCCGTCGTCGTGGTTGACCGTAACCAAGCACGCGCCGCGCTGGTCGCAGAAGCGACGGGCGGGCGGGTTGCCACGCTGGATGCCGTTACGGCACTCTGCTTTTCCCACGCCGTCGACACCACGGGAAGCAACCAGGTCATCACCGCCTTGGTCAACACCATCGCCGGCTGCGGAAGGCTGGCGCTTGTCGGCATCGGGTCCGCCGGTCCGGCGATTGATCCGGTCAAGCTTGTGGAGCGCGAAATCACGCTCGTCGGCTGCCATGCCTTTGGCGAGGAGCTGGCCGAGGTAAACGCGCTTCTGCCCGAACTCAGCCCCCGGCTCGATGCCTTCATCGCCGAAGAAATTCCGCTCGGTTTGGTGCCTGACGCTTATAGCCGCCATCTGGCGGGGCATGTGGACGGGTTGAAAACCATCATCCTTTGCAAGGGACCCTGACATGGCCGCCAGTCTGTCGCGCACAGCCGAAATCCGTGCCGTTGCGCGGGCCGACCGCCCCAAGGCCGAAGCCATGCTGGAAGCCTTCATCGGCGGCTTGTTCGGCATTCCGGTGACGGGGGTCAAGATCAACCTCGATCAATACTCGCTGAACTCCATGAATGGATTTTTTGCCTCGGCCGGGCAGGATTTCTTCTTCAAATTTCACCAGGAGGAAGGCGAGGAACAGATGCGCGGTGAATACTACCGCGCCGATATCTTGGCTCGCGCCGGCCTTCCGGTCGATCAGCCGATCCACATCTCCACGCTTCCGGGCGAGCAATTGCTTGTCTATCGCCGCCGGTCTGATCCGCGCTTTTCCGACGTGCTCTTGCAGCTTGACCAGTCGGACGCCCCCGAAGCCATCGCCCGCGCGGCAGCGGCGGAGGCGGAGTTGAACGACCATATCCTGATCTGCGCCAAAGACAGCCTGCACCCGATCACGCCCGCCCAATCGGCGGCCGAGCCGATCCACAGGCTGTTTCACGAAAGACTGATCGATCAACCCGGCGGCCAATACCCCGGCGGGCGGCTGGGCCGCTTCTATGTCGGCCGCCGCTTCTGCTTTCCAGGCAACCTCTGGCTGACTTGGGATGACATTCGCGATGCCCGCCCTCTCATCAACGGGGTCGAACATCAACGCAGCCTTGGCGCCCTGTTCGATCTGGCCCATTCCCGTTATGCGCCGACAAATCTAGCCGATGCAGGCGGGATCGTGGCGCACGGCGATGCTCACAACGCGAATGTTTGGTACCAACGCGGGACCGAGACAGACCATCTGGCCTTTTTCGATCCGGCCTTTGCAGGCGACAAAGTCCCCTCGCTGCTCGCCGAGGTGAAATCGACGTTCCACAACATCTTCGCCCATCCGTTCTGGTTGTATAACCCTGAAAAAGCCGCGGAATGCTTCCAGGCCGAAGTCCGGCTTGAAGGCAACTCTCTAAAGATCGATACGGACTGGACCCTTTCTCCAGTGCGCAAGGCGCTCTTGGAAACCAAGGCCCGGCATTTCTGGAAGCCGTGGCTCTTTCATCTTGCGGGGCAGGGGATGTTACCTGCCGATTGGGAGGATGTGATCCGCGTTGGTTTGTTTCTGTCGCCCACACTCGTGATGAACCTCAATGCGGGCGAGGGTGCGGAGCGGCACAATCCCACCTCTTCGGCCATCGGCCTTGCCGTGGCTCTTGGCGCAGGCTCACCCCCGGTTGAAGGACGCGACATGTTCAGCGATTTCTTCGACCTGATCCGGCCCTGAGCCAACTGAGACGCCCGATGAAGAACTACGTCAACATCGACGATTTCCACCAGGCGGCGCGCCGTCATCTGCCCCGCATCTTCGCCGACTACATCGACAGCGGCGCGTTTTCGGAAACAACGATGAGGCGCAACCGGTCGGATTTCGACCTGATCCAGTTGCGCCAGCGCGCTTTGGTGCCGATCGCCCAGCCCGACCTTTCCGTCACCCTAAACGGGCAGAAGCTTGCGCTTCCTTTCGGGCCAGGGCCGGTCGGCTTTCTCGGCCTTTACCGGCATAGGGGCGATGTCGCGATCGCACAGGCCGCCTTGGCCGCAGGCGTGCCCTTCGTGCTTTCGACGTTTTCGATCAACGGCTTGCAGACGATAGCCACGGCTACCGGCACCGCCCCGGACTTTCAACTCTACCTCGACCGCGACCCCGAGGTGAACGCCGCTCATCTGGACAGCGCGCGCAATACAGGCGTCCGCCGGATCTTTTTGACGGTCGACACGGCCGTAACGTCGGTTCGAGAGCGTGACGTGCGCAACGGTTTCCGCTCGGTTGACCGGCTGACACCATCGCTTCTGTGGCAATTCATGCAGCGCCCGGCATGGTCGCTCGACATGCTGAAAGGTGGCTTTCCCCAAGTAGAACTCGTCAAAGGGCGGAAGGAGTTTGGCAAAGGCGCCTTGGCGCAAGCCGGAAAGCTCTCGTCGCGCCTTGAGAAGAACTTGTCTTGGAACACCGTCCGCAACCTGCGCGACCAATGGGGCGGGCAACTCATCATCAAGGGCCTGATGGACGAAGCCGACATTCGTCAAGCAAAAGATTGCGGAGTGGATGGCGTCGTCGTCTCCAATCACGGTGGAAGGCAGCTGGACCACACCAGCTCTACCATTTCCAAAGTGGCAGCGGCACGGCAAGCCCTTGGCCCTGGCTTGGCGCTTTATGTCGATGGCGGCTTCCGGCGCGGCTCCGATATCGTGAAGGCCATCGCCTTGGGCGCGGATTTCGTCCTCCTGGGGCGCCCCTTCGCGTGGGCGGTTGCTGCGGGCGGCGAGATGGCGGTGGCCCGGCTTTTCGGGATCCTTCAGGCTGAAATTGAAATCACGCTCCAGTTAATGGGGCTGGGATCGATTGCCGAACTGGCACTGGCCGGCGCGGGTGCATTCGAACAAGGCTCGTTTTCGCCCCACGCGGCCGCGCCCAGCTTCAGCTAGGCCTCAACGGTGAAATTGGTGGCACGGCTACAGGTCGCGAGATTGCGGAGCAAAGGCTCGTTCTGGAAGTCGTTTCGCCCCCCACCGCGCTACCCCGCCATAATCCCCCGGCTCTCCCGGTCGAGCGCCCGTTGGAGATCAAACACCCGCCGCTTCGCCGCGTGAAATGCAGCCACGGCGCCGCCTGCGGGCATCACCGTGGTTGCCACGCGCGACATCGCAGCCATCGCGGCCGGGAGATCACCGAACGCGCCGCCCGCCACCGCGCCGAGCATAGCGGAGCCCAGCAGCACCGGCTCGCTTGCTTCCGGCACCGCCACCGGCAGGCCCGTGGTGTCCGCCAGGATCTGCCGCACCAGCGGGCTGCGACCCGCGCCGCCGCTCACCACCAGCGTATCGGAGGCAACGCCGGATCGCTCCAGCGCTTCCACCACTTCCGCCGTGCCGTATCCGAGGCCACACAGCCCGGCCACATAGAGCGCCGCAAAGCCATCCAGCTCCGTGTCCAGCCGAAGGCCGCAGATCACCGCCCGCGCGCCCGGATCGGCGAAGGGCGACCGGTTGCCGAGGAAATCGGGCAGCACATGCAAGTCCCGCGCGGCAAAGGCGATTTCGGCCAGCACGGGATAGCGCGCCGCAAGCCGCGCCTCGGCCCAGGCGAAGAGATCCAGCCCCGCGCCGGTAGCCGCCGCTTGCGCTTCGGCGTAGGCGGGATGCATACGTACGAGGTGATCGATCGCCGCGCCCGCCGCCGATTGTCCGCCCTCGTTCAGCCATGCGCCCTCAAGCAGCGCCGAGAAATACGGCCCCCAAACCCCGTCCACGAAGGCGGCGTTCGCCGTCGTCGCCATGATGCAGGTGGAGGTTCCCATGATGTAGGCAAGCTTGCCTTCCGGGCTGCTCCCCGGCCCGAACCCGCCGATCGTGCCCACCGCTCCTGCATGGGCGTCGATCAACGACGCCCCAACCGGCGTTCCCGGCAAAAGCCCAAGCTCCGCCGCCGCCGCTTCCGTCAGCCCGTTCCCCAGCGGCGTCGCGGGCGGAACGATGGCGGTTCCGATCCGCGCGTGTCCGTCGCCGGTCAGTTCCTCCAGCCCCACGGCGCTGAAGAAGCTGTCGTCCCACCGGTTTTCATGGGCGAGAAACGTCCATTTGCACGTGACGGTACACACCGACCGCGCCTCGCTGCCGGTCGCCTTATAGGTCAGAAAATCCGACAGATCGAAGAAATGCCGTGCCGCGTGAAACGTCTCCGGCTTGTGCGTTTTCAGCCATTTCAGCTTCGGCGTTTGCATCTCCGGCGAGATGATGCCGCCGACATAGCGCAGCACCTCATACCCGCCCTCATTAATCCTACGCGTTTCGGCCATCGCGCGGTGATCCATCCAAACGATGATGTTGCGCTCCGCATCGCCGGACGGACCCACGCCAAGCGGCCGGTTCTCGCCGTCCAGAACCACGAGCGAGCAGGTCGCGTCGAACCCGATGCCGCGCACATCGCCCGCCGCTGCGCCCGCTTCCGCCATCGCCGCGCGGATCACAGTCACGCAGGCGTTCCAGATGTCGCTTGAGGATTGCTCCACTACGTCGCCGGCTTCATGCCAAGTCCGGATCGGGTGTTTGGCGGACCCGGCAAGCCGTCCGTCCAGGGTGAACACGCCCGCGCGGGCGCTGCCGGTTCCCACGTCCACCCCGATCACAACGTCACTCATGAGCTTCATCCACTGCGCTAAAACGATTACGGCCCGAGCATGAGCCCGGGCCGCCGACACATGGTCTCGGTTCGTTTTTACCAGCAGGTATAGCCGCCGTCGACGAGAACGATCGAGCCCGTCATCAGGCTCGCCGCATCGGAGGCGAGGAACAGCACCACCGACGCGATCTCTTCGATTTCGCCCAGCCGCGCCATCGGCGTGCCGTCGATCCAGGCCTTATACATGTCCGGCTTGGACTTCACGAAGGCGTTCAGCGGCGTCGCTATATAGGTCGGCGCAACCGCGTTCACGCGCACGCCCCGCGCGCCCCATTCCGCAGCCAGCGACTTGGTGAGGTGATGAACGCCCGCCTTCGAGGCATTGTAATAGCTCTGCTCTTGCGGCTTGTTCACGATGAAGCCGGACATGGAGCCGATGTTCACGATCGAACCGGACTGCTGCTTCAGCATGTGGCGGCCAAATGCGCGGCAGCACCAGAACACGCCGTTCAGATTCACGTCGATGACGTTCAGCCAATGCTCGTCGGTCGTGTCCTCGGCCGGCGTTTCCGAGCGTGCGATGCCGGCGTTGTTGACCACGATGTCGATGCGCCCATGGCGCGCCACCACGCTGTCGGCAACGGCCGTCACCTGATCGGGCTTCGTCACGTCCATAATCGCGATTTCAGGGTCGTAGCCCTTCGCGCGCAGTTCGTCGCGACCGGCTTCCGCTGTTCCAGCATCGAAATCGGCGATGATTACTTTGGCGCCGGCTTCCGAAAGCGCTTCCACGCAGCCAAGGCCGATTGCCCGGCCGCCGCCTGTTACCAGCGCCACACGTCCTGGAACCTGAAACTTTTCGAGATACATTACGCCCCTCCACGAAGTGAGCCGCGTTTCAGCTCATCCAATTGCCGCCGTCGACGTTGAGCGTCTGGGCCACGATGTAATCGGCATCGGACGATGCCAGGAACACGGCCGCACCCGTCTGATCCTCCGGCACTCCCATACGCCCAAACGGTACCGATTCGCCCACAAGACGCTTCTTTTCCCCAAGCGGTCTATTTTCGTATTTCGCAAAGAGACTGTCTACATGATCCCACATCGGCGTATCCACCACGCCGGGCGCGATGCCGTTGACGTTGATCCCGTATTTGATGAGGTCCAGCCCCGCCGACTGCGTGATCGAAATCACCGCCGCTTTCGAGGCGCAGTAGACCGACACCAGCGCCTCGCCGCGCCGCCCCGCCTGGGAGGCGAAGTTCACGATCTTGCCGCCGCGCCCTTGCGCGATCATCTGCTTGGCCACGGCTTGCAGCGTGAAGAACAGCCCCTTGGTGTTGACGGCGAACTGGATGTCCCAGCTCTTTTCCGTCACCTCCACCACCGGCCCCATGTCGAAAATCCCAGCATTATTCACGAGAATGTCGATGCCGCCGGCCTTCGCCACCACGGCCGCGACCATCGCGTCGATGGAGGCTTGCTTGGTCACGTCGAGCGCTACCCCGAAGGCCTTGCCGCCCAGCGCCGCCGCCAGTTGGCCTGCCTCGTCCACCAGAAGATCGGCGATCGCCACCGTCGCGCCCTCGGCGACATAACGCTCCACGATCGCGCGGCCGATGCCCCGTGCGCCGCCGGTCACCACGGCTACTTTGCCCTGAAGTTTCATCGTCCGATGGCCTTTCCGGATTTGTCGAACCGGTGGATGCGGTTCGGATCGGGGATCAGCGTCACTTTGTCGCCGGCCTTGAAGCCGAGTTCGCCGATCGCGCGCGCGGTCATGCTTCCCGCTCCCGGCACGTCCACATAAAGGAACGTGTCGCTCCCCAAATGCTCGGCCACGGCGATCGTCCCCGTCCAGCCTTGCCCCGACCGCGCCGCCGCCAGATGTTCCGGCCGCACTCCGATCGTCTCGGCGCCATAGGGTGCGGTCATCGCGCCGGTGATGAAGTTCATGCGCGGCGACCCGATGAAGCCGGCGACGAACAGGTTGTCCGGCCGCTCATAAAGCTCCAGCGGCGAGCCCACCTGCTCGATGTTGCCCGCGTTCAGCACCACGATCTTGTCGGCCATGGTCATGGCTTCGATCTGGTCGTGCGTCACATAGATCGTGGTGGTGCCGAGGCTCTTTTGAAGCCGCGCGATCTCAAGCCGCATGTTCACACGCAGCGCCGCGTCGAGGTTCGATAGCGGCTCGTCGAACAGGAACGCCTTGGGCTCGCGCACGATCGCGCGGCCGATCGCGACGCGCTGGCGCTGGCCGCCCGAAAGCTGGCGCGGCTTGCGGTCGAGATAGGGCGTCAGGTTCAGCGTCTCCGCCGCCGCCTTCACCTTGCGGTCGATCTCGGCCTTGGGCAGGCCCGCCATCTTCAGCCCGAAGGCGATGTTTCCGCGCACGCTCATGTGTGGATAGAGCGCGTAACTCTGGAACACCATCGAGAGCCCGCGCTTGGCCGCCGGCGCATCGGCCACATTCACGCCGTCGATGTAGATCTTGCCCGACGTCACGTCTTCGAGCCCGGCAATCAGCCGCAGCAGCGTGGACTTGCCGCAGCCGGACGGGCCGACGAACACGACGAAGCTTCCGTCTTCCACATCGAGGTTCACATCCGGGATCACCGTGACGGGCCCGAAGGATTTGCGGACGTTTTCTAGCCTGATCTTGCCCATGGGAACGTCCTTACTTCACGGCGCCGAAGGTGAGGCCACGAACGAGTTGCCGCTGGCTGAGCCAGCCGATAACGAGGATGGGTGCGATCGCAAGCGTCGAGGCGGCGGAAAGCTTCGCCCAGAACAGCCCCTCCGGGCTTGAATAAGACGCGATGAACATCGTCAGCGGCGCTGCGTCCGACGTGGTCAGGTTGAGCGTCCAGAACGCCTCGTTCCACGCCAGAATGATATTCAGCAGCAAGGTAGACGCGATGCCGGGCACCGCCATAGGCGCCAGTACATAGATGATTTCCTTGGCCGTCGTTGCGCCGTCCATCCGGGCTGCTTCGAGGATATCCTTGGGGATTTCCTTGAAATAAGTGAACAGCATCCAGATCACGATCGGCAGGTTGGCAAGGCACAGCAGCGCCACCAACCCGGCCCGGCTGTCGAGCAGGCCGAAGTCGCGGTAGATCAGATAGATCGGCACGAGCACGCCCACCGGCGGCATCATCTTCGTAGACAGCATCCACAGCAGCGTGCCGCGCGTGCGTTCCGTCGGCGCGAAGGCCATCGCCCAGGCGGCGGGAACCGCGATCAAGAGCGCCAGCAGCGTCGAGCCGCCCGCCAGGATCACCGAATTCATCGCATGGTGGAAATAGTCGCTGCGGGTCTGCACGACGCCGTAGTTTTCCGTCGTCCAATCGAAAAACAAGAATTTCGGCGGGATCGCGAAGGCGTCGAGCTCGCTTTTGAAGCTGGTGAGCACCATCCACAAGATCGGGAAGAAGATGATGAAGGCCGCGAGCCACGCGATCGCCGTCACCGAAAGCCGCCGGGGCAGGGACTGTTTCCGCGCCATCGCTCACGCCTCCAGGTTCTTGCCGACAATGCGGACGAGGAAGAAGGCCACGATGTTCGCCAGCACCACGGCAACGATGCCGCCCGCCGACGCTCCACCGACGTCATATTGCAAAAGCGCCTGCGCATAGACCAGGAATGCGATGTTCGTCGTCTGAAGGCCCGGCCCGCCGTTGGTCGTGACAAAGATTTCCGCAAAGACCGAGAGCAGGAAAATCGTCTCAATCAAGATCACCACCGTAATCGGCCGGGCAAGATGCGGCAGCACGATGTAGAAGAAGTAGGAAAACGGCCCCGCGCCATCCATCTCCGCCGCTTCCTTCTGTTCCTCGTCCAGCGATTGCAGCGCGGTCAGAATGATCAACGTCGCAAACGGCAGCCATTGCCATGCCACGATCAGAATCACGGAGAAAAGCGGCGCCTGCGCGAACCAGTCGACCGGCTTCAGGCCAAGCGTGATCGCGATCCAGGCGAACAAGCCGGAAACCGGGTGCATCAGCAGGTTTTTCCAAACCAGCGCGCTCACCGTCGGCATCACGAAAAACGGCGCGATCACCATCAGCCGGATCGCCGTGAGGCCGAACACCGGCTGATCGAGCAAAAGGCCGAACAGCGTGCCCCCGATCACCGTGATCGCCAGCACCGAACCAACCAACACCAGCGTGTTGCGCAGCGCGGTAAAAAACGAGGGATCGGTTAGGAAGTAATAGTAGTTCTGCAATCCGGCAAAGGATTCCGTGCCCGGACTTAGCAGGTTGTAACGCAGCAGCGAGAAGTAGATCGTCATTGCCAGCGGCACGATCATCCACAAAAACAACAGGATGACCGAGGGTGCCACCAGGATACGTCCGACCGCTCTGGTTTCACGGGTGGACATGATCTCTCCTCGGACTTTAGCTTGAATTACGCCGGATGATTTCCCGGGCGAGAAGCCACCCGAAGCAAGCTCCGGGTGGCAGTTGGGGCGGACAACGGAGGGTGCCCGCCCATCGTTCTTGGGAGAATCTTACTTCGGGTAACCGGCCTTCGCCATTTCACGCTCGGTCAGCGACTGAGCCGCCGCCAGCGCGTCGTCAACTGAGGTCGATCCGGCAAGCGCTGCCGAGAACTGCTGACCGACCGACGTCGCGATGCCCTGGAATTCCGGGATCGCCACGAACTGAACGCCGACATACGGCACCGGCTTGACGGTGGGCGCGGTCGGATCGGCCGAGTTGATCGAGTCCAGCGTCATCTGCGCGAAGGGGGCCTCCTTCAGGTAGGTCTCGTTCTTGTAGAGCGAGGTGCGGGTGCCCGGAGGCACGTTCGCCCAGCCTTCCTTGGAAGCGACCAGTTCAAGGTAGTCCTTCGAGGTTGCCCAAGCCACGAACTTCTGCGCCGCTTCGGCCTTCTGCGAGCCGGCCGGAACCGCGAGCGACCACGCCCACAGCCAGTTGCCGCGCTTGCCGAGGCCGTTGTCCGGCGCCAGAGCGAAGCCGACCTTATCCGCAACGGTCGATTCCTTCGGGTTCGTCACGAAGGAAGCCGCCACCGTGGCGTCGATCCACATGCCGCACTTGCCGGCGTTGAACAGCGCGAGGTTCTCGTTGAAACCGTTGGAAGACGCGCCCGGAGGTCCGGCGTCCTTCATCAGGTTCACGTAGAATTCCAGCGTGTTCTTCCACTCCGGCTGATCGAACTGGGGCTTCCAGTTCTCATCGAACCAGCGCGCGCCGAACGAGTTGGCGGTGGCCGTGAGGAAGGCCATGTTCTCGCCCCAGCCCGCCTTGCCGCGCAAGCAGATGCCGTAGGTTTCAGTGCTGGGATCGGTGATCTTGCGAGCCGCTTCCGCCACGAAGTCCCAGGTCGGAGCGTCGGGCATGGTCAGCCCGGCCTTCTCGAACAGGTCCTTGCGGTACATGACCATGGAGGATTCGCCGTAGAACGGCGCGGCATAGAGCTTGCCATCCACCGACAGACCCGACCGGATCGCGGGCAGCAGATCGTCCACGTCATAGTCGGCGCCAAGGTTGTCGAGCGCAACGAGCCAGCCCTGCTTGGCCCAGATCGGAACCTCGTAGGTGCCGATCGTCAGCACGTCGAACTGACCGCCCTTGGTGGCGATATCCGTGGTCACGCGCTGGCGGAGAACGTTCTCCTCAAGCGTCACCCACTCAAGCGTAATGTCCGGATTCTTAGCCGTGAAGTCGTCGGTCAGACCCTGCATGCGGATCATGTCGCCGTTGTTCACGGTCGCAATCGTCAATTTGGTTTCGGCGGATGCGTGGCCGGCGACCAGCATCGACGCCGCGCCCAATAGGGCGGCGTAAAAGGTTTTCATTGGCTCTCCTCCCAAGCATTGCTTTGAGCTTATGCCCTTGCAATGAGCATATGCTCATGTCATCGGCGGTCAGTGTCAATTGGGATTCGTTCCCGCATCGCAGCAAATCGTGCCGCGCCGCGCTCGGTCAGAACGCCGGGAAACCTCGCGATCAATCGCGTGAAATTTCGGCGGTGCGGCACAAATCAGTGCCCGTCAGCCCGCCAACACGGCCGCTGCCGTCGCTTCATCCGTAATCAGACCGGTCAAGATCCGGCCCTTCAAGGCGGCCCGGATCGCCGTAATCTTGGGCAATCCCCTGGCCACACCCACCACGAGGCGGTCCGCTGGAATATGGTGCGGAATGCTTGTAACGCGCTCGTTGGCCGAGCTTTCCACAATGCGCCCCTCCGCATCGAAGCACCAACCGGCGATCTCGCCGATGGCGCCTTGGCGCAACAGATCCAAGAGATCGTCGCGGGTCACGAAGCCGTCGAGAAAGATCTGTGCGTTCTGGTCGATCTGTCCCACGCCCACCATGGTGAGATCCGCGCGTTCGGCCAGCGCCCGCACCTTGCGCACCGGCGACAGCCCCACGAAGAGCGCCCGCTCCTCCGGCGTGGAGGCAAAGACCGGCAGCGGCATCGGATAATGCGGGGCCTGCGTCAGGTCCGCCAGCCGGCTCAGCACGTCGAAAAAACTGGCGGCGCCATCAGGCGATATGTTGCCGACGAGTGAGAGAAGCTGATGCGTCGGGCATTTCAGCCGGGGCAACTGGTCCACCGCCGCCCGAAGCGTGCGCCCGGTGCCAAACGCCATGATCTGCGGCGTTTCAGCCCTCAAACGGTTATCGAGAAACGCCGCCGCCGCCTCGGCGACACCAAGCGTCGGGCTGTTTGAATCCGGGTCGCTCGGTACGACATCGCAATAGAGCAGGTTGAACCGGTCCGTCAGCGCCCGCGCCAGTTCCATGCAAGCGGCGATCGGGTGATCCAGGCGAAACGTGATCAGCCGCTCCGAAATCGCCAGCGAAACCAAGCGCTGCGCGGTCGGCCGGGAGATGTTCAGCTTGCGCGCTATCTCGTCTTGCGTGTTGCCGGCCACGAAGTAGAGCCAGCCCGCACGGGCCGCGTCGTCAAGGCGGGAACGGTCGAGATCGATGCTCATGATGCGCCGTCGCGAAGGGCTTGGCCGACGTCCGCCATGGACCTGAAAATCCGATCGGCACCCGCCGCCGTCAGCGCTGCGCTGGGCAGCCGCGCATAGTGACTGCCGCCCACAAAGCCCCACGCCGTCATGCCGGCCGCTTTGGCGCCGCGCACCCCGCTTACGCTATCTTCCAGCACCAGCGCCCGTTCCGGCTCGATGCCGAACGCAGCGGCAGCGTGCAGGAAAAGATCCGGCGCCGGCTTGCCGCGCGCCACCATCGAAGTGTCGAACACCCGCCCTTCGAGCAGCGGCAGCAATCCGGTCACGCGAAGCGACATCACCAGCCGTTCGGGCCGCGACGACGACGCCACGCAGCAGGGCACACGCAAGCTCGCGATCACGTCGAACACACCCTCGATGGGCCGCAATTCCCTGGCCATCCGCATCGCCACCTCTTCGTGCAGGCCCGTGACGAAGCCATCGGGTAGCGGTCTGCCGACGGCGGATTGATAGTCGTCTTCCACGGCCCCGAAGCTGCGCCCGAGAAAGCGCTCGAACACGTCGCTTTCCGCGATCGGCCGGCCGTGCGCCGTCAGTCGCGCGGCCAAGCACTCCGCCGCGATGATTTCGCTGTCGACGAGTACGCCATCGCAATCGAAGATGACGAGCGCGAACTCTCGGTCAGCCAAATCGGCCGCTGCAAAGCTATCGCCAGCTTTCAGATGCATCACGAAAGCCGGACCTCACGGATAAGAGTGATGCAATTTTGCTCATGCTGAGAGCAATCCATCGCTCTGTCAAGCCTTCGCCAGATGCAGGTTTTCTGCATCTCCTTCAGCGCCCCTCAAAGCCTGTCAGCACGCCCACGGCATTGATCCCGATCTCTTCCACCGCGTAGCCGCCTTCGAATACGAATAGCGTCGGCCGTCCAAGCCCCGCGATCCGCTCGCCGATGCGGGGATAGTCGGTGGTTTTCAAAAGGAACTGGCTGATCGGATCGCGTTCAAATGTATCCACGCCCAGCGAGACAACGACGACATCCGGCCCATAGTCGTCAATCTTCCTGCATCCGCTTTCAAGCGCGGTGGACCAGCGGTCGAAGCCGGTGCCCATCGGCAGGGGATAGTTGACGTTGAACCCTTCGCCGGCCCCCGCGCCGTGCTCGTCGGCATGGCCGAGGAAATAGGGATACTCCTGCCTCGGATTGGCATGGAGGTTCACCACCATCACGTCGCCGCGCTTGTAGAAGATCTCCTGCGTGCCGTTGCCGTGGTGATAATCCACGTCAAGGATCGCCACCCGCGCCGCGCCCTGATCCAGAAACCACTGCGCCGCCACCGCTGCATTGTTGATGAAGCAATAGCCCCCGATCGCCCGCGTGCTCGCGTGATGGCCGGGCGGGCGGCAGAGTGCGAAGGCCGCGTGCTCGCCGCCGTTCACCAGTTCCGCCGCCGTCAGCGCCGTCTCGTAGGACGAGCGGATCGCCTTCCACGTGCCCGGCATGAATCCCGCCCCGGCATCCAGTGAATAATAGCCGAGCAGCCCGTCGATGTGTTCGGGCGGCACGTCGCTGCGCAGGCCGGGCACCGGCCACGTCATCGGCAGCGCGGTCGTGTGCCGGCCCATCGCGGCCCATTGCTCCCACGCTGTTTCGAGAAACGCCACGAACCCCGCATCATGCACGCGCCGCGCATGATCGAGCGGAAACGAGCGCGGCGCGAGGATCGGCCCAAGCCGCACCTCCTCAACCCGCGCCCTCACATATTCCGCGCGGATCGGCTTTTCAAAGCACGGAACCAGCCCGCCGCCCGCAACCTCCCAATGACCCGAATGCTCGCGGTGAGTCTCGGAAAACACGGTTTTCACAATCGGCTCCGATCAAACTGGGGAATTTCAGCTTGGCTTTATGCCTTTTGTCAGATCCTACACGGGCATCCGTCCTCGGCAAGTCGCGCGAGAAGCCCACTTGAGATTTCCTTTAAAGCACTCTAGTTTCCTTTAAAGAAATCGCGTGATCGGGGGTGGGGCGGTGTGCGGAATTGTCGGCCTTTTCATCAAGGATCCGGCCATGGAGCCGGAGCTTGGCAAGCACCTCGCCGCCATGCTCGCGGTCATGACGGATCGCGGTCCCGATAGCGCCGGCTTCGCCGTCTACGGGTCCGGCAAGGACGGAGCGACGAAGATCACGCTGCGCCTCGCCAAAGACACCGATTCCGATACGCTGGCCAAAGCGCTCGCGAAAGATCTCGGCGCCAAGATTTCCCACCTCGTTCGCGGCACTCACGTCATCCTCAGCGTTCCGGCCGATCGCGCCGACGACGCCGTTGCCGCGCTCGCCCGGATCGC
>JBHYDC010000023.1:0-61282 GCA_051861205.1 Oharaeibacter sp.
CACGATGGTGAACCAGCGCGGCGAACCGGTGCTGACGATGACGACAACCATCATTTTAGGACGGTGACGGCATGCGCTTCGACGATATCGAAATCGGCTCGCCCATAACCGTCGGCAGCCACACCTTCACGGAAGAGGCAATTCTGGCCTTCGCCAGAGAATTCGATCCACAGCCTTTCCACGTCGATCATGAAGCGGCAAACGTCAGCCCCTATGGCGGCCTCATCGCATCGGGCTGGCATACCTGTTCGGCGTGGATGAGGCTGACGGTGGACCACGCCAACCGGTATGGCGATCTTGCGGGGATCTCGCCGGGCATCGACGAAATTCGCTGGCTGAAGCCGATACGGCCGGGTGATACGGTCACCTACACCAACACGGTTCAAACCAAGCGCCGCCTCGCCAGCCGGCCGGGCTGGGCGATGATCACCAACACCGCCGTGGGCATCAACCAAAACGGCGAACAGGTCTATGAAATGCGCGGCCCGGTTTTCATTCCGATCGAGGACTGAAGGCGCCTCAAGCGAAAAGATGAAACGAAAAGGCCCTCCCCGCGCTGGCGAGAAGGGCCTTGTTTCATGAGTTCCGACGGGTGCGGGGAGCACTCAGTCCTTGGCGCGTTCCACATAGCTGCCGTCTTCCGTGAGGACGACGATGCGCGTTCCGGCCGTCACGAAGGGCGGCACCATGGTGCGCACGCCATTGTTCAGCACGGCGGGCTTGTAGGACGAGGCAGCGGTCTGCCCCTTCATGACAGGCTCGGTCTCCACCACTTCCAGCGTCATGCGCTGCGGCAGGTCTATCGAGACGGCAATATCGTTGTAGACAGCAACTTGACAGACCATGTTTTCTGCAAGATACGGCGCCCGGTCACCCACCACGTCCTTCGACACGGAAATCTGCTCGTAGCTTTCCATGTTCATGAAGGCGAAGCCCTCCTCGTCTTGGTAGAGGAAGGTGTAGGGCCGCTCGTCCAGCATGGCGCGTTCAAGCTGCTCGGTGGTCTTGTAGCGCACCGACACCTTCACGCCGTCGGCGATCCGCCGCATATCGATCTGCGTGGTGGGGGTGCCTTTACCCGGATGAAAATTCTCCGCCGTGAGCACGACATGCAGCTTATCGTCGAGTTCGACGACATTGCCCTTGCGGATCTGGCTGGCGATGACCTTGACCATAGGTGTAACGGTGTCCCGAAAAGCGTAATCGAAGAGGCGTCCGGCCGACGGCCCGCGCCTGATTGCGTCTCTCCTGACATTTTCAGTCGGGAAAAGGAAGAGGCGAGATGATGAGTGACGCGGCGGCATCGCCTTGGTGGTCGCGAGAGAGGCATCTTGCGCGCAAACCCTTCCTTCAAGCACGGGGCCGGATCAAGGCCGCGCTGCGCGCTTGGTTCGAGAGCGAAGGCTTCACCGAGGTGGAATGCCCCGCGCTCCAGATCTCGCCCGGCAACGAAGCGCATCTGCACGCCTTCGAGACGCGCCTGATCGACCGCGACGGTGAATCCCTGCTCCGTTATCTGCACACATCGCCGGAATTCACGGCAAAAAAACTGCTGGCTGCCGGCGAGACCAAGATTTTCGATTTTGCACGCGTGTTCCGCAACCGTGAGGGCGGACCGCTGCATTCCCCCGAATTCACGCTGCTGGAATGGTATCGCGCGGGCGAGCCCTATGAGCGGCTGATGGAGGATTGCGCCGCCCTCCTCCGCCTATCCGCGACGACGACCGGCGCTTCGGCGCTGACATGGCGCGAACGCACCGCCGATCCCTTCGCCGAGCCCGAACGGCTGACGGTGGCGGATGCGTTCATGCGGTTCGCAGGGATCGACATTCTCGCAACGCTGACGGACGACCCGGCCGCCCCGCCCGACCGCGATGCGCTAGCGGCGGATGCGGCGGCGCACGGCTATCGCGTGGTGCCCGACGATAGCTGGACCGACATCTACTCCCGCGTGCTCGTGCAATCGGTGGAACCGAACCTCGGCATGGGCCGCGCCACGATCCTTTGCGAATACCCGGTCTGCGAAGCCGCCCTTTCGACGCCACTGGCAAGCGATCCGCGTGTGGCGGAACGCTTCGAACTCTATGCCTGCGGGGTGGAGCTTGCGAACGCCTTCGGCGAACTCACCGATCCGGCCGAACAGCGACGGCGTTTCGAGGAGGAAATGGCGATCAAGCAAGCGATCTACGGCGAGCGCTATCCCCTCGACGAAGACTTCCTCGCCGCCCTCGCCCATATGCCGCCCGCCAGTGGAATCGCCATGGGATTTGAACGCTTGGTGATTCTCTCAAGCGGCGCGCGCGGCATCGACGATGTGATGTGGGCGCCGGTTTCATAGATATCCACAACGCATATGTTTATTAATGCATAAATTACAGGCTGTTAGAAAGGCCCATTGGGACTGTGATCAAAGACATTAAATCTGACAATTGCAGAGGGTTCGGATCTTCGCTGTCATGGCGATATGCGCACCTCATGGATCCTGAAATACCCCGTCGCCCTTTTGATTCTGGCCCTCGCCGGTCAGCCGGCACGAGCGGACGACTGGCGCGTTTATGTCAACGATCGGTTCGGAACGCGGGTGGAATATCCCGCCGACGTGCTGATTCCCATCGAAACGAGTGACGACGGGGATGGGAAAGAAGTGGGCGACGGGCAGCGCTTCCTGAGCCCCGACAAGAAGATCAGAGCCACCGTCTATGCCGGCTTCAACGTGGACCATATCAGCGTGGACAGGCTTTATGCCGCAGCGATTTACGACGTCCGGAAGGCGCGCATAACATACCGGTCGAGGGGGCCGACGTGGTTCGTGCTGTCAGGGTTTAAGAAATCAAACGCCTATTACTACAAGGTGATGTTTTCGAAGGACTATCGAACGGTTCACACGCTGGAGATCACCTATCCCGCAACGGAAAAACCAACCTATGATCCGTTGACGTTGCGTATGGCGGACTCGCTGGCTACGAGCCCAAATCCGGTTCAGTGACCGTCGAATGCGATGAGCGTACGAACGGGAACGTCGATCGCCTTCAACTTGTCGGCGCCGCCCAACTCCGGCAGGTCGACGATAAAGCACGCCGCTTCCACGACCGCGCCGAGTCGGCGGATCAGCGTGGCCGCCGCAACGGCCGTGCCCCCGGTGGCGATCAGGTCGTCGACCAGGAGCACGCGCTCGCCCGGCAAAATCGCGTCCTTGTGGATCTCAATCTCGTCGATGCCGTATTCCAGGCTGTAGGCGATCGAAACCGTCTCGTGCGGCAGCTTGCCTTTCTTGCGGATCGGCACGAAACCGGCCGAAAGCTGATGCGCCACCGCCCCGCCGAGAATAAACCCGCGCGCCTCGATGCCGGCCACCTTATCAATCTTACCGCCCGCCCAAGGCTGCACCAACTCGTCAACCGTGCGGCGAAAAGCACGCGCATTGCCGAGCAGCGTGGTGATATCGCGGAACACGATCCCAGGCTTAGGATAATCGGGAATGGCGCGAATGGTGTCGGCGAGGTTCATGGGCATCATTCCCGCAGCGATCGTCTTGAGGCAAGTTCTTCAGCGTTCTACAGCAAAAAGGGCCCACGCGGGGCCCTTTCAGCGGTGTTTGATCGACCGGTTCAGTGCGGGATATCCGCCCAGATCCTGCGCTTCACGAAGCCGAGGAGGCAGCCGAAGACGACGAGGAAGATCATCGCCTTGAAGCCGAGTTCCTTGCGGGCTTCGAGGTGCGGCTCGGCAGCCCACATCAGGAATGCCGACACGTCGCGAGAGTATTGGTCTACGGTCATCGGGGTTCCGTCGGTGTATTCAACCTGCTCGTCCGAAATCGGCGGAGCCATCGCAAGCGCGGTGCCGTTGATGAAATACGGGTTGTAGTACTGCCCGTCAGGGACGACCACGCCTTCCGGCGGGTCTTGGTATCCAACGATCAGCGAGTGGATGTAGTCCGGACCCTGCTCCTGGTAGGGCCAGAACATGTCGAACACGAACCAGGGGAAACCGCGCTGAACAGCGCGGGCCTTGGCAATCAGCGACATGTCGGGAGGAAGTGCCCCGCCGTTCGCCGCGCGCGCCGCGTTTTCGTTCGGGAAGGGAGCCGGGAACGGATCCTTGGGTTCGCGCGGACGCTCCACCGGATCACCGTTTTCATCAACGGCGTCGGAGATGGTGTATTCGGCGGCGAGAACCTTGACCTGTTCTTCGCTGAACTCCGGCCCGCCGTCTTCGGAAAGATTGCGGAACTTGACGAGGTTCATCGAATGACAGGAGGCGCAAACCTCCTTGTAGACCCGATATCCGCGCTGAAGCTGGGCGCGGTCATACTGGCCGAACAGGCCCGCGAAGCTCCAATTTTCGTATGTCGGATGTTTCAGCGGGTAGTGCACCGTGGCGCCTTCGCCCCCGGCAGCATTGGCCACCGCCACCATGGACCCAGCCGACAGGCTGAGACCGATGCCGGCTGCAAGGACCCAACGGATCATGGTCGTCGTCATGAAAAATCCCTTCCCGTCGGATCGTCAGCGCGATTCCGGTGACGCGGCGGCGCCAACCGGATGCGCATGCCCACCATTCTTCGCCAGAACCGCTTCCGTGATGGAAGTCGGCAGCGGCTTGGGCTTCTCGATGAAGCCGAGCAGCGGAAGAATGATGATGAAGTAGGCGAAGTAGTAGGCGGTGCCGATCTGCGCGTAGAGCACGTAGTTGCCCTCCGCCGGCTTCGATCCGAGCCAGCCGAGGATCACGCAGACCACGGCAAAGATCGCAAAGAAGATCTGGAACAACGGCCGGTAACGGCCCGAGCGCACCTTCGACGTATCGAGCCAGGGCAGGAACGCCAGGATCGCGATCGAAGCGAACATCGCGATGACGCCGCCAAGCTTGGAGTCGATCGGGCCGATGTTGAAGGTGATGGCGCGCAGGATCGCGTAGAACGGCAGGAAGTACCATTCCGGAACGATATGCGCGGGGGTCACCAGCGGGTTTGCTTCGATGTAGTTGTCGGGGTGGCCGAGGAAATTCGGCTGGTAGAAAACGAACCAGGCGAAGAACACCATGAACCATACGAGCGCCAAGCTGTCCTTGGCGGTCGCATAGGGCGTGAAGGCCACGGTGTCCTTGGTCGACTTCACGTCGACGCCGGTCGGGTTGTTCTGCCCGGTCACATGCAGCGCCCAGACGTGCAGGACCACGACGCCCGCAATCATGAACGGCAAGAGATAGTGGAGCGAGAAGAACCGGTTCAGCGTGGCGTTGTCGACCGCGAAGCCGCCGATCAGCAGCGTCTGGATCGGCTGGCCGATGACCGGGATCGCCGTGAAGAAGTTGGTGATCACGGTGGCGCCCCAGAAGGACATCTGGCCCCATGGCAGCACATAGCCCATGAAGGCGGTCGCCATCATGAGGAGCAGGATGATCACGCCGAGGATCCACAGAAGCTCGCGCGGCTCCTTGTAGGACCCGTAGAACAACCCGCGGAAGATGTGGATGTAGACGGCGATGAAGAACATCGACGCGCCGTTCTGGTGGAGGTAGCGCAAGAGCCAGCCCCAGTTCACGTCGCGCATGATGAGTTCGACAGACTGGAAAGCCAGCGCCGAATTGGGCGTGTAATGCATCGCCAGCACGATGCCGGTGAGGATCTGCGCCACCAGCATGAACGTCAGGATGCCGCCGAACGTCCAGAAGTAGTTGAGATTGCGCGGCGTCGGATAGGAGACTGCCGTGTCGTGCAGGAGCCGGACGATCGGAAGACGCCGCTCCAGCCACTTCTCTGCGCCCGTCTTGGGCTCGTAGGTCGAATGACCGGACATGGTTTACCTCTTGGGCGAAAAACGGATCAGCCGATGCGGACCTTGGTGTCGGACAGGAAAGAGTAGACCGGCACATGCAAATTCTGCGGTGCGGGACCCTTCCGGATGCGGCCGGCGGTGTCGTAGTGCGACCCGTGGCACGGGCAGAACCAGCCGCCGAAATCACCCTGCTGACCCAGCGGAATGCAGCCGAGATGGGTGCAGACGCCGACCATGACCAGAATGTTTTCCTTGCCGGCGGCCGCGCGGTTCTCGTCGCTGGCCGGCGCCGCATCGTCCTTGACGTTGTCGTTGCGCGCGGCCTGATCCTTCAGCTCTTCGAGCGGCACGGCTTTGGCCTGCTCGATTTCTTCAGGCGTCCGGTTGCGGATGAACACCGGTTTGCCGCGCCACAGAACCGAAATCGACTGACCCGGCTCGACCGCCGCGATGTCGACCTCGATCGAGGCGAGCGCGCGGGTCGAGGCATCCGGATTCATCTGGTCGATGAAGGGCCACAGAACCGCGCCGGCGCCGACGGCGGCGAAAGCGCCCGTCGTCAACATCAGGAAATCGCGGCGGGCCGGTTCGGCCGGGGTATCGGAGTGAGCCAAGGCGGGTTTCCTTCTCGAACGTGCGCCTCGCCTGCCACGTCAGGGTCGAGGGCCGAGGTCGTGAACGGACCCGCCCATTGCACCGAGCCACCGGGAATGACCGGTTATCTCAGCGCAAACGGACGGGCAAAAGAGCCAATCGTATTTTCAGCGGCCGACAATGCGATTCGAAACAGGCTCGCACCACGATGCCGCTGGTTCGGCGTTCTTTTTGCACCAACATGGGGCGTTGTCTAGTTGAAGACGGCCCACATTGTCCAAGAGTTCTAAGGACGCGTTGTCGCAAGCCGGTTGCAGGCGCCTCCAAAGCGATTGGGAAGCGCGCGCTACTCCGCCGCGGCGTCGGCCGGCTCGTTTTCATCCGTCTCTGCCATGTCCAGAAATCCGCCGGTCTGCCGGGCCCAAAGCGCGGCATAGAGCCCCTTGCGAGCCACCAATTCGGCGTGGGTGCCGATCTCCACGATCCGCCCCCGGTCCATGACGACGAGCCTGTCCATCCGCGCGATCGTCGAGAGCCGATGCGCGATGGCGATCACGGTCTTGCCTCGCATCAGCGTGTCGAGGCTGTCTTGGATGGCCGCCTCCACCTCGCTGTCGAGGGCCGACGTCGCCTCGTCCAGCACCAGGATCGGCGCGTTTTTCAAAAGCACCCGCGCGATCGCGATCCGCTGGCGCTGACCGCCGGAGAGCTTCACGCCGCGCTCGCCCACATGGGCATCGTAACCGGTACGGTCGCGCGCATCCACGAGATCCTCGATGAATACATCGGCCCGGGCAAGCCGCGCGGCTTCCAGCATCTCCGCCTCGCTCGCATCCGGGCGTCCGTAGGTGATGTTGTCGCGGATCGAGCGGTGGAGCAACGAGGTATCCTGAGTGACCACGCCGATGGCTGCGCGCAGGCTGTCCTGCGTCACAACAGACACATCCTGCCCATCGATCGTTATCCGCCCGCCTTCAAGTTCGTAAAGCCGGAGAAGCACGTTCACCAGCGTGGATTTTCCCGCCCCGGAGGGTCCGACCAGTCCGATTTTCTCGCCCGGCCGGATCGCCAGCGTCACGCCGTCCAGCGCCGGGCGGCGGGTCAACCGGTCGGTTAGGCGGCCGTAATCGAAGTGGACGCTGTCGAACAGCACCTCGCCCCGCGTCACGATCAAGGGCGTGGCATCCTCGCCATCGCGAACGAGTTGCGGCTTGGCGAGGGTCCGCACGGAATCCTCCAGCGTTCCGATGCTGTCGTAGAGATCGCCGAGGTTGTACGTCGCGCCCCGCGACAGCGCATAGATCTGCACGAGCAGCGACAGAACCGCCGCAATATCGCCCGCCGTCACCAACCCGGCACGCCAGAGCATGACGCCGACAAGGCCGCCGGACGCAACGAGCAGACCGTTCAGCAGCGACAAGACGATCGTGAGCGACGTGAGATAGCGCTGCTGCTGACCGGATGTCTCGACGCCGGTTCGAAGCGCGTCGCGAACATGCTCGTCCTCGCGGCCCATGCCGGTGAAGAGGCGCACCGTGAGATAGTTGGAGTAGCCGTCCACGATCCGCCCGGTAAAGACCGACGACGCCTCCGAAACGCGCCGCGCGGCCGCCCGGCTTCGCGGCAGATAGACCCAGAGCACCACCCCGTAGATCATCGTCCACATCACCACGGGAAGCGCGAACAGCGGGTGACGCACAACTAGGAAGGCGATGGTGCCGATGAGGAACAGCACGGCATAAAGCAATTGGTCGCCGGCAAGCCGCACCAAGGAGCGGATCGCCTGCCCGGTCTGTCCTACCTTGGTGGCGATCCGGCCGACGAAATCATTCTGGAAAAACGACACATCCGCCCGCGACACATACTCATGGGTGCGCCACCGAACGAGCACGCCGACGTTGCGGTTGAGCGTTTGGTTGCGAACGAGCGTGAAGAGGATAGTAACGCCCGGCCGGATCACCACGAGGATCAGCACGAACAGCGCGAGGTCATCGGTGTGCTCGTCCAGAAACCGATCCGGTCCGGTGGTCGCGACGAGATCCACCAAGTGCCCGATCATCCAGGGCACGGAGATTTCCACCGCCGTCAGCACGGCTGTCAGCCCGATCATCACGAAGAGCGCGGGACCGGCTTCAGCAAAGAACGACCGCGCCACCTTCCACGTTGTCGTGGGCGGGGTAAGGGGGTGAAGGCCGACGGTGGCTTTCAGGGGGTCGATACGGTTTTCGAACCAGGAGAACAGCCGGTCGAGACGTCCAGGCGGGGAAGCGGTCATGCAGGGAGTGTGGGACATCCCGGCGAAAGAGCAAGGGCCCGCGCGCGCTTCGAGCATTGGCTTGCGTGCCGCGATAGGCGGCAGTCGCGCAGCCTTCGGGGCGAGGTGTGGCTCTAGCGCGGAACTTGGCAAGTCCAAACCGGCCATCCTCGCGTATTCGTGAGTGCCAGTTGATGGGAAGAAATGCCACCGGCGCCCTACACCTTTGTCGTTGCCAACCATCAGGACTGGCGACGATTGCATTCATTCAGGAGCCAAACATGATGGACCAAGGCCTCAGCCTCGATCGTCGTAGCCTCCTTGCCGGCGCGGTCTCAGCGGCAGCCATCGGCGCAGGTTCGGTGGCTGGCGTTTTTGCCGGCTCCAGGCCGGCACACGCGGCGGCGGAAAAGCTTGGCCCCTCCAAGCCCTCCGTCTACCGCTTCAACCTCGGCGAGTTCGAAGTGACGGCCTTGCTGGACGGCCAGCGCGCAGGCGACGGCCCGCATCCGACCTTCGGTGCAAACCAGCCGCCCGAGGCCGTGGCAGAGCTTGCCGCCGCGAATTTCCTGCCAGCCGACCGCTCGGTGAATACCTTCACGCCGACGCTGGTGAACACGGGCAAGGAACTGATCCTGTTCGACACCGGCCTTGGTGGCCGCGCCCGCCCTGCCATGGGCAATCTCGCCGCCCTGATCACGGCCGCCGGCTACGCGCCGGACCAGGTGGACATCGTCGTCATCACCCACATGCACGGCGACCACATCGGCGGCCTGACGGAGGACGGCAAGCCGGTCTTCGCCAACGCCCGCTATGTGACCGGTGCGCGCGAATATGATTTCTGGACCAAGGAAGCCCGGAACGGCCCCGCTGCGGAACAGGCCAAGAGCGTGGCCGCGACCGTGGTGCCGCTGGCGGAGAAGATGACCTTCGTCCACGACGGCGCGGCCATCGCCTCGGGGATCACGGCAATGGCCGCCTTCGGGCACACGCCCGGCCACATGATCTACAATCTCGAAAGCAGCGGAAAGCGGTTGGTTCTCACCGCCGATACCGCCAACCATTATGTGCTTTCGCTGCAACGGCCAGACTGGGAAGTGCGCTTCGACGCCGATAAGGCCGCAGCCGCCAAGACGCGCCGCAGCGTGTTCGGCATGTTGGCGGCCGACAAGGTTCCCTTCCTCGGCTACCACATGCCCTTCCCCGCCGTCGGCTTCGTCGAGCCCAAGGATGACGGCTTCCGCTTCGTGCCGGCAAGCTTCCAGTTGGACCTGTAAGGTCGCAAAGGCATAAGCGGCCGCCCCTTGGAGAACAGGGGCGGCCGTTCTCGTTACTCCGCCGCCGCTTCTTGGTCCTCGTCGTCGCCAAGGTCCAGGAATCCGCCGGTCTGGCGCGCCCAGAGCCCGGCATAAAGCCCGCCCCTCGCCACCAATTCGGCGTGCGTGCCCATCTCCACGATCCGTCCGCGATCCATGATCACAAGCCGGTCCATCTGAGCGATGGTGGAGAGCCGGTGCGCAATGGCGATGACGGTTTTGCCCTTCATCAAGGTGGCAAGGCTGTCCTGAATCGCGGCTTCCACGTCGCTGTCGAGCGCGGACGTCGCTTCGTCGAGAACGAGGATGGGGGCGTCCTTCAAGAGCACCCGCGCGATCGCGACGCGCTGGCGCTGCCCGCCGGAAAGCTTGACGCCCCGCTCGCCGACGTGCGCGTCGTAGCCGCTTCGGTGGTTGTTGTCCTCAAGCTCCGGAATGAAATCAGCCGCACGGGCCAGCCGCGCCGCTTCCATCATCGCCTCGTCCGTCGCGTCCGGCAGGCCGTATTTGATGTTCTCGCGTATGGAGCGATGCAGCAGCGAGGTATCCTGCGTGACGACGCCGATCGCCGCGCGTAAACTATCCTGATGCACGTCCGCGATATCCTGACCGTCGATGAGGATCCGCCCGCGTTCGAGGTCGTAGAGCCGCAAGAACACGTTGACGAGCGTGGACTTCCCCGCGCCGGACGGCCCGACGACGCCGATCTTCTCGCCCGGCTTGATGGTGAGCGACACCCCGTCGAGCGCGCCGATTTTCTTGCCGTAATGAAAATGTACGTCCTCGAAGCGAATCTCGCCGCCGGTCACCGCAAGCGGCTTGGCCTGCGGCGCATCCAGCACCGTGTGCGGCTGCGCGATGGTGGTGATGCCGTCCTGCACGGTGCCGATGTTCTCGAAGATGCCCGTCACCTCCCACATGATCCAGCCGGACATGCTGATGATGCGCACCACAAGCCCGCCGACCAGCGCGATCGCACCTGTGGTGATCGCACCATGCGACCACAGCCAAATGGCGATAAACCCGGTCAGCGCGACAAGGATGCCGTTGAGCGCGGAGATGGTGGTCGCCATGCCCGTGATCAGCCGTTCCTGGCCGAAGAACTCACGGAGGTGATCGGACAGCGCGTCGCGCGCGAACTGATCCTCCCGCTCGGCATGGGCGAACAGCTTCACAGTGTGGATGTTGGTGTAGCTGTCCACGATGCGGCCGGTCAGCAGCGAGCGCGCTTCCGAAATCGCCTCGGATTTCTGCTTCACCCTTGGAATGAACCAGCGCAGGATCATGAGATAGATCACGATCCACACGACCAAAGGTGCCGCCAACCGCCAATCGGCTTCCGCGAACAAAAACAGCGCCGAGGCGGTGTAGAGCGCCACGAACCAAAGCGCATCGGCTGCCTGCACCACCGATTCGCGCAGCGCCGGGCCGGTCTGCACGACCTTGTTCGCCACCCGCCCGGCAAAATCATTGTTGAAGAAGCCGATCGAATGCCGCAGCACGTGCCGGTGGTTCTGCCAACGGATGAGATTGGTGAAACCCGGCGTGATCGCCTGATGCACCATCAGATCATGCAGCGCCGTGAACACCGGCCGGGCGACCACGACGACGAAGGCCATCCAGAGGAAATCGCCGCCATGGTCGGTCCATAGCCGGTCCGGCGTGGTGGCGCCCAAAATATCGACGATCGCACCGATGTAGCGAAAGATCGAAACTTCGATAAGCGCAACCACGAAGCCGACCGCGAGCAGGCCCACGAACAACGGCCAAACCTGCGCGAGATAATGCCAGTAGAATCGGCCGAGATGATCGGGCGGTTGAACATCCGCAGCCGACCTGAAGGGATCGATGAGTTTTTCGAAAAAGCTGAACATACAACGTGATCCAGGGATGCCAGCACCGACGGCCCGCTGGGCGAAGCGCGGGTTCAAGGGGTGTGACGGAATATCAACGGTTTGCGAAGGGCCTGCGCCGCGTGAGCCAGCGCAGAGCGATGCGACCTGACTTTGAAAAGCCGGTCAGCCGATGAGGGTGAACAATCCAACCATCGCCAGCTCCCCTTCGGAGCACGGCCACCCGCGGCAGCCTGGAGCGCCATGAAGTTAGCACGGCAAACCAGGATCGCAACAGTCGAGCAAGCACGACGCCGTGATCGGATAACCCCGTGGCCGCGATGTTACAACCCTCGCTCATTAGGCTGCTTCAGGATATCAGCGCCTATCACGACGGACCATCCAATGCCCGATCTTGCCCTCTATCAGCCCGACATCGCCCAGAACACCGGCACCCTGCTGCGCCTCGGCGCCTGCCTCGGCGTGACGGTGCATGTAATCGGACCGGCCGGTTTCGACCTCTCCGACAAGGCGCTGAGGCGCGCCGGCATGGACTATCTCGACCACGCCGCCCTCGTGAAGCATGTCGGCTGGAGCGATTTTCTGGCGTGGGCGGAAAATGCCGGCCGCCGCATCGTGCTTGCCACCACCCGCGCCGGTGAGCCCTATACGAGCCACGCCTTCCGGGCCGATGACATCATCCTCCTCGGCCGCGAGTCGGCCGGCGTGCCGGACAGCGTTCACGACCGCGCCGATGCCCGCATCCTCATCCCGATGCGGCCGGGCATGCGGTCCGTCAACGTGGCGCTCGCCGGTTCGATGATCCTCGGCGAAGCACTTCGTCAGACACGGAGTTTCCCGCCCGTGACAAGCGGTCCCGATCCGGCGTAAACGGGTGGGGACCCGTCAACGAGGCCTGTCACCATGTCGCCCCACGCCGCTCTTGCCGCCACCACGCTTCCCGATGGTCTGGAGGAAAAGAAGGCGCTTGCCGCCGCTTGGTTCACGGATCTGCGCAATCGGATCTGCGCCGCCTTCGAAGCGATCGAGGACGATGTGAAAGGCCCGCTCGCCGATCAGCCCGCCGGCCGCTTCGTGCGTAAAGCTTGGACGCGCACGGACGCGTCCGGCGCATATGGCGGCGGCGGCGAGATGTCGTTGATGAACGGCCGGGTGTTCGAGAAGGTCGGCGTCCACGTCTCAACCGTCCACGGCGAGTTCGCCCCGGAGTTCCGCGCGCAGATCCCCGGCGCCGACCAGGATCCGCGCTTTTGGGCGGCGGGCATATCGCTGATCGCACATCTCCAGAACCCCAACGTTCCGGCCGTGCACATGAACACGCGCATGGTGGTGACGACCCGGCAATGGTTCGGCGGTGGCGCCGACCTGACACCTGTTCTGGACCGCCGCCGCACCCAGGAAGACCCCGACACAATTGCCTTCCACGCCGCCATGAAAACGGCTTGCGAGGGGCACAGCCAAGTTGAGTATGAAAAGCTGAAAGCGTGGTGCGACGAGTATTTCTACCTTAAGCACCGCAACGAGATGCGCGGCATCGGCGGCATCTTCTACGACTACCTGCACTCCGATAGCTGGGACAACGACTTCGCCCTCACCCGCGACGTCGGCCTCGCCTTCCTCGACATCTACCCCCGCCTCGTCCGCGCCAACATGGAAACACCGTGGACCGAAGCCGACCGCGAAGAACAACTCATCCGGCGCGGCCGCTATGTGGAGTTCAACCTGCTCTATGATCGCGGCACGATCTTCGGGCTGAAGACCGGCGGAAACATCGACAGCATCCTGTCGTCAATGCCGCCAGTGGTGAAGTGGCCGTGACAGAGATCTTATCATCTTTTGAATAGGTCTCCCTGAGCATCTGAGGACGGTGCATATCGACCAAGTATCGCTCTGAGGGCATTGTCGTCGAGTGGCTCTGCGAGCGCCTTATCGTTGAATTTTAGAACCCTGAGGACTCGAATGGCCTTGGGATTGTCTGCAATGCCGCGAAATGCCCATTGGACCTGGATCGTATCAATAATGTGGATGCTCAATTGTTCTGCATGCACAAGAGTCCAAAAATGCTCATCGTCAATTCTGAAAAACCGCTCGCGCCCTTTTAAATCTTTGCCTTTCCATTGACGTTGACGATCTTCTCTGTCCCAATTTGGAGATGTCACTTTCAGAATTGCGATGCCTGTTAGCCAAAAATCGTCTTCGTACTCTTCTTTCGGCGGCAAGAATACTTGAAGCCGCGAGAAATTACTGCGGTCAATTGGAAACCTTGGCGTATCTTCGAAACCGATAGCGCTCAAGTCTGGTGTCTGCATACAAGCTTCATAAAATTTATTCCGCGCATCGAAGGCGTCTCGAAAACGCGTTCTTGTAATTCCGACCTGCTCCAACTCAGACAAATCGGTTTGAAGAAATGATTTTGCTGCCTCTGCAACGATTCGTGCGCTAATTTGATACTTTGCGTCCTCGTCGGGCTCATCAGTTTCCAGCGGCGACGCTTCGGTCCCGTCAATCAACGTCTCACGCAATTCTTCGCCTACCAGTTCGGCCCAATGTGCCGGCTCGTGAAGAGTGAGCCCCTTGATGAAGGCCTTCCCAATATCGCTTTCCGTGAAACCCCACAGGATCGTCAACCCACCAAAGATTACGATCCCCAACTTGCTTATGAATGAGCCATCCTCCGGCGGGAGGATGAAGAGTTCAAACTTCAGCTTTCCTTCGAACAGTTCGCGGTTCAGTGATTGTATGACCGCTTCGGTCTGTTCGGCGGTGCGAACAAATGTCGAGAGAGGAATTCGATGTCCAGGCAAATCGAAGTGTATCGAGATCGTCTCGATCGCACGTCCGTCTGTCGTTTCTGTTTCCCCCGTCATAACATCTACTTACACACTAAACGTTGAGCTGTCTCCCCCAGCGAAGTAGGAAAACGCGCTGCCGTGGTCACTCACCGCAGCCCATCCACCGGCCCAAATCCACCGGCGATCCACGCCTCCTCCAACGCCGCAAGCCGGCGGCCGACCTCCGGGCCAGGCTGCATTCCTGCGGCGAGGAGGTCGCGGCCGGATATTGGGAAGCGGGGGGCTTGCCACGTATCCGCAAGCTCAACGAGTGGGGACAACGGAGCACCTGACCGCGCGGCGGCGAAGATGAGCGCGGCTGAAACCGTTTCGTTGCCGGCGCGATAGACAGCGCGCTTGACCTCAACCTCGGCGGGCGATGGCCCCAAGCGGCCCGCCCACGTCACCATATCCGCAACGGCATCGCGCTCGGTGTTGGCGAGCCGAAGCCGCTCTTGCAAGCGATCGGCATCCTCGGCTGCATCCGCACCAAGCACCGCCAACGCAAGCGGAACCGCTACGATCCGCCCGAAACCGGCAAGGCGAACGAAGCGATCGGGATATCCATCCGCTCCCAGCGCATGCGCCAGGATGCCCATTTCCGCCATCACCATCACCGTTTCCGCCGCGCGCGGGGCGATGACGAGCTTGCGGATCTCCTGCCCGATCCGCTCGCGCGAGAGTATGTCGAGGCCCGCCTGCAACCGATCGCAGGCCTCGATCGCCTCAGCGTCCGGATCGCCGGTGCCATATTGCGCGTGGAACCGGAAAAAGCGGAGCACGCGGAGATAATCCTCACCGATCCGCGCCTCCGGCGAGCCCACGAAGCGCACCCGCCCCGCCAGCGCGTCGGCGATGCCGCCGGCAGGGTCGAAAAGCGTGCCGTCGGCGTCGGCGTAGATCGCGTTCATCGTGAAATCGCGCCGCGCGGCATCCGCCGCCCAGTTGTCGGTGAACGCAACCACCGCCCGCCGCCCGTCGGTCTCCACATCGGCGCGCAGCGTGGTGACCTCGAAGGGATGGCCGTCCGCGATGACGGTGACGGTGCCGTGCTCGATCCCGGTCGGGATCGCCTTGAGCCCCGCCGCCTCAGCCCGCGCGATTACCGCGTCCGGCCGCGCCGTCGTGGCGATATCGACGTCGGACACCTCGCGCCCGATCAGCGTGTTCCGCACTGCGCCGCCCACAACGCGCGCCCGGTCGCCCGCCACCTCTATCGCAGCCATGACAGAGCGAAAGCGCGGGTCCGCCAAAAACGGGGCGTCGATGCGGGTGGGCAGCACGCTCACGCGAACACCTGTTCATAGAAGAGCCGGAGAATGCCGGCCGTCACGCCCCAAATCCGGCGGTCCTGATAGGGCATTGCGTAGTATCGGCGCTCCATGCCGCGAAACATACGGCTTTCCAAGAGATGGTTGTCCGGCGTCATCAAAAAATGCAGCGGCACCTCGAAAACGTCGGCCACTTCGTCCGGGTTCGGCGTCAGCGACGCCGCTGCGTCCACCAGCGCGACAACGGGAAAAATGCGGAACCCGGTGTTGGAGATATAGGGATCGAGGAGGCCGATCGGTTCCACCAGCCGGGGATCGAGGCCGACTTCCTCCTCAGCCTCGCGCAGGGCGGCAGCCACGGGGCCGGCGTCGCCCGCATCGATCTTGCCGCCCGGCAGCGCGATCTGACCGGCGTGGGATTTCAGGTGGTCGGTGCGCCGCGTCAACAGCAGCGAGGCTTCCGGCTGGCGCGCGACAATGCCGATCAGCACGGCCGCATCCCTGAGCATGACGCCTTCGAGAAATCCGGCCAGCGTCGGATCGGTCACATGGTCGCCGGCATGGAGCCGGGGCACCAGCGTGACGGTCCCCAATGGATGCAGCCGGTTCGCGCGCGCCCTTAGATCCTCCGGCGTGAACAGCGCCGCCCCCATTGCCGTCACGATGCCTCTCCCCCCAGCGCGCCCCCCGGTAAGGCGTGGAACACCCCTCCGGCCTGAATGCCGGGACCGTCCGCGCCAGTTTCCACGAACTCCGCGATTTCGTGAAGCAGCGCCCGCGTCAGCCGGGCATCCAACCCAGCGCGCACATGCACATAGGGAACCAAACCACCGTCCGGCGTCAGTTCAAAGCGAAGCCGGTGGTCCGGCCCCGCCTCCACCACGTCGCCCACATTGGTGCGAAATGTCATGCGCCGATGGGCGCCCTCACCCGTCACATGCATTTCCACGGCAAGAAACGGCACGTCGGCGACACGGATGCCCACCTTCTCCACCGGCGTGACGAGGAAATACCCCTCCCCTTCGCGCTTTAAGACCGAGGCGAAAAGGCGCACCAGCGGCTCCCGCCCGATCGGCGACCCCAGATAATGCCAGCGCCCGTCACGGTCGATCGCCATGTCGATATCGCCGCAGAACGGCGGATTCCAGCGCTCCACCGGCGGACGCTTGGCGTCGCTGGCGGACCGGCCGATCAGCGCCGCCAGCCCCGCTACGTCACCGTATCCGCTTGTATCTGCGTTGCTCATGCGTCACGGTCCCTGCGCTCGCACGATCACGACCTCGTGAACCGGCTCATCCTATTTTCGCCGCGACAGCGGTTGCCCATGGACGAAACTGGCGCATCGACCATGTTCATTGGGAGAGTGGGATGCGCCGGACGTCGATCGATGTCAAACTTCGCGCGTTTGGACGAAATGGGAAGAGGACCGGCGGACGATGAGTGCAGTTAAGTTCGGGCAGTCCGGGGATATCGATGCCATCGTCGCCGAGGCGGAAGCCGCCGTGGGCCGCATCAAGGCCGCGCGTGACGCGATCGCCAGGGTGATCTTCGGGCAGGAGATCGTGGTCGAGCGGGCGCTGATCACAGTGCTGGCCGGCGGCCACGGCCTGCTCGTCGGCGTGCCGGGCCTTGCTAAAACCAAACTCGTGGAAACCATGGGCACGGTGCTCGGCCTCTCCGAACGCCGCATCCAGTTCACGCCAGACCTGATGCCGTCCGATATTCTCGGCTCCGAAGTGCTCGAACAAGCCGCAGACGGTTCGCGCGCCTTCCGCTTCCTCAAAGGTCCGGTGTTCGCGCAGCTCTTGATGGCGGACGAGATCAACCGCGCATCGCCCCGCACCCAATCCGCCCTTTTGCAAGCGATGCAGGAGCGGCACGTCACCGTCGCGGGCCAGCGGCACGACTTGCCGGAGCCCTTCCATGTGCTCGCAACCCAGAACCCGCTGGAGCAGGAAGGCACTTATCCGCTGCCCGAAGCCCAGCTCGACCGGTTCCTGCTTCAGATCGACGTGCATTATCCGGACCGCGTGTCGGAACGCCGGATCCTCCTGGAAACCACCGGCATCGATGAAGCCGCTGCCGTGCCGGTGCTGAACGGAGCGGAATTGCTGGCGCTTCAACGGCTCGTCCGCCGGGTTCCCGTCGGCGAAAGCGTCGTCGAGGCAATCCTCGATCTCGTGCGCTCCGCCCGCCCGGATTCGGGCATCGGCAAGTTTTCAAGCCTGATCGCCTGGGGCCCCGGCCCCCGCGCCAGCCAAGCGCTGATGCTGACGGTTCGCGCCCGCGCCCTCATGCAAGGCCGCCTCGCGCCCTCCATCGACGACGTGAGGGCCCTTGCCGAACCGGTGCTGCAACACCGCATGGCCATGACCTTCGGCGCCCGCGCCGACGGCATCGGGGTTCGCGACGTGATCGCCGACCTCAACACCCGGGTCGGATGACGCGGATGGCGGCAGGCGGGAACGATACGGCCACAACCATCGGACCGGCGCTCACGGCATCCGCCCGCACGCTTGCCGCGTCGCTGCCCGATCTTCTCGTGGAAGCGCGTCAGGTCGCGAGCACGGTTGCCGCCGGGTGGCATGGACGGCGTAGGGCCGGCACGGGCGAGGACTTCTGGCAATTCCGCCCCTTCGCCTTCGGTGAACCGGCCCGCCGGATCGACTGGCGCCGCTCGGCCCGGGAAGATGGCCACCTTTTCGTGCGCGAGCAGGAGATGGAGAACGCCCATACCGTGTGGCTGTGGCTGGATCTTTCGCCTTCCATGCGCTTCGGCTCGAACCTTGCGAGCGTCACCAAACGCGACCGCGCGCTGGTGATAATGATCGCGCTGGCCGAACTTCTTGCGCGCTCCGGCGAACGTATCGGCCTGCTCGGCCACGGCCGGCCCACCGCCAGCCGCACCGCCGCCGAACAGCTTGCCGTCGTTCTCGCCCATGTCGAAGAGGGCTCCGCCCGGCCGAACCCGTCCGCCGTGCGCCGCTTCCACGAGGTGGTGCTGTTCGGCGATTTCCTCGACCCCGCCGACCAACTCGACGCCGACCTCGCGCATATTGCAGCCGCCGGCGCCCGCGTTCACCTTGTCCAGGTGATGGACCCGATCGAGGAAACCTTCCCCTATCTCGGCCGCACCGAGTTCCTTGATCCGGAAACCGGCGGACGCATCACCGCCGGCCGGGCGGAAGCATGGCGCGCGGGCTACCTCGCCGCGCTCGCCCGCCACCGCGACCGGCTTAAAGCCGCCACCCGGCTGCCCGGCTGGAGCTTCCTCATCCATCATACAGACCGGCCGCCCGCCGAAGTGCTGCTCGCGCTGCACACCCGCCTCTCGGCTGGAGCCGCCTTCACCGGCGTTCAAACCGTGATGGAAGGAGGCGCATGATGGGCGCCCTCCCCTTCGCCTTCGCCGCCCCGTGGGCGCTGATCGGCCTTGCCGCGCTGCCGGCGCTGTGGTGGCTGCTGCGCGTCACCCCGCCCCGCCCCCGCGCGGTGACCTTCCCGCCGCTGCGCTTGCTGCGCGAAGTTCGGGCGGATGAGGAAACGCCCGCGCGCACACCCTGGTGGCTAACCCTGATCCGGCTGCTGCTGGCCGCCTTCGTGATCATTGCGCTCGCCGGCCCCACCTTCCGCCCCGCTGCCGACCGGCTGACGGGCACCGGTCCGGTCTGGCTGATCATCGACAACGGCTATTCCGCCGCGCCGGACTGGGACGCCCGCGTTCTGACCGCGACAGCCGTGATCGACAACGCCCGCGCCGCCAATCGGCCCGTGCTCGTCGTCGGCACCGCCGACGGGGTCTCTCGCGAGATCGGTACGGAAGCCCCGGACGCCGCCGCCCACCGGCTCGGCGCCATGGCGCCCCGGTCATGGTCGCCCGACCATGGCGGGATCGTCGCGGCCCTCACCCGTGCGGCCGAGGATGCCGCGCCGGGGGATGTGGTCTGGATCGCCGAACCGGTCGACGACAGCTCCGGCGCGACTTTCGCGTCCACCCTCGGCGATCTCGCCGGCACCGCGCCGATCGAGCTTGCCGGCAGTGACGCTGTGCCGCCTCTCGCCGTCGTATCGGTCGCCCATGACGGCGAGGGCATCGCCGCCACCCTGCGCCGCATCGACGGGACGACGCCGGGCGCCGGCACTATCCGCGCGGTGGACCGGCGCGGCCGGCTGCTGGATGAACGCCCCTACGCCTTCGATGGCGAGGCCACGGAAACAACCGCGGCGTTTCAGCTTCCCCTGGAGCTGCGCAACGAAATCGCCCGCGTCGAGGCCATCGGTGCAGGCTCGGCCTCCGCCGTTCAGCTTCTCGACGACCGCTGGCGGCGGAGGACCGTGGGCCTTATTTCCGGCGTGACCTCCGACCGGGCGCAGCCGCTTCTTTCCCCGACCTATTATCTGACCAAGGCCCTCAGCCCCTTCGCCGACATTCGCGCACCCCGCTCGGCCGCCGTGGACGCGGCGGTGAAAGGCTATGTAGAAGACGGCATCGCCGCCATCGTGATGGCCGACGTCGGCACGCTCACAGAACCGACCCGCGCCGCCATGGAGGATTTCGTGAAGCGCGGCGGCGTGCTGATCCGCTTCGCCGGGCCACGGCTGGCGGGCGGCGACGATCCCTTCGTGCCGGTGCCGCTGCGCCGGGGCGGTCGCACGCTCGGCGGCAGCCTTTCCTGGGAGGAGCAGCAAAAGCTTGCCGCTTTCGCCGAAAGCGGCCCCTTCGCCGATATTGCCATACCGGGCGATGTCACCGTGGAACGCCAGGTGCTCGCAGAACCCTCCCCCGAACTCGACGGCCATAGCTGGGCGAACCTTGCCGACGGCACCCCCCTCGTCACCGCCACCAAGCTTGGCGCGGGCTGGCTCGTGCTGTTCCATGTGACGGCCGATACCACCTGGTCGAACCTGCCGATTTCCGGCGCGTTCGTTGAGATGCTCCGGCGCACGGTCGCGCTGGGGCAAGCGACGGGTCCGGCGACCCAGTCGGCCGCCATAACAACCGAAACGCTGCTTGCGCCCATGTCCATCCTCGACGGCCACGGCCGGTTCATCGCTCCCCCGTCCGACGTTCGCGGCATTCCGGCTGCAGCGGCCGCCACGGTGACCGCGTCGCAAGCAACCCCGCCCGGCCTCTATGGATCGGACGAAGCTTTCCGCGCCGTGAACTTGATGCGGCCGGACACGGCCTTCGCGCGGCTCGATACGTCGGCACTCTCGGCCAAGGCGACGCGGGTGCCGCTCGCAAAATCGGCCGGTGTGCGGCTGGAGCCTTGGCTCTTCGGTCTCGCCTTCATCCTGCTCGTCGTGGACGCGATCGCGGTGATGATCCTCGTCGGCGGCCTCAAAGCTCTGATCCCCGGCAGGCGGGCAACCGGCGCGGCGGCTTTCCTGCTCGCCGTGCTCGCGGTCGTCCAGCCGGGCGGCACGGCACGCGCGGACGAACAGCTTTCCGAGGCCGATCAAAGGTTGATGGAGGCGGTTTCAAACACCCGCCTTGCCTATATCGTCACCGGCGACGCGGTGGTGGACGAAACCAGCGAAGCCGGTTTGTGGGCGCTGACGCGTTTTCTCGGCTCTCGAACATCGCTGGAAGCCGGCCGCCCCGTGGCGCTCGATCCCGAACAGGACGAACTGTCGGTTTATCCGCTGATCTACTGGCCGGTCGATCCGTCAACCGCTGCCCCGAGCGCAGCAGCGATTCAGCGGATCGATGCCTTCATGAAATCGGGTGGCACCGTGCTGTTCGACACCCGCGATCAGCTCTCCATGCTCCCCGGCAGCGGCAACGCAACGCCTGAGCAAGAACGCCTGCGGTCCATGCTGACGAACCTCGACGTACCACCCTTGGAGCCTGTTCCGACCGACCATGTTCTAACGAAGTCTTTCTATCTACTGACGGACTTCCCCGGCCGCTATACAGGGTCGCCGCTCTGGGTCGAGGCCAGCCGCTCGGCCGAGGACGAAGCGGCGGCGGAAGGCGGCGACGTCAGGCCCGTCCGCACCGGTGACGGCGTGTCGCCCATCCTTATCACGGGCAATGATTTTGCCGGCGCCTGGGCGGCAGATGAAAGCGGCAGCTTCCTCTATCCCGTCATTCCGGGCGAGCCGCGCCAGCGCGAGTTCGCGCTTCGGGCCGGCGTCAACATCGTGATGTATACCCTGACCGGCAATTACAAAGCCGATCAGGTTCACGTTCCAGCACTGCTTGAGCGGCTGGGACAATAGGATTTGATGATTTGAGCTGGTCCTTCACCCTCGATCCTTTCCTGCCGATCTGGGCGCTTGCGGCGGCAGGCCTTCTGGTGCTTGCGCTGGTGTTGCTTGGCCTGCGCCAGCGTATCCGGGGAACCTTGGTGCGCGGCCTCGCGCTGCTGGCGATCTTGGCGGCGCTGGCCGACCCCTCGCTCGTCCAGGAACAGCGCGAGCCCTTGCAAAGCGTCGTCGCCGTGGTCGCCGACCGCAGCGCGTCGCAGTCCGTCGGCACCCGCACCGACGACACGACCGCAGCGGTGAACGGTCTCGTGGACCGGTTGAAGCGCCTGCCCGGCATAGACGTCCGCGTTATCGAAAGCTCGCGCGAAGGAACCGGCGACGGCACCCATCTTTTCACCGACGCCGCCCGCGCGCTCGCCGACGTTCCGCCCGACCGGATCGCCGGCCTCGTCACCGTCACCGACGGCGAAGTGCACGACGTGCCGAAAGACCGGGCGGCGCTCGGACTTTCCGCCCCCGTTCACGCCCTGATCACCGGCGTTCCCAGCGAGATAGACCGCCGCGTCGCCGTCGTGTCCGCCCCGAAATTCGGCCTCGTCCAGTCCACCCAGACCCTGCGCTTCAAGGTTGACGACCAGGGCGCGAGCGGTTCGGGCGAACCGGCCGAGGTGGTGATCCGGCGGGACGGTGAGGAGATCGCGCGCGAAACCGTGATCCCCGGTGAGGAAACCGGCGTGGATGTCGAAATCGCGCACGGCGGGCAGAATATCTTCGAGATTGAAACGCCGGTCATCCCCTCCGAGCTTTCGCCTATCAACAACAAGGCTGTCGCCATCGTTGAGGGTATCCGCGAAAACCTGCGGGTTCTGCTCGTCTCCGGCGAGCCGCATGCGGGCGAGCGCACGTGGCGCAACCTCTTGAAGTCCGACGCCTCGGTCGATCTCGTGCACTTCACCATCCTGCGGCCGCCGGAGAAGCAGGACGGAACGCCGATCAACGAGTTGTCGCTGATCGCCTTTCCCACCCGCGAACTTTTCGCCACCAAGATCGACGAGTTCGACCTCATCATCTTCGACCGCTATCAGCGGCGTGGCGTGCTGCCGCTGATCTACTTTGACAACATCGCCCGCTATGTCGCGGATGGCGGAGCGGTTCTGATCGCGGCAGGCCCTGATCCGAACAACGACGAGAGCGTCTACGACACCCCGCTCGCCCCCACGCTGCCCGCCATACCGACCGGGGAGGTGTTGGAACAGCCCTTCACGGCCGCGATCAGCGATGTCGGCAAGCGCCACCCCGTCACGCGAGACCTGCCGGGTTCGGCCTCGAACCCGCCTGCATGGTCGCGCTGGTTCCGCCTGATCGACGCCACGCCCGAGCGCGGCGATACGGTGATGACGGGCCCTGAAGGAAAGCCCCTCCTGGTGCTCAGCCACGAAGGCGAAGGGCGTGTGGCCATGCTCCTCTCCGATCAGGTCTGGCTATGGGCGCGTGGCTTTGAAGGCGGGGGGCCGCATGTGCCGCTCTTGCGGCGACTGGCGCATTGGCTGATGCAAGAGCCTGATCTGGAAGAAGAATCGCTGCGCATGCGCGCCGACAACGGCGACCTGATCGTGGAACGGCAAACGCTTGAAGACACCGTGGCACCTGTCACGGTCACTCTGCCTGACGGCCAGACCCGGCCGATCACACTTGAGCAGAGCGAGCCCGGCCTTTTCACCGGCGCTATTCCGGAAGCCCCGATCGGGCTTTATCAGGCGACTGACGGAACGCTCCGGGCGCTTGCCCACATCGGCCCGACCGACCCGAAGGAATACCGCTCACTTATCTCCACAACAGACGTCATCCAGCCGATCGCGGGTGCTACCGGAGGATCGGTGCAGCGCCTTCGCGAAACGGCGGACGGGGAATTGGCCCTGCCTCGCATCGTGCCCCAGCGCGGAGGCACCACATTCGGCGGCCCCGGCTGGATCGGTCTCGATGTGTCGGAGGCTTACGAAGTGACCGGTGTCGAGCGCACCCGGCTGATGGCCGGGTTCCTCGGGCTGGCCCTCATGCTGGCGGCGCTGGGCGGGACGTGGTGGCGGGAGGGGCGCTGATCCGGTCAGCGATGAGGTGCCAGCCTAGATCCGCGCCATGCCGGTCGCGCCCGCAGACGCGCCGGGCTTGAGTTCCGCGATGAGCAAGCGCGCCGGATCGACCGGCCCCGGCATTTCGACCGTACCCGGCCGCACCACCCGAAAACCGAACGGCCAGTAATAGGGCAAATCACCCACCAGAAGTACAAGCTGGTGCCCCGCCAGCCGCGCCGCTTCCATGGATTTGCGCATCAGCGCCTTGCCGACGCCCCGGTTCTTCAGGTCCGGCCGAACCGCCAGCGGCCCCAGCAGCAAAGCCGGTTGGTCGCCGATGCGGATGCGCGTGAGCCTGACGGATCCAACGACCAACTCCCCATGCACCGCAACAAGGCTGAGGTCAGGATCAGGCAACGCGCCCTCGCGCAGCCGGAAGGCCGTGCGGGCAAAGCGTCCGGGGCCGAAGGTGACCTCGTGGATAGCCTCGATGGCCACCTCGTCGCCGCGCGTTTCGGGCCTCAGCAGCACGTCGCCGAGAACGAGTTCAGATGTGGAGAGAGCAAAGCCGGCTGTAGAAACAGGCAGATCGAGAAGAGTGGCTGACATGGAGCACGGGACCGGCGAAACGAGAAGGCAATCCGTTCGCCTGAAGTGCGTCCGGCGCGGTTAAAAGCGGCGAACACAGCACGCGAACGGGCGAGCACGGCGCGAGCAATCGCGCGTGTCGGTTCGTCGTCGCATGGCCTTCGGAGCCGTCATGGCTTGGTCCCGTCTAGAATGAACTGCGGATAGCACAAAGCGCCGAACCGATACAAGGGCGTGGCGCATAAGGAGCGAGGCCCCGAAATCCTACCAATGCGGGCGAATAGGAACGCGTCCTAGCCCCTCGGCCACCCGCTGCCGCGTCGCATCCGTTGCGTCTTCCGGAAGATCGTCGACGGGGAAAATCCGCATATCGCGGATCTCCACCCCTTTTGCGAAGGGCCGGATCTCCCGCCAAGCGGGAACATGGTAGACCGCCACATGGTCGCGCCGCGCCATGCTCTCGTTGAAATAGAGCCCGAGCAGTCGCGGCTCGCCGACCGGTGCCACCCCCGCTTCCTCATCGAGTTCGCGCCAAAGCGCCTCCACCGCCGTCTCGCCGGGATCAACACCGCCGCCGGGTAGATACCAGCCGGGCACATAGGAGTGCTTGACCAGCAACACCCGTTCACCATCGCAAACGAGCGCGCGAACGCCGAAGGTCACGCCGCGCGTGACCCGCAATACAAAGGATTGGGCGTGCTGCACAGCCGGACGAAGTATCTTCAAGACGGTATCCAACGGACCTGATCCTCCGCATTTGCCGTAATCTTAGGCATGCTTTCGCATAGCAATTATGCATACCAGCTCTTCGCTGACGCCGGATTGTGCAGTGCATGATGCGAAGCTATGGTTCGCGTTGTGAGCTTAATCGTCATGAGTGGCTCTAAACAAACCGCAGGTTATCATGTTTTGGTTTTTCCGCCGCCGCCCCGCCCGCCCCGCCAAGCATGTCTGGACCCCCGCCGTGGATTTCCGTGACGCTCGGGTGATTGCAACGCTCCTGACTTTCAGCGCGCACTGAAGGCGGCAGAGCCGTATTGCTATAATGCTGATGACGGTGGGCTTATGAGCCCCGCTTAGGACCCGCCTCCCGGGAACTGGAACGAAGGTCCGAAACACAGGTTTACCCCGCTTGTTGCGTGGGCTAACCCTTTCCCATGTTTCGCTTGGCCCATCTGTCCGACCCGCACCTTGGCCCGCTTCCGCCTGCCTCGGTTCGTGAACTCGCGTCAAAGCGCGTGCTCGGATACATCAATTGGCACCGCAACCGCGCCGTCGCCATGAAAGGCGACCTCTTGGCGCGGCTGATCGCAGCCGTTCACGACGAAGAGCCCGACCACATCGCCGTGACCGGCGACCTCGTCAATATCGCGCTTCCAGCCGAGCTTGAGCCGGCCAAGGTTTTCCTTCAGTCCTTGGGAACCGGAACCGATGTGACCGTGGTTCCCGGCAATCACGACGCCTATGTGCCCGGCGCGTTGGTGCGCGCCACTGAAGCGTGGTGCCAATGGATCGTGGGCGATAGCGACAAGAGGTCACCGAGTTGGCCGACCGTCCGTCGGCGGGGCGACGTCGCGCTCGTCGGGGTATCGACCGCCCGCGCGAGCGCCCCCTTCATGGCAACCGGCCATGTCTCGCTTCAGCAGGTGAGGCTCCTTGGCGAGCGGTTGAAGGCGCTCGGCAACGAGGGACTGTTTCGCGTGGTTCTGATCCATCACCCGCCCCTTCGCGGGTCAACCGACTGGCACAAACGCCTGATCGGCGGCAGCCGCGTGCGCCACGCAGTTCGCTGCTTTGGCGCTGAACTTGTGCTTCACGGCCACACGCATCTGGCCACCCGGATGGAAATGGACGGCCCGAACGGACCCGTTCCTGTTATCGGCGTGCCCTCGGCGAGCCAAGAACCCGGCGGAGCAAAACCGGGATCGGGCTTCAACCTGTTCGAGATCGATCGCACCAACGAAGGCTGGTCGCTGTCTCATCACGAGCACCGCATTCTAAAACCGAACGGTGCGTTCGAACTGATCGACTCGCAAACGCGCACGGTAAAAGCGCCCGTCCGCACGCGGTGATTGCGCGAGTCTACGATCAGCCGAGCGGAACTTGAAACCAGGCAAAGGCCACAAGCCCGATCACCCCAGCCGCGATTCCAAGCAAAAATGCGGTGAGAACCGAACCACCTCTTGCTCTCGTCTCAGTGGGCACCACCGTTGCTGACGGCGGGTTAGCCTCGGAAGGCTGCGGCTCGGGCATCTGCGCTTCGCCGGCAGGGTCCGCGATCTCGGATCGACGCATCGTCACCGCATCGCGCATCCGCTTCAGCAGCAGGTCCGTTTCCAGCGCCCGGTCGCGTTCCACGATCCGCTCGGCGATGTAATCGGTCACGGCATCAGCGACGGCGGCCAGATCCGCCGTTTCGCGGATGACGACCCGTCCAAGCCGGGTATCCTTCAGGAACCGGTAAGTCCGCCTGTCTCGCCCGATGATCACATGCGTGGTCGGGTCGATCCAAAGGCGCGGAGGCATGCCGCCGCTCACCTGACAGAGGAAGAAATCGTCGTCCGGGGGAATTTCGCCGAACACGCCGGACAAATCGTCCGCAAGCATGTCAAGCCGCGCTCTTTCCGCGTCGTGAAGATCGGCGAACGCATCCGTACGTTCCGCCTCGGAAATCCGCACCCGGCGGACGGCGTCGGAAAGGCGGCGGACCTTCGGGCCGTCTCCACCCTGCTCAATGCGCGCCTCGCTCATCGTTCTCGTACTCCAATAAAGCGCCGGCGCCTTCGGATAGGCATCCGACTCCGGCAGCTTGATGGTTTACGATAGATTAACGCGACAATAATGGCAAAGGAGACTGTGAGACTAACAATGCATCGGCAATTCCACAAAATGCGCCGGTGTAGTTAACGAGGGCGCATCCATTTTGGAGAGAGCCGGAACTAGCCAGCGACGAAGGCCGCCGCGCCCTTGCGACCACCGATGAGATTGAAGCACTCTTGGCGGGTCACGGCGATAAGCGTGGATACCTCCGTCTGCGCCCGCTCACTGTCTTGCGCTTGGATGGCAGCGAAGATGGCGGACTGGAGACTGGTGCTCGTCGCATATCCGCCACCAGCAGCATCATCCATGGCATTCGCCCGCTCTGAAGATGTCAACGCTTCACCGTAAAAGCGAAGCGAGCCTTCCGTGAGCGCTCCGATGCTGCGAAACAACGGATTGTCCGATGCATCCAACATCGCGAAATGAAAGCCAATGTGGGCGTTGACCAGAACATCTCTGTTCGAATTCCCGCGCGACAAAGTCTGGAGGGCGCCGGACATCGTCCTGAGATGGCGGTCCGTCCGGTTGCGCCCCGCAGCGGCCGCCGCTTGCGGTTCTATGATGGCGCGCACGTCGAACAGAGCGGTCAGAAAGGCCGCGTCCACGCGGTCCGTGAGATGCCAGGAGAGCACGTCCGGGTCCAGCAGGTTCCAGTCGCCACGGCTACGCACCCTGGTCCCGATTTTCGGGCGAGACGTGGTCAGACCCTTAGCGGCAAGGATGCGGAAGGCTTCGCGAACAGCGGTTCTGGACACTCCATAGCGATCGGCCAAGGCGATCTCAGTGGGAAGAAGATCGGCTTCCTTATACTCGCCTTGAACGATTTGAGCACCCACATCATGGGCGATCCGCTCGTGGAGATTGCGACGCGCGCGGCCGCTGGACAAGTCATTATATATATACATATAACTTCATCTCATTAGACCAGCCGGTCGGGCGCAAAAACGCTAATGTCGATTATTGGATCCATCGCTAAACCCGAACCAATCGTTCCGAATGGTAAATAATTCATCTATAGCAAAACAAACTTCTTTACCATTGTTTACATCGCAATTTTTGCCGAAACCGCGAAGTGCGCGACCAAGCGCGAAAGCTCCTTAAATCGAAGGATATGGACGCATCTGTTCGCGCCTCCGCTTGCCCGACGGGCAAAACACGGGCTGATATCTGACGGAAATCGAAAGGGATCGCGCCGGCTCGTTACCGCAGCGTGACCCATGTTCCGGTCTCGGCGGACGCGAAAAGCGCGTCGAGCGCACGCATCATGAGTGCGGCGTCCTTCACTCCATAGGGCAGCGGCTCCACCCCGCGCACCGCCTTAGCGAAGGCCTCGCCCTGTTTGGCATACTGATCAGCCGCTGGAATCCGGATCGTCTCGATCGCGGCGTCGCCGAGCGCCTTGCCCGTATCCACCCGGATGATGCTGTCCTCGGACGGCGGCTGGTTGAACGGGATCATCACTTCAACGCGCCCGAGCGTGCCGCATACGATGACGCGCTGGTGCGGCACGCACTGCGTTCCAACGGTGAATGTGAGGTGCCGCCCGTTGCCGAAGTCCATCAGGGCGCTCGTCAGCCGGTCGGTTCCAAAAGCGGGATCGCGCTCGACCAGCGCCACCACGCGAAGCGGGTCGGCATCGAGCACGAAACGCGACACGACGATGGGATAACAGCCGATATCGAGAGCAGCGCCCCCGCCGTTCTCCGGCTTGTTGCGGATGTTCGTCGGATCCGACAGCGCGTAGGAGAACCAGCATTGCACCCCGACAGGCGTGCCGATCCGGCCGGAGCGGACGATATCGCGCACTGCGATCCATTGCGGATGAAACCGCACCATGAAGGCTTCGAGATAAACGATGCCGGCCGGTATGGCCGCAAGCCGCGCCGCATCCGCCGCGTTCATCGCCGACGGCTTCTCGCAGAGCACATGCTTGCCCGCTTGCGCCGCCGCCAGCGAAAGATCCACATGGCTGTCGTTGGGCGTGGGAATATAGACCGCCTCCACCTCCGGATCGGCAAGCAGCGCCTCATAGGAGCCGTAGGCCTTGGGAATGCCGAGCTTCGCCGCCGTTTCCTTGGCCTTGGCTTCGTCGCGCGAGGCAATCGCAACAACCTCGACAAGCGGTGTGGACTGCAGGCCGGGGATCACCTTCTCACGGCCGATCTTAGCTGTGGAGATGATGCCGATTCGAAGCGGGCGGATGTCGGACATGTCGAAAACTCTCGCTAACGAAAGGGATGGGGCGTGCAAGGTGTGGGGCTTCTCAAACCGCAATAGGCGAAAGGCGCCGGCGGATAATCCACCCGCGCCTCGACCGCCCGCCACATGAAGACCGTATCAGGCCGCAAGCGCGCTCTGCGGCGGAGCCATGGCGCCCGTCATGATGGCAACGGCGTCCGACATGGTGATTTCCTTCGGATTGACCACGGCGATACGCCGGCCGAGCCGATGGATGTGGATGCGGTCCGCCACCTCGAAGACATGCGGCATGTTGTGGCTGATGAGCACGATCGGAAGGCCGCGGCGCTTCACGTCGAGCATCAATTCCAGAACCTTGCGCGATTCCTTCACCCCAAGCGCCGCCGTCGGTTCGTCGAGGATCACGACGCGGGAGCCGAACGCCGCTGCACGTGCGACCGCGACGCCCTGGCGCTGACCGCCGGACAGCGTTTCCACGGCCTGATCGATATTCTGGATCGTCATCAAGCCGAGTTCCGACAGCTTGTCGCGCGCGATCCGGCGCATGGCGGACCGGTCGAGCATGCGGAACCACTGCCCGAGCGGCCCCGGACGGCGAATTTCGCGGCCAAGGAACATGTTGTCGGCGATCGAGAGCGCCGGCGACAACGCGAGGCTCTGGTACACGGTCTCGATACCGGCGGCGCGCGCCTCCAGCGGCGAGGCGAAGCGCACGTCTTGGCCGTTCAGCGTGATCACGCCTTCGTCCGGCGTGATGGCGCCCGAGATGGCCTTGATGAGCGTGGACTTGCCGGCCCCGTTGTCGCCGATGACCGCGAGGATCTCGTTCGGCATCAGGTCGAAGTCGGCATTGTCGAGCGCGGTCACGCGGCCATAGCGCTTGACCAAACCGCGGGCGGTGAGAAGCGGTTCGCTGGACATTAGCCGCTGACCTTTCTGATCCACTGGTCGATCGCGACCGCGGCGATGATGAGCACGCCGATGAGGAGGTAGGTCCACTGCGGGTCCGTACCGACCAGCCGAAGGCCGAGCGAGAACACGCCGACGATCAGCGCCCCGAACATCATACCGAGGATGGAACCTCGCCCGCCGAAGAGCGAGATGCCACCGATCACCACCGCGGTGATGGATTCGATGTTGGCGAATTGCCCCGCTGTGGGCGACACCGAGCCGATGCGGCCGATCAGCGCCCAGCCCGCGAGTGCGCAGATGATACCCGCCAACGTGTAGACGCTGACGAGCATGCGGTTCACCCGCACGCCGGAAAGCTCCGCTGCGTCAGGATCGTCGCCGATGGCATAGAGATGCCGCCCCCACGCAGTATGGTTCAGCACATACCAAAGCAGCGCGACAAGTAGCACCATCGCGATGACGCCGTAGGTGAACACGGCGCTACCGACGCGGAAACTGGAACCGAAGAACTGGAGAAGCGGCGCCTGCGCCTCAATATCCTGGCCGCGAATGGTTTCGTTGGCCGAATAAAGGAAATTGGTCGCAAGAATGATCTGCCACGTGCCCAGCGTCACGATGAACGGCGGCAGCTTCATGAAAGCCACCAGCCAGCCGTTCAGCGCCCCGCAAAGAGCGCCCACGCTGAAACCGCCGAGAATGGCGACCGGCGGCGGCAAGCCGTAGCGGAAGGACAGCGTACCCATCACCACCGATGACAGCACCATTATCGCGCCGACGGAAAGATCGATGCCGGCCGTCAGGATCACCAGGGTCTGCGCCGCACCGATGATGCCGACGATCGCGACCTGCTGAAGAATGAGCGTGAGGGAAAAAGCCGAGAAGAACTTGTCGCCAACGACGACGCCGAAGCCGATCAGCGAAAGGATGAGCACGATCAACGGTACGGCGGCCGGATTTCCGTGCAGATAATGCTGCGCCGCTTGGATGGGCGTTCGCGCGTGATGGTCGAATGAGACGACCGACGCGTCGCTCTTGTCGAGAACTTTCTCGAACTCTTGCGCGCTGCTCATGGCGGCTTCCCTCCCTCGACGCCCCCGACGCCGTATGTCGTTTTATTGAGGAGCAGCCTAAAGGCTGCCCCTCGTCTTGTCTTCCAGTTTCAAGAGGTTGAGGCGATCAGCCCCAGCACTTCTCAAGGCCGGTCTTGACGTCGATCGACTCGACGCCGGCAGCCGGCTTGTCGGTGACTAGCGCGACGCCGGTGTCAAAGAAGTCCTTGCCTTCGGTCGGAGCCGGCTTTTCGCCCGTGTCCGCCCACTTCTTGATCGCTTCGACGCCGAGCGAGGCCATCAGCAGCGGGTACTGCTGCGAGGTGGCACCGATCACGCCGTCCTGCACGTTCTTCACGCCCGGGCAACCACCGTCGACCGAAACAATCAGCACGTTCTTTTCCATGCCGACAGCCTTGAGGGCTTCGTAGGCGCCGGCAGCGGCCGGCTCGTTGATGGTGTGAACGACGTTGATGCCGGGATCCTTCTGGAGAAGGTTTTCCATGGCCTTACGGCCGCCTTCTTCATTGCCGTTGGTCACGTCGTGACCGACGATGCGCGCATCGTCCTCGTCGCCGATCACGGCCTGGTTCTTCACGTCGATGCCAAAGCCCAGCATGAAGCCCTGATTGCGCAGCACGTCCACGGTGGGCTGCGACGGCGTCAGGTTCAGGAAGGCGATCTTGGCGTCCTTGGCGGCGTCGCCGAGGGAAGCGGCGGCCCACTGACCGATCAGCTTGCCGGCGAGCAGGTTGTCGGTGGCAAACGTCGCGTCGGCGCTGTCGGCTGGCTCAAGCGGGGTGTCGAGAGCGATCACGAGAATGCCCGCGTCACGCGCCTTCTGCACAGCCGGGACGATGCCCTTGGTGTCCGAAGCGGTGATCAGAATGCCCTTGGCGCCGTCGGCGATGCAGGTTTCGATGGCCGCGACCTGGCTCTCGCTGTCGCCGTCGATCTTGCCCGCATAGGTCTTGAGCGTCACGCCAAGCTCGGCCGCCTTGGCGGTCGCGCCTTCCTTCATCTTCACGAAGAAGGGGTTGGTGTCGGTTTTGGTGATGAGGCAGGCGCCCACATCGGCCGCAAGCGCGGGTGCTGCGCCAAGCGCGGCAAAAGCGGCGCATGTGAATAGCGCCGTCCGGAGACGGTTGCTAACGATCTTCATTATTGTCCTCCCACGAATATGATTCCAAGTTCGCCCGGTTCGACCGAGCGTAACCATTGAGGCCCACCCTCCTCCGAAGGTCATGCCTATTCTATCGCTCGCACGGGTCCTGATCCCTGTCAATAAGTAAGCCGGACTGATTTAAGGATTGACTCGACCATCACCGCTCCTTCATCGTTTAAATCGACGAACGGACCCTCAAAAATGGGGTCGCCAGCAGCTCTCGCGGTTGCTAGGCGGAAGATCCGGAGTCGGGGAGAGACGGTAATGACAACGAGCGACGGGCGTATCCACGCCGTCGATCTCGATCGCGGCACGAACCAGAACAGGGTCCGCCTCTACAACGAGCGGCTCGTGCTGTCTTTGGTGCGGCGCAACGCTATACCGAAGGCGGATATCGCTCGCCTCACGGGTCTGTCTGCCCAAACCATCTCCGTGATCGTGAAGCAGCTCGAAGCGGACGGTCTGGTCCGCAAGGAAAAGCCGCTGCGTGGGCGCGTCGGGCAACCCTCGGTGCCGTTCTCGCTCAACCCGGACGGCGCCTACGCGATCGGCCTCAAGATCGGCCGCCGCAGCGCGGATTTGATCCTGATCGATTTTCTCGGCCACATCCGCCAGAAGCTGCACACCACCTATCCCTATCCCGAGCCGGCGCCGCTGAAGGCCTTTGTGACGGACGGCATACACCGCTTGATAGCCTCTCTGACCGCGCAAGAGCAGACGCGGATCGCCGGTCTCGGTATCGCGTCGCCATCGGAGCTATGGAACTGGGCCTATGAGGTTGGCGGCCCGCCGGGCGTACTCGACATCTGGCGCACGACGGACATCCGGGCCGAATTGGCGGACTTGATCCCCTGGCCGGTTTACCTATGCAACGACGCGACTGCCGCCTGCGCGGCGGAACTTGTCTTCAGCCACAACGCGGACTTGCGCGATTTTCTCTACTTCTTCGTGGGCTCCTTCATCGGCGGCGGCATCGTGATCAACGGAGCGCTGGTGCCGGGGCGCGGGGGGAACGCAGGGGCGATCGGCTCGCTGCCGGTTCCCGCCGAGGGCGGCGGAGTGCAGCAGCTCATTCGTCAGGCTTCGCTCTACCGCCTCGAAAGCCGGCTGATCGCGGCAGGCAAGGAGGCCGGCTGGCTCTGGAACGATCCGGACGCTTGGGACGCTGCCGGCAGCGAACTTGACGACTGGATCGCCGGGGCCGCCGAAGGCATAGCCTATGCCGCGACCGCCGCGACCGCCGTCTATGATTTTCCCGCCGTGGTCATCGACGGATCCTTCCCCGCGTCGGTACGCGAACAATTGGTCGCGGCGGTTGCCGCTGCCATCAACCAGCACGACCGGCAGGGCCTGTCCCCCGTGACCATCCTACCGGGCTCGATCGGGTCCGCCGCGCGCGAGATCGGCGGGGCCAGCCTGCCCCTCTTCGCCAACTTCGCCATGGACCGCGAAGTTTTGTTCAAGGAGACCGCGTAATGCTCAAAGGCGTCGACCCTCGTCTTGGCCCGGATCTGCTCCGGTCCTTGCGGGCCATGGGCCACGGGGACGAAATCGCCATCGTGGACGGCAATTATCCCGCCGAAGCGCACGCGCGCCGCCTGATCCGGGCCGACGGCCTGGATGCCGTCGCCATCGCGGACGCCGTTCTTTCGGTCATGCCGCTGGACGAGATGGTGCCCGCCGCGGCTTTCCGCCCCGGCATCGCCGGCGCACCCGACCGCCGCGAGCCGATCTTCGACGACTTCGACGCGGTGGTGGGGCGCCATGCGCCGGGCCACGACGTGCACCCGCTGCACGGCGAGGCTTTCTACGACCGCGTGCGCGACGCCTATGCCGTGGTCGCAACCACCGAATCCCGCCTTTATGGCAACATCATCTTGAGAAAAGGCGTGATCAAGCCGTGAGCCGAAACTTCGCACCCGCCGTTCGCTACGACAGTCTTTCCGGCCGCTCCGTGTTGATTTCAGGCGGCGGCTCGGGCATCGGCGCGTCCATCGTGCGCGCCTTCGCCGGGCAAGGCTGCAAGGTGGCCTTCGTCGATCTGGCGACCGGACCGTCGGCAGCGCTCGCGGCCGAACTCAACCAAGCAGGCGACATTGTCCGATTCCTGCCCTGCGACGTCACCGATACGCCCGCTCTCGACGCAGCGATCGCAGAGGCCGCACGGGCGCACGGGCCCGTCACGGTTCTCGTCAACAATGCCGCACTCGACGACCGGCACGACTTCGCCGACGTTACGCCCGATGACTTCGACGCGAAGATCGCCGTCAACCTGCGCCACCACTTCTTCGCCGCTAAGGCCGTCGCACCGATGATGAAGGCAGCGGGCGGCGGGTCGATCATCAATCTCGGTTCGATTTCCTGGCGCATTGCGTCGGCCAACATGCCGGTCTACGTCACGGCCAAAGCGGGCATCGAGGGTCTGACGCGCGGCCTTGCCCGCGACCTTGGCCCGGACGACATCCGCGTCAACTGCATCGCCCCAGGCTGGATCCTGACCGAGCGGCAGAGAGCGCTGTGGTATAGCCCCGAGGCGGCCGTAAAGCTCATGCAGGATCAGTGTCTGAAGCGAGAACTTCATCCCAACGAGATCGCCAAATTTGCCCTTTTCCTCGCCTCCAGCGAAGCCAGCGCCTGCACCGCGCAAACCTTCATCGTGGACGGCGGATGGGTGCACTGATCACGGCATGTACAACTTCGACCCTAATTGAGTGACCGGATCCTTCTGCGCGACGGCCGGCGGATCGCTCATGTAGCGCGTGACGAATTCGAGCATGTTGCGGCCCTGAAAATCGCCCCACTCGGCTTTCAAGGCGTCCTTCTTGACTTGGCTGACCTTGCCTTCGGGGCCGAGATAGCCGTGCAGAACCGGAACGTCGATGAAGAGTTGGCGCCAGCCGTAGTGGCGATATCGCATCACCATGTCGGCATCTTCCCAATAGGCGGGTAGATAGATTTCATCGAACAAGCCGTGCGCCTTCGCGGCAGCGGCCCGGATGATCGCAACGGCCCCTGTCACGAACATGAAATCTCCGGACCTCATTTCCGCTTGGGTCGCCGGGTTGAACGACGCGTTGGCATATTTGTAGGCGAACGGACCGCCGATCGCCGCATCGGGGTTGGCTTCCATCGCGCTGACCATAAGGTTGGCCCAGCCCGGCTCACAGAATAGGGCGTCGCTGTTCACCGTGATGAAATAGTCGAACGGCCCCATCGCGAGCGCCGCCTTATAGGTGAAGTTATGCCCCGGGCCGTAGCCCATATTGCGGCTGGACATCAACGCGGTCGCGTTCTTTCGATTGCCGACATACTCCCGAATGAACGACTTGGTGTCCTCGCCCGAACCCTGATCCAGGATCATCAGATGCGTGTTTTCGCCGGCAACCGCCCAATCCAAATTGAGCAGCAGGTTGCGCGTATAAATTAGGCTGTCCCAGGAGAGCAGGCTCAGGATCGTCCGCGGCTTCATGCAGCACCTACAATCTAAGAAGATCGCAAGTGTGCACCCCCGTCGTTAACCCCGGGTTAACCATAACGGTCGAGTTGCCCCATGGTCACGGCTTCCAAAGCCAAGCGGCACCGCGCACGCCCGAGCTATCGCCGAACTTCGCCTTGCGGATGGGCGTTTCCACGCTGTCGGAGAAGACATAGGGCGAGATCGCGCCCGGCAGATCACGGTAAAGCTCGTCCACGTTGGACATGCCGCCGCCGAGCACGAACACGTCGGGGTCGAGAATGTCGATGATCACCGCAAGCGATCGTGCCAGCCGGTCGAGATAACGCTGGTAATTCGCGCTAGCCACGGGGTCACCCGCCCGCATCAGCGCCACGATCTCATGGCCCTTCAGGCGCACGCCGGCATGGGCTTCATAGTCGTCCTGGAACCCCGTTCCCGAACACCACATCTCCAGGCAGCCGTGCCGTCCGCACCAGCATTTGGGGCCGGGATATTCCCCCTCCTTCGGCCAAGGCAGCGAATAATGCCCGATCTCGCCGCCAAGCCCCTGAAAGCCGTTGTGGGGCTTGCCATCGATGGCGATGCCCGATCCGTGCCCGGTTCCGATGATGATGCCGTGCACCACATGCGCGCCCGCGCCAGCCCCGTCCACCGCCTCCGAAACCGCCAGACAATTCGCGTCGTTGGAAAGCCGTACTGGCCGGCCGAGCGCTTCTTCCAGATCCCTGCCGAGCGGCTGGCCGTTCAACCACCAGGAATTCGCATTGCGGATGATGCCCGTCTTGGGGTTGGGACTGCCGGGAATACCGAGCCCCACCTGCCCGACGCGCCCCATCTCGGCCTCCGCATGCGCCACGAGATCGAGGACGGCGCGGATCGATCCTTTATAATCCTCCCGCGGCGTCGGGATGCGATGGCGGACAAGTTCGGTCCCATCATGATCAAGACCGATGACCTCCATCTTGGTCCCACCCCAGTCGATCCCGATCAGCATGCGTGAAGCTCCTCGCCTTCGTCCCTGATAGGGGATTAGCGAAGAACCGTTCCGCTTTCAATCGATAGAGCGGTACTTGCAGGCGCCGTCTGCTTGGGTGGCATCAGCACTTTCAAGGCTTTCGGCCGCACATGGAATGTGAAGGGCGGCGCGCAGTGCTTCAGTTCGCCATCCACCGAAACCTTCAGATCCGGCCGCGTGCTTTCAAGCACCAACCGGCGCACCGCATCCACCTCCAGCCGGGAATTGGAACGCCAGCGGCCGAAGGCGGCTGAAAACACGGCCATCAGGAAATCCAACATCCCCCTGGCCGGCAGAAGAACCAGATCGAGGTCGCCCTTGGTTAGATCCTCCGCATGGGGAAAGTTGGCGAAGCCCTCGCGAAACGAGCCCACCGTCACCGCCACCTGATAATAGCGCGTACGCGGCCGCTCCGTGTCGCCGTGCACCACCAAGGACAATCGCTTCAGCGATCGAAGGGTGCGCTGCCAAACCCGCACGGACGCGATCATCTTTCCAAGACGCGAGGCATAGGGAATCGCATCACGCACTTCGATGAAGTGAGGATGGAAGCCGAGGCTGACGTGGTGGAGGAAGATAAAGTCGCGCCCACGGCCATCCTGCATATCGCCGACATCGACCGCCACGACCTCGCAAGACGGCAGGGCGGCCAGCGCCGCGTCCATCCCGATCGGGATTCGCAGGGACCGCGCGAAGAGATTGAACGTTCCCAGCGGGATCACACCCATCGTCTTGCCGGTACCCATGAAGATCGCGCCGGCCGAAGAAATAGACCCGTCACCACCGCCCACGATCACCGTGTCAACGTCGTCCCGGCTCGCCAGATCCTGCAAGGTCTGGCGCCATTTCCGCGGCTCGACGAACTTGATCTCGCTGACCTCGCCAAGCCCGCCGATAGCCCTTGCGATACGGCCGGCGAGATCGTTTCGATCAGCCGTTCTAGCCGTTCCCGCTTTGGCGTTGATGGCGACCATAACACGGCCGCCCCCCGGCTTGACGGAAGCCACGTCGGTGGAGATATCGAGGGATACCGCGCCTGCCATCAGATACCCGTCGGACCCAGGCGGACAAGCCGCGTCGCCATCTGATATGGGCAGGACCCGCTCACCTTGCTAGTACCAGGATGATCGCCTCCCGCCCCGGCGAGTGCCGCTGGTTCAAGACGCACGCCGCACATCCATGGCGGCATCCTTGAAGAAAAGTGCTTGGCTCACAACGGCTTTCACCATGTCCTGACGGAACGGCTTGGTGATCAAGAAGGCCGGTTCCGGCCGCTCGCCGGTCAAAAGACGCTCCGGGTACGCGGTGATGAAAACGACCGGAACCGCAAGCCCGGGCAGGATTTCATTCACGGCCTCAAGGCCGGACGAACCATCGGCCAGTTGAATATCGGCAAGGATCAAACCCGGCCGGCATTTGGCGGCCAGCCTCACGGCTTCCTTATGGGTTCTGGCATTGCCGACAACGCGGTGGCCGAGGCTTTCCACCAGCATTTCCAAATCCATCGCGATAATTGGTTCATCTTCGATGATGAGCACATCCGTCGCCACCTGAGCGGCAATCTCGCGACCGGCTTCCTCGACGAGTTCAGCCACATCTTTCTCGCCAACCCCAAGGACGATGGCCGTATCCTCCGAACTGAAGCCCTCCACGGTCGTGAGGAGGAACGCCTGCCGCGGCCGCGGCGTTAAGGCGCCGACAGCATCAAGACCGGTTCCCGGTTCCGCATGCGGATTTTCCGCATTGACCGAGACTGAATTCCATATCTGGGAAAAAACGCGGTAGAGCGCCACGCGCGGCGGCAGATCGCGTTCAAAGGAATCAGGCGCCGCCACCAGCGCTTCGAGGACGGCGATAACATAGGCGTCGCCGCTGTGTTGGGTGCCGTTCAGGGCACGGGCATAACGTCTGAGATAAGGAAGGTGCGGAGCGATGGTATCGGACAGCGACATTCGAACGACGGCTCCTCGGCAAGACTGAAAAAGTTATCCAAGAAAAATATGTCGGCGTCCCGACTGCGGCTCTCGAACAACGTGCCATGCCGGCATTGGTTCCGGGGATGTGCAGTCACCCCCGCATTTTTTTCATCCTGTCCATCGAAAACAGTGGAACGCGGTAAGCTTCCAAGCGTTTTAGATCTGATCCATAGCGCGAACCAGCCGGCATTCGGCAAGCTGGCGGAGGGAATGGTGACGTTGAGCGACTGGCGAAGGACTTGAGATTTTGACCCGTGATAAGAACCAACCGGACAAGCCGGGCAAGCCCCGTGAAAGCCGATCGGACCACGTGGCGCGTCCGCTTTCTCCAGATCTCCAGGCGCATATCGGCCTCCGACTGAAGGCGTTTTACGACAGCGTCCTTTCGGAACCGATCCCCGATCGATTTGCCGAATTGCTGAACCGTCTGGATGCAGATGAACCTTCCCTCGACGGCGGTGCTCCTGCACCGGCCGCCCGTACATCGAATGCGGGACAAACGAAATCCGAACCGGAAGCGTCGCTGAACGGCGATGCGGAAACGGACGTGCGGCAATGACCGTCGACAACGTCGACGCAAACCAGGGAAAGAAAGCGCTACGAGACGAGCTTCTCGCGGCCATTCCCCCCTTGCGTGCTTTTGCCGTATCGCTGACGGCGGATACCGACCGCGCTGACGACCTCGTTCAGGAAACGCTCGTCAAAGCTTGGTCGAACCTCAATAGTTTCACGCCGGGAACGAACATGCGCGCCTGGCTCTTCACGATCTTGCGCAACACTTTCTATTCCAATCACCGCAAGCAACGCCGGGAAGTTCAAGATGTGGAGGGTGAGCACGCGGCGCGGCTCGCCACCCATCCCAGTCAGAACGGCCATATGGATCTGGCCGACTTCCGCCAAGCGCTCGCACGCCTTCCGGACGACCAGCGCGAGGCCCTGATTTTGATCGGCGCGAGCGGATTTTCCTATGAAGAAGCCGCCGAGATTTGCGGCTGCGCCATTGGCACGGTCAAAAGCCGCGTGAACCGGGCCCGCAACAAGCTTGTGGAAATCATGTCAATTCCCTCCGCGGATGTGTTCGGGCCAGACGAGACGACGCAAGCCGTGATGGGGGACCCCGTTACCACTCGGTCCGGAACCTGACATCAATGTCCCGGCAGGAACCGCTGAAGCGGGGTTCGAGATCGAGGACAAGTGTGTTCAAGTCGACCGGCATTCCCATAGGGGCTAGGATAGGGCTTCTTCTCGTCGCCGCCGTGCTGCCTCTGGCGACCCTTTCGGGCGTTTACGCCTGGATCGCCGGCGAAACCGCTCGCGCGGCGGAAATGCGTGCTCGGTACGAGACGGCCCGCGTCGTCGCCGGTGCCGTAGAAGGCGTCGTCGAAGGCGCCTCGCGCCCCATCGATCTCATTCTAACCGATAGCAGCGCCACGATGGATCCCGGTGCCTGCCGGGCTTCGCTCTCACGGCTTCTCGGCCTTGTCGACCCGATCACCGATGCCGCAATCATCAAGAACGGCCATCGTGTCTGCGGCATCGCGCGGGTGAACGAGCGCCAACTCACCGATATGACCGGCACCGCGCCGCCCATCGCGCCTTTTTCGGACGCGACGGTGACGATCGGGGCGAACGGCGATCCGGCGATCCGGCTCGTGCGTGCACTCTACGGATCGGATGGTCCGGTCGGCGTGCTTCATGTCGACCTTGCGCCGATCTGGCAGCGGATGGCGACGTCCATCACCGGCTTGGGCGGCTCGCGCGTGTTCATCCTCAATGAAGCCGGCGACGTGATCGCCGATCCGAACGGCCGCGTCGAAACATCTGCGATCTCCGCCGTTGTCTCGGCTGTCGACGAAAGCAAAAGCGCCACCCTTCCCGTCCTTCGGGTCGATGCTCGCGGCATCGATTTTGTGGCGATCGCGCAGGTGAGCGATACGAACCTGCGTATAGCCGTCACAAGCAATAGATCCAGCGTGGACCGGAGCGCGGCCGCCACCCTGGCGCTCGTCGTTGGCTTGCCGGTGCTCTTCCTCGTCGCGGCAGTGTCGATCGCGTGGTTCGGTGTCGAGAGGCTCGTGAACCGCTGGGTGCGCCGGCTCGGGCGCGCAACCCGGCTCTATAGCGACGGCAATCTCTCGGTTCGGGTGGGCGCCATGGATAAGGCGCCGGACGAGTTTCGCGCCCTCGGTGAGAGCTTTGATGGAATGGCTTCGCGCATGGAAGCGCGCTCCATCGAGCTGGAGCGGGCACTGGATGACAAGAACCACTTCGTCCGCGAGCTGCATCACCGGGTCAAAAACAATTTCCAGATGATCGCGAGCCTCCTAACCCTTCAGCGGCGCGACGCGGACCGGGCGGCGGAATCAGCCATCCGCGAGGCGCATGACCGGGTTCAGGCCCTGGCCGCCGCCTATCGCGCCTCTTATGCAGACAGCGAATCGGGATCGGTGCCGATGGGGGTGCTTCTCAGCGATCTTATAGAGCGACTGCGGGAAAGCGCGCGCATTTCGGCTCGTTCGGTCACCTATGAATGCACGGGCGATCCGATATCGCTGCACCTCGATCGCGCAATCCCCTTCGCCCTTCTCATCACCGAACTGATTGTGCCACTCTTCGAACAGATCCAAAGCGAGGACGACTGTATCCAGGTGGAAACAGCTTGGGCGGATCCCGAGCACGAGACGATACGCTCGCGGATCACCGCCATGTCCCACGCTCTGGGGTCCGAGCGGCCGCTTTCGCACAGGCTCACACGCGCCTATTCCGCGCAGCTTGGCGCAACGGTCACGCGTACAGGACGAACCATAGAAATTGTTCTGCCAAGGCACGTCTGAACGGGCTACCCCAAACACGCGCAAAAAACGGAGGCCCACTTTCGCGGGCCTCCGATTTTTGTTTACCGCACCTAGATGGCGGGTGGCCGTCGGCCGGAAATGAGACCGTAGACCAAGGAAATCACGAACAGAACGATCGCCACGAAGAAAATCAGCTTCGCGATGCCCACTGCCGTACCGGCGATGCCGCCAAAGCCAAGTGCCGCAGCAATAAGGGCGATGATTAGAAAAGTAAGAGCCCATCCAAGCATGTGAAGTCCCTCCATCGCAATGTCGATCGACGAAACGAGCGCCTTCGATCTTGATGAAGAGACAACAAATACAATCGATCACAGGTTCCATTTAAGCTCGTGCCAGAGCGGATCGCTTTCATGCGCGGCCGTCGTCTTTGACCGTCAGCGGCAGACCCGCAACGACGAGGTGAACGCGCCCGGCCACCCCCGCCACAGCCTGATGCAGCCGCCCCGCCGCATCCCGGAAGGTCCGGGAAAGGGCGTTATCAGGCACGATCCCAAGCCCGACCTCGTTGGAGACGAGCACCACCGGCGCCCTCGCCTCCCGCAGCGCCGCCACAAGCGCAAACCGATCGGCACCCAGATCCGCATCGGCAAGCAGCCGGTTGGTGAGCCAGAGCGTCAAACAGTCAACCAGGATCGGCCGATCGCCGGCGCCATATGCGCGGATGATGTCCGGCAGCGCGTGGGGTACGTCCAGCGTCTCCCAGCCCTCCCCGCGATCGCGGCGGTGATCGGCGATCCGCGCGCGCATCTCGTCGTCGAACGCCTGCGCCGTCGCCACATAGATCCAAGGGGCCGGCCCCGCCGCCCGAACCAAAGCCTCGGCATGGCGACTTTTGCCCGATCGCGCCCCGCCGAGCACGAAGGTTATGTGTCCCGTCATCCCCGCCCCTTCTCGCGAAGGCCGTCGATGGCCGAAATGCGCCGGCTGGTCTCGTCCCAGCTCCGCTCGGTCACCGCCGCCAGGATCGCCTCCATAATGCCGAGCATTCCGGTCATCGAGTCCCAGCGCGAGGGCACCGCCACACGCGCCGAAATGATATGGCGGGAGTATCGCGCGATCGGCGAAAGCCATTGATCGGTGAAGAGCACCAGCGTCACTCCGCGCTGCGCCGCAGCCTCCGCAAAGCTCAAGAGATCGTCCTGATACCGGCGGATATCGAACAACACCAGGAGGTCGCGGTGCCCAAGATCGATCAGCCCGTCGCGCCACGTCGACGTCTGTCCATCGAAATGGCTCACACCGGAGCGGATCACCCGAAGATGCGAGGCGAGATGCCGAGCCAGCACATCCGTAAATCGCCCGCCGGCAACCGCGATCTTGCGCCGCCGATCGGAAAACGCCTCAACGAGCGCATCGAACTCGACCGCGGGCACATGGCGAAACGTCTCGCGTATATTTTCGATCAGGGCGTCCCGATATCGCTCCAGCGGCCCGGCAGCAGCTTCGACCCGGCCGAAATGACCCTTTGCGAGCGGGGACTGGCTCTGCTTGTCCAATTCCTCCCGCAGACCCCGCTGAAATTCAGGATATCCGGCAAATCCGAGCCGCGCCACGAAGCGCAGAACGGTGGGCGCGCTCACCGTGGCGCGCTTGGCGAATTCGGCCACGGTCTCAAGCCCTGCCACGGGATAGTTCGCCAGAAGCACGTATCCAGCCTTGCGCTCGGTGGGCGTGAAACGATGCATCTCGTCTCGAATACGTTCGGCAATGCTGAGGCCAGCGGACTCTTCCACGGCAAATCCCCCATCTCTGTAATCAACATTACAGGAATTGACTCCCGGAATTAAAGTGACCAAATTGTTACAAAGTGGCATGTTCGAAAGTCGAAGCTGCGAGATACGGAGCCTTCCGGAGACCGAGTTTGACTGACGCCGGCGATGAACCCTTTGCGATTGAACGCTCAAACGGCACGGCCCCGGTCGTCTTTGTCGTCGACCACGCATCGAACCACATCCCGGCTCCCTACGGCGATCTCGGCCTCGACGCCGCCGCCCGCGACTCGCATATCGCTTGGGATCCAGGCGCCCTACCGGTCGCACAGCATATGAGCCGGATGCTTGACGCGCCTCTGATCCGCGCAACCGTTTCGCGCCTCGTGCTCGACCTCAACCGTTCGGTCGAATCCGATACGCTGGTCCCGCAGATCAGCGAAACGACCACAATTCCCGGCAACAAGAATCTTTCCCCTGCCGAGCGCGGCGCGCGTATCGATGCGGTTTACCGGCCCTATCACGCGGCCGTTGAAAACCTCGTGGTGCAACACGCCGCGAAATTCGCGTTTCCGATCGCCGTCGTCGCCATCCACACCTTCACGCCCGTCTACAAAGGTTTGGCAAGGCCTTGGCACGTCGGAATTCTGTTTGACGAGGATGACAGCCTCGGCCGCGCGATTCTCGGCAGTCTTGCAGCTGATCTGGGCATGACTTCGGCGGCAAATCAGCCGTATTCTCCCGCCGACGGGGTCTATTGGACGCTCGACCGCCACGCCGCAGCGCGCGGGCTGAAGAACGTCATGATCGAAATCCGCAATGACGAAGCGCGGACCGAGGACACGCAAACCAAGTGGGCGACAAAACTGGCCGGGCCAATAGCCCGAATGATGGGCATGACCGGTCAGGCATGAAGGGGCGGCCGGCGGGGTCTCCGCCGGTCGATTTAGGGGGCCGCCGCAAGCGGCTCATTCTGGGTCAGAGGGGATCAGACCATGTCGACTGGCGACTATACCGAGCACGACAAAAAGCAGGACGTTAATGTCCTGCACTCCATGGGATACGCGCAGGAACTAGAGCGGCGCATGAGCGCCTTCTCCAATTTCGCGATTTCATTCTCGATCATCTGCATTCTATCCGGCGGCATCAATTCGCTCGGCCAGGCCACGTCCGGCGCGGGCGGTGCGGCGATCGGCATCGGTTGGCCGCTCGGCTGCCTGATCTCCGGCCTCTTCGCACTCGGCCTGGCTCAGATCGGCTCGGCTTATCCGACTGCGGGCGGCCTCTATCACTGGGGCTCCATCCTCGGCAACCGCTTCACCGGCTGGCTGGCGGCATGGCTCAACCTCCTTGGCCTCGTCACCGTTCTTGGCGCCATCAACATCGGCACCTGGTATTTCTTCTTCGGCGCCTTCGGCACCATGCTCGGCCTTGAAGACACGCTGACCACCCGCGTGCTCTTCGTTGCCACGATCACCGGCCTGCAAGCCCTGATCAACCACTTCGGCATTGGGCTCACGGCGAAGCTGACGGACCTTTCCGGCTACCTGATCTTCGCGGCGGCGACAGCGCTCACCATTGTCGCGCTCGCATCGGCCAACACTTGGGAGTTTTCCCGCCTTTACACCTTCGCCAACTACACCGGCACGGAAGGCGCATCGGCCGTATGGCCCTTCGCTGTTTCCGGCGTGATGGCCTTCCTGCTCGGCCTTCTCCTGCCGATCTACACCATCACCGGCTACGACGCTTCGGCACATACATCCGAGGAAACCAAGAAGGCCGCCCTGTCCGTGCCGCGCGGCATGGTCTCGGCGGTGCTCTGGTCGTCGCTTTTCGGCTACATAATGCTGTGCTCGTTCGTGCTCATGATCCCGAACATGGACGACGCTGCCAAGCAGGGCTGGAACGTGTTCTTCTGGGCCATGGACGCTCAGGTGAATCCGACCGTCAAGGAGATCCTCTACGTCGCGATCTTCCTGTCGCAGTTCCTGTGCGGCCTTGCGACCGTGACTTCGGCATCGCGCATGATCTTCGCCTTCGCACGCGACAAGGGCCTGCCCGCGTCGTCCGCGCTCGCCAAGGTCAGCCCCACCTATCGCACGCCGGTGGCGGCGATCTGGACGGCGGCGATCCTGGCGGTCCTGTTCGTCTGGTTCACCTCGATGATCACCATCGCCGGCACCCCGGCCTACTCCATCGTCGTGTCCTGCACGGTGATCTTCCTGTTCCTGTCGTTCGCCCTGCCGATCGCGCTTGGCTTCTTCACGATCGGAACGCCGAAGTGGCCCGCCATGGGTCCGTGGAACATGGGCATCGGCGCCTACCGGCTGGTTGCGATCCTCGTCATCGCGGCCATGGCGTTGATCTTCTACATCGGCATCCAGCCGCCAAACGATTGGGCACTGGAAATCACCGTTGGGTTCCTCGTGCTCACCGCCATCGTGTGGTTCGGCTTTGAGACCCGCCGCTTCCAGGGTCCTCCGCTCGGCGAGATGATCGCAAAGCGCCAAAAGGACATTACCGAAGCGGAAAAGGCGGTCGGCGAGATTTCCTGATCGGCATCAATAACCGGGAGGCCGTCACCGGCCTTCCGGCACCTTTGCAAAACGAGACTTATCGAGGATCAAATGCCCGGCAATCTGACGCTCGAAGCCCTGCGCACGGAAGTGGAACGCGGTGAGATCGACACCGTTAACGTCGTTTTCGTGGACATGCAGGGCCGCCTCATGGGCAAGCGTTTCCATGCCGAGTTCTTCCTCGACAGCCACGACGAAACCCACGCCTGCAACTACCTCCTCACCGTCGACATCGATATGGAGCCGGTGCCCGGCTACAAGGCGGCGAGTTGGTCCAAGGGTTACGGCGACTTCGTGCTGAAGCCCGATATGTCCACCCTGCGCCGCACGCCGTGGCTGCCCGGCACCGCGCTTGTCATCTGCGACGTGCAGGACCATCACCACCACGATTTGCCGCATTCCCCGCGCGGCCTGTTGAAGCGGCAGCTCGCCCGCCTCGACGCCCAGGGCTGGACGGCCTTCATGGCCTCCGAACTCGAATTCTATCTCTTCGACGAAACCTATTCCTCCGCCAGCGAAAAGCACTGGTGGCAGCTCAAAACTTTTACCTCCTCCATCTCGGACTACGGCATGCTGCCGACCACGATGGAAGAGCCGTTCATGCGCGAGATCCGCAAACAGCTCGCCGCTTGCGGCATCAAGGTGGAGAACTCCAAGGGCGAATGGGGCCCCGGCCAGGAAGAGATCAACGTCCGCTACGCCGATGCGCTCACGATGGCCGACGAGCACGCCATCATGAAGACTGGCATCAAGGAGATGGCCCATCTGCAAGGCAAGGCCGTCACCTTCATGTCGAAATATGATTACAACTTGGCCGGCTCATCCTGCCACGTGCACCAGTCGCTTTGGAACAAGTCCGAACCCTTGTTCCTCGACAAGAACGCCGAGCACGGCATGTCGAAGCTGATGCAGCATTATCTCGCCGGGCTTCTCACCCATGCCCGCGAGATCACCTATTTCCTCGCGCCCTATATCAACAGCTACAAGCGCTTCCAGGTCGGCACCTTTGCACCGACGAAAGCCATCTGGAGCCATGACAACCGGACGGCGGGGCTTCGCCTCGTCGGCGAGGAAACCAAGGGCATCCGCGTCGAAAACCGCATGGGCGGCGCCGACCTCAACCCTCACCTCGCCTACGCCGCCATGCTCGCGGCGGGCCTTTCCGGCATCGAAAACGAGTTGGAGCTGGAACCCGCCTTCGCCGGCGATGCCTATCACACCGGCGGCATCCGCGAGATCCCCAAAACTTTGCGCGAAGCGATCGAGACCTTGAAGGGCTCCGAAATGCTGCGTAAAGCCTTCGGCGACGAAGTGATCGACCACTACGTCCACACCGCCGAATGGGAACAGTTCGAATACGATCGCCGTATCACGGACTGGGAACTGAAGCGCGGTTTCGAGCGGTATTGAACACCGGTTGATCGCAAGCCTTACTTGCCGGCGGCCCGATCGCCGGCAGCACCCTGCGAGCCTTTATTCCAGTAGGACGATCATGACAGAGACCATGAAGCTGATCTCCCCCGTCGATGGCTCGCTTTACGCCGAGCGCCCCGTTGCCTCCGACGCCGAGATCGCCCGCACCTTTTCGCTCGCCCGCGACGCGCAGAAATCCTGGGCCTTGCTGCCGCTTGAAGAGCGCGTCGCTTATTGCCTTAAGGCGATGGAAGCGATGCTCGCCATGCGCGCCGAGATCGCCGAGGAGCTGACGTGGCAGATGGGGCGCCCCATCCGCTACACGCCCTATGAGTTGAACGGCGTCGAGGTTCGCACCCGCCACATGGCGAACATCGCGGCGGAAAGCCTCGCCCCCCTCGACAGCGGTCTTGAGAACGGCACATCCGGCGCACACCGCTATATCAAGCGCGAACCGCTCGGCGTGGTGTTCGTTCTGGCGCCCTGGAACTATCCCTATCTCACCACTGTCAACTCGGTGATGCCCGCGCTGATGGCCGGCAATACGGTTGTGCTGAAGCACTCCGACCAGACGCTTGTCGTCGCCGAACGCTTCCAGAAGGCATTCGACGCGGCCGGCCTGCCGAAGGGCGTTTTCCAGCACATCGTTCTCAGCCATGAGAAATCCAGCCGCATCATCGCCTCGCGCGCCGTCGATATGGTGGCTTTCACCGGCTCCGTTGCCGGCGGACGCGCCGTGGAACAGGCGGCCGTGGGCGCGTTCATTCCGCTGAACCTTGAGCTTGGCGGCAAGGATCCCGCCTATGTTCGCGCGGACGCCAAGCTGCAATTCGCCATCGAGAACGTCGCCGACGGTGCGTTCTTCAACTCCGGGCAGTGCTGCTGCGGCGTGGAACGTATTTATGTGCACGAAAAGGTCTACGACGACTTCGTCGACGGCATCGTCGCGCTCATAAAGACCTACGTTCTCGGCAACCCGACCGACCCCGCCGTGACGCTCGGCCCCCTCGCCCGCGCCCGCCAAGCCGCCTTCATCCGCGACCAGATCGGCTCGGCAATCCGCGCCGGCGCCAAGCCCCATATCGACCCCAAGAGCTTTGCGGCCGACGCGTTGGGCACGCCCTATCTCGCCCCGCAGATCCTCACCGACGTGAGCCATCAGATGGAGTTCATGACCGAGGAAACATTCGGTCCCGCCGTCGGCATCATGAAGGTGCGCGATGACGAGGAAGCCATTCAATTGATGAACGACAGCAAATACGGCCTCACCGCCTCGATCTGGACCGAGGATCTCGACGCCGCTACCGCCATCGGCGACCGCGTCGCCACCGGCACCGTCTTCGTCAACCGCTGCGATTACCTCGACCCGGCCCTGACCTGGACCGGCGTGAAGGACACCGGGCGCGGCGCGGCCTTGTCTCCGCTCGGCTTCCACGGCCTCACCCGGCCGAAGAGCTATTACGTCCGCAAAGCGCCGGTTTGAGCCTCAATACCTGCCCGTTCACCATGCCGAGCACCTGACATGACCACCCGCGCCAATTGGAACTACCCCAACGCCGTCCGTTTCGGCGCTGGGCGCATCAAGGAACTCGCTGAAGCCTGCGCCATCGCCGGCATAAGCCGCCCGCTCTTCGTGACCGACCCCGGCCTCGTCAATCTGCCCATGACCCAGGCCGCCATTCAGTCTCTGAAGGACGCGGGCCTCGTCACCGCCGTCTTCGCCGACGTGAAGGGCAACCCCGTCGAAAGCAACGTCTACGCCGGCATAGACGCGCTCCGCGCCGGAAAATGCGACGGCGTGGTCGCGTTTGGCGGCGGTTCGGCGCTGGATGTGGGCAAGGTTATCGCCTTCATGGCCGGACAAACCCGCCCGATGTGGGATTTCGAAGACATCGGCGACTGGTACACCCGCGCCGATCCGAAAGGCATTTTCCCGAACGTCTGTGTGTCCACGACCGCCGGAACCGGCTCGGAAGTCGGCCGCGCCGGCGTCATCACCCACGAAGAGACCCACACCAAGAAGGTGATCTTCCATCCCCTGATGATGCCGAAGGTCACCATTCTCGACCCCGAACTCACCATCGGCCTACCCGCCTCCATCACCGCCTGGACCGGGATGGACGCCCTCGCCCATTGCCTGGAAGCCTATTGCGCCCCCGGCTTCCACCCCATGGCCGAAGGCATTGCCGTCGAAGGCATCCGGCTTGTGAAGGAATACTTGCCGCGCGCTGTGAAGACCGGCACCGACATCGAAGCGCGCGGCGCCATGCTCACCGCGGCCGCCATGGGCGCAACCGCGTTCCAGAAGGGGCTCGGCGGCATTCACGCCCTCTCCCACCCGGTCGGCGCCTTCTACGACACCCACCACGGCCTGACCAACGCGGTTTTCATGCCCTATGTGCTGGACTTCAACAGATCAGCCATCGAAGACCGCATCATCCGCCTTGCCGCTTGGCTCGGCCTCGCCCCGTCCTTCGATGCATTCAAGACTTGGATCCTGGATCTTCGCCAGGAGATCGGCATCCCGCACACCCTCGCCGGCCTGAAGGTGGACGACGCCCGCATCGACGAAATCGCCGACCGCGCCATCGTCGACCCCACCGCCGGCGGCAACCCGATCCCGCTCACCGTGGACGGCGCCAAGGCGATCTTCCGGGCGGCGTTGAAGGGCTGAGGCAAGCCAGTCATTGCGCTGTAAACTCTTTCCGGATATCTTTCCGGAAAGAGAGAGGCGAAGCATGACCACAGCCGCGCAAAAGAAAGCGTTGGTAGCGCATCGCCGCCGCGCGGCGGAGCGCGGCCTTGTCCGCGTCGAAGTCCGCGTGCCGGTCCAGGATACCGATCTCATTCGTTCCGTTGCCGCTTGCATCCGCGAAAACCCGGAATTGGCCGTCCGCATCGGAGATGTAATCGCATCCAGGTCAGGCGAGAAACCGGCCCCCAAGACGTGGGGAACCATCCTGGAAAGCTTGCCGGATGTGTCCGGTCCGGAGTTCGACGAAGCCTTTGAGACATCGCGGGAGCCTTTTGAGCTTCGGAACGTCGATTTTTAGATGTTTCTGATCGACACGAATGTCATCTCCGAAGTCCGGCGAGACGGGCGCGCCAACACCGGGGCGCGGCGCTGGATGAATGATGTCGATCCCGAAACCACCTTCACCAGCGTCATTGTTTTCGGCGAATTGATCCGCGGCGTCGAACTTGTGAAACGTCGCGATCTCATCCAATCGGCGGTGCTCGCGCGCTGGGTTCGGGGCATACGCGACGGTTTCGGCACCCGCGTGCTGCCTGTGGACGAGCGCGTGATGGAAACCTGGGCGCGGATTTCCGTGCCCAATCCCTTGAAGGGATTGGACGGTCTGATCGGCGCGACCGCGCTCGTCCATAGCCTTGTTGTCGTTACCCGTAATGTGAGCGACTTTCAAAAGGCCGGCGTCCCTGTTTTGAACCCCTTCGATTGACGTCCGACTTCCCTTCCCCCCGGCGTTCCGTCCCCCTATAACCACCTCGCCACCCGAGGACCGCCGCGCCATGCCCGTTTTGCCTTTCGCCGACCGCTTCGCCTTGATCGCGGCCAAACACTCGCCGCTCTGCGTCGGCATCGATCCTGCGCCCGAAACGCTGGAGCGCTGGAATCTGCCCCTGTCGGCGGAAGGCGTTCGCGTCTTCGGGTTGGAAATGGTGGAAGCCCTCGGCGGTCGGGTCGGCATTTTCAAGCCGCAGGTGGCGTTCTTCGAGCGGTTCGGCTGGCAGGGCTTGAAGGCTCTGGAAGAGGTGATGCGCAACGCCCGCTCGGCAGGCGCCCTCGTCATTGCCGACGTCAAGCGCATGGACATCGGCCACACGCTGGAGGCCTATGCCTCAGCGTGGCTCGGCGAGGATGCGGCCTTCCCGTCGGATGCCATCACGCTCGGCGCTTACATGGGATCGGGCTCGCTGAAGCCCGTCGTCGTGCGCGCGGCGGCGACCGGCACAGGCCTCTTCGTCGTGGTGCGCTCGTCAAACCCGGACGGCATCGCCCTCCAAAACGCCCGCCATGAGGACGACCGCACCGTCGCCGGTGCCCTCGCGGACGATCTCACCGCCTTCAACGCGTCAGCCTTGAACGAAGCCGGCGTCGGCCCCTGCGGCGCGGTGATCGGGGCAACCCTCGACGACGCCGACCGGGTGCTGGATCGGCTGCGGACGTCGCTCATCCTCGCGCCCGGTATCGGCGCGCAGGGCGCCACCATGTCGGACCTGAAAGCCCGCTTCGGCGCTACCGCCGCCAAGCGAAGCTTGCCGAATGTGTCCCGCCAGATCGCCCACGCCGGCCCCAGTCGCGCCGCCATCCGCGAATTGACGGAGAAGCTGAAGGACGAGGCGTTCACATTGACCTAGCGACCAGCCGCTTGACCGATCCCACGCAACGACCGCCCGCTTCTGCTTGAAAAGACGTTCATGGCTTCCCCTCCCGTCCTATTTCTTAAGAACACGCAGCTCACCTTCGGCTCGACGCCGCTCCTCACCGGAGCCGATATCACCGTCAGCGATGGCGACCGCATCACGCTGGTCGGGCGCAACGGATCGGGCAAATCCACCCTCTTGAAGATCGCCGCCGGCCTCGTGGAGGCCGACGCAGGCGAGCGCTTTCTCCAGCCGGGCAAGACGATCCGCTATCTCCCCCAGGAGCCGGATCTTTCGGGATACGCCAACACGCTCGCCTATGTCGAAGCGGGCCTTGGGCCCGGCGACCAAGAATACCGCGCCGTCTATCTCTTGAACGAACTCGGCCTCACGGGTCAGGAAACGCCCGGTTCGCTATCGGGCGGCGAGGCGCGCCGGGCCGCGCTTGCCCGCGTCCTGGCGCCCGAGCCGGATATCCTGCTCCTCGACGAGCCGACCAACCACCTCGACCTGCCCGCCATCGAATGGCTGGAAAGCGAGCTGAAATCCATGCGCTCCGCGCTCGTGCTGATCTCGCATGACCGCCGGTTCCTGGAAAACCTCTCGCGCACCACCGTCTGGCTCGACCGGGGCACCACGCGCACTCTGGACCGTGGCTTCGCTCATTTCGAGGCTTGGCGCGATCAGGTGCTGGAGGAAGAGCAGCGCGAGTTGAACAAGCTCGATAAGCGCATTGAGGCGGAAGAACACTGGATGCGCTATGGCGTCACCGCCCGGCGCAAGCGCAATGTGCGCCGTGTGGATCTTCTGGCCGATATGCGTCAGCAAAAGCGCGAGCATCTCGGCCCGCAAGGTTCTGTGAAACTCGCTGTCTCGGAGGCGGATACGTCCTCCAAGCTCGTGATCGAGGCGAAGAATATCTCGAAAAGCTACGGCGACCGCCCGATCGTCCGAGATTTCTCGATCCGCGTTGCAAGAGGCGACCGCGTCGGCGTCGTCGGCCCGAATGGCGCGGGCAAAACCACCCTGCTCCGCCTGCTGACTGGTGATCTGGAACCGGACTCCGGCACCGTGAAGCTCGGCCTGACCCTCGACATGCAAACCCTCGATCAGCGCCGCGCCAGCCTTGATCCGAACACCACGCTCGCCGAAGCGCTGACCGACGGCAAGGGCGACTGGGTCACGGTGGGCGGCGAGCGGCGCCATGTCATGGGCTACCTCAAGGACTTCCTGTTCCAGCCCGAACAGGCCCGGACCCCCCTATCCGCCCTGTCCGGCGGCGAACGCGGCCGCGTCATGCTGGCCCGCGCGCTCGCCAAACCGTCGAACATGCTGGTGCTGGACGAGCCCACCAACGACCTCGACTTGGAAACGCTGGATCTGCTTGAGGAAATGCTCGGCGACTATTCCGGCACCGTCATCGTGGTGAGCCATGACCGCGATTTTCTCGATCGCGTGGTCACGTCGGTAGTGATGTCGGAGGGCGAGGGCCGCTGGGAGGATTATGCCGGCGGCTATTCCGACATGCTCGCCCAGCGCGGCAAAGGCGTGGAGGCGCGTGCCGCCGCCATGCAAAAAGCGGCGGCGAAATCGGCCCAGGCGCAATCGGCCGGTGCCGCCAAGGCCCGCGGCAAAATGAGCTTCAAGGATAAGCACGCCCTTGAAACCCTGCCGAAAACCATGGAAAGCCTGACCGCAAAGGCAGCGGTCATGAAGGCTGAATTGGCCGATCCTCGCATCTATGCGCGAAGCCCAGCCGAATTTTCCACCAAAGCCGCCGCGCTCGCCAAATTGGAACACGAGCTGGCGACCTTGGAAGAAGAATGGCTGCGCCTCGAAATGCTGCGGGAAGAACTGGAAAGTTGACCGCCGTCCCGCCCCGCGCGATTACTCGCGCGCGAGGACGATTACCTTGTCAGCTGGGCCGTAGTTCACCACCGTCGATTTCGTTGGATTAACAACGACACCGCCGAGATTGCGTTCATCGGGCTGTACGACACCCATCAACCGATGGCCGATCGCGACTTCCCCGCGCCGGCGAGCCGCATCGACCACGGTATGGAACGAGACCGGCCGATCAATCGCCACATAGTCGGTGATCGGGCGGATGTAGATTTCCGAACCGTCGACATCGAGCAACTGGTCGAAGATCGCCGAGAGATGCTCGTTTTCGGACGCCTGCGCCAACATCAAACTGACGAGTTTGTTGCTGACCACGAAGTCGTCGGCACGGGTCACCTCGGCAAGCTCGCGGTTGCGAACGTCGATCATCTCGCTGATCACGCTGATATGCCGCCCGGCTTCATCCGCAATCTTGCGCAAATGGAGCAGCGTCACGAGCGAGCGCGTATCCGCAGGCTGCGGGGCCATTGTGTCGCTGTATCCCAGCACCAGCACGTGATCGTAGGAGGGGATGTCCAACGCATCGAGTTCGATGCGACGGCCGGTGTCGACGATCTTCAGGTCGACAGAAAGCGCATCCCCGGCGATGAAGACCTTGCTCATCTCCTCCTGCAGATCCGGCGTATCGGCAGCAATCGTCAGCACGGAGCCCGGCGCCACCGTGCGGGAAAGCTCATAGGTTATGATCGGACCACGCCGGTTCCAGCCTAGGATCAGCGTACGATCGGCTTCACGCGTTTCCGGGCGTATATCCCGCACCCGGTCGACGTCGATCGGCGACGAGGTCGCAGAGAAGCGGATAGCGTCGTCGTCTTCCGCAATCAAGATCGCCCGGGCACCGTTCGGGATCACCGCATTCATCGGCGGATTGAGGGTGATGTTTCCCTGTGGATCGCACAGACCCAGCAAGGTGCAGGAATCGTAAGCCGATAGCGCCGCGCCAAACGTCATGCCGGCGATCTGCGGCTGCTCCACCACATAGATTTCGCAGCCGTCGAAGTCGAGAAGCTCGGAATAAACCGCGCTCAGCCCGGACTGGCGGGTGGAGTGAACCACGATCCGCGAGATCAGTTCATCGGCCAGAACAAGCTGCACTTCCTTGCCGCCAACCACACGCGCAATCTCCGCGTTCTTGGCTTCGCGGATTTCAGCAGCGATCATATAGCGTTCGGCCCGGCGCTTGGGGTCGTTCACCAGCGCGAGGATGGACTTCACCACCTGCGAATCCGGATCGTCGCTTTCAGGCGAGAGCACGATCACCGACTTGCAGGTCGCCGGGTTCACAATCTCCAAATCATGCAGATCGGTAGGGTCGCCTCTGCGGCAGATCACGCGCGTATTGCCCGTGTTCCCGATCTTGGAGGCGATCTCGTCTTCCATCTCGACTTTGTCTTTGTCGGCCATCACGACGATGCAGGGCCGCTTGCTGCTGGAGTTGGCGATGACAAGTTCGGAGATGATGTCGAAGATCGAAGGCGACCAGTTCAAAATGATCGTGTGGTTCTTTTCCAGAACCACCGAGCGCCCCTTGCGCAATTCATCGAGCTTGGTCTCAACGCCAGCGCTGAGCACACCGATAAGCGCTGACACGATGAAGATACCCGCCAGCGTCACGGCCAGCATCACAAAGCGGAAAGGCCAGCCGGTATCGGCGCCCATGGTTCCAGCATCGAGCGTGCGCATCAGCGAGGCCCAGATACCCTCGACCACGCTCATCGGAGCGCCGCCTTCCGGCGCGATATTCGTCAAAGCCAGGAAAAATCCGGCAACGGCGATGATCAGAAGAGAGACGAGCGCAAGCCAGCCGATCAGCGCGATCGGCCCTGCGGCCATGGTCTTGTCGAACTCATAGCGCAGCCGCGCACCCAAACCGCTCCGACGCATAGTTGCCCCCGCAAATCGCAATCCGATACTTTAAACAACAGCGTCAAAAACACTACTAAAAGTTAAAATTGCTACCTATACCTGCCGGGTCGTGCCACGCGGACCAGAGGCGTGCCTCCGACTTCTCGGCCATCCTCTCGTCCACTCGGGCACCCAGCACGTCGGCGCTTTGAACCAGTAACCAGCGCTTTTCCAACGAAGCCCTTGTGAAACGCACATTTCCCGCTATCCAAAGGCAAAGATCATGCTCGCGCCGCAGTTCGTAGATCCGAAAGGCACGCGCAATCGAGAGGGTAGACCGTCAGCCGATGAATTGGATTTTCAGGGTCCTCCTTTTTGCCTCTCTTTTTGCGGTCTGCGGGCCCTCCTATGCGCAAACTCTGCCGGGACTTACCCCAGCCGCGCCCGCCGCCGCGCCGGCTGGGGATCAGACTTCGCCCCCTGGCGCCGATGCCGCTAAAGCGCTGATCGGAATCCTGAACGACGAAACCGCCCGCGCCAGTCTGGTACGGGAGCTTGAACGGATTGCCGCGTCTCCGGCTGCCAACCCGAAAGCCGAAAAGATCGGCCCTCCAGCCCCCGCACAACCCGCCGAAGAGCTGTCTTTGGCACGGGAGCTTAGCGAATACACCCAAAACACGGCCCGCGACGTCGTCGAGCTTGTCGCGAAAATCTGGCGCGGATTGGCCAATCTCAGTCGCCTGCTGGACGGATCGGCCGAGATCAATTGGGAGCGTCTGGACACGCAAGGCGCCGGGCTGCTCGCCCTGATGCTATCCACCTTCACCGCGCTTTATGTTGCGCGCTGGCTTGCCCTTTGGCCCACCGCTGCTCTCGCCCGCGCAGCCCGGAATTCCAAGATCGCCAAGCGGATCGGGCTCGTCGTGCTGGCGGTCGCCGTCGATGCGCTCGTGCTGTTCGTCGCCTTCGTGGCCATCGTCGCCCATCTGATCACGACGACGAAAGGCACGGAGGTCGATCTGATCCAGGGCTATTTCGTCGAAGTCTTCGTGAATCTTGAGGCGGCCAAGATTGCCCTGCGCGCCATCCTTCAGCCGCGTCGGTCCGAATTGCGTCTGCTGCCGATCAGCGAGGAAACCGCGCGCTACTGGTTCTTCTGGCTTGCCAGGCTCCTCGGTTTCGTCGGCTACGGCGTCGGGCTTGTTTATCCCATCGTGAACGCCACGGTCGGTTTCGCCGTCGGCATCGGCGTCCGTCTCGCTATCGTGCTGATCGCCCTTGTCTCCACCATCGTGTTCGTTCTCCGCAACCGGGTGAGGGTGCGCACCGGACTGACCGATGCTGCCGTCAAAGTGCGAGGCGGCGCGCTTTCGGCGGCGCTGGCGATGATGGCCCATGTCTGGCATGTGCTCGTCATCATCTATCTGCTCGTGGCCTTCGCGGTCTGGGTAACCCGTCCTTTCGATGCGCTAGACTACATGGCCCCAGCCACGATTGAAACATTGTTGGTCATCTTGGTCGGGGGCGGCCTCATGTCCCTCCTATCGCGTGTCATTGCCGGAGGCATCCAATTGCCGGCGGATGTGAAGCGCGCGCTGCCGCTGCTTGAAAGCCGGCTCAATCTCCTGGTTCCGGCCTTTTTGCGGATCATACGGGTGCTGATGCTGGTCGCCATCGGTGCGGGCATCCTACAGGCCTGGGGCTTCATCGATATCGGTAGCTGGATGTCGAGCGAAAGCGGCGCGGGCTTCCTTGGCCGCGTCCTGTCATCCCTCATCATCGTATTGATTGCGATGGCGGCCTGGATTACCGCGACGTCCTGGATCGAGTACCGGCTCAATCCAGCGTCAGGCCGCGTCTCCACGCCGCGCGCCCGCACGTTGTTTTCGTTGTTCCGAAACGCCTTCACAATCCTCCTCGTGGTGATCACTGCCATGCTCGCGCTGTCGCAACTCGGCGTCGATATCGCTCCGCTCATCGCCGGTGCCGGTGTCGTCGGCCTTGCCGTCGGTTTCGGATCACAGAAACTGGTGCAGGACATCATCACCGGCGCGTTCATCCAACTCGAAAACGCCATGAACGAAGGCGACGTCGTTACGGTCGCCGGCGTTTCTGGCGTGGTCGATCGCCTCACCATCCGCTCCGTCGGCATCCGCGACGTGAACGGCACATATCACGTCATCCCCTTCTCCTCCGTCGACAGCGTGTCGAACTCGATGCGCGGTTTTGCCTTCCACGTGGCGGATATTTCGATCGCCTATAGCGAAAACATACCGGAGGTGAAGCGCTTGATGGGCATCGCGTTTGATCGCCTGATGGCAACGGAAAACGGCGCCTACATCCTTGAACCGATGGAAATGAACGGCATCACCCAATTCGCCAACAACGCTGTCGTGCTGCGCGTCCGCATCAAAACCCTTCCGGGCCAGCAATGGGTGGTGGGGCGCGCCTATAACGAGGTGTTGAAAGCCGTTTTCGACGAGAACAACGTTCAAATGCCCTTCCCGCAAACCACCGTTTGGCTCGACGGCGGCAAACGCGGCGAAGCGCCCCCCGCATCCGACGCGTCAGCGGAGGCAACGCCGAACGAGCAACGCGCCGATCACTCTCCCGAAGTCATCAAGTCTCGCCGGAGAAAGGCGCCGGCAAAACCGCTGGAAACGGTCGACGTACCCGACAGCCCCGATCGCAAACGCGATTCGGACGACGACGACGACGACGGCGAGGGCGAGCAGCAGGAGCGCTGAAACCTAATCGTAAGCGGCTTGACCCTAAGGTCCGGCTGCGCTTGAAGCAGACCGGGAAACGGCGTTGGCCAATTGGCACCGTTCCGTCATAGCAATGCCGTCAGGGGTGCCTATCTCCGAACGGTCAAATCCGAATCCTTATGGAAAATGGCAAGACCGTGCTGCAACCCGTCGACGAAAAGCCGAGCAAGCCGACGGTGGAAGCCAATTCCAGGCAAAAGCTGCTGCGTTATGCCGGCCCCATCATCGCGCTTGCCCTGATCGGCGCGGCAAGTTTTGTCCTCTGGCAGATGATCACCTCCATTTCGCTGGCGGATGTGAAACGGGCGATCGTGGACATGGAGCCGTGGCGGATCGCCACCGCCTTCGTCCTGACCGGTGTCGGCCTTGCGGCCTTGGCCACCTACGACGTCGTCGCGCTCCAGGTCATCCGAACCGGGCTGAACGTGTCCTTCGGGCGCGCTGTGGTCGGTGGGCTTGTTGCCAACATCTTCGCCAATTCGCTCGGATTCCCGCTTCTTTCCAGCGGATCGGCACGCTACCGGATCTATTCGATGGTGGGCGCCGGCCTTCCCGTTGTCGGCCGTCTGATCGTGATGAGTTGGGTCACGATGTGGGCCGGAATTCTGTTCGTCGTCGGTCTGACGCTGGTCTTCGAGCCGATGAAGCAAGACAGCGTTTTCGGCCATCACCTCATAGACCGCGGCGTCGGCGTGCTCCTGATCGTCGGCCTCGTCACCTTCGTGATATGGGCCGGCCGCAAGCGGCGCGCCTTTCGCATAGCCGGCCGCACGCTGCGACTGCCCGGCGCCGGCCCCGCGCTCGGCATGATCCTGGCCGGTTCGGTAGACCTGATGGCGGCCGCCGGCACGCTCTACGTGCTGCTTCCGCCGGGCTCGGCACCGGATCTGGCGGTCTACATGGTCACCTATTCGATCGGCCTCGTCGCCGGCATGATGGCCAACACTCCCGGCGGCATCGGCGTTTTCGAAGCGGCCATCGTAACGGGCCTTGGCATCGGCGACCGGCCGGATGTGGCAGCAGCCTTGATCCTCTTTCGCCTGATCTATTTCCTCGTACCGCTCGTGATCGGAATTGGCCTGCTCGGCATTGTCGAGATCCGGCATCGCCGCCGTATCAAGCGTGAAGCGGCAGGCGCAGCCTCCAAGGATTGATGGCATCCTGCGACCACCATCGTCGCGCCAGACAAGCCGCATGTCGGGATTGCAACTGTCGCCTATAACAGCCCCATGTTAGGCCGGTGGCCAACAAGATCAAAGATCCGGCGCCATGCTGCTTCAGTCCTCGGCCGACCAAACTTCCGCGAATGCCTTCCATCACCGCAGCTTCACCTATTACTGGATTTCGCGCGTTCTCGGCTCTCTCGCGGTCCAGATTGTCGCCGTCGCGGTCGGCTGGAAGGTCTATGACATCACACGCGATCCGCTGTCGCTCGGCATCGTTGGCCTCGTCCAGTTTTTGCCCTCGCTCGCGCTCGTTCTATTCACGGGCGCGGTGGCCGATCGCTTCAGCCGCCGCCGCATCATGGCAATTTGCCTCGTCGTCGAGCTTCTGGTTGCCATCCTCCTGCTCGCATTGGCCGTCAACGGATCGCGCGACGTCTGGCCGATCTACGTCGTACTCGCCATCCTCGGCATTGCCCGGGCCTTTTTCGGACCAGCCATGCAAGCCTTGATGCCGAATTTGGTGCCCCGGGTGGCGCTTGCCAATGGCGTCGGCTGGAACACCACATCCTGGCAGCTTGCGACCATCCTCGGGCCCGTCGCCGGCGGCCTTCTCTACGGCGTTTCAGAATATGCCGCCTACGGAACGGCAGCGGTCATGTTCGCTGGCGCCATCGCTATGCTGCTCGCCATCCCCAAGCAGCCACGGGGTACGCCCAGCGATGAACCGGCCTGGGAGGCGGTATCCGCAGGATTCAGATACGTCTTCTCCAACCGCATCGTGCTCGGCGCCATCTCGCTGGATCTCTTCGCCGTCCTTCTCGGCGGCGCGATCGCGCTGATGCCCGCCTATGCGCGCGATATCCTGGACGTGGGCCCCTGGGGACTTGGCCTGATGCGCGCGGGACCGGGCGTCGGCGCCATAGCGGTCGCCGCTGTCTTGGCCTTCTATCCGATCAAGACGCACGCGGGCCTCTGGATGTTCATCGGCGTTGCCGTATTCGGCCTCAGCACAGTCGCCTTCGGCGTATCCATTGTGCCCTGGTTCTCCATCGTCATGTTGGCCATGATGGGCGCGTCGGACATGATCAGCGTCTACGTCCGCGAAACCCTGATCCAACTCGCCACCCCCGATGATGTGCGCGGGCGCGTCAACGCGGTGAATATGGTCTTCGTGGGGGCATCGAACGAGTTGGGCGAGTTCCGGGCCGGCACGATGGCGGCGCTGATCGGGATTGTTCCGGCTGTTGTGGTTGGGGGCGCTGGCACGGTTTTGGTGGCGGCGGTTTGGGCCAAATGG
>JBHYDC010000024.1:0-59246 GCA_051861205.1 Oharaeibacter sp.
ACTACGTTTCCATCGCTGGTGGTTCCCTCCGCGAACAGCACCATGGCTTCGCCGTTCACGAGCCGGTCGGCGATGGCGCTCGCCTGCTCGCCGGTCCGGCTGCGGCGCTCGCGCTCGATGAAGATGGTGCGCTGAAGCTTGGCGAGATGGCCGAAGAGCGGCCAAGACGCGACCTCGCTCTTGGCGATGAAGGTCAGCGGCATCACCGAGCCGAGCACGGGGATATCGAGCCAGGAGGCGTGATTGGCGGTGAGAAACAACGGCCGTCCGGCGGCGGGAACACCTTGAAGATGCACCCTGACGCCCAGCGCCCGAAGCGCGCCCCGGTGAAAGCGCGCAGGCAGTGTCCGGGCGATTTTCCAGCCAAAGCCCATGGCCATCAGGTGCACCACCATCAGCCCGGCAGCATAAAGCGCAAAGGGAGGCAGGGTGAGATAGGGCCTGAGCCGCGACACCGATTACGACCGCTTGTCGGCGTCGTCGAGCGGAACGGCGTAAAGCTCCAAGCGATGATCGACCAGCTTGTAGCCGAGTTTGCGCGCTATGATGTCTTGCAGGGCTTCGATCTCCTCGCTGCGAAACTCGATGACGCGGCCCGATCTGAGATCGATGAGGTGGTCGTGGTGTTCGTCGGGTACGGTTTCGTAGCGCGAGCGGCCGTCCCTGAAGTCGTGCCGGGCGATGATGCCGGCGTCTTCGAAGAGCTTGACGGTGCGGTAGACCGTCGAAATCGAGATGTTGGCGTCGATCGCGGACGAGCGGCGATAGACTTCTTCCACGTCTGGATGATCGGTCGCCGCCTCCAGAACGCGGGCGATCACCCGGCGCTGTTCGGTCATGCGCATGCCTTTGGCCACGCATTGATCTTCGAGAGAGGCTAGTTTTTCCTCGTCGGACACGTTTCTTGTCCAATTCGGCGCGGTGGATCCGGGTGTCTAGAGCGGCTTAAGTGAGATCGAGGCGCATGACAAGGGCGGTCGAGGCCGGCCCGCCGGCCGTCGCATAATAGTTACGGCGGCGCCCGACTTCCTTGAACCCGAGCCGCCGGTAAAGCGCGAGCGCCGCGACGTTGCCCTCGTCGACTTCCAGGAACACCGATTTCACCCGGTCATGATAGAGTCGGCGCAGCGCCTCGTCGATCAACCGCCGCCCGAGGCCCTTGGAGCGATGGCGCGGATGGACGCCAAGGGTGAGCACTTCCGCTTCGTCCTTGGTCGTGCGCACCATGATGAGCCCCACGGTACGGCGCGAGCCGAAGGGCGATCCGCGCCGGGCCACGATGGTGATCACCTGCTCCTGCGCGATCAGAGCCTCGATCTCGGCCGCCGACCAGCCGCGATGAAAGGATGCGGCGTGGATATCGGAAAGATCGTCCACGTCGGACAACCGGCCGGGTTCGATCACGGCGGGGTAGGGTTCGTACCAGAGGATCATTCCAGCAATCCGGGAACAGGGGCCTGCGGTTTGGCGTCGGGCGCGCGAAGGTAAAGCGGCGAGGGTGGCCGTAAGGTGGGCGCAGCCTCGCGCCCGATCTGAGCGATCCGGCGCGGGTCGGGACCGGCGAGCGGCACGAGCGTCGGCACCCGCTGACCGGCTGTTGCCAAATAATGCCCGACGATCGGCGTGCCCGATCCAACGACCACATCAAAGGCGCCGGCCCGTTCGACGATGTCGGCCACATCGCCCGCGAAAGGCTCGATCAGCATGGCGCCGGATTTTGAGAACAGCGCCGCATAAAGCTCGCCGCGCCGCGCGTCGATCACGGCAAGCACCGGACCCGTGGCCGGCTCGGGCAAGGATGCGGCGAGCGCGGAGAGGCTGTCGACGCCGATCACCGGACGGCTGAGCGCCAACCCGAGACCGCGTGCCGCCGCCAGCGCGACGCGAATTCCGGTGAAGCTGCCCGGCCCGACGGTAACCGCGATCCGTTCGATCGCGTCGAGTGGGACGCCGGCTTCGCGCACCACCGCCTCGATCATCGGCATCAGCCGCTCGGCGTGGCCGCGTTCCATCGCTTCGACGTGGCTGACGTCGATGCGGCGGCCGTCGGTGAGGGCCACAGCGGTTCTGTCGTTGGCGGTATCGAGAGCAAGAACAAGCATGTCCTCGGCAATAGCGGCGCGGATCGGTCCTGTCGAGACGGTCTCATTGCACATGGGGTCCACGCTTGGCGTCGACGCCGCTCGATTTGGCGTGCTGACCGTGTTAACGCCAGGGATAACCGAGCAAACCTAACAGCGGCTTGATATTTTGGCGAAGTCCCGCCCCCCCGATCGATCCCATGCCGCCCCCGCGCCCCGCGCTCCGCGCCCAGCCGTGCCGGAGGCGAAAGCGCCGCCGCCCCTGCGCGGCCCCGCTCGGCCCTCCGCCGCCCCCGCGCCGAGCCGTCCGGTGCCCGGACCGCTGGGGCCTAGGCGGGTGGCGGAAACGGTCGGCGCGGTGCTCGTGACGCCGGGCTGGGAGGATTATGCGCTTCTCGATATGGGGGTGGGCGAAAAGCTGGAGCGCTACGGCAGCCTGACCCTGGTGCGCCCGGAGCCGCAGGCCATGGGGCCGAGGCGGCTTTCTCCCGCCGTCTGGCAAGGGGCAGGGGCGGCCTTCACGGGCGATGTGGAGGAAGAGGGGCCGGGCCGCTGGAAAAGCGCGCCGGGCATCGGCGAAAGCTGGGAAATGGCCGTGCTCGGCATTCCCTTTATTTGCCGGCTCACGTCGTTCCGCCACGTTGGGATCTTTCCCGAGCAGATCGAGCATTGGACGTGGATGGCGGACCGGATCCGCGCCGCCGGTGGCCGTCCACGCCTTTTGAACCTATTCGGCTACACCGGCCTTGCCTCCCTGGTCGCGGCCTCCGCCGGGGCTGAGGTCACCCATGTCGATGCGTCGAAGAAGGCGGTGGCCTGGGGCCGGGAGAACCAAGCGCTCGCCGGTCTGGATGCCGCTCCGATCCGCTGGATCGTGGATGATGCGGTCAAGTTCTGCGAGCGCGAGGTGCGGCGTGGCCGGCTTTATGACGGCATCCTCTTGGATCCGCCGCGCTTCGGCCGGGGGCCGGACGGCGAGGTGTGGTCGCTCGCCGAGGACCTGCCGCATATGCTGGACCTCGTGCGGCAGATCCTCGCGCCCGGATCGTCCTTCGCGATTTTGACGGCCTATGCGATCCGCGCCTCCCACATCGCGTTTCACGAGTTGATGGCCGATCTCATCGGCGACCGGCCGGGCCGTCTGGTGTCGGGCGAGCTTGCGGTGCGCGAGACGGGCTTGCCGGGGACGCAAGGCCGCATGCTTTCGACCTCCATGTTTTCCCGCTTCGAGGGCAGCCGATGATCCGCGAAACCGACAAACGCGCACCCACGGTCGCGCCCGGCACGGTCAAGCAGATCACATCGCTGACCAACCCGATCGTGAAGGATATTCGCGGCCTTGCCCTGAAGAAGCATCGCGACGAAACCGGCCTCTTCCTCGGCGAAGGACTGAAGCTCGTCACCGATGCGCTGGACGAGGGCTGGCCGGTTCACACCATCTGCTTTGCCGCCGGCGTGCGCGATCAGCCGGCGGTGTCGGCCGCCGCCGCCAGGGTTCACGCGCGGGGCGGCATGGTGCTGGATGTTTCGGCGCAGGTTCTCGCCAAGATCACGCGGCGTGAAAATCCGCAGATGGTGGTGGGGGTCTTCAAGCAGCGGCAGATGGTGCTGGGCGACGTGAAGCCGGGACCGGGCGACGTGTGGGTCGCGCTTGAACTCGTGCGCGATCCCGGCAACCTCGGCACGATTATCCGCACGGTGGATTCGGTCGGCGCACGAGGGGTGATCCTCGTCGGCGACACCTGCGACCCGTTTTCGATGGAAGCCGTGCGCGCCACCATGGGCTCGCTGTTCCATGTGCCGCTGGTGCGCGCCAGTCAGGAGGCTTTCCTCGCCTTCGCGGCTAAAACGCCGGCGCGAAAAGTCGGCACACATCTGAAGGCCACCGCCGACTATCGCAGTCTTGCCTCCACGGCGCCGACGATCCTCGTCATGGGCAACGAGCAGCAGGGCCTGACCGAACCGATGGCGGCCGCCTGCGACGTGCGCGTGAAGATCCCCATGGCCGGCCGTGCCGACAGCCTCAATCTTGCGGTAGCGACGGGCGTCATGCTCTACGAGCTTCGGCGCGGGGTGCTTTAAGCTGATCCCAAAAAGCGGCAGAGGCTCTCAGGCGATTTATGCGGCGTCTGTATTCGCGACAGATGGGTCTCGAGCCAGAAGTTATCTGTGTGAGGTGTGTTTCGGCTTTCACACAAGGACATTTCTTACAGCTACCATCTGTGCGTATTGTTGGGTTTCATCGCTTTGCTATGGGGAAGTCATGTTCGAAAATCTATTGCGAGTGAGCGCGTTCGTAGGGGCTGTGGCTTGTATCTGGCTTATAGTTTCATTGCTGAGGATCGCAATTCCGAAATGGAGACGCAGTGCAATCCGGCAATCGAAATGGTCAGCCGGTCTCTTTGTGGTGACCTTCTTTGCCTCCATCACTTTCAACCAGGTGATCTACAAGGACTACGGCCTGTCATCTAACGAAGGCCTCGCCGAAGCTCGTGCCGCCCGAAAAGCCGAGGCGGAAGCGAAGATCGCTGAAGATAACCAGAAAACTGAGATAACACAGAAGGAGGCCGTGACGAACGATGCTCTGGAACGGGCCCGTCCTCTGGCGGAAGCAGACGGGCAAACCAATATCAGTGAGGATGCGGATGATATCGCTGCAACTGAGGCAAAGCGGTGCGGTACCGGAACCATAATGGCTGTTTTGGACAACTACGAACTCAGGAAAGACCCGACAGATACCGCCGAAAGGATTATAAACCAGAAGGCGACCGAGGCACTCGGCGAGACTCACTATCAAAGCATCGACAAGTCGACGAGCCTGAAAATCATGGGCTGCTCGGCGGAATGGACGCAGGTGCAGATCACCGAACCGTCGTGGCTAACCAGTATCGGCGGCTGGGTGCCGAGTAAGGTTCTTCGAACGATCGAGACAACATCGGACGGCGCGCGCGTCTACGTCGAAAGCGACCTCTATTGGGATAATGATACAGCGAAGTACAAGACGCAGATCGTGACAATGATCAACAAGATCAGCCGCGAGAATGATGGTTGTAAAACGATCGATCCTAGTTCCATCGCGAAGTCCGTCTCGCGGAGCAAGCGGAATGATCCGGTTTTCTTCGTCACCTGCGGCGAAGGATCGGAGATTTTCAATGTTTGGTTTAAGCCCACGGACGTGACGACAACGATGACTGCGACGCTACCGATCGCTCAAGGCGATGCGGTTCTGGCATGCGAACAAGCGGCGAAGGCGAAGGCCGCCCATCCATCCACCGTAGACTTCTCGCGGTTCCTGGACGTGGCTTACTCGGCACGACCAGACGGCCGCGTTTCACTCACATCTTCATTTTCTGCGAAGAACAGCTTCAACCTTGAACTCACGTTCAATATCAGATGCCTGTTCGATGGAAACGCCATGATTGAGGCTTCCGTTTCCGAAGCGCGGTAAACTGCCTCTACTCTGGACCTATATCTCAGCATGCGCAGGAATCCAAAAATGTCTGAAATTCGGAAGGGAGCTGCCGCCTCAGGTTAGCTGGTCCAGATTAGCAGAGTGGCCGAAGGTCCGGCTTCGTTGTTCTTACTTGGTCGGGATCATAGGCCGAATGAGGACAGCCACGATTGCCTATTTATCGTCTTCGCCTGCGCCGTCGATATCCCGCATACATCAACATGGCGTTGGGCGTCACGTTTTCTTGGTTGGTTTTGAAAGGTTCAGCGCGTCCGGCGTATCCACATCGAAGGCCGCGGCCGCACCAAGTTCCACCGTGGTGACGGCTTCAGGCAGCTTTGCAATCAGCGCCCGGCCGCCTTGGTCGCCCTCGATCGCCATCAGGTCGGAGAAGAACCGGCGCGACCACAAGACCGGGTTCCCGCGCCGTCCCTCGAAGGTGGCGACTACCACCAGCGATCCCTCCATCGGCCGGTAGGCCGCAATAACCTTTTCGACGTCCGCAGGCCCGATGAGCGGCATGTCGCCGAGGAGGATCACCGCCGCCTCGCAGGTGTCCGGCACGGCGCGAAGACCGGCCTGAACCGATGTCGACTGTCCCAAGGCATAGTCTGGATTGTGCGTGATGGTGACGGGCAGACCGGCCAGCGCCGCCTCCACAGCCTCGGACCGATGCCCGGTCACCACGATGACGTCGCTCGTGGCGCCGAGGGCTGCTTCAGCGGCAATCCGCACCAACGGCTTGCCGTTGTAAGGCGCGGTCATCTTGTCGCCGCCGAAGCGGGTGGCCTGTCCCGCGGCAAGCACCACGGCCGCTACCTTTGGGGCGTCTGGGTTTTCGCGCCTCGCCTCGCCGGAGCGCGGTTCCGGGCGGCTCACGATGTCCATCAGGAGACCGCCGACGCCCATGCCCATGATGTCCTCGGCCGACACCGCCCGCCCGGCGAGAATGCGTTCTAGGACAAAGTCGAACCCGTTCTCGCGTGGGCTGCGCGCGCATCCAGGCGCGCCGAGAACCGGCTTGCCGCCGAGCGTACCGATGATCAACAGATTGCCCGGATCGACCGGCATGCCGACATGGAGAACCTCGCCGCCCGCCCGCTCGATGGCCGCCGGGATCACGTCGCCTTCGTCCACCACCGCCGAAGCGCCGAATATGATGGTGAGGTCATGGTTGGAGCCGATGCGGGCGAGCGCCGAGGCAAGGCTCGCCTCGTCATGGGGCACGCGAATGTCTTCCGTGACGCGTGCGCCCGCCGGAGCCATGCGGGCTGCGAGCACGCGGACGGTCTTGTCGACCACCGAGGGCTTCAGCGTGGGAAGAAGCGTCGAGACGACCGCCACGTCGAGCGGGAGGTATCGCTCAACCTCGATCACTGGCAGGCTGGCGCGTGCAAGGTCCACAGCCTCTTGAAGCAGGGCTTCCGGCACGGCGAAAGGGATGATCTTCACCGTCGCGACCATCCGCCCCGCTTCCACCCCGCGCAGCGCCGGCCGGGTCGCGAGGGTGATCGACGGGTGGATCCGGTTCACCGCATCCACGGCCTCGACATTGATGGCGAGAAGCCCGGCGTGACGGGCAAAGAGGTTGGAACGGCCGGTTGCCGGTTCCTCCACCGTCACGCCCGGCCCGGCCAGCGCCGCCGCGAGACGGTGGGCGGCCTCGTCCTCATGCACGTCGCCTGGCTCCAGCCGCGCGGCGATCACCTCGTCGATTGCGGCCGCCTGGAGCTTTTCGAGCATATCCGGCGTCAGCCGCGTTCCCTTTCGCAGCGTTCCGCCGGGCGTCGCGACGGCATGGGCGAGGATCCCGCCTTCGGCTTCCGCTAGACGGGTCGGCCCGAATTTCATGGCGCTGCCCGCCCCACGGTCCGCTTGCGGAAGGCCTCGATGATCTCCGCCATGACCGCGACCGCGATTTCCGCCGGCGACGCGGCTCCGATTTCGAGGCCGATCGGCGCGCGCAAGCTTTCGAAATCCGCTTCCGACGCGCCGGTCATCATCAGCCGCTCGCACCGCTTGGCATTGGTTTTCCGGCTGCCGAGCGCGCCGACGTAGAAGCACTTCTTCTCAAACGCATGGAGAATGGCAAAATCGTCGATTTTCGGATCATGCGTCAGTGCGGCGAGCGCGGTGTAGGGGTCGAGGTCAAGGCCGGGCAACACGGTTTCCGGCCAATCGGCGTGAAGCGGCACATTGGGGAAGCGCTCCGGCGTGGCGAAAGCCGTTCGCGGGTCGACGACGATCAGGTCGTATCCGACCACGGCCGCCAACGGCACCATCGCCTGACTGATGTGGACGGCGCCGATCGCGACGATCCGGGGCGGCGGCACTTCGGCGGAGAGAAACACCTCGCCCTCGCCGGTCTCGACCAGAGCGGACCGGCCCGAGCGGAAGGCCGCGCCGATTTCGGCCCGCTGCGGATCGGATGTCAGGTCGTCCTCGTCGGTTACGATTCGCGTCGAGGCATCGGAGAGCCGGGTGACGACGACGGCCGCGCGGCGTGCTTGCCGAAGCGCGTTGACCTTCGAGAGGAGGGCGGCATCCATGGTTCAGTTCACCCGTTCGACGAAAACCCGGATCCGCCCGCCGCAGGAAAGGCCGACGCGCCATGCCGTCTCATCCGCAACGCCGAAGGACAATATCCTGGGAACGCCGGTCGCGATCACGTCGGCGGCTTGCGATATCACCTCGCCCTCGACACAGCCGCCGGAGACCGAACCTTCGAAATTGCCCTCCTCGTCGATCACGAGATGACTTCCGACCGGGCGGGGCGCGGAGCCCCATGTCTCGATCACGGTGGCGAGCGCGACGGCCCGCCCGCCCGCCCGCCAGGTCTCGGCAACCGCGAGCACGTCACCCCTTGGCAGCATTGTCGTCATCGGTTTGGCTTTCTCTGGTTGACGGGCGAGTGTGATCCGAAGGCTCCTGCCGCGCCATTGCACTTTCGCGCCAGGTTGGCGAACAAGATTGGCGCAAGAGACCGGTCAGCCGGTCAGCCGGTCAGGGCGGCTTGGCGGACTTCGATTTCCTTATAGATGTGGACCATGAAGGCGGTCGCGAACAAGGGTGTCAGCAGGTTGACGATCGGGATGGCCAGCACCAGCGCGATCACGAGACCGGCGAGGAAAATCCGGCCGCTCGCCGCCGACCGCAAGGCGGCGACCGTCTGCGGATCGTGAAAACGGGCGGCGATTTGCTCGAAATACTCTCGTCCCAAGAGATAGGCGTTCGCGACGAAGAATGCGGTGATGTTGATCCCCGGCAGGAGGATCAACATCAAAACCAGGATGTTCACGACGATGACGAGGCCGGTGAAGCGCAGGGCTTGGAGAATGCCAAGACCGATCGGCATATCGCGGCCGGGTGGATCCAGGGGGTAGTGAAGGCGCTCGACTTCCGCCGCGATCTCGTCCAGGAAAAGGCCGGCAAAGAGAGACGTGACGGGGGCGATCAGAAATCCGAGCCCGACGAACAGCCCGATGCCGGTGATCACGTCGATTGCGACGTCGAGGGCCGGCCAAGCGGTTGCAACGAAATGCGTGACGGTCCAATAGAGCGCGGCCCACACGGCGGCGAGCATCACAAGCGTCAGGCCGAGCGATTTCAGGAGCGCCGTTCGAAACGGCGGTGAGACAATCTGGGCAAAAGCCCGTGAGGCCGCGGCGAGCATGGGGTTTCCTTGTTCCGTTGGTCCCATGTAGGTTTTGCAAAGCCGGCTTGCGAGCCCGGCGTTGGGGGAAGAGGGAATCGCATGGCGCGAACGGGTTATGACGTGCTCACGATCGGCAACGCCATCGTGGATATTCTCGCCCGGACCGAGGAGGACCTGATCGTCCAACTCGGTCTCACGCGCGGCATGATGCGGCTGATCGATGCGGCCGAGGCCGACCGTGTCTATGATCTCATGGGTCCGGCCGTCGAAGCCTCCGGCGGTTCGGCCGCCAACACGGCCGCCGGCATCGCCTCTTTCGGCGGCAAGGCGGCCTATATCGGCAAGGTCGCGACCGACGATTTCGGGCGTATCTTCCGCCACGACATCAATGCGCTCGGCATCCATTTCGGCACGCAGCCGCTCGCGGGCGGTGCGCCGACCGCGCGCTCAATGATCTTGATCACGCCGGATGGCGAGCGCACGATGAATACGTATCTCGGCGCCTGTCAGGCGCTCGGACCCGCCGACATCGACGAGGCGACGGTTTCGGCGGCCGAGATCACCTATCTGGAAGGCTATCTCTGGGATCCGCCGGCCGCGAAGGAAGCGTTCCGGAAAGCCGCCGCGATCGCCCATGGCGCGGGCCGCAAAGTGGCGATCACGCTGTCGGACAGTTTCTGCGTCGACCGTTGGCGCCCTGAATTCCTGGAGCTGATGCGGTCGGGCACCGTGGATATCGTGTTTGCCAACAAGGAAGAAATCCACGCACTCTACCAAACGTCGGATCTGGGCACCGCCGTTTCGGCGATCCGGCAGGATTGCGCGTTGGCGGCCGTCACGCTCGGTGCGGACGGCGCGATCGCGGCGACCGCGACGTCCTTCGTGGAGGTGCCCGCCTATCCGCTTGAACGGCTGGAGGATTTGACCGGCGCCGGCGATCAGTTCGCTGCGGGCTTCTTGCTCGGCCTCACGCGCCGGCTCGATTTGCAAGAGGCGGTTCGGCTGGGCTGCCTCGCGGCTTGCGAGGTGATCGGCCATATCGGTCCGCGTCCGGCGGTGTCGCTGGAAGTGCTCGCGGCCGAAACCGGGCTGCTTTTGGAATCGGCCGTCTGATCAGCCGATCAGCCATATCGCGATGACGACGAGCGCGCCCGCCCCCACCCAAGCGGGGCGCAAGAGGCGAGTGGCGGTCCGTTCGCGCCGCTCCTCGCTGATGGATCGCTCGCGGGCGGCGACAGCCGCGCTTTCAAGCTGTCCGGCGATCGCCGGCAGCGTTTCGACGAGACGCGCAAGGCCACGCAGCACCACGCCGATATCCTCGATCTTGCCCACCGGGCCGAGGTTGCGGGCGATCCACTCGCCGACCACGGGCTCGGCCGTCCGCCACATGTTGAGCTGCGGATCCAGCGTCCGCGCGACGCCTTCCACGACCACCATGGTCTTTTGCAGCATGATGAGTTCCGGCCGGGTCTGCATGTCAAAGAGTTCGGTCACCTCGAACAATTGCGTCAGCAGCCGTGCCATGGAGATTTCCGCGGCGGTGTGGCCCTGCAGCGGCTCGCCGATGGCCCGCAGCGCTTGGGCGAAGCTGTCGATGTCGTGATGGCCGGGCACATAGCCGGCTTCGAAATGCACCTCCGCCACCCGGCGGTAGTTGCGCGTGATGAACCCGTAGAGGATTTCCGCCAGGAACCGGCGTTCCTTCGGCCCGAGCCGCCCCATGATCCCAAAATCGACGGCGACGATATCGCCCTTACCGTCGATGAAGAGGTTGCCCTGGTGCATGTCGGCGTGGAAGAAGCCGTCGCGCATGGCGTGGCGCAGGAAGGATTGGATCAATGTCGCCGCGAGGCGAACCTCGTCGTGACCCTCCTCGCGGATCCGTGCGAGATCGGAGAGCTTGGCCCCGTCGATCCATTCCATGGTGAGGATCGTCTTGGCGCTGCGCTCCCAATAGACCGCCGGCACGCGAAAGCCCTCGTCCGTGTCGATGTTTTCCGCCATTTCCGACAGACCGGCGGCTTCGAGACGGAAGTCCATTTCCAGCGCCACGGATCGGGCGAGCGTATCGACGATGGCGAGCGGCTTCAGCCGGCGGGCGGGCTGGAAGAAACGCTCGATGAAGCGGGCGGCGACGTAGAAATCCTCCAGATCGCGTGCGAAACGCCGGGCTACGCCGGGCCGGAGCACCTTTACGGCAACGTGCTGCGTTTCCTCCGTTACCGGGTCGACGATGGTGGCCCGGTGCACCTGAGCGATGGAGGCGGCCGCGATCGGCGCGCCGAAGGTGGCAAACAGGCTCTCGGCCGGCACACCGAAGGTCGTTAGGATCTCGGCCCGCGCCAGCGCTTCGCCGAAGGCCGGCACGTTGTCCTGGAGCCCAGAGAGGTCTTTCGCCATGCGCCGGCCGACCACATCCGGGCGCGTTGCCAGGAACTGGCCGAGCTTCACATAGGAGGGTCCGAGCCGGTTCACCGCGCGGGTGATGCGGCCTGCGCCCGTGTCCTCGGGCGTCCTGCGCTCGATCAGCCGGGCAACGCCGAGCCCCATGCGGATGGGAAGCGGAATCGGTTCGGGAAACGGCAGCGCCGTCGCCACGCCTTCGCGCGCCAAAACATAGGCCGCGCGTGCCAGGCGGATGAAATTCCCGATCGCCATCGTGTTTGCCGCCGCCCTCAGATCTTCACGCCCACATGCAGCGTCGCAACGCCCATGGTGAGGTTGGTGTAGGAAACGCGGCTGAAACCGGCATCCTCGATCATGAGCTTGAAGCGCTCCTGCGAGGGAAAGCGGCGGATCGATTCCACCAGATACCGGTAGCTATCCTCGTCCTTGGCGACCACACGGCCGAGGACCGGGATCAGGTGGAAGGAATAAAGCTCGTAGATCTTATCCACGATGGGCGCTTCCACGGCGGAGAATTCCAGGCACAGGAAGCGCCCGCCGGGCTTCAACACGCGGAAGGCCTCGGCCAGCGCCACATCAATGCGCGGCACGTTGCGGATGCCGAAGGCGATCGTGTAGGCGTCGAAATGGGACGAGGCGAACGGCAGCTGCTCGGCATTGGCCTCGACGAATTCAACGCCCGCGACGCCCCGCGCCTCGGCCCGCTCGCGGCCGACCTGCAACATGGACGTGTTGATGTCGGCAACCGTCACCTTGGCATGGCCGGCGGAACGCTCAACAATGCGAAACCCGATGTCGCCTGTGCCCCCTGCCATGTCGAGCACGCGGTAAGGGCGCCGGCCGGAGCGCGGCGGGGCGAGACGCGACACCAGCGCGTCCTTCCAAAGCCGGTGCAGACCGCCGGACATCAGGTCGTTCATCACGTCATAGCGCCGGGCCACCCGGTGGAACACGTCGTCGACCATCTCCTGTTTGGCGTCGAGGGCTACGTCCCGGTAGCCGAAGGAGGCGGTTGTCGTATCGGGCATGGGCAGTTCCTTCAAAGGCGGTGTCAGGCTTTATGGCCGACGCGGCGGGACCATAGCGCACCGCTTGGCGCCGCGCTATGTTGCAACGCGACGCGTTTTGCCGCTTCGGTGGCGCGAAGGGGCCGGTGGTAAAGCTTGCAAGATCATGCCTGAACTTCCCGAAGTCGAAACCGTCCGGCGCGGCCTTGCGCCCGTCATGGAAGGCGCGCGGCTGATCAAGGTCCGGCTCGGTCGCCCGGATTTGCGCTTCAAGTTCCCCGAACGCTTCGCCGACCGGCTGACCGGGCGCACGATCACCGCGCTTGGCCGCCGCGCCAAGTATCTGGTCGCCGATCTCGACGATGGCGCGGTGCTCCTGATGCACCTTGGCATGTCCGGCTCCTTTCGCATCAGCGAGGCGGACGAGGACCGCGCGACCGGTGAGTTCTATCACCCCAAGGGAAAGTCGGGCGTTCACGACCATGTCGTGTTCGAACTCTCCAACGGGGCGACCGTCACCTATAACGACCCGCGCCGCTTCGGCTTCATGGACCTTGCGACGCGCGCCCATCTTTCCGAACACCCGCTGATGCGACACCTCGGCGTCGAGCCGACGGGCAACGCCCTCGACGGCCGCGTTCTGGCCAAAGCCTTTCAAGGCAAGTCCACCAGTTTGAAAGCGGCCCTTCTCGATCAGACCATCGTGGCAGGGCTTGGCAACATCTATGTCTGCGAGGCGCTTTGGCGGTGCCACCTGTCGCCGCGCCGGATCGCGTCCACGCTGGTGCGCAAGGACGGCGTGCCGACCGCGCGGCTGGACGAACTCGTCACCGCGATCCGGGGTGTGATCGCCGATGCCATCGCCGCCGGCGGCTCGTCGCTGCGCGACTATATCCAGACCGACGGCTCGCTCGGCTATTTTCAGCACCGTTTCGCCGTCTACGACCGGGAGGGCGAGCCCTGCGCCCGTCCGGGCTGCAACGGCGTCGTCGAGCGGATCGTGCAATCGGGCCGCTCCACCTTCTTCTGTTCCACCTGCCAGCGCTGACGCGAGGATGCGATGACCTTCGCCACGATCAAAGTCGAAACCCGCGGCCGTGTCGGCCTGATCACTCTGGACCGGCCCAAGGTGCTGAATGCGCTGTCGTCTGAGGTGTTCGGGGAGATCAACACCGCCTTGGACGCCTTCGAAGTCGATGACGGCGTCGGCGCGGTCGTCATCACCGGGTCCGAACGGGCCTTTGCGGCCGGTGCCGATATCAAGGAGATGGCCGCGCTCGATTTCGCCTCGGCCTATGGCCGCGATTTCGGATCCGCCTGGGATCGGATCGTGCGATTCCGCAAGCCGCTGATCGCGGCGGTCGCGGGCTATGCGCTCGGCGGGGGCGCGGAGCTTGCGATGATGTGCGACATCGTGCTTGCGGCCGACACGGCCAAATTCGGCCAGCCGGAAATCACACTCGGCATCATTCCAGGCATCGGCGGCACCCAGCGCCTCGCGCGCGCGGTGGGCAAGGCCAAGGCGATGGACCTTGTTCTCACCGGCCGCATGATGGACGCGGCCGAGGCCGAGCGCGCGGGGCTCGTCAGCCGGATTGTCCCGGCGGGCGAGCTTTTGACCGTCGCGATCGAAACGGCCGAGCGGATCGCGTCTCTCTCGCCGCTGGCGCTCACGGCCGTCAAGGAGAGCGTGAACCGCGCGTTCGAGACCACGCTGACCGAGGGGCTTCGTTTCGAGCGGCGCCTCTTTCATTCGCTGTTTGCCACCGAGGACCAGGCCGAGGGGATGGCGGCCTTTTTGGACAAGCGCCCGCCGGTCTTCCGCGGCCGTTGACGCCCGCCCGGCGAGCGTCTATAAGGCAGCCCGAAACCGGCGGTGGACGTGGTCCGCCGCTGAACCTTTTGTTCCGCGACGAACCGGTCGATCGCATCCGAAGATGTTGCTTCGGCCGGCGAAACGCGGCAGCTGACACCCGAGCAGGGCTCGGAACAGGAGATGCTCGTCCCATGGCCAATACGAAGTCGGCCAAGAAGGCGACCCGCAAGATCGCGGCTCGCACCGAGGTCAATAAGGCTCGCCGCAGCCGCGTTCGCACCTTTATCCGCAAGGTCGAAGAAGCGATCGCCAGCGGAGACGCCTCGGCTGCCGGGTTGGCGCTGAAGGCGGCCGAGCCGGAGCTGATGCGGGCGGTCACTAAGGGTATCGTTCACAAGAACACGGCCTCGCGCAAAGTGTCGCGTTTGGCTCACCGTGTGAACGTCCTTTCGGCTTGAGCGACGCTTTCCGTTGTAAGCCGGCTAAATCGTAGCCTTGAAAACAAACCCGGCCTCGCGCCGGGTTTTTTGTTTTTGCCGCCAGTGGTTGCGGTCAATTGCTGCGCTCAGCCGGGCGAATTTGCATGTCAACAAGAGTTTTTATATTTCAAACACTTACGGGTAGGTGGGAACTGACGGCCATCGCCGCAGGCTTCAGGATATGCTTCGGTGGCAAAGAATCTTTTGGGCCTTTCAGTGGCCATTCAGGCCCGGTCGATTCGGTCTAAATTTTTGAAATCAGTGGAATCCCAAGGCGTTCCGAAGGCCCAACTCACTTCGATCCGCGTGCCCGGAAAGACACGTCAACGCGAGGTTAACGCCGGCCTCCGATTCCATCCTTGCCGGCCCTTAGGGGGCTGTGTATGGTCATTTCATCGTCGAAAGCAAAAGCAATTTCGGCGATATCGAGGCGATAAAGTGTCGTTACAGTTTAAGTTGTGTAGCTTAGTAGACATACTTACGTAACCAACCTCGTTTCGATGTAATTCGCATACTCCCGGCCAATTCTAGACTAGCGTTGGGCGGCGCATACGACGGCAATTCAATGCGTGAACTCGGTAACGGCCGAGCATCTAGCTCGGTAGCGGGGTGATTATGTCTGCATCGTTGGGGTCATGCGCGGGTGATCTGGACGCGGGGGGCGTTTGGAAGGTTCTCGAGGTGAATCCCGATGCGATCTTGATCGATGTGCGTTCGCGGGCCGAGTGGACCTTCGTGGGTCTGCCGGATCTTCGGGCGATCGGCAAGACGCCTATTCTCATCGAGTGGCAGGTGTATCCCTTGATGGCGCATAACGAGGCCTTCGACGTTGATCTTCAAGCCGAATTGAACCGGCGCGGCGCCGGCTTCGATACCCCCCTTTACTTTATCTGCCGATCCGGGGCCCGGAGTCAGTCGGCGGCTGCGGCGGCAGCTTCGCTCGGTTATACCGCGGCCTACAATGTGGCTGGCGGGTTTGAAGGCCCCCTTGGGCCCGATGCCCGGCGTGGGTCTATCGGTGGGTGGAAGGCGGTCGGTCTTCCCTGGATCCAGAGTTAGCATTCCCTCTTTTTTCAAGAGTGGGAGAGGGGGGTCGTCAGAACCTCTCGCAACGTCTTCATGGCATGCGCATACCGAAAAGCGACCCCGTTGCGGAGCGGGATGTTTTTCGCCGAACAATTTTCGAAGGAGGCCACTTTGATGCTCGATGCTGAATTCGGCGGTTCAGAAACCGAAAAGCCTCGCCAGCGCGATGCATGGGCGCGCGTCAAGGGCCGTTTGAAGGCTGAGTTGGGGGATGAGGTTTTCTCCTGCTGGTTCGCGGGCATGAACCTTGAGGCAGTGGAGGGCGGTACCGTTCTCCTGTCGGTTCCAAGCCGCTTCCTGAAATCCTGGATCGCGACCCATTATCGCGACAAGCTGACCGCGCTTTGGCAAAGCGAGAGCGGCACCGTTCGCAAGATCGAGGTTACCGTTCGAAGTGCGATGCGCGCGCGCGGCGACCACACCGCCAAATTCGTGCCCCCGCCCGTGGTGTCGTCGGTGGTTGCGCCGATGACGGCCTCGACGATCCGGCTTGGCCCTGTCGAAGCGCGCCGCGAGCCTCTCCGCTCGCCGGCCCCGGCGTCCAAGCCCGATGCGTGCGAGCTTGTCGGTGAAATCTCATCGCCGCTCGATCCGCGCTATACCTTCTCCGCCTTCGTCGAAGGGTCGTCCAACCGCTTCGCGCTTGCCGCGGCGCGCCAAGTGGCGGAAGGACCCGGGGCCGGCGGGGTGAAGTTCAATCCGCTTTACCTCCACGCCAGTGTCGGTCAGGGCAAGACGCATCTCCTCCAGGCGATCACCCATTACCTGCGCGCCGAACGGCCGGAGTTGAAGGTGCTGTATCTGACGGCCGAGCACTTCATGTATCGCTTCGTCCAGGCGCTGCAGAACCAATCCGCCATCGCCTTCAAGGAAGCCTTGCGGGCCATCGATCTCCTGATCATCGACGACATGCAGTTCCTGCATGGCAAGCAGATGCAGCAGGAATTCTGTCACACGGTGAATTCCCTGATCGACGGCGCCCGTCAGGTCATCGTCGCGGCCGACCGTCCGCCGGTCGAGCTTGAAACGCTGGATGAGCGCGTCCGCTCGCGTCTGGCCGGCGGCTTGCTGGTCGAGATCGCCGCGCCCGATGCCGCACTTCGTCGTTCGATTGTCGAGCGCCGGATCGAACAGGCGCGCGCCGATATGCCGGCCTTTACCGTACCCGACGACGTGATCGAGTTCATCGTCCGCAATGTGACGACGTCCGGGCGCGACCTTGAAGGCGCGATCACGCGTCTGATCGGCCATAATCAGCTGACCGGACTTTCCGTCTCGCTCGCCATGGCCGAGACCACGCTGAAGGACCTGATCCGGGCCGTCGATAGCCGCCGGGTCAAGGTCGAGGATATCCAGCGGGTCGTCTCCAAGCACTATAACGTGTCCAAGCAGGACCTTTTGTCCTCGCGCCGCACCCGGTCGATCGTCTGGCCGCGGCAGATCGCGATGTTTCTGTCGAAGACCATGACGCCGCGATCCCTGCCGGAAATCGGCCGGCGTTTCGGCGGGCGCGATCACACCACCGTTCTGCATGCGGTGCGCAAGGTCGAGGAGATCCTGGTCACGGACGAGGTTCTGGCCCAAGAGATCGAAGTGCTAAAGCGCATGCTGGAGACGTGAGCCAGCGCCAATCGCGCGAAGGGGGTGCCCGCAGTTTTCCACAGGGCGGGTCTCCTTCGATGCGGCTTGGCCGGCGCCGGGCCTGTGCTGACCGGCTGCAACCGCATCGCGGACTTGCCTAATCCGTCTTTTCCCGTAATGTGCCTATCCCTGCGGTGCCGGTCAGCCGGCACCCGGGCCGCCTTTTCTGTTTCCAGGAGGCCGGCCACCGCACCGCGTCCAAGTCCTCGCCCGGTCGGCCGTTCTCCAACGCCACACGGGAATATCCATGCGCGTGACGCTTGAGCGGTCGCAACTCCTGAAATCGCTGACCCATGTTCACCGGGTCGTCGAGCGCCGCAACACCATTCCCATCCTGTCCAACGTGCTCGTTCGCACCGACGGCGGCGTGTTGAAGCTGAAGGCGACGGATCTGGATCTGGAAGCCCAGGAAACCGTGGCGGCCGTTGTCGAGCGCCCCGGCGCGACCACCGTTCCCGCGCACATGTTCTACGATATCGTGCGCAAGCTGCCGGAAGGCGCCGAGGTCGGCCTTGAGACGTCATCGGATGGCGGCACGCTCGTCATCACCTCCGGCCGGTCGCGCTTTGCCTTGCAGATGCTGCCCGAAAGCGATTTTCCCGATATCACGGTCGGCGAGGCCTCGCACCGCTTCAACCTGAAGGCCGCCGCGCTCAAGAAGCTGATCGACCGGACGCAGTTCGCGATCTCCAACGAAGAGATCCGCTATTACCTGAACGGCATCTTTCTGCACACGGTCGATACACCGGGAGGACGCCATTTCCGCGCGGTTGCTACCGACGGTCATCGCCTCGCCCGTGCCGATGTGCCCGCCCCCGCCGGATCGGAAGGCATGCCGGGCATCATCGTCCCGCGCAAGACCGTGGGCGAAATCCAGCGCCTGCTGGAGGACCCCGAAGCCGATGTCGCGGTCGAACTCTCCGAGGCCAAGATCCGCATCACGGTCGGCGACGTGGTTCTGACCTCCAAGCTCATCGACGGGACTTTCCCCGACTACGGCCGCGTCATTCCGCAGGGCAACGACAAGGAACTGAAGGTCGATCGATCTGAGTTCGCCGAGGCCGTCGACCGCGTCTCCACCATTTCGTCGGAGCGGGGCCGCGCGGTGAAGCTAGCCCTCACCGACGGCAAGATGATCCTGACCGTCGTCAATCCCGACTCCGGATCGGCAACTGAGGAACTCCACGTCGAATATGATGCCGAACCTCTCGAAATCGGCTTCAACGCCCGCTATCTCCTCGATATCACCGGCCAGCTCACCACCGAGACTGCCTCGTTCCGGCTCGCCGACCCGGGCTCGCCGACCCTTGTGCAGGACTCGGGCGACGCCGACACGCTCTATGTGCTGATGCCGATGCGGGTTTGAGCGGGGCCTTGCCGGGTTTGCACCGGGCCGGGCCGGGAAGGGGCTTGAATCCCGATCCCGTGCTTAACTCTGCGGCTCGATCCGCGGCCTAACGATGACCAGCATGACCGCATCGCCTGTCCGCGTCTTCGTCACCGCGCTGCAGCTCACCGATTTCCGTAACCACGCGGCGCTGTCACTCAGCCTCGGGCCTCGCTCAGTCGCGCTGATCGGCGACAACGGGGCCGGCAAGACGAATATCCTTGAAGCCTTGTCGCTGCTCTCCCCCGGCCGGGGTTTGCGCCGGGCGACGATGGCGGACATGGCGCGCATCGGCGGACCCGGCACCTTTGCCGTTTCCGCAACCGCCGAGAACGCCTATGGCGAGATCCGGATCGGGACCGGGACTAAGCTTGGCGATCCCTCCCGGCAGATCCGCATCGACGGCGAGCCGCAGAAATCCGCCGAGGTCTTGTCCGAACATATCCGGGTTCTTTGGCTGACCCCGGCGATGGATGGCTTGTTCACCGGATCGGCCGGCGACCGCCGCCGCTTTCTCGACCGGTTGGTGCTGGCCCTCGACCCGGCGCACGGGCGCCGCGTCGCCGCCTTCGAGGCAGCCGTCACCTCGCGGAACCGCATCCTGGAGGATAGCCGTGCCGATATCGCTTGGCTGGATGCTGTCGAAGCCGGGCTTGCCGAGCTTGCCGTTGCCGTCGCCGCCGCCCGGCGTGAGGCGATCGGCTGTCTGGTCCGCCTCACCGGCGCCGATACGGATCCGGCCGCGCCTTTTCCCGCCGCCAACGTCTATCTGGAAGGCGATGTCGAAACCGCGCTCGAATCCGCCAGCGCCGCCGACGTGGAGGACTGGTATCGCCGCGACCTCAGCGCCGCAAGGTCCCGCGATCGGGCGGCCGGCCGCACGCTGATGGGCCCGCACCGCGCCGATCTGGTGGTGCATCACGCCGGCAAGGGCATGCCGGCGGCGCTGTCGTCCACCGGCGAGCAGAAGGCACTGTTGATCGGGCTTGTGCTGGCGCAGGCGCGGCTGATCGCCGAACTCATCGGCATGACACCGATCCTCCTTCTCGACGAAGTGGCCGCCCATCTGGACGCGGGGCGCCGCGAAGCGCTGTTCGACCGGCTGGCCGCCATCGGTGGTCAGACAGTCATGACCGGTACGGATGCCGCGCCCTTCGCCGGATTGTCTGGCACGGCCGCGATCTTGAGGATTTCGGCCGCTGAGCCACCTGAAAAAATCGTCTTCGAAGTGCCTTGAGGCCCCCTCGCGGGGCCTCGTTTCGCACTGATTCGCACCCCCGGTGCATAACGTTTTGAAATAGCGGTTCCGGCGCCCCGAATCGGCCGGAATTATGTAGGATTTTGTTCGGGTTAAGCCCCATGTTGAACGGTCAGGTCCATCCCTCTATGCAAGGGCTGGGGCAGAACCAAAAAAGGCAGTCCTTTCGATGTCAGAAGCCGCCCGCGCCGCAGCCGAGGAATACGGCGCCGAGTCCATCAAGGTCCTCAAGGGCCTCGATGCCGTCCGCAAGCGGCCGGGTATGTACATCGGCGACACCGATGATGGCTCGGGCCTGCATCACATGGTCTACGAGGTCGTGGATAACGCGATCGACGAGGCGCTTGCCGGCTGGGCCGACGAAGTGCGCGTCACCTTGAACGCCGACGGCTCTTGCACCGTTTCCGACAACGGTCGAGGCATTCCGACTGACATTCACAGGGAAGAAGGCGTTTCGGCGGCCGAGGTCATCATGACCCAGCTTCACGCCGGCGGTAAGTTCGACCAGAATTCCTATAAGGTGTCCGGCGGCCTTCACGGCGTCGGCGTTTCCGTGGTGAATGCACTCTCCACCTTCCTGCGCCTGCGAATCTGGCGCGCCGGGAAAGAGCACGCGATGCGCTTCACCCATGGCGTGGCGGATGCGCCGCTGGAAATCGTGGGCGAGGCCGGTGGGCGTACCGGCACGGAGGTGTCGTTCCTGCCCTCCACCGAAACCTTCAAGGGCGTGCTCGATTTCGATTATGCCACCCTGGAGCGCCGCCTGCGCGAGCTTGCGTTCCTCAACTCCGGCGTGCGCATCATTCTCGTCGATGCGCGTGGTGTCGAGCCGAAAAGCGACGAACTCTATTACGAGGGCGGGCTGGAAGCTTTCGTCCGCTATCTCGATCGCTCGAAGAAGCCGCTCCTCGATAAGCCGATCACGCTTTCCACCGAGAAGGACGGCATCACCGTTGATGTCGCGCTGTGGTGGAACGACAGCTACCACGAGAACGTGCTCTGCTTCACCAACAACATCCCCCAGCGCGACGGCGGCACCCATCTTGCCGGCTTCCGGGCGGCGCTGACCCGTCAGGTCACGTCCTACGGCGAAGCCTCAGGCATCACTAAGCGGGAAAAGGTGCAGATCACCGGCGATGACTGCCGCGAGGGGCTGACCTGCGTTCTCTCGGTGAAGGTTCCCGATCCGAAATTCTCGTCGCAGACCAAGGACAAGCTCGTCTCGTCCGAAGTGCGGCCGGTGGTCGAAAGCGCGCTCAACGAGGCGCTCGGGACTTGGTTCGAGGAGCATCCGCAGCAGTCGAAAATCGTGGTCGGCAAGGTCGTCGAGGCCGCTGCGGCCCGTGAAGCCGCGCGTAAGGCGCGTGAGCTGACCCGCCGCAAGGGTGCGCTCGATATGGCCTCGCTCCCCGGCAAGCTCGCCGAATGCCAGGATCGCGATCCCGCCAACACCGAACTCTTCCTCGTCGAGGGTGACTCGGCCGGCGGATCCGCAAAGCAGGGCCGCAACCGTGAGTTTCAGGCGGTGCTCCCGCTTCGCGGCAAGATCCTGAACGTGGAGCGGGCGCGCTTCGACAAGATGCTGTCGTCGGCGGAGATCGGAACGCTGATCACCGCGCTCGGTACATCGATCGGCGCCGATGAGTTCGATCCCGATAAGCTGCGCTACCACAAGATCATCATCATGACGGACGCCGACGTCGACGGCGCCCATATTCGCACGCTCCTGCTCACCTTCTTCTTCCGTCAGATGTCGCAGCTCATCGAGCGCGGGCATATCTACATCGCCCAGCCCCCGCTCTACAAAGCGACCAAGGGCAAATCCGAGCAATATCTGAAAGACGAGCGTGCGCTGGAAGACTTCCTGATCGATCAGGGTCTTGAGGAGGCCGTGCTGCGTTTGGCCAGCGGCGAGGAACGCGCCGGAACGGACCTGCGCGCCATTGTCGATCGCGCCCGCCAGATCCGCACGGTTCTCGACGGTCTGCATCACCGCTACGACCGCTCGGTCGTGGAACAGGCCGCGATCGCCGGAGCGCTCAACACAGACATCATCACCAATCGCGAGAAGGCCGAAGAGGCTGCCAGCTATGTCGCGCGGCGTCTCGACATTCTGGCCGACGAGTTCGAGCGCGGCTGGACCGGCGAGGCCCGCGAGGACGGCACACTGGTGTTCCGCCGCACCGTGCGCGGCGTGACCGAAACCACCATGATCGACGCGGCGCTGCTTTCCTCTGCCGATGCCCGCAAGCTCGACGGCCACTCGCAGCACCTCGCCGAGATCTACGGCAAGGCCGCTCACCTGCGCCGGAAAGACAGCGAAACCCCCGTTCGCGGCCCGCGCGCGCTTCTCGATGCGGTCTTCCTCGTCGGCCGCAAGGGCATCTCGCTACAGCGTTACAAAGGCCTTGGCGAAATGAACGCCAGCCAGCTCTGGGAAACCACGCTAGACCCCAACGTCCGCTCGCTCCTCCAGGTCAAGATCACCGAAGCGGTGGAGGCCGACGACATCTTCGACCGCCTCATGGGTGATGAAGTCGAACCCCGCCGCGACTTCATCCAGACCAATGCACTCTCGGTCGCCAATCTTGACGTGTGATGGAGCGCTTGTCGCGACACCTGAGTAAGCGGCTGTTTCCGTGACTTTGTCCGCAAGGATCGAGGCGCTACAGGCGGGCGTGGCGCCTCAAAGTCTCGCGGCCCTCAGCCGGAGCGCGTTGACGATGACGCTGAAGGACGAAAGCGCCATCGCTGCGGCCGCGATGATCGGCGAGAGCAAAAGCCCCATCACGGGATAGAGCAAGCCGGCCGCTACCGGTATCCCTGCCGCGTTGTAGATGAAGGCGAAGAAAAGGTTCTGGCGGATGTTGGACATGGTCGCCTGACTGAGTTTCAGCGCCTGAACGATACCCATCAGGTCGCCCCGCAGGAGGGTCACGCCCGCGCTTTCCAGGGCGACGTCGGTGCCCGTGCCCATGGCGATGCCGACATCGGCCGCCGCGAGCGCCGGAGCGTCGTTGACGCCGTCGCCTGCCATGGCAACCACCTTGCCCTCCGCACGGAAGGCGGCGACGATGTTGCCCTTGTCCGCGGGCAGGACCTGCGCCTTCACCTCGTCGATGCCGAGCTTGCGCGCGACCGCCTCGGCGCTGGTCCGGTTGTCTCCCGTCAACATGACGATGCGGACTCCGGCGTCGTACAGCGCGCGGATGGCCTGCGGCGCCGTCGCCTTCACCGGGTCGGCGATGGCGAGTACGCCGGCCGCCCTGGCGTCCACGGCGGCGAGGATCGCCGTCGCGCCGTCGCCCCGCAGGCGGTCGGCCTCGGCTTCGATGGCGGCGACGTCCACCCCGGTCTCGGCCAGATAGCGCGCATTGCCGAGCATGACCGTCCGGCCGCCGACCGTTCCGATCACGCCCTTGCCTGCGGGCGAATCGAAGTCTTCGACGGGGTCGAGCGTCATCCCTCGTTCCTTCGCGGCCGCCACGATGGCGGCGGCGAGCGGATGCTCGGACGCCTGTTCCAGGCTGGCGGCGAGCCGGAGCAGCTCATCCTCAGCGATTCCTGAGGCGGGGCGGATGGCCGTAACCTTGGGCTTGCCCTCCGTGAGCGTCCCCGTCTTGTCGACGACGAGCACATCCACTTTTTCCATGCGCTCCAGCGCCTCGGCATTCTTGATCAGCACGCCCGCCTCGGCGCCCCGGCCGACGCCGACCATGATGGACATCGGCGTTGCAAGCCCGAGCGCACACGGACAGGCGATGATGAGCACGCTGACCGCTGCGATCAGGCCGTAGCCCATCGACGGCTCCGGTCCCCACATGGCCCAGGCGATAAAGGCGAGGACGGCCGTCAGCACCACGGCCGGCACGAACCAGGACGACACCACGTCGGCGAGCCGCTGCATCGGCGCCCGCGAACGCTGGGCCTTGGCGACCATCTGCACGATCTGGGCGAGCATCGTGTCCGCGCCGATCTTGTCGGCCCGCATCACGAAGGAGCCCTGGCCGTTCAGCGTGCCGCCGATCACCTTGGCGCCGGCGGCCTTGGCGACCGGGAGCGGCTCGCCCGTGACCATAGACTCGTCCACGTTGGAGCGGCCGTCCAGCACCTCGCCGTCGAGGGGGACCTTGTCGCCGGGCCTGACGCGCAGGCGGTCGCCGACCCGGACGTGGCCGAGCGCGATCTCCTCGTCGGACCCGTTGTTCCGGATGCGCCGGGCGGTCGCCGGAGCAAGGTTCAGGAGCGCCCTGATCGCGCCGGAGGTCTGCTCGCGGGCGCGAAGCTCCAGCACCTGTCCGAGAAGGACCAGCACGGTGATGACCGCCGCCGCCTCGAAGTAGACGGCAACGGAGCCGTCGTGTTCCTGAAACGCGTGCGGGAATACGCCGGGCGCGAGCGTCGCGACCACGCTGTAGATCCAGGCGATCCCGGTGCCCATCGCGATCAGGGTGAACATGTTGAGGGAGCGGGCAAGAAGCGAGTTCCAGCCCCGAACAAAGAACGGCCAGCCGGCCCAGATAACCACCGGGGTGGCCAGGATCATCTGCAGCCAGTTCGACGTCCGCCCGCTGATCAGCCGGTCGAGGCCAGGCAAGTGCCCGCCCATCTCAAGCGCCACCACCGGGACCGAGAGCGCGAGCCCGATCCAGAAGCGCCATGCCAAGTCGCGGAGTTCTTGGCTTGGGCCTTCTTGTCCCGTCGCGATCTCCGGCTCCAGCGCCATGCCGCAGATCGGGCAGTTACCGGGACCGATTTGCCGGATCTGAGGGTGCATCGGGCAGGTGTAGATCGTGCCCTCCGGCAGCGCCGGCGCAGGTGAGGCTGGCCCTGAAACCGCATAGCGCTCGGGCGCCGCCTCGAACTTCGTCTCGCACCCCGCCGAGCAGAAAAAGTAGGTCCGACCACCATAGTCGGCATGGTGCTCGGTGGTCGCCGGATCGACGTCCATGCCGCAGACGGGGTCTTTCAGGGTTGTGTGAGGATGGGGTTTTCCGTTGTGGGTGCGATGATCGTGCCTGGATTCCGAGGTCATGGAAGCCTCCGGGTCCGTGGATGAGTTGACCCTGAGGCTTCCAAGAAAAGGAAGGTCAAGGGACAAAAATCGCGTCTATGCGGATCGACTAAGGTCCGCCGCCTACCCCCCCTTAAAAGCGCATTATACACCGAAGCGAAGATGAGCGCCTGGAAGCTGATCGCCAACCTAGGACGGCGGCAGCAACGCCGAACGCGGCCACGCGCTCCAGACCGCGTAACCGGGCAGCACGTCGCGTTCCGTTTGGGCCCGTTATGTTGCTCGCGGGCTTATCTCACGTCCGCTCACGCTTATGCTTCGGTGCTGCCCTCAGGATTCAATGCTGCGGAGCTTTAAAAAATCTCACCGAATCTGAACTGGCCCGCTGGACAATCCCGGCCTGTGTCGTGCTATGCCGGGTCGGAAATCCGCGTTCGATATCCAAACTCACGCCGAATGGAACGACACATCATGAGCGTCACGAAGGAGTTCAAGCGACTGAGCGGGCATAGTCTGATCGACGGTGCGCTGCGCAAAGCCGGTGGCGGTGAGGCTACGGAGGTCGTCGATCCGGCCACCGAGGCCGTTCTCGGCTTTATCGTGGAACCTGATCCGAGTGCCGTCGATGAGGCGATCGCGGTGGCGAATGTCGCGCAGCGCGCATGGTGGCGGCTGAGTGCGGCCGAGCGCGCCGAGGCGCTGCATGAGGTTGCACGGAAGCTGAAGGCGCTGGCTCCGATGATCGGCGAGGCGATGTCGCGCGAGATGGGCAAGCCCTATCGCGAGGCCGTCTGGGAGCCAGGCGCGTCCGCGAACGCCTTCGCCTACTATGCCGAACTTGCCAAGCACGATGGCGGACGGGTCGCCGGCCCCGCCGTCACCGAGCAGTTGCACCTCGTGCTGAAAGAGCCGCTCGGCGTGGTGGTTTCCATCGTGCCGTTCAATTTCCCGATCCTGCTTTTGGCTTGGCCGACCGCCGCCGCTCTGGCCGCCGGCAATGCCGTGATCGTCAAGCCGTCGGATCTGACGTCGCTGACGACCCTCATCGCCGCGCAGGCCTTCGATCATCTGCCGCCCGGTTTGTTCCAGGTGCTCCCCGGCGGCGGCGCTGTCGGGGCGCGGTTGGTGGGGCATGAAGGCACGCATGGTGTGGCCTTCACCGGCAGCGTCGCCAATGGTCAGCGTGTCGCGCGGGCCTGTGCGGATCGGTTCAAGCCGGCGCTTATCGAAGCCTCCGGCAACGATCCCTTCATCGTCATGCCCAGCGCGCCGATCGAAACGGCTGCGCAGGGGGCAGCATTCGCGGCTTTCTTGAACTGCGGTCAGGTCTGCACGTCCGCTGAGCGCTTCTACGTCCACACGGACGTGCATGACGAGTTCGTGGACAAGCTCGCCACGATCGCCGGTTCGCTGCGGGTCGGGCGGGGGCTCGGCCAAGTCGATATCGGTCCGCTGGCGGCGCGCCGGGAACGGGATCGCTATGAGCCGATCCTTGCCCGAGCGATCGAGCAAGGCGCCCGTGTCGTCACCGGCGGCGGACGACCCGCCCATCTCAACCGGGGTTTCTTTGTCGAACCCACGGTGCTGGCGGATGTCACGCCGGATATGGAGATCGTCAACAACGAACCCTTCGGCCCGATCGCCCCGATCGTGCGCGTGAGCAGCCTGGATGAAGCCATCCACCACGCCAACAACTCCCGCTTCGGGCTCGGTGCGAATATCTTCACTGAGAATCTGGCGGAGGCCATGCGGGCCGTTCGCGAGATCGAATCGGGCATCGTCTGGGTCAACACGCCCCTCAACGACAACGACGCCGTTCCTTTCGGCGGGCGGAAGATGACCGGTATCGGCCGCGAGCTTGGCTCGGAGGGGCTCGATCAGTTCCGCCAGTCCAAGATGGCGATCATCGCGCCGACGCTGGAGCCGAACGACGAGTGGTTCCCCTATCCGGACGACGTCGTGTTCGACGGCCCGATGGACTGAAGGGTTTCGGCCAAGGTCCGTGCGTTCGGTCTTCAGGATGATCCCGGCCAGCCGCCGGGATCATCCGGCCTTGCGCCCCGGCGGGTCCCGGATGGCCGGATCCCGGCTTGCAACTTTGGCCCGGCGCACGCACAACAAGCATGGGACGACCGGCAGCAGCGGATCATGCAGAATACAGACGCGCCCGACCTGATATCCTTCATCCGCTCGAAGAGCCTGGATGGCTCCTCCTCCGCGGCGCTGTACCAGCGCTTGCGGGACGCGTTCAAATCCGCGATCGAACAGGCGATCGTGCGGCCGGGAACGGTGATTCCGGGCGAGCGTGAACTGGCCAGCCAACTCGGCCTTTCCCGCGTCACGGTGCGCAAGGCGATCAAGGAACTCGTCGGCGAGAATCTGGTCGTTCAGCGCCATGGCGCACGCACCTGCGTGGCGGGCCGCGTCGATAAGCCCGCCTCCGCGTTCACCAGCTTCTCGCAGGATATGCTGACGCGCGGCATGCGGCCGGGCGGTGTATGGCTCGCGCGCGAAACCGGCGTCGCGCGTCCCGATGAGGCCCTGGCTCTGGGCTTGTCGCCCGGCGCGACCGTGTGCCGCCTTCGCCGGCTCCGCACTGCGGACGGCACGCCCATGGCGATTGAGTTTTCCGTGATCCCGACGGATGTGCTCCCCGAGCCCGATTTTCCCGGCACCTCCCTCTACGCTGCCTTGGAAGCGCTCGGTCACGTGCCCTCGCGCGCGCTTCAACGGATGCGGTCCGATATCGCCAGCTCCGACGAGGCCCGCCTGCTCGGCGTCGCGGTCGGAGCGCCACTGCTGGAAACGGAGCGCCGCTGTTTTCTGGAGTCCGGCCAGCCCTTCGAGTATAGCCGCAGCCGCTACCGGGGCGATGCCTACGACTTTCTTGTCGAGTTGTCGCGATAAGGCCAGATAGGGGTCAGTGGATCCGGGCCTGCATCCGCGCGGCTGTTTTGCGCGGCGACCGACGATAAACTGGTTGCGAACTGGTATTTGTGCCGCTACGTTTGCTTGCATGGCATCAGGCGGGGGCGCGGTGTGGCTGACGCGATAGGGCGCTTGACGAATGGCTTGGTCGTGTCCTGTCAGCCGGTGACCGGCGGACCCATGGACACCCCCGCCTTCGTGGTCGGGTTCGCCTTGGCGGCGGAAGCGGGTGGAGCGGCCGGCCTTCGGATCGAGGGCGTTGACAATGTTCGCGCCGTGCGTGCGGCGACAACCCTGCCGATCATCGGCCTGGTCAAGCGCATCGATCCCACCCATCCCATCATCATCACGGCCACCTTGCAGGACGTCGCGGATCTGATCGCGGCGGGCGCCGATATCATCGCCTTCGACGCCACGAACCGCCAACGTCCGGCCTCGGTCGCGGATCTTGCAAACGCCGTGCGTGCAGCCGGCCGGATTTCCATGGCCGATCTTTCGAGCGGCGCCGAAGCCGTTGCCGCGCTTGCGGCCGGATGTGACGTGCTCGGCACCACCTTGTCCGGCTATACCGGCGGCGAGGTGCCGGACGAACCCGATATCGAACTCGTCCGCCGCTGCGCCGCGCTGGGAGCGCCCGTCTTCGCGGAAGGCCGCTACCGAACGCTAGAGCAGGTGCAGGCCGCCCGGCAGGCCGGCGCGACCGCCGTTGTCGTCGGGTCCGCCATCACCCGGCCCGAGCACATCACCGGATGGTTCGTCGAGGCCGTCCGCCACGCCAGCCCCTTGCCGCAAGGGGCCGGGCCATGAAGCCGACGCTGGCGATCGACATCGGGGGCAGCAAGATCCTGGTCGGACTGGTCGCCGGTGCGGAGGTGACCGCCGAGCGCTTATTTGAAACGCCCCGCAAGGCATCGCCTGACGTCTGGCTCGACGCGGTCGCCGAAGCGGTAGCGCCCTGGAGCGGCCGGTTCGCAGCGGCTGGTGTTGCCGTTTCCGGCTGGATCCGCAATGGCCGATGGTCCGCGCTCAACCCGGCAACACTGCCGGTTCCCCCGGATTTCCCGCTCGTGGACGCTTTATCGCAGCGACTCGCCGTGCCGGTTCTCGCGGCGAATGACGCCCAGGCGGCGGCTTGGGGCGAGTATCGCCATGGCGCGGGCCAGGGGCGCGACATGGTGTTTCTCACCATCTCCACGGGCATCGGCGGCGGCATCGTCACCGGTGGGCGGCTTTTGACCGGCCGGGGTGGTATCGCGGGCCATGTCGGCCAGACCTGGATCGAAACGCCCTCCGGCGAATCGCGGCTGGAGGATGCGGCATCCGGCGCTGCGCTGGCGCGCGCGGCGGCTGCGATGGGCCGGCCCGCCGATACCCGCGCCTTGATTGCAGAGGCCAATGCAGGCGATCCAGCGGCCGAACAGGCGGTGGCCCTGGTCATCGAGCGTTTGGCGCGGGCGATGCGGTCGCTGCAACTCGTCATCGATCCCGATCTCATCGTCATCGGCGGTGGCCTTGGCCTTAGCGACGGTTTTCTCGGCCGCCTCCGCGCTGCCCTGGCGGGCGTTCCGCAAGCTCTTCGTCCTGACATTTGCGCTGCTGCGCTCGGCGCCAATGCGGGTCTCATCGGCATCGCCGATCTCGTCACAACCAAAAACACGAGCGCATCAGAGGTGAATCCATGAAGAAGATTGCAGCCGCCCTGTTTGGAGCCTGCGCGACGCTGTCGCTCGGCCTTTCCTCCGCCCTTGCCGAAGTCACGGTTCTCGGCTGGCCCGGCGGGCCTGAAGAAACCGCGCTGCGCGCCGCCGCCGACATTTACAACGGCCAGAGTGGCCTTGCCGATGACGACAAGGTCAAGCTCATATTCTTCAATCGCGAAGGCTTCTGGGACAAGCTCCAGGCCGATCTCGCGGCCGGGTCGACCGAGTTCGACATCAACCTGCTCGCGACCTACGCGATCGGCAAATACGCGCCCTTCATGGATACGATCACGCTGCCGGAAGGCGCCAAGGACCTCTTCGGCGAGAAGGTTCTGAAGACCATGGAGTATCAAGGTCAGCAATATGGCGTGCCGACCGACCTGTCCTTGCACTTCATGTATGCCCGCAAGGATTTGATGGAGAAGCTGCTCTCGGACGACGCGTGGAAGGCCAAATACGCCGAGATCGCCAAGGACAAGCTCGGTAAGGATCTCGCTCCCAAGGATCCCGATCAGTGGACCTGGGACGATTATGCCGCCACCGCGCTCTTCTTCACCCAGAGCATCAATCCTGACAGCCCGACCCGCTACGGCACCGTTCTTCAGATGAAGAACCTGTTGTTCAATATGATGATTTGGCAATCCACCGCCCGCTCCGAAGGCGGCGACTGGATGGACGCTTCGGGCAAGGTCACCGTCGATAGCGAGGCCTATCGCAAGGGCTTGATGCTCTACAAGATGCTCTACGATGCCGGCGCATCGCCGAAGGATTCGCTCTCTTACGAATATGCCGAAGCCAACGCCGCCTTCGGTGCCGGTCAGGCCGCGACCATGTTGCAATGGAACGCCGCCTTCGCTGATCTCGACAACGCGGAAAAGACGCCCGCCGTTGCCGGCAAGATCACGACCGTGGCGCCGCCGGCCGGTTCCGTCAGCCGGGGCACCCACATCCACGGTCTCGGCTTCGGCATCAACAAGAACAGCACGCAGAAGGACGGCGCGACCAAGTTCTTGACCTGGCTCGCCAGCCAGGAGGCGATGGTCGCCTATGCCAAGGCGGGCGGTTCGCCGGCCCTGTCGGAAAGCGTTGCCAGCGGGATCGACGGCCGTCCGGACCTCGTGAAGCTTGGTGCCTTCGCCGGCAGCTACGGCTTCGTTATGACCGGCGGCACCTCCGCCAACGCGCTTCCGGTCTATGAGGCGCAGGCCAAGGCCTTCACCGGTTATTGGGGTGGTACGCAGGATCTGGACGCGGCCTTGGCCGAAGCCACCACGGCCATGGAAGGTCTCCTGAAGTAATCGCTGTTGCCATGGCCGGCGGCGGATGAATTCGCCGCCGGTCTTCCTCCGACCGGACGCCCTATGCACGCCGCCGACCGTCGAACGCCCTATGTTCTGATCGCGCCGCTGACGGCGTTCCTGATCGCGCTGGTGGCGGTGCCGCTGCTGGTGGATATCGTCTACGCCTTGTCGCGCGTCACCTTCGAAACCCTGCGCGCGCCGCAGTTGATCGGCTTTGGCAATTTCGCGACCGTGCTTCAGGATGGCTCGTTCTGGAGCGCGATGGGTTTTTCGCTGAAATTCGCGATCTTCGCGTCATTGGTGCAGGTTCTGCTCGGCCTCTTCCTCGCGATCTTCCTTGCGCCGCTGCTTGCCAAACACCCCTGGCTGATGGCGCCGTTGATGCTGCCGATGATGCTGGCGCCTGCCTTGGTCGGCCTGATGTACCGGCTGGTGCTGCAAGAATTCGTTGGCGTCGTGCCCTATTATTTCTATGCTTTCCTGGGCGACAGTCCGGCTTTCCTCTCCCCGCAGAACGCCTTCACGACCCTTGTCGTGATCGAAGTTTTGCAATGGACGCCCTTCGCGCTTCTGATTCTTTATGGCGCCTATCAATCGATCCCGAGCGATATCAGGGAAGCCGCGGCCCTTGACGGTGCCGGGCCCTGGCAAATGCTGCGGCACATTGATTTACCGTGGATGATGCCGAGCCTTGCGATCACCTTCTTCTTTCGCTTCATCGACAGCTTCCGCGTGTTCGACAATGTCTATGTGTTGACCGGGGCGGGTTCGGGCGGATCGACAACAACCATTTCGATCTGGATCTACGAAGCCTTTTTCCGGCGCAACGACATCGGCGTGGCCGTTGCCGCCTCGATGGTGCTGCTTGTCCTCTCCTTCGGAGTTTTGGCCGGACTGATGCGCGTTGCCGGGAGGCGTGGATGATCGGACCTCGCGTCGCCTCGGCTTTGCGGTGGCTGGTTTTCGCGCTCGCGGTTTTCGCGCTGAACTTTCCCCTGATCGCCACGCTGATCGCGTCCTTCAAAACCGATGCGGAGATCAGCGCGAACCCGTCACTCCTGATCGAGCAACCGACAATCGCCAATTATGTGAAGATTTTCGCGATCAGCGACCGCTTCGACATCACGCATTATCTTCTGAACAGCCTGATCGCGGCCGGTATCGGCTCGGCTCTCGCTGTCGCCCTCGCCTTTCCCGCCGCCTATGCCATTGTGCGCTTCAAGGTCGGGCAAACCTGGCTGATGCCGGCGGTCACGAACCTCAGAGCCATCCCGCTCATCATCTTTTCGATTCCGATTTACCTGATGTATCAGCAGCTTGATCTGCTCGACACCCGCTTCGGGCTGGCGATGATCCTCTGCCTCGTCAACCTGCCGCTGGTGCTTGTGCTGATCGCGAATGCGGTGCGGGATCTGCCCTTCGAAATCGAGGAGGCGGCGCGCGTTGACGGGGCCTCGACCTTCGCGATCCTGGTTTACGTCGTGCTGCCGCTGAGCGCGCCTGTGATCGCATCCTCGCTCGTTCTGGCCTTCATCTACTCCTGGAATGAATTCCTGTTCGGCCTGATGCTGACCACGCAGTCCGCCGTTCCGATCACGGTCGGCGCGTCCTTCTTCTTCGCAGCCAGCGGCGGGGGTGTTCAGTGGGGCACGGCTGCGGCGGTTATGGGGCTCTCCGTGCTGCCACCCGCCATCATCAGCCTCTTTGCCTACCGCTATATCGGGCGCTCGCTCACTGCGGGGGCGGTGAAGGGGTAGCCGGCTGAATTGATGATGCGGCCCGCTCGCGCCGCCGCCCGGCTGATGGCCGGCGCCCAAGATGAGGCCGGCCGGATCGCCACCTTGGTTCAGGCAGCGACCCGCGCCTGACTTAAGGCCTTACTTGCCGCCGCGCGATCCTCGCGCCGAGCGCTTGGGAGCAGCGCTCGCTTCGAGGTCTTCCTCCTCGCCCTCATCTTCTTCTTCGTCTTCGCCGTTCATGTTGATCTTTTCCGCGATATCGCTCAGCAACATGTCGGTCTTCTTTTCTTCCTCCAGCGTTTCGTCAAGAAGCTGTGCGGCTTCCTCGAATCCGAGCTGAATAGCCCAAGTCTTCAAGGTGCCGTAGCGGGCGATTTCATAATGCTTGATCGCTTGGGCCGAGCCGATCAGCACAGCGTCCGCCGCTGGCGATCCGCTGAAATCGTCGAGATGCTCCTGCATTTCCGATGTCAGGCCCTGCATCCCCTCGCAGGTCTTCGACCGGGCTGGCTTGCCGACGATCTCGAACACTTTTTCCAGGCGTTCGACTTGGCCCTGGCTTTCCTCTGCATGGGTCTGCAAAGTCGACTTCAGCTCTTCGGACTCCGCCGATTTCGCAGACTTTCTGAGCGCCTTTACGGAGTTTTTCTCCGCGAAGTAGACGTCCTTCAAGGTTTCGTAGAAGGCATCGTTGAGTGTCTTCGCTTTGGCGGGCATGCGTCCTCTCCTCTTGCTGAGGCCGGGTTAACCCCCGCTTGCCGCCTGTGGTTCCCACCTCAACTTGGGGAACGGGTCGGTCGGCTTGCCCTTCTGCTTTGGGGCGGGGAATCGCTTGGAATTTGAGTTCGAACCCCTGGTTGAGCATGGCCTGCGGCAGGATTCCGCGTTCTGATGCCTTGATCGGGGAAAATCACCATCCATTTCAGGATCAAACAGAATTGCCGACGCGGCTGCCACTGAGGCGGTGCTTTCGGCCTGGATTTTAGGATGATGGCGGCTTTTTCAGGGGCATCGGCACCTATGCGGTACATGACGGGCAGAGTGCGCAAGGAAGCGGCGCTCCTTCTCGGCGGTCTTATGGTCGCGACGTCGCTGCTGGGCTTTCTGTTGCTTGCCGGCGAAGTCGCCAATGGCGATACCTATGCTTTCGATCAGGCCGTTTTGCTTGAACTGCGCGATCCGGCCGACCTTGGAAATCCGATCGGTCCGGTCTGGCTGGAGCAAACCGCCAAGGATTTGACCGCGCTCGGCGGCTATCCTGTGATCGTGCTGATCACCGCGTTGACGACGGTTTTCCTTGTTATGACCGCCCGCAAAGGCGCCGCCTTACTGCTCTTGGTGTCGGTCATCGGTGGAATGATCGTCAGTTCGGTTCTAAAACTTCTCTTCGCGCGTGCCCGCCCGGACCTTGTGCCGCACATCACGGAGGTCTTCACATCAAGCTTTCCAAGCGGCCATGCCACGATGACTACGGTGAGCTATCTCACGCTGGGCGCCTTGTTGATGCGGGTTCAAGAGCGGTTCGCCGTCAAGGTCTTCGTCATGTCCGCCGCTGCATTGATCGCCGTTATCGTCGGGATCAGCCGGGTTTATCTCGGGGTTCACTGGCCGACCGACGTGATCGCGGGCTGGGGCGTCGGCTTTGCCTGGGCGCTCGCCTGCTGGCTGGTGGCGGACGTGCTTCAGCGCCGCGGCAAGATTAAGGGCGGGGCGTAACCCGCGCACGGGCGCCGCTCGCCGAGGGTTCACGCTGCCCTGGGGTTGATGATGTCTTCAGCGAGTTCGGACAGTAGATCGTCGGTGCTTTCCTCTTCGCCCAAGGTTTCGGTCAAGAGTTCGACCGCCTCGCCAAGATCGAGTTGTTCGGCCCAGGCCCTCAATGTTCCGTAGCGGGCGATTTCGTAATGCTCGATCGCTTGCGCGGCACCGATGAGGCCGGCATCCAGCACATTTCCCGCGAACGCCTGGGTGATGCTGCGCGCCTCTTCCGCCAGTCCCTCGATTGCCGGGCATTTGGCGCCTTCGGCCTTTTCTCCGATCATATCGAAGATCGTGTCCAGCCGTTTGACCTGCCCGGCTGTTTCCGCACGGTGACGTTCGAAGGCCTCTTTCAGGGCGGGGTCGGTCGCCGCTTCCGCCAGCCTCGGCAATTCCTTGAGGATGGTATTCTCGGCAAAATAGACGTCCCGTAAGCTGTGGGCGAAAAGCGCCTTTAGGGTTTCGTTGGCCATGGTGGGCTCCATCGGTGTATTTGAATGAGGGTGGAACCCCGTCCGGCATGGACGGTTCCGCCGCAGCCCGTGTTTTGTCTAAAGCCTCGCCCCTGAATGCGCTTCCCAGTAACGCTGTGAATAGTCTTCATGGCCCTGGATTATTCATCTTTTCCATTCACTCTATTTCCGCCGAGTTTCAAAGCTTGATCGCCTGCGTATGCTCATTCGATTGATCCTAGACCCACGATGCGTTCGTCAATGGCACAGGGCCCTGGTCGATCGCCTTCAGGGCCAGCCGGGGCTGTCCACCGCGTTGGCTTGGGCCGACCTCAGCCCGCGTGTTGCGGGGCTGGATACGCTTATCCTTCTGGAAAGCTTGATATTCCGCATTCCGCGCAATCATTTTTCCCTACCTGCCAAACTGGATCCGTGCGTCTCGGATGATGATACGCCAGACGTGGTCATCGATCTCACGGCGTCCCGTGTGGCGGGCGGCGGCTCTCTGCCGGTTTTCACCTTGACCTGTGCTGAGGCGCCGGTGGACCTTGGGGCCTTCGATGCCGTGCTCGCTGGCAGCATGGTGGATCTGACGCTGACGCTCTGGCAGAACGGCCGACCGCTTAAGGTTGCAACGTGGTGTGTCGCGGTCGAGGAGCCTAACAGTCTTGCCCGAGGTGCCGGACCTATATTTGCGCGTGCCATTCATATGCTTGGCCTTGCTGTCGCGCAACTTGCGATCGGGTTTCCACCCGGTGATCTCTCGCTTCCCTCGGCTGGTTTTGAAGGCGTGAAGCCAAAGCCGGTTGCACCTCTTGTCTTCGGTGCCCAGTGCTTTCTCGGCCGTCTTCAGAGGCTTTTGCGCACCGCGCCGAATTGGGTGGTTGGCGTGCGCTCGGGTTCGGCTGGGTCCGGTCTGCCCCGGTTTGGCGGTTCGGCCTTCGCGCGGCTGGCGGACGACGGACGGCGGTTTTATGCCGATCCGTTCGTGTGGTCTGAAGCCGGCCGCACGGTTCTATTCGTGGAGGAATATCCGTTTTCAACCGGAAAGGGCGTCATTTCCGCCATTGAGCTGGAAAATGGCCGACCAGTGGGCGTGCCGCGCGTGGTGATCGAAACGCCGTATCACCTCTCCTATCCCTTTGTTTTTGCTCATGAGGGATCGATTTTCATGGTTCCGGAAACGTCGGAGTGCAAGCGCGTGGAACTCTGGCGGTGCACGCGTTTCCCAGACGCGTGGAGCCTTCATGCCGTTCTGATCGAGAATGCCGACCTTTCTGACGCAACGCTTTTGCAGCGGGATGGGCGCTGGTTTCTCTTCGCCGCCTCACGCGAGCCGGGCGGATCGAGCTGGGACGCGCTGGATGTTTGGACGGCCGGCGCGCTTGAAGGCCCGTGGTCGCGAGTCGGGGCGGGACCGGCTATGGTCGATGTGCGCTCGGCCAGACCGGCCGGACGTCTGTTCATGGCGGATGGTGCCTTGGTTCGCCCGGCGCAAAACTGCGTGTCCGGATATGGCAGCGGACTGACCTTCGCCCGTATAGACCGGCTAGATCCGGATGCTTTTACTCAAACAGTTCTAGCATCCGTTTCAGCAGGTCCCCCGTCTGGCGGTATTCACACCTATAATCGGTCAGACGATATCGAAGTTGTGGATGCCATCCTTGCACGTGGTACCGCGGACTTCATCATAGAGTAACGCTGAAAAGGTCGCTTTCAGCGGCGGACCCAGCGGCATTCCGTTTCACGAACTCGGACGACTTTATAGACTCGGCCATAGTCATCCGCGAATCTCTTCACGCGCCATGTGGGTTCGCAGACCTGGACTGAGCGGCCGCGCTGCCAGCGGCGGTCGCGGCGATCGTTCCAGCGGTGTTCGCGCCGGTCGTTCCACCGGTGGTCTTGCCACCCGCCGTTCCAATGACGGTCGTACCGGTGATGGCCCCAACCGGGTTCGCCGAACTGGATGCCGAACGAAAAGCCATCGGCGGCGGCGGGCGCGGTGCTGCCGGCAAAGGCGCCGATCCCCACCACGGCGGCGGTGAGAGCGGCAAGGATTGTCTTGGCGAACATGGCTAGCATTCTCCGGACTGGACGCTTTCCAACATCGGTAAGCTCCGATAGTGGATGTATATCCGGGCCGCACTGAACTCAGCCTGACTTGATTATTCATGTTGTGTTCAGATTTCGCGGTCAGGCTGATCGGGCGAATATCTATAGCGGGAAAGATTTCATGGGCTCCGACGCACCGCTCGTGATCATGGCCCCGGATCTGGCCAAGGCGGCTGAATCCTGGCGCGTCGGCCTTCAGTCGGTGCGCCGTATGTCGCCGCTGACGGTGGAATCCTATGGGCGCGACGTGGAGCAATTCGTTCGGTTTTTAACCGGCCATCTTGGTCAACCGCCCTCTATTTCCGACCTGAACGATCTGAAACCGGCGGATTTTCGGTCTTTTCTGGCGAGCCGCAAGCGCGGCGGCGTATCTCCGGCAACGCTTGCGCGGGGGCTTGCCGGCATCCGGTCGCTGATCCGTCACCTTGAGAGGGACGGTCACGGATCCAGCGCGGCATCGGGTGCAGTGCGAACGCCAAAGGCGCCACGGCGGCTGCCGAGGCCGCTCGGGATCTCCGACGCCTTGAAGGTCGTGGATCACGGCTCGCAGATGGTCGATGAACCTTGGATCGCGGCGCGCGATGCCGCCGTTTTGGCGCTGCTCTATGGGTCGGGTTTGCGTATTTCCGAGGCGCTCGGCCTGAAGCGCGGTGAGGCGCCAGGGCCGGAGGGCGGACCGATCCGCGTGACCGGAAAAGGCGGAAAAGCGCGGGTTGTGCCGGTTCTTTCCAAGGTCGGACAGGCGGTTGCCGCCTATGTGCTGGCTTGTCCTTACGCGCTTCCGGCGGAGGGTCCGCTGTTCGTGGGCGCTAAAGGCGGGCCGCTCAGCCCCCGCCTGATTCAAGCGGCGATGGAGCGGATGCGTGGGGCGCTCGGTCTGCCCGCGACAGCAACGCCGCATGCTTTAAGGCATTCCTTTGCAACACATCTTTTAAGTGCTGGCGGAGATCTTCGCACTATTCAAGAGTTGCTTGGCCATGCCAGCCTCGGCACGACCCAAATGTATACTGGTGTTGATACTACACGTTTGATGGCGGCCTGGGAGAGCGCGCATCCGCGAGCGCGCTAAGGGATCGGTAGAAAAGGCTTGCAGGTTCACGGTTGTGCGTGCGAGAGCGACGCGGTGAACGATAACGCCAAAGCTCCAGACAAGTCGAAGCGGCCGCCTCTGACCGGATATGTTCTGGCGGCCGGCGGTGCGATTTTGTTTTCGGCCAAGGGTGTTTTGATCAAGCTTGCTTATGCGGAAAACGTTGATGCGATCACGTTGCTTACGCTGCGCATGCTTTTGTCCGCGCCGATCTTCATAGCGGTTGGGCTTTGGGCAGTCTATGGCCGGTCGGCGGGAAAGCGCCCCTTTGTTACAGCTTTGGACCTGGTCAAAGCATCGCTCATCGGCATATTGGGATACTGGTTTGCCAGTTACGCGGACTTCAAAGGCCTTGAAACGCTATCGCCGCAGTTCGAGCGGCTTATTCTTTTTACCTATCCGTTGTTTGTAGTGATCTTCGGTGTTCTGATTTTTCGCTATCCGTTTAAGCCGGCGGCTCTTGCGGCTTTCGGGATCAGCTATCTCGGACTTGCTGTGATCTTCGTGAAAGATATGTCGTTGGCCGGGTCTTCGGTTGCGGTGGGGGCGGTTTGGGTGCTGGTTTCGGCGGTGGCATTTGCCTTCTACCAGCTTTTCGCCAAGGGGATGATCGGCCGGCTGGGGGCGCCGCTTTTTACCTCGGTCGCGATGACGGCGGCGAGTTTTGTTGTGGTTTCACAGTATGTTATGACCTGTCCGCTTGCCGGTCTGATGGTCTCCAGCCAAGCTTTCCTGATCGCGGTGGGCGTTGCGATCGGGGCGACGGTGCTGCCGACCTTTCTGATGAACGCGGCTTTGTCGCGGATTTCGGCGCAGGCGAATTCAACCATCGGGACGCTGAGCCCGGTGGTGACGCTGATGCTGGCTGTTGTCGTGCTCGGCGAGGTGGTGACGCCGGTGGACCTGATCGGAACGGCTCTGGTGATCGGGGGAATCGGCGCGTTCACCTTTGTCGATAGGCGCAAAAGCCGGCGAAAGCCGGCCCCGAAGGGCCGGCTTTCGCCGAATTAAGTGTAGTCGTAAAAGACCGCTTTCGTAGCCGTCTTTTCCAAGCCTTTCGGCGTCAGATATGGATCGAACGCTTGTCGACTCCCATCGCCGCTTCTTTCACCGCTTCCGACAGCGTGGGGTGGGCATGACATGTGCGTGCGAGGTCTTCCGATGACCCGCCGAACTCCATCAGCACCGCCGCCTCGTGGATGATCTCGCCGGCTGACGCGCCGATGATGTGGACGCCGAGCACGCGGTCCGTTGCTGCATCCGCGAGCACCTTCACAAAGCCGTCGGTGTGGAGGCTGGCCTTGCCCCGGCCGTTCGCGGTGAAGGGGAACTTGCCGGCGCGGTACTCGATGCCCGCCGCCTTCAACTCTTCCTCGGTGCGCCCGACCGATGCGACTTCCGGCATGGTGTAGACCACGCCGGGGATGACGTCGTAATTCACGTGACCGGCCTGACCGGCGAGGAGTTCGGCCAGCGCGACGCCTTCGTCCTCCGCCTTGTGGGCGAGCATGGGGCCGACGATGACATCGCCGATGGCGTAGATGCCGGGGACGGTGGTGGCGTAGTGACCGTTCGTGACGACGCGGCCTTTCGGATCGCGCTGGACGCCGACCTCGTCGAGGCCGAGGCCGTCGGTATAGGGGCGGCGGCCGACGGCGACGAGGACGACATCCGCCGCGACGGTTTCGCCGGTTCCCCCGGCGGCGGGTTCGAAGGTGACGGTGACGGGGCCGTTGCCGGCGGGGGTGACGGCGGTGACCTTCTGGCCGAGCTTGAATGTAAAGCCTTGCTTTTCCATAAGGCGCTGGAACTGCTTGGCGACTTCCCCGTCCATGCCCGGCAGGATGCGGTCGAGATATTCGATGACGGTGACCTTGGAGCCGAGGCGCGCCCAGACCGAGCCGAGTTCGAGACCGATGACGCCGGCGCCGATGACGAGGAGGTGGCCGGGAACCTTGTCCAGCGCAATGGCGCCGGTGGAGGAGACGACGGTGACCTCGTCGATGGTGATGCCGGGGAGGGTGGCGACATCCGAGCCGGTGGCGATGACGATGGACTTTGTGTCCAGCGTCTTGGTGCCGGAGCCGTCGTTCATTGCGATTTCGACCTTGCCGGGCGCTGCGATCTTGGCCAGCCCAAGGAAGGGTTCGATTTTGTTCTTCTTGAAGAGATAGTCGATGCCGGACACGTTGGATTTCACCGTGGTGTCCTTGTGGGCCATCATGGTGGGAAGGTCGAGCTTGGGGGTGCCGACGTCGATGCCGAGCTTTTTGAAGCTGTGGCTCGCTTCCTCGAAGAGTTCGGAGGCGTGCAGCAGGGCTTTGGAAGGAATGCAGCCGGTGTTGAGGCAGGTGCCGCCATGGGTGCCGCGCTTGTCGACCACGGCGACCTTGAGGCCGAGCTGGGCGGCGCGGATGGCGCAGACGTAACCGCCGGGTCCGGTGCCGATCACCACGAGATCATAGGAAGCCATGTCACGACCTTTCAGAGAGGGGAGGTGGCCGGGGAAACCGTCGGCCGTTCAAGAGGTATGTAGTAGGAGCGCCGCGCCGCGCCGAGGCCGAACCATTTGGCCAGGGGTAACTTGAGCGAGAGGCCGGCAGCAAGCACGGCGGCATAGGCGAGGGCAGGGACGGCGATGCCGAGAAGGGTGGCCGAGACGACGAGCGTTTCGGCTGAGAGAAGGCCGGTTTGCCCGAGCGCGATCCGGATAAGCACGCCGACGATTACGTGAGTTAGGTAGATCGCAAGCGTGGCCTCGCCGATGAAGCAGACTATGCGACCGGCAAACCCCTTGGGGCTTGGCAGAAGCGAGGCGGCGGCAAGCACAGCGAGCGAGCCGGCGAGGGCTGTGCTAGTGCGGGCGAGACCGAAGGTGCCGTCCACGAACGGGCTGGCGCCGATGTAGCTTGCCGCCCAGACAAGCGCGGCGCCGGTGGCAAGGCCTGCCCGTGCGGTTCGTGTAAAACCGTCCAGCCAGCCGGTGGAGAGGATGACGCCGAGCCCATAAAAGGCCGCCCAATAGATGAGCCAGCGACTGAGCGTGGCATCGGCATGACCGAGACCGGCGAGGGCGAAGGCGAGCGGGATGACGACCGCGAGGCGGCGGACAACAGGGCTGCCGGTGAGGTCCACCAGGATCCAGGCGAGCCGGACGATCACGAGGACGTAGAGGAACCAGAATTGATCGACCGGTTCCAGAAGCAGCCAGCGGAGCGGGTTCCAAGAGCCGGGAAGCGGCTGAACGGAGCCGGCGAAAACGGTCTTGAGGGCGATCCAGACGATCGACCAGACGAGATAGGGAACGACGATGCCCCAGAACAGCGATTTCAGGGCTTTGGCGGGGCCGCTTCCGCCGCCGAAGCTATGGGTCATGCCGGCAAGGATGAAGAACAAGGGCATATGAAACGAGTAGATTGCCGCCTCAAGGCCGGCATAGAGCGGCGAGCCCGCCGTCAGCCCGGCGCTATCCGCTGAGCGGATGGCATGGCCGAGAACGACGAGCGTGATGCCGGCGGCGCGGGCATAGTCGATCCAGGCCATGCGGGAAGGGGAAGTCGCCAAGATGGGGCCTTGTGGGGCAGCGCCGAGAGGAGGCTCTGTTCAATCGGGTGTGGGACTATCGCGTCTGCGCGGCGGCGAGCTTCAAGCCCAGTCCGATGAAGATCAATCCGGTAACCCGGTTGAACCAGCGGCCCCAAGCGGTGAAGCGTTCGCGAACGGAGCGCAGGGTGAAGACATAGGACACGACGACGAACCAAGAGATCAGGGCCACGGCCATGCCAAGGCCGTAGGTGGCTTGAACAAGGGCCGGCGTTTCGTGGCTGACGAGGGCTGAAAAGATGGAGAGAAAGAACAGCAGCGCCTTAGGGTTGAGCGCGTTCGTCACAAAGCCGGTGAGGAACGGACCGGTCAGCGATCCGCGCGAAGCCGCGTCGCCGTCCGCTGTCAGATCAACGGAGAGGGCGGGGGCCGAGAACGACTTGACGCCGATATAGATGAGATAAGCCGCGCCGATCCACTTCAGCGCCCCAAAGAGGAGCAGCGACTGCGAGATGATGAGGCTGAGGCCGATAATGGTGTAGCCGATGTGGAACAGGAGCGAGCACCCGATCCCGACGCTGGACGCGATCGCCGCCCTGCGGCCATGGACGATGCTTTGGCGCACGACGAGCGCGAAATCAGCGCCGGGCGCCACGATGACCACGGCGAAGACGGCCATGAGGCCGGCGAATTCGAGGAGGTAGGGGGTCATGGGCGTCCGTTCTGTGCGGATTGCGTCACGATTATGGACCGAAGCTCCGTCCCGACATGAGCAATCAGGCCAGGAAGAGTACATGGCAAGTAGATCTGAATTTGTACCTATAGGCTGATTCAGCCTACCATGAGGCGATGGATTTCAGCTTGCCGCACACTGTCTCGCTGAAGCGAGTCGGCACTGATATCGATCTCGTATCCCGTATCGTCACACCACGAAATAGCATGGCCGTGCTCGTCGATACGTACGGCTGCAAAGTGATCGGGGTTTTGAAGCCAAGTGAAGACGTTGCCTTTGGAGATCAAGGGCCGGAGGTCAACCACCCCTTCGTAGCCATCCACGAACACAAGCTTGAGAACGCCATGCATGACGGGTTCCGCGTGTGCGATGCGAGGTAGCTTTTTCATTCGATCCGCCCCACCTTTCCGCGGGAGGTTGTAATGCGGAAACAGCGCCTCAGTGCGTCTTGCCGCTGCGCTGCCCATGCAAGCACATGTCGCCTTTTGTAAATCGGAAGGAAACCTTCCGTCACCCGCAAGGAGTCGATGTCTATCACAGCTATATGCTCTGCGAAAACGGCACGAAAATGGGGCGGCGGTTGCTCGTTGGCATAGAACATGACTCTCACGCCACTTACGTCCGCCACTTTTGGCATTGACCACTGCGCCCCCGCCTGCTTCCCGCTGCTCAGAGGTCCAGCACGAGGCGCTGCGGGTCTTCCAGGCTTTCCTTGACGCGGACGAGGAAGGTCACGGCTTCCTTGCCGTCGACGATGCGGTGGTCGTAGGAAAGGGCGAGGTACATCATGGGGCGGATCTCGATCTTGCCGCCGACGACCATGGGCCGATCCTGGATCTTGTGCATGCCGAGGATGCCGGACTGCGGGGCGTTCAGGATCGGGGTGGACATCAGCGAGCCGTAGACGCCGCCGTTGGAGATGGTGAAGGTGCCGCCTTGCATCTCCTCGATCTTGAGCTGGCCGTCGCGGGCGCGCTTGCCGTAGGCGCCGATGGTCTTTTCGATGCCGGCGAGCGAGAGCTGGTCGGCGTCGCGGACGACGGGGACGACGAGGCCCTTCTCGGTACCGACGGCAACGCCGACGTGGTAGTAGTTCTTGTAGATGATGTCGGTGCCGTCGATCTCGGCGTTGACGGCGGGGATTTCCTTCAAGGCCTGGATGCAGGCTTTCACGAAGAAGCCCATGAAGCCGAGCTTCACGCCGTGCTTCTTCTCGAACAGATCCTTGTAGCTGTTGCGCAGCGCCATGACGTTGGTCATGTCGACCTCGTTGAAGGTCGTCAGCATGGCGGCGGTGCTTTGGGCTTCCTTGAGGCGGCGCGCGATGGTCTGGCGCAGCTTGGTCATGCGCACCCGCTCCTCGCGGGAGGCGTCATCGACGGGCGAGGGGGCGCGGGCGACGATTGGCGCGGCCGGGGCGGGAGCGGCGGCGGGGGGCGCGGAGATGGCGCGGATCACGTCTTCCTTCAGCACCTGACCGCGACGGCCGGAGCCGGCGTCGACCTGGATGCCGCTTTCGGCCATCAGCTTGGCGGCTGAGGGGGCGGGGGGCATGGCGGATACGACCGGCGCGGGGGCTGCCGCGGCCTGGACGGCGGGAGCGGGAGCCGGAGCCGGTTTTGCGGCGGCGGGGGCGGGTGATGCCCCTGCGGCACCGTCCGCGATGGAGCCGAGGAGGGCGCCGACACCGACGGTTTCGCCGGCATTCACCAACACTTCGGCGAGCGTGCCGCTGACGGGGGCGGGAACCTCGATCGTGACCTTGTCGGTTTCAAGCTCGACCACCGGCTCATCGACCTTCACGGCCTCGCCGGGCTTCTTGAACCAGCGGCCGATGGTGGCCTCGCTCACCGATTCGCCGAGGGTGGGAACGCGGATCTCGCTCGCCATGGTGGATCGTCTCGTTTTCTAAAGGAGGGGATGAGGGACGGAGCGCGCGGCGGATCCGCGCGCCCTGCAAGGAGGAAGATCAGCCGAGCGCTTCGTCGAGGAAGGCGTTCAACTGGGCTAGATGCTTGGACATGAGGCCGGTGGCGGTGGCTGCTGCCGGCGCGCGGCCGACATAGCGCGGGCGGCTCGACTTGGCGCCGATCTGCTTTTGCACCCATTCGATATAGGGCTCGATGAAGCTCCAGGCGCCCATGTTCTTGGGCTCTTCCTGGCACCACACGGCTTCGGCCTGCGGGAAGCGGCTGAGTTCGGTGACGAGCGCCTTGGCGGGGAAGGGGTAGAGCTGCTCGACGCGCAGGAGATAAACGTCGTCGATGCCGCGCTTCTCGCGCTCCTCCAGAAGGTCGAAGTAGACCTTGCCGGAGCAAAGCACGACGCGGCGGATTTCGGCATCGGGTTTCAGGCGCACCGTCAGCGTTTCCGGGGCTGACTGGGCGTCGTCCCAGAGGAGGCGGTGGAAGGAGGAGTCGGGGCCCATTTCATTGAGCCGCGATACCGCTCGCTTGTGACGCAGAAGCGACTTCGGCGTCATCAGGATCAGCGGCTTGCGGAAGTCGCGGGTGAGCTGGCGGCGCAGGATGTGGAAATAGTTTGCGGGCGTCGTGCAGTTGGCGACCTGCATATTGTCCTCCGCGCACATTTGGAGGAAGCGCTCCAGGCGGGCGGACGAATGTTCGGGGCCCTGGCCTTCATAGCCATGCGGCAGCAGGCAGACGAGGCCGGACATGCGCAGCCATTTGCGCTCGCCGGCGGAGACGAACTGATCGAACACCACCTGCGCGCCATTGGCGAAGTCGCCGAACTGGGCTTCCCAGAGGGTGAGCGCGTTCGGGCGGGCTAGCGAATAGCCGTATTCGAAGCCGAGGACGGCTTCTTCCGACAGCATCGAGTTGATGACCTCGAAGCGGGCTTGCGTCGGCGAGACATTGGCCAGCGGGATCAGCCGCTCCTCGGTCTCCTGATCGTAGAGGACGGAGTGGCGCTGGCTGAAGGTGCCGCGTTCGCAATCCTGGCCGGAGAGGCGGATCTTGTGGCCCCCGATGACCAGAGAGCCGAAGGCGAGCGCTTCGCCGAGAGCCCAATCGATGCCCTCGCCGGTTTCGATCGCCTTTTTGCGCGCGTCGAGGAAGCGCTGGATGGTGCGGTGGACGTGGAAGCCCTCCGGCACCGTGTTGATCTTGAGGCCGATCTCGCGCAGCGTTTCGATGTTGACGCCGGACTGGCCGCGGCGCTGTTCGTCGAAGCTGTCGGCGACCTTGAGGCCGGCCCATGCACCGTCAAGCCAGTCGGCCTTGTTGGGCTTGTAGGCCTGACCGATGTCGAATTCCTGGTCGAGCTTGGTGCGGAAATCGGCCTTCATGGTGTCGACTTCGGCCGATGTGACGACGCCCTCGGCGATCAGTTTTTCAGCGTAGATCTGGAGCGTCGCGGGCATCGAGCGGATGCGCTTATACATGACCGGCTGGGTGAAGGCCGGCTCGTCGCCCTCGTTGTGGCCGAAGCGGCGGTAGCAGATCATGTCCACGACGACCGGCTTGTGGAACTTCTGCCGGAACTCGATGGCGATCTTGGCGGCGAAGACGACCGCTTCCGGATCGTCGCCGTTCACATGGAAGATCGGGGCTTCGATCATTTTCGCGACGTCGGACGGGTAGGGCGACGAACGCGAGAAATGCGGGTTGGTGGTGAAGCCGATCTGGTTGTTGATGATGAAATGGATGGAGCCGCCGGTGCGGTGACCGCGCAGGCCGGAGAGGCCGAAGCATTCTGCCACGACGCCCTGACCGGCGAAGGCCGCGTCGCCGTGAAGAAGGAGCGGGAGCACCTTGACGCGCTCGCGGAGCGGAATGATGTCGCCCTCGAAGACGGTGGCGATCTGGTCCTGCTTGGCGCGGACCTTGCCGAGCACGACCGGGTTGACGATTTCGAGATGCGAGGGGTTCGGCGTCAGCGACAGGTGAACCTTGTTGCCGTCGAACTCGCGGTCGGAGGACGCGCCGAGGTGGTATTTGACGTCGCCGGAGCCTTCCACGTCGTCGGGGGCGTAGGAGCCGCCCTTGAACTCGTGGAAGAGGGCGCGGTGCGGCTTGCCCATGACCTGGGTGAGCACGTTGAGGCGGCCGCGATGGGCCATGCCGAGCACGATTTCCTGCACGCCGAGATTGCCGCCACGCTTGATGATCTGCTCAAGCGCGGGGATGAGCGATTCGCCGCCGTCGAGGCCGAAGCGCTTGGTGCCGGTGAACTTGACGTCGAGGAACTTCTCGAAGCCCTCGGCTTCCACGAGCTTGTTGAGGATGGCGCGCTTGCCCTCGCGGGTGAAGGCGATGTGCTTGTCCGGGCCTTCGATGCGCTCTTGGATCCAGGCTTTCTCGTCGGCGTTGGAGATATGCATGAACTCCACGCCGAGGGTGGAGCAATAAGTGCGCTTCAGGATCTCGACCATTTCGCGAACGGTCGCGAATTCGAGGCCGAGCACCTTGTCGATGAAGATCTTGCGGTCGAGATCGGCGTCGGAGAAGCCGTAGGTGGAGGGATGCAGTTCCTCCGGATCCGGCTCCTTGGCAAGGCCGAGCGGATCGAGATTGGCGTGGAGGTGGCCGCGCATGCGGTAGGCGCGGATCATCATGATCGCGCGGACCGAGTCTCGCGTGGCTTGCTGGAGCTGTTCCTGGGTGATGCCGGCTGAAACAGTGGCGGCTTTCGCCTCGATGCGCTTCTCGACCTTTTTGGCGGTGTCACCCCAGTTGCCGTCGAGCGCCGCGACGAGTTCGCCATTGGGCGTGATCGGCCAGTCCGGACGGCTCCAGGACGCGCCCTCGGCGTTCTTGCGCACGCTTTCCTTGCTCTCGCCGAGTGACGCGAAGAACGCCCTCCACTCGGCGTCGACCGAGGTAGGGTCTTGCTCGTAGCGGGCGTGGAGATCCTCGATATAGCTCGCGTTGCCGCCATAGAGGAAGGATGTGGTCGCGAAGGCGTCGTTCTCGTCTTGCCGTGCCATTTTGGCCATCGGGGACATGAAGCCCCGTCCTCGAGTGTCGGCGCGACCATGGCGCCTTGATGGGTTGAGGCCGGCGCGAGGGGTGAGGCTCCGCGCCGGCCGGTCGTCAGATGGCGATCGATTGCGGCGGTTCTTGGCCGCCGCAATCGGAAGGACCCGTCAACCTTTCAGCACCTCGACAAGCGTTTTGCCAAGGCGGGCGGGTGACGGCGATACGCGAATGCCGGCCGCTTCCATGGCCGCGATCTTGTCTTCCGCGCCGCCCTTGCCGCCGGAGATGATGGCGCCGGCGTGGCCCATGCGGCGGCCGGGAGGAGCGGTGCGGCCGGCGATGAAGCCGACCATGGGCTTCTTGCGGCCGCGCTTTGCCTCGTCGGCGATGAACTGGGCCGCGTCCTCTTCGGCCGCGCCGCCGATTTCGCCGATCATCACGATGGAATGGGTGTGCGGGTCGGCGAGGAACATTTCCAGGATGTCGATGAACTCGGTGCCCTTGACCGGATCGCCGCCGATGCCGACGGCGGTGGTCTGGCCGAGGCCGGCTTGGCTGGTCTGGAACACCGCTTCATAGGTGAGCGTGCCGGACCGCGACACGATGCCGACGGAGCCCTGGCGGAAAATGTTGCCCGGCATGATGCCGATCTTGCATTCGCCGGCGGTCATGACGCCGGGGCAGTTCGGGCCGATCAGGCGAGTTTTCGAGCCCGAGAGCGCGCGCTTCACGCGGACCATGTCGAGCACCGGAATGCCTTCGGTGATGCAGACGACGAGCGGGATTTCCGCGTCGATCGCCTCGCAGATCGAATCGGCCGCGAACGGGGGCGGGACGTAGACGACGGAGGCGTCGGCGCCGGTCGCTTCACGGGCTTCGAGCACGGTGTCGAAGACGGGCAGGCCGAGGTGCGTGGAGCCGCCCTTGCCGGGGGTCACGCCGCCGACGACCTTGGTGCCGTAGGCGAGCGCCTGCTCGGAGTGGAAGGTGCCCTGTGCTCCCGTGAAGCCCTGGGTGATGACCTTGGTGTTCTTATCGATGAGAATGGACATCAGGCAGCCCCCCGCACGGCATTGACGATCTTCTGCGCTGCGTCGTCGAGATCGTCGGCGGCGAGGACGTTGAGACCGGATTCGGCGATGATCTGCTTGCCGAGTTCGACGTTGGTGCCTTCAAGACGCACGACGAGCGGGACTTGGAGGCCGACGGCCTTCACCGCCGCGAGCACGCCGCGCGCGATGATGTCGCATTTCATGATGCCGCCGAAGATGTTGACGAGAATGCCCTTCACGTTCGGATCGGCGGTGATGATCTTGAAGGCCGCGGTGACCTTTTCTTCCGAAGCGCCGCCGCCGACGTCGAGGAAGTTCGCGGGCTCCTCGCCGTAGAGCTTGATGATGTCGAGTGTGGCCATGGCAAGGCCGGCGCCGTTGACCATGCAGCCGATGGTGCCTTCGAGCGCGATGTAGGAGAGGTCGTATTTGGACGCCTCGATCTCCTTTGCGTCTTCTTCCGTTTCGTCGCGCAGCGCCACGATGTCCTTGTGGCGGTAAAGGGCATTGCTGTCGAAGGTAACCTTGCCGTCGAGCGCGATCACGTCACCGGCGGGGGTGACGATCAGCGGGTTCACTTCGAGCATCGCCATGTCGGTGCCGACGAAGGCGTCATAGAGCTTCTGGACGACGCCGGGGGCCTGCTTGGCGGCGTTGCCGGTGAGCTTCAGCGCTTTCACGACGCGGCGGCCGTGGTGGGGCATGAAGCCGGTGGCGGGGTCGATGGAGAAGGTGACGATCTTCTCAGGGGTGGAATGGGCGACCTCTTCGATGTCCATGCCGCCTTCGGTGGAGGCGACGATGGAGATGCGGCTCGTTTGACGGTCGACGAGCATGGAGAGGTAAAGCTCCTTCTCGATGTCCGATCCGCTTTCGATGTAGAGCCGGTTCACCTGCTTGCCGGCCGGGCCGGTCTGGATGGTGACGAGCGTCTTACCAAACATCTGGCGCACGAAGGCGGCAGCTTCCTCGGCTGAGCGGGCGAGGCGGACACCGCCTTTTTCGCCAGCGTCGGCTTCCTTGAACTTGCCCTTGCCGCGCCCACCGGCGTGGATCTGGCTCTTGACGACCCAGAGCGGGCCGGGCAGCGACTTCGCGGCGCTTTCGGCCTCGTCGGCGGACAGCACGGCGACGCCGGGATTAACCGGTACGCCATACTGCTTGAAGATAGCTTTCGCCTGATATTCGTGGATGTTCATAAGAGCGTCGTCCTCGGGAGGGCTTGGGACGTCAATGGAGATGTGAAGGGGGCGCGGCCGGGGAGGGCGAGGCCGCCGCCATCAGCTTGCGAGTGCCGGGGCGATGACCTTGCAGGCCTCGACGAGACCCTTGACCGCGCCGACCGAACGGTCGAACTGGCCCTGCTCTTCGCTGGTGAGTTCGATTTCGAGAACGCGCTCGACGCCGCCGGCACCAAGGACCACGGGCACGCCGACATACATGTCTGCGACGCCGTATTCGCCGGAGAGATGGGCGGCGACGGGGAGGACGCGCTTCTTGTCTTTCAGGTAGCTCTCTGCCATGGCGACGGCGGAGGCGGCCGGAGCGTAGAAGGCCGAACCGGTTTTCAGGAGCGCGACGATCTCGGCGCCGCCGTCACGGGTGCGCTGCACGATCTGGTCGAGCTTTTCTTGCGTGGTCCAGCCCATCTTCACGAGGTCCGGCAGGGGAATGCCGGCGACGGTGGAGTAGCGGGTGAGCGGCACCATGGTGTCGCCGTGGCCGCCGAGCACGAAGGCAGTCACGTCTTCGACCGAGACGTTGAATTCCTCGGCGAGGAAGGTGCGGAAACGCGACGAATCGAGCACGCCGGCCATGCCGACGACCTTGTGCTTGGGAAGCCCGGAGAATTTCTGGAGCGCCCACACCATCGCGTCGAGCGGGTTGGTGATGCAGATCACGAAGGCGTTCGGGGCGTATTTGGCAATGCCCGCGCCGACCTGCTCCATGACGCCGAGGTTGATGCCGAGAAGGTCGTCACGGCTCATGCCGGGCTTGCGGGGCACGCCGGCGGTGACGATCACCACGTCAGCGCCTTCAAGCGATTCGTAGGACTGGGTGCCGGACAGCTTCGCGTTGAAACCGTCGACGGGGGCGGACTCGGCGATGTCGAGCGCCTTGCCCTGGGGCGTGCCCTCGGCGATGTCGAACAGCACGACGTCACCGAGTTCCTTGAGGCCGATGAGGTGGGCGAGCGTGCCCCCGATCTGGCCTGCACCGACGAGAGCGATCTTGTTCCGCGCCATCGTGTTCGCGCCTTCCGTTTACGTAAAGGTCAATAGGGGCGTTCAAAAAGCCTGGATCGCATTACCCCGGCCTTTGTTGCAGCGCAAGCGCAACAAGCCGGATATTCGACCAATTTCGCATCCTTTCAGCTGTTGGTGGACGAAAGATATCCATGGACGGAGCAGTTTCGCGGATAAGCTTACGTTTACGTAACGTAGGAACTTCGCGAAGTTGACTTCGGGGTGGAGCGCGCCGGCGTAAACCGGAGCTAGCTCTCAGCCGCGATCCGGCCGCTGCGCCGGGGGGCGGTGAGATAGGCCTCCGAGCGCATTTCGATGAGGCGGGAGGCGGTGCGGGCGAATTCGAAGGCTTCGCTGCCCTCGGTGGCCCAGTAGAGCGCGGTGGGCTCGGTGGCCGCGGAGACCACGAGTTTAACGCCTTCGTCGTAGAGCGTGTCGATCAGGGTGATGAAGCGCTTGGCCTCGTTGCGCCGCTCGGCCGAGAGGGCCGGAATGTTTTCGACGAAAACGGTGTGGAAACGGTCCGCGATGGCGCGGTAGTCGCTGGCGCCGAGCGGCTTGGCGCAAAGGTCGGCGAAGGTAAAACGGGCGATGCCATCCACCGCCTGGGGCACCGGCACCGCCCGGCCCTTGACGGCGAGACTGCGGGGGGCGCCGTGCTCGGCGCCCGTGAGGCGCAGCCAGAGGTGCTGGACGGCGCGGTCGGCGTCGCGGCCGAGAGGGGTGACGTAAACTTCGGCGCGGCCGAGCTTGGCGAGGCGGTAGTCGGTTTTGGCGCCGAGGTGGACGACCTCGCAGCGCTGCTTCAGGAGTGCGATGAAGGGGAGAACGTGGTCGCGGTTGATGCCGTCTTCATAGAGGCGGCCGGGTTCGACGTTGGAGGTGGCGACCAGCACGATGCCGCGATCGAAGAGCTTGGAGAAAAGCCGGCCGAGGATCATGGCATCGGCGATGTCGGTGACGGAGAATTCGTCGAAGCAGAGAAGTTGGACGTCCGAGGCGAGGGCGTCGGCCACAATCTCCACGGGGTCGCGGTCTGTGCCTGCGGCGAGCGCCTTGCGGGCGGCAAAGACACGCTCGTGCACGTCGGCCATGAAGGCGTGGAAATGGAGGCGTCGCTTTTTGGCCGAGGGGGCGAGGCCGAAGAAGAGGTCCATCAGCATCGTCTTGCCGCGACCGACGCCGCCCCAGACATAGAGTCCGCGCGGGCCTTGCGGCGGAGACTTGCGGCTGAAAAGCCAGCCGAGAGCGGAGCCCTTGGCGGCAAGCCGCTGCTCGGCAAGATCCTGAAACAGACGGTCGAGCGCGGAAGCGACGGCGCGCTGCGCCGGATCCGGCTCGATCTCCCCGCTCGCGGCCAACGCGTCATAGGCGACTACGACAGGGCCGGGGGGACGGAGGGCGCTGGGGTGATGGGAGGAGGCGTGTGGGGTCAAAGGCGCCACGGCTCGGTTCGAGACGGACAGGCAAGGGCGGACGGCCCTGCGCTGCGATGCGACTGGAGTTAAACGAGCGAGCACGGCCGGCCGCAACCGGGAGAAAAGTCGGATGCGGCCTTGGCGGTCGGCCTCGATGATCGGGCTTGCGATGGATCGGGTGCTTGAGGAAAGCGGCGGCCCGAGGATGGAGCGCCGTTTCAGCTTCAGCGGAAAATCTGCACGCCGCGCTTGGAAATCTCGGTCTGGCCGGAGAAGCGGCCGGGGGCGGAGGCGTAGAGGCGGGCGATGGGGGAGCCGGAGGCGTCTTTCAGGACGACTTCCTTGCCGCTGAGATCCCAGGCGCCGACGGCCTTCAACTCGTCGGAGCCGCAGCCGCGCGTGTTGGCGCGGTAGCCGCCGGTCCAGGTGGTGAGGTTCATGAAGAGCTGGCAGGTTTCGCCGGCCGAAGCGATCTTCCAGCCGCCGGACAAATCCGCCTTGCCGACGGGAAGCGCCTGCGAGGGGTCGATCGGGCCGGGTTCGGCGATCGCGACGTCGGTGGGGGCGGCGGTCGGAGCCGGGAGCGGCTGCATCACGACGGGGCTGGTCGGCTGCGGGGCGAGCGGGGGCACGCCGCGCGCAACCTGGCTGCTGCCGCCGTAGCTGCCGCAGGCGGCGAGGGCGAGGGTGGCCAGAACACTGGCGAGCTTGGCGGTACGCATCATGGGACGCTCCTGATAAGGCCTGGAGCGGTGGTGCCGGCCTCGCCACCTTCCGCTCGCAATTTCGTTGCCATGATAGGCGTAACCTCTCAAGTGAAAAGAACAATGGTGGCCAAAGCGCCCTCTCCTTTCGATTTGTATCGCCGTGCGTTGCCGAGAGGTCGCACTCGGCCTATCCAAGAGGATATGGACGGTCCGCAAGCGCAGGGGCTGTTTGCGCAAGGCTTGGGCGATCGGCCCTATCCGTTTGAACGCGAGGGACTATGATGGCATTCGTCGTTCGAACCCTTGGGCTTTTGCTGTTCGCGGCCTCGTTCATCATGCTGGTCGCCGATGGCGTGACGTCGCTGGCGGCGGACAAGCTGCAGGTCACCTCGCTTGGCCAGACATGGTTCACGGTTAACGGCGGGTCGCTGAACCTCGCCCAGGCGGTGGTGCAGCGCTATGTGCATCCCTATCTATGGGATCCGGTGATCGTGACGGTGCTGCTCTGGCCGACTTTCGCGGTGGGTGCCGTGATCGGCCTGTTGCTGATGATCGCGGGCCGCAAGCGCAAGCCGGTGTTGTCCGATCTATAGGACACCCATGCTCCAAGCGTTCGACCGAAGAGGGAAAATGCCATGTTTCTGCTGAATGCCTTGTCCAAGAAGCTGAACGTTCCCTCCGCCGCCGAAGCGCTGGCGGGCCGCGAGACGGCGCTGCCGACGGCCGAGACGCATTTCGTCAACAGCCATGCGCTGAAGGGGCCGTATCCCGATGGCATGGAGACGGCGCTGTTCGGGCTCGGCTGCTTCTGGGGCGCCGAGCGGATGTTCTGGAAGCTCCCCGGCGTTTGGGTGACGGCGGTGGGCTATGCCGGCGGCCACACCAAGAACCCGACCTATCAGGAAGTGTGCAGCGGCATGACCGGGCATAACGAGGTGGTGCTCGTGGTCTACGATCCGAAGATCGTGAGCTTCGAGGCGCTGCTGAAGGTGTTTTTCGAGGGGCATGACCCGACGCAAGGCATGCGGCAGGGCAATGACGTCGGCACGCAATATCGCTCGGGCGTCTATGTGATGAACGAGGATCAGCGCGCGGCGGCCGAGGCGGCGAAGGCCCGCTATGGCGCGGCGCTGGGGAAGGCCGGGTATAAGGGCGTGACGACGGAGATCGTGGACGCGGGGCCCTTTTACTTCGCCGAAGCCTATCACCAGCAGTATCTGGCCAAGAACCCCGGCGGCTATTGCGGGCTGGGCGGCACGGGCGTTTCGTGCCCGCTGCCGACCGGCGTGACAGTGTGAGCGGCAGCGCGTTTAAGCGCTGCCGATGAAGATTCCGGTCAGGAACACCAGGAAACCGCCGATCACGATCTGGAAGGCCGCGCGCAGGAATGGCGTGTCCATGTATTTCCAGCGGATCCAGGAGATCGCCCAAAGCTCCAGGAACACGACGAACATGGCGACGACGGTGGCGGTCCAGAAATCGGGAATGAGATAGGGCAGTGCGTGGCCGAGGCCGCCGACGGTGGTCATGATGCCCGACGCGAGGCCGCGCGCGATGGGGCTGCCGCGACCGGTGAGCGAGCCGTCGTCGGACAGGGCTTCGGTGAGGCCCATGGAAATGCCCGCGCCGATGGACGCCGCCATGCCGACGAGGAAGGTTTCCCAGGTGCTGTGCGTGGCGAAGGCCGCAGCGAAGACGGGGGCGAGGGTGGACACCGACCCGTCCATCAGGCCGGCGAGGCCGGGCTGGACGTAGGTGAGGAGGAACTGGCGGCGCTCGGTCGCGGCTTCCTCGGTTTTGGCGTCGACGGTGAGGTGTTCCTCGCCAAGGCCTCGCGCGAGGGTTTCGTGGCTGCGCTCGGCAGCAGCGAGCGTGCCGAGAAGGGCACGGATGCCGGCGTCCTTGGTGCGGGCGGCAGCTTTGGAATAGAAATTTTCGGCCTGCCGCTCCATGTCCTCGGCCTCAGTGCGGACCTTGTCGAGGCCGAGCGGGCGGACCAGCCAATAGGGCTTGCGGGCGTAAAATCCGCGGACGTGCTCGCGGCGGATCAGCGGGATGTTTTCGCCGAAACGTTCACGGTGAAGCTCGATCAGGCGCAGGCGATGCTGGTTTTCCTCCGCCGCCATATCGTCGAATACCTTGGCGGACGAGGGGTAGTCCGCGCGCAGGCCATCGGCGTAGGTGGAGTAGATCCGCATATCCTCCTCTTCGGAGGAAATCGCGAGCGCCAGGATTTCCTGCTCGTTGAGGTCTGAAAAATCGCGGCGGGACAATGAGAGCATCGCGGGTGACCTTCTTTAGAATGATTCCAGTTTTAGGGTGTGGAAATTGTAAGTGCAAGTCCGAGGCGCGGCTTTAGTCCAGCGCTTGACGTGACCGGCGGGTGCGGTCATCTGGGTTCTTGCCAAGTCTGGAGATGCTGATGGCACGAATGCGGCCCCGTATTTTGATCTTCGCCGGCTCCACGCGGGCGGCGAGCTACAACGCCCATCTGGCCACCGAGGTGATGAAGGCGGTGGTTTTGCGCGATGCCGAACCGACGCTGATCTCGCTGAGCGACTATCCCATGCCGATCTACGACGGCGACCAGGAGACCGAGCTGGGCGTGCCGGAGGCGGCGCGGCGGCTGCGTGCGCTGTTCACCGCCCATCACGGGATTTTCATCGCCTCGCCCGAATACAACCAGTCCGTGACGCCGCTTTTGAAGAACACCATCGACTGGATCAGCCGGACGCGCGGGGAAACCGAGCGGGCGCCGAGCCCTTGGAAGGACCGGGTGTTCGCGCTCGGCGCCGCGTCGCCGGGTTATTACGGGGGGATCCGCTCGCTGATGCATCTGCGGCAGATCCTGGAGCTATCGCTCGGCTGCACGGTGCTGCCCGAACAAGTGAGCGTGCCCGCCGCGGCAACCGCCTTCGGGGCTGACGGGACGCTGGTGGCCGAGCGGGCGCAAGCGCAGCTTGAGACGATGGTGAAGCGGCTGATCGAGGAAGCGTCGCGGTTTTCGGGCGCCTGACGGCACCCCCGCCGCTTATCGCCAGGTGCCGTCCTGCCAGAGCGCATCGAGCGCGGTTCGATAGGTGGGATAGGCGTAGACCATGCCGAGATCGGCTTTGCTGCGGGCGTTGGCGACGCGCTTGTTCTCGCCGTAGAAGCTGCGGGCCATCGGAGAGAGATCGGCGGTCGCGTAATCCTGCTCTGGCGGTGGGGCGATGCCCATGAGCGCGGCGGCATAGGTGACGACGTCTTGCGGGGGGGCCGGCTCGTCGTCGGTGATGTTGAAGACGCCGCTTGCGCGGGCGTTGAGCGCTTTATCGGCGGCCTCTGCGATATCATCGACATGGATGCGGTTGAACACCTGACCGGGCTTGATCAGGCGCTTGGCGGTGCCGTCGGCAAGGTTCACGAAGGCGTTGCGGCCTGGTCCGTAGATGCCGGAGAGGCGCAGGATCGAGACGGGCGCGCCCGTCTCCCCGAGCCGCAGCCACGCGGCCTCGGCGCTGAGGCGGGCGACGGAGCGGCGGCTGGTGGGGCGGCAGGGCGTGCGCTCGTCGACCCAGGCGCCGCCGTGATCGCCATAGACGCCGACGGTGGAAAGATAGGCGGCGGGGAGGCGGAGTGCCGACAGGAGGGCGCCGTAGTTCGCCAACACCGGGTCGCCGTGATCGCCCTCCGGTGCGCTTTCGAGCGGGGCGATGGAGACGAGGACGTGGGTGGCCGATTTCAGCGCATAGGTGATCTCAGTGCTTGCCGAGTGGCCGTCGAAGGCGAAGGGGTGGACGCCGCCGGCCTGGAGGCGCGCGGCTTTTTCCGCCGAACGGGTGGTTCCCCCGATCCAGGCGGCGCGGCCGGCGAGGCGGCGGATGGTGGCCGCGGAGGAATAGCCGATGCCGAAAATGAAGAGGCGCATCAGGAGGACTCCATCAAGCCAGCGGACAGCGTCGGTGTCTTGTGCCTTTGCCGATTAGCATCGATGAGAGGCGTTTGAATAGCGGATAGGGCAGCATACATAAACGCAGACGAACGGGCGCGCGATCCGCGTGCCGGGGGCGGCCAGGGTGCTTCGGGTCCAGGCTGCTCGCCGATGAGGAGAAGGACATGTCATCACAAAGCGAGCTGGCCGTCTGGCATGGCACGACGATCGTGACGGTGCGCAAGGACGGCAAGGTGGTTGTCGCCGGCGACGGGCAGGTGACGCTGGGCTCGACCGTGATCAAGCATACGGCCCGCAAGGTGCGGCTTTTGGGGCGCGGCGACGTGATCGGTGGGTTTGCAGGGGCGACGGCGGACGCCTTCACGCTGTTCGAACGGCTGGAAGCCAAGCTGGAGCAGTATCCGGGGCAGTTGACCCGCGCTTGCGTGGAGCTTGCCAAGGACTGGCGCACGGACCGCTATCTGCGCCGGCTGGAGGCGATGATGATCGTTGCCGACAAGTCGACCAGCCTCGTGCTTACGGGAACCGGCGACGTGCTGGAGCCGGAACACGGCGTGGCGGCGATCGGATCGGGCGGCAATTATGCCCTCGCTGCGGCGCGCGCGCTGATGGATACCGATCACGGCGCCGAAGCGATCGCGCGGCGGGCGATGAAGATCGCGGCGGAAATCTGCGTCTACACCAACGACAGCGTGACCTTGGAGACGATCGACGCGGCGTGATCGCTTGATCGTGCCGCCCTCGTTCTTGTTCGTACCCGCGAAACGGAAAGATGACATGACCGACTTTTCACCCCGGGAGATCGTCTCGGAACTCGACCGCTACATCGTGGGCCAGAAGGATGCCAAGCGCGCGGTGGCCGTGGCGCTGCGCAACCGCTGGCGCCGGTTGAAGCTGGTGGGACCGCTGCGCGAGGAAGTGCTGCCGAAGAATATTCTGATGATCGGGCCGACCGGCGTCGGCAAGACCGAGATCGCAAGGCGGCTGGCGAAACTTGCCAATGCGCCCTTCATCAAGGTGGAAGCGACGAAGTTCACCGAGGTCGGCTATGTCGGCCGGGACGTCGAGCAGATCGTGCGTGACCTCTTGGAGACCGGTATCGCGCTGGTGAAGGACACTCGGCGCAAGGATGTGGAGGCGAAGGCACATTTGCAGGCCGAGGAGCGGGTGCTGGATGCGCTGGTTGGCGCATCCGCGAGCCCGGCGACGCGCGACAGCTTTCGCAAGAAGCTGCGCGACGGGCTGATGGACGACAAGGAAATCGAGATTCAGGTGGCGGCATCATCCGGCGCGCCGACCTTCGACATTCCCGGCATGCCGGGCGCGTCGGTGGGGGTGATGAACCTTTCCGACGTGATGTCGAAGATGATGGGCGGCCAGAAGAAGACCCGCCGCGTGACCGTGAAGGACAGCTACGAAATTCTGGTGCAGGAGGAGAGCGAGAAGCTCCTTGACCAGGACAAGATCGTGCAGGAAGCGATCCACTCGGTGGAAAACGCCGGGATCGTGTTTCTCGACGAGATCGACAAGATCTGCGCTCGCGACGGCCGTGTGGGCGGCGACGTTTCGCGCGAAGGCGTGCAGCGGGATTTGCTGCCGCTAATCGAGGGCACCACGGTTTCCACCAAATATGGGCCGGTGAAGACGGATCACATTCTGTTCATCGCATCGGGTGCGTTTCATGTGGCCAAACCCTCGGACCTTTTGCCGGAGTTGCAGGGCCGGTTGCCGATCCGGGTGGAACTGAAGCCGCTGGACCAGGATGATTTCCGCCGAATCCTGACCGAGCCGGAGGCGAGCTTGATCAAGCAATATGTGGCGCTGCTCAAAACCGAAGGCGTGACGCTGGACTTCACGCCCGATGCGGTGGACGCCATCGCGGAGATTGCCGTGCAGGTGAATTCCAGCGTGGAGAACATCGGCGCGCGGCGGCTTCAGACGGTGATGGAGCGCATTCTCGACGACATCTCCTTCCATGCGCCGGACCGGGGCGGGCAGACGATTGCGATCGACGCGGGCTATGTGCGCGGGGCGGTCGGTGAGCTTGCCAAGAATGCGGATCTGAGCCGCTTCATCCTGTGAGCCCCTCGACGCCGCCGCTGTCCTCTGCCGAAATCGAACGCTATGCCCGCCATATCGTGCTGCGCGAGGTCGGCGGGCCGGGCCAGCAAAAGCTGCGCGCGGCGCGGGTGCTGGTGGTGGGCGCGGGGGGCTGGGGGCGCCGGTGATCCAGTATCTCGCTGCGGCGGGGGTGGGAACGCTTGGGATCGTGGACGACGATGCTGTGTCGCTGTCGAATTTGCAGCGGC
>JBHYDC010000025.1:0-59035 GCA_051861205.1 Oharaeibacter sp.
TCGGTCAGCCCGCTCGACACCATCCACCAGCCGATCGCGCCTTGCAGCCCGCCGAGCACGAAGAGCGCGCCGATCCGGGGCAGCATCTCGCGCCGGATTCGCCCGGTCACGGCGAACACGACGAAGGGCACGAAGAACACCAGTCCGATCACGCGGCCGAGCAGCCGGTGGCTCCACTCCCACCAGAAGATGAACTGGAACTCGGCAAGGCTCATGCCTTTGTTGATCAACTGGTATTCCGGGATCTGCCGGTATTTGTCGAACTCTTCCAGCCATTCCGCCTCGCCGATAGGAGGAATAATGCCGTGGATCGGCTTCCATTCGGTAATCGAAAGACCCGACTGCGTGAGGCGCGTCGCGCCGCCCACCACGATCATCGCAATAACGAAGGTCGCGACGGTCCACAGCCAGGCGCGGACGGCTCTGTCGCCCTGAACGAGCTGGGTTGCGGAACGGGGCGGGGCGGAAGCGGCAAGGGTGGACATCGACAAACAGGCTCTTTGGTTTGACGAAACGGGCCGCGACATCGTCGCCGCCTTCTCTTGGGCGGTGTCCTAGCATAAATAGCAGCCAAGCCGTCACTATCGCGGCACGCGACCACTGGTCGCGCCGATCTGATTTTGGAGAAATGCTGTGCCCGTTCGCCTGCGAAAACTGATCGGAACGGTGATCCTGATGCTGTTCGTACCGTTCTATGCCCTGATGGCGATGTCGTTGGCCGTGTCGGTTCTGCCGGGCACCAACGGATGGATCCAGGCGATCTTCTATCTCGTCGCCGGGTTGTTCTGGGTACTGCCGGCGGGCGTTGTGGTGACGTGGATGGTCAAGCCGCGGCAGCGCCGGGCGGCGTGAACCTTTCCTCAATGCGCCGCTGTTTCAATACCGCGTCCGAATGGAGCGAGATCGGCGACGCTTGATGACCGTGGCACATGAACTCTGGACACCTCCGATCGCGTCCTGCGAAGCCGTGTCAGAGGATCGCGGCCTTTCCATCAGCGTCACGGATGACGTCTCGGCCGCTTTGCCGTTCTGGCTCGACCTGGAAGCATCGGCGGTCGGCTCTCCGTTTCAGCGCCATGGGTTCGTGTCGGCCTTTTTGGCCCATACCGCGCCATCCAAGCCCGCCCGGCCGCTGATCGTGGTTGGGCGTGGGCAAGGTGGCGGGTTCGTTCTTCCGCTCCTGATCCTGCAGAACGGGCCGTTTCGGGTGGCTCGCTTTGCGGGCGGATCGCATACCAATTTCAACGTGGGCCTGTTTGCGCCGGAAACATGGGCGCGGCTTTCGCCGGCCGATGTCGAGGCCGTCTTCCGGGTGATCGACACGGCGCAAGCCGGCGTTGATCTCATCGACCTCAGAGGGCAGCCGCGCCGCCTAGCCGGACGTGAAAATCCCTTCGTCGACGCTCGCTCGCGCCCGGCACCGCACTGCGGATGGGATCTCAGTCTGGAAGGCGGGATGGACGCGGTGCTGGAGCGGCACCGGGGCGCGCGCAAACGCAAGAACCTTAAAGCGAAAACCAAGGGCCTGTCCGCGCTCGGCGCGGTGACCTGGCGGCGGGCCGAAACGCTTTCGGAAGCCGGCCACATCCTGGATACCTTCTTCGAGCAGAAAGCCCGGCGCTTCGCCCAGCAGGGCCTGCCCGATGTCTTCGCCGCGCCGTCTGTGCGCGCCCTGTTTCGATCCGCCATCCGCTCCAGCGGGCCGGCGGGGCCGCTGCTGAGTTGCAGCGCACTCGACGTTGGCGGAACAATTCGCGCCACGATGATTTCCGCGTCCTTCGGCGGCACCGAATTCCTCTTGATGAACTCCTTCGCGCTCGATGCCAGCGCCAAATGGAGCCCGGCCGAAGTCGCGCTGTTTCATCAGATCGAGGATTGTTGCAACCGAGGCATCGAGCGCGTCGATTTCGGCGTGGGCGACGCCCGCTACAAGCGATCGTGGGCCGACGCCGAGGTGGCGCTGACCGATACGCTGGTGCCGCTCACGGCTAAAGGCACTCTCGCCGCGACGATGTTGAAATGGCAGCGCTCGGGCGTCGATATCGTTAGAAAGAGCCCTGCCCTCAGCGCATTTGCCCAAAGGATCCGCCGGCGCGCGCATGGGGACGCGAGCGACGGCGACGGGGATTAATCAGGCGGCCTCGTCCACATGACCGCCGTCCGGAACCGGAACGACCGACATGCGCTGAACGCCCGCCCGCGTCAGCACCTCGAAGGCCTCGCTTACGTCCGGATCCTCCGCGTCGCCTACCAAAACGGCATGATCGGCCATGGTAATCAGGCGCAGGCGGCTCGGGTCCGGCGCGATCACGCCAAGATCCATCAGCACGAGATCGTAGGTGTGCTCCAGCGCGGTCAGCATGGTCTCGAACCCGCCGTCGTCGAGCATCGCCTCGCTCAGGGGTTCGCGGCCAACGCCGATTTCGTGGGCGCGGGTGGACGGATTGCGCCGGATTATTTCGGAAAAGGCGGCTTTGCCGTTGATGAGGTCAGTGAGCCCTGCGCCGCCGATGCCGGCGTGAGCGGGCACGGCGTCCACGACCACCAAACGGTCGCCTTCATCGGTCGAAAGCTTGGAGAAGGTCGCGACCATGCGCTCGACGTCGCTCGCGGCGCCGACGCCGACAACAGCAACGCGGACGGCACCATCGGCAATCAGCATTGCGTGCAGACCTTCCAGAACTTGGAGCGGCGTGGCGACGCGCCGGCGGTGCGGGCGGGCGGCAGACTCGTCCGTGGCATGGCTCTGCGCGGTTGCCTCGGCCACGCGGGCCTTGAAACGGGCAAGCCGTTCATCGACGGATGGCGCCGCCGCCGGCGCTCGGACCGCCTTTGGTTCAGGCTCCCGGCGCGGCTTCGGATCCGCTTCCACACGGTCCGGTTCGCGCAGGACGCGGGGGCTGACCGGCGCGGCGGACAGGCGCTGAAGCGCCTGACCGGACATGAATTCGGTGGTGATGATGCCGGATATGAAAATGAGGAAGGCCGCCAGCGTAGCGACGATCGTGAAGGGCACGACCTTAGGGAAAGTCGGCTCGGCCGGGGTCGCAGCCCGCGAGATCACGCGGGCGTCGGCCGGTAGAACGCCGGCGTTCTGGCGGGCCACCGCCTCGCGGTAGCGCGATAGCATGCTCTCCAAAAGCTCGCGCTGCGAGGTGGCCTCGCGTTCCAAAGCGCGCAGATCCACCTCGCTCCGGTTGTCCTGTGCCGAGGTTGCCTTCAGCGCGGTGAGCGAGTTTTCCAGAGATACGATCCGCGCGGCCGCCACCTTCGCGTCGGCATCCAAGGTCGCCAGAACGCGCCGGGCCTCCGCCGCCTGCTGGCTCACGATATCGCCGACTTGCGAGTTGAGCGCCTTGATCTGCGGGTGGCCGGGCAGCAACGTTACCGAAAGCTCCGACAGGCGGCTGCGGAGCGCAATCTCGCGGGCGCGCAAGGCGCGGAAGGTGTCGCTGTCGATCACGGCGGCGGCGGTTTCCAGGTTGCCGCCATCTTTCAACAGCGCCCGCAACTGCGCGGCCTTTGACTCCGCCGCCGTCTGATCGGCGCGCGCGGCAGCGACACTGTTGCCGATGTCGGTGATCTGCTGGCGCGCGATCGAGGTATTGTTCTCGCCGACGATCAAGTCGCTGCCTGACCGGTATCGCTCGGTCGCGGCCTCCGCGTCGCGCACCTTCACCCGCAGCGTCTCGATTTCCTCGCCGAGCCAGCGGGTCTGGTCCTCGCTGGTGCGGCGTTTGGCTTCTGCTTGAAGCTCCATGTATTTCGCCGCGATCGTGTTGGCGGCTGTTGCGGCCAACTCCCGATCGCGCGAGGCGAATTGAACGACCACGACGCGCGAGCCCTCAACCCGGTAGACGGTGAGGTGCTCCATGAAGGTGTCGAGCACGCGCTCTTCCGCCGAAACCCTCATGGGATCGCGCCCGAGCCCGACCGTTGCGAGGACGCTCTGGAGGATGCCGGAGCCGGAGCCGTTGAATTCAGCGCTCTCGCCCAGTTTGAGCGTTTCGGCGACGCGGCGCGCCAAATCGCGCGAGGTCAGAAGTTGCACCTGACTGGTTACAGTCTCGGCATCAACCGTCCCGCGGTCGCTTCCGTTCTGGCGGTCGCGGGTAATGTCGACCTCGCGGTTTTCGATGAGGATCTTGGTTTCCGCTTGAAAGCGCGGCGGGATAAGGGAGAGGACGACGAAGGTGCCCACGGCGACGCCCAGCGTCGCGGCCGCGATGATCAAACGCCGGCGCCAGACCGCGCCGAGGATGGCCTTCAAATCCAGAGCGACATCGTCCTCCAGATGAGGGCGCCCCTCGATCGATTTGAGCATCATGCGGGTACCTTCACTCACAGCAACCTCGTGCTTAAACCGACGTGGTAACCACGCGGTTAAGCGAAGCTGCACAACTTTAACTTTTGACGACGGTGAGGGGGCGCCCGTGCCTTCGCATTCGCAGTTCGTTAACCATGACGGCGATAGCCTTCATTACCGGCGCGGGCCTTTCATAGGCCTCGCGCCGTGACGCATGAAGGGTGGATTACAGCGAATGCGACGCCGAACGTTTCTGGCTCTTCTGGCCGTTCCGGTGGTTGCCTGCGTGCCCCGTGCGGACCCGCAGCGGCTGACCGAGGGCTTAAGCGGCCCTTACCGGCTGGACAGCGGCGACAAGCTGCGCATTACCGTTTTCGAGCAAGCGTCGCTGACAAACACCTACTCGGTGGACGAATCCGGCCATGTCACCCTGCCCCTGATCGGCTCGGTGCCGGCGCGCGGCAGCACGACCCAGGAATTGGCCGGCCGGATCGCCGGAGAATTGCGCAAGGGATACCTCCGCAATCCCGATATCTCTGTCGAGGTCGATACTTACCGGCCCTTCTTCATCATGGGCGAAGTGCGTAATCCGGGCCAATACACCTACGTCAACGGCCTGACCGCGCAAACGGCCATCGCGATCGCGGGCGGCTTCACGGCCAGAGCTTCGGAGCGGACGGTCGAGATCACCCGGCGTATCAACGGCAACTCGATCACCGGCAGCGTGCCCGTGACGGACCCGGTTCGCCCTGGCGACGTGATCAGGGTTCGGCAACGCATTCTATAATATGCGTTTTGAATATCTTAATGGATTTTAACTAGTTTTATTCATCGGTGTTTAACTTCTGGAAAGCTTAACATCAACAATTGCATGCTTTTAACCCAGTGGATCCCGTTTTCAGGCATTATCGAAGCTGACGGAAAGTTGCCCCAAGTAGGGCGCGGTCCAGGAAAGCTATGATGCACGGGCAGGCTCCACTTCGAATCGTCCATTGCGTGAGGTCTCCGATCGGGGGAATCTTTCGCCATATCGTCGATCTGGCGACCGCTCAGACGCGCATGGGCCATGAGGTCGGCGTGATCTGCGACGCGAGCACGGGCGGCGCATTCGAAGAGGCCATAATCGACGACGTTGCGCCGAAGCTGGCCTTCGGAGTTCACCGCATCGGCATGCGCCGGCACCTATCGATGTCCGATTTGCGCGCCACCGTGGATATGCTCCGCATGATCAAGGCGCTTAGCCCCGACGTCGTGCACGGACACGGCGCCAAGGGCGGCGCCTTCGCACGATCGATCGGCAGCATGATCGGGCTCGGCGGCCGCCGTCCGCTCCGGGTGTATTGCCCGCATGGCGGAAGCCTGCATTATGATCCACGAACCCGCGACGGGGCGATCTATTTCCGCTTGGAACGTTTCCTGGAGCGGTTCACCGACGGCTTTGTGTTCGTATCGGACTATGAGGAAAATACCTACCGAGCCAAAGTCGGCATGCCGACCCGCCCGGTGCGCCGCGTTTACAACGGACTGCGGCCGACCGAGTTCGAGCCCATCGAACCGAACGCGGCGATGGCGGATCTTATGTTCGCGGGCATGATGCGCGACCTGAAAGGCCCGCAGGTGCTGATCGACGCGCTTTGCGTGCTCGCCGACCGTTACAATCTGCGGCCGACCGTTCGCTTCGTCGGCGCCGGCGACGACCGGGCATCCTATGAGAACCGGATCGCTACGCTTGGGCTTCAGGACCGGGTAACGTTCGTCGATCCGCTGCCCACGCGGGAGGCATTGGCGCAGGGCCGGGTCTTGATCGTGCCGAGCTTGGCGGAGTCGATGCCATACATCGTGCTCGAAGCTGCCGCCGCGCGCATTCCCATGATTGCAACCCATGTGGGCGGCATTCCGGAGATATTCGGCAATCATTCCAGCCGCCTCATTGCGGCGGGTGACCCCGTCGAGCTTGCGTCCGCCATTGCCCACACGCTGGCGCACATGGACAAGGCCCGCGCGGACGCGATGGTACTCGGCCGGGAGATTGCAGGCCGGTTCTCGCTGGATCGTATGGCGGACGAAATTGTCGAATTCTACGAAGACATGATCGAACGCAAAAAACCCAATCATCAAAAACGATCCGCAGCGGGAACGATAAAGCGGATCAGGGTCGGTCAATCTCGGTGATAGCATTTGAAGGCATAGGACTATGACTTCCGTACCCCCTATGGCAGAGCGCCGGCGCAGATATCGCCCCAAAACGCACCGCCTCACCGATCGCGCCCGGTCCGTGGCGACGGCGTTTCGCAACAACGCGCTTGCGCCATCACTGGTGTCGGGCGTGGCGGCAGGCTTTGAGTTCTCGGCGCTGGCTGTCGCGGGCGTTTTTGCCGGCTGGGCCTTTTTCGGCTCGCAGCTTCTTTCACTTTCCGTACTCGGACCGGCGTTGGGCGCGGCTTTCCTGACTATACTGGCCCTCTATGCCGGCCGAAGCTACGAAATCGCGACTATGCGCAGTCATCAAACGCGGCTTGCGCGCGTTCTAATCGCCTGGACATCGTTCATGGCGATCGTGACCCTGACGCTGGTCCTGACGGACGCCGCCCCGCATCTACCCCGCAGTTGGTATCCCTTCTGGTACAGCGCCGGCGTCTTCACGGCTGTTCTGGCGTCGGCGGTCACATCGGCGACCGTGACGCGGCTGACGGCAGCCGGGCGGTTGCATCGCCGTGTCGTGATCGTGGGCTGCGGAGCGCGGGCGGACAGCGTGATCGCCGCGCTTGAGAAAACCGGCAGTAACGAAGTGCGTATAATTGGCATCTTCGACGATCGCTCGGTCGAACGCACGCCGGTCAGCCAGACGGGATACCCGAATCTTGGCAATATCAGCGATCTCGTTCAGTTCGCCCGCGTCGCATCGGTCGATCTCTTTATCGTATCGTTGCCGATAGCGGCCGAAAAACGCCTGCTTCAAATCTTGAAACAACTCTGGGTTCTGCCGGTCGACATCCGGCTTGCCGCCGGTTCCCATAGCTTGCGCTTCCGGCCGCGCTCCTATTCCTACATCGGCTCGGTGCCGCTGCTCGACATTTTCGACAAGCCGATCGCCGGCTGGGATTCGGTGATCAAGAGGGCGTTCGATCTGGTTCTGGTCAGCCTTTCGCTGGTGGTGCTTTCGCCTGTGATGGTGGCGACCGCCATCGCGATCCGCATGGATTCGTCCGGGCCGCTGCTGTTTCGCCAGAAGCGCTATGGCTTCAACAATGAAGTGATCGAAGTCCTCAAGTTCCGGTCCATGTTTCAGGAAGCGACGGACCCTGGCGCAAAACACGCCGTCACGCGCGGTGATCCACGCGTCACCCGCGTGGGGCGCTTCATGCGGCGCACATCGATCGACGAATTGCCGCAGCTTATCAACGTGCTGCGAGGTGAGCTTTCTCTCGTGGGCCCGCGTCCGCACGCCGTCAATGCGCACACCTCCGAGCGGCTGTGGGAGGAAGTGGTGGACGGGTATTTCGCCCGCCACAGAGTGAAGCCCGGTGTGACCGGATGGGCGCAGATCAACGGATGGCGCGGCGAAGTCGACACGCCTGATAAGATCCAGCGGCGGGTCGAGCACGACCTTCACTACATTGAGAATTGGTCCGTCTTCTTCGATCTCTACATCCTGATGCTGACCCCGCTGCGGATCCTGGACCAGGAAAACGCCTATTGAGGCAGCGCCGCGCGCCTGTGCAACGCTCTATTCACCCTGAGCGGGCACAGTTGCGGCGATTACCACAGCTTCCGAGATCCCTTCGTAATGACTGCCGCCGACCCAGCTTTCGATAGGTCCGGCCTGATCTCGCTGCGGACCTTGAGCGCCGCGACGCTATCCTTTGTGGTTTTTCTGAGTGGGTTCGTCATCTACGAACCGGCGCCCTACGAACTCATCCTCGTTGCCGTCATCCCTATTTGGTTTCTGAGCGGATTGCAGCTGCGCGGGGCCTTCGGGCCGCTTCCGGTCCTGCTTCTCGTCTATATGGCCGGGGGATTTCTGGCGACATCACAGACGCACCCGTCCCGCTTTATGGACGGCCAGATCTACATGGGCGTAAGCCTGTTCCTGGCGGCATCGTCGGTCTGGTATGCGGCATTGCTTGCGGAAGACTGGCGGCGGATCCGGATCATCGAACGGGCTTATCTCGTTTCCGCCATTCTGGTGGCGACGGCCGGGATCCTCGGCTATTTCCGGCTGATACCGGGCGCCGAAGCCTTCCTGCTCTACGGGCGGGCTAAAGGCACGTTCCAAGACCCGAACGTGTTCGGACCGTTTCTCGTTCTGCCCACGCTGATCCTCGCCCGGCGGCTTTTGACGGGGCCGCTGATGAGCCAGCCGGGCGCAATGCTGGGCTTTCTGATCCTGGTTCTCGCGATATTCCTGTCGTTCTCGCGCGGCGCATGGGGCATGCTCGCGCTCGGCCTGCCGATGCTGGCGATCGTGACGGCAGCAACCGCGCCGACCAATCGCCAACGGCTTCGGCTGCTTGGCACGGTGATGATTGGATTGGTCGTGCTCATCGGCGTTATTGCCGTCGCGGCGTCAATACCGGCGGTCTACGAGATTCTGGTTCAGCGCGCCAAGTTGTTCCAGGAATATGACAGCAAAACCGGCGATGAACTCGGCCGTTTTGCGCGTCACTGGGCCGGTTTTGCGATGGCGATGGAAAAACCTTTCGGCATCGGTCCCTTGGAGTTCGACAAACTCTACATTGAGGCGACGCATAATACTTACCTGAAAGCCTTGATGGAATATGGCTGGATCGGGTTTGTTTCCTATGTCGCCCTTGTGATCTGGACGCTTGCGAAGGCTTTGCCGCTAGTGCTTCAGCCACGCCCCTGGCAAGGGTTCGCCCAATGCGTGGTGATCGCCTTCATCCTGCATCTTCTGATCGGATGGATCATCGACACCGACCATTGGCGGCATTTCTATATGGTGATCGGCTTGATCTGGGGGCTGATCGCTGTGGAGCGCTACACCCTGTCGGCGCGCTATGCGGGTGTTTGACGACCCGTCCGGCGGGACCAGACAGCTTTTTTCAGAGCAGCGCGATTAAAAACGCAGCTATAACGAGCATGGTCAGCACGCCGATACTCGCACCCACCGGCGGCGCCAAGGTGGGTGTAGACGACATGATCTTCAGACGATGCGACATACTCAACAGGCGCGCTTGCGTATGGCGAGCGCGAGCCTGAAGCAGCACCAAATCCGATAAACCTTCGGTTGCAGGGGCTGGTAAGTGGGTCATGACGATCCGTGGTTGTTACCGGATCTATCTCGACGATTTGTGGTTAATAACAGTTCAACAGGCGGCGCCGTCCACGGAAAAAATTGGAACAAGTATAGAACAGGCTTCGCATCCGGTGGAATGCCGTGCCAAAATCTGACTCGCGAATCAAATTGAACTATCAATCCGAATCCCGACGGCCGTGACCGGTCGCCCACCGTCAGACCGTGAAGACCCTAAGATATGGACAAAGAAGATCTATTCGGCGCGCTTGTTTCGGCAGCGCCGATTTCCGCTGAAACCTCGTCTGCTGCACCGATGGCAAAGCCGGTCAAGTCGGCCGCCGCCGCGCCGGCTCGGGCGCGAGAGGCTGCGCGGGCTCGCCCAGCTACGGCGTCGGAAAGCGAATACAATGCGTCCACGATCGAGGTGCTGGAGGGGCTGGAACCGGTGCGGCGGCGGCCGGGCATGTATATCGGCGGCACCGACGACAAGGCGCTGCATCACCTTTTCGCCGAAGTGATCGACAACTCCATGGACGAAGCGGTGGCCGGCCACGCCTCCTGGATCGAGGTTCACCTGGATGCGGACGGGTATCTGGCGGTGACCGACAATGGGCGCGGCATTCCGGTCGATCCCCACCCGAAATTTCCGGACAAGTCGGCGCTTGAAGTGATCATGTGCACGCTGCACGCTGGCGGAAAGTTCGATAGCAAGGTCTATGAAACGTCGGGCGGGTTGCATGGCGTCGGCGTTTCCGTCGTGAACGCGCTGTCGGAGGTTCTGGAGGTTGAAGTTGCGCGCGGGCGGCAGCTTTATCGCCAGACCTTCTCGCGCGGGGTGCCGCAGGGTGGTTTGGAGCGGCTTGGCGAGACGATGAACCGGCGCGGCACGCGGGTTCGCTTCAGGCCGGATCCACAGATTTTCGGCACTGAGGCCCGGTTCGATCCGGCGCGCCTATTCAAGATGGCGCGCTCCAAGGCCTATCTGTTCGGCGGGGTCGAGATCCGCTGGTCGTGCGATGCGGCGCTGGTTGAGGGCAAGACGACGCCCGATATTGCCGTGCTGAAATTTCCCGGCGGTCTCAAAGACTTCCTCCATGAGGCGCTGGACGGAGAAAAACGGGTTGCCGACGACATTTTCGCCGGAAAAGTCGGCGGTGGTGGCCATGGTTCGGTGGAGTGGGCGATTGCTTGGTTTGCCGGCGATGGCTTCGTGAATTCCTACTGCAATACGATCCCGACGCCTGAAGGCGGCGCGCACGAAGCGGGGCTTCGGCTCGCCCTCACCCGCTCCCTGAAGGCCTATGGTGAGATGGCCGGCAACAAGCGCGTTGCCGCGATCATGCCCGACGACGTGATGACGTCGGCCGGTGCGCTGCTCTCGGTGTTTGTGCGGGAACCCGAATTCGTCGGTCAGACGAAGGACAAGCTGGCGAGCGTCGAGGCGACACGCATCGTCGAAAATGCTGTGAAGGATGCCTTCGATCACTTCCTGACCGCCTCACCCGCCCAAGCCGGCCGTTTGCTGGACTGGATCATCGAGCGGGCCGACGAGCGGCTTCGGCGGCGCCAGGAAAAGGACGTCGCGCGCAAATCGGCCATCCGCAAGCTGCGCCTGCCCGGCAAGCTGGCGGACTGCACGCAAAATGCGGCGCAAGGCTCTGAAATCTTCATCGTCGAGGGCGATTCGGCCGGCGGTTCCGCCAAACAGGCGCGCGACCGCGCGAGCCAAGCGGTGCTGCCGCTGCGCGGTAAGATTTTGAACGTGGCGAGCGCGGGCCGGGACAAGCTGGCGGCCAATCAGCAGCTCTCGGATCTGTTGCAGGCACTCGGCTGCGGAACGCGGAGCCATTACCGCGATGACGATCTGCGTTACGACAAGGTCATCATCATGACCGACGCCGACGTTGACGGCGCGCATATCGCGTCCCTGCTGATCACCTTCTTCTACCGAGAGATCCCCCAGCTTATCCGCGGCGGACACCTCTACCTCGCGGTGCCCCCGCTCTACCGCCTCACCCACGGCGGCAAGACGATCTATGCCCGCGACGACGCTCACCGGGAGCAACTGCTTGCATCCGTGTTCAAGAACAAGAAACCGGAAATCGGCCGGTTCAAAGGTCTTGGCGAGATGATGCCGGCGCAGTTGAAAGAAACCACGATGAGCCCGAAGACGCGCACGCTCCTGCGCGTTCAGATGATCGAAGACGAGGCCGCATTCACCGCCGATCAGGTCGAGCGGTTGATGGGAAACAAGCCCGAGGGCCGCTTCTCCTTCATCCAGGAGAACGCCGAATTCGCCCGCGATCTCGACATTTAGAGCGTTTCCCCGTCAAGTGGAAGCCGGTTGACGGACGAGGAAACGCTTTAACTTATTGAATCTAGAGAATTTCTCTCCGATCAGATGATTCCATCTGATCGGGAAATGCTCTAGACGAAGTTTTCGGGGGCGACGAGCACGTTGGTGAAGGCGGCTGGGCGGATCACTCGGCTGGCGTCGTTTGCGCTTTTTCCGGCGGTCGATCCACTCCACTCTGCTTTCCAAAGCTGTAGGATCCTATCGCGCCTCGGAACGGCAGGATCAGGAGATCGCGCAGCCGGAGCGCCTTGGGATCGCGGTATTCGGCAAGGCCGATCTCAACGCCGTCGTGACCCTTGATCGGGGCGTGGCGCATGGTTCCGCCCAGGCGATCCCAGATCGATAAGAAGAAGCCGAAGTTGGAGTTCGTCTCTTCGGGGATCACCGAATGATGGACCCGGTGCATGTCCGGGGTGCAGAACAGCCAGCGCAGAACGCGGTCGATCTTCTCTGGGATGCGAATGTTGCCGTGCGTGTAGACGGCGGAGCCGTTGAGCACGGCCTCGAAAATCACTACAACCCAGGGATCGACGCCCAGCGCTGCCACCAGCATCGCCTTGTAGACGAGCGAGATTAGAATTTCGAGGGGGTGAAAGCGCGTGCCCGTGGTCAGGTCTACATCCAGGTCGGCGTGATGAACTTGGTGCAGCCGCCAAAAGGCCGGCAGCGCGTGGCTCATGACGTGCTGGAGATAGATGGCGAAGTCGAGGATCAGGAAGGCGAGGATGCCCTCCACGAGCGGCGGCCAGTCCAGGGCGTTGAACAGGCCCCACCCATGCTCATGCGCATAGACGGCGGTGAAATAGGCGGCGGCGCCGAGCGTCAGGCGCTGGACAATCACGTCCAAGACGAGGATGCCGATGTTGATGCGCCAACGGTCCCAGCGCGACTGCACGCGCGCCTTTTTCGGCACTTTCCATTCGGCAATCGCGACGACAACGAAGATCGAAAGGAAAATCCCCACTCTCAGCGCTGCTTCCATAACCACTCTCCGAAATCGCGGGCGACGACTTGCGCCGCCTGCAGATCATCATGATCAATTCGTGCTTTCCAGCGGATACTGGTCTTCCGGCGAGGCAGACCACTCCCACATGGATCCGGCGTAGTTGCGCGCTTTGACGCCCGCGTCGTTGAGCACAGCGGTTACGAAACCGGAGCGAATGCCGCCCGTGCAATAGGATACCACCTCGGTATCGTCGCTAACGCCGAGCGAGGCAAGCCGCGTCTTGAGCTGATCCTTGGGCAGGATTTTGCCGTCGGTGCCCACGAGATCCTTGTAGAAGATGTGCTTGGCACCCGGAACATGGCCGCCGCGGCTTTCGCCATAGGGCGTCTCGCCGGCGTATTCACGCGGCTCGCGGGTGTCGAGAATGACCACGTTCGCCGAGGCGATTTCGGTGCGCAGTTCCTCCTTCTTGATTTCATAGGCATCGGTCCGCGCCACCGTGAAGGTGCCGGGCGTCGCTCGCGCTTTAATTGCGAGCGGTCCGTCGGCCGTCAAAGCGGCAATCCCGCCGTCGACGATGAAGGCTTGGGTATGGCCGAGGGTGCGCAGGGTCCAAACGATACGGCCGTCCTCGCCCCAGCCCTTCGCCGTATCGGCAACGGCGAGCACGGGAACATCGGCGGAGATACCGAGGGCCTGAAGCTTTTGCGTCAGCTCCGCGTCGTCCTCAAGGAGCTGGCCTTTCTGCGGAAGGTCGGGCTTTGTGAAGTCCTGCCAAACGACAGGGATGGCTCCCTCAAGCGGGGATTGCGACTTCAGATCGGCGCCGCGCGTGTCGAGAACGACGGCGCCGCCTTCGACCAAGCTGCGAGCCGTCGCGGCGTCGATTACCCAGCGGGACGATTCGATGCCGGTTCCGGCAGTAGCGGGGGTGATGAGCGCGGGTGCGCTCAACAAAACGGCGGTTGTGGCCAAAGCGGCAAGCGGCGATGCGAGCGCGCGCCGGATAGCGGACCAGGATAACATGGGTTTCCTCCGGAAAGACCCGGCAATCCGGCCGGGATGAGCCGCATCGTCTATGATGGGGCTCTATCCGGAAAGAAATACACTACTAATTTGGTCGTCTTTTTGGTGGTGGATTTTCCTCTAAGTCCCACATAGCGAAAGCGGGTGAGCGTGGTGCATCCGGTTGGATTTAGCCGGTCCGCCCGCCGCGCAGCGCAGTCTTTACCGCCGCAGCTAATCGCAGGGCGATTACGAAAGGGAATGGCATGGCGCGGCGGCAAACGGCGATTTTCCGGACATAGACTGGAACATGCCATGTGGATGAGGTGCCGGCGGGGAAGTAGCCGACTTCGCCGATGCCGATGGATCGAACCTCGCCGTCATCGCCTGTGACTTCGACCTCGCCTTCGATGATGATCACCGTTTCGTCCCAGCCGAAATTCCAGCGGAATGTGCCGGCCGTGCAGTCCCAAACGGATGTCAGCGCACTATCGTCGGCGCTGCGGGATAGAACCTTGGCATGGGCCACAGGGTTGCCCGACAGGATCCATGACGGATCGATCGGGGCCGGTTCGAGAATGAGACTATCGACGCGCGGAAGCTTTACTACGGAGGCCGTGGTTGGCCTAGCCGAAACAATCGACAGGAGTGCTGCGGCGGCAGAGAAGATCGCGAACTTCATGAGAGTCCTATGCGCGTGAACTTAAGGCAGGTTAGTCACGAAAAGCTGCTGTAACCTTACCGCCGCTCGTGCTTTTTAGGCTTTCACTCTGAATTACAGGGCTGAACGCTCCAAGAATTCGTTGATAGCGTGGTTAACGGCAGCGGGGCGCTCGATGGAGGCGAGATGTCCGCAGGCGGGCATGACTGCGAGGTGCGCGTTGGGGATCCCATCGGCGATTTCCTTGGCGATCTCCGGCGGGGTGATTGCATCCTTATCGCCGACGATGACGAGGGTCGGACAGGCGATCCGGGGTAGATCGGGGCGGGAATCGGGGCGTGACATGATCGATTTTTGCTGACGAATGAAGGCTTCCGCGCCGGTTTCCTCGGCCATCCTCCGGATGATCGCGGTGAGCGCCTCATCGCTCTGCCGTTCCGGGGGAAGCTGCGCGGCGATCTGGAGCGAGGGGATTTCGGAGAACCGCCCATGCTCGGCAATTTCGATTTGTCGTAGTCGTCTTTCCGTAGCGTCTGAAGTGTCTGGCCGTGCGCTGGTGTCCATTAAAATGAGACCGGCGATGCGCTCCGGCGCGCGGCGCATCATCTCGAAGGCAATGTATCCGCCCATGGAAAGACCCGCCAAAACGAACCGGGGCGGAAGCTCGTCCAGAAGCGGCGTTGCAATGTTTCGAATGGAATCGTGACGGCGATGATTGGCGATGGCAATTGTCCGGTTACCCGACAAACTCGCAATCTGGGCAGAGAACAGCTCTGCCGTGCAATTGAGGCCTGGAATGAAGACGAGAGGCATCGACATGATCATCTCCAAAATATGCGGGGACAAACTTTCCCTGTTTTGAAGAATTTACATTCCAAAACAAGGAATCGGCAGCCGAAATTCCACAGCAGCCCGGCATCGTTGATCATAAAACGGCAAAGCTGCCCTGTAAGGCCTTCAAAACGGCGGTTTTGTTTGTTAAAAGAATTGACATTACGGCATTTCTGCCTATTTTCCAGGTCACGCATCCTGGCTTTGAAAATAAAACCCCATCTTCATCAAGATCCGTGTGGTTAGCCGCGATCGGATCTAAACTGGTTAGATCGCAACAACGATATGAATTTTTCTGAACTCGGGCTCAGCGAAAAAGTCTTGGCTGCCGTGGAAGCGGCCGGCTACACCCAGCCGACTCCGATCCAGGAGCAAGCCATTCCTCACGCCATAACCGGACGTGACGTGATCGGCATAGCCCAGACGGGCACAGGCAAGACGGCCTCCTTCGTTCTTCCAATGCTGACGCTGCTCGAAAAGGGCCGCGCTCGGGCTCGTATGCCCCGGACGCTCATTTTGGAACCGACGCGCGAACTCGCGGCGCAGGTTGAAGAGACGTTCGTTCGCTATGCTCTCCATCAGAAGATCAGCATCGCCTTGCTGATCGGCGGCATGTCCTTCGATGAGCAGGACAAAAAGCTTGATCGCGGCGTGGATATCCTGATCGCGACGCCGGGCCGGCTTCTCGACCATTTCGAGCGCGGCAAGCTACTGCTCACGGGTGTCGAGATTTTGGTGATCGACGAAGCGGACCGCATGCTGGATATGGGTTTCATCCCGGACATCGAGCGCATCTGCAAGCTGATCACCAAGTCGCACCAGACGTTGTTCTTCTCGGCGACCATGCCGCCGGAAATTCGCCGTCTCACCGACAGCTTCTTGAAGGATCCGGTGAAGATCGAGGTTGCAAAGCCGGCGACCACCGCGAAAACCGTCGTTCAGCGCGTCGTCGCGTCGGGCGGGGAAGATTTCGAGAAGCGGCAGGTTCTGCGCGATCTCATCGGCCAAGCCGTCGATTTGAAGAATGCGATCGTCTTCTGCAACCGCAAGCGCGATGTCGCGGTGCTCTACCGCAGCTTGGAAAAGCACGGCTTCAATGTGGGCGCGCTGCATGGCGATATGGACCAGCACGCCCGCATGGCAACGCTGGATGCCTTCCGTAAGGGCACGCTGACCTTGCTGGTGGCGAGCGACGTTGCTGCGCGCGGATTGGACATTCCGGACGTCAGCCACGTGTATAACTATGACGTTCCGATCCACGCCGAAGACTATGTGCACCGGATCGGCCGGACCGGCCGCGCAGGCCGCGCAGGTACGGCCGTGACGCTGGTGACGGGCGAAGAGTTGAAGCATCTCTCCGCCATCGAAAAGCTGACCGGTCAGGATCTGGAGTGGATGGGCGAGAAGGTCGAGCATGATCCGGAGGCGGCAAAGCGCCGTCGCGGACGGCGGACCGCCTCGAAGGACGGCGAAGGCCGCTCATCGCCCCGCGGGCGCAGCGAGCGCCCGGCTGCGGCTGCGGCCGCAACAGATACCGACGCCCCGCAGTCTGAGCGGCGTGAGCCGCGCACTGTGCGGCGGACTGCGGATTCGCGCCAACCGCGCCGCCCAAGCGAAGATCGTGCTGCAAGGCCGGAGCGTACAGAAAAGGCTGAGCGCCCGCATCGCCGCGAACCGGTCGAGGCTGCCGAGGCGCGTAGACCGGAGCCGAAGCGCTCAGAGCCGATCCGCGCGGATTTCCTTGATCGCCCGGCCAATCCGCGATCGGGTGATCGCCAGCATCACCGCCGCGATCACGATGACGGTCCGGCTGTCGTGGGCCTTGGGGATCACGTTCCGGCTTTTCTTCTGCGGCCCGTCAAGGTCGTGAAGCAAGCGTCCTGATCCATCACAGTGCTTCTTATGTGAATGCCCGGTCGAGCCCCCTCAACCGGGCTTTTTATTGTTGATTAGGCTGCAATAAATTGATTGCATTCAATACTAACGAATGCATGTAATGATATAGACTTACCGGGTTCAGTTTTCTTCAATTTCTTTTGGTCATTAACCACATGTTCACCAGCTTAAGACTAAATTTAAAGAGAATGATGCCGTAGTAAACACGGGGTTAGCATGAGTAAGTGCGAGGAATTCCAGCGCACCATTGGTTATGGCGAAGCAGCCCTTGGGCAGCTTCGTCGTAATGAGACGCCAGCTTACCCTCGTAACTATGAACTCTGGTACACATATTGCGCTGGGTTCAATCATGCTCTCAATAAAGCTGTAAACGACATTCTGCGCATTCGCGGACATATCGATCCGGAAGAAATTACTGCGATTTACAGTCAGTATCTTGCACCGTCGCGGCTTGGCGACAGGATCGAGGAAGTCGGCGGGCGCATCGCCCGCGAAATCGGCGATGTTGTCGAGGCTATGGAAGTTACGATCGCGGCCAACGCCAACTATTGCGAAAGCCTGTCCGGAGCGACGACGCGGCTTTCCGACACGACCGATATCAAGCGGATCGGCACCATCGTCCAGGAACTGATCACAGCGACACGGGCTACCGAGGCAACGAACCGAAACCTTGAAGCTCAGCTTGCTGAAAGCAAGCATCAGATCAACGAGTTGCAGGAAAGCCTCGATGCAATCCGCTTCGAGAGCTTGACCGACGAGTTGACGACGCTGGCGAACCGCAAGCACTTCGATCAATCGATCGAGCGGGCCGTCGTACAAGCCAGCGACGCGACCGAACCCTTCTCGCTGCTGATCACAGACATCGATAACTTTAAGGCGTTCAACGATACCTACGGCCACCAGACGGGCGATCAGGTGCTTCGTCTGGTCGGGCTTGCGGTCAAGCAGAACGTCAAGGGTCACGATATTGCGTGCCGTTACGGTGGAGAAGAGTTCTCGATCATTCTGCCGCGCACGAGCTTGGACAATGCCAAGCTGATCGCCGAGCAGATCCGCATTGCGGTTATGTCGAAGGAACTCGTGAAGCGGTCGACCGGGGAGAACCTGGGCTTCATCACCATCTCGATCGGCATTTCGACCTTCAGGCCCAATGATTCCGTTGGGTCTGTAATCGAGCGGGCGGACGCGGCGCTTTATCTGGCCAAGCGCACGGGCCGCAATCGCATCTGCACGGAACGCGATCTCGACATCACACATGGCCGCCGGAAGGCTGGCCGGGTTGCCTGAGCAATCAGCCGCCGTGCCATATGCGGCGGCTTGCCGGTATTGCTTCGCCGATCGGGGTGAGGCGGGGCTTTTCGCCCGTCCAGTCCAACTGGAAGCTGCGGGCCCCTGACGCTTCAAGATCCGTCCTGTCCAATACCACCGAGCGCTCCGAGCACCAGCGCGGTGCATCGAGCGGTGTGATCACCAAAGTTGCACGCCCGCATTCGTCGCCGAAAGCAACCGGCTGCCGGACGAGGGCGGCGATCACGCGTCCCTCCCCTTCCAGCGCAACGCAGGCCTCCTTGTCGCAGGCGGTGCCGGCAACGAGACTGCTATCGCGGGGAATGCGCGGATCACCCAGGGCGGCGAGCCAAAGCTCGGTCTCGAACCCGGACGCACGGCCGAGCACGAGGAGCGCTCCCGTCCTGTCCACCAGCAAGGCCCGGTCGCCGTCGCCGGAAACGATCAAGCCTGGGCGCGTGGCGAAAGGCGATAAGATGAGGCCGGCTGCGATGACGAGATAGCCGGGGCTCCGGGCAGCGCCGGTCCACAGACAGACCCACAGGCCGCCGGCTACGAGCAGGAGCGTTCCGGCGAGCGCGGGCCGGCCGAGCGTGCCGCCGCCGGGCGTCCACGCCGCAACCTCTTCGGCGATGACGATCATCAGATCGATGCCCCAGCCCATGAGTTTGAGCGGCCACACCTCTAGCCCGGCCGGCATGGCAAGAGCGGATACGAGCGCGGACGGCATCACCACGAAGGAGACAAGCGGCGTGGCGAGGAGATTGGCGACGAGGCCGAGCGGGGCGAATCGGTTGAAATGATGAAGCGCGATCGGCCCCGTCGCGAGGCCGGCGATGAGCGATGTGAGCAACGATGCGCCGATCCAGCGCAGGGCAACGCCGCCGGCCCGGATGGCCGGATTGATGTCGCCTGCATCTGGAGGCGGTTTTCGCCTTGCGCCAAGAGCCTCATAGCCTGCAATCAGGGCGGTGACGGCGGCAAAGGACATTTGCGCGCCGGGATCGAGCACCGCCTCAGGCTCGATCGCGAGGATCAGCAAGGCCGCGACGGCGACGACGCGCAGCGACAGGGCTTGCCTGTCTACCAGGATGGCCGCGAGCGCGACGCCGATCATGATCGCGGAGCGTTCGGCCGGCACGCTCAAGCCGGAAATCACCATGTAAGCGAAGGTGCCCGCCATGGCCGCCCCGGCCGCGAGCTTCTTCACCGGCCACGTCAGGGCGATGATCGGAACCAAAGCGAGGCCGTAGCGCAAACCGCCGAACAAGCAGGCAGCCACCATGGCCATGTGCAGCCCCGAAATGGAGAGGATGTGGCTGAGCCCGGAAATGCGCATGGCTTCGTCGGTATCGGGATCGATGGCGCCCCGGTCGCCGACGATCAGCGCGGCCGCGATGGCGCCGGTCTCGCCCGGCAAGACCTCTCGGATGCGGGTGGAAACGGCTTGGCGGAAGCGCTCGACGGCGGCAAGCGCGGTGAATTCGGCTGAGAGATCGGTGGGAGCCGGAAGTATTTCGGGTTTGCCAAGGCTGAACCCGACACCGCCGATCTCTTGGAAGTAAGCCGTGCGTGCAAAATCATAGCCGCCGGGAATGAGCGGCGGCTGCGGCGGGCCAATACGCGCCAAGAGCTTGATGCCGGACCCTGGAACCGGTGCGCCGGTCAATCCGCGCACCGCGATTCGCACGCGCTTGGGCAGGCCGACCTTTGGCGCGGGGTCGATGGCGGTCGGCCTGATGAGGATGCGGTATCCCCTGCTCTCGCGGTCCTCAACGGCCTCGACAACGCCGGTTATGGTGACGGTGCGTTGCGCGGGAAGGCGCGGGGTTTCGGCGCGAAGGGTGGATATTTCGGCGGCGGCCATTCCAAGCGCCATGAGGACGAGCAGCATCAACGGAAAGGCAAGCGCGCCGGTGCGGATGCGGATGCCGGCAAGCGCCAGCAAAACGGCGCAAACGGGGCCGAAGATCTGCCACGTCTGCGGTTCGAACGGCAGCATGAAAAAGAGGGCGGCGCCGATGCCGAAGGCTACCGGCCACCAGAGGAAGCCGCGCCGGTACTCCAGATCGCGGATCACGGCGGCTGCAAAAGCGCGCCAACCTTCGGCGACCATGGCGGGGATGCGACTTGAGGGCTGGGCGCGGCGTTCCCGGTTCCGCACGTGGCCCCCAACTCCCGTGAACACGTTTTGCGATCGTCGCAAGGAAGTGCTAAAGCACCGCGGCTCCGTCGGGGACGTGTTGTTGGGCGTCCGTCGGAACGCTTGAGTCTCCCGTCCCAGAGCCCGTGGAAATAATACTGATGCCAGATCCCGTCGTCACGCGTTTTGCACCGTCTCCGACCGGATTCCTGCACATCGGCGGGGCCCGCACGGCGCTGTTCAATTGGCTCTATGCCAAGCGGCACGGCGGCACGATGCTGCTGCGGATCGAGGATACCGACCGGGAACGCTCCACCCAAGCCGCCGTCGACGCGATCATCGACGGCCTGACCTGGCTGGGGCTGACGTGGGAGGGTGAACCGATCTCGCAGTTCGAGCGCGCCGGGCGCCATTCCGACGTCGCACGCGAGTTGGTGGCCGCGGGCAAGGCCTATTACTGCTTCTGCACGAGCGAAGAGCTTGACGCCATGCGCGAGCAAGCCAAAGCCGAGGGGCGCCCTCCCCGCTATGACGGGCGCTGGCGCGACCGCGATCCCGCCGAAGCGCCGGCCGGCGTGAAGCCGACCATCCGGATCAAGGCTCCGCTCGCGGGCGAGACGGTGATCGAGGATGCGGTGCAGGGCACCGTGGTGTTCCCGAACAAGGACCTCGACGACTTCATCATTCTGCGTTCGGACGGAACGCCGACGTATATGCACGCCGTGGTGGTGGACGACCGCGATATGGGCGTGACGCAAATCATTCGCGGCGACGATCACCTGACCAATTCGGCGCGCCAGAAGATCATCTACGACGCGCTTGGCTGGGAGATGCCGAAGCTTGCGCATATTCCACTGATCCACGGGCCGGACGGCGCCAAGCTATCCAAGCGGCACGGCGCGCTTGGGGTGGATGCCTACCGGGCCATGGGGTATCTGCCGAGCGCGCTGCGGAACTATCTCGTGCGGCTTGGCTGGGCGCATGGCGACAAGGAAATGTTCTCGACCGGGGAGATGATCGCCCTCTTCGATCTGGAGGGCATCGGCCGTTCGCCCTCCCGCTTCGATTTCGCAAAGCTGGAAAACCTCAACGGCCAGTATATCCGCCATACCCCGGACGCCGAGTTGGTGGCGCATATCGAGGTGCTGCTCGATCATGTGCCCGAGTATGCGCCTGTGAAGGCGAAGCTGGATGCGGCCATGCGCGACAAACTCATCGCCGCGATGCCCGGCCTTAAAGAGCGTGCGAAGACGCTACGCGAAATCGTGGACGGGGCCACCTATCTCTATGCCGACCGGCCGTTGGCGCGTGACGACAAAGCCGCCGCTCTGCTGGATGAGGCCGGAAAGGCCGCGCTCGTGAATATGCTGCCGCGCCTTGCCGGATTGGGCGCCTGGACGGCGGAAAGCACGGAGGCCGAGGTGCGCGCGTTCGCCGAGGAAACGGGCGTGAAGCTGGGCAAGGTGGCGCAGCCGCTGCGCGCTGCCCTCACCGGCCGATCGACTTCACCGCCGGTGTTCGATGTGCTGGCCGTTCTGGGGCGCGAGGAAAGCATCGGCCGGATCGGGGATGCGCTGGTTTAGCCCGAGCGGCGCATCCGCTCTTTGCTGCACTGCACCTTTCGCGCGCGGGGCGAGCGACGTATTGCTGATATGGCTTCGTTTTCTGTCGCTTGACTGGATTGCGCATTTTCGTCCGAAAGCTTTGTTTACCGCGGCGCCCGCGTGTTGATACGAAGGACGGAGGGCCCCACCCTGTGCGCCTGCTTGCCGCAGGGGGATAATTCCGCTACGCACAACAGAAGGCGCTCGGAACCTGGGTCTACGGCGTCCGTTGACGTAAACGGAACCTTGCCGCCGCTCCTGCGGGCTCCAATCGATCATCTGGAGGTCAGACCGAATGAGTGATGTAAAAGCCTCCCTCTCCATTGGCGATCAGACCTACGAGTTCCCCGTCAAGGACGGTTCGGTTGGGCCCAGCGTCGTGGATATCTCCTCGCTTTACGCGAAGACGGGACACTTCACCTACGACCCCGGCTTTACCTCCACGGCGGCCTGCGAGTCGAAGATCACATATATCGACGGCGACAAGGGCATTTTGCTCTATCGCGGCTATCCGATCGAGCAGATCGCCGAACAGGGCGATTTCCTGGAAACTTGCTACCTGCTGCTCTACGGCGACCTGCCGAACAAGGCGCAGAAGGAAGACTTCGACATGCGGGTCACGCGCCACACGATGGTGCATGAGCAAATGTCGCGCTTCTTCTCGGGCTTTCGCCGCGACGCGCATCCGATGGCCGTTCTCACCGGCTGCGTCGGCGCGCTTTCGGCCTTTTATCATGACAGCACGGATATTTCCGATCCGCACCAGCGCATGGTGGCATCGCTGCGCATGATCGCCAAGCTGCCGACGATTGCGGCCATGGCCTTCAAGTATTCCATCGGCCAACCGTTCGTTTATCCCAAGAACGACCTGGACTACGCTTCGAATTTCCTGCGCATGTGCTTCTCTGTGCCGTGCGAGGATTATGTGGTGAACCCGGTTCTGGCCCGCGCCATGGACCGGATCTTCATTCTGCACGCCGATCACGAGCAGAATGCGTCGACCTCGACCGTTCGCCTCGCGGGTTCTTCGGGTGCGAACCCCTTCGCCTGCATCGCGGCCGGCATTGCCTGCCTTTGGGGCCCGGCCCATGGCGGTGCGAATGAGGCGGCGCTCAACATGCTGGCGGAAATCGGCTCTGTCGACCGTATTCCGGAGTACATCCGCCGCGCCAAGGACAAGAACGATCCGTTCCGCCTGATGGGCTTCGGCCACCGCGTCTACAAGAACTACGATCCCCGCGCGCGCATCATGCAGAAGACGACGCATGAAGTTCTTGCCGAACTCGGCATCGGCGACGATCCGCTGCTGCATGTGGCGGTGGAATTGGAGAAGATCGCGCTTTCCGACGAGTATTTCGTCGAGAAGAAGCTTTATCCCAACATCGACTTCTACTCCGGCATCACGCTGCGTGCGCTGGGCTTCCCCACGACCATGTTCACCGTGCTGTTCGCCCTCGCCCGCACCGTGGGCTGGATCGCGCAGTGGAAGGAAATGATCGAGGATCCGGGCCAGCGCATCGGCCGTCCGCGCCAGCTTTACACCGGCGCCCCGAACCGCAGCTATGTGCCGATGAACGATCGGCGCTGAGGTGAGTTGAAAATCGTGTTTGGGGCGCCTTCGGGCGCCCTTTTCATTGGAGGCTTAGAGCCTTAACCGCGCTTGTGGCCAGCGACTTCAAGCACAACGTCGGCCGCTGTGTCTGCTGCGGGGCGGCCATGCGGCAGTGCCATCGCCTGCCAGAGCTTTTCAAGGGCGGCACTTTGGGCGCGCCGCTTGGGGCTGTCTTCAAGGTATGGCGCGAGTTCTGGGGTGAGAATAGCCGCCGTCACGTCGGGGTCCAGAAAATCGGGCACGATGCGATCGCCGAGGATGATGTTGGCAAGCACCATGGAATTCACCTGAACCTGCCCTGGAATGCGCCGAACAATCTCGGTGACGAGCTTGAAAACGGGGTCGCGGATATAGGCAACGACGGTTGGCACACCGGCGAGCGCAAGTTCCAACGTTACCGTTCCAGAGGTGGCAAGCGCTGCATGGGCCCGGCGGAAGGCCGCGAATTTTTCCGCCTCGCCGCTTACGACCTGCGGCACGATCGCCCAATCGGCCGTCTCGCGGCGGATCCGGTCGGCGAGGCGCGGGACGGCGGGGATGACCAGTTCAAAGGGACGGCCTGTTGACGCGAGCTGCGCGACGGTTTGGCCGAACACGCGGAGCATCCGATCGATTTCGCCGCCGCGACTGCCCGGCAGTACGAGGAGCAAAGGTTTCTCGGTTTGACCGATCGGCGTGCGCTCGTTCGGGGCGGGCTGCAACAGCGCCGGCCGGTCTATCAGGGGATGGCCGACATAGGTTGTGGGCGGACCGCCGAGCTTGGCGTGAATGGCCGGCTCGAAGGGCAAAAGCGCGAGAAGATGGTCCGTATAGGCCGCCATTTTGCGGGCGCGCCCAGGCCGCCAAGCCCATACGGAGGGTGAAACATAATCAACGATCGGCAAGCCAGGGCGCCGCTGGCGGATTTTCTTGGCCACGCGGTGCGTGAAATCCGGACTATCGATGATCACAACAATGTCGGGGTTAGCAGCCAGCGCGGCGTCCACGGTTTGCCGGATCCGCTTCAGGATCGTGGGCAGTCGGCCGATGACCGCCGTGATGCCCATGACCGCGATATCGTGAAGCGGAAACAGCGGCGCAAGGCCGCGTTCGGCCATCCGCTCGCCGCCAAGGCCGGAAAAGCGCACGGCGCCGCCGGTTTTTTCCCGCAAGGCATCCATCAGCCGGCTGCCGAGCTGGTCGCCGGATTCTTCGCCCACCACCAGAAACACGTGAAGCGGCGCGCTCATAGGGCTTTCCCGTCGTTCAGCCGTTCACCTGCGATGAAGATCTTCGCCTTGTCCGCCGCAGCGACCGAGGCGGCGCGATCGACGATCATCACCCGGCCGGCTTCGATGGCGATGCCCGCCAGCCCGGCCGCCACCGCAGCCTCGACCGTGCGAGGTCCGATTGTGGGCATGTCGACGCGCAGGTCCTGCTGGGGCTTGGCCGCTTTGACCAGAACGCCTTGGCGGCCGCTGGCCTTGATGCGGCCGCGACGGCGCAAATCGCCAAAGCGCGCGATCAGCTCATCCGTGCCCTCAATGCCTTCGACGCCGACGACTCGGCCGCCGATGGCGACAACGGCCTGGCCGATATCAAGCGAGCCGAGAAGCCGGGCCGCCTCAAAACCGCGCTCCATATCCAGCCGCGCCTCGGCGTCAGGCTTCACGCGGCCAAGCACGCCGTGATCGCCCACGAGTTCCGGCGCGACTTCATGGGCGCCGATGACGCGATAACTGCGGTCCTCGAAGAAGCGCACGACATTGCGCAGAACGGTGTCGTCGCCGCCCACCATCAGGGATAGGATTTTCGGCAGGCTGAGCACAGCGCCGAGATCGACCCGGATCGCTGTGAAATCCGGGCGGCTAACGGAGCCTGCGATGACGACATCGCTGACTTTTTCACGAACGAGAAGATCGAACAGACGGCCTATTTCGCCCCAGCGAACCCAGTGATGCGGGAAGGCCTCGACGGCGCGATCCGCCTCGCCGACGATGGCGAAGATGCACACGGGGCGCCCGGCCGCCTGCACATCCGCCGCGACGGTGAGCGGCACGGCGCCGCCGCCGGCAACGATGCCCAGGGTTGGGCGGGAAGGGTCAGCCGGCGAAATCGCCATCAGGCCTCGCTGTCACGTCCACGCGGGGTGCAGATTGCGCGGTCGCCTCCGGCACGAATGAAGGCGACCATCTTATCAACCAGCGGCGTGCCTCCGAAGGCATCCGCAACATGATCCACGCGGCGCGACAGCGGCTCATCGCCCTCGAATAGAAGCTTGTAGGCGTTGCGCAGGGCGTGAACGTCCTCGCGGGCATAGCTGCTGCGGCGCAGCCCGACGAGATTGAGCCCGCCAAGTTGCGCGCGATTGCCGATCACCGTGCCGAACGGGATCACGTCGTTTTCGACGCCGGACATACCGCCAACAAAGGCATTCTCGCCGATGCGAACCCATTGGTGCACGGCGGAAAGGCCGCCCAAAATGGCATTATCCGCGATCTGAACATGACCGCCGAGGGTGCAGTTGTTCACGAGAATGACGTTGTTGCCGACGATGCAATCATGCGCGACATGGGCGCCAACCATGATAAGGCAGCGATCGCCCACCTTGGTCAGCATGCCGCCGCCCTCGGTTCCGGTGTTCAGGGTCGCGTTTTCGCGGATCACAGTGTCCGCTCCGATCTCAAGGCGGCTCGGTTCGCCGCGATACTTCAGGTCTTGTGGCTGGTGACCGAGGCTGGCGAAGGGGAAAACCTTCGTGCGATCCCCCACCGTGGTGCGGCCGGTCACGACGACGTGGCTATGAAGAACGACTCCGTCACCAAGCGAGACGTCCTCTCCAACGACGCAGAAAGGCCCGATGGTGACACCGGCGCCGAGGCTGGCACCCGGCGCCACAACCGCAGTCGGATGAATGGTCGACATGTCTCTCCTGACGAGCGGCTCGATCCTGGGCATCATAGGAATCGCGTTTAGCTCTCATTCTGCAACCCGAACTCACCGGCTTGGCAGCCGGTGCTTCAAATCAGTCGACGAGCATCGCGCTCAATTCGGCTTCGGCAACCTTGGCCCCGGCAACCTTGGCTTCAGCTGCGAACCACCACATGCTCCCGCGCTGCTTGATCTTGCGCACATGGTACTCCAACACGTCTCCCGGCCCGACCGGCTTGCGGAACTTCACCTTATCGATCGTCATGAAGTAAACGATCTTAGGCTTGTTCGTGCCGCGCGAAGCAACGCAGATGGCGCCCGCCGTTTGCGCCATACCCTCGATCATGAGAACGCCGGGCATGACGGGTTGCTGCGGAAAGTGCCCTTGGAATTGCGGCTCGTTGATGGTCACGTTCTTGATGCCAACGGCGGAGCGGTCTCCGTCAACGTCGATGATCTTGTCGATCAGAAGAAACGGATATCTGTGCGGCAGGAGTTCAAGCAGACGCATGATGTCCACAACGGTGAATTCCGTTTTGGCAACGCTGCTGTTATCTTGGCTGCCATTGTCGTCCCGATCGCTCACGATCCGTGTTCCCCCGTCGCTGAGGTGTTGGCTGCGGTCTTCACCAGTTTTTTGATGGCGGACTGCTCGCGCGTCCAATCCCGGATCGGCATCGCGGGGATGCCAAGCCAGCGCTCGCCGGCTGGAACATCGTCCTTCACGAGGCTGCCGCCGGAAATCTGTGCGCCGTTGCCCACCTTGATATGCCCGTTGAGGCCGGCCTGCCCGCCAATCGCGACGTAATCGCCAAGCACAGCCGAGCCGGCAATCCCAACCTGCGAAACCAGGATGCAATGGCGGCCGACGACGACGTTGTGGCCGATCTGAACGCCGTTATCGATCTTGGTGCCCTCGCCGATGATCGTGTCGCGATTCGAACCGCGATCGATCATGGTGTTGGCGCCGATTTCGACGTCGTCCTGAATGACCACACGGCCGATCTGCGGCACCTTGAGATGGCCGCCTGCGCCCATCGCAAAGCCGAAGCCGTCCTGCCCGATGCGAGCGCCGGCATGGATCGTCACGCGGTTGCCGACGAGCGCAAAGGTCACCGAGGCGTTGGCGCCGACGTAGCCGTCCCGGCCGAAGCGGACGCCCTGCCCGATCACGGCGCCGGCGGAAATCACAGTGCCACGGCCGATTTCCGCGTCGGCACCGATGACCGCGCCGGGTTCGACGGTGACGTCGGCCTCAAGTTTTGCGGAGGGGTGAACATGCGCGGCCGGGGAGATGCCCGTCTGTCCGTATGGGCCTTCAAGGCGGAATGCCTGGGGAAACAGCGCCTGCATGACGAGGGCAACCGCCCGGTAGGGCTGATCCGACGTGATGACCGCCGTTCCCGCCGGGGCGGAGGCTGCATGCCGTTCGGCCGTGATGCAAGCGGCGGCCGTGGTTGCCTTGAACTGGACGAGGTAGCGAGGATTATCGAAGAAGGTGAGGTCGCGCGGACCGGCCTGATCGAGCGGAGACACGCGATCGATGCTAACCGAGGGATCGCCCGTCGCCACTTTGCCGCGCACGAGCGCCGCGATTTCGGCAAGGGAAAGCGGGCGTGTCGGCCGGAAGAATACCGGATCAGTCATTACAGGGGGTTCCGGAAAGCCATGGGCGTTTTCTGCTGGAAAGACATCGCCGAGGTGGGCCGCTTCTCAAACGAGTAGGCCGTCGCTGTTAGGCGACGGCCGAGATCGACCTCATACGGTGCGTGACACTTAGAACTTGGTGCCACCGGAGAAGCGGAACACCTGGGTGTCGTCCGCATCGTCCTTGGAAACCGGAAGCGCGAAGTCGGCGCGAAGCAGACCAAACGGCGACTGCCAGAGGAGGCCAACGCCAACCGAAGCACGCAGGGTCGGATCATTGGATTCGAGTGAAGTACCGGTAGTTCCGGCAAAAGTGTCTTTATCCACGTCCCAGACCGTACCGGCGTCCGCGAACAGCGAGCCGTAGAACCCGAATTCCTGGGGGATCACGGGCATTGGGAACACGGTTTCAACGGTACCAGCGACGTAGAACTGACCACCGAGCAGATAACCGGTGTTGCTGTCGCGCGGACCGATACCTTCGGATGCGAAGCCGCGAATGGTTTCGCCGCCAAGTCGGAAGTGGTCAAGGAACCGGAGATCGTCGCTGACGCCCATGACATGGCCAGCCTTGACCCCGACGCGTCCGACAACGCCCCAATCTTCCATCAGCTCGCGATAATAGTCGGCCTTAACCGTGGTCTTAAGGAAGCTCACGTCGCCGCCGACACCGGCGAATTCCTGGTTGAACTGCGCGAAGATGCCTTCACGCGGGAACAGCTTGTTGTCGATCGTATCGTAAGTCAGCGAGTAGCCGATGGACGAGACAATGGATGTTTCGTCGGTGACCAGCCGGGCAGTTTCGATGGAATCCTTTATGCCGGAAATTTCCTGCTGATAGATGTTGTACCGCAGTCCCAGGGTCACGTTGTCCATGACCGGAATGCCGAAGCGGACCGCGCCGCCCGTCAGCTGCTCGTCATAGGGATGAATGACGCCGGATCCTTCATTGAAGGTGCGGCGGTAAGCGTCGAAGCCACCGGAAAGACGGCGATCGAAGAGGTAGGGCTCGGTGAACGACAGCTCATAGGTCGCAGCGCCACCGTCCCCATCCGTCGAAATTCCACGGCCGATCGCGGCGCGCACGAACTGACCGCGACCGAGGAAGTTCTTTTCGGAGATCGAGAGTTCGGCGATGAAACCATCGGCGGTTGAGTAGCCGGCACCCACGGAAATCTCACCCGTCGGCTGGTCTTCCACCTGAACGTTCACGATCACGCGGTCGGGGGCGGAGCCCTGCTCGGAGAATACGCGGACCGCTTTGAAGTAGCCGAGGTTGCGCAAGCGGCGCTCAGCCTTCTCGATCAAGACTTGGTTATACGCGTCGCCCTCGCCTACATCGAACTCGCGGCGGATAACGTAGTCGCGCGTCCGGGTGTTGCCAATGACGTTGATACGCTCGATGTAGGCGCGAGCGCCTTCGTCGATGAAATAGGTGATTGCGATCTTGCGATTTTCGTAGTCGCGATCACCGCGCGGACGGACTTGAACGAAGGCGTAACCTTTTTCGGCCACGGCGACGGTGATGTCTTCAAGCGACTTTTGGACTTCCTTGGCGCTGTAAACGTCACCCGCGCGGGTAGACGTAGCGGCCAGAAGGTCCTTGGTGTTGACCTCGGTCAGCGTCGATTCGACGTTGATGTCACCGTAAATATACTGCTCGCCCTCTTCCACCGTGAAGGTGATGAAGAAGCCGTTCTGCTCGCGGTCGAAATCCGCCACAGCCGAGATGACGCGGAAGTCCGCATAGCCATGATTGTAGTAGAACTGGCGAAGCGCTTCCTGATCGGCGTTCAGACGGTCGGGATCATAGTTGTCCGACGACTTCAGCCACCCCAGAATGCCCGACTCTTTCGTGGCAATCACGTCACTGAGGCGGTAGTCGGAATAGGCTTTGTTGCCGATGAAGTTGATCTGATTGACCTCGGTGCGCGGGCCTTCGTCGATCTGAAAGACGAGGTCGACGCGATTCTGACCGAGATCGATGATCTTCGGCTCGACGGTCGCATTGTAGCGCCCTGTCCGCCGATAAAGTTCCTGGATGCGCTGCGTATCGGACTGAACCTTCGCCTGGGTGAGCACGGAGCGCGACTGAAGCTCGATCGTGGCGCCCAAAATCTCGTCGGACTGCTTGTCGTTGCCCTCGAAGGCGACGCGGGCGATGACCGGATTTTCCGTCACCCGGACAACCAAGGCACCACCCTGACGCGAAATCTGCACGTCGGCGAAAAGGCCGGTTCCGAACAGCGATTTGATCGATTCGTCGATGTCGGCCGCGGAGAATTGCTGGCCCGGCTTGATGGTGATGTAGGATGTGACCGTTTCAGGTTCGACGCGCGTATTGCCAACAACCTGAATGCTTCGGACGACGTCGGCATGTGCCACCGAGGCACCGAAACCGGGAACGCCGCTGACCACCACCGGCATCGCAGCAAAAAGCGCGACGGACAGGGCGGCGACCTTCAACCATTCTTTCATCGAGGGCATTTGCAACTGAACCTGTTTATCTCTGCCTGTCCACCGCCGAAAATCACCTCCGAAGAGATTCCCGACGAACGTTTTGTACAGTGTTTGATAGACCTTGCAAGCATCCTGGCATCTGCAACGAGGCTTTTCCGTGCAGAGAGTGTCCCCATGGCCATGGTTGCTCCTCAGCCTGTGGCGATCCTGACGATATCGTTGAAGGTACCAAGAACCATGAGCATCAACACAATCGCAAAGCCAACCCTGAACCCGTAATCCTGCGCCTTGTCCGAAAGCGGGCGACCCCGGATCGCCTCGATCGCGTAGTAGACGAGGTGCCCCCCATCCAACAGCGGAACCGGAAACAGATTCAGCAAACCAATCGAGATTGATAGAACCGCAGCAAGGTTAACAAGGGGTATCACGCCGAGAGACGCGGCCTCGCCGGACATTTTGGCGATGCCAATAGGTCCGCCGATCTGATCAGCAGACGCGCGGCCCAGAAAGACGTGGCCGATATACTCGATCGTTGAAGTAATGATGTACCATGTGTATTTGACCGCCTCGACAACAGCACCGACGGGACTAAATGTCTTGATCGTAGGCTGCGAGTCGGTTCGACTAAGGCCAAGCTGCATGACCTTTTGGCGATTACCGAAGGGATCGGTCAGTTCACCAAGCCGGGGCGTGACGGACAGCGTCAAACGCTGGCCGGACCGGTCGATAGCAATCGTTAACGTTTGACCGCCGCTGCCAAGAACAGCGCGTTGAACGTCGTTGAATGTCTCCACGGCGTTTCCGTCAATGGTGAGAATTCGGTCGCCAACCACAAAACCCGCTTCGGCGGCCGGTGTGCCGGCGACGACGCCGTCGACCACGGGGTCGGTGACCGGTTTACCGAGGGTTGCGAACAGACCTGCGCAAATGACAATACCCAGAAGGAAACTCGCGATCGGCCCTGCTGCCACGATGGCCGCCCGCCGGCCGACGCTCTGGCCCTGAAACGAACCCGGCTTTGGAGCTGCCGAGCGATCAGGGGTGCTAGCCGGGTTCATGTCGTCGATGAATTTGACGTAGCCGCCAAGGGGTATGGCGGAGAGCTTCCAGCGGGTTCCGTGCTTGTCGGTTCGGCCGAAGAGTTCAGGGCCGAACCCGACCGAAAACGAGCTCACTGCCACACCACACCAGCGCGCGACGAGGAAATGACCAAGCTCGTGAAAGAAGACCACGACGGTCAAAACCGCGAGGAATGCGGGAATGGTGAGAAGGAGGGAGCCGGATAGCCCGGGCAGAAAATCCATCGTGGTTTCCAGGTTCGAGCGTGGCGCGGGGTTTGAACTGGGTCTACAGCAAGTTTTTAGATAAGGCGCGCGCATTCTGATTGAAACCCGGCCGGAACTTGCGATCGGCCGGAAGGTTCGTTCGACGCCGGTTTCGGATTAGGCCAGAGCTTCCAGCGCCAGCCGCCGCGCCGCCGCGTCCAATGCAGTCGCGTCCGACAAGGACCTGGGATCAGCCATGATTCCCCTGGCATCGGCGGCCGATAGGGTTTTTTCGACGAGCGCGGCAATGTGGAGATAGCTGATCTTCCCGTCCAGGAAGGCGTCCACCGCCACCTCATTGGCGGCGTTCAGTACGCAAGGGGCGCCCGCGCCCCGGCGCATCGCGGCTTCGGCGAGCGCCAGACAGGGAAAGCGTGCGCGGTCGGGTGCCTCGAAGGTCAGCGAGCCCAGCGCGGCAAGGTCGAGCGGATTCACAGGAGCGGGGCGTCGCTCGGGCCAGGCGAGGCAATAGGCGATGGGGGTTCGCATGTCGGCGCTGCCAAGCTCGGCCAGAAGCGAGCCATCGGTGTAACGCACCAATCCGTGAACGGCCGATTGGGGGTGAACGAGGACGGATAGCTTGTCGGGCGCAATCGCAAAGAGATGATGCGCTTCAACGAGTTCGAGCCCTTTGTTCATCAAGGTTGAGCTATCGATCGTGACCTTTCGCCCCATCGACCAATTCGGGTGCTTCAGCGCCATCGCCGGGGTTATGGCGGCCATATCCGCGCGCGACATTGTGCGGAACGGACCGCCGGATGCCGTGAGGATGATTTCGGCCACGTCGCGGCGATTATCGGCCTCCAGCACCTGGAAGATGGCGTTGTGCTCGCTGTCGACGGGCAGGATGCGAACGCCGAGCCGGTCTGCCTCAGCCATGAAGAAATTGCCGGCGCAGACCAGCGTTTCCTTATTCGCCAGCGCCACGGTTCGCGTCGATGCCAAAGCGGCCAGCGACGGGGCTAGGCCCGCCGCACCGACGATGGCGGACAGAACCATGTCGGAGGGCCGGGTGGCGGCATCGCAAACGGCGGAGGCGCCCGCGGCGGCTTCGATGCGGGTGCCGACCAGCCGGTCGCGCAACGCGCCATAACCAGTGGGATCGGCAAGCACGGCCATCTCGGCTTCGAATTCAATCGCAAGGTCTGCAAGCGCCGATGCGTTGGAGCCGGCCGTGAGTGCCACGATCCGGTAGCGCGCGCGATCGCGGCGCACCAAATCGAGCGTGCTCGAACCGATCGAGCCGGTCGCGCCCAGAATGGAGAGACGAAGGGGGGGCTGACTGGAACCGGTGTTAAGGGGGTCGACGTCATGGACAAGCACGAATCCGATCCCCCGTCACCAGACCAAGAGACCGGCGGAAGCATCGCGGCCGCCGCTATGAACGAGACCGATCGCAGCGGCGAGAACGAGGGCCGCCACGAGGCCATCCACCCGGTCCATGATCCCGCCATGACCGGGAATGATGCGCCCGGAATCCTTCACGCCGAAGCGACGTTTCATGGCGGACTCCGCAAGGTCGCCCGCCTGCGAGGCGACGGAAAGAACGGCGGCGACGAGCCCCATCATCAATAACGCACCAAACCCATCGGCGATGGCAACGAGAATGCCGACCAACACCGCCGCGATCAGGCCGCCGAGAGCGCCCGACCAAGTTTTTCCCGGCGACACCGCCGGCCAAAGCTTGGGGCCGCCGAGCGAGCGGCCGGTGAAATAGGCGGCGCTGTCGGTTGCCCATACCACCACGAACACGAATACGATGGCGTAAAAGCCTGTCGAGATTTCTCCAGGCGCGCCGTCACCGCGCAGGACCACGGCAGCGACGCCGGGAATACCGGCATAGAGAATGCCGAGGGCGAGCCAGCGCAGCTTGGCATCGATAACCGAACCAAGCGCGACGGCGGCCGCGACGGCCAAAAGGATGAGAACCGACGTCAACGGTTCGAAGCTTGCGCAAAGCACTGAAACGGCGACGAGAACGACCGCGGCCTTATCGGCGGCGCGGGTGGCGAAGGGGCCGGTCATCGCCGCCCATTCGTAGAGGATCAGGGCGCCGGCGGCGGCGGTCATTGCTGCGAAAACCGTGCCGCCGATGACGAGGCTAGCGACGGCGACGGCCATCATCACCACTGCGGATACGAGGCGCATCCTCAGGTCCGATCGCGGAGGAGCCGGCTCAGGGCTTGTCATCCCGCCCCCACACCGGCCTTCAGACCGCCGAAGCGGCGTTCGCGACCCATGAATTGATCGATAGCCCGGTCGAAGTTTTCGGGTCCGAACTCCGGCCAGTACACAGGATCAAACACGAATTCGGAATAGGCGATCTGCCAGAGCAGGAAGTTCGAGAGCCGCTGCTCGCCGCTGGTGCGAATGATCAGATCGGGATCCGGCATGCCGGCTGTGTCCAGGCGATCGGCGATCAAACGCTCGGTTACGGCTTCGGGGGAAACGAGGCCGGCGGCGATGTCGCTCGCGAGTTGGCGAACGGCGCGGGTGATCTCGTTGCGGGCGCCGTAGTTGAAGGCAATGACGAGATTGAGCCCGGTGTTGCGGGCCGTGGCGGATTCGGCTTCTTCGAGCAGGCCGGCGATATCGCGCTGGAGATTTTCACGCTCGCCGATGACGCGAATCCGAACGTTGTTCGCGGCAAGCTCAGCGAGGTCCCGGCGAACGAAGAGCTTCAGCAGGCCCATGAGTTCGCGAACTTCTTCAGGCGGGCGGGACCAGTTCTCCGAGGAAAACGAATAGAGGGTCAGCCATTCCACGCCGATGCTGCCGGCATGCCGCACGATCTCGCGCAGGGCCTGAACACCGCGACGGTGCCCCTCCAAACGCGGCAAGCCGCGGGACCGCGCCCAACGGCCGTTGCCATCCATGATGATACCGACATGGAGTGGAAAGGCGCCAGACTGCCCCAAGCGGCTCCTGGCCGCGTCGATCCCCGTTACCATGCCACCCCCGAACCGACTAATCTTGAACACCCCGGACGTGTGCAGATTACGGGGCGGATACGAGTCGTCTCTTAACCTCTGGCAGTTTACGACAAAATTCCGAATTCAAACTTGCATGATCTCGTGTTCCTTGGCCGACAACATGCGGTCGATCTCCGAAATCGTATCGTCCGTGAGCTTTTGCACTTTCTCGGAATAGGCCCTTGAAGAGTCTTCCGAGAGAAGCCCCTCCTTTTCCAATTCCTTCAACTCATCCATACCATCGCGCCGCACGTGGCGCACCGAAACGCGGGTCGCTTCGGCGTATTTATGAGCGATTTTCGCCAGTTGCGTGCGGCGCTCGGTGTTCAACTCGGGAATCGGCAGGCGCAGCAGCGTACCGTCTATGATCGGGTTGAGACCGAGCGAGGAACCACGGATCGCCCTTTCCACCGCGCCGACCATCGAGCGGTCCCAGACCTGAACGGAAATCATGCGCGGTTCGGGCACGCTGACGGTGGCCACCTGCGTCAGCGGCATGGTGCTGCCGTAGGCTTCCACCACGATCGGATCCATCAGGCTCGCGCTCGCGCGGCCGGTGCGCAGGCCCGCCAGTTCGTTCTTGAACACATTGATGGCGCCTTGCATTCGGCGCTTGAGGTCGCCGAGATCGAACTCCTCGTCAGCCATCATCATCCCTTTCTCAAACCTTGGGCCAAGGCTGCCGGCCTTGGCCAATTCATCGGGTCGCGCCGCGCATATGGGGGCGGATGTTGCAGCGCGCCAAGCGCCGCCCTGCCCTACTGCCGCTCGGTTCAGTCCGCGATGATCGTGGATCGGCCGCGTCCCGTCAGCACATCAACGAAGGATCCGTGCTCGTGAACAGAAAAGACGATTACCGGAATATGATTGTCGCGAGCAAGCGCGATTGCCGCAGCGTCCATGACTTGGAGATTGCGCGATAGCACCTCCTGATGGGTCAGGCGCTCGTAGCGGGTGGCGGCAGGGTCCTTCTTGGGGTCCGCGGAATAGACGCCGTCGACCTGGGTGCCCTTCAAGAGCGCGTCGCAGCTCATTTCGGCTGCGCGCAGCGCGGCGCCGGAATCGGTGGTGAAGAAGGGATTGCCTGTTCCGGCCGCGAAGATGATCACCTTGTTTTCGGCGAAGTGCTTCAACGCCTCGCGCTGGGTGAAGGTCTCGCAAAGCGCGGGGATCGCGATGGCCGACAGAACAACGGACGGCACGCCCAGACGGTCGATCGCCGAGCGCATGGCGAGCGCGTTCATAACCGTGCCGAGCATGCCGAGATAATCGCCGGTGGTGCGATCGCCGCCCTCGGCCGCCACCGAAACGCCCCGGAAGATGTTACCGCCGCCAACCACAACGCCGATCTGAACACCGAGCCGGTGCGCCTCCACGATCTCGGCGGCAAGACGGTTTACGACTTTAGGATCGATGCCGAAGGAGCGGTCGCCCATCAGGGCCTCGCCCGAAAGCTTCAAGAGGACGCGGCGGTAGAGCGGTTCGGTCATCGGATGATTCTCCCGGGACGGGCGCCAAGTGGCGGGCCCTTTGACGCGTTCGGTTCAGGGCATATCTTAAATGAAAGCCGTGCGGCACCTGCTTTGACCGAAAGATCCCGGCTACGCAATGCTGCTGTGCACAATGGATTGATTTTGCCTTTTCTGACAATCTCCGGCTCTCGGCGACACCGATGGCCCTGCCCTGCCGCATGCATGAAAAAGGCGCCGGATCGCTCCGACGCCTGATGATTTTCCAAGATGAGGATGACGCTCAGTTCTTGGTGCCGGCAGCCGCCGCCACTTCGGCGGCGAAGTCGGTCTCTTCCTTTTCGATGCCTTCACCGAGGGCGAAGCGCGCGAAGGCGGTAACCTTGATGGGCGCGCCGACGGCGGCTTCGGCGTTCTTGACCGCTTGCTCGACGGTCACGTCCGGATTGATCACGAAGGCCTGCTTCAGCAGCGTCGATTCCTCGAAGAACTTGCGGATGCGGCCTTCGACCATCTTTTCGATGACGGAGGCCGGCTTGCCGCTTTCCTTGGCCTGCTCGATGAAGATCGCGCGCTCGCGCTCCACCACAACCGGATCGACTTCCTCGGCGGCCAGGGCGAGCGGGTTGGTTGCGGCGACGTGCATGGCGATCTGACGGCCGAGCTTCAACAACTCGTCGGTGTTGCCGGCCGATTCCAGCGCGACCAGCACGCCGATCTTGCCGACCCCGTCGGCGATCGCCGAATGGACGTAGGGGGCGACGACGCCGGCGGAAACCTCAAGCACCTTGGAGCGGCGGAAGTTCATGTGCTCGCCGATGGTGGCGACGAGTTCCTTCACTTCAGCCTCGACCGAATGGCTCTTGCCGGGATAGGTCGCGGCCGCGATCGCATCGCGGTCGTTCCCGTTCGAGACGGCAACGGACGCGACGGTGCGCACGAGGCCCTGGAAGGCTTCGTTGCGGGCCACGAAATCGGTCTCGGAGTTGACCTCGACCACCGCCGCGCGCTTGTCGGCGACGGCGATGCCGACGAGGCCTTCAGCCGCGACGCGGCCGGCCTTTTTGGCAGCCTTGGACAGGCCCTTGGCACGCAGCCAATCGATGGCTGCTTCGATGTCACCCTGGTTTTCGGTCAGGGCGACCTTGCAATCCATCATGCCGGCGCCGGTCTTCTCGCGGAGATCCTTCACCTGTGCAGCGGAAATGATCATCGAACCCTCGTTATCTCGTACGTCGTGACGAAAAGCGCCTGAATCGAAATGCTAACCGCGAAGCCGGGGCACGCATGACGCGCATCCTAGTCGCCGGCCGTGTGCCCGATATGACGCCCATTGAACGCATGCGCCGGATCCGCCTTGGCGCATCCGGTCTTTTCTATGAACGAGGGCGGATCCGATCGGACCCGCCCGTCGCTTGTCGCCTTGAAAAAGCGGCGCCTGATCAGGCGGCGGCTTCTTCGGTCGGTTCGGCCAGCGCGGGCTCTTCGACCGGCGTTTCGGCGGCGCCGACGTCGATGCCCATCGAGCCGGCCGCACGCGAGATGCCGTCGATGGCGGCGCGAGCGATCAGGTCGCAGTACATGGCGATGGCGCGGCCGGCGTCGTCGTTACCCGGAACCGGATAGGTGATGCCGTCGGGATCGCAGTTGGAGTCGAGAATGGCGGCGACCGGGATGCCCAGACGGCGCGCTTCGTCGATCGCGATCTTTTCCTTGTTGGTGTCGATCACAAAGATCAGGTCGGGAACACCGCCCATGTCCTTGATACCGCCAAGGGCGCGCTCAAGCTTGTCGCGCTCGCGGGTCATCACGAGACGCTCCTTCTTGGTCAGGCGCTGGGCTTGCTCACCGTTAAGCGTCTCGTCGAGCTTGCGCAGGCGCTGGATCGAACCGGAGATCGTCTTCCAGTTGGTCAGCATGCCGCCGAGCCAACGGCTGTTCACGAAATACTGGGCCGAACGGCGCGCCGCCGCCGCGACGGGCTCCTGAGCCTGACGCTTGGTGCCGACGATCAGTACGCGGCCGCCCTGGGCCACCGTGTCGGACACGACCTTCAGCGCCTGGTGCAACATCGGCACGGTCTGCGCGAGATCGAGAATGTGGACGTTGTTGCGCTGGCCGAAAATGAACGGCTTCATCTTCGGGTTCCAGCGGTGCGTCTGGTGACCGAAGTGAATGCCGGCTTCGAGAAGCTGGCGCATGGTGTAGTCGGGAAGAGCCATAAAGAACTGCCTTTTTTCCGGTTTTAACCTCCGCGGGGGAATCGAAGCCGGGCGCTGCCCGAGTTCCGACCGGAAGGGTGCGCACAAACGCACCCGCGGCCCCGCGTGTGGGATGGCGGTGTCATAGGCAGTCTGGCGCCGAAATGCAAGCGCCGAACGCGCCGGAATCCGGCCGAAAGCGGCGCCTAAGCCGGCACTGTGAGGCCGCGTGCCTGCTCGATCCAGTTCTCGCGCTCGATCCGGCCGGGGAAGGCGAGATAGCTGCTCACCCACCGCGCCTCGTCCGTGGTCCAGCCGGCGATCTGGTCGTAGTGGTAGATCCCGAGCGCGTTGAGGCGGGCTTCGTTCTGGGGGCCGATACCCTTGATGCGCTTCAGATCGTCGGGCTGGCCATCGCGGGCGCCGGCAAGGGCGGTGGGCCTGACGCCGATCTGATCGGCCGCCGCCGCCTTGACCGGATCGGTGATGGCATCCGCGTCGGCCAAGGTGGCGGTTTCCGGTTCGATCGGCGCTACGGGCTCCACGTCCGGTATGATCGCGGGCTCGGCCCAAACAGTTTCCTGGGACGCGGCGGCGGCGGCGGCGAGGCGCGAGTCGAAGGCGTGTTTCAGGCCGCTGCCGAGCACGATCCCGATCGCCACGAAGACGATCATCAGGATAAACGTCTCGAACACCAGCCAGAGCATTTTGTCCTCCCCATGCGCCCGCAAGCGCCCTTCGCTTAGGATTCGGCGGTTGGATCGGTTCTATCGGTCGTGAACCAGCCGATGACCATGCCGGCGGCAAGCGCCAGGACGGCATAGGGCCAGAGCGCAAATGTCAAATAGATCATGATGTTCCCTCCCCTTCTTAATGTTCCACAAGCTTGAAAAAGCTCTGGATCACGGCGTGGATGCGCCGGTCTCCGCGTGGATTTCGACGCGCTGGGCGGGTTTCCCGTTCTCCGGCGCGTTTTCCGGAACCGGCGAGGCCGCCGGTCTCGTTCGCGTGTCGAGGCGTGCCGGGTTTACACCGGCACCCGCGAGGTAGTTTCGGACCGATTGGGCCCGCGCCGACGACAGCGCCGCATTCGCAACGGAGTCGCCGGTTTCGTCAGTGTACGCCGCAATGTGAATTTTCGCATCCACGCATCGTGATACGATCATCGCCACCCAATCGAGCGTACCGTGGCTTTCTTTAGCGATGTCAGCGCCGCCGTCAAAGCTCACGGGGCTGCGGGTCAGCACCGCTGAAATCATGGCGTCACATACCGCTGGTGTCACCGGGTAACCGGGCGGCACGACGCCGATCGCGCTATCGAGCCGGAAACCCTTCGGCACGGATGGGATGAGATCGGAGGCGAAGCGCGCGGAGCCCTCGCTTGTGAACGCTTCGCCCTTCGCCGTGATCACGGTGCCATCCACGGTCACTGTGCCGATTGCGAGTTGTGAGGCCGCGCGCAGCGCCAATGCGGCGGCGGCCGACGCGCCTTCAGGCAGACCCTCCGTCACTTCGAGATCGATCACGGCGTCTGCTTTGCCGAACATGCGGTTCACGGCACCAAGAAGGGTGGCCTTGGCGGCTGCGTCCGGCACAGTGCCCTGAACGGTCAGCGCCTCGTAGCCGCGCTCGATTTCGAAGCGGAAGGCGGACGGGAATTCGACCTGAACGATGCCCTTTGTGACGCCGGCCGGAAGCGGGCCGTCCATCGCTGCAACGACCTCCATGCCATTGCGCGCGGTATCCGCAGTGCCGGTGACCGACAGCACATCGTCGCTGAGTGTCACTCGGCCTGACGTCATCCGTTCGAGCCGGTCGCCGGCAAAAGCGGCGACGGCACCAAGCTGGACGGTGCCGGGCAAACCTGACGCCAGCGACGTCTTGTCGGCCACCGCCAGATCGCCGGCCACGCTTTCCGCTTCTTCGCGGATGTTCGTGCGGGCGTCCTCGCTTGGAACGAAGCCGCCCAAAACAAGCGAATCCTCGGATTTTTCCATGTACCAGACATAGGGTTTCACGATGGGCGGCGTGACCGCCATCGTCACCTCGAACCCCTGCGGCTTGGCGGACGCGACAGCCCCTTCCAATTCGATGAGATCGGACCCGGTGATCGCCGCGCCGCTGACCAGGATGGACCGGTCGGTGATCAGCACCGTGCCCTTGGAGACATATTCAAGCAGCCCGATCGCAAAACGCGCCGCCGCCTCGAAGCCGTCCGGCGCGCCGCTGGCGATCGTCGTTTCAATAACGGCCTCGGCGGGCCCAGCGACGCGCTGCGCGGCGGCCTTGATCGTGTCGTTGGTCTCGCTGGTGGGGGCAAAACCGGTGACCGTTACCTTGTCGCCGCTGCGCGATGCGGAAAGCGTGTAGGGGATGACGACCGGCAGGTCGATCGACGTCGTGACCGCGAAGCCCGCAGGTTTGAAGCCGGCGAGGTGAGAGGTGAGCGTGCGATAGGCCTCCGGCGTGGTTGCCCGGCCGGTGATGGAAAGGGTTCCATCCCTAAGGTCGATCCGGCCTTCGTCCATCAGGTCCAGGAAATCCAAGGCTCCGAAGGCCGCATCCGCGAATCCGTCAGTCTCTCCGGAGGCAAGGTCGACGTCGTCGCGAACCGTCAAGGAACCGGCGCTCGCCCTGGCCGCGCCGAAGAGCCGATTTCTGGTCTCCGGGTCCGGAGCAAAGCCGGACAGCAGGATGCCGCTCTCGTCCCTCACGGCGGACCACGTGAAGGGGGACGCCAGCGGGCGCACGATGTCGATCACGCCGACCGTGTAGCCGGAGGGCAGCGCCAGGGCGAGGCGGGTCAGCGTATCGTAAGCGTCGTTCGAGGCGGCGACGCCCTTGATCGTGACTGCACGATCGGTGAGATCGATCCGGCCGGACTCCAGATGCGTCAGCAGCGGATAAAGCTGCGAAAGCGCCGTTAGGAAACCTGTGTCGGGTATGCCGCGCGCAAGCTGCAGCGTGTCGTTATAGGCAAGATCAGGCACGGCGGCCACGAGCGAGGCGACCATCCGGCCGCGTTCTGGCTGGGATGGCGCAAAACCGGAAATCGTGAGCTGGGGGCCGGCCCGATCGAGCGCGACCGTGTAGGGCGATTGCTCGGGCAAGAGAGCCGCGAGGCTGTCGTCCACCGCGCGCACGCCGAACAAGCGGTCGACCCGCTCAAGCGCGAGCTGGCGCAGATCCTCGTTAGGCGCCGCCCCGGAAACCGTGACGTCGCGGCCGGACACGGAAACCGTAGCCCATGAGGTTACCTCCGACGCGAGCGAGCTGGCGGAGCGGGTCGCGATATCCGCCTCGATGGTCTTGGTTTCAGACAGCAAAGCCGCGCCCGTGATCGCGATCGTCGCCATCACGCCAAGCACGGCCGAAATCTGCCAGCGAACCATGACCCAACCTCCGACGCGGCGCGCCCCCTGAACGGCAGCGCCGGACCATTTCAGACTATGACGGGCAGGGAAAGACTTTCAACTAGGCTGGACGGCTAAGGCCCGCTGCCTTGTGCCTCGATCGAGCCTTCAAGCCTTGGCTTCAGACGGCCAAGCTCAGGAGCGATAAAGTCTAGAAACGCGCGAATGCGAGCGGCTTTGCGCAGATCGGCGTGGGTAATCAGCCACAGTGTCGTTGCCATATCCGCAATGGGCTCGGCGACGCGCATAAGCGCAGGGTCTGCATCTCCCAAGAAACAGGGCAAAGCTGCAACACCCATGCCCGCCCTTGCCGCAGTGTGATGCGTGAAGATCAGCAGGCGGTCACGTTTACGGCGAGACCGCCGAGGCTGGTTTCCTTGTACTTCGACTGCATGTCGAGCCCGGTCTGGCGCATGGTTTCGATGACAGTATCGAGGCTGACGATATGCTCGCCGTCACCGTGCAGCGCCAGTGAGGCGGCGTTGATGGCTTTGATGGCGCCGAAGGCGTTGCGCTCGATGCAGGGGATCTGGACGAGCCCGCCGACCGGATCGCAGGTCATGCCGAGGTGGTGCTCGATGGCGATTTCGGCTGCGTTTTCGACTTGTGCGTTGGTGCCGCCGAGTGCAGCGGCAAGCCCGGCCGCTGCCATGGCCGCGGCCGAACCGACTTCGCCCTGGCAACCGACCTCGGCGCCGGAAATCGAAGCGTTCCGCTTGATGAGACCGCCGACGGCGGTGGCGGCGAGGAAGAAGATACGGATGCCTTGCGCGTCCGCGCCGGGGCAGAAGTCGCGGTAGTAGCGCAAAACGGCTGGAACCACGCCCGCTGCGCCGTTGGTCGGGGCGGTCACGACCCGTCCGCCCGCTGCATTTTCCTCGTTCACGGCGATCGCGAAGCAGGAGACATAATCCATCGCGGCATGGGACGGACGATTGTTGGCGATGCGCTTTTCCTCGATCCGCTCATAAATGCGCTTGGCGCGGCGGCGAACCTTGAGCCCGCCGGACAGTTCACCCTCTTCCCGCAGCCCGCGATCGATGCAGGCGAACATGGCGGCGGCGATCTTATCGATATCGGCCGTCACCGCATCGCGGGGACGCTGCACGGCCTCATTGGCAAGCGCGAGATCCGCGATGGTCAGTCCGGCCGCATCCGCCATGGCCAGCATTTCGACCGACGTGCGGTAGGGGTAAGGTACAGGCTGCCGTGCTACCGGATCGCCCTCTTCACCTTCGCGCACGACGAAGCCACCGCCAACCGAAAACCAAACTTCCTCCGCAATCACCTCACCGGCCGCGTCAAAGGCCTGAAAGCGCATGGCGTTGGGGTGCCGGTCGAAGGTCTTGACGCAGTCGAAGACCACGTCGGACGTGGGGGAAAAGGCGATTTGACGACCGCCTGGGAGTGGAAGGCGCTGACGCTCACGAATGCCAGCGAGGATCGTCTCCGCGTGGTCAGGATCCAGGCTGTCCGGAGCAATGCCGGATAGTCCGAGGATCATGGCCTTGTCGGTGGCGTGGCCCTTGCCGGTCCAGGCGAGCGAACCGAAGGCGGTGGCGGTCAATCGGGTGACGTCGGTGAGGCGCACAGCCAAGCTGTTGACGAAGGTGACGGCCGCTCGCATCGGACCGATGGTATGGGACGAGGATGGCCCGATGCCGATTTTGAACAGATCCGCGAAAGCAACCGGCACCTCGCCTGCGTGCGGGGCCGGGTGTGTTCTCTCGTTAAGATCGCCCGGTGGGAAGGCGGCGGCCATGGCTGAACTCGGGTGCTCGTGCAGGACGATGCCTGCGGCCTCAAGATGTAGTGGACTGACATCATGCCGCAAAGTCGTCAATCCGGCGTTCCCATCCGCCAAACCAGACAGAGCATGCGATTTCGCTCCGCGCCGGATGCTCAAATGCAAAAAGGGGCGGCTCACGCCACCCCTTCTTAAACTGTGAACAAGCCTTCAGCGGATCAGGCCGCCTCGGAGCTTGCCTCGGTGGCGGCGCGCGCCTTGTCGGCGGCACCCTTGGCGGCCAGGTCGCGATCGACGAACTCGATCACGGCGACAGCCGCGGAGTCGCCATAGCGGAAGCCGGCCTTGAGCACGCGGGTGTAGCCACCCGAGCGACCCTTATAGCGCGGCCCGATGATCTCGAAGAGCTTCTTGGCAGCCGCTTCGTTGTTCTGAAGTTCGGCAGTAGCCTGACGGCGCGCCGCAAGGTCGCCCTTCTTGGCGAGCGTCACCAGCTTCTCGACGATCGGACGCAGGTCCTTCGCCTTGGGCAGGGTGGTTACGATCTGCTCATGCTCAACCAGCGAAGCCGCAAGATTGGCGAACAGTGCCTTGCGGTGGCTTTGAGTGCGGTTGAACTTACGGCCTGCATTACCGTGACGCATGGCCTTCTCCTATCGTTATGCGCGGCATCACACCGGGCGGTTGTTTCTTCTAGGAGCCGGGAGAGGTCCCCCGGCGGCGCTCGTCAATAGTTGTGGTCTTCGTAGCGCTTGGCGAGATCTTCGATGTTCTCGGGCGGCCAGTTCGGCACTTCCATGCCGAGATGCAGGCCCATCTGCGCGAGAACTTCCTTGATCTCGTTGAGCGACTTGCGACCGAAGTTCGGAGTGCGAAGCATTTCCGCTTCGCTCTTCTGGATGAGGTCGCCGATGTAGACGATGTTGTCGTTCTTCAGGCAGTTCGCAGACCGCACCGAAAGTTCGAGTTCGTCGACCTTCTTGAGAAGCGCCGGATTGAAAGCGAGTTCCGGAACCGATTCGATCTTGGAGTCCTTCTGGGGCTCTTCGAAGTTCACGAAGATCGCCAGCTGATCCTGGAGGATGCGGGCCGCATAGGCGATCGCGTCTTCCGGCTTGATCGAACCGTCGGTTTCGACGGTCAGCGTCAGCTTGTCCAGATCGAGATCCTGGCCCTCGCGGGTGTTCTCGACCTTGTAGGACACCTTGCGAACCGGCGAGTAGAGGCTGTCGACGGGGATGAGCCCGATCGGCGCGTCTTCCGGACGGTTGCGCTCGGCCGGGACATAGCCCTTGCCGGTGTCGACCGTGAACTCCATGCGGATTTCCGCGCCCTCATCGAGGGTGCAGAGCACGAGTTCAGGGTTGAGGATTTCGATATCGCCGACGGTCTGGATGTCACCGGCGGTGACGACGCCCGGACCCGACTTGCGCACAACCATGCGCTTGGGACCCTGGCCGTGCATCCGGACGGCGATTTCCTTGATGTTCAGCACGATGTCGGTCACGTCCTCGCGGACACCGCCGATCGAGGAGAATTCGTGCAGGACGCCGTCGATCTGAACCGCCGTGACGGCCGCGCCCTGAAGCGACGACAGAAGCACGCGGCGCAGCGCATTGCCGAGTGTGAGGCCGAAGCCGCGCTCCAACGGAGACGCGACAGCCGTGGCCACACGCTTCGGATCGCGGCTTCCCACGATCTCGAGCTTGTTCGGCTTCTTGAGCTCTTGCCAGTTTTTCTGGATGCTCACGTTGATAACCCTTTCCACTGAAGCGGAACGCAGCAGGGCGCATCGCCCTTGTCACGTGCCGCCTGAAACGGCCACCCCGGCGCAATGAACAGCGCCGGGTTCTTATCGTGCCCCGTCAGACGCGACGGCGCTTGCGCGGGCGGCAGCCGTTGTGCGGGATCGGGGTGACGTCACGGATGGAGGTGACCAGGAAACCCGACGCCTGAAGCGCGCGAAGCGCCGACTCACGGCCCGAGCCCGGACCACGGACTTCCACTTCGATCGTACGCACGCCGTGCTCCGTAGCCTTGCGGGCGGCGTCTTCGGCGGCCATCTGCGCGGCATAGGGGGTCGATTTGCGCGAGCCCTTGAAACCCATCGTTCCGGCTGACGACCACGAAATCGTGTTGCCCTGCGCGTCCGTAATAGTGATCATGGTGTTGTTGAACGTCGAATTCACGTGGGCGATGCCCGACGTGATATTCTTGCGTTCGCGCCGGCGAACGCGCTGCGTAGCTTCCTTGGCCATGCTGCCCTAACCTTCCGATCTCACGATCTCATCACCGCCGTATTTCCAGCGGCTACACCGGAGCGCTTGCCAAACGAGCCGCGCACCGGACCTAGAACAAAGACCCCCGAGGGGATCCGCCGAATGGGCCACGCAAGGTGGCCCTAAACTCGATTGGCGCCGAACGCGATATGTCTCGCGAACCCGGCGCCAAAACCGAAAAACATGGCGGCGCAAAGCCAGGCACTAGCCCGAGCAAGGCGGCCGCCATGAAACTGATTACTTCTTCTTACCGGCGATCGCCTTCGCCGGGCCCTTGCGGGTCCGCGCGTTGGTATGGGTACGCTGACCGCGAACAGGAAGACCACGACGATGCCGAAGGCCACGATAGCAGCCAAGGTCCATCAAACGCTTGATGTTCATGGCGGTCTCACGGCGCAGATCACCTTCCACGACGTAGTCGCGGTCAATGGTCTCGCGAATCTGGAGAACCTCGGAGTCGGTCAGCTCATTGACCCGGCGCTCGTGGGGAATACCGACCTTTTCCATGATCTGCTCGGCGAACTTGGGGCCGATGCCATGGATGTACTGGAGCGCGATGAGAACGCGCTTCGCCGTGGGAATGTTGACGCCAGCAATACGGGCCACGTGTTGTCTCTCCTGTCGTCGCGAGCGGCTTTTCCCGCTTGCTCCCTCCCCCGGCAGCGAAGCCGTGGAGGTCGTGAATTTGGCCCGATGGCTCCGTTCGGGCGCCCCAAGTCAACGGTGAAACACTTCACTCATGACCATGCAGGAACGACCCGATCGCAAGGGCAGACCAGGGATAGGTGCGGTTACATATCCGACAAGACAGTAACCGTCAACCTTTTGGGCGGATGAAAGCAGGGCTGGACGCCGCTGAATTCAAGACGAAGCGCGGCGCTCCAAAGCAGCGTTGATAGCAGCCGTTACGGTGTCGATGGGCTGCATGCCGTCCACAACAGTCAGCATCCCGCGCTTGGCGTAAAAGGGCGACAAGGCCGCGGTCAAAGCGCGGAATTCTTCGAGCCGCTTGAGGAAAACGTCCGGATTGTCATCCCTGCGAACCGGCAGGCCAGCCGCTTTGGCTTCCTCTGCTCGCTTTACGATACGACCCACAAGCTTTGATTCGTCGACCTTAAACTCGATGACGCCGTCGAGGAACAGCCCCTTATCGGCGAGCATGGTTTCCAACGCTTCCGCCTGGGCGATCGTGCGGGGAAAACCATCGAGAACGAAGCCGCTTTTTGCGTCCGGCTCTTCGATTCGGTCGGCGACGATGCCGATGACGATATCGTCGGATACGAGCTGGCCGGCATCCATAACGGCCTTGGCCTTCTTCCCGATCTCGGTTCCGGCGGCGACGGCGGCGCGCAGCATATCTCCCGTCGATAGCTGCACGATGCCGTGACGCTCCACCAGACGCTGCGCTTGGGTTCCCTTACCAGCGCCCGGCGGACCGAGAAGAATGAGCCTCATCGACGTTTCCCCCTAAGCTTCGACTTCTTGATCAGCCCCTCATATTGATGAGCAAGGAGATGACCCTGGACCTGCGCCACCGTATCCATCGTCACGCTGACGACGATAAGAAGCGAAGTTCCTCCGAAATAGAACGGAACGCCGGTCGCCGAAATGAGAAATTCGGGTAAGAGACACACGACCACCAGATAAACTGCGCCAACAGCGGTGATGCGGGTCAGAACATAGTCGATGTATTGAGCCGTCCGCTCGCCGGGACGAATGCCGGGAACGAATCCGCCGTGCTTCTTGAGGTTCTCAGCCGTATCAGTCGGATTGAACACGATCGCGGTGTAGAAGAAGGCGAAGAACACGATCATGGCCGCGTATAGGAACATGTAGAGCGGCTGCCCGTGCGCCATCAGCGTCGAAATCGTCTGAAGCCAGCCCGTCGACGCGGTGGATCCGGCAAAACCGCTCACCGTGGCCGGTATAAGAAGGATCGACGACGCGAAGATCGGCGGAATGACGCCGGAGGTGTTGAGCTTCAGCGGCAGATGGCTCGAATCACCCTGGAACATCCGGTTGCCGACCTGGCGCTTCGGATATTGGATGATCAGCCTGCGCTGAGCCCGCTCCACGAATACGATGGCAGCGATCACAACCACGGCCAGAACGAGGATGCCGAGGATCAAAACCGTGCTGAGCGAGCCCTGGCGGCCAAGCTCAAGCATTTGAGCCAAAGCCACCGGAAGATTAGCAACGATGCCTGCGAAGATGATGAGCGATGTGCCCTGCCCGATCCCGCGCGAGGTGATTTGTTCACCCAGCCACATCAAGAACATCGTGCCGCCAAGCAGCGTCAACACAGTCGAGATGATGAACGGAAGACCAGGTTCGAGAACGAGATTGCCGCCATTCTGGAGACCGATGGCGATGCCGTAAGCCTGCACGGTTCCCAGCACCACGGTCAGATACCGCGTATACTGGTTCATCTTCTTGCGGCCGGCCTCGCCTTCCTTCTTGAGCTGCTCTAGCGACGGCACGACACTGGTGAGAAGCTGCACGATGATCGAGGCGGAGATGTAGGGCATGATGCCCAGGGCGAAAATGGCCATACGGCCGATCGCGCCACCAGCGAACATGTTGAACAGGCCGAGAATGCCCGTGCTCTGCTGGTTGAACGCCTGTTCCAGCGCCTGGAGATCGATGCCCGGAATCGGGATGTAGGTGCCGAGCCGATAGATGATCAGGGCGCCGATTGTGAACCAGATCCGCTTCTTCAGTTCTTCCGCCTTGGCGAAAGCCCCAAAGTTCAGGTTCGCAGCAAGTTGTTCCGCCGCAGAGGCCATGTCTCACTCCGTCCGCAAGGGACCTCGGTCAAATTCACTGGCAAGCCGATCAAAGCTTCCTCAACGCCCGAGCGTCGGCCCGATATAGGCCATTGGTCCGGACGTGATAAGCCCCCGGGTGCGCCCTGCCGCCTATCTCGTCATCAAAAACGAGCGACTGCCGGCGCGCCCAGGGGCGCAATCAGATTTACGCCTCGGGGGCGGACTTCGTCGACACGGTCACCTTGCCGCCAGCCGCCTCGATGGCGGCGATCGCCGGAGCCGATGCACCCGCGACATCAAAGGTCAGCGCGCTGGTGACCGGTCCGCCGAGAATGCGAACGCCATCAAGCACGCGGCGAATGACGCCGGCGGCCTTCAAGGCTTCCGCAGTGATCGGCTGGGACTTGTCCAGCTTGCCGGCGGCAACGGCTTGTTCGATACGCGCCAGACCGACTTCATTGAAATGAAGCGCCAGCACGTTGTTGAAACCGCGCTTGGGCAGGCGACGATGCAACGGCATCTGGCCGCCCTCGAAGCCCTTGATTGCCACGCCGGTGCGCGACTTCTGACCCTTGACACCACGGCCGGCGGTCTTGCCCTTGCCGGAGCCGATGCCGCGCCCAACGCGCATCCGCTTCTTGGTGGCGCCTTCGTTGTCCTTAAGCTCGTTGAGCTTCATCTCATCGTTCCTTTCGGGCCAGCCGGCTCTCAGGCCTCGTCGACGACGCGAACGAGATGCTGGACCTTGGCGATCATCCCGCGAACCGACGGAGTATCCTCCAGCGTCGAGACGCGATGCATTTTGTTGAGGCCGAGACCGACCAGCGTTGCACGCTGATCAGCCGGGCGACGCTGCGGGCTGCCAACCTGAACGACTGTCAGGGTCTTGCCCTCGGAGCTGGTGGAAGACATGGATCAAATCCTCTGGAAAGACAGGATGGATGCCCTGCGGCAACCGTCCTCTCCATCACGCTTCGGCGGCTACGGCGTCGGGATCGACGTCGCGGCGACGGGACTGCAAGGCCGATACCTTCAAGCCGCGACGAGCTGCGACCGAGCGCGGGCTGTCTTCGGCATTGAGCGCATCGAACGTGGCCCGAACCATGTTGTAGGGATTGGACGAACCGAGCGACTTCGCGACGATATCCTGGATGCCCAGGGTTTCGAACACGGCGCGCATCGGGCCGCCGGCGATGATTCCCGTACCGGCGGGAGCCGCGCGCAGGAACACACGGCCAGCGCCCCAACGTCCAGCGACGTCGTGGTGCAGGGTGCGGCCTTCGCGAAGCGGCACGCGGACGAGAGCGCGCTTGGCGGCTTCGGTAGCCTTGCGGATCGCCTCGGGAACTTCACGGGCCTTGCCGTGACCGTAGCCGACGCGGCCTTTCTGGTCACCCACGACGACGAGGGCGGCGAAGCTGAAGCGCCGGCCGCCCTTCACCACCTTGGCGACGCGGTTGATATGAACAAGGCGATCGACGAATTCGCTATCGCGCTCTTCGCGGTCACGATCCCTTGGGTTGCGTTCACGTTCAGCCATTTTAATGTCTCTCTCGGGTCGGGACCGGCTCAGAAGTCGAGACCGCCCTCACGGGCGGCATCGGCAAGCGCCTTGACGCGGCCGTGGAAAAGGAATTGGCCACGGTCGAACACGACCCTGGTCACACCCTTGGCGACGGCGCGCTCTGCGACGAGCTTGCCGACAGCGGCCGCGGCCGACTTGTCAGCACCCGTCTTGAGAGCCTCCCGAAGGGACTTCTCGACGGTGGATGCAGACGCAATGGTCTCGCCCTTGGTATCGTCGATAATCTGGGCGTAGATGTGCAACGACGAGCGGTGCACGCTAAGACGGAGGCGACCGTTGGCCGCCGCCTTGATCGCGCGGCGCACGCGGGCGCGGCGACGATCGTTGCCGGTAAGCTTTGCCATGGTCGCCTCTTACTTCTTCTTGCCTTCCTTACGGACGATGTACTCGCCCGCGTATTTCACGCCCTTGCCCTTATAGGGCTCCGGCGGGCGGAACTTACGGATCTCGGCCGCGACCTGTCCGACCCGCTGCGCGTCGATACCCGAGATCAAGACCTCGGTCGGCTTAGCGCAGACAATCGTGATCCCGGCCGGGATCGGATACGTGATGTCGTGGCTGTATCCCAGGGAAAGCTGCAGGTTCTTGCCCTGCACTGCCGCCTTGTAGCCGACGCCGCTGATTTCGAGACGCTTCTCGAAACCGGTGGTGACACCCTTCAGCAGATTTGCGACCTGCGTGCGGGTCATGCCCCACGAGGCGCGAGCCGGCTTTGAGTCGTCCTTGGGATCAACCTGGATCGACCCGTCCTCGTTCTTAGACGCGAGGACGAGATCGTTCATCACGAAGGTGAGCTGCCCCTTCGGCCCCTTGACCGAAACGGTCTGCCCATCGATGTCGGCCGTGACCCCACTCGGGACCGGTACGGCCTTCTTGCCAATGCGCGACATGGTGAATAACCCGTTTCCAGTCTTTGGATCAGAACACGCGGCAGAGAATTTCGCCGCCGACATTCTTCTCGCGAGCTTCATGGTCGGCCATCACGCCCTGCGGGGTCGACAGGATCGACACTCCGAGGCCGTTCGCCACGCGCGGCAAATTCTTCACCGACGCGTACACACGGCGGCCGGGCTTCGAGATACGCTCGATCGTACGGATGACGGGTTCGCCGTCATAATACTTGAGCTCGATCTCGAACTCCGACCTGCCCTCGGCATCAACCGCAGCATAACCACGGATGTAGCCCTCGGCGGCCAGGACGTCCAGGACGTTGCGGCGCAGCTTGGAAGCCGGCGTCGCGACCTTCGACATCTTGCGCATCTGCGCGTTGCGGATGCGGGTGAGCATATCACCCAAGGGATCGGTCATAGACATGGGACCGTTCTCCTCACCAGCTCGACTTCACAAGACCCGGGATGAGGCCGGCAGAACCCAGCTCACGCAGGGCGATGCGGCTCATCTTGAGCTTGCGATAGTATGCACGCGGACGACCGGTGACTTCGCAGCGATTGCGAACCCGAACCGGAGATGAATTACGCGGAAGTTCCGCAAGCTTGAGGCGGGCCGCAAACTGCTCCTCGATCGGGAGCTTCTTGTCGCTCGCGATGGCCTTCAGGGCCTCGCGCTTCGACGAGAACTGCTTGACCAGCTTCTCACGCCGCTTGTTCTTCTCGATGGCGCTCTTTTTAGCCATTTGTCCGAACCCTTCTCGTCACTGCCGGAACGGGAAATTGAAGGCCTTCAGAAGCGCGCGCGCCTCGTCGTCGGTCTTCGCCGTCGTGCAGACGATGATGTCCATTCCCCAGATCTGATCAACTCGGTCGTAGATGATCTCTGGGAAAATGATGTGTTCCTTGACGCCCATGGCGAAGTTGCCGCGGCCGTCGAAGGACTTCGGGTTCAGACCCCGGAAGTCGCGAACACGCGGAAGCGCGATCGTGACCAAGCGGTCGAGGAACTCGTACATGCGGGTGCGCCGCAGAGTAACCTTGGCACCGATGTTCATGCCCTCACGGAGCTTGAACGTGGCGATCGAGGTCCGCGACTTGGTGATGACCGGCTTTTGACCGGCGATCAGCGTGAGATCATTCACGGCGGAATTTATCTTCTTGCTGTCGGCAACGGTTTCGCCGACACCCATGTTGATGACGATCTTGTCGATCGTCGGCACCTCGAAGGGATTCTTGTAACCGAACTCTTCAACGAGCTGCGGACGGATCACTTCGTCGTAGGTGCGCTTGAGACGGGGAACGTAGTTCGCCTCAGCCATCGATCACATCTCCGGAACGTTTCGCGAAGCGGACCTTGCGGCCGTCGTCGAGAAGTTTGAAACCAACACGGGTCGCCTTGCCATCCTTCGGATCAGCAAGCGCGATGTTGGACAGGTGGATCGCGGCTTCCTTGGCGATGATCCCGCCTTCCGTCTGCTGCGTCTGGCGCGTGTGACGGCGGACGATGTTCACGCCACGCACGACGGCACGGTCATCGGCCGGGCGGACTTCGACGACTTCGCCGGTCTTGCCCTTGTCCTTGCCCGCGAGGACAACAACCTTGTCGCCCTTCTTGATTTTGGCGGCCATGTTACAGAACCTCCGGAGCCAGCGAGATGATCTTCATGTGGTTCTTGGCGCGAAGTTCGCGCGGAACCGGTCCGAAGATACGAGTCCCGATGGGCTCCTTCTGATTGTTGATCAGAACGGCGGCATTCCGGTCGAACCGAATCACCGAACCGTCAGCGCGACGGATGTCCTTGGCCGTGCGGACCACGACCGCCTTCATCACGTCGCCCTTCTTCACGCGGCCGCGCGGGATGGCTTCCTTGATGGAGACGACAATGATGTCGCCCACCGAGGCATACCTGCGCTGCGCGCCGCCGAGTACCTTGATGCACATGACACGACGAGCGCCGGAGTTATCCGCGACGTCGAGGTTTGTTTGCATCTGAATCATGACTGGCCGCCTTATCTTCTCGAACCCTCAAGCCGTATCCGCAGCTTGAGGGTAAACCCAACTTCTAGCCCGCCGTGTCAGCTCGCCTGCTCTTGCCCGACGACGATCCATGACTTGGTCTTGGAAATCGGACGGCTCTCCTCGATGGAGACCACGTCGCCGACCTTGTACTGGTTCGTTTCGTCATGCGCCTGGTATTTCTTCGACCGGCGCACGGTCTTCTTGAGCAGCGGATGAGTGAAGCGACGCTCCACCTTCACCACGACCGTCTTATCGGTCTTGTCGCTGACGACGACGCCCTGCAATACGCGCTTCGGCATCTCGCCTCTCCTTAAGCAGTCTCGGTCGTGCGCTTTTGGCGCAGGACCGTTTGGACGCGGGCGATGTCGCGACGCACAACCCGCACGCGGGAGGTGTTCTCGAGCTGGCCCGTGGCCTTCTGGAAGCGCAGATTGAACTGCTCTTTCTTCAGCTTCGCCAACTCGTCTTCGAGCTGGTCGGGCGTCATCACCCGGACATCGTTCGCCTTCATAATCGTCTCGTCCTTCGAGAATCCTCGTCGCCGACCCTTGCGGGCTTACTCGGCGATGCGCTGCACGAAGCGCGTCTTGATCGGAAGCTTTGCAGCACCCAGGCGAAGGGCTTCACGAGCCACATCCTCGGGTACGCCGTCAAGCTCGAACATGATGCGACCGGGCTTTACACGGCACGCCCAATACTCCGGCGAGCCTTTACCCTTACCCATACGAACTTCGGTCGGCTTTGCCGACACCGGAACGTCCGGGAATACGCGGATCCAAACACGACCCTGGCGCTTCATCTGACGGGTGATCGCGCGGCGAGCCGCTTCGATCTGGCGCGCGGTCACGCGATCCGGCTCCACAGCCTTGAGGCCAAAGGCCCCAAAGTTGAGATCCGTGCCGCCCTTTGCGACCCCGTGGATGCGGCCTTTGAAGGCCTTGCGGAATTTGGTTCGCTTCGGCTGAAGCATATCGCCTCTCCCAAACCCTTAATCAGCTGGCGCCGTCACGTGAACCGGCATCGCGTTCCCGGCGACGGCCGCCACGGCCCTCCCGGTCACCACGGCCAGCGTCACGATCACGCTCGCGGCGACGGTCTCCACCGGAGGGGCCGTCATTGGCGCCTTCCAGAGCACGGCGCTCGGAGGCCATCGGATCGTGCTCAAGGATTTCGCCCTTGAACACCCATACCTTAATGCCGTTCGTGCCATACGCGGTGTGCGCAGTGGCAACGCCGTAGTCGATATCCGCACGCAGCGTATGCAGCGGAACACGACCTTCGCGGTACCATTCCAGACGCGCGATCTCAGCACCGCCGAGACGGCCGCCGGCGTTGATCCGGATGCCTTCGGCACCAAGACGCATCGCCGACTGAACCGAGCGCTTCATGGCGCGACGGAAGGCAACGCGGCGCTCAAGCTGCTGGGCGATCGACGCTGCAACCAGAGTGGCATCGGTCTCGGGCTTGCGCACTTCAACGATGTTGAGATGCACCTCCGAGTCCGTCATCGTGCCGATCTTCTTGCGAAGCTTCTCGATGTCGGCGCCCTTCTTTCCGATCACAACACCCGGACGAGCCGAGTGGATAGTGACGCGGCACTTCTTGTGCGGACGCTCGATCACGATCTTGGAGACCGCAGCGGCCTTCAGCTCCGTGTTGAGGAACTCGCGGATCGCGATGTCCTCATGGAGAAGCTTGCCGTATTCCTTCTTGTCGGCGAACCATCGGGAATCCCAGGTCCGGTTGATGCCGAGGCGAAGACCGATCGGATTGACTTTGTGACCCATCAGGCGGTCTCCTCGACTTCGCGAACCACAATCGTGAGGTTCGCGAACGGCTTCTGAATGGCTCCGACCCGGCCACGAGCCCGCGGCGAGAAGCGCTTCATGACAAGCGCCTTGCCGACATAGGCTTCCTTGACGACGAGCGTGTCGACGTCGAGGTCGTGGTTGTTCTCGGCATTAGCGATCGCCGACTCCAGGGTCTTCCTGACGTCGATGGCAATCCGCTTGCGAGAGAAAGTCAGGTCCGCGAGCGCAGTGCTCACCTTCTTACCGCGGATCAGCGCCGCGACAAGATTGAGCTTCTGCGGGCTGACGCGGATATTCCGGGTCACCGCCCTCGCCTCGTTGTCGGCGAGCGAGCGTTCGCGCTTCGGCTTGCCCATGTTACTTCCTCTTCGCCTTCTTGTCGGCGCCGTGGCCGTAGTAGGTCCGGGTCGGCGCGAACTCGCCGAACTTGTGACCTACCATGTCCTCGTTGACCGAGACCGGAATGTGCTTCTGGCCGTTGTAGACGCCGAACGTGAGCCCGACGAACTGCGGCAGGATCGTGGAGCGACGGCTCCAGATCTTGATTACTTCGCTACGCCCGCCGCCCCGAACATGCTCCGCCTTCTTGAGCAGGTAGCCGTCGACGAACGGACCTTTCCATACCGAACGAGCCACGGTCGTTCCTCTCTGTTAATTCGTCTTCTTACGGGCGTGACGGCTACGAACAATGAACTTGTCAGTTGCCTTGTTCGAACGCGTCTTCTTACCCTTGGTCGGCTTACCCCAGGGGGTAACCGGATGACGGCCGCCGGAGGTGCGGCCTTCACCGCCGCCGTGCGGATGGTCGATCGGGTTCATCGCGACACCGCGAACCGTCGGACGACGGCCAAGCCAGCGATTACGACCGGCCTTTCCGATCGAGACGTTGGCGTGATCCGGGTTCGACACCGCGCCGATCGAAGCGAAGCAGGTGCCGAGAACCTGGCGCTGCTCGCCCGAGTTGAGGCGGAGAACCGCATAACCCTGGTCGCGACCGACGAGCTGGGCGTAGGACCCTGCCGAACGGGCGATCTGACCGCCCTTGCCCGGCTTCAGCTCGACGTTGTGGATGATCGTACCGACCGGGATCGCCTGCAGCGGCATTGCGTTGCCCGGCTTAACGTCGGCCTGCATCGAAGCCACCACGTTGTCACCGACACCGAGGCGCTGCGGCGCCAGGATGTAGGCGAGTTCATCGTCAGCATAACGAATCAGCGCGATGAAAGCAGTGCGGTTGGGATCATACTCGATCCGCTCCACCTTACCCGCCACGTCGAGCTTGCGACGCTTGAAGTCGATGATGCGATACGAGCGCTTGTGCCCACCGCCGCGCTGGAACGCTGTGATGCGACCGGTGTTGTTTCGACCGCCGGACTTGTTGAGGCCGACCGTCAATGTCTTGATCGGGCCGCCCTTGTGGAGCTCGGAGCGATCGACCAGAACCAGCTGGCGCTGGCCCGGGGTTGTCGGCTTGTATTTCTTCAGTGCCATTTTCGTCCTGCCGATCGGATCAGAGGCCGGTCGTGATGTCGATGGCGTGGCCCTCTTCGAGGGTCACAACCGCCTTCTTCACGTCCGACTGGGTGCCGATGGTGCCGCGAAAGCGCTTCGTCTTGCCCTTCCGCACGAGCGTGTTCACGCTCTTGACCTTTACCGAGAAGAGCTGCTCAACGGCAGCCTTGATCTCGGGTTTGGTCGCGGTCTTGGCAACGTTGAAGACCACCTTGTTGTGTTCAGCCTGGATGGTCGCCTTTTCGGTGATCACCGGGCTGCGGATGATATCGAAGTGCTTCAGGTTGCTCATTTGAACCGCTCCTCAAGCGCCGAAACAGCCGCCCTCGTAAGCACCAGCGTGTCACGCCGCAGAATGTCGTAGACGTTGATGCCCTGGATGGGCAGCACGTCGATCTGCGGAATGCCGCGGGCCGCCAAGCGGAAACCGACCTGAGGGGTCGCCCCGTCGATGATCAGCGCGTTGGTGAGGCCGAGCGCCGAGAGCTTGGCAATCAACGCCTTGGTCTTGGCTTCCGTCACCTCGGCAGCGTCGAGGACGAGGATGCTCGCCGTCTTCGCCTTCGAGGAAAGCGCATGCTTCAGACCAAGAGCGCGGACCTTTTTGGGAAGGTCGAACTCGTGAGAGCGCGGCACCGGCCCGAAAGCCTTGCCACCGCCCCTGAATTGCGGGGCGTTCTTGTCACCATGTCGGGCGCCACCGGTGCCCTTCTGGCGATACATCTTCTTGCCGGTGCGATTACCCTCGTTACGGGTCATCGCGTGGTGCGTACCGGCCTGGCGCCTGGCCATCTGCCAGCGGACGACACGCTGGAGAATGTCGGCGCGCGGTTCGAGACCGAAGATCTCGTCGGCGAGCGCGACCGTGCCGGCGGAAACGCCGTCGAGGGTCTTGACTTCGAGTTCCATCACTCACCTGCCTCCGCAGACGCTTCTACCGCCGGAGCGGATGCGTCGGCATTCGCCTTGCGGAAACTGCCGGGGGTCGGCACGCCGTCCGGGAGCTTCTTCTTGATCGCATCGCGAACAAGGATCCAGCCACCCTTCGAACCAGGAACCGCACCCTCGACCAGGATCAGACCGCGCTCCACGTCGGTGCGGACGATCTTGAGGTTCAAGGTCGTGATGCGCTCGTCACCCATGTGTCCGGCCATCTTCTTATTCTTGAAGACTTTGCCCGGATCCTGGCGTTGACCGGTGGAGCCGTGAACGCGGTGGGACAGCGAGTTACCGTGCGTGGCACGGCCGCCTCGGAAGTTCCAGCGCTTCATGACGCCTGCGAAACCCTTACCGATCGAGGTTCCCGTCACGTCCACGAACTGGCCGGCCAGGAAATGATCGGCGGTGATTTCCGCGCCGACCTCGATCAAGTTCTCCGGAGAGACGCGGAACTCAGCGAGTTCACGCTTCGGCTCGACGTTGGCGGCGGCGAAGTGGCCGCGCATCGGCTTCGAGACGTTCTTGACCTTGATCGTGCCCACACCGAGCTGAAGCGCGGTGTAGCCATTCTTTTCTTCGGTACGTTGGGCAACGACCTGGCAGTTCTCAAGCTTGAGAACTGTGACAGGCACGTGTTCACCAGCGTCGTTGTAGACGCGGGTCATACCCACCTTTTGTGCGATTACACCTGAGCGCATGGCGTTCTCTCTTACCCGGCCCTTCGACTCAGAGCTTAATCTCGACATCCACACCGGCCGCCAAATCGAGCTTCATCAGCGCGTCGACGGTCTGTGGGGTCGGATCGATGATGTCCAGGAGGCGCTTGTGAGTGCGCATCTCGAACTGCTCGCGGCTCTTCTTGTCGATGTGCGGCGAACGGTTGACCGTGTACTTCTCGATCCTGGTGGGGAGCGGAACCGGTCCACGAACCTGAGCACCTGTGCGCTTGGCCGTGTTAACGATCTCGCGCGTCGATGCATCGAGGATTCGATGGTCAAACGCTTTGAGACGAATACGGATGTTTTGGCCGTTCATAGTTCAGCTACCTTGAGTGACGGGAGCACGGGAACGAAACCCGTGCCCCGAGGCACATAAATCTCGGGCCATTATTCGATGATCGAAGCAACCACGCCGGCGCCGACGGTGCGGCCGCCTTCGCGGATGGCGAAGCGCAGCTTCTCTT
>JBHYDC010000026.1:0-42452 GCA_051861205.1 Oharaeibacter sp.
CTATCCGTGGCGCGGGGAGGCGTTCTCACGCTGATCGGCGAGACCGGCAGCGGCAAGAGCCTGATTGCACAGGCCGTGTTCGGCCTCCTGCCGTCCGGGCTGTCCGTCAGGGGAGACATCCAGTTCGGCGGCCACGAGCCGATACCTGCGCACGAACCAGAACGCCTCGCCGCGCTTTGGCGCGAGCAGATCATGCTGATCCCGCAGGAACCGTCCACCGCGCTCGATCCAACCATGCGCGTGCGGCGGCAGATGGCGCTGGCAGGGCTCCATGAGGAGGCGATCAAGCCCGCACTCGCGGCTTTCGATTTGCCTGGTTCGACCGGAGATGCCTATCCCTTCACGCTCTCCGGCGGCATGGCTCAACGAGTGCTGGTGGCCTCGGCGCTGGGCGTTGGCGCGCCAATCATCGTCGCCGACGAGCCGACCAAGGGCCTCGACGCCGACCGCGTGACGCAGGCGATCGCCGCACTTAAGCGCCTTTCAGCCGCCGGACGCAGCTTGCTCGTCATCACCCATGATCGCAGGCTCGCAGAAGAGCTTCCCGGCGAACTGGCGATCGTTCGGAACGGCCGGGTGATTGAGCATGGACCGAGTGCAGGACTGCTGTCCGCGCCCCAAAGCGAGTACGCCCGAACCTGGCTGGCCGCCGATCCGCGGCACTGGCCGCGCTGTCACCGCTGCTGCGACATGACGAGCCTTGCGCTATCTGCGCACGGTCTGGCCTTCGGCTGGCCAAAGGGGGCGATGCTGTTCGAGGACCTTGACCTGCACCTGCCGAAGGGCGGCGTGCTGGCGATCTCGGGGCCGAGCGGCAGCGGCAAAAGCACGCTGTGTGACATTCTGCTTGGCCTACGTCGTCCGATCGCCGGCAGCGTGGAATGGGGCGGAGTCGACATCGTCGCCGTTCCCTCGGCCATCAGGTCCCGTCGGCAGCGCTACCAAAAGCTGCATCAGGATCCGATAAAGACCTTCGTGCCTCACCTGACCTTCGCACGCCAGTTCCTTGCGCTCGAAGACGTCAAGCCTGACCTCTCGATCGCACGCGACCTGCCGCCGCTCCTGGAAAAGCTGAAGGTGGGTGATCGGCTGATGAGTCGTCGCCCGAGCGAGGTCTCGGGCGGCGAGGCCCAGCGGCTCGCCCTCGCCCGCCTCCTCCTTCTCGATCCGATTGCGATCATCGCTGATGAACCGACATCGCGGCTCGACCCGGTCGTACAGCGTGAGACGATCCAACTCCTGCGTAAAACTGTCGATCAAGAGCGGCTCGGCCTTATCCTCATCAGTCACGACCAAGCGCTGCTCGCCGCCGTCGCTGACGATCATCTGGCTCTCGGTCCGCGAGCATAGACTACGTGAGGCAAGTCCGCGCCTGATCGCGCAGGCGGGCATAGTCCAGCATCGCCTGTTCCAGCGCCGCGCCGGGCGGCAGGCGCTGGATTTCGTCGGCAAGGCGGGCCTGGAAGGCGCGGTCGTAAGCCGCGACCGGCGGGCAGACGATGGACGGCCTAGAAGGTGCCGTCGCGCAGGCGGTCAGCGAGAGCGTCGCGATCACGAGGAGCGGCAGCGCCCGCTTTGAGCATGCGGTCTTTGGCATCGGAAGCCTCCTTCTGGAATTTGAGTTCGGCCTCGCGGGCTTTCGCCGCCTCAGTGGCGGCGCCCGCCTTGCGGCCAGCGGCGAAGATCGCCGCGGTGGCGATAACCACCGCGACGATGAGCACAAGAGCGAACCAGCCGGTCACTTGTTCGCCCCGGTGATCCCGGCCCGCAGCGTGCCGAGGCCGAGCGCGGCGAGGATCTGGGTGAGCCAGTCGGAACCGACATCGACGCCCGGCACATCAATGCCGAGGCCCTTCTCGACGACCACGACGAGAACGAGCACGGCGGCGATGATGTAGGTGCGGTAGCCCGCACCGAACTGTAGAATGGCGTTCATGGAAATCTCCTTGGTTGGGTTGGATCAGGCCTCGTTGACGGAGAGGCTTCCGCTCGCAGCGAGAGGGATCGGGCGGACGTTCGTGGGCTGGGCGCGATAGGCCGGGCGGCGCACCGCCACGAGCCGGTTGCGCGACAGCCGCGTGATCGAGACGCGGTCGGACTGATTGCCGCCGAGAACGTGGAAGGCGGAGGCGTCATGGCCGACATAGAGGCCGACATGCCCCCCGCCCTTGCGCTTGAAGACGAGCACGTCGCCAAGCGCCGCAGCGCCTTTCGGAACCGACGTGCCGAACGCCGCCCATTCGAGAGCCGCGAGATAGAGGCGCGGCGGATTACGGTCGGGGCGGCGTTCGATGTTGGCGCGGTGGGCGACGAGGCCCAAGAACAGCCCGCACCACGGGATCGCGTCGTGGCGGTAGACGCCGGCATAGACACGGCCGAGACCGGCGGCTTCGAGCTCGTCTTGCCAGCCGATGATCTTCGGATTGTCGGTAGCGCCTGGCGCTTCGAGCGTGCCGTGTTGCTTCAGCGCCTCGATGATCATGCGCGGGCCAGGCTCGGCTTCGAGCCATCGGTATTGGGCAGGCAGCATTGCGACCTCCTGAAACGACGAAGCCCGCCGAAGGGGCGGGCTTATCGTCGGGTTGCGGTTGGGTTGAGGGCGGCGGATCAGGCGTGCTTGCGGCCGTCCTCGTGGCTTTCCAGGCGGTCGATGCGCTCGCGGAACTCAGCCATTGTCGCCTTAATCTGGGCGATGTCAGTGCGGGCTTCGGCCACGACCCGGCGCCCGGCAATGTCGTTCGAGACATCCGCCTTGATCGCGCTGATCTCCTTCGCGTTGGCGGCGAGCGTGGCATCAATGAGCGTGAAGCGCTGTGACAACCACCACGCCACGCGGACGAGGAAGACGATCAGGATCAGCAGTTCGAGGATCAGGCTGCCGACGACGACCCACGTCAGGGTGAGCGCGTCGGAGCCGACCGATATCGGGGCGGCGGACATCGAGGGTTCCTTCTTCAAGGTTCAGGACAAGGGCGCGGTGAAGGCGAGCGCGTAGAGCACGACGCGCACCTTGCCGCCGGTGAAGTTGCCGCCGGCCGCGGTGACACGGATCGGCGTGTTGGCGTAGAAGGCGGACGGCCCAATCACGCCGATGTTGTTCGAGCCAAGCGCGATGCCGAGCGAGCCGCCGAATTGGTTGGGGTTGCCGCCCACGCCGACGCCGTAGGCGGTCGCGCCGGTGATCGCCTGGGTGGTGCGTGAAGCGACGGCCAGAACGATCATGCGGTCGGCGATCACGGCGGTGGTGGCATCGACGAAGGCGCCGGTGAGCGTCAGTTCCTGTTCGAGCGCGACAAGCCGGATCGCGCCGCCATTGGCGGTGCCGACGATCCGGTCGCGCCAGGCGCCATCGGTCCAAACGACGGTGAGGCGCTCGTCCTCAACATGGACGCGCCATCCGGCGACGGGCGATAGATAAGCCCAGGCGCCCTCGCGCCAGAACGCGATCTTGTCGGTCTGGCCAGCCCAGACGCCGGTTGCACCGGAGGGCACGATCCAGCGGTCGCCGTTCGCTGGGCTTCCCGGCGGCGTCGCCAGCGCCCGGCTTTTGACGCTGGTCTGCACAAGCGCGTCGAGGCGCAGCAGCGCATCGTTGTGGGCAATCTCCTTCTGCGCCTGCCCTTGCGCGAGCGTGGGCAGGCCGAGGTTCGGCGTCGGCATTTTTGTCTTCCCTCAGATGATGGCGGCGCCCGGCCAGCCGCGCCCGACAGAGGCGGAAAGCTGGCAGACGCGCACCGAGATCGTGCTTTGCGCCGATCCGAAATCCGCGACCTGCTGGGCGGCGGAATAGCTGGCGGTCGGCGTGGTCGCAGCGATAGTCCGGACGATATTGGCGCCGTTCATCACATCGACCTCGTAGCGCTCGCTTTCCTCGTTGAGCGGAACATCGACGCCATCGGCCCAGACGCCACCGAAGCGGGTGCGCCGAACCCAAGTGATGGCGAGGTCGCCGCCGCCATTGCGCGCGCCCGCGATCTGAACGGGCGACCACGGCATGCGGCCGACGGCCTTCGCGGCGAAGGTCGTCTGCTGCCAGGCGGGATCGGCGATATCGAGCGCTTGCGGTCCCCACCGATAAAAGCGGGCGGCGAGGCGTTCGGCGGGTTTGCCGTCGATCTTGGCGACGGCTTCGTTCAGGAGAACCACCGGCGCGCCAAGCGCCAGCGGCGAGCGGATGGCGTGTTCGGTGCCGAGGCGTCCGCGCAACAGCTTGGTCAGCCGATAGGTTTGCGATCCGGTCAGGACCGCATCGGCGAACTGGACGATCTCCCAATCCCCGTCGGGCGTGCCGAGGGCGAGGCTGTTCGTGCCGCCGCTCAGGATCGTGTCGGGTGTGGCGCTCGCCAGTTCGCCGGCATAGAGCTTCACTTCGAGGACGGAGCCTTCGTCCCAATACTCCGTCGGCCCGGTGGAAAGCGGCTGGATGGTTTCGCCGATGGTCGCCCGAACGGCGAGCGTCGTGTCGAGCACGAAATCGGACCCGGTGGCGCTGTCCATCACCACGACGCCGCCCCAGGGCGAGGCCGAGGCCGCAGCATAGGGCGAGAAGCCGTCGTCGGTATCGCGCAGCAGCGGCAGGTCCATCAGCCGCAAGACCGCAGCGCCATAGATCGGCGGCGGTGTGAGCGTCGGCGGAGCGATGCCGTTGAGCGGCGGCGAATAGATCGCCGCTTCCGCTCGCACCGCTTCGGCTTCGCGCGCGCCCTTGTCGAGCACGCGCGTCAACCGGAAGGATCGCGCCCTGCCGTTGATGACGAGATCGATCACGTCGCCCGGATCGAGTGCGATGCGTGACGGCGGCAGGGCCAGTTGCGCGGTCTCGCGGGCAACCCATGCTTCCACCAGCGCGCGATCGGCGATCGATTGCGCCTGGACCTGATCCATCACGAGCGCCAGCCGCAGATCGCTCTTGCGTTCGGAATAGCCGGCAAGGCGCGTCGCCGAGACCGCGCCGGACTTGTATTCGTCCACAGCATCGGTGAAGCCGACCGCCACCTCGTTCGGCAGTTCGGTTTCCTGGCCGCGCGTCAGCGTGATCTCTTCGCCCTGATCGGGAACAGCGAGTTCGGGCAAGGTCAGCGTTGCGACCGAAGCCCGCCCGCGCGGCACGAAGCGGATCACGCCGTCGGTTTCGACCGCATCGAAGGAATAGGCGGAGGCCAGCGCTTCGATCTCGGCGCGCGGGCTCATCGGCCTGTCGCGCAGATATCCGGTGACGACGCCGACCAACGCCGACACATCATAGGCCGTGAAGCCGACACGCCGGCAGCGTTCGGCCACCAGCGCCGCGAGATCGGCAAGGCCGACCTTGCCGTTCAGCCAATGGCCGAGCGGATAGAGATCACCATCAGACCAGAGATCGGCGCGGCCCGGCCAGGCCGGATAGGGACGCGCGTCCCATGTCCAGATGCCAAAGGCCTCGATCATCCGGCCGCTATAGACGTTCGAGCCCGGGTTATTGGCGCCTGAAGGCGCCCAATAGGCGAGAACAGCTTCAAGCGCGCGGCGCTGGATCAGATCGTCGCGCGTGCCCTTTGAGAAGTAGGGCAGGAAACTCTCGGACGATTTCGGATCATAGAAGACATTGGGCTGGTTCGCGCCCTTGTCGGCCGAAGGCACACCAAGCTCGCAGAACCAGATCGGCTTTGACTGGGGCGTCCAGGCCGTAGCGGTACCGAGCGAAGCGCCCGGCATTGCGGTGTTATACTGGTTTACCCCCACACCCGTCTTGATGATTGAAGGCAAGGCAAATTCCACGATCGCCGACCCGGCTGCACCGGCGGGGACCGTTCCGATGCCGAGAGCGCCTCGGACCAGAGTGTTTGTGGCGCCCATCGTGATGGCCGACGGCGATTGGAATGAATAGGATCCGCCTGTGGTGAGGTTGCGGGCGCTTTGAACCAGCGTGCCGCTCGCCGACTGCGCGAAAAGATCGACGCCGTAGGCGCCTACCTGACTAAGTACTCTAACCTTGAGCGAAACGGTCCATTGGTCGCCGCTGGCGGTTGCGATGCTCGGCATGTAGAGCCGAGGGAAGACAGTGCCGCCGCCCGCCGTGTTGTTATACGACAGGCGCATCTTTATTCGGACGTTACCACTTTCGTCCGTGTCGATATTCAAGACGTCAAAGGTGAGGTTCTGAGCGCTCCAACCCGTGGGTACAGCCTGCCCAGCGACGACGCCGCCCGGGCGGTTTCGATGAGTGTTACTCCACCATCTCCGAATGTCCTTCTGGCGAAACACCCACGGATTGCCATAGGCGCCGTCGGTGATGGTGGTGCGGGTCTGGTTATTGCGCGCGGTGTCGCTCGCATAGAACCAGTCGAAGAACTCGCCGCCTTCGATGTTCGATTGCAGATAGGCGCGATCATAGATCGAGGGCGCGCCTGCGATGCGGTCGAGGTGGCCGGTGCCGTCGCGCCAGTCGGCGAGCGGCGCATACCAGTCGATCCCGACGAAATCGATATTGCTGTCAGCCCAAAGCGGATCGAGATGGAAAAAGACATCGTTCGAGCCGTCGGCGGGCCGATAGCCGTTGTAGTCCGACCAATCGGCGGCGTAGCTCACCTTCACCCCGCCGCCGAGAATGGCCTTCACGTCGGCGGCGAGGGTCTTGAGCCGGGCGACGGCGGGGAAGTTCGTGGCGCTGTCGCGCACCGAACAGAGCGCGCGAAACTCCGATCCGATCAGAAAGGCGTCGATGGTTCCGGCATCGATGGCGTTCACCGCCGCGCAGAGCTTGGCGTAGTGCAGGATGAACCGGCGCAGGCCCCATTCGGCCGGGCCGGAATAGCTGGTTGTCACCGCATCGGTGCTAGCGTTGACTGATACCGAGACGTGTGAGGCGAGGCAGGCGCCGAAGAAGGCCGCAACCTGCGTTCCCGCCGTCGCCGTTTTGTCCACCGTGCCGGATTGGCCAGCGGCGGGATGGCAGGTGATCCGCCCGCGCCAAGGATAGACGGGCTGGCCGGTGCCGCCATAGGGGTTCGGCAGAGCATTGCCGGCGGGTACATCCATGAAGACGAATGGATAGAACACCACGGCATAGCCGCGAGCCTTCAGATCGCGGATTGCGCGCACGACCGTATCGTCCGAAGGCGTGCCGCCGTAAGCGGGCTTGCCGACACTGAGCGACATAACGAGTGCGCCGGAGCGGGCAAGGCCGTGCACTTCCCAAGCGTCCGGCGTCGTCACCTTGTTGGCGACCTCGACCTTCGGGCGGATCGTGCAGGAGCCGCAGCGCAGATCGTCGCCGAACCAGCCGACCACCAGAAACACCGTATCGACGTTGGGCAGCGAGGCTTTCAGATCATCCAGCGCCACCGACCAGTCCGATGTCGAGCGCCCGGCGCTGTCGTTCTCGGGCGTGGTCGAGCCGCCGCCGAGATCGCGCTTCTGGACCTTGGTGTCATAGGCACGCTCGCCCGCACCCGGGATCATGGTCACTGCGCGCACGATGGTCTCAAGGCTGTCGCCAGCCGTGGACGACACGCGCCGGAATACTTCGAAGGTCAGCTGCGGCAGGCGGTTGCCGAACTTTTCGAGCGCGAGATTGTCGAAGACTACATAGGCGGTGCCGCGATAGGCGGGCGCATTACCGGTGCCTTCGACGCCTTCGATCAGCGGATCGGGCGACTGGCTCGTCGTGCCGCGATAAATCCGCATGGTGATGCCAGCGAGTGAAAGCGGCTTGCCATCGGCCCAGATGCGGCCGATCCGGTCGATCGGCCCTTCACAGAGCCCGACGGCGAAGTTCGCGAAATAGGAATAGGTGGTGGACGTGACCGATCCGCCGCCACCGCCGCCCTTGCCGCCGCCGGAGCGCTGCGTGGTCGTCGTCGCCACTTCCTTGAACTTGGTCGCCCAGATGATCTGGCCCGCGATGCGAACACGTCCGGCGATCTCGGGGATGGCCGCTCCCTCGGTCGAAGCCTGAACCTGCAAACTGTCGAGGCGCGGCCCTTCCTGTGTCGTGTTGCCCATCGACGGCCCGAACAAGCGGTTGTCGATGAAGCTGCCAACAGCGGTCGCCGCCGCTGCTGCCGCGATCTGGACAAACGCCGAGGCGCCCGCCGTCAGCGCGGAGGCTGCGGCAGTGAGGAGAAGAACGGCCATGGGGCTAGCTTTTTCAGGAGAAAGCGTGTATATAGGAACGCAATACGAGGAGACGCGACATGGTTGATCTGGCCCAAAAGCGGGATGTGGCGGTTTCGATGCGATTCCGGGACGACGATCTCGGAATCATCGACCGCGGCGCGGAACTGCGCGGGCTTTCCCGAACGGAGTTCATGCGCCGGGCGGCGCTGCACGACGCCCAGATCGCCATTCTCAACGAGACCGTGGTGCGGTTGGCGCCGGAGGCTTATCTGCAGTTCGTCGCCGCCATTGACGCGCCGGTTGCCGTAATCCCTGCCAAGATGCTTGAACGGCTTTCTCGGAAGGCACCGTGGGGCGAAGCGTCCAAAGGATGATTTCGCGGCCCGAACCTCTCAATGCCGATCACGATCTGTCAGCGTTCGATTGCGGTAAGTCCGCTCTGAACGATTGGCTGCGCACCTACGCGCTTGCCAATCAGGCCAAGGGCTTCACCCGCGTGATGGTCATCCGGGAGAACACGCGGGTGATCGGCTTCTACGGACTTGCACCGACGGCGGTTCCGCCATCGATCCTGTCCCGCAAGATGCGCACCGGCCGACCGCCTGATCCGGTTCCCTGCCTTCTGTTCGGCCAGCTTGCCGTTGATACTGCTTACGCGGGCAAGGGTGTGGGCAGCGCTCTTCTCCGTCACGCGCTGGAGCGTTGCGTTGCGGCGGCGGAGACAATCGGCGGGCGGGCGGTCATTGTTCGAGCGATCGACGGCGAGGCGGAGGAGTTCTGGAAGTCTTGCGGCTTCATGCCGTCGAGTTCGGATTCCTCAACACTGTTTCGGTCAATCGACGATATCGCCGCGTGGCTTGCGCAGACCGCATCGGACTAGCCGACTTTTCTCAGATCTCGGGAAAGCGGAAGACGAAGCGCAGGCGGTTGCGCCACCACGGCACAAGCGAGACCTCCGCCACCGGATGGGACTCGATGGCGTGGATCATGCGATCGGGCGCGACGAGGATCGAGCAATGCTTGGCGGGCGCGTTGTCGTTGATGGCAAAGAGCAGGAGATCGCCGAGTTCGAAGGCATCCAGCGCCAGCGGGATCATGTGACGGCTGGCGGCATCGGCCAGCGTCTCTTCACGCAGCGTCTCGGCCCAATCGCGCGAATAGGCGGGTGGGTGCTCGGGATCGGCGCCATAGACCGCGCGCCAGACGCCGCGCACGAGGCCGAGGCAATCGCAGCCGACGCCCTTGAGCGCCGCCTGATGGTGATAGGGCGTGCCGATCCACGAACGCGCCTCGGCGATGATGGTGTCCCGGCCAGAAAACGAAATGCTCATGTGATCTTGCCGCCGTCGTTCCCGGCACCCTGGTTCGGATAGGACATCGCGAAGTCGGTGCCCGGCATGTGCGGGAAGCCGCCGAAGTTGACCGTGTTAGCGAAGCGATCCCGGCAGGTGGCAAAGGTGCGGTCGCAGCCGGCCGTGGCGCTGAATGTGTCGCCGACCACCACCGGTGCGCCCATCGGCAAGGCAATGGCGATCCGTGAGACGCCAGCGCTGGAGGAATGCGCCTTGATCTCGACTGCGAGGCCGTTGTTCACGCCGGAGGTCCAGACCAGCTTGCCGCGCGTGAGTACGCCGGAGGCGACGCCGGAAAGGCCGGAAGCGAGGAACTCGAAGCTATCCAGAACCTGCGTCACCGTGCCGGTGCCATTGCGCCCGGCAGCAAAGAGATCGATCCCGCAGCGCGCGTCGCCCAAATCCCAAGCGCAGGAGCGCTGGAAGATGCGGCCTGCCGGTTGATCGAGCCTGGCCGCAAGGCCGCGCAATTCGGCGGAGAAGGCAAGCTTGCCGCGCGAGACCTGTCCGAGATTGCCGGCGCGCAGGACCACGCGCTGGGCGACGTCCGCCCAGTTCACCAGATAGATCGTGACGGCGGCATCGTCGTAGCGCCCGCCGTGCAGATCGTCCTCGGTGAGCGCATCGGACGACAGCGCGCCCTGAACGTCGAGGTTCGAAACGGCCAGGCCGAGTTGTCCTTCGATGGCGGTCGCGGTGAATCCCGAGGCGGCCTTGTAGGTGACGGCATCGAAGACAAGGTCGCGATCGAAGTCGGTAAAGCCCATCACCACGCCGTCGCGGCGATCTACCCGCCAGCAGCGGCACAGCGTCGTGAGCCCGCCGGCAACGTGGGTTGCGAGCGCGGGAGGGAGAGTTTTCATTCGAGGACTTCCACGAGGTCGATGTTGTTGACGATCTGCAAGTCCCAGGCGTTCGCCTGAACCGGCAGGCTGTCGGTGTCGAAGCGGACGGGAACATCGAACTGGAACGAGGCGGTCGGTGCTGATCCCGGCGCGGAGGCAAAGGTGATCCGGCCCGTCAGCGTATCGATTGCGGCAGGCGTAACCGGGCTTCCGGCGATCTTTACCGTGACCGATCCGGCAACCGGCTTGGTGATCGTGCGGACGTGCTCATAGCTTGAGCGGTTGTAGCGCTTGACGATCTGCCAGACGGTCGGCGTGATCTGCACCATCGCCTGATCGGCGGCGTCGAAATCGTTCCAGTCCTTGAAGCGGAACGAATAGGCCCGGCCCTTCACAACATGGAAGTGCGCGATCACCGCCGCCATGTCGGCGCGACTGCGGATGCCGGTCGAGATGTTCCAGCGGCCTCGGGCTTGCGACCAGTTGACGTTTCGCTGCTCGGCGCCCGAGGCGAGCGTGACAATCTGGGTCGAAAACCCCGGCCCGCCCGTCGCGCCGCGCCCGACCGAGCCCGGGAAGGCAATATCGAGAAACGGCTGCGGCATTTCCAAACCTCACGAGCAGGACGGTGCTTGACATCCTCAGAGCAAAATAGCACTATAGCGCTATAGTCAGTTAGCGCGGAGAGCGAGGATGCACACCATCGAGATCGACTTTGAAGTCTTCAAGGCTTTGACCGTCCGTCGGGAAACAGAGGCAATGTCCTATAACGACGTCATCAGAGACATCTTGAAGCTCGGCAACGCACGGGTAGAGCCAAGCGTGGCGCCTGCAGCTTCTGAAGCCTCTGCACAGGATTGGGTATGCAAAGGTGTTCGTTTCCCGGCCGGGACCGAGTTTCGCGCTAACTACAAAGGCGGCGTGTATTACGCGAAGGTCGAAGGCGGTGCGCTCGTCGTGGATGGGAAGTCAGTCACGAGTCCATCCGATGCGGCGAAGATCGTCACAAACACGAACGTGAATGGCTGGACCTTCTGGGAGTGTCGCTTTCCCGGCGAGAGCCGTTGGAAGCTGATCAAGGGCCTTCGTAGCCAGCGCTGATCTACATCCCTCGCATGCCGGAGCGAACGGCGCGCGCCAGTCCCGCCGCGATCTGCGTGCGGCTCGCGTCGAAGGCGGTCGGGTTCGGCGTCTGGATCGTGACGTTGACAACCGCGCCGCTGGATCGCGGATCGCCGCGTTCATAGGCGCGCGCCTCCTTTCGATTCAGCACGCGCTCGCCCCGTTGCAAGATCGCCGGCACCTCGTCGGGCTTGAGATAGGCGCCGTCATGGAAACGCGGCGCACCCGCAAAGACGTGGAGCGGAACCATGCGGCCGACGCCGCCAGATCTTGACAAAGAATCTTGGCCGACCAGCCCGCCATCGTGAAACAACCGCGAGAAGATGCTTCCGAGGATGCCGCTGCCTTGACCAAAGGTCGGCAGGTTCGAACCGAAGAGCAGGTTCTTCAGCGGATTGAGGAGCGCGAGCTTGATCATCTCGCGGTTCAGATCTTGAAGGGCGAGGCGTCCCGCATCGGCCCAAGACTTCCAGTCGAGTTTGCCTTGAGCGAGCACGTCGGCGAAGCGATCGAGCGCAGAACCGACGGCGGACTCGATCGCGCGATAAGCAGCGTCCTGCCGCTGAAGCTCCTGCGTCAACCGTTCGATCTTGCCGGCATTCTCGACGATGGCGCGGCCTTCCTCGCTTGCTAGATCGATCCCGCGCGAGCGCAAGCCTTCCTCGGCGCGCAGCTGGGCGATGATGACGGAACGCTCGGACGCACTTTGGCCGATCAGCCCGATCTGGCGTTGCAGAAGAGTGATTTCGTCCTTCTGGTCTTCGACCGCTTGGCGACCGGCAAGTTGGCGATTGAGTTCGTCGATGCGCCGGGCATTGCCGATCGCGGATTGCCCTTCCGGGCTTGCCGCATCTATCCCGCGCTGGCGCAATTGCTGGATCGCGCGAAGGGTTGCCAGTTCCTCGGAGCGCTTGGCGACCGAAGCGCCGACAAGGGCGACCTGCCGTTCCAGCAGAGTGATCTCGTCGCGCTGATCGCGCAGCTGTTCCTGGCCGCGCAGCGTCCGGTTCAGGCCTTCGATCTGTCGGGCAGACTCGATATAGGCGCGGGCTTCCTCGCTCGCGAGATCGACGCCTCTGCGGCGAAGCTCCTGTTCGGCGCGCATCACGGCAAGCGCATCGCCGCGCGCCGCGACGGTCGCATTGATCAGCGCAACCTGCCGCGTCAGGAGTTCGATCTCTCGGCGGCGATCCTCGTTTGCGGATAGGGTCTGCGCGCGTTCCTGTTCGACGAAGAGCCGACCATAGGCTTCGCGCATCCGCTCAATGATGCGGGTGAGGGTTTCCTTCGCTTCGCCCTCGGCCAGCGCCCGGGCCGTCAGGAGCGGGCGAAGCGCCTGCTCAACCTGCATCACCTGTTGGGCCTTGGCCGAGGCGAGTGAGCCAGCTGCGACCGCATCGTTGACGCGCTTCTGGGCGGACGCCTCCGCCGTCAGATCGGCAACCTGCTTTCCCGCCTGCGCTGCCTGCTCGGCGATGCGTTCGCGCAGCGCCTGGCGCGCACGGGCTTCGGCATCGATGCCTTCGCGCGCCTGATCGATCAGGCCGGTCTTGCGGGCCTCCGCGCGCTCGGCCGCCGCGGCGCTTGTCTGATAGGCGTTCGCCAGCGCCAGCGTCGAACGGATCGACACCTCCGTCACGGAGGACTGCGCGACGACGGCCTGCGTCGCCGCATCGACTGCCGGTCGGAAGCGCGCGAGTTCTGCGGTGACGCGGCCATAGGCAGCTTCGACCTCGCCGACATCATTGAGCTTGGAGCGCGACAGGGGATCATCGAGCGCAGCGCGCAAGGTCGCCTGTTCACGGCGCAGGCGTTCGAGGTCGCGCGCGCCGGGGATGATATCGCGGGCGGTCTCACCGGCGCGAACCGAAAGCTGGTTCGCTCGGGCTTCAGCCGCAAGCCGAGCAGCGCGCTGCTGCTGATCGGCAAGCTGCGCTTCGATCTCGGCGATCCGGCGCTCGACCTGCGGCAGCATCAGCGGCACGACATTGCCGCGGATGTTCTCGCGCAGCCGGTCGCGCTGCCATTTCAGGAAATCGCGTTCCTCCGACGGGTTGCGGCCATCGACGGCACGATCGACTGACTTGCCGATAGCGTCAAAGGCGTTCGAGGCCTGGCGGGCGACATAGTTCCAGGCGCGCCCGAAAGCGTTGGTCGCCTGTTCGGCATCGGCCAGCGCGGGCACGAGCTTATCTAAAAGAACCCGCTGCGCCTCGGTGCGGTTGTTCTGATCCACCAGCGTGCGGATATACTGGCGCATTCGGTCGTCGAGAAAGGCGAGCCGGGCGTTCAGGTCGTCAGCGCCGCGCACCGGATCGGCCAGCGCGGTTGCAAGCTGCTCGGCGCCGGCCTTGGTCTCTACGCCCATCGTGACGGCAAAATTGCGGGCGATGCCGATGGCGCGGCCCATTTCTTCCACGCCGATCTTGCCGGTGCGCAGGAAGGCGACCTCCATCTCGCGCGCGGCTGTGACCGAGACCTTGCCGGCTTCAGCCGCGCTATGGGCAACCCGTTCCAGGTCCGCGGCAGTGGCGCCCGAGGCGCGGCCGATGCCCATCAGGGCGGTTGTGACGGCGCGCGTCGATATATCGTTCGCCACCCAGGCGGCGGTCAGGCCGGCTGCGGCAACGGCAACGCCCGCAACGATGCCGCCGACGACACCAAGCCCGGAACCGAACGCGACCAGCGTTGCGCGCAAGCCGCCGAAGGCCTGCGTCATCTGACCGCCCTGCTGCATGAGGATGGTCATCGGCGACATGCCGGTCGACATCGACGCCACCACGTCATTGAACGTGTATTGCAGCGTCAGGAGCTGGTTGCGGGTGAGACCGGTCGCGCCGCCCACACCCTTGATCGCCTGCGCGGTCTGATCGAAACGCTGCTTCGCCAAGCCTTGCGCGGCGGCATGTTCAGCCGAGGTGATCGCGCCCCGTTTGGCGAGCGTGGCGTATTCGGTGAGTTCCTGGTTGAGGCGGGCCTGCGCCGCGCCGAGAGGGTCGATCGCGGCGCGCAGCGCATTCGCCCGTGCCGCGAAGCTTTCCGCCTCCCGCGCCGCTTCCTCGAAGACACCGGCGGAGTCGCGGGCGGATTTCGGGATCGGGCGGTCAACGTTCAAAACAGTGTTGAACCGCTTCTGCGAGGCGTCGGCTTCGCCGGCCATGCGTGCGGCTTCGGCCAGGCGCTTCAGCCGCGCGACCTCGCGGTCGGTGGCGGCGCCGGAACGGTCCATCGCCTTTTCGACCGAGCCGAAGGCCGCTTGCCCGGATTGCCCGACTTCCTCGAAGGCTTGGCTGATCTCCGCCTTCCCCTCGACGCCGAGGCGGATGGAGACATTCGTGGCGCTCATGATGGATCAGCGTTCCGGCGATAGGCGTTGACGACGATGGGTTCGATCTCGGGTAGGACATCGACGAGAAGCGGGTTCAGCGCGCCCATGGCGTGGGCGAGCATCAGGATCGCGCCGAAATCGAGCGCATAGACGCCGCCCATCACCGCGCGAACCTGCCCGGCCGAGCGCTTGATCACCGCCCAGGCCAGCAATCCTTCGACAGTTTCGGGCTCGTGCTCGTCATAGGGACAGCCCGCGCACCGGTTCGGACAGGCCGCGCAATAGCTTTCGCCGCCGTCGAAGTGCCACTGGCTGAGGGCGATCAGACGTTTTTTTCGTCAAGCCTCGTCAGCGCCGGGCCGACATAGAGCCGGTCGATGGCGTCGAAGGCAGGCCAGAGTTCGAGCAACTGCTCGATTGCGTCCTTGTCGGGATCAACCGGCTTGCCCTTGGCGTCGCCGATGCCCTCCCAGGCGACGATGCCGGTCTGGGCGAGCGCCCGGGTGAAGGTGGCGCCCGCCTCGATCGTCGCCTGTTCGCCGCCGACCTTCAGCGCTTCGCCCGCAGCGCCGCGCGCGATCAGCATTGCGGCGACCGAGACAGGGCGGAACTGGATGCGCACGCCGGGCAGCACATCGAGCCAGAAGGGCTCAGTGGACATGGGTTCGAGCTTGAGCATGGTGGCTCCTTCGGGGTTTGGCAGATTGCGGGGAAGGGAAGATCAGTAGGAGGCCACGTCATTGGTCAGAACGACGGTGCAGGTCTTGTTCAGCACGGGATCGAGCGCGGCAGCCCAAGCGAACGGCATCTGAATGCCGCCCGGCCCCTGAATTTGCCGGTTGCCGCGCGGCAGGAACACGCGATGCGCGGTAAAGAGCAGCGACCGGCTGGCGTCAATGGTCCAGCCGAAGGCGATCTCGCACGGCGTGCGGGCGGTGGCCTGATCAAGCAGGCTCGTATCCTGAAACCGCGCATTGAGATTGCCCGAGCATTTGACGATGCCCGGATCGGTATCGGCGATGCGCCCGTCGGATCGGATGACCTCGATCTTTTCGAGGTTGTTCGAATACATCAATTCCGCCGAGACGATGTTGCCGAGCACCGCGCCGTTGCGGGTGATCGATCCCTGAAACTGGCTGAAACGCTCGACGTCGAGCGCAGTCGGCGTGCCAGCGCCCGTGGTGGTGGCGGTCGCCTCGCCTTGAGCAATCACGTTGACGCTCGCCGAGAGAAGCCCGGAGCGCTGTGCCTGGACGGACAGACTATTCGCCCGCGCGCCATAGTTCATGCCGAAGAAAGGCACGTCGGGAAGGCCGACCTCGATCGACATCGACGGCAGGGTCTGCGTGCCGGAGACGAAGGTGTGGCCGTTCGCCCCGCCGGTGAGCGTCGCACCGGAGACCGTGCCGTTCGAGGCGGGCGCGGTCGATGCCGCCAGCGTGAAGCTGTTGCCGGTCGGGCCGAGCACGCTGCGGGTGATCACCAGCGTCGTGCCGCCGGTCTGCGTATAGGTTGCCTGTTGAACGGCAGGAACGACGCTGGCGGCAAGCACTGTCACGATGTTGGTGAGCGTCGCGGCGAGGTTCGCGCCGATGTTGAACTGGTTGCCGGTCGCGCCGGAGGCGACGGCGGTGAACGCCGTGCCGTTGATGGTGATTGTCGCGTTCACGGCGGGCTGCGCCGAGAACAGGATCGAGCCCTTCGCGGCGACCGTCGCAACCGTCGTCGGGTTGCCGAACAGCGCCTTCAGCCAGAACCCGATGTTGCGGTGATCCATGGGAACGACGATGTCGCTCTCGTTCGATACCACGTCATAAGCAGGCGTGAGCGGATCGCGGCCATAGCCAAGGAGGTCGCTCTCGATCAGGGATTGCTCTTCGCCGAGATTGGCCGAAACGAAGGGCAGCTTGCGAAAGCCGGTGCCGGGCGTGACGCCATAAGTCGCTTCAAACACCGCAGCCATGACGGCGTTGGCGCCGCGTGCGCGTGCCATGGGAATACTCCTGTCGTTGTTGGTTCAGTTGCAAAGGCCCAAGCGAAGTCGAAGGGCCGTCGATCAGTTCAACGGATCGGTCGTCGCGTAGACGGCGAGGATCGCGAGATCGGCAAAGCGTCCGGGCAAGGCGCCGAGCGCTTCGATATCGTCCGTCACCGGCGCTTCTGCTTCGATCCAGTCGCAAAGCCCGCCAAGCGTCCGGTTCCCCATGACCGCCGCGCCGATCGCCCCTAGCATCGCGTCCACCACCTGCTCGCGGGTGAGCGTGGCGCTCTCGTAAGCCGCGATCTCAAGCGGGATACGGTGCGAATAGAGATAGGTCAGCGGCGAGAGGCTGACCTCCGGCTCGCCCGGCTCGCCGTCGCGCATCACGACCAGCCCGCCGGGCGGAATGCGTTCGGCTTTGGCCAGATTGCGCTTCACTTCCGCGCCCGGCAGGGCCGCGGCGACAAGCGCCTTCACCGCGCCGAGGACGGTTTCGCGTTTCGAAGCCATGACGCCACCCGATTGGCCTTCCTGCTGAGCAGGTTCCATGCTAATTTCTTACCAAATTGCGATCGATAAAAGGTGGGTAAGCCCATGTCCGATACAGCAACGCTCTCAGCAAAGTTCCAGATTTCGATCCCCAAGGCCGTTCGCGCTGCCCGGCAGTGGAAGGCTGGCCAAGAGTTCGCTTTCATTCCCAAGGGAACGGGCGTTCTGCTCGTTCCTGTTCCTGAACTGGCGGATCTCGCGGGTATCGCCAAGGGCGCTAACCCTGAAAACTATCGCGACCGCAAAGACAGGTTCTGATGCGTCTCGTCGATACGTCCGCCTGGATCGAGTGGCTGATCGCATCCCCAACGGGCAAGGCGGTTGCGTCGGAAATCCCGGCGCGTGAGGACTGGCTCGTCCCGACGATCATCCAGCTCGAACTTGCAAAGTGGCTTGCCCGCGAGGTTGGCGAGGACAAGGCCGATCAGGTGATCGCCTATACCCAAATGTGCATTCTCGCGCCGCTCGACACGAAAATTGCGCTTTCGGCGGCGGAAATTTGTGGCAAGCACAAGCTCGCGACCGCCGATGCAATAGTCTACGCCACTGCGCTGGAGCACGGTGCAGACCTTTTGACCTGTGATGCGCATTTCGAGAATTTGCCAGGTGTAACCTATATCGCGAAGATCAGACCCTGATCAGGATCGCGGAAAGTAGCCCGCGATGAGTGAGGGCACGCGCGCGGCTTGCCGCTTGGCGGCGCTCTCGACATCGAGCCGTTTTTTCAGGGCGACCTGTGGAACCAGAATGAACACGATGACACTGGCCTGTCCGGTCTTGCGGCGATTGGGCTGGCCAAGCCCGCGCGTGTTGATCCGGGCGTCATCTGCGACCAACAGCGAGGGACGGCCACGGCGATAAACGAACCGCAGCTTCAGGCCGGTTCGCCGCCGCCAGCCTTCCGGCGTGATCTTTTCGCGCGAGCCCGCAGCACTCCGTCCGCTCTTGCCGGCGGCGGCGGTCGGGATCGCCAGGAACAGACCGCGCGCCGAGCGGATCACCACGCCACGGTCAAAGGCATCGACGATCTTTGGCGCCCGCGACCAGACATAGGCAGCGGCCTCGGCACTCTCGCCCACCTCGGGGAAAGTCTTTCCCCGCCATGTCCGAGACAGCCTTCTACCCAAGCCCGCCGCGATGACATCTTCGCGGAGATCCTGCTTCAGGCCATCGGCAGCGTCGCGCATCCCCGACGTGACGGCGCGTTCGATATCTTTCTCGGTCTCAGCAAGGGCTTTGCCGAGATCGGGACGCTGGATGGTGAATTTCATAGGCGCACTATTGACAGGTATCCATAATAGACGCATATATAACATCTGTTTCAATAGGAGGGCATGATGAAGGCGCACCTACCAAACATTGACGTCAAGTATGATCCCCAGAATTTCCGTGACCTGTTCGAAACCGAACTCGGCGCGAGCGTTTGGAAGTTCCTCATTCGGGCCGACAACGTGATCCGAATGGAGACCGCGAGCTTCCTAGAACGGGCAGCTGTTGAACCCTTAGCGCCAGGGCTGGTCGCAGAGTTCGGTCCTGACATCGCCCAAGATCGCATCAAGCAGATGATCGGGCACATGGTCCGTCAAATCATGGAGGCGGTCGGCTACGAGATTGATCGACCTGGGCTTCGCATCACACGGGAAAGCCTGTTCTCTAGTGGTGCACGGTATCAGCCGCAGGACCAAAGCCGCGACCGGACGATGAAAATCACACCCGAACAGAGGCAGGCTTGGCTCGAACGGACAGCTAAGAGTCCCTTCAATATTTGGCTCGATCAGCAGGTGAAGGCGCCTGATGGCAAGCTCGACCTTGAGCGCCTTTACCAAGTTGCCCGCCAGCATGGCATCGAGAAGCGGTACGATCATCTCAATCCAGGCCAGCAGCGCATGAACATCGGGGTGATGCTCCGTTCGCGTGTCACTCAAGAAGAAATCTTGGCTCAATAAGGGAGGCGTATCGTGCTCATTGATTTGATGTCCGGGAAAACGATCGCGCGCGTCCCTTATGAGAGCGAATTCAAGGCATTTATGTCTCGGATGACTGTCGATGAAATTGCGGCGATCAAGTCTGAACTGAATGGCATGATCGAAGGCACAGAAATTCAGACAGCCGGGTGGATGCCGGGATCGAACTGGGGCGGCACGGTCTATCAGCCGATATACGAGAAGGCCGCGCGCCGAGACTACGGCGCATCGGCCCGTTGCTTTGGGCTGATGGTCTGGGAGGTATTCATGGAGCGTCCCGAACGATGGTCGTCCGGTCGGTTCGAGAAGAACGGTGAACCAATCGGGAGCCGAACTTACTTCCGTATTCAGTAGCACTAGAGCTTTACAGCCTCGCAGGCCGAAACGAGCCCGAGCGCATCGCCCATCGGTTCGCCGATGATCCGGTAAGTCTCGGTGCCGATCAGGATCAGATCGCCCTCAGTGATCGTTGCGGCCTGCGAGCGGCGGATATCGATGCCGATTGTCGGCAGAACTGCGCGGCTTTCCCCAAATTCCGCCATGCGGTCGGGCGACTTGCGGATGATGCGGACAGCGACGCCAGCGCCGACGCCACCCGCCTTCCACAGCGCGTCTTCGCCGATATTGGGATCGGCGAAGAGCGCATCGATGGCCGAAGCGAAAGCGCCGATCACGGATCGTTCGCCCGGAAGGAGGCATTCAGCCGAACCCGGCCGGTGGTATTGCCCGCGCCGCCTGCGACCGCCGCCGCCGCGACGCCGATCAGAAGGTTGGCGGTGGCAACCGTCGTGCAGCGCTTGTTGGTGTCGTCCCAATAGACGAGCGCGCCGACCGTCCAGGCCTGCGAGCCGATCTTGGTCAGTTCGAACACGCCGGTAAGGTCGAGCGCGACATCGGCGGACAGCGCGGCATCGTTGGTGGCGACGCCGAACATCTGGCCGACTTTCGCGCCCTGGCCGGACGTGAGGGCATAGGGTGCGGGCACCACCAGTGTTTTGCCCCGCATGATGAAGTTCCGCATGGGATAGGTCTCCTTGAGTTCGGGTTAGGGTCGCGCCGCCGTCAGACGCCGGCGTTGTAGAACAGGCCGCGGAAGTCGATCGCCTTGGCGGCGAAGTCGTGCCTGATCTTGAATTCGACGCCATCGACCTCGAACCCGACGCGCTGATCGAGGAAGGGCTCGGACTGGCCTTCGAGGCGGCAGTATTCGATCGTGTCGATGGTCGCGGGATCAGCCGCCAGCCACCAGCGCTGCGCACCCGCCGTGTTGAAGAGGCGCGGCTCTTCGATCACGTCGAAGGCGTTGGCGTAGGGGTTGACCTGAGACGCTTGGGCAGGCGTCGTTTGGGCGATGATCTTGCGCGCCTCGATCGCGCGCGTGCCCGGCGCCACCAGAATATAGCGCGGGTAGTTGTTGATGATCTGATCGCCGGTGACGCCAGCAGGCGTCATCTCGCGCTGCTGCGTCATTAGTTCGATCGCCTGCGTGAGCGAGGTCTCGGTGATTGCCGCCGCCGTGCCCTGGTTGGCGCGGCCCGCTGCCGCCGAGAACAGGGTGACGCCATCGGCCAGAAGCGGGTTTGCGAGAATCTCGTTGTAGACGAGGCCGCTTTCAAGGTCGGAGGCCTTCATGCCCGCCGTGCCGAGCGCCCGGTCGAAGGCGCGCAGATCGTCATTGACGATGGCCTGCCGGGTGAGCGCGACGATGCGGCCGAAGGTGGCGAGGCGATAGGTTTCCCGGCTTTCCGCGATCGTGCCATAGCTGAACTCGGCGCCTTCCATGACCGGCAGCAGGCCGGGAAAGTTGCCGATCTGGGCCGGGAACAGCGGTTTGAAGTCGGTCGTGGTGATGCCGCGCGTCCAGCGTTCGAAGGTGCGGGGCGCGGTCGTGTAAGCTTGCCGCAGCCGCTTGCCCGCGACATTGGCGAGGATCAGCGGGAAATCGCTGGTGCCATGCGGCCCGGCATTGCGGAGCGCGAGCTGCACCACCTCGTTCGCGGTCATGCCGCGGGTGCGGACGCCAACCTGTTGCAGGGTTTCGCGTGCGATCTCGACCAGCGACATGCCGCGAAATTCCCGGGCGCGATCAGGCAGGGCATTTGCTGAGGGCGCAAGCCGATGGGCAATCGCTTCGGTGATGGCTTCGCGTCGGGTGACGGTTGCATCGAGCCCACCTGCCGGGAAGGAGACGGCGGTGTGGCCGACGCCGCGCTCATCGCGTTCGGCGAGCTTGTCGAGAATGACGCGACGGGCTTCCTCGATGGCGACGCCGCGCGTGACGAGATCATCGGCAAAGGCACGCTCGAGGCGGAAGCGGTCGGCCAGGCCAAAGATCGCCGCCACACGCTCACGCTCTTCAGCGCGAACCTGATCGGCGTTCGGTGCGACAGGCACCTGATCGAGCGGCGCGGGATTGGTGCGTTCATTCGCGGTGGGCGCGGGCGCAGCTTCCGGCGCGGCATCACGAGTCTGGACAGGTTCGTCCATGGCGGCAGTCTCCATCGTTCGGGTGTGGGAAGTGACGAGTTCAAAGGGAAAGGTCGGCGCCTCGTCCGCCGCGCGGACTTGCGCGCCGGGATCGGCGCCGACAGCCACGAAGGACAGTTCGTGAGGCGTCCAGCGTTCGACGAACCAGCGTTCAGGTTCGCCAACATGTTCGGGCCGTTCGACGCGCACCTTGTCGATGCGGTAGCCGACCGAGATGTTGCGGACGATCCCGTCAGTCACGAGCGCGAACAGGCGATCGGCGGCTTCATCGACGCCAGGCTTCGGGAAGCGCAAGCTTGCGCGGCCTTCGCCCTTGTCGATCCAGGCGCGTTCGACGACGCCGACAATCGCGCGCGTCGTCCATTGCGAATGGCTGTCGAGCACCGGCGCGCCGGCATCAAGGCGCGAGAGATCGACGGCATCGCGCGAGACCACGAGGATTTCCTCGTAATCGATCGCGGTATCAAAGCCGGTCCAGCGACGGCGGCGCACGGACGCTCCGGTGGTCCAGACGACTTCGACGATTCGGGTCTCGGCTTCGATGGAGGCGACCGGCGCAAGCCGGGTCTGCATCGGCAGCGCGTTCGCCATAGGCGGCGCGCCGCGCGAAGGCGGTTGAGCAGGTTTCATGGTGTCCTCGAAGTAGATTACTTGCCGATTTTGGCGCCGGGCTTGGGCTTTGGTTTGCCCGGCTGCTCGTTGTCCGCAGAATCGCTGGTCGGGTCGTTCGGATCGGGCTGCGCCGTTCCGGCCTTGGTCATCATGCGCGGATCGCTATCGAGCACGATCTTCAGCCGATCGAGCAGCGCATTCATTTCCGCGATTTCGCCCAGCTGTGAGGCGGGATCGTAGCCCTGCCGGGCGATGGCCTGGGCGAGAGTCATGGTGCCCGAGCGCAGCATCAGAAGATCGGCCTGCGCGTCCTTCAGGGGATCGACGGCATCGAAGCGTGGCGGTTGCCATTCGACCTTGACCACCGGGTTCGGGATCAGGCCAGCAACCCAAGCCGCCTCGGTGAACCAGCGCCAGACCGGTTCGCAAAAGCCCGGGATCACCAATTGCCATTGCAAGGCATCGACCATGCGCCGGAATTCGACGAGACCGCCACGCAGGCTCGAATAGTTGACCTGAGACAGATCGCCGGTGAGCAGCTCGTAAGGCACGCGGTATCCGGCGGCGATGATGTGAAGCTGCGCCCGTAGCCATTCCGAGACGCCAGCCGTGGAGGCCGGCTGGTTGAACTTGATGTCCTTGCCGCCGCGCGCATAGGCGATCAGTCCGGGCTCGAACTGCTCGATGGTCTTGCCTTCGGCATCGACGACGGTTGGCGCGACCCCCTGATCGGCTTCATCCGCTCCGAGCACCACGCCGACAAGGCAGGCCTCGGTTTTCTTGCGGACAAGCTCGGCATTGGTCCAATCATCGAGATCGCGCATCGCCCGCATGGCCGGCGCGCCCCAGGGAACGCCGCGGCTTTGCACGCGCTGGCGCTCGAAGAGGTGGGCGATGCCATCCGAAGGGACGCGCGCCGAGGTAAGGCTGCGCGACAGCGGCACGCTGGTGTCGCCGGGGTGATCGGGAAACAGCCAATAGGCGCGGCGTCGGCCGATGGCGTCATATTCGATGCCGCGCACAATCCGCCCGCCGTCGGGAAGCGCGCCAATCTTGGTATCGTCGAGGTGATCGGCTTCGAGCAGCTGAAGCTGCAAGGGCACGGGCAGCTTGTCTTCAGTGCGGCGGATACGACGGCGAAGGAACACATCGCCACCTTCGATCATCTCGCGGACGGCGAGCGTTGTGAGCCCGTGAAAATCGGCGAGACCATCAGCGTCCGATCGCGCTGCCCAGGCTTCCCAGGTTTCATTAATCCTGTTGTCGAGCGCATCCGTTCCGGTCGCCGCGCGCGGCCTGATCCCGGCGCCGACGATGTTGTTCACCAGCACTGCAACGGCTTTCGCGGCGTGCGGATTGTTGCGTGTCAGATCTCGCATGCGGTCGCGCAACCGCGACGCGCCGGAAGCGATCTCGCCATCGGCAGAACTGGACGACGATCGCCAGCCATCGGTGCGCCGTCCGACCGCTGCGCCATCATAAGCGCGCGCCAGCTTCTCGAATGCCTGGCGTTCCAGAAGCCGCTTGCGGGCGGCGCCAGGTGCTACGCTGGCGAGGGCGCGATCGATCCAGTTCGCGGCCATCAGCGATCACCGCGGCCGAAGCTTGCGAATCCCGCGATGGGGCGCGGATTGCCGGAGGTGGCGGCGATCTCTGTCTCGATGGTGCGGATGCGCTTCAGGAGATCGTCCGCCGAGCCATATTCGACAGTCTTGCCGTCATAGGTGACGCGCAACGTTCCGCCCGCGAAGGCACGCTTCAGCGCATCGAGTTCGGTCTGCGTCCAGGGCATCGGAAATCCCGCGATAGGTTAGAACCATTTGTCGCGCCGCCCGAGCCAGTCGGAGCGGCGCACGGGCGCGGTCGTGGGCGTGAGGCCGCGCTGATCGACGGGCCGCGCTTCGTCCTCGGCTGCGACCCGAAGCTCTTCTTCGAGCGCTTCGAACTTGGCGTCGTCGAACCGGTCGATCCCGAGCAGCCACGCGGCGGCGCGGGCATAGACCCGGCAATCCAGCGCCTCGTTGCGCTCGCGCATCTGCCGCCATTCGAGTTTGGAAAAGCCGCGCCGGTCACGCACCGTCACCAGCTGTTCGGCGACAAGCTGCTTCACCCATTCGGCGGTCACGCTTTTCGGCAGATGCACGAAGCCGTCGGGAAACGGCGTGTCTGCGGCGAGTTCTTCATCGGTAGGGCGGTCAAGCCGCAGGAAGCGATAGGTCTCCGATTTGAAGACGGCGACAGAGACCTTCCAGAGCTTCACGCCGCGCCGGATCGTGCGGCCGTGCTCGTTGACATCGACATAGGTCGGGCCATCGACCGGGGTTGACCGGTCGAAGCCATCGACACCCTTGATCGCAAGCGCCTGACCGACGCCGACGCGCCGCACCCAGCTATAGACGGCGGCGGTGTTGCGCCCATCGCCCGAGTCGATGGCAAGCCGCGCGATCCGCATCCGTGCGCCGTTCTCATGGCGCCAGGTCTGGCCGAGCAAAGCGGTGAGCTTTCCCCAGACCTCCTCGCGGGACGTGTCGCCTTCGAGCACGACATGGTCGACGAGCGCGCTGGTGAGCCTTCGGCCCCACGCCCAGATATCGACTTCGATCCGGTCGTGCTGAACGTCAGCGCCGGCTGTCAGGATCAGGCCGCAGCCCGGAACCAGCGGCGCGAAATCTTCCCGCCGCTCGTAAAGTCGCTGCCAATCCGGCGCTTCGCCGCGCTCCTGCCACGTCTCACCAAGCAGCGTGTTCTTCGCGGCCTTGAGTGCCGCATCATCGCCCTGAGCCGCTTCCCATTCGCGGGCGATATCGGCCCAGCCGAGCCAGCCGACCGGCGAATAGAGCCCGGAGATATGGAAGCCCACGCAATGCGGATCGGCCGGCGTCGCCGTGGCGCGCCATTCGCCAGCCGATAGCATCGCCGTTTTGTGGTGTTCCGCGATCGGCCGATCGCATCCCTCGCAATGATAGGCGGCGGTCGTCGGTTCGCCGCTGGTCCACTTCAGACGCGCGAACTTGAGCCACTGCACCAGACCGCAATGCGGGCACGGCACAAAGAATCGGCGCTGATCGCTCGCTTCGAATTCGCGTTCGATCCGCGACAGGCCCTTGATCGTAGGCGTCGAAACCAGAAACACCTTGGCGCGGTGGCCGAAGGTGCGCGTGCGGGCGATGGCGAGCGCGACTGGATCGCCTTCGCCATCCACATCGCCCTCATAAGCGTCCACCTCGTCGAGGAAGACGTAACGTGCGGGCATCGACCGCAGACCGACGGCGGAATTGGCGCCGGTCAGCACGAGCTGCCCGCCAGCGAATTTCTTGGCGAGCACCGTATTGCCGCTATCGCGCGAGCGCGACGGCAGGATCAGCGCCCGAAGTTCCGGGCTTTCATCGATCAGCGGCTCGATGCGCTGTTGTGACAGGCGCTTGGCGAGATCGGTCGTCGGCTGGACGCCGAGGAACGGTCCCGGCGCCTGATGGATGCAATAGCCGATCCAGTTGTTGCCGGCCTCGGTCGCGCCGACCTGCGCCGCTTTCATGAACACGATCCGCCGGGCCGAACTGCCGGGCGAGAGCGCATCCATGACGCCGCGCATATAGGGCGTCCGGTCGGTTCGATAGCGGCCCGCCTCGGACGAGGCGCGCGAGGACAGAAAGCGATAACGATCCGCCCACGCCGAAACCGTCAAAGCCGGATCGGGCGCAAGGCCACGGCTCCAGGCGGTGATGATCTCCGCGCGCCCGTCGAAGCCCTCATCGAAGCTCGATGCCGATTTGGCTGAGTTCTTCGAGATGGCGTCGGACATGGGCTTCGAGAACCTGCTCGCAGCGGTGAGGATCGATTTGCAGTTCGGCGGCGATCAAGGCGGCGGCTCGCGCCGGCCATTGCACCCAGGCGTCGCGTTCGCGCCTGGCCAACGCAAAGACCGTTGAGACCGCGCGCGAGCGATCGACGAGATCGCCCTTGAGCTTGCCGAGGCGGATGCGGCGCTCCTGCGCTTTGATCACCTCGTTGGCGGTGCGCGCCTGGACGAAGGTCATGTTGCCGGCGGCGGGCGCGGGCTCGCCGCTTTCGCGCAAGGTTTCACGGACGGCTTCGACGGCCGCCAACGGCACCGGACGCGGCGTGCCGCGCGGTGGCGGCGGCGATTTCAAGACGGGGCGAACCTGCGCGGGATCGGAGCTCGATCCCCAGGCACGATCCGCCTTTTGCGCGTCGATCGTGCCGTCGTCCTCAACAGTGATCCGGCCCGAGGCGATGGCCTTTCGAACCGCCATGTCGGAGACGCCGCGATGGCGCGCATAGGCCCTCCGCGACAGACCCATGGGCTGCGCTCCCAATCGAAAATAATGAGCGATTAGAGCGACTTAGGAGTTGCTCCGATTTTTGTGTCGAGGCTGTCTGCGACCCGTCCTAACCCACGGAGATCGCTCATGAAAAGCCGCCGCAAAGTTCATCCCGCCGACGCCGCCAACGCTGCGGTTCTCGCCCAAGCCGTTCGCTTCGACGTTGCCCTGTTCCTCGGAACCGGGCGCTACGCCCGGGCGAGCGCGCCGACCCTTGAAGATGCGCGGATCGAGGCGATGCGCCTCGTCGCCGAGAACCCGACCCCGTTCGGCAAGCGCCTGCCGCTGATCTACGGCGTCACCGCCGAAGGCCGCTCGGCGCTTGTCACTTCGAACTGAACCCCAATCTGAAGGAGCACGACCATGACCACGGAAGCCACGACCTACGACAAGAAGTTCAACGCCCAGCGGGGCGCGCAGCGCACCGGGCTGAAGCCCGGCGAGTTCGAAGTGTTCAAGACGCCCGATGGCCGGTTCGGCTGGCGGGCAATGGCGACCGACACCGATGGCCAGCCGCCGATCCAGATCACGGAGTCCGAGCAGGCAACCTCACCGACCAGCCCGAAGCCGGGCAAGCGCAAGGCGATCATCGAGCAGGCGCAGGCGGGCGCGCTTCCGGCAGCGCCGGACTTCTCAAAGCCGACCCACGCGCGGTTTCGCGCCAAGCTCGCCAAGCTGGTAGCGCTTGCCGAGGCGGGCGATGTCGAAGGCCTCAAGGCTATCGAGATCAATCCGGTTTCAACGAGCCCGAAGGCCATGGCGCGCTATCGCGATCTGGCGATCATCGCCATTGAGGCGCGCCGCATGGTGGCATGATCAGGGCCGAGCAGGCCCAGCGACATTCCAGAACACGACGCGGCCCGGACCCTTCCGGGCCGTCATCGTCTCCCAAGCCTTCGCGTCGTAGTGTGGATCCGAGGGGAACGGAGGCGCCGTCATCGCGACATCGGAGAATGGGCGCGGATAGACGTGGATCGTGGCGTTCGCCACGTCCTCGCGCGCAAGTTCGCGTCCGACCTGAACGACATGGCGGCGGGCACGAGGCCACGCCTGCGCTAGCGCCCGGGCAAGCACGCCGGAGCCAGCCGCGCACCAGACTTCATCGGGATCAAGTCCGGTCGCGAGCGCGGCGTCCGCAAGGCGCGTGATGGCCTCGGGCAGATCGACGCCGAACGGCACCAGCTGTGCGCCGTTCGCTTTTGCATGTTCTTTCGCGCGGGCTTGCACGACCGAGAGATAGCCGGGCCGAACCGGCACTACCTTCGCGCCGAGCCTTGCCGCTTCCAGCGTTCGCGGATGGAGCTTCGCCCGGGCTGCGACAAAGATCGTCGCGCGCTTGCCGAGATCCTTTGCGACGGTCGCGAGCGCGGTCTGCGCGCCGCCCTCAGCCGGGCTGGCGTAGACGGCTTCCTCGGTGCCTTCGAACAGCACCGGCATGAACCGCGCCTTCGTGCCGCCTGGAAAGAGATCGTCGCGGACGACCCAGACACCGCCATGCTCGCGAACGATAGGCGGCGTCATGACAGCGCGTCCTCGATCTCGCCGAACTCGACGTCACCGCAGGCTTGCGTCGCGCGCCGGGGATCGCCCTTCACGAATACCAGCACGCTTTGATGCGTGCGCCCGAGTTTGCGCGCGGCGGTGAATTGCCGGCCGGTGCGGATCGGCAGCGACCCGACAGCCGTCACGAGGATCGCCTCGTTGTAGAAACGCGCGCCCGCCGCCTCGAAAGCATCGACCGTGCAGCCGGGCAGGTTGACGTAGAAGCCTTGGGTATCGCGCACGTCGCCGACAACCCAGACCGCAAAGCGATCGTCCTTCAGCCGGGCGACAGCGGCGGCAATGATCGCGGCCTGCGCCTCGAAGAACGCGGCCTCGTCCATGGTGGAGAGATCGGCGGGATCGTCGGAATAGCGTTCGAGGTTCCAATAGGGCGGGCAGGAGAAGATCAGGTCCGCCGCGACATCCGCGGCAATCGCACCCAGGTCGCGCGCGTCGCCCACGCGCCATTCCGGCAACGGGTCGGCGGCGATGGCGATCTGCGCGCAGTTCGCCTCGACCTGTTCGGGCCGAAGTTCGATCCCGACATAGCGACGCCCCAGGCGCGACGCGACAATGCCGCGCACCGACCCGCCCGCGAACGGATCGAGCACGGTTCCGCCTTGCGGGCAGAACCAGCGGTAGGCGATTTCGCACAAGACCGGATCGAAGATCGACGTGCCGGAGGCGGTCGGCGCATCGGACGCCTCGTAGTGGTCGGCGAGAAATTCTTCCGTCGTCAGCTCGCGGCCAATCTCGGCCTCGCGAGCCCGCTTCTTCGCATAGAAGCCGGGATCGCCCGACGTATGCGACGGCATCAGCACGCCGCCGTTGGTGGTCGCGCCGACCTCATGCTCGCCCCGCATCAGATCCTGGCGATAAGTGCGGGCGAGACCCTTAGCCATGGGCGGGTTTGTCCTTCTTGCCGGTCCAGCCACGATCCAGCGGGCGGGGTGAGCCGCCGGGCGCGGCGTTGTTTCGGTTGCGATAGTGATTGAGACCGGGCCCGGTCACGCCGTCGGCGGCGCCATAGGTCGCGCCTTCGCCGCGTCCAAGTTCGGAGCGAATGCCGAGATCGATCCAGGCGCGCTTGCGGTCCTGCCACCAGCCCTTGCGGGCATCGAGCACCGAGAAGGGCGGAATGCCGAAGCGCTCGGCAAGGGTTGCGCGGTGTGTTTCGGTCGAGGCATCGGACGATTGCTCGCCGCCCGCCGCAGCATCGCCGCCGGTATCGGCGTCAAGGCCATCGAGCAACCGGCCGAGTTCTTCTTCGGCAAAGCCCAGAAGATCGAGATCGAAGGCGTCTTCGTGCAAGGCGGCGATTTCGGCCTTGAGCATGGCGTCGTCCCAGCCCGCATTCTCCGCGATCCGGTTGTCGGCGATCACCAGCGCCCGGCGCTGCGATTGCGAAAGATGCGAAAGCACGATGACCGGAACCTCGGCGAGCCCGAGCTTCTCGGCGGCAAGTAGCCGGCCATGACCGGCGATGATCACATCGTCGGAGCCGATCAGCACCGGGTTCACGAAGCCAAACTCGGCAATCGAGCCCGCAATCTGCGCAATCTGATCGCCCGAATGCGTCCGCGCGTTGCGGACATAGGGGATCAGCCGCGCAATCGGGCGGGTCTCGATGGCGAGCATTGTGTCTCCGGCAACAAAAAGCCCGGCGAAGCGGTGCTTCACCAGGCGATGGATTTGGGCAGTCCGTTCTGGATCAGGCTGCGGCCTTCGCGACGCGCCACTCGACGGTGAGCCCTGCGCCGGTCGCGAGGATCATCAACGCATCAAGGCTGAACTTGTCGATCCGCCCGCGCAGAAGGTCGTTCATGCGCGGCTGCGTCACGCCGAGCCGCTTGGCAGCTTCAGCCTGTGTGAGCTTCCAGTCCGCGACAGCCTCCTGGATCGCGATCATCAAGCCAGACCGTGCCTTCATGTTCGCGGCCTCGGCAGGCGAATCTTCCAGCGCATCCCAGACACTTTCAAAACGTTCTCCGATCATCGTCCATCTCTCCGCATGAGTTCCTTGAACCGCGTGGTCGCGAGATCAAGGTCGCGTCTCGATGTCGCCTGCGTCTTCTTCTGGAAAGCGTGAAGGACGTAGACGGCATCTTCGAGCGTGGCGATGTAGATCACCCGGTAAGCGCCGGAAGCTTCTCGCACCCGGATTTCCCGGACGCCGGGACCGACGGTCTTCATCGGCTTCCAGTCGTCTGGATCAAGACCACGCTGAAGCCGGTCGATCTGGAAACCCACGTCGCGGCGCGCTTCATCTGGAAATGACCGCACCTCGTCGAGGGAATCTCCGAGGAAGGAAACCTGCTTCATGCGGCTTTATATCCGTTTTGATATAGAAAGTCCATCTCATTCCGGCGCGAACCGGGGTGCGAACCCGCGAACCTCAAGGGCGGGGTGCGAACCCGGTTCGCGAACCTGCCGCTAGCAAAGGGGCGCGCTGCCGCCGCCCGCATACGTTGAGGGCCGGGAAGAACCTAAGATGCGCGGGGATCGGCGGTTTCGTGCCGCGTGCGCGCGTCGAATGCGCGTTGTCGTCGGGATAAGCGTTCGAATGCGAGGGTGCGCGGGATCGTGGTGTTGCTGCCTGCACCTCTCGCGATCATGCCAACAAATATCGCGAAAACCCCTGAATTTGTCTCGCTCGAAGTTCGACGAACTGGCGTCAATACGCGCCTGTTCAGCGCAGGTGAAAGCCTCCCCCATGTCGTCGAATGCGCTTGTCTGTCGTCCCTACGCGCGCGCGAAGAGGCGTGGTTCATGACGCCTGTTTCCTTGGCTTCGACGTGCGCGGCTTGTCGTCGGCCTTGAGACGATGGCTGATCTTGATCAGCGCGGTTGCCCACCAGCGCCAGGCTGTCGCCCTGCTCACGCCCAGCCTTCGGCAGATCGGCTTCCACCGCATCCCTTCGGCGCGCAGCCACACGATGCGCGCCTCGTCGGGTTCGAGCCAGAACAGCCAGGCGAAGCATTCGTCCATGCGGTCGATGGATTGCGGCGTCGCCCAGACCTTCATGGGCTGGCGCTCCATGGCCATTATCTCCCATGTCGTTCGCACGATGGCGGGCCAAACGTTGAAGTAGCCTTGGCGCGCTCCGTCGTCAGGCAGGCGGCGCAGGGTGCGCGCGGCCTCCTCGAAGCGGTCCTCGATCTCGTTCGGCGATAGCGGTCCAGACAGGCGCTTGCTCATTGTGCGCCTCCGATCTCGTTGGCGATGGCCCAGGCGAGAAGCGCCAGCGCATCGGCCTCGTTGTCGTCCTTGGGCAGGAAACCTTGCGCCCGCACGGCGCGGATCACGTCCTCCTTCGGCGCGTTGCCCTTGCCGGTGGCGTGGCGCTTGATGGTGGCCACGGGCACCCCGAGATAGGGCGCGGCCTTGCGCTCGCACCACGCAGTGAGATGGGCGAGGAAGCCGCCATAGACCTGCGCGGCAAGCGTTCCGGCGTGGGCGCGGACTTCCTCGAACACCACGGCGTCGAACGGGCCAGCGTCGCGGTTGAGATCGGCGAGGAATTTCTCGAAGCGCAGGAACGCCATGCCCGCGCCTTCGAAGCGGCCGGGACGGAATTCGGTAACGCCCGAGGCGATCCGCCCCGAGCGCGGCAGCACGGCCCATCCGGTTCGCGTTCCAAGATCGAGCGCGAGGATCGTTCGCGACGGCGGCGGCGTCACGGCGGGCGCCGGCGGGATGGCAGGGTTTTCAAAGGCGAGGGCAAGCATGGGTTCCTCCTGAGCTAGAACGGGATGTCGTCGCCGCGTTCCCAATCGAAATCTGATTTCGAGGATTGGGGCTTGGTGGACGGGATTTCGGGGCGGGGATCGAGCAACGGCGCGTAAAGCCCAGCGAAGCCGACAGAACGGCTTCGGCGATTGCGGGCAGGCAGTTTGCGGGCGGGCTTCGTCTCGCGTTCTGTGGCCACGACAGGCGCGGCAGAGCCGATCGCAAGTTTGGCGGTTGCGCCTGCGGGCCGAACCGCGGTGACTTCGGCGCCGTGGAAGGCCTCTTTGGTGGCGCGCACCGTGTCGCCGAAGGCTTCGATCGCAATTGCCACTTCGGCGAGCGTCCAGACCACGCCCTTGCGCTCCTTCGCCAGCGCGAAGGCCTCGTCGGAATCGCGCACGATGGCGACGACCTCGCCGGTCTCGGGCAGCACGGCTTCCCAGATCGTCGGCGCGAGCGGTTTCCAGCCTCCGGTGATCGCGGCGGCGTCGAGCGCATTCCACGCCCGCAGCATGGCTTCGGCCTGGGCCGAGATCGCGGCCGAAACATCCGAACGGATCGCCTCGTCGAGACGTTCGGCTTGGCGTCGAAACCGAACGGCGAGGGGCGCATCGACAAGCTTCGGGAGGCGATCAATTCCCCATTTGCGTTCCATGGCCGAGGCGACCGCATCGAGGCGATCGAGCGAAGCCTTCGCCAGATCGGCTGATGGCATCGGGTTCAGGGCAGCGGTCATGCCAGCGCCCTCCGGCGGAAGCGCGGCGCGGCACGCCCTCGCGTGCGCGCCCGCGCGGTATCCCCGAAGGGGATACTGACCTGTCTCCGTTTCCGTCTCCGCTTTGAAATCAACGGGTTAGCGAGACGTTTCCGCGTCTCCGCAACGTTTCCGCCTCCAATGAAATCAAGCGCTTGGCGGATGTCTCCGCCGCGTCTCCGCCGACAATTTGCGGTCATTCGAACGCCTCCGCAGGTTCATGATTTCGGCGCTGGCAGGACGCGCATATCGCGCTCGTCCAAAGGGACGATCCGCAGGCCGTAGGTTTTGGTTTTGGCGTCGAAGAGCGTCCGTTCGATCGCACCGCCGCCCATCAGGCGGGCCAGCACATCCGCAACGGTTTCAGACGCGATGCGCAGTGCCTTGCCGACGATCCCCGGCGCATAGCGATCCTTCGCCCGGGGTTGTTCGGAGAGCGGCGAGCCTCCGTTCCAGGCGGTTCGGATCGCTTCGAACAGCGCGCTTTCGATTTCGGTTGAGCGGTCCTGTTGTGGGGCGCGCTCATTCGGATCACCGGGCACCAGCGCGCCGACTTCCTCGCCATTGGCGATGATGATCGAGACGCGCTTGAACCAGCGGGCTGAGCCGGAGGCGAGCGACAGGTTCGCTTTCGCATCATCGAGCCGCACCCAAAGACGGCGCTCGTCCGCATCGAGGCCGAACTTGTCGGCGTCGCTCTGCGACATGGCGAATAGCGTGCGCATGATCCGCGCGACACCGCCGAGCGACGACGCACCGCGCGAGGCCGATAGCGAGCCCGTCCAGGCATCGGGCGACGCCGACGGCGGCTTGCCGGTGTGGTGGACGATGACGACCGCGCAATCGCCGCGCCGGGCGACTTCGCGCCACATGGCGGCGACGGCTTTGATCTGGGCGTTGTTGTTTTCATCGACCTCGTGGGTCTCGACGAAGGGATCGACGATCAGCAGGCCGATGCCTTCGGCCTGAACGCGCTCGATGACGGCTTCGATATCCGGCAGGCGCACCACCGCGCCGTCCTTCGTCGCCTTGGCGATGACGAGCGGGCGCTCAGAGCCGGAGTTGAGACCGAGCTTGCCGCGCAGATCGGCGGGCGCGACGTTCCATTGCTGCATGATCGCCGCGAGGCGGCGACGCAATTCGTTGCGGTCGTCCTCGTTGTTCCAGACCCATGCCTTGATTGTCTCGTGAACGGTTTCGCCGACGATCTCGCCGCGGCCTGTGACGCCGGCGACCGCCAGTGCAATGCCGAGCGTGGACTTGCCCGCACCGGGCGGCGCCACGAGGACAGTCAGATGGCCGCGGATCGCGAATGAGCCGACGAGCCAGCGGCGGCGCGGGATCATGGCGGCGCTGGTGCCGTCCTCCCATTCGATCACGAGCGGAGGCGGCGGAAGCTTGTCGTCGATTGTCACGACCGGGTTCGGCAGGTTCCACTTGCGCCGCGCGCCCGTGATCATCGAGTTGAGTTGAAGGCGCGTCTGATCGACCGTGTAGCTTCGCCCGTCCGCAGCGCTGCCGATCGTCAAGGCGGGCGCAAAGGACAGGATCTCGGCATTTGACAATCCGCGCGCTACCCAATTGCCGACGAGCCGAACGGCGTTCTGGTGCCAGTGATCGTTGCGCTGGATCGCGGCCAGCGTCGCCTCGACCGACAGGCTGCCGATCGGCAGATCGAGTGGTTTCGATGCAGCCGACGAAGGCGCATTCGGCGGAGCAGATTGCTCCGCTGATTTCGGAGCAGCTTGGAGGAGAGGAGCCGGCGCAGCGAAGGCTTGCGCGAGCGCCGACGCCCAATAGGCCGGCGGGCGATCATCTTCGGGGATATGGACTTCGGTAGCTTCGACAACGCGGCCCGGCTTGAGCGGCCAGGCAATCGATCCGCCGAGCCGGAGCACGCGACCGGGGTTCGAGACGGTGCTGTCGCCGCCGAGCGCCAGGCCAATGCCGGAGCACAACGCCTTGATCGCAGCGCCGTCCCGCTCGGCGTCCACAAGCCGCCACCAGAATTGCGCGCGCATATGGGGATGGCGACCGGTGACAACGGTCATGGTCGCCGGAACACCTGCCGCCTTCGCCGCTTTGATGGCCGCTTCGACGCAATCATCATCGATATCGGCCCAGGCAAAGGGCGCGGAATGGAAATCGGAATCAGCCGTGCGCTTCGCCAGCGCGGTGCCGGGTTTGCGGAGCGCGGCGCCGACATAGACGTTGCAGCGCTCGGTGCGGTTCAATTCAGCGGCGCGCTCGACCAATTCTTTGAGCTGATCGGTGCCGAACATCTGCGCGTTGCGAAGCGAGCCGGTCGTCGGATCGGTCCACGCCAGTTCGACGAGCCCATCGAGCGCGCCATCGAAGCCGCCGCCGAACACCAGTTCGACATGGCGGAGCATCGCGGTGCGATCGGGCTCGGATTCTGGCGCGTGCGTCGTCATTCGCGCTCCGGCGCGTTGAAGGGATCAGGGCGGATGGAAGAAAAGGCGGCGCTCCCGGCGAGCCGGGAGCGCCGGAAGGTCAGAAGTCGGTTTCGTAAACCGGCTGCGGCGTAGGCTTCGCGGCGGGCGGCGGTACATGGGCGACGGACGCGGGCTTCGACGCTGCTGCGGCGTTGCCTTTCCAGACCTCGCTCTCTTCGACAGCCGAGGCGTCCGGGAATTCCGCCGGACGATCGACCCACTTCGTCAGTTCGAGCTTCGGCCGGTAGTTGGTCCCGTATTTGTCTTTCATGGCGTCTGCGCCGGTGCAGGCGATCACCGGCACCTTGCCGCGGTTTTCGGTGCGCCCGGACTGTTCCTCGAACACCGCATAGACATCGCGGATCGCATTCGAGACGTGGATCGAAGCCGAGGCCATTTCGACGGCGCCGCCGAAGAACTTCGGAGAAAATGCCATCACGACGAAGCCGCGCTTGAAGCCCTCGCCGGGAGTGGGCGCGACCTTATCCAGCGCAGGATCGATCAGCCGTTCCGGCGCCTGGCCTTCCTGAAAGCGCAGCCAGCCGGTGCGGATGTTGGCGAGATCGAGCAGGAAGGTGGGGCGGGCGATTTCCAGATCGCCGCCGCCTTCCGCGCGGATAAACCACTTGTCCGATTTGGCGTTGTATTTGACGTAAGGGCGGATGATGCCGGAAGCGCCGATATTGAGTGCCATTGTTCGTCTCCTTGAGCGTTGAGCCTTGAGCGGTTGAGGGTTCAGAACCCGAAGACGTCCCGGCCAGCCGCGCGAACGGATGGGTCCGACCAGTAAAAACTGTCGAAGTCCGGGACGATGAGACCCGCGAGCTCGCGGGCGTCATGGGAGAGGGCGAGGAACCGCCTGAGCGATAGGGCGATCAGCCGAAGCGCCGCCAGATGGGCACGCACGTCATCGCCTGACATTTCGAGAACCTGGACCTGCCGCCCATCGCCCTTGGCCGGAGCGGGCTTGGCGTAGGCGAAGCGCATCCCGAAATTGCCGTGGGCGGTGGCATAGACCGCGCCTTGCCGGCCGTGGCTTGCGCCGATCGCGGATGGCAATCGTTCGGTGGTCTTGAGATCGACGATCAGGCCATGGGCCGAGAAGCGCCAATCGACGAAGCCGATCACCGGAACGGCGATATCGTCCAGGCGGATTTCAATCTTGCCTTGATAGCCGTCGGCATCGGGCAGACCGTATTGCCGAAGCTCGGCGAGCGCACCGCGCACATAGCCTGGCAGTTTCTTGCGTTCATCATCGCGGCGCGGATCGGGATTGAGCGCCGTCTCGCGGTCGAAGGCGCTTTCCGCTTCCGCGATGCAGGCCTCAACCGGAAGCGCCGGATCGTGCAACCCGATATTGACGCCGGCCTCGACCGCTTTGCCGCGTGCGGCGGGAATTCCGGAGGGCGATCGCCGCCCGAGCAGGCGTTCCATGATCCAGAGCGCGGGTTCCGCCGCCCAGAGATTGAGGGACGAGGCGGAGAGATGGCCGATGCCATGCCGTTCGAAGGGGTTGCTCATCGCACGCCCCCACGGATCAGGATTTCGGCGCCGCGTTCGATCAGATCGGACGGGGTTTCAAGGAACTCGACATCCTCGTCGCGAAACGCCACGCCGAGTTTCAGTTCGACATCGCCGACGAAATCCAGCCGGGCGATCGGATCGATCTGCCACAGACGATCTTCAGCGGAAGGGTGTTCGCCAAAGCGCTCAAAGAAGGCGGAGCGGACGGCATTGGCGGCGAGCGCGCGGGCTTCCAGCCGCTCTGCAATCATCAGGGGCGCGATCATCGGGCGGACTCCGTGCGCTTCGAGACCACCGGCCCGCGTTCCTGGGAGATCATCCATTCGCGGAAGGCATCGGCGCGATAAAAGACTCGACGGCCGATCCGGACGCATGGCGGGCCAATCCGCCGGGTCTGCCAGCGTTGCAACGTTGCGGTCGAGATTCCGAGCGCCTCGGCGACTTCGCGCCGCCCCATCCAGCCTTGCATCAGTTCCGCGGAAGCGGCTCCGTTTCGTTGCGCGTTTACTTGATCATCCATGCCCGTTTCCCTTGACCATTGCGGTTCCGATGACCGCAAAGGGACCACGGCGGGCAGGCGTCAGGAAGGGTTGAAACGGGCGCAAACGGGGCGGAAACAATAGGCGAGGGCACAAAGACGGGCCGAATACGGGCGGAAACACGGGCACAAACAAGAGCAAGCGTGTTTTGGCCGCTTCAGTCCACCGTCGGAGGCGGCACGGACCTTGCCGTCAATCCACAACGCAAAAGCGCCGCCGCCGAAAAATCGACTCGACTCCAGAGCAGAAAGAACATATCAAGAACTGACTGTTGACCAATCGGGTTATGAAAGGAGGCGGAGATGGTTCTGGCCATCGCATATCCAAGCACGGCAGCGGGCGATCCCCATCGCTTGAGCGCCCAGAAGATCGCGAGCATCGCCAGCGATATCCGCAGCCGCCTGTTCGGGATTCAGCCAAGGCCTGTCGATGTGGCGGCGCTGATTGCGAAGACCGCGCGCCTAGTCGTCAACGGCAAGCCGATCACCCTGTCCTGGGGCCTTGATCGACCGATCCACGACGAGAACGGCCACGAGGCGCTCGGCGTTTGCGAGAACGATCCCGAACTGCCCGACACCGTGATGATCAGCATCAACGCCAGCCTGCTGGCTCATCAGCCGGAGGTGATCCGTTCAACCGCCGCGCATGAGTTCGCGCACGCCATCTTCGACATGCCGGCGGCGATGGGCGGCAATATCCGGCGGACGTTCCGAACCTCGGTGGCGCCCGCTATCGCGAAGCCCGGCGCACCGATCGATTGGGTCGAATGGCGGGCTGACGAGTTCATGGGCGCGTTTCTGGTTCCTGCCGACAAGCTGGCGCGCGCGCTGCCGAAGCACGCCAGCGCTCTCGATCTGCCGCTCCGCTGGCGCGCCGCGCCCGATGGCCGCTCCGTTCCCTTCGTCGATCTCGATCCAAGCGAGGGCACACTCGGCCTGCTGGTCGATGACCTCGCCGAAGCCTTCAGCGTGACCGCCGTCTTCATGTCGGTGCGGCTGGCGAAGGGCGGCTTCATCGGTCGGCGCTTTGAAACCGGGAGTGCGATCTGATGGCCTTCGGTCAAACCGTCCGCTTTCACCGCAACCAAAAGGGCTTCGGCCTGAACGAGTTCGCCGAACGTCTCGGCGTCTCGCCCGCGTATTGGAGCCGTGTCGAGCGCGAACAGGAAAATCCGCCGCGCGACGATCTCGTTGAGCGCGTCGCCGCCATCCTTGAAGTGAAGCTCGACGATCTCTTCTGCGAAGCAGGACGCCTGCCGCCCGATCTTCGCGGCGATATCAAAGCCGTGGTCACGCTCTATCGACGCAGCCGCGACGCAAGGAATTCCAACAGCAAATGATGACCATGAACCACTGACGAGTTCGATCCGATGCCAGCACCGCCCCGTTCCTTCCTGACCGTTACCGACACCGCGATCCGCTGGCAGGTTCCCGCTCTCGACATCGCGGGCTGGGCGATCGATGGCGAGATCGCGCTCTCCGCCGTGCTGCCTACCGTCGAGACGGCAGACAAGCAGATTGCCTCCGGGATCGTGGAGATTGACGGCGCCGATGTCGTGACGCTGTTCCGGCGCGACGGCGCATCGCGCAAACCCGCGCTGGTTCGCCGCTTCCGTCGATCGAAGAAGACGGAATGGGAATGGATCGCGCGCCCGACCGATGGCGTCGCCGTCACCGCGGCGGACGTAATCATCCTGCGCAAGGAGTTCGAGCGTTGCGAACGCGCCTGGGGTTTGTTTGATGCGGTTGTGGCCGATAATGCAGCGAAGGGATCAAGCCCGGCGAAACGCCAAGCCGGGCCGGGCGCGCCGCCCAAGCACGATTGGGACGCCTTCGCGGGCGCCATCGCCCGGCGCGTGCACGATCATGGCATTCCCACTAGTCAGGGCGAGCTTGTCCGCGATATGATGAACTGGTTCGCCATTGGAAAAAAGGAACAATTGCCAGATGAACGCACTGTTCGCCGTAAAGTGGCGGCCATTTGGCACGCACTTAAATCTTGACGATGTGTTGCAAGAGCAAGCGAGCTCCAACTACCGGAAACAGGAGCAAGGAGTTCATTAAATGACGGACATACGGGCACTTCGGCCACTGATATCCGACTCTCTAGACAAATTTAGGTTTGGTACTAGTGCTTTTTTGCTTCGACATGCGTCCACAGTGATTTCGAGCAACGCAAGTTTTGTCAAACACTTAGCTGATATCTATGATAATCTCAACATTACAATGTCTTCGCCGGAATCTCCGCTGCGATCAATTACGGATAACTACATTCCGATTATCGGAGATAATATTTCGATATCTGAAATCGAGAAACATCACTATGCGGATCAAAAACGATCGTTCGCAATAGTCGTTGCCCAAATTGATGATTCCGCAAAATGGAGATCTGTTGGCTACTTACTAAAGACGTACTATTGTCTTAGCAATGGATACAACTACGGTGCAATTGCGTGTTTCGCGAAGGCAATTGATCCAGGTCCGCACCATTTGGAACTCCGCTTTCCGAATGCCGCAGAGATACATAGTCAAATTGTAAGATATATGAGCGCCTCTCTAAAAGAACGTGTTGATGGCGACGGTTCTTCGGTCAATTTTTCCTTCTACATGGAATATGAACGTGCTCGCACTTGGATTCGCGATCAATTCGGAATCGATGTGTACGAAATCCAGAAAAACATTACGCCGCGTTTTCGCTTTGGGGGAGAATAATGGTCGGTGTTACGATTAGAGCGTTCCGAATTGACGTTCCGCTAGGCACGCAGATTATCGCAGGTCAGGGTACATTCAACCTTTTAGCAATCGAAGAGCTTCACAAGGCGGTAGCAACTGGCGCACCGAATGCACGGTTTGGTGTTTCATTTACCGAAGGATCTGATGCGCGTCTAATCAGGAGCACTGGAAACGATGATACCTTGGTTTCAAAGTCTCAAGATGTGGTCAGAAACTTAAATGCAGGACACTATTTCATAATATTGATGCAGGATGCGTACCCATTGCAAGTTCTAAACAATATTAAGTTTCTAGGAACAACTGTCAATTTGCAACTAGCCACTGGTAATCAAGTAAGCGCGATTGTCGCAGACATGCCCGGAGTGTCTGCTGTGATTGGCTACACCGATGGTCTCGGGCCGAGTGGCATTGAGACAGGGCAATCAAGAACTCTCCGAAGGCAAATTGTTCGAAAAATCGGTTATCTAGAAAATGAATAAACTCTACAAATCATAATGATCTGCAATTCTTGAAATGATTGCTATTCGCGAGGCGGCATCTAAGCTTATGGCTTTGTAATCTGAAGCAACGTTCATGTGTCTGGGGCCGATAATCATCGGAGATCTAGTGCTTTCTCCAACAAATGCTGCGATTGTCACCACAAAATTGTCCGAATCGCAAGCCGTCTCGTGGAAATCATGCCATGGCACATCATAGTATTGACCCTCACTAACGTTGAGGACACCTGCTCTTTGAGCATTTCCAAAGTCGCCGGTGGGTAACAGCCTTGGCCCCGAGCCAGACCGATTTTGACCAAATAATCGACTGCGGCCTTTTTCATCTCGTTGCCATGTGTATCGAACATCGGTAAGTGAGCCTACAAGAACCACGCTTCTAATATCAACTGAATGAGAGTGAATTAGTAGTTCTGGTGATTGGACAATTTTATAATAAGTAGGCGTCCAAATATGAAGATAAAAGAGCGCTCCATGACTTTCACCCAGTCTACCTCGATAAAAACCGAGCGGATGGGAAGAAATATCTATTTTATCTATAACATCGCTTAGTAAATTTCCAATAGATTTGCGATTGAAATCACGTGACATGAATGAATCGGCGAAGAGTGACATGTTGTCTGACATTGTAAACCTACTTCAAAGACTTAGTCGCAAGCAAAGCAGATATTGTCGGCTCTTCGACACATTCAATTATGTCCCTCCACAATGCAAAGTTTGTTGCAGCCCATTTGTGATATCTATCGTTCGCTTTGGGGTTATAAAAGAGCGATCCACTTTCAAAACGCGGGAGCTGTTCTTCCAGAATCTTGATTGCAAGATCTCGAATATTTGAGTTAGATTCAACAAGGAGGCGATGGCTAAATAGGACGGGCGTGACGGGAAGGATTTTGTATAACATATCTGCATCGCTTAATGCTTGCGCCTCGAGCCCTGAGCATGACTCGCTATTCCTTACATCGGCAGATCTTATTATTCCTTCCAGGTTGTCAATCTCCCTATCTGAAATGCCAGCCTCAAGCAGCACCGCCCTACGTGAATCTTTACCGGCGTCGACATCGGATGTCGGATCAGCAATATAATTCAGATCATGCAACAAAGCCGCGACCTTAACCGTTGGGAGGTCGGCTCCATTCTGCTGTCCAAAATTGACTGCCCATCTAGTAACAAAAACAATATGGTCATAGTCGTGAAAAGGTAAACGAGGTGCGTTGTCCCCATTATAAAGCCGCTCCACGAGCGCCTCAATGCGAGTTGCCTGCTCGTCATTCACGATTCAGTACTCCGATTGTCGCTGAATAGAAGCGCTCGAATCGCTTTCTGTAAGAAATTATCTCGTCCTTAGAAATCTGGTAACCAAATGCGGAAATGGCTTCCACTAGCTCATCGTCAGTCGTCTGAGGTGATATCGAAATCGTGTTAGCTTTCGTGAAGTCTCTAGCTGTTAGTTGATTCTTTATAATTCTAAACATGGCGCTTTCGTTGTCGAACATTAAAGTGCGCGGAAAGACATAATTCGCTTTCTGATCATCGCTATACATTGTTACGAAAACCGAACTGTCAAAAAGTTCAAAGCGATCGACTATCGGTTCATCTATCAGGTGTACAAATAGCCTCTTGCACCTCAAGCTGGCCTTTGATGCGCCCGCAACCGTCTCAAAAACTGCATCAACAATACGAGTTTTTTCTGTTGCATATTCACCTGAGCCTTTGATTAGAGAGCTGACATGGCGAACTCTATGGTCAACGCTGATATAGCCTTTTGGATCGGCAATGATTATATGTGCCTCATCCAATAATTTGGCGTTTTTTGCGATTCTGGCAATTGCGTAGCGACCAGTAACACCGAGAAAGTAGTAGTCCTTTGAACGAGCCAGTTCTAAAGTAAGGCATCTATTGAATTCAGGATCAGGCTCTGCTGTTGCAGCAAAAACTCGTGAAGGCAAGAAATCCTTATTGTGTTGCTGTCTTTCCGTGACAATTGGTTCAATAGCGGAGAAT
>JBHYDC010000027.1:0-36896 GCA_051861205.1 Oharaeibacter sp.
GCCTGTCGGGGGGGTTCACGACAGCCGCCGCGCTGGTGAGCGAGATGATGGAAGCCCGCGACGAGCGGCGACTGCTACGGTTCCAGAAGCAGATGGCCGCCTATCAGCTTCTCATCATCGATGAACTGGGCTTCGTCCCGCTCTCCAAAACTGGAGCGGAATTGCTCTTCGAGCTGATCTCGCAACGCTACGAACGGGGTGCCACGCTCATCACCAGCAATCTCCCGTTTGACGAATGGACGGAAACCTTGGGATCGGAGCGTCTCACCGGAGCACTGCTTGATCGCATCACCCACCACGTCAGTATCCTTGAGATGAATGGCGACAGCTATCGTCTCGCCCAAAGCCGCGCAAAAAAGACCGGCTGAAGACCTGTCAAAAATCGCCGCGCACGCATGAGACCCCCGCTCGGGCTACGCCCTCCCGCGGGTCTCATGCGCGCACCAAGGTGGCCGACTTTTGCGCCGCCGCGTGGCTGGTTTTTACTCCGCCGTTGACTCAGGGAAGGGGTTTGCTTTCTATAAGAACAAAATAGGAACTACGCCATGTCCAATATCATCATCAACCTTCCTCCGCCGGCGATTTCCGGTGCGTTCAAGATGCACGAAATCGAATCAAAAACGTTGATTTCCAGCGGCATTTCGGCACTGGACGGGCTGCTTCAAGGTGGGCTTGCGCAAGGGGTCATCCATGAAGCCTATGCGGCGGGCGAGCGGGATGCGGCGGCGGCAAGCGGTTTGGCGCTGGCCTTCGCGCTTCTGCTGGGCGGGTCTCGCGCGCTGCTCTGGGTGCGGCAGGATTTTCTGGATGTCGAGGCCGGGGAGCCCTATGGGCCGGGCCTCGGCGAATTCGGCCTTGATCCCACTGCGATCACGCGAGTGCGAGCGCGCGATACCTTGGGCGTCCTTCAGGCCGGGCTGGAGGCGGCCCGCTGCCCTTCGCTCGGCGCGGTGGTGATCGAGCTTTGGGGCGAGGCCAAAGCCTTCGATCTGACCGCCAGCCGCCGTTTGGCCCTGGCGGCGAAGGCGTCGGGCGTCACGGTTTTGATCGCCCGTATCGCCGCTGCTCCCTGCCCGAGCGCCGCCGAGACTCGCTGGCGGGTTCGCGCCGCGCCCTCCCGTCCCCTGCCGGCCAATGCGCCGGGGAATCCGGCTTTTTCCGTCACGCTCCTGCGTCATCGCAGCGGCGCGTCCGGTCAAGAATGGCGTCTGGAGTGGAATCGTGATCGAGGATGCTTCGAGGATGGAACTGCCCGCTCCTTTGCCGCAGACCGTGCCAGTCATGCCCCGCCGCTATCTGGCAATCTGGTTCCCGTTCCTTTCGGCCGACCGGGTGCGATGGACGGCGCGCAGGACACCGCGCGCCGATCTCTCGGCAAAGCCGGATGAGATCCCGCTGGCTCTCGTCGAGAAAGACCGGGGAACGATGCGGATCGCGGCACTCGATCATGCGGCGGTTCAAAGCGGCCTGACGATCGGCATGGGGCTGGCCGATGCAAGGGCGCGGCTGCCGGTCCTCGATGCCGTGCAGATGGACCGGCCAGCAGATCAGGCGCGCCTCCATGATTTCGCGGCGATGATGGAATTGTTCACGCCCCTCGTCGCGCTCGACGGGCGCGACGGGTTGATCCTCGACATCACCGGCTGTGCTCACCTCTTTGGCGGCGAGGGGGGCCTTCATGAGAAGGTCAGGCAGAGGCTGGCTCGTCTCGGCTTCACGAGCCGTGCCACCGTGGCCGGTACACCCGAGGCGGCCCACGCCCTCGCCCGTTTCGCCAAGGTGGACATCGTCGCGCCAGGCGGGGAGGAAGCCGCGGTTCGTTCGCTGCCCGTCACCGCTCTCGAAGCGGATGGGGAAACGACGGTGGCCCTTGTGCGGGCAGGCCTGAAGATGCTGGGCGAGCTTGCCGACCGGCCACTCCAAATGCTGACGGCGCGCTTTGGCGAAGCGCTGACCGCTCGATTCATTCGCATTCTCGGCCGGGAAGATATTCGTATCACGCCCCTGCGCGCGCCTCCCGACTGTATCGCCGAGCAGCATTTTCCAGAGCCGCTTCTGGAAACCGATACCCTCGACCAGGTTCTGGCCAAGCTCGCGGAGGATGTCTGCGCCGTCTTGGAACGGCGCGGCATGGGCGGGCGGCAATTCGAGGCCAGCCTGTTTCGAACCGACGGCGCGGTGCGCCGCCTTATTGTCGAAACCAGCGCGCCTTGCCGGGATGAGAGGGCGGTTCGGCGTCTTTTCAAGATGCGAATGGAAACCTTGGCCGATCCGGTGGATGTCGGCTTCGGGTTCGATGCCGTGCGTCTTGCCGTTTCAGTCGTGGAGATCGTGGCGGAGCGTCAGTCCTCGCTGGACGGCCGCGCGGTCGAAGACGGGGCGCTCGGCGATCTGATCGACCGGCTGATCGTCCGCTTCGGCCGTGAGCGGGTGCTGCGTTTCGTCGGGGAGGATAGCCATGATCCCGTGCGCGCCGGCGGCACGGCGCAGGTTGCCCGGAGCAGTGCGCCTAGCCTGCGCCCGAATGTCGAACCCGGCGAGCCGCCCAGCCGCCCGCTCCAGCTTTTTTCCGCCCCGCAGCCGATCGAGGCGCTGGCCGAAGTGCCCGATGGGCCGCCCCTGCGCTTCCGCTGGCGGCGCGTTTTGCACGAAATCGCCAGCGCCGAAGGTCCCGAGCGCATTGCCCCGGAATGGTGGCTGGAAGGCAACGAGGCCCCGCAAACCCGCGATTACTACCGGATCGAGGATGCCGAAGGCCGCCGTTTTTGGGTGTTCCGCCAAGGGCTTTACGGGCAAGCCGGGCGCCCGCGCTGGTTCATCCACGGACTGTTCGCATGATGCGTTATGCCGAACTTGTCGCGGCCACGAACTTCTCCTTCCTGCGCGGAGCCTCGCCCGCCAGCGACCTTGTGGTGACGGCGCTGGCGCTTGGCCATGCTGGGATCGGCATCGCCGATCGCAACACGGTGGCGGGCGTGGTTCGTGCCCATGCCACGCTGCGCGAGTTGCGGGAGGCGGGAAATCTGCCGCCGCAAAAGCTGCGTGAAGGCTCCGGCCCCGGCGAATACACGCTGCGCCCGTCTCCCTCCAGCACGGCCGTGGAACTGGCCGAGCTTGCCGCCCGGACGCAACAGTTCAAGCTCGTGGTCGGCGCCCGTCTCGCCTTTGCCGACGGCACGCCGGACATCGCCGTCTATCCGGAAAATCGCGACGGATGGGGCCGGCTCTGCCGCTTGCTCAGTACCGGCAATCGCCGGGTCAAGAAGGGCGACTGTCATCTCACCATCGACGATCTTATGGCCCACAAGAACGGCCTCTTGATGATCGTGATGCCAAGCCGCGATATGGCCCCGCTGAAAGCGCTGCTGCCGCGCCTTGGCGAAGCGGCTCCCGGCGCGCTCTGGCTGGGTTCAACCATGTACCGGCGCGGCAACGACCGCCGCCGTCTGGCCCAGTTGAAGACCCTTGCGGCCGGTTATCGGGTCCCGCTCCTTGCCACCAACGACGTGCTCTATGCCACACCCGGCGAGCGCGACCTCCAAGACGTGCTCTCCTGTATCCGCGAAGGCGTCACGATCGAAACCGCGGGCCGCCGGTTGGAGGTCAACGCCGAACGGCATTTGAAGCCGCCGGCCGAAATGGCTCGTCTTTTCGCCGATGCCCCCGAAGCGGTGGCGGAAACCGCTGATTTCCTGGCCCGGATCGATTTTTCGCTGGACCAACTCGCCTATGATTATCCCGACGAAGTGGTGCCGCCCGGCTTCACCGCGCAAGTCTGGCTGGAGACCCTGACTTGGCGTCACGCCGCCGTCCGCTATCCCGGCGGCCTTCCGGGCAAGGTCAAGACGCTGCTCGAAAGCGAACTCGCCCTGATCCACAAGCTCGATTACGCCCGCTATTTTCTCACCGTTTACGAGATCGTCCGGGTTGCCAACGACAAAGGCATTCTCTGCCAGGGGCGCGGCTCGGCCGCCAATTCGGCCGTCTGCTATGTTCTCGGCATCACCTCGGTAGACCCCAACGAGCACGACCTTCTGTTCGCCCGCTTCATCTCGGAAGAGCGCAAGGAGCCGCCCGACATCGACGTCGATTTCGAGCATGAACGGCGCGAGGAGGTGATCCAGCACATCTACGAGAAATACGGCCGCCACCGGGCGGGCCTCGCCGCCACTGTGATCAGCTATCGCCCGAAAAGCGCTATTCGTGATGTCGGCAAGGCGCTCGGGCTCACCGAAGACGTCACGGCCGCGCTTGCCGGCACCCAGTGGGGAAGCTGGGGCAGCGACATTACGGCCGCACATGTGCGTCAATCCGGGCTCGATCCGCAAAACCCGGCGATCCACCGCGCCGTCGAAATGGCCAAACGTCTCCTCGGCTTTCCCCGCCATCTTTCCCAGCATGTCGGCGGCTTCGTGCTGACGCGCGGCCGTCTCGACGAACTCGTCCCCATCGGTAACGCGGCGATGGAGGATCGCACCTTCATCGAATGGGACAAGGACGATATCGACACGCTGAAGCTGATGAAGGTGGACGTGCTGGCGCTCGGCATGCTGACCTGCATCCGAAAGGCCTTCGATTATATCCGTGAGTTGCAGGGGCTGGACTGGAGCCTTGCCGACGTGCCGACCGGCGATACGGCAACCTACGACATGCTGTGCCGGGGCGATTCCGTTGGCGTGTTCCAGGTCGAAAGCCGCGCGCAGATGAACATGCTGCCGCGTCTGAAGCCGCGCGAATTCTACGACCTCGTCATCCAAGTGGCGATCGTCCGGCCCGGCCCCATCCAGGGCAACATGGTTCATCCCTATCTTCGGCGTCGCGCCGGCCACGAAAAGGTGGTGTTTCCCTCCCCCGCGCCCGAACACGGCCCTGCCGACGAGCTTCACGCCGTACTCGGCAAGACCAAGGGCGTGCCGCTGTTTCAGGAACAGGCGATGCAACTGGCCATGGTCGCCGCGAAGTTTTCAGAGGTGGAGGCCAACCGGCTTCGCCGCGCCATGGCTACCTTCCGAAATCTTGGCACGATCCATGAGTTCGAGTCTATCATGGTGGATCGCATGGTATCGCGTGGTTACGCCAAAGATTTCGCACAGAATTGCTTCGATCAGATCAAAGGCTTCGGCAGTTATGGTTTTCCGGAAAGCCATGCCGCTTCTTTTGCGAAACTCGTCTACATATCCTCATATATAAAGTGCCATTACCCTGCGATATTTGCCGCCGCGCTTTTGAATTCGCAGCCGATGGGTTTCTATGCGCCGGCGCAGATAGTCCGCGATGCGCAGGATCATGGCGTCGGCGTTAGTTCGGTGGATATCAACCATAGCTTTTGGGACAATACGCTGGAGCCCGGCGATCGGGGCAACCTGAGGCTGCGGCTCGGGTTCAGGCAGGCCGAGGGCCTTCACGCGGCCGAGGTGGAGCGTCTTATCACCGCGAGGCAAAGCTTGAGGGCGCCCGGCGGGTTTCGATCCGTGGAGGATTTGGCAACCCGTGCCCGCCTTTATGGCCGCCCGATGCGCGCTCTGGCCGATGCCGACGCTTTTCGCTCTATCGGGCTCGACCGGCGAGCGGCCCTCTGGGCCGTCCGACGCTTGCCTGACGATGCGCCGCTTCCCCTTTTCGCCGCTGCCGATGTGCGCGAATTGGGCGAGGAGCCGGATGCCAAGCTGCCGGAGATGACGCTTGGTGAGCATGTCGCCGTTGATTACCAAACCTTGCGCCTGTCGCTGAAGGCGCATCCAATGGCCATCCTCCGGCCGAGCTTTCAGCGCGAGGGTATTTTGACCTGCGCGCAGGTGACCGCCGCGCGCGATGGCGCTTTCGCCCGCACGGCAGGCATCGTTCTGGTGCGGCAACGACCGGGCAAGGGCAATGCTTTTTTTATCACGCTGGAAGACGAAACAGGCATCACCAACGTCGTGCTTTGGGCCCGGCAATTCGAGACCTTTCGCCGTGCCGTGATGGGTGCCCGGTTGATGCTGGTGGAAGGCCGCGTCCAAAAAAGCGTGGAGGGTGTCGTCCATGTAATGGCGGGGCGTATCCTCGATCGCTCGGCCGAACTCGATCGCCTCTGGGACACGCACCGCGCGGGCGTGGCCCAAGCGCCAGGGGAAGCTGAACGGCACCGGCCAGCCGAGGTGCGCCAGGAAGTGGAGGTGCCCCAGGAAGTGGAGGTGCCCCAGGAAGTGGAGGTGCATGGAGCAAACCTGAACCCGCCCCCACTCCACCAAGCTCCCCCACCTCGCTCTGTCCACCCCCGCGACACCCGCCTTCTTCCAAAATCAAGGGATTTTCATTAGGCCCGCTGGAAAAACTGCACCGGGGATCGCGCCCTTGAGCATGGCCTTCCAAGGGCGTCCAAGGCTTTATCATGTTTATGATACGCTCAAGAATGGCGGGTAGGGTGGAGGGCGGTCAACGGGCCACATCGAAAAAATTCTTTAAATCAATAGCATACGATAGGGTAAGTGGCGGGGCAGTGGAAACCGGATACCGACTGTCTGCTCTAATAAAGCCAAACCAGAACGCAGACCCACGCGTTTATCAATCATACCCATGGATGCTCGAAGAGGACACTAGCTACGAGAGAGATTGCCCGCTGTGCATTGACTTCGTGATCAGAGCGCGAGCTGTAATGGTCGTCGACTGTTATCTTTGGTCCTCTGGATGGCTTGAAATGGACCAAGGCATTGCGTTCGCGTCTTAGCCATTCAAGATCAGCTGCTGATGCAGAATTGGCAAAGGCTGCTTGCATACCTCCGTCGAAATCATCACCAAGCTCCGATTCGCGTAGATGAGCGTTGACTATAGTGCAGGACAATATAATCGAGATCATAAATGCACCCGCGAAGAAAATGGACTGGAGGTCGACAAGCAGGGCAGTGGCTTGCTCGCCAATGATATATGCACCGCCGCGTTGCTCGATATCGAACTGCCCTTCAAACTATGTGCGTCTTGTCTCCCACTTTGCGCTACTTGGATACTCGATCTGATCCATGTCCTCACGCGCAGTCTGAGATTCGTTCGCAATGCAAGGTAGTTGTGCGAAATCCTGAGTAAGTGGCGGAGGAAATGACCCGGACACCCAACTCTCTCTCACTATCGTCGCGTGTTTGTTGGTAGTTCCGGGTGAGAATACGAAGAAAGCCAACCAGGTCCTTGTAGATGTGTGCTGCGAACATCGGACCGAACCGGTCACACCAATCTCACACGGTTTCATTGTCGATCTCGATTCCTCTCTCATGCAAAAGGTCTTCGACGTTGCGGAGCGACAGTGGGAAACGAATGTAAAGCATCACCGCCAAGCGGATGATTTCGGGCGACGTCTTGCAGTAGCGGAAGGGGCTGCGCTGGGTCATCCTCGGACGCTACTCGGGCGACTTGATGGTCTCAATCAAAGTTCTTCTGGAAACACCCCTGTGCGCCATCGATAGGCGATCAGGAACACAGTTACAGCCGAATCAAGTGCGCTGGATTTAGCCTGGCAAGATCGCAATGAAGCCTTCGAGTAAGCGTTCTAATTATCCACACATTCCGCCGTCAACTGGCAGGGCGACCCCGGTGATGAATGAGGCCGCATCAGATGCTAGGAAGAGGGCGGCTTCAGCCACCTCCCAAGCGGTACCCTGGCGTTGCATCGGCACCATTGCTGCACGGCGGCGGGCGGTCTCGGCGGGGTCGGCGGCGGCGGTGACGTAGGCCGCGGCGTGGGGGGTGTCGATCACGCCGGGAAGGACCGTGTTGCACCTGATGCCAGCCGCTGCGTATTGCACAGCGATCGAGCGCGACATCCGGTTCAGCGCGGCCTTCGAAGCCTCGTAGGAGGTATAGGCGTAGGGAGAGTCATAGACAGAGGCCAACGACGAGATGAAGACCATGGCCCCCTTCCCCTGACGAAGCATGGATGGCAGCACCGCCTGCGCCGCGCGGGCCGCCGCCTTGACGTTGGTGTTGAACACACGGTCCCAGTCATCCCAGTCCAAAGTGCCGACGCCACCCGGCGTGCTAATCCCGATGTTAAAATGCAGCACGTCGATGCGGCCAAAAGCCGCCTCCGCCGCTCCGACCATTGCCTCGGCTGCACCGGGGTTGGTCAGGTCGCTCACAAAGGGGACGGCGGAGTGACCTTCAGCCGCGATTAGCGCGCAAGTTGCGGCTGTAGCCGGGGCCGCGCGATCAACGCACAACACCCGCCCGCCTTCGCGCGCATAGGCCACCGCCGCAGCCTTGCCGTTACCCCAGCCTTCTGCGACTGACCCCGCGCCGACCACCACCACCGATTTGCCGGCAAAGCGGGCCATCGTACCAGGCCTCAGCCCAGGAACTCCGCGACGACGCCGTTGAACTTCTCGGGGTTCTGCATGAACATGAAGTGCGAACCACCTTCGTCGGCCTCAAAGATCACCGAGCGCCCATTCGGCATCTGCTCTGCCTGCCAGACCACAGAGGACCAGGGTACAAGGCTGCTCTTGCCGCCGATGCACAGCGCAGGCAGGCTGATCCGCGCCATCACGTCGCGCCAGTCGTTGCCTACATGGTCGATCACCAGTTCTGCCGCTTTGTCGCGCGGCATCTCCATGTTCAGCGCGATGCTAGCCGTTATGATATCCTTAGGGCAATCGGAGGTGAACATGCCGGTGACAAACCCCGTGGTGACGGAACCATCAGCATCGGCGGCCAGCGCCAGCGCAGTGCCATAGGTGGCTTCAGGCGTAAAGATCGCCCCGGTTTGGGCACGCGTCTCGTCGTTCAGCACCGGGTTGTTAGACAGCGAGGGGGATTCGTCGACGAAAACGAACCGTTCGATCCGCTCGGCACCAAAGAGGTCATAAAGACCCCACAGCACCGAACAGCCCATCGAATGGCCCATCATCACGGCCCCCTTCAGGTCCAGCGCCTCCATCACGTCGCGCACGTCCTTTGACATGCGATAGACGCGATAGCCAAACGCGGCATTCTCGGAGGCGCCATGGCCGCGCAGGTCGATCGCGATAACGCGGTGCGTCTTGGAGAAGTGGTTGATCTGGTGGGCCCATTGCGCTGCTGTCTGCGACCAGCCGTGCACCATGACAAAGGGCTTGCCCTCGCCCGCCTCAAGGTAACTCAGCGTCACGCCATCGCTTGTCTTGATCTGCCGTCTTGTGGCCTTGGTCTCGAACATCCCTGTTTCCTCCTGATGTGTCGGTCGTTATGTGGGCCTCGGGCTTATCCTGCCCTCTGGCCTCGCGTTTGCGGAGTTCCGGCGGTCGCTTCAGCCTGCATATGGGCAAGAAGGGCGTTGATCTCGCCCACGGCGGCGCGCAGGGCGGGCAGCAGAACTGAACCGATACGCTCTGGCCCCATGCGGTCGTTCACCGCGCCTATCGACACCGCCGCCACGGGCATACCCCAGGGGCTAAGTACGGGCAGGCCGATCCCAGCCATCTCCTTAATGATCATGCTATCGTTATGGGCAAATCCGACCCGGTCATATTCCAACCGCTTAGCCGCAAGGCGGGCGCCGTCGATACCAAACTGGGCCAGCCACGCGCTGTTCACATGCACCAGCTTAAGCGCGCGATCCTCGGGCAACGCACAATGCAGCGCCAGCGCCCCCGCGCCGACCCCGAGCGGATGACGGTCTCCCACCGCAAGCGACAGGGTTCGGATTGGAAAGGCTCCCAAGACCCGAGCCACGCAAAGGCTAGCCGTCCCCTCCAGCAGCGACAGGAACACCGTATCGGCGGTCAGTTGCGCAAGCCGTGCCAGCGGCATCTGCGCCAGTGCGGTCAGATCGATGATATTGGCCTTGCGCGACAGCGCCGAAAGCGCCTCGCCCATCCTGTATCGCCGGTCCAGCGGATCCTGCCAGACATAGCGCACGTCCTGAAGGGCGGCGAGCACGCGGAAAACGGTGGTCTTGTTCAACTCTGTCTCGGCCACGAGCTGCGCAAGCGTCGCACCCTCGCCGTAGCGCGAAAGCGCGTCCAGCACCACCGCGGCTTTAGCCACCGATCCGATATGCGCGTCACGGTCGTCCATGAGCGACATATTCCTTATAACGAAACGTTTCGAATTGTTTATCGGAATACGGCACCCTATTGTCAAGAAGGGATTGAGCGGTCACTTCTTGGCGCGCGGCAGTAAGGAGCGGATCATGCCCAAGCAGGCAAATATGGTCGGATGGGCGCATACGGTGTTCGGCAAAAGTCCGCATCCAGGGCTGGAGGGGTTGATTACCGAAGTGGGAGCTGCTGCGCTGGCCCATGCAGGGGTCGATGCCGGGGATGTCGACTGCGTGGTGCTGGGCTCGTTCAACGGCGGCTTCGTTCGGCAGGGGTTCGAAGCGGCGCTTGTCAGCGTGGCGCTGCCCGTGCTGGCGCCAGTACCCGCGTTCCGCTGCGAGAATGCCTGTGCGACTGGCACAGCCGCGCTTTATGCTGGGTGCGACATGATCGAGGCGGGCCGCGCGCGGATCGTGCTGGTGATCGGGGCCGAGAAGATGACCGCGCTTCCGGGGGCCGAGGTGGGCGATGTTCTGCTGAAAGGGAGTTATATACCCGAAGAGGGTACCGCCGAGGCAGGCTTTGCCGGGATCTTTGGCCAAATCGCCGAAGCTTACTTTGCGAGGCATGGCGATCACGGCGGTGCGCTGGCCCTTATCGCGGCAAAGAACCATGCCAATGGCATGAACAACCCTTATGCCCACATGCGTAAGGATCTTGGGTTCGAGTTCTGCAACACCGTGTCCGACCGCAACCCGCGCGTGGCCGGGCCCCTGCGACGGACGGATTGCGCGCCCGTCTCGGACGGGGCGGTAGCGGTCGTTCTGGCCGAGGCGGGGGTTGCCACCGGCCTGCACCGGGCCATCAGGTTCCGGGCGCGGACGCAGGCGAATGATGCCTTTCCCCTGTCGCGCCGCGATCCGATCCGCTTTGACGGCGCGCACCGGGCATGGCAGGCGGGGCTGGCCGCTGCTGGGCTCGGACTGCATGATCTCGATCTGGTTGAAACGCATGACTGCTTTTCCATCGCCGAGATAATCGAGTACGAGGCGATGGGCCTGTCCCTGCCTGGCGAAGGTTGGAAGGCCGCGCGAGAAGGCTGGACGGCGCGGGACGGGCTGCTTCCGGTCAACCTGTCGGGCGGGCTCAAGGCGCGCGGGCATCCGGTGGGGGCTACGGGGGTGTCGATGCATGTGATGGTGGCGATGCAATTGATGAACGAGGCAGGGGCGATGCAGCATCCGGGGGCGGAACTGGGAGCGGTGTTCAACATGGGCGGTGCAGCGGTAGCGAATTACGTCTCCGTGCTGGAGCGAACAGCGTGATGATCGCGAATGGTGCCAATCTGGCCGGTCTCCTTGTCGCCACCGCCCGCCGTCTGCCTAATGCGCCCGGCCTCATCCAGGGCGCGCGGCGATGGACATGGGCGGAACTTAATGCGCGCATCGGGGCAATGGCTTATGCGCTGCGCGACCGATGCGGGCTGCGACGGGGCGACCGGCTGCTGGTGCATGCGCCCAACTGCCCGCAGATGTTCGAGATCGCCTGGGCCTGCTGGCGGTTGGGTGCCGTCTGGGTGCCTTCGAACGTCCGGGGTACGCCCGCCGATCTGGCCTATATGGCCGAGTGCAGCGGCGCGCGAGGACTGATCTGTGATGTAGGCTTTCCCGACCACGCCGACATCCCTGCCCCCGAGCTCGCCTTTCGCCTCACCATCGGCGGAAAGGGCGTGAGCGATCTGGAAGCGCTGATCGCCGCCTGCCACGGCCGGGATGTGCCGCTGGCAGCCGTCGGGCGTGACGATCCGGCTTGGCTGTTCTTCACCTCTGGCAGCACGGGGCGTCCAAAGGCGGCGATACTGACGCATGGTCAGCTGGGTTTTGTAATCACAAACATGCTAGCTGATCTCATGCCGGGATTGTCGGAACGCGATGCATCTCTGGTGATTGCGCCCCTGTCGCACGGCGCGGGGCTACATGCCTTTGTGCAGGTAGCGCGCGGGGCCGTATCGGTGCTGACGGAAGGCGCCGGATTCGACCCGGCCGAAGCATGGGCGCTGATTGAGCAGCACCGGGTCAGCAACCTGTTCACCGTGCCGACCATCCTGAACCGACTGGTTGATCACCCCGACGCTGCGCACCGCGATCATGCAAGCCTACGGCATGTGATCTATGCCGGTGCGCCAATGTATCTGAATGATCAGCGCCGCGCATTGGCGCGTCTAGGGTCGGTGCTGGTGCAATATTACGGGCTGGGCGAGGTAACCGGATGCATAACCGTGCTGCGACCCGAAGATCACGGCCTGCCTGAACACGAAGGTACTTGCGGCATCGCTCGCAGCGGCATGCAGATCGAGGTACAGGATCCGACCGGCGCCCCCGTGGCCACTGGCCAGACCGGCGAAATCTGCGTGGCGGGTGGTGCCGTCTTTGCCGGCTACCTCGACAACCCGGAGGCCAACGCCGAAGCGTTCCGCAACGGCTGGTTCCGCACCGGCGATTTAGGTCACCTAGATCAGCGCGGTTATCTCTACCTAACGGGTCGCGAAAGCGACATGTACATTTCGGGTGGCAGCAACATCTACCCGCGTGAAATCGAAGAGGCGTTGTTAGAGAATCCCGCCATTGCCGAGGCCTGCGTCTTTGGCTTGCCCGATCCGGAATGGGGCGAAAGTGGCGTGGCTGTTCTGGTGGCGGCGCCTGGCGCGACCCCTGACCTCTGTGCTGTTGCCACCCGGCTGGCCACGCAGATCGCCCGCTACAAGCTGCCAAGAACGATCGTGTTTTGGGAGGCGCTGCCACGTTCGGGCTATGGTAAGGTCACCAAAAAGGACGTTCGCACGGAATACTTACGACGGACAGGGGAAGCAGAATGAGGCTATGCCCCCAGCCCGGCCCGCCCCGCGCCAAGGCCAGTGATACAGCGCCCTGCGCGGCCACGCCGGTGCACGTGCCGTTGCAGCCAGGAGCCAACCTGCTGGATGCCGCAGGCGCATGGATGCTGGCCGAAGGCTGTGACGGCGCAATGCTCGCGCTGAAGGATGTGCCAGTTTCCGCGCTGCGCTATGTGCTACCGGATGTGTCAAACGATCCGAGCTTCGCAGCCTACTATAGCCCGGACCACACTCTGGAAGGCCCCGGCCTAATCCGATCCGGGCAGATGACGCTAGGCTGGCGCGACGGCGCGCCGTTTGCCCATTGCCACGGTCTGTTCGAGGATGCAGCTGGGCATATGGCCTGTGGCCATCTCCGGGTGGAAAGTTGTATCCTTGGTGCAGGGGCCGCACTGACGGGCCACGCCCTTCATGGGGCAACTTTTGAGGCGCATCCCTGTGGCGAGACCAATTTCGTACTACTGACACCGATTTTTCGCCGCAAGGTCGAGGCGAACGCAGCGATTGTAAAGCTTTCACCCAACGAGGAAATCGGAGCAGCACTGGCCGCAGCTGCTAGTGCGCACAACCTTGAGAACGTGACCGTTCACGGGCTTGGCAGCCTCGTCGGGGCCATGTTCGAGGACGGGAGAACACTCGAGCGGATGGAGACCGAGTTCTTCTTTGACCAGGCACGAATGTACGCGGGCAATGCTGTTCTCGGCATCACAATCGTCCAGGCCGGTGGTCGCCGCCTTTCGGGACGCCTGGCTCCCGGGGAAAATGCCGTTCTTATGACCGTCGAGGCGCTGCTGATCGCATAACCGGGAGCATTCAGAACGCGATCAGCGCTGTTGTTCTGACCGCAGTCCAGTCAGACAAGTGCGAACCAGTCTCCGTTTCCCCAACCCCACCCCGGTGTCACGCTGCTAGAAGGCCGCGCCACTCGGCGAGAGCGCCGGCACGGCTGGCCTTGTAGTTGTCGCGTGATGTGAGCGATCGCTCCGAGTTAAAGTGATTGCAGAGGGAATCGTGGGCGGACGCGAAATTCTGCAGTGTTCGCATGCGGCGGAACCGCAACATGGCCCGCTACCATCGTAGGAATGGCAGGTGTTAGTTCTCAGCCCGGATGTTGAGCCATCTCCCCATCTCGCGGTCATCACCCCGGCCGAGGTCCTTCAGGGCCGCGCCGATGTTCTCGGGTCTCCCATGCCGTTTCATCGACTTCCTGAGTAATTTCAGTGCTGCTTTGCGGTCCCTCGTCTTGGTCACAACGCTTTCCAGAACCTCATCCTCGTGATCGACGGCGCGGGAGAGGTAGTGCATCGCACCGTTGATTCTTACAAACATCTCGTCAAGGTGCCAGCGCCAGTGTTTGCGCCCACGCATTCGGTGCACCCGCTGCGCCGGAGTTCCGCAGCGAAAATCGGACCAAACCGTTTCCACTAGCAGCGCACCGTTTCATGACTGATCTCGATACCACGCTGATGGAGCAGGTCTTCGACGTTGCGGAGTGAAAGTGGGAACCGAATGTACATCATCACCGCCAAGCGGATGATTTCGGGCGAGGTCTTGAAGTAGCGAAATTGGGAACGATTGGTCATCAGAGGAGTCTAGAGGCGCCGCGCTCACCTGGCAACGGAAGTTCCTCTGACACTGCCGAGTGAAGTGCCAGAATTATTCAAGGCGATGATGCGCTATCCACATTCCAAGCAGAGCAGATCCCCGGCGAATTTTCTGGGATCAAGCTCCTGTCACGCCATTCTAGATCAGGTCCCAAAAGTTCATGAATGGCGTCAACGCCAGAGTCTGGAAGTATATACTCGACAGTTATGTTAATCGCGAGACAGGCCAATTGGGCATGTAAATGATGAAAAACGTGGCATGAAACCGGGACCCTCGCTGCAGTAGCCACGCTGGAAATTCGTCGGAATCCCGTCACCCCTCCACATGTTGTGGCGTCCAGGCGGACGACACGCACACCTGCAAATCGAACCAGATTTCTAAAGTTTTCAAGCCCAGATTGCTCGTCACCGGCTCCAACCGGATATGGCAATTCGGAAGTCAACAAAGCGAGTTCAGTCAGATTATCAAACCGAAATGGATCCTCGAGCCAAGCCATGTCCAAATCAGCCCAACCTTTTGCGTATCGCAGCAGCTCGTCGGCTGACGAAACGGAACCATAGAGATCGATGATGAGTGGAGTACCGTCACCAAGAGCTCTTGTACAGTCGACCAGTCGACAGGAATCGCGTTCCAAATCACCGCTGCCTGTAATCTTGATGGCAGATGCCTTGAAAGCAGCCATTGCCATCATCAGTTCGGTTATGGATGCAGGTGTTTCATCTTTTGTAGGGTAGCATCCAGCCATAGTGACCGGCACGGGACGAAGCTGCGCACCGAGCAAGACCGCAAGCGGCAACCGAGCCCGCTGGCACATGAGGTCGTACTCCGGTGGAAGCGGGTGGATCGCTTGCGAAGAGGCAAATACTAGGGCTGGCAGTCAGTGCAGCACTTCTTCCGCGAAATAAGCCAGATTGGTCTGCTATCTGAAAGGCAGTTTGACGGGGTTCGCTAGGTCGCTTGGTAAATCGTAAGCGGTGCATAAGCCCTAGAACACCCCATCGATCCAAAGATTCTTTGGCCTACCGCCTCAACTGACAAGGCCGAAGACACCATTCGACGAGTCGATTCGATGGGCTTTGAAGCTGTAGGGTAGGTCTAGGAAGGCAGAAGCCGCTTCATACGCCAGGTCCAAGCCATCTACCGATGACCCATATACTAGTCATCTCGGGGGCCGACGGAAGTGGTCCCGGGGCCTGGAACGGGGTGGACGATGATCGCTTGACCTCAGGTCAGGTCAGCGCCATCAACCTCACGCAACAGAAGGGGACGGCAATGCAACGCTTCGTGGCTATCGGGGAATGCATGATGGAACTCGCGCCCAAGGGTGACCTTTGGCAGATGAATATCGCGGGCGACACGTTCAACACCGCCTGGTATGCACGCGCGCTGCTGGGCCCGGAGTGGGAGGTGGATTACCTGACCCGCCTGGGCCAGGACCGCTTTTCGGACGAGGTCGAGGCCTTCTTCCGCACTCATGGCATCCTGCCACTGGTGACACGGCATCCCAGCCGCAGTGTCGGGCTCTATGCCATCCACCTCGATCAGGGCGAGCGCAGCTTTTCCTATTGGCGGAGCCAATCCGCCGCCCGCACCCTGGCCGACGAGGCCGAGCCGCTGGCCTCGGGCCTGGCGGGGGCCACGGCGATCCACCTGTCGGGCATCACCTTGGCGATCTTGCCGCCCGAGGGGCGCCAGCGGCTTCTGGCGGCGCTGGCCGCGACCCCGGCCCGGGTGGTCTTCGACCCCAACTTGCGGCTTGCGCTGTGGGAGGACCTCGATACCGCCCGCCAGGTCATGACGGAAGCCGCAAGGGTCGCTGACATCGTCCTGCCAAGCTTCGACGACGAGGCGAAGCTTTTCGGCGACGCCTCGCCTGAGGAGACGCTGACGCGCTATCGGGCGCTTGGGCCCTCCGAGGTGCTGGTCAAGAACGGCGGCGGCACGATCTTGGCTCAGGTGGAAGATGAGCGGCTGACGCTGGACCTGCCCCGCGTAACGCCCATTGATACGACCGGCGCCGGTGACAGTTTCAACGCAGGTTATCTTGCTGCCCGCCTGATGGGTCAGGGGGCCGAGGCCTCGATCCGCGCGGGCCATGACCTGGCCTCACGCGTGGTGCGTCATGCGGGCGCGCTGATGCCCATGACCGAGATCGCCTGACCAAAGCGATGTGGCGGGCGGCCTGGACCGACCCCCTCCAGCGCGAAAAGCCCGCCCTCCCAAGGATGCGCGGCTAGGTGCTCCGCGCTTTGGGTAAAGCGGGCCGAGGTGACGTAAAGCACATCCAGCCCCGCCCCGCCAAAGGCGCAGCTGGTGGGCTAGAGGCAGGGCAGGTCATGCAGGGTTTCAAGCTCACCCTCCGGTGAGAAACAGGCCAGGGCCTCGCCGCCGATCACCCGGGCATTCCAGACCCGGCCCAGGGCATCGGTGCAGGACCCATCCGGGCGGCCGCGTTCGGGGCCTTGGACAAAAAGCCTGCGCGGCCCCAACTGCCCGGGGCCGGTGATCGGATAGGCGTAAAGCCGGTTTTCCGGCGTATCCCCCACGACCAAAAGGTCATTGCGCGGCCAGACCAGAGTGTTGGTGATGCCGTAACGCTCCTCCGCCACCTGGGAAAGGGTCCCATCCGGCGTATAGCGGTAAAGCCGCCCTGAAGGCGGACCGCCCTCGAGGATCCCGTCGCCCGAAGGCGCTCCTGCTGCCAGCGCAGCAGCTCCAGTTCCTCCGTGGGCGTGCGGCCATCCACCGCCCGATCGACGGCCTTGCCGAGCGCATCGAAGGCGTTTGACGCCGAGCGACCGACGAACTGCCAGGCTCGGCCGAGCGCATTGACCGCGTGTTCGGCGTCGGCCAGCGAGGGCGCGAGCGCGTTCAGTATGACGCGCTGCGCCTCCGCCCGGTTGTTCTGGTCGACCAGCGTGCGGACATAGGCGCGGGTGCGATCGTCCAGGAACCGGATGCGGTCGTTGAGTTCATCCGCGCCGCGAACCGGATCTGCCAGCGCGCGGGCGAGTTCTTCCGCACCCTGCTTGGTGTCGACGCCAAGCGTGACGCCAAGGTTGCGCGAAACCGCGATAGCGCGGCCCATTTCCTCCGCGCCGATCTTGCCGGTGCGAAGAAACGCGACCTGCATGTCGCGCGCCGACGACACCGAGACCTTGCCGGCATCGGCGGAGGATTGCGCGACCAGTTCAAGCTGGGCGGCCGTCGCGCCGGACGCGCGGCCAACCCCGGCGAGCGCGGTGGAAACGGCTCGTGTCGAGGTATCATTGGCGAACCACGCCGCCGTGAGCACGCCAACCGAGACCGCAACGCCTGCGATGACGCCGCCGACTACCCCGATAGCGGACCCGAGCGTCATGATCGTGCCGCGCAAGCCGCCGAAGGCCTGCGTGACCTGTCCGCCCTGCTGCATCAGGATGGTCATCGGCGACATGCCGGTGGACATCGACGCGATCACGTCGTTCACCGTGTACTGAAGCGTCATGACCTGCTGGGCTGTGAGCTTCGAGTTGGCGCCTACGCCCTTGATCGCCTGAGCGGTCTGATCGAAACGCGACTTCGCTAGCGCATTCGCCGCCGCCTGCTCGGCAGTCGTGATCGCGCCCCGGCTGGCGAGCGCGGCATGCTCGGCGAGTTCGGCATTGAGCCGGTCCTGCGCCACCGAGAGCGGATCGATGGCAGCGCGCAAGGCTTTCGCGCGGGCCTCATAGCGTTCGGTTTCCCTCGCGGCCTTCTCGAAGACTTCAGCCGAAGCGCGCGCCGAACCCGCTGCCTGACGATCGACGCCCAGAACCTGGTTGAACCGCCCCTGCGCGGCATCGGCCTGCGCCGCCATGCGGGCGGCTTCAGCCAGGCGCTTGAACCGGGCAGTTTCCCGATCCGTCGCGGCTCCGGTCTTCTCAAGCGCCCGGTCAACCTGCCCGAAGGCCTGCGTTCCGGCCTGGCCGACTTCCTCGAAGGCGCGCTTGACCTCCGCCTTGCCTTCGACGCCGAGGCGGATCGAGACATTGGTGGTGGACATGGGCGGCGTTGCTCAATCGCGATTGGGACGGCTGGCGTCGCGGCCATAGGCGGCCACGATGATCGGCTCGATCTCGGGAAGGATGTCGGCGAGGAGCGGCGAGGACGCATTCATGGCCTCAGCCAGGGCGAGGACCGCGCCGAAGTCGATGGCGTAGACGCCGCCCATCACAGCGCGGACCTGTCCCGCGCAGCGGCGGATGACCTCCCATGCGAGCAGCCCCTCGGCGGTGACAGGCGCGTGCTCGACGTAGGTGCAACCTTCGCACCGCGATGGACAGGCGGCGCAGTAGCCGTCGCCGCCGTCGAAGTGCCAGCGCGCGAGGGCGATCAGACGTTTTTTTCGTCGAGCCTCGTCAAAGCGGGGCCGACATAGAGCCGGTCGATGGCGTCGAAGGCGGGCCAGATCTCAAGCAACTGGTCGATGGTTGCCGGGCTTGGATCAACGGACTTTCCGTTCGCGTCGCCAACGCCTTCCCATGCCGCGATGCCGCTGCGGGCCAGCGAGTGCGTGAAGGCCGCGCCTGCCGCGACGGTAGTGCTCCGGTCGAGCGGCGCGTCGGCCTCGACCTTCGTGCCGAGCGACTCGGCGGCGGCAGCGCGGGCGACGAGCATGTCGGCGACAGAGATCGGCCGGAACTGGATGCGCACGCCCGGCAGGATGTCGAGCCAGAACGGATCGCGGGATGGTGTCGAGAGCTTGAGCATGGTGGCTCCTTCGGTTTGAGTGTTCATGGGCGACGATGAAGGCCGCTGGGAGCCCAAATTTGGCCCCTGCGCGAGACGGCTGTTCTGAAGTAATGAAAGATCGCAGGTGTCTTGCGAAACGCCGCAAGTACCGCTCGGAACAGGAACTTTGTTGTGAAGATAACCGCTGGATTTTCAGGTCGGGAACAAGCGCTCTCAAGCTTCTACGCCGCGACGTTCACCGTCTCGGAAGGGGGTGAGGAAGGTGCGCTGATCGGTGGCCTGGTTCGTGACCTGCTTTCATCGACATCGGACGAGGACATCCGCGTCTTTTGTGTTGAGGAAGACAGCCAGATCATCGGTGCTGCAATCTTCACTCGGCTGACCTATCCGGATGACCCGCATGTCGTGTTCTTGCTTTCACCGATGGCCGTTGCGTCGGAGCGTCAACGGAGCGGCATCGGTCAGGCTCTGCTTCGCCACGCTTTGGCAACCCTGCGCGCTGAAGGCGTCCAGATTGCCATGACCTATGGAGACCCAGAGTTCTATGGGCGAGTTGGCTTCAGGTCCGTGACCGAAAATCAGGCCCGCGCGCCCCTGCCACTCAACCTCCCTCACGGTTGGTTAGGACAGTCGCTGACGGATGAGGCGATGCCAACTCTTCAAGGACCATCGATCTGCGTCCTTGCGTTGAACAGGAGCGATGTGTGGTGACCTGCTCTTCCGGTATGGAAAGCGAAACACAGCTGCTGCCCAGCACGACGATGGCTCAATAAGACGCAACGTCATTTGTGAGCACGCAGGTCGCGGCGCGGTTCAGCACCGGATCGATCGCGGCCTGGAACGCGAACGGGGCCTGTACGCCGCCCGGGCCCTGGATCTGCCGGTCGCCGCGCGGCAGGAAGACCCGGTGCGCGGTCCAGACCAGCGAGGCGGCTGCGCCCGCCGCCCAGCGGAACTGAAGCTCGCACGGCAGGCGATTGGTCGCCTGATCCAGAAGAACGCGGTCTTCGAAGCGGGTGGTGATGTTGCCGGTCAGCGCGATGATGCCCGGATCGGCATCGGCGATGCGCCCGTCGCTTCGGATTACCTCGACCGCTTCGAGATTGTTCGAATAGATAAGCCCCGCCGAGATGACGTTGCCAAGTGCCAAGTTGTTACGCCGGACCTCGCCCTGGAACTGGCCAAAGCGTTCAAGCACGAACTCGGACAGCGTACCGGCCTGCGCCGTCGCGGCGATCGTCTCGCCCTGCGCCATGATGTTGAGCGAGGCGGTGAGCAACCCGGATCGCTGCGCCTGCACAGACAAGCTGTTGATGCGCGCGCCGTAGTTCATGCCGAAGAAGGGCACATCGGGAAGCTGGACCTCGATCGACATCGAGGGCAGAGCCTGCGCGCCCGAGAACCAGGTGTGGCTGTTGGCGCCGCCCGACAGCGTCGCCCCCGACAAGGTGGCGCGCGTCGGTGCGTTCGTCGCCAGCGTCCGCGCACTACCGCCCGGACCCAGCGCCTTGGCGGTCAGGTTGACGACCGCGCCAACCGCCGCGGCAGCGACGTTCGCGCTCGGATTGATGATCGCGGCGAGCGCGGTGGCGGTCAGCGCCGCGGTGCCGCCGAGGTTGAACTGCTGGCCCGTCGCGCCGGACGCGACGGCGGTATAGACCGTGCCATCGACCGTCACGGTGTCGTTGACCAGAAGGTTGGCGGTCAGCGTGACCGTTCCGGTCGCGGCGTTTGCGGCGACTGTCGTAGGCGCGCCCATCAGGCCGCGCAGCCAGACGCCGATGTTGCGGGTATCCACGGGAACGACGAGATCGCCCGTGTTGGTGATCACGTCATAGACCGGCGCCAGCGGCTCGCGGCCGAAGCCGAGAAGTTCGCTGGCGATCAGGCCCTGTTCCTCGCCGAGATTGACGGAGGCGAACGGCATGCGGCGAAAGCCGGTGCCGGGCGGTGTGCCATAGGTGCTTTCGAACACGGCGGCGAGAGCCGCGTTCACGCCGCGTGCGCGAGGCATGGGTCGTTCTCCATGTGGTTTGGTGTCGGGGCTTGAGCGGGGCCGGAATACCGCCACTCAGGTCCAAAGGTCAGAGCGCAGTCGAGGGACCGTCGATCAGTTCCAAAGGCCCGAGCGCAGTCGAAGAGCCGTCGATCAATTCAACGGATCGGCGGTGGCATAGGTCGCGAAGATCACGACATCGGCGAAGCGGCCTGCCTGACTGCCCGTGGTGGATGTCGGGGCCTCCGCCTCGATCCAGTCGACAAGCCCGCCAAGCCTGCGGTTGGCGATGATCGCCGATCCGATGGCGGCGAGCATCTCATCGACCACCTGCTCGCGCGTCAGTGTGGCGCTCTCGAAAGCGGCGATCTCGACGGGAATGCGGTGGGTGTAGAGGTAGGACACCGGCGAGAGCGTGACGTCGGGCTCTCCCGGGTCGCCGTCGCGGATCACGACCAGTCCTCCCGGCGGAATGCGCTCCGGCTTGGCGAGATTGCGCTTCACCTCCGCGCCCGGCAGGGCAGCGGCGACAAGCGTCTTCACCGCGCCGAGGACGGTTTCGCGTTTCGAGGGCATGGACAAAGAGCCTTCAGGATCGCGGCCAATGCCGCGCGATCAGCGCCGGCACGCGGGCGGCCTGCTGCTTCGCGATCGCATCAATGTTGAGCCGCTTGCGCAGCGCGACTTGGGGTACGAGCAGGAACATGATGACCGTTGAATGACCGGTCTTGCGCCTGTTGGCTGCTGCAAGCCCTCGCGTATTGAGGCGGGCTGTATCGGCGACCAGCAGCGAAGGGCCGCGCTTGCGATAGACGAAGCGCAGCCGCATGCCGGTGCGTCGTTCCCAGCCCCCGGGCGTGATGCGCGACGCGCGTCCGTTCGGTCCTCGCCCACGAGCACCAGCGGCTGATGTCGGGATCGCCAGCCAGAACCCCCGCGCCGAACGTATGGTGACGCCACGATCGAAGGCATTGATGAGCTTCGGGGCCTTTGACCAGACATAGGCTGCGGCCTCGGCGCTCTCGCCGACCTCGGGGAATACCTTGCCCCGCCACGTCCGCGAGAGGCGTTCGCCAAGTCCGGACGCCACCACGTCTTCGCGCAAGCGCTCCTTGAGCTCATCTGACGCATCACGCATGCCGGAGGTGACGGCGCGCTCGATGTCCTGCTGTGTGCCCGCCAGCGCTTTGGACATGTCGGGACGTTCGAGGTTGAAGCGCATGGGATCAGACCTTGACCGCCTCGCAGGTGAGGACGAGCCCCATGGGGTCGGATGCCGGCGATCCGATGATTTTGAAGGTCTCCGCGCCGAGCACGACGAGATCGCCCTCATCGATTGCCGCAGCTTCGGTCCTGCGCAGGTCGATGAGAACGGTCTCCATCAAGGCGCGGGACGCTCCGAACTCGACCACGGCGTCCGGGCGGCGGCGGATGACGCGAATGGGGACACCCGGGCCGACGCCGCCCGCCTGCCACAGAGCATACTCACCAAGGTTCGGGTCCGCGAACAGGACGTCGAGCGCAGCACGGAAGGCCTCCACCGATTTCCCTTTCCTTAGGAAGTTTCGTGTCATATAGTTTCTTCAGAAAGGAGACGCCTATGACAGTTCTTCTGTCTGCCGCCACCCGCCCGGAAGCCGGCCCGGTCGTCACCAAGGCTGTTCTTCGTGCCGCGGATCAGTTGGGCGTGACCGCCCGGATCCTTGCCACTGTCATCGGTGTCAGCGAGGCGACGGTCTCGCGCATGAAGCGCGGGGAATTCGGTCTTGAGCCTGCGACGAAACCGTTCGAGCTGGCGGTCCTCTTCGTGCGCCTGTTCCGGTCCCTCGACGCGATTGCGGGAGGTGACGACAGGGTCGCGGCAAGCTGGCTCGTCAATCCCAACACCGCTCTCGACGCCCAGCCGATCGAGAAGGTGCAAACCGTGAGCGGACTCGTCGATGTCATCGCCTATCTGGACGCGCGTCGCGCTCTCGTCTGAGTTCCGTCGCTTCGACGGTGCGTGCTGGCGGCTCGTCGAGGCCCAGCACCGCGTCTCGACACTGAAACTGACCGACACGCTCGCCGAACAGTCGTTGCTCGAAGACCTGATCGAGGAGACGAAACCCGCGATCCCGCCGGACTGCCGCCTTCTCGATTTCCTGCTGGCGACGCCCTTCCGGTATGGCGCGATCTATCCGACAGGGTCCCGCTTTCGGCGCGCAGGGCGCACGCTCGGCGTCTACTACGCGGCGGAACACCCAGCGACCGCTGTCGCCGAAATGGCGTTCTACCGGCTCCTGTTCTTTGCCGAGTCGCCCGCCACGCCATGGCCGTCTGACGCAGCGGAATACACAGCGTTCTCGGCTGCGGTGTCGAGCGTGCGGCTGCTCGATCTGATGAGCGAACCGCTCTCGCACGACGGCCTCCTCTGGACGGATGTCACCGACTACGGTCCCTGCCAGACCTTCGCTGACACCGCCCGAGCGGCGGACGCTGACGCGATCCGCTACCAGTCGGTCCGCGATCCGGATCGAGGCGCAAATCTTGCGATCCTGATGTGCCGCGCCTTCGCAAGGCCCGCACCTGTCGACCGGCAGACGTGGCGCATCCGCTTGAGCCCGTCCGGTGTTCAGGCCTTGTGCGAGTTCCCCCGGCAGGGTCTCGAGTTTCCGCGTGGAACCTTCGCCGCCGATCTGCGGATCGCGGCCATGAACTGGGACCGGGGCGACCTTTAAGCCACGCCGTTCAGCCGCACACGGCCGATCGTATCGTTGACCCCGCCTGCCACCGGCTCGATTGCAGCGCCGATCAGAGTGTTCGATGCGATCACGGTCGTTGCGAGGCGGGCTGTGTTGTCCCAGTAGATCCGCGCGCCGACGGTCCATGCCTGGGATGGCGCCTTGCGCAGTTCGACCACGCCTTCGGTGAGGGTTTCGACCTCGGCACCGAGGGCCGCCGACCCGGTCGCGATGCCGAAGATCGCACCGACCAGCAGTCCGTCGCCGGAGGCGACCGCATAGGGGGCGGGAAGCGTGATGGTGTTGCCGGGCTGGATGTAGCCGCGCATGGGAATCCTCCGAATGTGTCAGGTGATGGGAGAGTGTTCCGGCGGCGATCACGCGCCGGGATTGCGGTAGAGGCCGCGCCAGTCGATCGCCTTTGCGCCGAAGTCGAGGCGGCACTTGATCTCGACACCGTCGACATCGAAACCGTTGCGCGTCTCGATGTAGGCGCCCTGCTGGCCTTCTAGATAGGCGTATTCGATGGTGTCGATCTGGGCGGGGTTGGCGGCCAGATACCAGGCCGTGAGGCTCGCGGCATCGAGACGAGGCTCGGAGATCGGCGTCAGGGTTCGGATCGAGGACGGGACCACGTTGCCGGTCTGGGCAGGCACGAGGTTCTGCGCCACGAGCTGCTCGGCGGCGAGTTCGAGCGATGCCGGCACGATGAGATAGGCGGGCCGGACATTGAGGATGGTCTTCCTGTCGAGGCCGGTCTGCCGGGCCATGGCCGCACGCGCCGCACCGATCGCGGTGACGCTGAGCGCGGTGGCCGGGTTCGCCAGATTGCCGTGGTTCTGGTGGAACAGCGCGATGGAATCGCTCATGGCGGCGTTGGCCAGGATGATGCCCCAGACCACATCGCTCTCCAGCGTGGCGATCGCCGTGCCATACATCGCCGGAATGCGCGTGAAGGCGTCGAGGTCGTCGTTGATGAGGACCTGCCGCGTGACCGCGACGACGCGCCCATAGGTCTCGACACGGTAGCTCTCGCGCCCTTCGGCAAGCGTGCCGCGCTTGAACTCACCGCCTTCGTTCACCTTCACGAGCTTCGGCGGTTCGCCGAGCTGGACACGGTGCATCGCCTTGAAGTCGGTGGCGAGCACCTGCCGACAGAACGGAACGTACGTGCGCGGATAGGCATCGTAGGCCTGCCGGAGCGTCTTGCCCGTCACGGCCGCGAGGACCTCGGGGAAGTCCGAGGTGGAGTGAAGGGCGCGCGTGGCGATCTCGTCGCGGGAAAGCCCGCGCACATTGACGCCTGCGGATGCCAGGAACTCGCGGGCCAGTTCGATCAGGGTCAGACCGCGATACTCCCGCGCCGGCTCGGCAAGCGGAAACAGCGTTGGCGAGTGACGGTGCAGCAACGCGCCTGCGACAGCTTCGCGCCGCGTGACGCGCTCGTCGCGCCCACCCATCGGGCTTGCCGCCTGCGCGAACACCCGCGTCTCGTCCGCCGCGGAAGCAAGCGTGTCGAGGATCTCGCGGCGGGCATCCTCGATCGCGACACCTCGCTTCACGAGGTCATCCGCTTGGGCACGCTTCAGGCCAAGACGGGCCTGCAGATCGAAGATCGCGGAGACGCGGTTGCGTTCGGCATCGCGCGCCCGGGCTGCGATCGCATCGGGATCGAGCGGCGGTTCGGGACGGCGCGCCGGAGGTTCCAGAGCATCGAGACGAGTTTCGGTGCTGGCGCGTCTGCGTTTCGGTCTTGTCGGTCACAGCGTCGTCCATGGCTGCTTTCTCCTCGATGGAAACGCCGGCACGATGGACGACGCAGGGGTGAAGGGGTTCGTCGGAGCGGAAACCCGCTGCCGGATCAGCGCCGATGGGCACTGCGGAAATCTCGAAGGGCGTCCAATCGACCGCGCGCCACAGCTCGGGCGCGCCCGCCTGCTTGGTCACCTCGAAGCGATGGACCTGGTAGCCGATCGAGACCGCACGGATGTGCCCGGCCTCGACGTCCTTCCAGAGCGGTTCGACTTCGGCCCGGTCGGAGAAGCGAACACGGGCGACGCCGCGTCCGTTCTCGATACGGGCGCTGCCCGGCACGACCGAGCCGATGACGCTGTCGAGCACAGAGGCATCATGAACCTTCAGGAGTGGCGCGCCCGCGTTCAGGCGATCGAGACGGACGGCGCGCGGATCCATCGCCAGTTCCTCGTCGAAAGGATCGCCGAAGAAGGGATTGCGACGCACACGAGCGCCAGTGGACCAGACCACCTCGATGGTGCGCTCGGCCGCATCGATGGACGCAGGCAACAGGTCCGCCGCCCGCGTCAGCGGGGGCAGGTCGATGTTTCGGGTCATGGGGCAAAAGCTCAGGTGTCGGGATTGATGGGTTGGCCGGTCGTCTCAGCCTGCATCACGCCGGTTTTCGTCACGCGCCGCGGATCGCTGTCGAGAATGATCCCGAGGGCGTCGATCTTGGCGTTCATGGCGGCGATCTCGGCGAGAACCGCGTCGGGGTTGTGACCCTGGCGGGCGATGGCCTGCGCCAGCGACATGGTCCCCGAGCGCAACGCCAAGAGATCGGCCATCGCGTCCTTCAGCGGGTCCACGGCTTCGAAACGTGGCGGCGACCATTCGACCGCAATGTCCGGGCGCGGCAGTTTCCCGGCAGCCCACGCGGCCTGGCAGAACCAGACCCACATGGGCTGGCAGAGCACGGGGATGACGATCTGCCATTGGACGGCGTCGATCAGCCGGCGAAACTCCACGAGCACCGCCCGAATTGATGAATAGTTCACCTGACTGAGATCGCCGGTCAGAAGCTCATAGGGCATGCGGAATCCCGCCGCCACGATGTGAAGCTGCGCGCGGAGCCACTCGCCCACACCCGCCGTCGTGGCGGGCTGATTGAATCGGATGTCCTTGCCGCCGCGCGCGTAGGCGATCAGCCCGGGCTCGAACTGCTCGACACGATTGCCGTCAGCGTCGACCACCGACGGGGCGATACCCTGATCGGCTTCGTCGGCGCCAAGCACGATGCCGACGACGCAGGCTTCCGTCTTCTTGCGGACCAGCTCGGCCTGCGTCCAGTCATCGAGATCGCGCAGCGCCCGCATCACCGGCGTGCCCCATGGGACGCCGCGAACCTGCGTGCGCTGCTTCTCGTAAAGATGCAGCACTTCGCTCGCCGGGATGGCGAGGCTCTCCAGACGTCGGCGCATGGTGACGACGGCATCGCCAGGGTGCTGGGCATGGAGCCAATAGGCGCGGCGTCGGCCCAAGGGATCGAATTCGATGCCCTGAAGCAATCGCCCGCCATCGGCGAGATCGCCGGTTCGGGTGTTGTCCAGGAGATCGGCTTCGATGATCTGGACCTGGAGCGGCACGGCCAGACCATCGCTCAGACGTCGCGGGCGGCGGCGGATCAGCACCTCGCCAGCCTCTATCATTTCCCGCACCGCCAAAGTCTGCAGCCCGAAGATGTCGAGCTGTCCATCGGCGTCGCAGGCGGCTGACCATTCCGTCCAGAGCCGGTCCACCGTCTCGTCGAGCCTGGCGTCACCCGTCGCAGCGCGCGGGATGATGCCACTGCCGACGATGTTGTTGACCAGAACGGAAACAGCCTTCGCCGCGTGCGGATTGTTTCGGGTGAGATCGCGCATGCGGTCTCGCAACAGGCCGCTGGCGGCGGCAATCTCGGCATCAGCCGATGTACCTACCGCCTTCCAACCGTCGGTGCGCCGTCCCTTGGCCGCGCCGTCATAGCCACGGGTGTTGGCGCTAAGCGCCTCGAAGCTGCGTCTTGCGAGCGCGCGTCTTACGCCTGCCTCGGGCGCGGCCCACGCCACCATCCGGTCGAGGAAGGTGATCTGGCTCACCGGTCGCCCCGTCCGAACCTGGTGTAACTCGCGATTGGGCGCGACACGCCGGAGGATGCCGTGATCTCGGTCTCGATGGTGCGGATCCGCTTCAGCAGGTCGTCCGCCGAGCCATATTCAACGGTCTTGCCGTCATAACTGACCCGGAGCGTGCCGCTGGCATAGGCGCGCTTCAGCGCATCGAGTTCGTCGGTCGTCCAGGCCATGATGGCTCCTCGCTTGCTCTCGAAGCGTTCGTCGCTCGAAAAGCTCCACCGGAGCTTTTCGTTCGCTCAGGCGAAGCGCTCCTCACCCTCAGAACCACTTCCCGCGCGGGCCGAGCCAGTCGCTCTGCCGCTTGGTGGATGGCGGGTTTGGACGGGCGAGACGCCCGGCTTCTGTGTTCGATTGTGGGTCGTCACTGTCCGCAGGCTGGGGGCCGACCTGGTCTTCAAGATCGCGCCACTTGTCCTCGGACCAGCGATCGGCTCCGGCGATCCAGACGGCGGCGCGGGCATAGACCCGGCAGTCCAGAGCCTCGTTGCGTTCGCGAACCTTCTGCCATTCGAGCTTCTGGAAGCCGCGCTTGGTCGTGATGGTCACAAGATGCTCGGCAACGAGCTGCTTCACCCATTCGGCGTCGACACCCTGTGGAAGGTGCACAAGTCCGGCCGGGCCCTGCGCTCCATCCGCCGCGTCCTCGTCGGTGGGCCTGGACAACCGTAGAAAACGATAGGTCTCGGCCTTGAAGGTCGAAACCGCGATCGTCCAGAGCCGTGCGCCGCGACGGATCTTGCGGCCGCCTTCCGTCGCATCGACAAAGGACGGGCCAGTCACCGGCGCCGCACGATTGAAGCCTTCGACACCCTTGATGGGCGTTACCTGCGCAAAACCCTGCTGGCGCGCCCATGCATAGACGGCTGGCGCTTCAAACCCCGTGTCGATCGCGAGTTTCGACAGACTCAGGCGAACGCCATGGGCGTGCGGCCATGTCTGGCCGAGGAGACCCGTCAAAGCGGCCCAAGCTTCGGCACTGTCCGGGCCGCCAGGGATGACGATGTGGTCCACGAGCCAGCTCGCGAGCCCGCGACCCCAGGCCCAGATCGAGACTTCGATGCGATCCTTCTGGATGTCGGCGCCGGCCGTGAGAAACAGGCCGCCGCTCGGCACCGTGTCGATGCGCCAGGGCTCCCGCCGCTCGTAGAGCCGCTGCCAGTCCGGTGCTTCGCCGGTCTCGATCCAGGTTTCGCCAAGGACGCCGTTCTTGAAGCTGCGTTTGGCTTCGTCGCTGGTCTGAGCGGCTTCCCACATCCGGGCGATGTCAGCCCATGAAAGCCAGCCCACCGGCGAATATAGCCCGGAGAGGTGGTAACCAACCGTTGCCGAGTGCGCATCATCGCGCGTCGGACGCCACTCGCCGGACATCATCAAGGCCGTCTTGTGATGCTCCTCGATCCGGCCCTCACAGGCTTCGCAAGAGTAGTGCGCCGTATGCGGTTGACCCTTCTCCCAGCGCAGACGCTCGAAGCGGAGCCACTGGCGGTGATCGCAATGCGGGCAAGCGACGAAGTAGCGCCGCTGGTCGCTCGCCTCGAACTCGCGCTCGATCCGCGACACGCCTTGGATCGTCGGCGTCGAGGTGAGAAAAACCTTCGAACGCCAGGAGAACGTGCGTGTCCGCGCCTCGGCCAAGGCGACAGGATCGCCTTCCTCGTCGGCGGATGGCGGATAGGCATCGACCTCGTCGAGAAACAGGTAGCGCGCCGGCATGGAGCGCAGGCCGACCGCGCTGTTGGCGCCGGTGATGACCAGAAGCCCCGCCGGGAATTCCTTCGACAGAACCGTGTTGCCCGCGTCGCGCGAGCGTTGCGGCTTGACGCGCTCACGGAGCACCGGGCTTTCCGCGATCAGCGGATCGATGCGCTGGCGCGAGAAGCGCTTGGCCAGTTCGACCGTTGGCTGGACGGCGAGCATGGGTCCCGGCGCATGATGGATGACATAGCCGATCCAGTTGTTCCCGGCCTCGGTCGCGCCGACCTGCGCCGCCTTCATGAAGACGATGCGGCGCGCGGCGTTGCCGGGCGACAGCGCATCCATGATGGCGCGCATGTAGGGCGTGCGATCGGTACGATAGCGCCCGGGCTCCGCCGACGCGCGCGGGCTCAGGAACCGGTGCCGATCTGCCCATTCCGAGACGGTGAGCGCAGGATCGGGCGTCAGCCCATCGCGCCAGGCCTGGACGAGCGCATCGACGCCTTCGAAGGCGAACAGCTCATCGAACCGACGGTCCGCGTCAGCGAAAGTCTGTGGCGACCTCGGCGAGATCGGCGAGGTGCGCTCGGACATGGGTCTCCAGAACCTTCTGCATCGCGTGCGCCTCGAGGCCTAGCTCCGCCGCCATCAATGCCGCGATCCGTGCGGGCCAGTTTGCCCACGCATCGCGCTCCTCGCGCGCCAGTCGAAAGACGAGAGCTGTTGCCCGCGCCCGGTCGATAACCTCGCCCTTCATGCGCTGCAGACGCAGACGCCGTTCCTGCGCCTTCAGCACCTCGTTGGCGGTCTTGGCTTGGAGGAACGTGGTCCCGCCGCCAGCCGGAGACGGCGCGATGCCGCTTTCGCGCAGCGTGTCGCCGACCGCGGACAAGGCCGCATCGGGAACGGGCTTCAGCTTTGCCTCGCCGCCATCCCGGCTCTGCTTCGAGGGGTCGGCATGGAGGACGAGCCGTCCCGACGTCTTCGCCTTCTGGATCGCACCCCGCGACAAGCCGACATGGGACGCGTACTGGCGCTCGCTCATGCCCTGCATTCCAGCTACGAAAACATAATATTTTGATGCACTTATCGCCTTGATAAGCGTCCGGGACAGAGCCTGTATGGGGTCACGAACCAAGGAGACCCCGGATGACCCGCGCACCCCGAAACGCACAGGCCCTCGACGCTTTCATCGCCCGCAAGGTCGAGGTCGACGCCATGCTGGCGCGGCTCGCCGCCCTGAGCGACGAGCATTTCGATGTTCATCCCGACGAGGTGCATTGGGGCCACGTCGGGACGCTCGCCCACTACGCCGAACTCTTGAAGCGCATCACCGACAGCGCCTTCCGCGAGGGCGAACACGCCGAATGATCCGGCCTATCTCCGCGCCAGCCCCGCGATTGCGGGGCTTGGCCTCGTAGAAGCGCCGCGATGGTCGCGCCGCTCTCGAACCGGAGGTTTAAGATGACCCAGCTTTCCGACACCCAAGCCATCATTCTGAGCGCCGCCGCGCAGCGGCCCGAGCGCATCGCCCTGCCGCTGCCCGAATCCTTACGCGGTGGTGCGGCCGCCAAGGTCGTCAGCACGATGAACGCGAAGGGATTGATCCAGGAGGTCAAAGTCAACGCACGACGGGGCGAACCGGTCTGGCGCGAAACCGGTGACGGCCACGGCACCACGCTGATCGCCACCGATGCGGGCCTTGTCGCCATCGGAATCGAGCCGGATGATGCCGAAACTGCGCCCGCGAGCACGACAGAAGCGCCGCCGGAGGATCCCACACCGGACGCTGCTCCCGAAGCCGCGCAATCCATGCGCACGCCGCGCGCGGGGACCAAGCAGGCCGCGCTGATCGCCATGCTGCGCGCGCCAGAAGGCGCGCCCATCGAGGAGATCACCGCCGCCACCGGCTGGCAGTCGCACACGGTGCGCGGCGCGATTGCCGGAGCACTGAAGAAGAAACTCGGGCTCGACGTGACCTCGGAGAAGGTCGAGGGGCGCGGGCGGATTTACCGGATCGGTTGACAGCCAAAATCCTCGACGCGCATCGATAATGGCGCTATATTCGCACCGAATTCGATGCGCGTCAGGAGGTCTGCCATGAACATCACCGAGGATATCAGCCCGCTGACCGAGTTCAAGCGGGAGTCGGCGCGCATGATCGCGCGCATCAAGGAAACCGGGCGGCCGCAGATCCTGACCGTGAACGGCAAGCCCTCGGTCGTCGTGATGGATGCAGTGGCGTGGCAGGATATGCAGGACCAGCTCGACTACGCCGATACCGTCGCCGGAATCCGCAAGGGTCTGACGCAGGCCCGCGCCGGTGAAGGCATCGAGGCCGGGCGCTTCTTTGACGGCCTTGCCCAATCGAAATGACCGCGCCATTGCCCGTGATCATCACGCCGAACGCGGCGGATGATCTGACTGAATCATGGGTCTGGCTGCGTGAACGCAACCCGAGGGCTGCGGACGAGTGGCTGTTAGGCATCCGGGATACGATCCTTGGCCTCGGCATGATGCCGGAGGCGCATCCGATTGCGTCCGAGTCGCAGGCCTTCGAACTGCCCGTCCGCCGTGCTCTCTACGGCCGGGCAACCCGCTGGCGCATCTACTATGCCGTCATCGACGGGGTGGTGCAGGTTCTTCATGTCCGGCATGGCCGCCGGAGCGACTGGCAACCCTGATCGCCTCGAACAGCCGTCGCAGGGCGAATGAACGGGCGATGCTCACCAGTGTGAAGATCGCGCCGATCGTCAGGTTCTGCTCAAGCGTCGTGTGCAGCCCGAACAGCGGGAAGACAAGCATCTGCGTGCCGACGGCAAGCCCATAGCCCACTGCGACGTTGGCGAGGGACTCGACCAGTGACATGGCGCGCGATTGCTTCGTACAATTCCCTTCGGTTTGTTTCATGTCGGAACCACGGGTAATGCTGATGGGATGCGCATCATGATCAACAGGCGTACAGCCATGGTCTTGCCTGCAGCGATGATCGCGACGGGTCTCGAATGGAGCGGGAGCTTGGCCGCAACGACTGAAACAATCGACGACCTGACTCAGAAGTCGCCGCGTGCGAGCAACGGCGCTGCCTGGGATCTCGTCGCTGATCGCGTCATGGGCGGGGTCTCGAGCGGCACGATGCGGCGCACGGTTGTTCAGGGCCGGGCAGCAATTCAGATGCAGGGCGATGTGAGCCTCGATAACAACGGCGGGTTTATCCAGATCGCGCTTGACCTCGCGCCCGAAGGGGCCGCGATCGATGCAAGCCGATGGGCAGGCATCGAGATCGACGTCATCGGCAACAATGAGAGCTACAATCTGCACCTGCGAACGGCGGAACTAGCCCGGCCCTGGCAGTCCTATCGGCAGAGCTTCATTGCAAGGCCGGAGTGGCAGACAGTTCGGTTGCATTTCGCCGACTTCGAGGCGCACCGGATCGACGCGCCGCTCAATCTTTCAAGGCTCCGCCGCATCGGCATCGTCGCGATTGGTCGCGCCTTTCATGCCGACATTGCGATTGGTGGCGTTCGCTTCCACAGCTGATCGGGCGGCGCTGGCTGCCTTCGAGCCCGCAGCCTGCAACCGCTCGGTTCTTGTCTGCGAGAAGGTCCGTCCGTCGCCATCGAGGATCGCCTCACGTCCGGTATCTGCCTGCCAGCGCTCGATGGCGACATCGACATAGGCCGGGCTGATCTCCATCGCGAAGACGCGGCGGCCATTGGCTTCGCCCGCCATGATCTGCGATCCCGAGCCCGAGAATGGCTCGTAGCAAAATCCACCGCGCGCCACATGCTGGCGCATCGGGATCCCGAACGCGTCGAGCGGCTTCGGTGTCGGGTGATCTGGCCTGTCGTCTTTGGCAAAACTCGGCAGCGCCCAAGTTGACGGCAGCGTGTCCTCGGCCACTTTTGGCGGCCGGTTCGGGCGACGCCAGCCCATGAAACAGGGCTCGTGCTTCCAGAGGTAATGCGACCGGGTCAGAACGCCGCGGTCCTTCACCCAGATGATCTGCTGATGGACAAAGGCTCCGGCCTTCTCCCAGCAGGCTTCCAGCATCGCCTGGCGGCGCGAGGCGTGCCAGCAATACCAGGCGGCATTCTCGGTGATCGCCTCAGCAACGGCCGCCGCGATGAACCCGTCATAGAGTTCCGCGCCCTGGCTGCTGTCATCCCAGGTCACGCCGTAGGAAGGTGACCAGTCCTTGTTGCGGGTCGGATGGTTCGAGCCGTCGTAATCGACGAGATAAGGCGGGTCCGTGGCGAACAGGATCGCCCGCTCGCCATTCATCAGGCGACGAACGTCGGCGGCGAGCGTAGCGTCGCCGCAGAGCAATCGGTGATCGCCCAGCGTCCACAGATCGCCGAGGCGAGATGCCGGATTGCGGGGCGGTTCCGGGATTACGACGGGGGCGACGCCCGCGCCGTCGGATGCCTCGTCGCCCGGTTCCATCGCAAGCAGCCGGTCGAGTTCGCCATCGGAGAAGCCGATCAGCGACAGGTCGAATTCATCGGCGACGAGTTCCTGCAGTTCGCCGGAAAGCAGCGCTTCGTCCCAAGCCCCGAGTTCGGTCAGCTTGTTGTCGGCGATGCGGTAGGCACGACGCTGCGCTTCGGTCAGATGATCGAGCACGATGACGGGCGCTTCGGTGAGGCCGAGCTGCGCGGCAGCCATGATCCGGCCATGGCCGGCAATGACCTCTCCGTCGCTCGACACCAGCACCGGGACCGTCCAGCCGAACTCCGCCATGCTGGCGGCGATCCTGGCGACCTGGTCCGCGCCATGGGTCTTGGCGTTGCGCGCATAGGGGCGCAGGCGGTCGAGCGGCCAGGTCTCGATCGCTTCGGGGGCGAAGCTGAGGGTCATGATGTCCGGCGGTGGCTGGTGGCGGTGCCGTCAATTGGCGGCTGGATGCCGGATGCCGAACCGGACTCCGTGAAGGGTCCAGGCATGGCAGACGTCCAGAAGGCAAAAAAGCTTGTGTTCGTCAGGACTTCGGAGCGGCCATGATTGGCGCTGGACTCTCGCTGGCTTCCCAAAAAATCCGGCCTGCCGCTAGCGACGTTTCGCGCCGCGCCCTCCCGCATAGTTAATCCGCCGGGAAGGAACCACGATTTCAGCAGGCGCAGGCCAAATTGGGTTTAATCGGGTGCCGAATTGGTGCGTGCCTCTCCCGAGCTTGGCTGAAATCTAGCCCGTCACCGCCCGTTTCGTCTCAGCGAAAAGTGTCCGGCGGACATCTTCCGCTGTGCTGCGTGGGTTTTCCTTCACGCATTGATGAGCGCGCGCAGGTCTTTCAGGAGCAGGAAGAGGTGGAACGGATCGGTCGGGCTGGGCTCGAAGTCGAGGGCCTCGTACCAGGCGCGCGCCTCGTCATCCTTGGCGTGCACGAGCAGCGCCCGCATCCCGGCGATATCAGCGGCCTGCGAGGTACGACGCAAGGCGTCCTTGAGCAGGGCTCTGCCCAGACCCCGCCCTTGCTCGCGTTTGTCGATCGCCAGTCGAGCCAGCAGCATGACTGGGATCGGATGGCGCGCCAGGCCCTTGCTCACTCGGGCCGCAGCGTCGGCATGTTCGATCGCGCCGTAGGTGAGGCTGTAGTATCCGACAACGCGCAGTCCCTCGCGACAAACAACATAGGTCTGTGCGCTGCCAGCCTTCAGGTTGACCAGCGCATAACGCTTCAGGAACTGGTCGAGGGGTTCCTTGCCGCAATCGAATGCGTCAACCTCGTGCGAGGCGTCGAGCTTCTCGATCGCCGAATAGGCTTCGTTTGAGGCCGTCACTCAAGGACGCTCTTTTCCGAAAGCAGTTTGGCCAAGGCGGGCTTGTGCGTCACCGGACGGTCGAGCACGGTCTGGAATGCCTGCCACTGCTCGTCATCCAGGCGGAACACCCGCCGATCGAGCAGCGCTTCTTCGGCAGCCTTGATCCCTGCTTCGAGCATGAACTCGGTGACGTTCTTGTGAGAGAACGTTGCGGCGCGCTGCAGCAGCGCCTTCATGCTTGGCGTGGTGCGCACCTCGATGCGCTCGGACTTGGCTTCGGCTGTGGACATGGCAATTCTCCATTCCTTTCTTGTATCATACGGACAATGTACGGACAAGGCATCAATCTCGCTCCAGTTCGGGGAGGTCGCAGACCTGCCGCACCATCTCGATCACATAGCGTCTCGACCGCAGTTTCGGCACGCGGCGCTGGTTGAGACGCCAGGTAATGACGCACAGCGCATAGATCCAATATTGGTGGGCGGCAGAACGCTGAAGCCCGACCGCCCAGCAGATCGTCTTCCAGCGTTCCCCGTAGGCACGCATCCAGATGATTTTGCCGTCGATCGGGTCGAGACCCACGGTCCAGCTGAGTGTCTTCTCCATGCGGCTGATCGCGGCGGGCGATGGCAACACACGCATCGGTTTCGGCTCCTGGCCGACAAGATCGCTGAACTCGTACAACATGGTAGGCCAAGTGCTGAAATAGCCCTGCACCTTCTCCTCGGGCAGGCGCTTGAGAACATAGGCTGCTTCAGCCAGCCTCTCTTCGACCAGGCTCGGTGTCCATTTCGTCATCGCACACCTACCTCGGTTTCGATGGCCCAGAGCAGGAGCGCGATGGCGTCGGCTTCGTTATCGTCAGCCGGTTGATATCCGCGCAGGCGGATGGCGGTCAGCACCGCGTCCTTGCCGGCGTTGCCCTTGCCAGTGGCAAAGCGCTTGATAGTGCTGACGGCGGACACGCCGATAGCAGAGCCGCAGACAGGTCGAGAGCTCTAACCCATTAGGGTCACCTTGTTCGGGGCAAAGCTCATCCCGGCGTCCAGCAAATCCGAAATCATCGAAAGAAGTCGCACCGAGGCCGCGCTTGCTGATTGTGCGTCTTGCCGACGTACTCCCGAAACGAGATCGGGCAGAAGCTGTGCAGAAAGCGTGACCAAATGCTGAAACCCTGCGGGATCGATTGGCAGAAAGAGTTCTTCTAGCGAACTGCCAATTGCGGCGCGAAAATGAGGGTTTCCCGAGGCTTGTCCGAGGTCGAGAAGAAAGGCACATAGCGCTTCCCGGAAAGTGGCCGGGGTCGTGCTGGACAATACTCGATCTACGCATCTCTCCATTACGATTAGATCGGCTGGCGTTCGCCGAGCAACCACGTAGGAACTGGCCGATAGCAGATTGGCTTCCAGAAATTCGAAAAGCCGCCAAGCCATTCCCGGGTCGCGCAACAAAGTTCTTTTCGCAATGACGTTTAGAACCTCTTCCGGTGCGACGAAGGTTCCGCCTGTCACGCCTCGGCGGACGAAGAGGTATTCTTCGTCCTCAAGCGTTTTCAGTGCCGCTCGCAGCGTCACGCGCGCGATCCCGAAGGTTTCAGAGAGCTTTCGCTCGGCGGGAAGTT
>JBHYDC010000028.1:0-34475 GCA_051861205.1 Oharaeibacter sp.
GGCCTCCGTCGGGCGGGCGAAGGTGGAAAGCGCGGCCGAGGCGGTGGCCGATTTGAACCCGCATGTGGCAGTGGAAGCCCACGCGCTGCGGCTGAACGAGGAGAATGCGCAGGCGCTGATCGGCCGCTATGACGTGGTGGTGGACGGGTCGGACAATTTCGCGACACGCTACCTGCTAGCGGATGCCTGCGAGCGCGCGCGGCGGCCGCTGGTGAGCGCGGCGATCGGCGCGTTCGACGGGTCGATCACGACGCTGATGCCCTATGAGACGGCGGCGGACGGGGCGCGTAACCCCGGGTATCGCGATCTCTTCCCCGAGCCGCCGCCGGCCGGTCTGGTGCCGAGTTGCGCCGAGGCGGGGGTGATCGGCGCGCTGCCGGGGATCCTGGGATCGCTCCAGGCGATGGAGACGATCAAGCTGATTTGCGGGATCGGCGATCTTCTGATCGGACGGCTGCTTCTCGTGGATGCCTTGTCGATGCGCTTTGAAACGGTGCGCTACAAGGCCGGCCAAGGCTCAAGCTGTTGAACCGGTTCATCTGCGGCGCTACGGTCTGGCCATGAGCAAAACCGTGAAACTGGCCGATGTGGCGCGGGCGGCTGGGGTTAGCCAGGGCACCGTGTCCAACGTTTTCAACCGGCCGGATCTCGTGAGCGAGAGCCTTAAGGAAAAGGTGGAGACGGCCGCGCGGGGGCTTGGCTACCGGGGGCCGGATCCGCGCGGGCGGCTGTTGCGCGCCGGGCGGGTGAATGCGGTTGGGGTGGTGATCTCGGACCCGCTGACGGCGTTTTTTCACAATCCCTATCAGCGCCGGTTTCTGGCCGGCATCGCCGAGGGCTGCGACGAGCACGGCGCAGGGCTCGCGCTGGTTTCGGCCAGAAGCGATGAGACCGCCGCCTGGAACATTCGAACGGCGCTGGTGGACGGATTTATCTTGAACTGCCTGATGGAAGGAAGCCGGCTGGTGGACCTGGCCGTGCGCCGGGGTCTGCCGTTCGTCGCGGTGGATTTCACCGAGCCCGGCTATGACCAAGTGCGCGTGAACGACCGGCGCGGCGCGCGAATGGCGGCCGAGCATCTGATCGCGCTCGGTCACCGGACCATCGCGGTCTTGGCGCTGGAGTTCGATCGCGACGGCCGCACGGGGCTGGTGGACGCCGCGCGTGCCGCGCGCGTTCGGTTCAGCGTGACCCGCGACCGGTTGCAGGGATATCGCGATGCCTTGCAGGCGGCGGGGCTGGGCGAGCCGGTCGTCTTTGAAACGCTGAATGATGCCGCAAGCGCGGCGGCGGGCGTGGAGGCAGTGCTGGCGGCGGCACCGGGCGTGACGGCGATGCTGTGCATGTCGGACGTGATCGCGCTGGCAGCTTGTCAGGCGCTGGCGGCGCGCGGGCTGAAGGTGCCCGGCGATATCGCCGTCGCCGGGTTCGACGATACCGACGAGGCGGAACGCGCGGGACTGACGACGGTGCATCAGCCGATCGAGGAAAAGGGCCGCGCGGCCCTTCGCATGGTGCTGGAGCGCGACGACGCCGGGCAAGGCTCGCGGCTGGTGGAGCTGCCGCTTCGCCTCGTGATTCGCGCTACGACCGGGCCGGTTCGGCCGTAGCGTGTTGCATCAAAATCTTGATGCGACGGTCGCATCAAAATCTTGATGCAACGAGGTATCCGGCCAGCGCGCTGACGGCGGTGAGGCAGGTTCCCCAGGTCAGATCGACGATGGTGAAGGGAACCGGCCAGCCCTTGAGGGTGGCAAGGTTGCTGAGGTCATAGGTGCCGTAGGCGACGAGGCCGAGAAGTGCGCCGTAGCCGAGCGCCGCGACCCAGGATTGCGCGGCAAGCGCGGGCGTGACCGCGAACACGAGGATGCCGACGAGATAGATGAGATAGAACAAGGCAGCCGGGCCGATCAGCGGGCTTTCCAGAAGGAAGCCGCCGAGCTGGCGCCGGTAGAAGCCCTTGGCGACGATCCCGAGCCAGATCATGTCGAGAATGAAAAAAGCGGCTGCGCTGCTGGCGTAGGCAATGAGGCTGCGGGTCATGAAAGGTCCTAAGGGCGTGTTTGTGAAAATCCGGATCCGGCCTCAATACGAGGCGAGGGCCGAATCCGATCACGAGACGCGAAAGACCTAATAACGGCTTGGCTATAGCATACTGGGGAGGACGCGGTCGGGCGGGCGGTGGCCGTCCATGAAGGTCTTGATATTGATGATGACCTTCTCACCCATATCGATGCGCCCTTCCAAGGTGGCCGAGCCCATGTGCGGGAGAAGGACCACGCGGTCGGATTTCACCAGCTTGGGATTGACCGCGGGCTCGTGCTCGAACACATCGAGGCCGGCGCCGGCGATCTCTCCGGCGTCGAGCATGCGGGCAAGCGCGCTTTCGTCCACCACTTCGCCGCGCGCGGTGTTGACGAGATAAGCTTCCTTTTTCAGGAGCTTCAGGCGGCGCGCGGAGAGAAGATGGTAGGTGCCGGGCGTGTGCGGGCAATGGATGGAAATGACGTCCATGCGAGCGAGCATCTGGTCGAGGCTTTCCCAATAGGTCGCTTCGAGCTTTTCCTCGATGTCCTGCGGCAGGCGGCGGCGGTTGTGATAGTGGATCGACATGCCGAAGGCGAGCGCGCGCCGGGCGACGGCCTGACCGATGCGGCCCATGCCGATGATGCCGAGCCGCTTGCCCGAAATGCGGTGGCCGAGCATCCACATCGGCGACCAGCCGTGCCATTCGCCGGTTTCGATCACCTTGATGCCTTGCGCCATGCGGCGGGGGACGGCGAGGATGAGCGCCATCGTCATGTCGGCGGTGTCTTCGGTGAGGACGCCCGGCGTGTTGGTGACGGTGATGCCGCGCTGGGTGGCGCTGTCGACGTCGATGTTATCGACGCCGTTGCCGAAGTTGGCGACGAGCTTCAGGTTGGGGCCGGCCTGGGCGAGGATCGCGGCATCGATGCGGTCGGTGACGGTGGGCACCAGCACGTCGGCGGATTTCACCGCTTCGACGAGCTCGGCCTGGCTCATCGCTTGGTCGTCGGTGTTGAGGCGGGTTTCGAACAGCTCGCGCATCCGCGTCTCGACGACGTCGGGCAGCTTGCGCGTCACAACCACCAAGGGTTTCTTCCGGGCCATGGTCTCGTTGCCTCGTATGCCGGCAGTTGAAAGAGGTGTTGGCTCGATGTCAGCGGATCAGATGTGGAAAAAGGCGTTCGACCTTGTGCGCGGTTGTGGTGTTCTCATCAGGCGTTGATAAGTCCTTAACCCCGTTCAGCCGATGTTGCCGGTGTGTTACCGCACCGCCTGTAAGCACTCTTTCCGACTTCCTAGCAGATGGTTCGGCAAACACAACGCTCCGAAAGGTGCGGTGGTAGCGGGCAGGTCGCGGGTGAGTGGGCGGCTCGCGATCAGCGTGCGGGGTTCGGAACGGTTGCCCTGTTGTTGCCTTAAAGGCGCGTTCTGTCGCGGACCATGATCAGAAAACCTATTTCTCTTTTTCGCATCCGGGCTGCTCTGGTTTCCTGGCTCATTGCCGTGCTTCTTGCCGCCGCCGGACCGGCTGCGGCTCAAGCCCTCAAGAACGGGCCGAGCGGGCTGCCGGTGCCGCGCTTTGTGAGCCTGAAGTCCGACGCGGTGAATGTGCGCCGGGGGCCGAGCCGGGACCATGAGGTGGTATGGCGCTATATCCGCACGGGAATGCCGGTCGAGATTACGCAGGAGTTCGAGAACTGGCGCCGCATCCGCGATTTCGAGGGGGCGGAAGGCTGGGTGTTCCATAGCCTGCTCTCCGGTACGCGGACCGCGCTGGTGGCGCCGTGGGACCGGACCAAGACGCCGCTGACGCTGCGCTCGGAGCCAACGGCCGATGCGCCCAAAACCGTAGACGTGGAGCCCGGCGTGCAGGCCGTGGTGGAGGAATGCACGGGTACCTGGTGCCACCTCGACGGCAAGAGCTTCGACGGTTGGATCGAGCAGACATCGCTCTGGGGCGTCTATCCCGACGAGACCTTCGAGTGACAAGCCGCTGACGCGGAGCCGTTAAGCGACAAGCTATCAGCCTGGATCAATCGGCCTTGCGGCGGAGCCGGACGACCACGTCGACGCGCACGACTTCCATGCCCTCGGGTGCGGCGGGGAGGGTGGCGATGGACACGCCCGACACGGGAATGTCCAGAACGCGGTTCTCGCCTTCCACGAAGAAATGATGGTGGTCGTCGACGTTGGTGTCGAAATAGGTTTTGGTGCCCTCGATCGCGACTTCGCGCAGAAGGCCTGCTTCCGTGAACTGGTGGAGCGTGTTGTAGACGGTGGCGAGGGAAACGGGCACGCGGGCGCCGAGCGCTTCCTCGTGCAACTGTTCCGCGCTGAGGTGGCGGTGGCCGCGTCCGTAGAGGATCTCGCCGAGCGCGACCCGCTGACGGGTGGGGCGCAAGCCGGCATCTCGCAAAAGCGCCCGCACGGAAACACGGCCTGTGTCGCGATGCGAATGGCTGAAGCGGGCGGTCTGTTGCGTCTTGACGTCCATCGAGCCTGTTCCGGAAGGCGGCGGCGCGGATGGCTCCGGCTGCCTGTCTTCAATCTTTCGTCGGGTGATAATAGGTACCCGGCGCCGATCACGCAAGAATAGGCTGCACTTGCGGCGGAGCGCCTTTTGCCGGATCGCGAGGGATCCCACGCCTTTAAGGTGTCGGTGCAAGGCTTTCGATGGCGCGCGGGCTGTGTTAGGACTGCTCGCCTGTTCGGGGACGGTGACGTCGGCCCGCGGCGGATCCGTGGCCGAGGCGGCACTGTCTCTTTATTCGGATTCGAGCCGCGACCCGGTCGGGGTGTCGTTATCTGGGATCAAAGGCAGCGGACGAGAGAATGAGCGGGCGACCGACGAGTTTCGAATACGACGACCTCCTGGCCTGCGGGCGCGGCGAGTTGTTCGGCGAGGGCAATGCCCAATTGCCGCTTCCCCCAATGCTGATGTTCGACCGCATCGGAGAGATTTCCGAAGAGGGCGGCGAGAACGGCAAGGGCCTTATCCGCGCGACGCTGAACATCACGCCGGATCTTTGGTTTTTCCCCTGTCATTTCAAAGGTGATCCGGTGATGCCGGGCTGCCTGGGGCTTGACGCGCTGTGGCAGCTCTTGGGCTTCTTCCTTGGCTGGTCCGGATCGTCGGGGCGGGGCCGCGCGCTTTCGGTGGGCGAGGTCAAGTTCTCCGGCATGGTGACGCCGGCCGTGAGCCAAGTTGAATACGGCGTGGATTTGAAGCGCGTGATGCGCTCCAAGCTTGTGCTGGGCATCGCGGACGGCTGGTTGAAGGCCGATGGCGTAACCATCTACAAGGCGACCGACCTCAAGGTCGGGCTGTTCAAGGCCGAAGCCGCACCGGGCGGCTGAGGTAAGGCCGCGTCGGCATAGTTGTGATTAAGGCGGTCGCCGGATCGCCGCTGTTTCTTGAGAAAGTGATCGCCATGAGACGTGTCGTCGTGACCGGCATGGGAATCGTGTCTTCCATCGGCAACAACACCCAAGAGGTGCTGGCGTCGCTGCGGGAGGCCAAGTCCGGCATTGTTGCCGCCGAAACCTATGCCGCCAAGGGCTTTCGCTGTCAGGTCGAGGGCCGGCCGCAGATGAACCCCGAAGAAATCGTTGACCGGCGCGCGATGCGCTTTCACGGCGGCGGCACGGCGTGGAATCATGTTGCGATGGATCAGGCGATCCGCGATGCGGGGCTTGAGGATGGCGACATCTCGAATGAGCGCACCGGCATCATCATGGGATCGGGCGGACCTTCCACCCGCGTGATCGTGGAATCGGCGGATATCACCCGTGAGAAAGGACCCAAACGCGTCGGGCCCTTCGCGGTGCCAAAAGCCATGTCGTCGACGGCGTCGGCGACGCTGGCGACCTGGTTCAAGATCAAGGGCGTGAATTATTCGATCTCGTCGGCCTGCGCGACGTCGAACCATTGCATCGGCAATGCCGCCGAGATGATCCAATGGGGCAAGCAGGACGTGATGTTCGCGGGCGGCTGCGAGGATCTCGACTGGACGCTGTCGGTGCTGTTCGATGCGATGGGCGCCATGTCGTCGAAGTACAACGACCGCCCTTCAGTCGCCTCGCGCGCCTATGACAAGAATCGCGACGGCTTCGTGATCGCGGGCGGCGCGGGCGTGCTGGTTCTGGAAGAGCTGGAGCATGCCAAGGCGCGCGGCGCGCGGATCTACGGCGAAGTCGTCGGCTATGGCGCGACGTCGGACGGCTATGACATGGTGGCGCCGTCTGGCGAAGGCGCGGTCCGCTGCATGCGGCAGGCGCTTGCCACCGTGAAGGGGCCGATCGACTACATCAACCCGCACGCGACCTCGACGCCGGTGGGCGACGAGAAGGAAATCCAGGCGATCCGCGAAGTGTTCGGCGCAAATTGCCCGCCGATCTCGGCGACCAAGTCGCTGACCGGGCATTCGCTGGGCGCGACCGGGGTGCAGGAAGCGATCTATTCGCTGTTGATGATGCAGAACGGGTTCATTTGTGAGAGCGCCAATATCGAGGAACTCGATCCCGCCTTTGCCGACATGCCGATTGTGCAAAAGCGCATTGACGACGCCAAGCTGAACACCGTTTTGTCCAATTCATTTGGGTTCGGCGGCACCAACGCCACGCTCGTTTTCCAACGCTACGCCGCCTGATCCGCGCCGGGCATATTCTCTCGATGTAAAAGGCGGACAGCATGACAGGGCTCATGACCGGCAAGCGCGGCCTCATCATGGGTGTCGCCAACGACCATTCGATTGCTTGGGGCATATCGAAAGCGCTGGCGGCACAGGGCGCGGAATTGGCGTTCACCTATCAAGGCGAAGCGTTCGGGCGCCGGCTGCGACCGCTGGCCGAACAGATCGGCGCGCGGCTGCTCTACCCCTGCGACGTGGAGGATACGGCGACCGTGGATGCCGTGTTCGACCAGCTGCGGCAAGAGTGGGGCACGCTGGATTTCGTGGTCCATTCGATCGGCTTTTCCAACAAGAACGAGCTGAAGGGCCGCTATGCCGAAACCACGCGCGAGAATTTCTCGCGCACCATGGTGATCTCCGTCTTCTCCTTCACGGAAATCGTGAAGCGGGCAGTGGACCTGATGCCGAACGGCGGATCGTTCCTGACGCTGACCTATGGCGGATCGACCCGCGTGATGCCGAACTACAACGTGATGGGCGTTGCCAAGGCCGCGCTTGAAAGCTCGGTGCGCTATCTCGCGGCTGATTTCGGCGATCGCAACATCCGCGTCAACGCGATTTCGGCCGGTCCGGTGCGGACCTTGGCCGGAGCGGGCGTGACCGACGCGCGGCTGATGTATAATTTCCAGCGCAAGAACGCGCCGCTGAAGCGGACCGTGACGATCGACGAGGTTGGCGGGTCCGCGCTCTATCTGCTGTCTGATCTCTCGTCGGGTGTGACCGGCGAGGTTCATTTCGTCGATAGCGGCTACTCGATCATGTCGATGCCGCGGATCGACGAATTGAAGATCCAGGAGCAGCGCGAGGTCGCGCAGGGCGAAACGGTCGACGAGGCCTGAGCGCCGGCGCGCCAGTCTCAATCTGACAGGCTAGCGTCTGACGGATCGAAGATGTCCGAGCCCTGGCAGGCGGTGGCGGCGGTGGCAACCACACTTGCCAAGTCCGGATTGCCGCCGCGTATGGTGAAATAGCTCGTGCCGTCGAGGGCGCCGACCACGCAGGCGCAGAAGCGCTGGCATCTTCCCGCATCCCCCGCGCCGGCGGCTTCGCCGGTGCAGCCGGCCTCGCAGGCGCGGACGAACTCGGCTTTTTCCGCAACCGGGCTCACCGGAAGAGCCTTGGCGACTTGGCCGACCGCATTGAACAGAAGCGGCTGGTGGATGAGGTAGATCACGAGGCTCCAACGTCCGGCGGCGGCGAGCCAGCGGCTGGGGCCGCGTTTCGCCGAGAGGACCGGGAGGGTGATGTCGCCGTCTACGAGGAGCCGGCCTATCGCAAGACCTACCAGAATGGGCGCGAACCAGGGGAAGACCGGCACGTAGTCGTTTGCGAGCGGGAGCGGATCGGTAAGGCCGAGCGGCCACAAGGCGGGGTGATAGGGCAGGATGCCCTGGCCGAACCAAGCGACGGCCAGCACCGCGACGGCGAGGACGAGGAGCGCGGAGGCGGGCCAGCGCAGGACCGGCAAAGCGAGGAGGCTTCCCACCACGATCATGTGGAGAATGCCGAAGAAGATCCAGGCATCGGGGAAGGCCACATAAGTGGCGATGCTGACGAGGGCGGCCGCGGCGGCGATCTTCAGGAGGCGGGACGAGAACCGTAGGAGATCGACGCCGCGCCTTGCGGCGAGAATGAGCCCGACTCCGACCAGGGCAAGGAAGCTGGATGCGACGGCCATGGCGAAGGCGCGCCAGGGCCAGGACGAGGCCACCGGCCAGTCCACGAGGCCGTGGTAGGCCAGATCCCAGGAGAAATGATACACGACCATGGCGACGATGGCCGCGCCGCGTGCGACGTCGACGGCGGGAATGCGGTCGGTTGCTAAAGACGAACGGTCAGTTGCTCCATGCGAATCAGGCATCCTGTCCTCCACGCGAGAGGTTTGCGGGACGGTGAAGCCGGGTGCAACGGAAACGACGGGGTTAACGGTGGACGAGTTGCCGCTTTTCCAAACGCGGGCGGCCGGGCTTTCGGCGATGGCCGTCGCCCCGCGCGGATCCGGCGTGCTGGCGGTGGTGTTCTCGCAAGTGCGGGTGCCCGAGGGCCGGTTTGGACTGTCGCGGCTGTTTGCGCGGACGCGGCATGCGTGCCTGTTCCTGAACCAGCCGGAGAACGACTGGTATCGCGGGACGGACGCGGCGGTGGATGCGGCGATCGAGCGGGCGGTGCGCGAGACGGGCACGGCGCGGATCGTGCTCTACGGGTCGTCGATGGGCGCATCCGGCGCGATCCGGACGGCCGCGCGCTGGCCGCAGGCGGAGGCGGTGGTGTTCGCGCCGGACTGGCGGATCGGTGAAGCGGGAAGCCAGTCGGCGGTGGCGGGGCTGGCGGAAAAGGCGGGCGAGCCGGATCTGCCGGGGTGGCTGGCGGGGCCGCGCACGGGGCGCGTGACGATCGCCTTCGGGCTGTTCGACGCCTATGACGCGGGGGTTGCGGCGCGGCTTGCGGCGGCACCGCTGCCAGAGGCGGTGCAGGGGGTGCCGCTCGCCTCCTCGCATGAGGTGCATGACCATCTCTACACGGTGAACGTGATCCGGCGGGTGATTTCGGGCTTCACGCGCGATCTTGGCGCCGAGGCGGCGAGCCGGGGGCTGAGGATGGATGGGGTGGACTTTGCGGCCTATGCCCGGTTTGCCGAACTGGCGGCGGCAGCGAGCGGGGGCGGGGTGACGGCGGCGGATGTGGATGCGCTCGGACTGGCCGGCAATCCCGGTGCGGCGCTGCTGGCGGCGATGCTGGAGGAGCGGGCCGGCGCTCTTGATGCCGCCGAAGCCCGGCTCGCGCTGTTGCAGGGGGAAACCGAGAGGGTGCCGAGCCTTGCCTCGCTGCCGAAGCGATATCTGAAGGACATTCCGCGCCGCCGGATCGCGCTCCTCGGGGCGCTGGGGCGGGTGGATGAGGCGCGGCGCGTGGCGGCGCTGGCCGCGGTGGCTTATCCGAGCGATGCCGGGTTCGCGGTGGCGGCGGGGCTGGCGGCCCCGGTGGAATAGGTGGTGCGCGGGCTAGGTTGGGTGCTTGCGCGGTATGAACATATGAGGAACAATGGTTACGAGGGGATTGCCTGTGATAGACGCCAAACGCATCGCGGTTGAAACCATTGAGGCGCAACTTGCGGCGCGCGTCGTTGACGGGCGGCAGTCGGAGTATGCGCGGCTCGTGCAGCGCGGGGTCGGGCGGCTGATGGTGGGCTTGGGATTTTGCGTGGTCTATGAGCTGCCGCTGGCGTCGGGCCGGCGAGCCGATTTGGCGGCGCTGTCGCCGGGGGGCGATCTTTGGATCGTGGAGATCAAATCGTCGGTGGAAGATTTGAAGACCGATCGTAAGTGGCCGGACTACCGGGCGCACTGCGACCGGCTTTTCTTTGCCACCCACACGGCGGTTCCGCTGGAGATTTTCCCGGACGATGCCGGCTTGATGCTGGCCGACGGCTTTGGCGCGGCGATCGTGCGGGAGGCGCCGGAGCACCGGCTCGCTCCTGCCACGCGCAAGGCGACGACGCTGCGCTTCGCGCATGCGGCGGCGAGCCGGTTTCACGCGCTGATGGATCCGGGCGTCAAGGATCCCGGCGCGTTTTGAGGGATGCTCTAGCGCGGCGCGCGTTTGGCGAGGATGCGTTGGAGCGTGCGGCGGTGCATGTTCAGCCGCCGGGCAGTTTCAGAGACGTTGCGCTCGCAAAGCTCGTAGACGCGCTGAATATGCTCCCAGCGGACCCGGTCGGCCGACATGGGATTTTCCGGCGGTTCGGGGCGGATATCGGGATCGCGGGTGAGGGCGGAGTAGACCTCGTCGGCATCGGCGGGTTTGGCGAGATAGTCGACCGCGCCCATTTTCACCGCGTTGACGGCGGTCGCGATGTTGCCGTAGCCGGTGAGAATGATCGCGCGGGCGTCGGGGCGGTGCTCGCGCAGGCGCTCGATGACGTCGAGGCCGTTGCCGTCGCCAAGCCGCATGTCGACGACGGCGTAGGACGGCGAGACGGTTTCCACCTTGGCAAGACCGCCCGCGACGCTGTCGGCGGTGTCCACCGCGAAGCCGCGCACTTCCATCGCGCGCGCCAGTCTTTGCAGAAAGGGCTTATCGTCGTCGACGATCAGGAGGGTCTTGGCGGGATCGACTGGCCTGTTGACGCTGTCCATGGCGGTTCCACCCTTTGTTGATCCCGGCGGCGCATCCCAATCCTCAAGACCTTCGGCCGCTGGGCCGAGGGATCGTTGGAGGGCGCGGCGCCGGGGCGCTTGCTTGCAAGGCTGATATAGGCGCGCTTCGCCCTGCGGCAATCCGTCTTTATGGTGCCAAGGAACAGGCTTGTAAGGCGCTGACGACGAGCGGGTCAGGCGGCGATTTCGTCGCGGTCCATGGCGGACCGGGGCCAGCGGACGGTGATCACGGCGCCGGTTTCGGGAGCCGTGCGGTTGGTGATCTCGACGCGCGCGCCGGTTCGCTCCAGAAGCGTTTTGGCGATGAAGAAGCCGAGACCGAGACCTCCGCCGTCGCCGGGCTCGGCGGCTGGGCGGCTGCGGCTGGTGACATAGGGGTCGCCGATCCGGCCGAGCACGTCGGGCGAGAAGCCCGGTCCGTCGTCGCGGATGCTGACGACCACCTCGTCGTCGCTCCAGGAGGCGCCGACGTCGACCCGTGATTTGGCGAAATCGACAGCGTTTTCGACGATATTGCCGAGGCCGTAGAGGATGGCCGGATTGCGGCTGCCGACCGGTTCGCGGCCGGCGTCTCCGTCGACATGGACGATGAGGGCGACGCCGAATTCGCGGTGCGGGGCGATCACGTCTTCCAGGAGATGGGTGATCGGAAGACGGCTGATGTGTTCGCCGAATTCGGTGGAGAGGGAGGTGAGCTTGCCGAGAATGTCGCGGCATCGCTCCGATTGCGAGCGCAGAAGCGCGATATCCTCGCTCCACCGGGCATTCGGGGGGATCTCGCGCTCCAGTTCGGTGGCGACGAGCGCGATGGTGGCGAGCGGGGTGCCAAGCTCATGCGCGGCGGCGGCGGCGAGGCCGTCGAGTTGGTGCAGATGCTGCTCGCGCGAGAGGATGAGCTCGGTGGCGGCAAGTGCTGCCTGAAGCTGGCGGGCCTCCTCGGCAACGCGGAAGGCATAGGCGCTCATGAAGCCGAGCGCCGAAATGAGCGCGGTCCAGATTCCCAGCACATAGGGGAAGGGCAGGGCCAGCGCCGGCCCGTTCCGCCAGGGGAGCGGCAGGTGCCAGAGCCCGAGAAGAGTGGCAAGCACGGTGACGAGAGCGCCGAGCGCCAGCGTGGTGCGCACGCCAAGCGTGGTCGCCGATACCATGACCGGTGCGATCAGGAGGACCGCGAAGGGGTTGGTCAGCCCGCCCGTGATGGCAAGAAGGGCCGCGAGTTGCAGAATGTCATAGGCCAGGAGGGCCCCCGCCGCCGGATCGGCCAGGCGGGTGGACGAGGGATAACGGATCCGCAGGTAAAGGTTCAGCCAGATCGACAGGGCGATCAGCCCGAAGCAGAAACCGAGCGGCAGATCATAGCCAAGGCCACCCGCGACCACGATCACGGCGGCCGTTTGGCCGGCAACCGCAAGCCAGCGCAAGCGGACCAGCGTGTCGAGTTTCAGGCGCTGACGCGCGGCTGCGGCGTTGAATTCGAGCTCTGAGGGCATGACCTAAAGATGTAGCGGTTGATGGAAAGGTGCAAAGGATTGCTGGAGAAGGCCGCCTTATCCTTCGATTGGAACGATACCATGGTCGCAGACAAAGCTTCTTGCGGGCGGGCTGATCTAAGCCCTACACTAGACGTAGGCAGAACCGGCGCAGCCGAAAGTCATTCCATTGATTTTCATTGTAGCGGGCACTTCTGCGAGGGGACCGTGAAAGGATGAACGTGCCGTACTATCACCTGTACGAGTTCAACCACGCCGCCATGGGCCCCGTCCGCGCCGCTGCCGACATGACCCGCCTGTTTTACCAGAACCCGCTCAACCCCTTTTCCCGCACGCAAGTGGGCCGCTCGATAGCGGCTGCCTGCGAGGTGTTCGAACGCACGACCCGGCGCTATGCCAAGCCGGAATTCGGCATCACCCACACCACGGTTTCGGGCGTGCGTGTGCCGGTGACCGAGCGCGTAGTGTGGCAGAAGCCGTTCTGCCAGATGATCCGGTTTGAACGGGCCCTGCCGGATCCACGGCGCGTCGATCCCAAGGTTTTGCTGGTCGCGCCAATGTCGGGCCACTACGCCACGCTTCTGCGCGGAACGGTAGAGGCTTTGTTGCCGCGCCACGACGTTTACATCACCGATTGGACGGACGCGCGCATGGTGCCGGCGAGCGACGGCCGGTTCGATCTTGAAGATTACATCGACTATGTCATCGCCATGCTGCAATCGCTTGGCGGCGACACCCATGTGATCGCGGTTTGCCAGCCATCCGTGCCGGTTCTGGCGGCCGTGGCGGTGATGGAAGACGCCGGCGACCCGCTGGCGCCCCTGACCATGACGCTAATGGGCGGGCCGATCGACACGCGGCGAAATCCGACCGCGGTCAACATTATGGCGGAAGAACGCGGGCTCGACTGGTTCCGCAGCACTGTGATCATGAAGGTGCCGTTCCCGCATCCGGGCGTCTACCGCGACGTTTATCCAGGTTTCCTGCAGCTTGGCGGGTTCATGTCCATGAACCTTGACCGGCATGTCGGGGCGCACAAGGAATTCTACCAGCATCTCGTCAAGGGCGACGGGGACAATGCGGTGAAGCACCGGGAGTTTTACGACGAATATCTCGCTGTGATGGATCTGACGGCCGAGTTCTATTTGCAGACGGTGGAGGCGGTGTTCATCACCCACGCGCTGCCGAACGGCAAGATGACCCATCGCGGCCGGCCCGTTCGCCCGCAGGCGATCCGCAATACGGCGCTGCTGACGATCGAAGGCGAGAAGGACGACATCACCGGCGGCGGCCAGACCGAGGCGGCGCATGCGCTGTGCACGGGGCTGCCGGACGATAGGAAGATCCATTACACCCAGCCGGCGGTGGGCCATTACGGCGTGTTCAACGGATCGCGGTTCCGGGCGGAAATCTGCCCGCGCATCGCCGATTTCATTCTGACCCACAATGTCCGCTCGGCGCCCGGCAAGGCGGCTGCGGCGGTTCGGAGCAAGAAGGCAGGCCCGGTCCGCGTTGGTGAGCGGCCGGTGGCGGATGATTTGAAGCGGATCGACGGGATCGGCGGCGAGTTCGAGGGCAAGCTCAATAAGGAGGGGATTTTCCTCTTTCATCAGCTTGCCGAACTGTCGGACGCGCAGATCGAAGATCTCGATCGCCGGCTTGGCACCAACGGCCGCATCGTGGCGGAGGACTGGGCCGGTCAGGCCCGCCGCTTCGTGGTGGAAGCCTGAACGCAGCGATCGCATCGCTTGATTGAAGTGATCGTGCCCCATCCTTAAAGCTGCTGATGGTTCAAACCGCCGGCGGCTTTTGTTTTGTGGTTAAGCATCGGATGGACCTTAGCTTTTCAAGAAAGCTGTGAAGAGTTCCGGTTTCGGCCTAAGTTCTTCCTCGCCGCCGCCTCACGTTCGGCCTGTGTTCAAAAAAGAATGTGCAGACCCTTGAAGCTTCACGGTGCAAGGGCCAACTCGAAGACTGTCAATGAAGACATTCGAGGACTGGAGATGACAAGCACTCGCACGTTGAAGCCCGGCTGGAACCCCCTTTCGGTGGGTTTGATGGTTTTGGGGTTCGTTGTGTTCTGGCCGCTCGGTTTTGCCATGCTGGCGTATATCCTGTGGGGCGACCGCCTGCAGGCGACCTGGAGCGATGTACGCCCAGGCTTTGAAAAGGCCGTGCGCGGCGCGGGGTTCTCCGGACCTGCCCAATACCGGACCGGAAACACCGCGTTCGACGAGTATCGCGAACGCGAGATGAAGCGGCTTGAGGAAGAGCGCGCCAAGATCGAGGCGATGCGCAACGACTTCGACGAGTTCCTTCGCAATCTTCGCAAAGCGAAGGACCAGGAAGAGTTCGATCGGTTCATGGGGAGCCGGACCAACCAGGCCGGCTGATCCCCCGCCATCGGGATCGCTTCCTGACCTCCCACCGATGCGGGCGACTGTCATGGTCGTCCGCATCGGCGTTTTTGGGGTGGGGCGTTCATGGATGCCGCTTCAGCTTGTTTAATCTGTAGTGATTTCTATTGGGCCTCACGATTTCGCAACGCCCGAAAGCGCTCTAGCATTGCCGATATGGCGAATCGCTGGCTTCCGTTTCTCTTTCCCGCTCCGGTCAAAACATCGCCGAAGCCGCCGGCCCGGCCGCCCGCGACCTTCACGGTGGTTGCCGGTGGGCGCGAGATCGTGGTGACGCTGCGGCGGAACGCGCGCGCCAAGCGCTACACGCTGCGGCTGACGCCGAAACTGGATGGGGCGGTGGTTACGATCCCGCGCCGGGGCACGATTGCGGAGGCCAAAGCCTTCGTAGCCCGTCATGCCAATTGGATGGATGAGCGGATCGCGACGCGGACGCCGGAGGTGTTGGCGCCGGGCGCTGCGGTGTTCGTGCGCGGGGTGCCGCATATCGTGACGCCGACGGGAACGCTGCGCGGCGTGGTGCGCGCGGTGCGCGGGGAGGCCGGGCAGGCGCTGTTAATGGTGCCGGGCGATGCCGAGCAGGCGGCGCGCAAGGTGACTGATTTCCTGAAGAAACTGGCCCGAGGCGACTATGCAGACGCGGTGGAGCGGCATGCCCGTGCGCTGGGCGTAACGCCGGGAGCGATCCGGCTGAAGGATACGAGCACGCGCTGGGGATCGGCCTCGACCAGCGGGACGCTGTCGTTTTCGTGGCGGCTGATCATGGCGCCGGCTTTCGTGCTGGATTATCTCGCCGCGCATGAGGTGGCGCATTTAAAGGAAATGAACCATTCGGACCGCTTCTGGGCGATCTGCTACCGCCTCGCGCCCCGCACGGATGAGGCGAAGGCGTGGCTGAAGGCGCACGGCCGCGACCTTCACCGGATGATTTGAAACGCTGCGATATTGATCTTCAGCGACCGAAGAGTTGGTCCAGGAGGCTGCGCTCGGCCTCGGTTGGGCCGGTGTTCGGGATGTCGGCCGGGGGAACGGGCTGGCTCATGACGATGCCGTCCGGACCGATGGCGGGGAGGCCGTCCATATCGGCGACGGGTGTTTCCAAGGGTACGACCGGGGCGATGAACTCGGTGCCGGGCAGGGGCCGGACGGGGATTGCGGCGGTGGCCTCGGTCATGAAGCGGTTGAACACGACGGCGGTGAGGCTGCCGCCGGTGGCCTTCTTGGTCGGCGTGTTGTCGTCGTTGCCGAGCCAGATGCCGGTGGTGAGGCCGTTGACGTAGCCGATGAACCAGGCGTCGCGAAAATCTTGGCTGGTGCCGGTCTTGCCGCCGGCGGGATGGCCGGGCAGCACGGCTTTCTGGCCGGTGCCGACTTCAAGCACGGTCTGCATCATCCGGTTCATGGTGCCGACCGCGGCCGGTTCGATGACGCGGCCGGGGCCGTCGCCTTGCCGCTCGAAGAGGATGTTACCGTCCTTGTCGCGGATCCGGTCGATCAGGAAAGGGATGACGCCGAAGCCGCCGTTGGCGAAGGGTACGTAGGCCGACGTGATTTCAAGGGGGGTAACCTCGCCGGTGCCGAGCGCGATCGAGGCGTTGTCGTGGAGGGGCGAGACGATGCCGACGCGCCGGGCCGTCTGCGTGACGTTTGCGGAACCAACTTCGGCGGCAAGCCTTGCGGCGACCGTGTTGAGGGATTTGGCGAGGGCGGTTTGCAGGGTGACCGCGCCGAGATATTTGCCGTCGTAATTCTTGGGCTGCCAGCCGCCGATCGAGACCGGCTCGTCCATCATGACGGTATCTGGCGTATAGCCGAGTTCGACGGCTGCCAGATAAACGAAAGGCTTGAAGGCGGAGCCGGGCTGACGGCGGGCCTGGACGGCGCGGTTGAACTGGCTGCTGCGGTAATTCGCGCCGCCGATAAGCGCTTTCACGGCGCCCTCGTTATCGAGCGCGACCAGGGCCCCCTGGCTGACCTTATAGGCCTTGCCCTCCTTGGCGAGCACGCCGCGCAGCGCCACTTCGCCCTGGCGCTGCATGGCGGCATCAATGGTGGTCTCCACTACGATGTCGCCGGAGAGTGAGGCGACATAGCCGGGCAGGAGGTCCATCACCCAGTCGGCGACGTAGTTTTCCGAGCCGTCGTCCTGGTCCGGGACAATGCGGGGCGGGGCGGCGAGCGCGGTTTCGACGTCCTGCGGGGTGATTATGCCCTCGTCCGTCATGGCGGCGAGGACGGTTTTGGAACGCGCGACGGCGAGTGCTGGATCGCGGGTGGGGGCGTAGCGGGAGGGCGCCTTCAGGAGGCCGGCGAGGATGGCTGCCTCCTCAAGCGTCACCTCGCGGGCGGACTTGCCGAAATAGCGCTGGGCTGCGCCGTCGACGCCGTAAGCGCCGGCGCCGAGATAGACCCGGTTGAGATACATTTCCAAGATCTCGGCCTTGGAAAACTGCCATTCGAGCCAGAGCGCGAGTACGGCTTCCTGAAGCTTGCGCTCCAGGGTGCGGTCGGGTTCGAGGAAGAGGTTTTTGGCGAGCTGCTGGGTGATCGTCGAGCCGCCTTGGACCACGCTGCCGGCGGTGAAGTTCGTGACGGCGGCGCGGACAAGGCCGATCGGGTCGAGGCCGAAGTGGTGGTAGAAGCGGCGGTCCTCGATCGCGATGACGGCGCCGGGGAGATAGGGCGGCAGCTCATCGAGGCGAACGGCCTCGCCGCCGGTGTCGCCCCGGTTGGCGATGGTCCGGCCGGAAGCGTCCACGATCTCGATGTTGGGCGGGCGCTTCGGGATGCCCCACGCGCCGGTCTGCGGCAGGGTGGCGAAGGTGTAGCCGAGGATGCCAACCGCCGCGATGCCGCCCCACAGGGCGAGCACCAAGCTCCAATAGGCGATGCGGCTGAGGAGGCTGCCTAAGCCCGGGCGCGGTTTGCGCCGGCGCGAGCGGCGGCGGGGGGCGGGCTCGTCGTCATCGTCGTCGCGAGGCCGCGCGCGCCGGCGATTGGACGTCCTGGCGGCCATGGGCTCCTCGTCGAAGTCGATGTCGGGCTCCGCGTCCGGGATGGCGCGGGCGCGTTTGGAGGTGCCGAGCGAGGGTTCGATGCGGCTGGACGCGCGGCGGCGTTTGGACTTCGGTTCGGCGGCGAACCGCTCGGTTCCGAGCGCGCGATCCTCCAGCGTGACGCGAAGGTCCCGGTCGTCGTCCCCGAAGGCGGGTTCGATCCGCTCGCGCCTCATCCGCCGAGCCCCTCTGCCTAATGCTCACGATGCCTGGAGATCGACCTTGAATGCGGCGAATTAAGGGGCGGTTAAGGATGGTGGGGGGTGGACATGGTTGTCCACTAAGATTACATTGTAATTACATTTGGAGTGCAAGCCATGAAGGTGGATATCGTACAGATCGGCAATTCACGGGGCGTTCGATTGCCCAAAGCGATCTTGGACCAGTGCGGGTTCAAGGATCAGGTCGAGCTGGTCGTGGAGAATGGCAGGGTCGTGCTCTCGCCTCCCTCCGTCAGGGAGGGCTGGGAGGCCGCCTTTGCCGCCGACCCGGATACCGAGCCGATGCCTGACTGGCCGGCGACGATGAGCGCGAAGGCGGATGAGGACTGGACGTGGTGACGCGGTTCGACGTCGTCCTCTTGAACCTTGATCCCGTGGTCGGTTCGGAAATCGCCAAGACACGGCCCAGCGTGATCATTTCGCCTAACGAAATGAACAAGCATCTGCGGACCGTGATCATCGCGCCCCTCACGTCCACGGTCAAAGCTTGGCCGTCGCGGGTCAGGGTCGATTTTCAGGGCCGTGACGGTGATATCGCCTTGGATCAGATGCGGGCAGTCGACAAGGTTCGGATAACCCGTGACCTCGGCCGTTTGGCTCCCGCCGACGCTGCCCGTGTGACGGACGCTTTGGCGCGGATGTTTGCCGCCTGACGGCCCCACCCCTCAATGCGCCTCCTCCCAGTTTCCCGCCGCGCGCGCGTCGACCTTGAGCGGAACCGAGAGGTGGACGGCGGGTTCGGCGGCACCTTCCATGATGTGCTTGACGACGGGGATGGTGGCTTCGATTTCGGCGTCGGGGACTTCGAAGACAAGCTCGTCGTGGACCTGGAGCAGGAGGAGCGCGGAGAGCCCTGCGTCTTTGAGCGCCGGTTCCATCCGCACCATGGCCCGGCGGATGATATCGGCGGCTGAGCCTTGGATCGGGGCGTTGATGGCGGCGCGCTCCATGAAGGCGCGCATGGAGGCGTTGTGCGAATCAATGTCGGGGTAGTGGGCTTTCCGGCCGAAGAGGGTGGTCACGAATTTGGCCTCGCGCGCGGCGCGGCGGGTCGTGTCCATGTAGTCCTTGATGCCGGGGAAGCGCTGGAAATAGCGCTTGATGTAATCGCCGGCCTCCTCGCGCCCTATGCCGAGCTGATTGGCGAGGCCGAAGGCGGAGATGCCGTAGATGATGCCGAAGTTGATGGCTTTGGCCCGGCGCCGCACCATAGGATCCATGCCTTCGACCGGCACGCCGAACATTTCCGAGGCCGTCATGGCGTGGATGTCGAGACCTTCCTCGAAGGCGCGTTTGAGCTGGGGGATGTCGGCGACATGGGCGAGAACCCGCAGCTCGATCTGGCTGTAGTCGGCCGAAATGAGCTTACGGCCGGCAGGCGCGACGAAGGCAGTGCGGATCTTGCGGCCTTCCTCGGTACGAACCGGGATGTTCTGGAGGTTGGGTTCTGACGACGACAGGCGGCCGGTGGTGGTGGAGGCCATGGAGAAGCAGGTGTGAACCCGCCCGTCGACCGGGTGCATATAGCCGGGCAGCGCGTCGGTGTAGGTGGATTTCAGCTTGGAGAGCTGGCGCCAGTCGAGGATGCGGCGGGGGAATTCGTGGCCGAGTTCGGCGAGTTCTTCCAGAACGTCGGCGCCGGTCGCAAAGGCGCCGGTTTTCGTTTTCTTGGCGCCGTCGAAACCCATTTTGCCAAAGAGGATATCGCCGAGCTGCTTGGGCGAGCCGAGGTTGAAGGTTTCGCCGGCCATCTCATGGATCTCGGCTTCCAAACCGGCCATCTTCTGCGCGAAATCGCCGGAGAGGCGGGCGAGAATTTGGCGGTTGACCTCGATGCCGCGCTCTTCCATGCGGGCAAGAACCGGGGCGAGCGGGCGTTCCAGCGTTTCGTAGACGGTGGTCATGCCCTCGGCGGCAAGGCGGGGCTTCAGGACGTGCCAGAGCCTGAGCGTGACGTCGGCGTCCTCGGCGGCGTAGGCGCAGGCTTTGTCGATGGGCACACGGTCGAAGCGCACCGCGGCTTTGCCGGTGCCGGTGACCTCCTTGTAGGAAATCGGCTTGTGGCCGAGCAGGGTTTCGGAAAGCTCGTCCATGCCGTGACCGGTGCGGCCGGCGTCGAGCGCGTAGGATATCAGCATCGTATCGTCGAAGGGGGCGACCGTGATGCCGTGGCGGCGCATGACCACCCAGTCGTATTTGGCGTTCTGCGCGACTTTCAGAACCGAGGCGTGTTCGAGAAGCGGCTTCAGAATGTCGAGCGCGCGGCGCAGCGGGATCTGACCGGGGACGAGACCGCCGCCGAGAAGGTCGTTCTCGCCGCTCACATGGGCGAGCGGGATGTAGCAGGCCTGTCCGGGCCGTATCGCGAGCGACACGCCGACGAGATTGGCCTGCATCGGATCGAGCGAGGTGGTTTCCGTGTCGAAGGCGACGATGCCGGCTTGAACCGCGTCGGCCACCCAGGCGATGAGGCGCGCCTCGTCGGTGACCGTCTCGTAGTCGGCGTGGGAGAGTGGGAGCGCGCGCATCGCTTCGGCAGCGAGAAGGGCGCGGGCGGTGGGCGTGCCCGGCGTTGGCGCGGGGCGACCGGGGGCGTGTTCGCCAGATGCGGGCGCGGATTTGGCGGCTGCGGGCTCTTCGCCTTCCAGTGAGGGAGCGGCGGCGGGTGCGGGCTCGCCGCCTTCCGGCGGCCAAAATTTCACGGGGACGGGGATGGCGGCGATCTTGGCGATGTCGGCGCCGGTGGCCTCCGCGACGCGGCGGGTGAGGGTGCCGAATTCCAGCGCTTTGCAGAAGGCGATCAGCATTTCGCCGTTCACCGGGCGCACACCGAGCGAGTCGATCGCGTGGTCGAGCGGTACGTTGCATTCCAGTTCGACGAGGCGGCGGGAGATGCGGGCCTGTTCGGCGAATTGGATGAGGCTTTCGCGGCGTTTGGGCTGCTTGATCTCGGCGGCGCGGGCGAGCAGCGTTTCAAGATCGCCGTATTCGCCGATGAGCTGGGCGGCGGTTTTGATGCCGATGCCGGGAACGCCGGGTACGTTGTCGACCGAATCACCTGCGAGCGCCTGGACTTCGATGACTTTGCCGGGCGGCACGCCGAATTTCTCGATGACTTCGGGAATGCCGATCCGCTTGTCCTTCATGGTGTCGAGCAGGATTGTCTTGTCGTCGACGAGTTGCATCAGGTCCTTGTCGGACGACACGATGGTGACGTCGGCGCCGGCCTTGCGGGCGAGGGTGGAATAGGTGGCGATCAGGTCGTCGGCCTCGAACCCGTTCTGCTCGATACAGGCGACGTTGAAGGCCCGCACGGCCTCGCGGATCAGGCCGAATTGCGGGCGAAGATCGGCGGGCGGCTCGGGTCGCTGGGCTTTGTAGAGGTCGTAGATGGCGTTTCGAAACGTCACGGCGGAGGCGTCGAAGATGACGGCGAGATGGGTGGGTTTCACGCCGGCGGCGGTTTGATCGGCTTCCCGCAGCAGCCGCCAGAGCATGTTGCAGAAGCCGGCGACGGCGCCGACCGGCACCCCGTCGGACTTGCGCGTCAACGGCGGCAGGGCGTGATAGGCGCGGAAGATATAGCCCGACCCGTCGACCAGAAAGACATGATCGCCGGGCAGGACGGGACGGGGGGAGGGGGCTTCAACTGACATGGCCGGGACTATGCCCGCAGGCGCGGGCAAGGGGAAGCCGGTTCGAGAAGCCGGTTTAGATGGGGGCGAGTGTGCGACGGACGTGCCGGGCCTCGATCCGCGCCCAATGCGGGCGTTCGAACAGGAAGCGGCCGCCGGTGCGCAGCGCGGTCCACCAGATCGCGAAGGGCATAGTCACGCCGGCGATGGTGACGAGGAGCGAGATCGTGCCGATATCGGTGATCACGCCGGATTTGAGAAGGAGCACCCGGCTCGCGGCCATCGGTAGGAAGAAGGCGAGGTAGATCACGAGCGAGTTAGCACCGACGAAGCAGAGCAGGGATCCGGCGCGGGGCAAAGCGGTGATGAGCAATGCGGCGGCTACGACGGCGAGCGCGCCGAGTGCGCCGAGGGCGAGGGAGACGAGCGGCAGCGCAGCGACGCCGGAGTAGACGGCGGCTGCTTCGAGCGCGGCCCAGGCGAGCAAGGCAGCGAGCGCCAGCCGGGGGGCGGCGCCGACCCAGCCGACGAAGCGGAAGATCGCGGGCGCGAGCGCGTAACCCGCCAAGAAATACACGAAGCGGCTGGCAAATTCGTCCACGGCGACAAAGCCGGTTGCGATGGGGGCGATTTCCAAGGCGATCGCGATGGCGAAGACGGTCGCTAGGGGTATGTGCCGGGTGAGGCGCACGGTGAGCGCGAAGACCGGAAGCATCCAAAGGAACCAGAGGGTTCCGAACGGCTCGACCGTGAGCGAAAGCACAAAGAGGCGCGGCGTTTCGGCGGCGCTGCTTTCCGCGACCATGCCGGGCGCCTTGAACGCGAATTGGATAACGAGCCAGAGGACGTAGAAATAGGCGAAATGCACCACGCGCCGATCGAGAAAGCCGCGCCAGGGACGGTCGATGATGCGCGTGAGGAATAGGCCTGAAATGACGAAGAAGGTGGGAATGCGGAAGGGCTGGGCAAAGGCGACCACGGCGCCCATCCAGCCTGTTTCGCCCGCGGCTTTTTCGACGCCGAGGGTGGAATGCATCATCACCACGAGGATGATACAGAGGGCCTTGGCGGCGTCGACCCAGTTCAAACGGTCCGTGGATCCGGCCATGGCGCTCATCCGCTGCAAAACATATGGAAGATTGTATCGCCTTGCACTGCGTCTGTCGGTTAACGGCGGCTCGAAGCTTCATCCTTCGTTAACGAGAGGCCGCCCACGACCAAGGACGGGGGTGACATCGCGCCGGTGCTTTGCTGAAAGCGTGGGGCTGCACTGCTTGAAGCTCCAGGAGGGATTGCCCGTGACGAAGACGAACAACGGCCATTTCTTCGATGACTTCCGGATCGGGCAGGTGATGCGGCATGCGACGCCGCGCACGATCACGGCGGGGGACGTGGCGCTTTATCAGGCGCTCTACGGGTCGCGCTTCGCCGTGCAATCGTCGGACGCCTTCGCGCGGGACGTGGGTTATGAGCGCGCGCCGGTGGACGACCTCCTGACGTTTCACGTGGTCTTCGGAAAGACGGTGCCGGATGTTTCGCTGAACGCGGTGGCCAATCTCGGCTATGCGGCGTGCCGGTTTCTGGCGCCGGTGTTTCCAGGGGATACGCTATCGACGGTGTCGCAGGTGATCGGGCTGAAGGAGAACTCCAACGGCAAGACGGGTGTCGTTTACGTCAGGTCGGTGGGGTCCAAGGCGGATGGGACGGCGGTGCTGGATTATGTGCGCTGGGTGATGGTGCGCAAAAAGGACGAGGCGGCAGCGGCTCCCGGCGCGGTGGTGCCGGTTCTGCCGGAGGCGCTCAGTCCCGATAGGATCGGCGGTGCGGTGCCGAGGATCGGTGGCTGGGACGACGGACTGGCGGGCAGTGCGCAGCGCTGGGGGGATTACGAGGTGGGCGAGCGGATCGATCACGTCGACGGGACGACGATCGAGGAGGCCGAACACCAGATGGCGTGCCGGCTTTATCAGAACACCGCCAAGGTGCATTTCAATCAATTTGCCGAGAGCAAGGGGCGGTTCGGCCGCCGGCTGGTTTACGGCGGCCATGTGATTTCAACGGCGCGGGCGCTGACCTTCAACGGCCTCGGCAATGCCTTCCATGTGGCGGGGATCAACGGCGGGCGGCATGTGAACCCGTGCTTTGCGGGCGATACGATCTTTGCGTGGAGCGAGATCCTGGACAAGGCGGCGCTGCCCGGCCGCGACGACGTGGGTGCGCTGCGGGTGCGGCTGGTGGCGACCAAGGACTGCCCGGCGACCAGATTTCCGGACACCGCCATGGAGAGCGGGGCGAACCCGGCCGTGGTACTGGATCTTGATTGGTGGCTCGTTTTGCCGCGATAGGCCGCGGGCCGAGCCGGGCTGAGCGCCTTGCGCGCAAGGGGCTCTTAGACTTTTGCACTGCGAGATGACCTTTGACGTCTGACAGCGGAGCGGATAGAAGAAAAACGAAGTGATCCAAAGACTTGACGTTGACGTAAGCGTAAAGGTTACGTTGGCGGAACGGAGCGGCTGGCTCCCGGGAAACTCTGAGGAATTCGAAGCGATGGCCGACGTCAGACCCGCTAACCCGAGGCCGCTCTCGCCTCACCTCCAGGTGTTCCGCCCCCTCATCACGATGGTGATGTCCATATTGCACCGCATCACGGGATCGGCGCTCTATTTGGGCACGCTGTTGTTCGCGTGGTGGCTGCTGGCGCTGGCAAGCGGGCCGGAGGCTTTCGCGCCGGCGAGCGCCTTCCTCCGTTCGTGGTTCGGCCAGATCATCCTGTTCGGCTTCACCTGGGCGCTCGTTCACCACGGACTCGGCGGCATCCGGCATTTCATCTGGGATCTTGGATACGGCTACGGTCTGCCGGCCCGCAATCTGCTCGCCAAGGCAACGATCGTGGGGTCGGTGGCGGTCACCGTGATCCTTTGGATCCTTGCTTTTCTGATCGCCTGAAAGGACACGACCATGGCCCCTTCGCCGTCCATGCGCACGCCGCTGTCCAAGGTTCGGGGCCTCGGCTCCGCCCATGCGGGCACGGCGCATTTCTGGCGTCAGCGCGTCACCGCCGTCGCCAATTTGATCCTGATGATCGTGTTCGTGGGGCTGGTCTTGAAGCTTCAGGGCGGTAGTTATGCCGAGGCGCGGGCGACGCTGGCGAACCCGGTCGTAGCGGTGCTGATGCTGGGGATGGTGATTTCCGGCGTCTGGCACATGAAGATCGGGATGCAGGTGATTATCGAGGACTATGTCCACGGGGAGAAGGCCAAGCTTCTCGCGCTGATGGGCAATACATTCTTCTGCGGTCTGGTCGGGCTCGGCTCGGTCTATGCGCTGATCAAGATCGGTTTTGGAGGCTGATGATGGCGACTGGTAATGGCGCGGGCACCCCGTCAAGCTTCACCGTCGGCGGGCGCGCCTACAGCTTCACCGACCACACCTTCGACGTGGTCGTGGTGGGGGCCGGTGGCGCGGGATTGCGCGCGGTGGTGGGCGCATCGGAAGCCGGGCTGAGGACAGCCTGCATCACCAAGGTGTTCCCGACACGCTCGCACACGGTGGCGGCGCAAGGCGGCATTTCGGCGGCGCTCGGCAACATGGGCAGCGACGATTGGCGCTGGCACATGTATGATACCGTCAAGGGTTCCGACTGGCTGGGGGACCAAGACGCGATCGAATACCTCTGCAAGAATGCGCCGGCCGCCGTTTATGAGCTGGAGCATTGGGGCGTGCCGTTTTCGCGCACCGAAGAGGGCAAGATCTACCAGCGCCCGTTCGGCGGCATGACGACGAATTACGGCGAGGGCCGGGCCCAGCGCACCTGCGCCGCCGCCGACCGCACGGGCCATGCCATCCTGCACACGCTTTATGGCCAGAGCCTGCGCTATTCCGCCGAGTTCTTCATTGAGTATTTCGCGATCGACCTGATCATGGAAGACGGCGCTTGCCGGGGCGTCGTCGCGATCAACATGGACGACGGCTCGCTGCACCGGTTCCGGTCTTCCAAGACCGTGCTGGCGACGGGGGGCTACGGTCGGGCGTATTTCTCATGCACGTCGGCCCACACCTGCACCGGCGACGGCAATGCGATGGTGCTTCGGGCGGGTCTGCCGCTTCAGGACATGGAATTCGTGCAGTTCCACCCCACCGGCATCTATGGCGCGGGTTGCCTGATCACCGAGGGGTCGCGCGGCGAGGGCGGGTACCTCACCAATTCGGAAGGCGAGCGCTTCATGGAGCGCTATGCACCGTCGGCGAAGGATCTCGCCTCGCGCGATGTGGTTTCGCGCGCCATGACAATGGAAATCCGCGAGGGGCGCGGCGTTGGCAAGGCGAAGGATCACATCTACCTCCACCTCGACCATCTCGACCCGAAGATCCTGCACGAGCGGCTTCCCGGCATTTCGGAAAGCGCCAAGATCTTCGCCGGCGTGGATGTGACGCGTGAGCCGATTCCCGTGCTGCCGACCGTGCATTACAACATGGGCGGCATTCCCACGAACTTCCACGGCGAGGTGCTGACCAAAGTGAACGGCGACCCCGATCAGGTGGTGCCTGGCCTGATGGCGATCGGTGAGGCGGCCTGCGTTTCGGTGCATGGCGCGAACCGCCTTGGCTCGAACTCGCTGATCGATCTCGTGGTGTTCGGCCGCGCGGCCGGCGCGCGCTGCGCCGAAACGATCGAGCGCGGCGCCCGGCAGGCGGAATTGCCGCGCGATGCGGGCGAAAACTCGATCGCCCGGCTCGACCGCTTCCGCTACGCCAAGGGCTCGACCTCGACGGCCGAACTTCGCCTCGAAATGCAGCGCACCATGCAGAACAACTGCGCGGTGTTCCGCACCGGCGAAGTGCTGGAGGAGGGCCATGCCCTGATCCATAAGGTCTGGCACGGCACCGACGACATCAAGGTCACCGATCGTTCGCTGATCTGGAACACCGACCTCATTGAAGCCATGGAATACGACAACCTGATCGTCCAGGCCGTCGTGACCATGGACAGCGCCGTCAACCGGAAGGAAAGCCGCGGGGCGCATGCCCGCGAGGACTATTCCGAGCGCGACGACAAGGAATGGATGAAGCACACGCTGGCCTTCATGGACGACAAGGCGCGGACGGTGAGCATCGATTACCGTCCGGTGCATACCTATACGATGTCGAACGAGATCGAATACATCGCGCCGAAAGCGCGGGTGTATTGAGCATGTGACGAGGCTTCCAAGGAGGCGTTCGACAAAGATGGCATACGATCGAACAGCCAATCAAATCGGGCACAACTCCAACAAGCGCCAAGGGAGCGGTCGTATGTATGCTGTTGTTTTCGATCTGGACCATCATATTTTAGAAGAACTTTATCACGGGAATAGTAAAACCAATGCGTTCAACGATATCAGAAGGTTTCTAACCTCGCGCGGTTTTGTTTGGACGCAAGGCAGCACGTACTTCGGTGACGATACGATTGACGCGGTGAAGTGTGTGACGACCGTTCAAAGACTAGCAAAGAAATACGACTGGTTTACGCCTGCCGTTCGTGACGTACGGATGTTAAGAATTGAAGAAAACAACGATCTTAGCTCTGCCTTATCGCTCGACACGGATGATTGAGGCTGGCGTTAGACGGTAGATTTTTGAACGGATAGACGAGAATAGTCGAAGGAAGCCATCATGGTTCAGCTTACCCTTCCGAAGAATTCGAAGATGGTCGAGGGCAAGGTTTGGCCGAAACCGGCTGGCGCTACCCGTCTTCGCGAATACCGGGTCTATCGCTGGGATCCGGAGGATGGGCGCAATCCGCGTATCGACACCTTTTTCGTCGATATGGACGATTGCGGGCCGATGATCCTGGACGGGCTGATCTGGATCAAGAACAAGATCGACCCGACGCTGGTGTTCCGCCGCTCTTGCCGCGAGGGCATCTGCGGCTCCTGCGCCATGAACATCGACGGCATGAACACGCTGGCCTGTACAACGGGCATGGATGCGGTGAACGGGCCGATCAAGATCTATCCGCTGCCGCATCTGGCGGTCGTGAAGGATCTTGTGCCGGATCTGACGACCTTCTACGCCCAGCACCGCTCAATCGAGCCGTGGCTCCACACGGTGACTCCGGTGCCGGAGAAGGAGTGGAAGCAGAGCCACGAGGACCGGGCCAAACTCGACGGCCTCTACGAGTGTATTCTCTGCGCTTGCTGCTCGACGTCCTGCCCGAGCTATTGGTGGAACGGCGACCGCTATCTCGGCCCGGCCGTGCTGCTGCAAGCCTATCGCTGGCTGATCGACAGCCGCGACGAGGCGACCGGCGAGCGGCTGGATAACTTGGAAGACCCGTTCCGCCTCTACCGCTGCCACACCATCATGAATTGTGCCCAGACCTGCCCCAAGGGCCTGAACCCGGCGAAGGCGATCGCGGAGATCAAGAAGATGATGGTGGAGCGCCGGGTTTGAGGGGGGCGGGCAGTTGGTCTTCGGAACGTAAACAGCCTTTCCCTCGAACTCGAAACAGCCGTGGACGCTGCCCTCGAGAACTGAAGCCGCGTCTGCGGCTTCCCTCGTATCAATGGAGCTAAAGGGCTTGTTCAGTGTTGCGTTACACTTGACAAAATTACAGGCTATCCGATATTCTTTTTGTAGATGAAGATCAGGACTGTGAACCACAAAGGCCTGCGCAGGCTGATTGAGGACGACGATGCGTCGGGGCTTCAGGCGCAATTCGTCGATAAAATTCGCAAGATGCTTTCCTTCCTACAGGATATGGAAAGAGAAGAAGAATTGCGCAGTGTGCCAAGCTGGAAAGCCCATCAACTCACGGGTGACCGCCGGGGCACATGGAGCCTCTTCGTGACGAAGAACTGGCGGATTACGTTTCTGATCGATCAAGGTGAGATCGCGATCATCGACCTCGACTATGAAGATTACCACTAGGAGGTGAGCATGGCCGAGACCCAAAACCTACGTCTCAAGAACCCAGCCCATCCCGGCGGCTTCGTGAAGACGGAGATCATAGAGCCGCTAGAGCTTACGGTTACCGAGGCTGCCAAGGTGCTCGGTGTGACGAGGCCGGCGCTTTCGACTTTCCTGCACGAGCACTCGTCGCTGTCACCCGAAATGGCGCTGCGGATCGAGAAAGCTTTCGGGGTCAGCATGGACACGCTGATGCGCATGCAGAGCAGCTATGACATCGCCCAAACCCGCAAACGGGAAGGGGAGATTGAGGTGGCTCGCTTCCAGGGCAAGCCGTCCGAAGATCCTGTTTTCAGGTGATCGGGCGAAGGTGCGGCGACCAATGTGAGCGTTCTGCCGCCGTCCCAAGGCCGATGCGCAAAGGCTGCCTCGTTCGATTGCGGTCGACTTTGCCTTCAAATTAGACGTCGAAATTCCGGTGAGTCCCGAGTTTCATCTTGACCAGACACTCCCAGATCGCCTCGGCGTCGTCGGCGAAGCTGAAGAGGTCGAGGTCTGCTGGGTTGATCATGTGGTGGCGGGCAAGTTCGGGGAAGTTGATGACGGTGGTCCAATAGGATTTGTCGACTAGGACGACCGGGATCCGCGTGGCTTTGCCGGTTTGGACCAGGGTGAGCACCTCGAAGAGTTCGTCGAAGGTGCCGAACCCGCCGGGAAAGACCACGAGGGCGTTGGCGCGCATGGCAAGGTGCATCTTGCGCATCGCGAAATAGTGGAAGCGGAAGGTTAGGTCGGGCGTGGAGTAGGGGTTCGGATCCTGCTCGTGCGGCAGGGTTATGTTGAAGCCGATGGTCGGGGCGCCCGCTTCCCGCGCGCCGCGATTGGCGGCCGCCATGATGCCGGGTCCGCCGCCCGTCGCGATCACGTTGTCGCGCTTGCCGCCGTTATGCTCAAGCGCGCCGCCGCGCTCCGAAGCGATCCGTCCGAAGGCGCGGGCCTCCGCATACCAGCGCGCATGTTCGCCCTCGCCGTTTTCGCGGATGCGAGCCGAACCGAACACCACGATCGTAGAACGCACGCCCCAGGCCCGCAGCGCCTGCTCGGCCTTGGCGTATTCCATGAGGAAGCGCACGCCACGCATGGAATCGCCGAGCATGAAATCGGCGTCGAGGGCGGCGAGCCGGTAGGAGGGGGAGGATTTCTGGGCGGTGTTGTCGGGCTCGTCAGACATGGCGGTCACGGGGGTTCCCAATCTTGGCGGAGATGGAGTCTCAATAGCGGGTATGCGTACCATCTGCCTCTCGCAATGCGGCCCTCCAACCGGCGGTTCCGGTGGTGGCGGTGGTTAGAGGCCAAGGGCGGGGGAAGTATGCAAGGAGAATGGTAAACGAGCGTCGAACTCCTCAGTGCGACGGCCCGCAACAACGCTTTTTCCAACCGGCACCCAACTTGTCAGCGCGCAAGGAACCGTTGACCGCGATCGCCCCGCCGCAGCTTGACGGGTTCTTCCTGCGCTATGACCAGGATGCCCGGCAGGACGACCTTGCGGCTTTGGGGTTTTCTGAAGCGGGATGAGCACGGCCATTTGGATCAAGGCCGTCGGCGGCCTAAGCCCTTCGCCGGGTTGAGTGGATCAGCCACCATGGATAAGGTCCGCCAAACTCTTTCTCTTTCGGGGGCGGGGGTGGGGGAGGACACCATGGCCGACAACAAGAAGCCGCAGCTATCGTTCACCGAGCAGGAAGCGCTGCTGTTTCACCAGCAGGGACGGCCGGGCAAGCTGGAAATCGTGCCAACGAAGCCGATGGCGACCCAGCGCGATCTGTCGCTGGCCTATTCGCCGGGCGTCGCGGTGCCGGTGCGGCGGATCGCGGAAGATCCCTCGCTCGCCTTCGACTACACGACGCGCGGCAACATGGTGGCGGTGATCACCAACGGCACGGCCATTCTTGGTCTCGGTAACCTTGGACCGCTGGCGGCAAAGCCGGTGATGGAAGGCAAGGCGGTGTTGTTCAAGCGCTTCGCCGACGTGGATTCGATCGATCTGGAAGTGGATACGGAGGATCCGGACGCGTTCATCAACTGCGTGCGGTTCCTCGGGCCTTCCTTCGGCGGCATCAACCTGGAGGATATCAAGGCGCCGGAGTGCTTCATCATCGAAAGCCGCCTGCGCGAGCTGATGGACATTCCGGTGTTTCACGACGATCAGCACGGCACGGCGATCATCGCGGTGGCCGGGTTGATCAATGCGCTGCATCTGACCGGGCGCGATATGAAGTCGACGCGGCTCGTGTGCAACGGCGCGGGGGCTGCGGGGATAGCCTGCATCGAGCTTGTGAAGGCCATGGGCCTGCCGCCGCAGAATGTGACGCTGTGCGACACCAAGGGCGTCGTCTTCAAGGGCCGCACCGACGGCATGAACCAGTGGAAATCCGCCCACGCGGTGGAAACCTCGGCCCGCACGCTGAGCGAGGCGCTGGAGGGGGCGGATGTATTCCTCGGCCTTTCCGCCAAGGGCGCGCTGACGGGCGACATGCTGCGGTCGATGGCGAAGGATCCGATCATCTTCGCCATGGCGAATCCGGATCCGGAAATCACGCCGGAGGAGGCCCATGCGATCCGCAGCGACGCCATCGTGGCGACGGGGCGGTCGGATTATCCCAATCAGGTCAACAACGTGCTCGGATTTCCCTATATTTTCCGGGGCGCGCTGGACGTGCAGGCGACGACAATCAACGAAGATATGAAGATCGCGGCCGCCGAGGCGCTGGCGCTGCTCGCGCGTGAAGACGTGCCGGACGAGGTGGCGGCGGCCTATCGGGGCCAGCGGCCGCGCTTTGGGCGCGATTACATCATTCCCGTGCCGTTCGACCCCCGGCTGATCACGACGATACCCGAAGCGGTGGCCCGTGCCGCGATCGAGAGCGGCGTCGCGCGCCGTCCGATCGTCGATTGGGAGGTTTATCGCAACACGCTGTCGGCCCGGCGCGATCCGGCCGCCGGCACGTTGCAGCGCATTTTCGCCAAGGTGAAGCAGAAGCCGCGCCGGGTGGTATTCGCCGAGGGCGAGGAGGAACAGGTGATCCGCGCGGCGGCAAGCTTTGCCGTGCAGGGCCTTGGCACGGCGGTGCTGCTGGGCCGGGAAGACCAGATTCGCGCAACCGCAGCGGCGGCCGGCATCGACGTGGCGCGCGAGGGACTGCGGATCGAGAATGCGCGGCTATCGAGCCGGACGAAGGATTACGCTGATTACCTCTACGCGCGGCTCCAGCGGAAAGGCTATCTCCACCGCGACTGCCTGCGGATGATCAACACCGACCGCAATCATTTCGCGGCGACCATGGTGGCGCTGGGGGATGCGGATGCCATGGTCTCGGGCGTGACGCGCAACTATTCCGTGGTGCTGGAGGACGTGCGGCGGGTGATCGACCCCAAGCCCGGCGAGCGGGTGATCGGCGTATCGATCGCGCTTTGCCGGGGACGGACGGTGCTGATCGCCGACACTGCCGTGCACGACATGCCGACCGCCGAGGAACTGGCCGCGATCGCGGTACAGGCGGCAAGGTTCGCGCGGCGGCTGGGCTATGATCCGCGCGTGGCGATGCTCGCCTACTCCACGTTTGGCCATCCCGAAGGCGAGCGGGCGGCGCGGGTGCGTGAGGCCGTGCAGATCCTGGATGGCAAGCGCGTGGATTTCGAATATGACGGTGAAATGGCCGCCGACGTGGCGCTGAACCCGGAGCGGATGGCGCTCTACCCGTTCTGCCGGCTGACCGGGCCGGCGAATGTGCTGGTTATGCCGGCGTTCCACTCGGCTTCGATCGCGACGAAGATGCTGCAGGAGCTTGGCGGCTCGACGGTGATCGGGCCGCTGCTGGTGGGCTTGGAAAAGCCCGCGCAGATTATGCCGCTCGGGAGCCACGACAGCGACATCGTGAATATGGCCGCGTTTGCCGCGTTTGATGTGGGGTAGCCGCGCACGACGCTGATCAACTCCACAAGGGGAGAAGGAGAAAAGTGCGGCGTGCGGCTTACGAACGGATCGCTTGCAATTGCCCCTAAACCCGCTTCTCCGGGCTTTTGCAGAGGTCGGCGATGAGGCAGCGTTCGCATTCGGGTTTGCGGGCTTTGCAGATGTAGCGGCCGTGCAGGATGAGCCAGTGGTGGGCGTCGCGCATGAAGCGAGGCGGCACGATGGCTTCGAAGGCGCGTTCGACGTCGAGCGGGGTTTTGCCGGGGGCGAGGAGCAGGCGGTTGCCGAGGCGGAAGATGTGGGTGTCGACGGCGAAGGTGGGCTGGCCGAAGGCGATGTTGAGGATGACGTTGGCGGTCTTGCGGCCGACGCCGGGGAGTTTCTCAAGCGCTTCGCGGTCTGCGGGGACCTCGCCGTTGTGGTCGTTGACCAGCGTCTGCGAGAGCGCGATCACGTTTTTCGCCTTGTTGCGGAAAAGGCCGATGGTCTTGATGTGATCGCGGACCGCGTCCTCGCCAAGCGCGGCCATTTTGGCGGGGGTGTCGGCGCGGGCGAAAAGGGCGCGGGTTGCCTTGTTGACGCCGGCGTCGGTGGCTTGCGCGGAGAGAACGACGGCGACGAGCAGCGTGAAGGCGTTGACGGATTCCAGTTCGCCCTTGGGTTCGGGGTTGGCGGCGTGGAAGCGCTCGAAGATGGCCTCGACCTCGGCGGGCGAGTAGACGGGCGGTTTGCGGCGGGCGCGCGGTTTGGCGGCCGGCTTTGCGGGCGATGACGGAGTTTTGCTTGGGGCGGGCTTTGCGGGGCTCATCCTGCCTCTATAATATCGTCCTATGAGTTCGAGCAATCATTCCGGCAACGAACCGGCTGAAGATGAACAGCAGCCCGCCGACCGGCCGTTTTTCTCGGCCCGGTTGATGCCGCATCGATCGCTGGGGCCGAACGGATTCCTGGTCTTGATGCTGATGACGGGCGGGCTGGCCTTCGTGTCGGGGTTTCTGTTTCTCGTCATCGGGGCGTGGCCGGTGTTCGGCTTTTTCGGGCTCGACGTGCTTCTGGTCTATGCGGCCTTTCGCTGGAATTACCGCGATGCCCGGGCGTTTGAGGAAATTCATGTCTCGGCGACGGACCTGCACATCGTGCGGGTGGATCCGCGCGGGCGCAGCGTCGAGATCCACATCAACCCGGCGTGGGCGCGGCTTGATGTGACACGGCTTGACGATGAGGGCGTGGTGGCGGTGAAGGTGCATACGCGCGGACGGTTCGTGAATGTCGGCGCCTTCTTGAACCCGGTCGACCGGGCGAGCTTCGCGGATGCCTTCGCCCGCGCGCTCGCCACCGCCCGGCGCGGGGGGCCGGACGGCCTCGCGCCGGTTTGAGCACGAGAAACGGGTGGCCGAGCGCGGGGCGGGCGTTTAGCGTCGGATCCTCGAACGAGGACTTTTTGCCATGGACGATGGCCCGATGATCAGCGCGGCGGCTGAGAGCGCCGAAATAGTCATAGCCGGCTGTGGGATCGCTGATTCTGGGGACGACTACGCCACGGTGCGGGCGACGATCGAATATCTGTCCGAGCACTGGCGGGCGCAGCCGGAGCTGGAGGCGGTTGCCGCTGCGGTGGGCACCAATGCTCAGCGCTTGCACCGGGTGTTTACGCGCTGGGCGGGGCTGACGCCGAAGGCCTTCGTGCAGGCGCTGACGCTGGATCAGGCGCGGCGGATGCTGGATCAGTCGCAGTCGATCTTGGATACGGCCTATGAGGTGGGTCTGTCGGGGCCGGGGCGGCTGCATGATCTGTTCGTCACGCATGAGGCGATGAGCCCGGGTGCCTATAAGGCGCGCGGGGCGGGGGTTACGATCCGCTACGGACTGCACGCCTCGCCCTTCGGCACTGCCCTTTTGATGGCGACGGAGCGCGGGCT
>JBHYDC010000029.1:0-31925 GCA_051861205.1 Oharaeibacter sp.
ACCTGCTGCTGGGCTATGCCGGCCTCATGAGCTTCGGCCATGCCATGTTCTTCGGCATGGCGGGCTATTTCTACGGCCACGTCGTGAAGGCGTGGGACATGGCGCCCGAACTCGGCCTGCTGCTCGGCGTGGCCGGTGCGGCGCTGCTGGGCCTCGTGACCGGTGCGCTCGCGATCCGCCGTCAGGGCATCTACTTCGCCATGATCACGCTCGCCTTCGCGCAGATGGTCTATTTCTTCTGTATCCAGGCGCCGTTCACCGGCGGTGAGGATGGCTTGCAGGGCATCCCACGCAAGGCGCTGCTCGGCGGCCTGATCCCGATCAAGGACGACAAGGTCCTGTACTACGTCGTGCTGGCGATCTTCCTGTTCGGTTACGCCGCCATCTATCGCGTCATCCATTCGCCCTTCGGGCAGGTGCTGAAGGCCATTCGCGACAACGAGCAGCGCGCCAAGTCGCTGGGCTATGAGGCCGATCGCTACAAGCTGCTGGCCTTCGTCCTGTCGGCGGCGCTGGCCGGCCTTGCCGGCGCCACCAAGGCGATGGTGCAGCAGTTCGCGACCCTCACGGACGTAGCGGCCTCGACCTCCGGCGAGGTCGTTTTGATGGCGCTGGTCGGCGGCCTCGGCACCATCGTCGGGCCGGTGGTCGGCGCCTTCATCATCGTCACCATGCAGAACTACCTGGCCTTCACCGGCGAGTTCGTGCTGGTGATCCAGGGGGCCATCTTCGTGGTGATCGTGCTCGCATTCCGCAAGGGCGTCGTCGGCGAACTCGCGGATTGGTGGAAACGGCGCCAGGCGCGCTAGCGGATGGCCAGCGCGCGCAAGCCCCTCTCGTGGCGGCTGGTTCCTGCGCTCGGCCTCCTCATTGCCCTCGCGATTTCCCTGGCGATCGGCCGCGGCTCGCTCTCGCCGACCATGGCCACCGTGTTGCCCGTCATCGAGCTGGCGGTGCTTATGGCCACGGTCTTCTCCTCGGTCCATCACGCCGACGTCATCGCCCATCGCCTGGGCGAACCCTACGGCACGCTCGTGCTGACCGTGGCCGTGACGGTGATCGAGGTGGCGCTGATCCTCTCGATCATGTTCGCGGGCGAGGGTAACGAGGGGCTCGCGCGCGAGACGGTCTTCTCCGTGATCATGGTCGTCTGCAACGGCATGGTGGGCCTGTGCCTGATCGTGGGCGGGCTTCGCTACGGCGAGCAGGGTTTCCGCCTGCCGGGCGCCAACGCCTATCTCGTGGTGCTGATGCCGCTCGCCACCCTGACGCTGATCCTGCCGACCTATACGACCAGCGCACCCGGGCCGTTCTATTCGCCGACCCAGCTCGTCTTCGTGAGCTTCGTCACCCTCGTCCTCTATGGCGTCTTCCTCTACGTCCAGACGATCCGTCATCGCGACTACTTTCTCTCGGATTCCGGCGAGGGCCATGGCGAGGCCGGCGGCGGCCCAACGCCGACCGAGTTCTGGGAAAGCGTCGGCCAGCTCGTGGTCTCTCTGGTCGCGGTGGTGCTCCTGGCCAAGGGCTTCTCCGGCTCGGTTGAGAAGGTCGTCACCGCCGTCGGCGCGCCGCGCGATGCCGTCGGCCTGCTGGTCGCGCTGCTGGTGCTCCTGCCCGAAACCCTGGCCGCACTGCGGGCGGCCCGGCGCAACGAGCTGCAGAAGAGCCTGAACCTCGCGCTCGGCTCCTCGCTGGCCACGATCGGCCTCACCATTCCGGCAGTCAGTCTGCTGGCGATGATCCTGAACCAGCCGCTCGCGCTCGGCATCGACACGCACGACATCGTGCTGCTGGTCCTGACGTTCGGCGTCAGCCTTGTGACCTTCGGCGGGGGGCGGACGAACATCCTGCCGGGCTTCGTTCACCTGGTCCTGTTCGCGACCTTCGTCTTCCTGATTTTCGTGCCGTGAGGCGGCGCGGGTGATGGGGGTGGGCAGGGCCCTTGCCCGCCGCCGCCTTTCGCGCGAAGAACGAAGCCATACCCAGGGGGAAACGACCGACATGTCCGAGCTTTCCGAAGACCAGCTGTTCGCCGAGCTGCGCAAGATCGACACGCCGACCATCACCAACGTGGTCGCGACCTATCCGAAGAATCCCCTCTGCCTCGGCCTTTACAACCCGTGGACCGAGAACTGGTACACCGACACCTCGATCCGCTGCATGTATCCGGAGATGGGCGCGCTCATCGGCTATGCCGTGACCTGCGTGTATGGTCTGCCCGACCCGAACTTCGCCGGCCGTCTCACCTTCATGGACGTGGTCGATGCGCTCGACGCCATGAAGAAGCCGACCATCCTGGTCATCCAGCAGAAGTGGCCCCCGGAGCTGATGAACAAGGCGGGCCTCGCCGGCGAGATGATGACGACCTCGATGCAGGCCGTCGGCTGCGTCGGCCTGCTGTCGAACGGCCCGTCGCGCGACGTCGATGCGATCCGCCGCATGAAGTTCCAGATGCTGCTGGGCGGCGTCACGGCCGGGCACGGCGACATGGCGGTCCAGTCGGTCAACGCCCCGGTGTCGGTCGGCGGCATGGACGTGGCGCCGGGCGAGCTGATCCACATGGACGAGAACGGCGCCGTGAAGTTTCCCGCACAGCATGCCCGCGCCGTACTGAAGAACGCCCAGGCGATGCTGGCCGACGAGGCCGAGAAGCTCGAGAAGATGCGCAAGGCCAAGACCGCCGCCGAGATCCGCGCGATCAACTCCGGCGGCACCTACGGCGCGAAGAAGGGATAAGTCGTGTCATGACCGTTACCGCCGCCGAGCCACGGCCAACTCGCTGGGGACTGGCGGCCAAGCTGTTCGCGATCCTGCTGCTGCTGGGCGCGGTCGCGGTCGTGATCACCGGTGTGCTGGGCTACATCCAGGCCCGCGAGGCGCTGGAACGGGCGATCTTCGACCAGCTCACCGCGGCCCGCGAGACCAAGGCGCACCAGGTCGAGGGGTATTTCCGCACCGTGCGCAGCGAGATGCGCCTGCTCGCCGCCGCCAAGATGGTCGTGGACGCCACGCGCGGCTTCCGCGAGGCCGTCGACGAGTTGGACAGCAAGGAACTCCCGGCCGAGGTGAAGCAGGCCGTCCAGGGCTGGTACGGGGGCCACTACCTGCCGATGGTGCGCAAGCTGCTGGGCGCGGATGTTCCCGCCGCCGACTTCATGCCGACCAGTTCGGCCGCGTACTTCCTGCAGGACCTCTACATCGTCCGCAATCCGCATCCCGACGGGCGGCGGGACCTCCTCGACGATGCCGGCGACGGCAGCGCCTACAGTAAGGTCCATGCGGTCTATCACCCGCTGATGCGGACGGCGGCCGCGACGCTCGGCTTTCACGACTTCATGATCGTCGATCCGAGGACGGGTCGGGTGATCTACACGGTCGACAAAGATCCCGACTTCGCGACTTCGCTCCGGGCCGGCCCCTATCGCCAGTCCAATCTCGCCGCGGCCGCGGCGCGCTGTGCTACCGCCCCCGATCCCTCCGCGACGTGCCTCGAGGATTTCTCGGCCTATCTACCATCCCAAGGGTTGCCGGCCGCGTTCATGGCGGCCCCGATCATCGACCAGGGCGCCGTGACCGGCGTGCTGATCGCGGAACTGTCCATCGACGAGATCGACAATATCGTCACCGGCGGCCGACGCTGGCGCAACGAGGGCTTTCGCTCGACCGGCGAGGCCTATCTGATCGGCCCGGATTTCCTGGTGCGTTCCAGCGGCCGCTATTTCTTCGAGAACCGCGACGTCTATTTCACCGAGTTGAAGGCCGGCGGCGCGGCCGACGAGGACATTGCGGCCATCAAGCGATTCGGCTCTCCGATCCTGCACCAGCGCGCCGACACGGCGGCGACGCGCGCCGCGGTCGGTGGCGTCGAGGGTTTCGGCGAGATTGTCGGCTATCGCGGCGTTCCCACGCTGGCGTCCTGGGGGCCGGTCCGGATCGCCGGCGTCAAATGGGGGCTGGTCACCAAGATCGACAGCGCGGAAGCCTTCGCGCCGGTCTATCGGCTGGAGCGTGACCTCATGATCGTCGGAGCGATCGCCTTCTTGATCGTGGTCGTCACCGGGGCCTGGCTCTCGCGCTCGCTGCTCGGTCCGTTGCGCGACCTCACGGCCGGCGTGCGGCGCTTCGCGGCCGGCGATCTCGATGCGCACGTGCCGGTCCGTTCGCGCGACGAGATCGGCCAGCTCTGCCTCGCCTTCAACGGCATGATCGACGAGCTGAACCAGAAGAACCTCGTCATCGAATCGAAGAACCGCGAGAACGAGGAGCTTCTCCTGAACGTGCTGCCGGCGCCGATCGCCAACCGGCTGCGCGGCGGCGAGAAGGGCATTGCCGACGGCTTTGCCGAGGTCACGGTCGCCTTCGCCGACCTCGTCGGCTTCACCCAGCTTTCGTCGGACATGCCGCCGGCCGAGGTCGTCACGCTTCTGAACGGCCTGTTCACCCGCTTCGACGTCGCCGCCAGCGAGCTCGGCATCGAAAAGATCAAGACCGTCGGCGATGCCTACATGGCCGTCTGCGGCCTGCCGGTGCCGGTGCCAAACCATGCCGAGCGCATGGTGCGCATGGCGATCCGCATGGTCCACATCACCCGCGAGCATGCGATGGAGCATGGCGTGTCGATGAAGCTGCGCGTCGGCATCAACAGCGGCCCGGTCGTGGCCGGCGTCATCGGCAAGAGCAAGTACATCTACGATCTGTGGGGCGACACAGTGAACCTCGCGAGCCGCATGGAATCCGGCGGCATCCCCGATTCGATCCAGGTCACGCGACCGGTCTACGAGAAGCTCAAGGACCAGTTCGTCTTCGAGGCGCGCGGCGAGATCGAGGTGAAGGGCAAGGGCAACGTCGAGGCCTGGCTCCTGAGATTGTGAGCCTCAGCCGAGGCCGAAGCTCAGCTTGATGGCGACGATCAGTCCCGTGACGGCGATGCTCGACAGGATGAGGCCGAATACGCGGCTCACGATCTCGATGCCGGGCTTGCCGAGCAGGCGGAACAGGGTTCCGGCCAGCGCGTAGGCCACGAAGAGCAGGAAGAGGCAGAGCGCGAGGATGGCCGTCGTCGTGACCTGCTCGCCGAACGAGCGGACGTTGTTGTCGGTCAGCAGCACGACGGTCAGGATCGCGCCCGCGCCGGCGATGCCGGGAACCGCCAGCGGGAAGACCGCGCGCTGAAGCGGCGTCGCATCCTCGGGCATGCTGAGCGCGTCTTCCGTCACCTTGCCCAACACCATCTTCACGCCGAACAGCAGCAGCACGATCGATCCCGCCAACTGGAACGAGGACATCGGGATGTGAAGCGCCGACAGCAGCGGCCGTCCCACGACGATGAAGAAGAGAAGGATCAGGAAGGCGACGCCCACCGCATAGGCCGCCACCAGGAGCGCTCTCCTGCGGTCCAGACCGGCCGTCACCATGAGAAAGATCGGCACCGTGGCGATGGGATCGAGGATAACGAAGAGCGTGACGAACTCGTAGAAGAAGTCGTTCAGGAAAGTCGGAGTCACGCGGGGAATCCCTGACTGTTGCACTGGCGGACGGCGCCGGCCCGGCGAAGCCCTCGGACGTCCCCGGTTTGCTGAGGCGCTACATCAGTCGCCGGATGCGAATGTGTCAATGCGGTCCGGCTTCGGCCGTGCGAAGAACGGGACAGCGGGGGCGATCTTTTCTAGAATGTGGTGGCCGGGGCTCGATGACGCTGCGGCAAGTGTTTGTGAGGTACGCCATGAATGACGTATTCGAGACCGATGCCCGACCCACGGCCCCAGAGGCCAAGCGAGCCTACGTGGCGCCTGTGCTCCAGCGTCTGGGAACACTGACGGACATCACTCTGTCGGTCGGCGGTCGCGGCGCGAACGACGGCCGGGGGCGAGGCGCCCGGAGCAAGACAAGCACGTAGGCCGGCGGGTCGCGGTCGACCTTTCGCACGGTTATCGAATTCAAGGCGAAGTGGCGGACCCGGCGAGATTCGAACTCACGACCTCAGTCTTCGGAGGGCAGGGGTTAAGCGCTTTCCCGATTTTGCCCATAATTTCCCGTCGTCGACGGACTTGCAAAATCCAGCAGGACAGAAATTTTACAATTAGGGCGGAAATTGATCGGGATTACCGGCGTTTCCTCCCACCTGTGTCCCCAGTGCGTCCCTGGCCAATGCGGACGTAGACAAATCGGCGCTCCGGCCCTTCACGGCGGACTTGATCACCGGAGAATTTTGGCCCCGGTGCGACGCGAATGGGGAAATCGAACGTGAGCGGCTCCCCCTTGCGCGAGGCGTTCGGATCGAGAGGTTCCCCATGCTTCGCTTGAAGGCTGTAGAGCACGCCAGGAACAGGCTGCTGAATGACGATGCGGAAAAGGACAGACGTCTTGTCAGTTCAGGGCATGATTCACCCTAGTGAGGTGGCCACAAACCTTGTTGTTAGATGGTTGACCGAGATCTGCTTAAGGCTTCGCCAATCAGAAGAATATCGAAAGTCTCGAGATCGTGTGCGTCAATCAGCAAGACTTCCGCCCCCTTCGCCAACTGGCGTGCGGACGGCGTAAATCCGCTTTTGCTGATGACCACAGGTATGGCTGCTGGTGGAGAGTAGAACGATGCTCCAGCCAAGACCTCTTGAACAGCCTTGTTGCCTACAGGGCGAGTGTAGTTTTTACACTGGATCGCCGCCCGAAAATCTCGATGATCTGCAATCAGGTCGACGCCTTGATCTGCACCTCGCTTTGTCTTTCTGACTTCAAGGCCTAGCGCTTCGAGTTGATCTTTACAGTAGTTCTCGAAACTCTCGCCGTCGCCGTCAGTGACATCGGAACTGTATCGACCGGCGTTCGAGGCCTGTTCGTTGATTGCGGCCTCGCTGATACGAATGCGAATCTCAGTGAGGTCAAAGGTAACACTGTTATTTCGCGCAAGCGGCGCTACGAAGGTCTCAATGAATCTGTCCAGCTCGTTAGTCCACGCCTCCAACCGCAATTGGTCATACTCATCGTAGTAGGCCATCTGCTTGTATTTTGAGGCAAGCGTCGGGAGATGACGGTCAACGATCCGATCCACCTCGGCCAAGAAAGTTTCATAGCGCTTTAGCTCATCTTCGACCTGGCGCTGAATTTGGTTTGCTTGCAATCGAGAAAGCACAAGATACGCGACACCCGCTGCAATCAAGAGCGCGATGCTGAAAACAAGAGTTCCGCTCATTTTATGCTTCCCGGTCAGACACGTCGCTCCGTCTCAAATCCAGCAGGCAAGATTCAAAATGCGCACTTGCCGCTGCATTCTAACGGATCGGTGTTGACCGACTCCCCCTGGCGTTGCTTATCCCAAGCACCACGTGACCACGTCGTGCCAGTCGCATTAGAGTGTTCGTCTTACCACTGACAGGTGTGGGGAAAGCAAGTCCGTTTCGGATTGCACGCGATGCTAGCATTGGTGATGATTGCCATTCTGCCGGCTTCTGGCGTTTGGGCGTGGGGAGCGACTGGCCACGAGTGGGTCAGCGGCATAGCGGTAGAGAAGTTGCCCGATAGCGTGCCCACGTTTATCCGCACGCCAGAGGCTGCGGCCGAGATTGCCGTCATGGGCCGCGAACTTGACCGGTCGAAAGGGCGCCGGCAAGACGCTCGACGCCGAGCGCGACCCCGGCCATTACGTCGATCTGGCCGACGACGGCTCGGTCGAAGGCATCCTTCCCTTGGACAAGCTCCCGGTGACGCGGAAGGACTATGACACGCTGCTCCGCGCCGGCGGCAAGACCCAGTACAAGGCTGGCTATCTGCCGTACTCGATAGTCGACGGTTTCCAACAGCTCCGGAAGGACTTCGCCTACTGGCGGGCGCTGACGAAGGCCATTGAGACGGCGACGACACCCGAGGAGAAGGCTTGGTTTGAGGCCGATCGCCGGCTGCGGAAAAAGCTGACGCTTCGGGACCTGGGCATCTGGAGCCACTACGGCGGTGATGCCCCTCAGCCGTTGCACGTCTATCCGCCTCGTGGCCTTATCTGCCGGCGCTAAGACCGTGAAGCCACGGAATGCTGGAGAATCAATCCCGAAATGCGAACAAGTGTCGTGCCCGCTGGATTCGATTCACTAGTCGCCGAAAATCATGCGCTGCGGCAACAGGTGGCGCATTTGAAGGCCGAACTGGCGATCCTCAAGCAACATCCAACACTTGCCGCCGGAATTAGGGGTGAGCAGCTATTCGCCGACGCTCTTAACGGGAAGCTCTCGGTCGCAAACGCGGGACATGACATCCGCCTGCCAGGCGGGAGCATTCTCGAAGTTAAGACCAGCGCCCTGAATCGCCCCGTTCTAAAGACCTCTTCACGGCGATGGGCTTGGGCCAAAGTCATGGGGAGTTCTGGCAAGAAGCTATACGATTACCTGCTGCTCATCGGTGAGGCCGACGATCGATTCCGTGCCGCCTACAAAGATCCAGTCTCTCCCTATGTTTTCTTTCTGGTTCCATTCAATGAGGTTGCTACGCTCGGGAACGAGACGAAAGGCACTGTTGGCATTCAGCTTGTGTCGAATCCCGCAAAAGCAAGAGGAGTCAGTGCTCCGCTCTTTCAGCGCTACGAAATGACCCTGCAGGAGCTTCAAACTCATTTTGGCGTATCAGCGAGCAACAACAGTTGATCGCCGATGCCTTGGCTGTTCCACGGTTGTCGAGGAAGTAATCTCGATCAGCGGCCTTTGCGCGGCTTCCGAGTTGCATCTGTCGCGATATGCAGCGGTGGCAGCCTGCATCCCGCCATGATCCCGGGGACGTCCCGGAATATCCCGGCAGAGACGTCCGACTGATCCCCGACTGTGTCCCCCCCCCCCTGTGTCCCCAGGAAGATCCGAGCGGTTCTGCGGCAGGGTTAAGTACTTGAAATGATTGGCGGACCCGGCGAGATTCGAACTCACGACCTCTGCCTTCGGAGGCAAAAACCGCGTCCTTCGCCGTACCGCGATATTTTACGCTATAGCGCGCCAGAGCACTGAAAACAAAGGAAAAAGTTGACGATGTCGCCGTCGTCCATACGATGGAGGCACTCCTCGATTTCCTTCCAACTGCTTCCGTGGTGCTTCCGCGGAAGCAACGATCATCTGGGTTGTTCGCATGGTCAATCTCACTAAGCGCGTTGTCGACGCCGCTGAAGTGCGGCCAGTCGAGTACTTCATCTGGGACGATGCTCTTCCTGGCTTTGGCCTTCGTGTCTTCCCATCCGGCAAGTGCAGCTATCTTGTGCAGTATCGAGCGGGTGGCCGCACCCGCCGATATGCGATTGGTCTACACGGGATCTGGACACCCGAGACGGCTCGACGCGAGGCGCGAATACTCCTTGGGCGCGTCGCCCAGGGCGATAACCCAGCTGAGGAAAAGCGACTCGATGCAAAGTCAATGACCATCCAAGAGCTCTGCGAGCGTTATCTTGCAGATTGCGAACGAGGCCTCATTCCCGGCAAGAAAGGCCGACCAAAGCGGCCGTCCACATTGGCAATTGATCGGAGCCGGATCAACCGGCACATCATTCCATTGCTTGGGAATCGCAGAGTCAAGGACCTTACCTCCAGTGACATCACGCGCTTCCTTCGCGACGTTGCAGAGGGAAAGACCAAGATCGACGTGAAGACAAGAAGGCGAGGCAGGGCCATCGTACGCGGCGGCATTGGGACCGGAGCGCGGGGCGTCGGTTTGCTCGGCGGCATCTTCACATACGCGATCCGTGAAGGAGTGATCGAGAAGAATCCGGCGCACGGTATTCGTAAAGTTGCCGATGCTGTGCGCGATCGGCGCCTGTCTGACCGAGAGTATCGCGTGCTCGGAGAGATCCTCACTGAAGCGAGCACTAACGCACAGTTCGAAACGGCGACGAAAATGATTCGCGCCATAGCGCTCACAGGCAGTCGGCGCGGAGAGATCATCAATCTGATGGGACTTGAGGTCGACGTGGAACGCAGTTGCTTCCGGCTCCAGGACAGCAAGGAGGGCGCGTCGATCAGGCCGATTGGGCTGCCGACTATAGAGTTACTAGACCCACTTCTTCCCGAAAACGAGGCGGCATTTGTCTTTCCCGGTACGGAAGAGGGCAAACCGCTCGCCGGGTTTCCGAAGCTCTGGAAGAAGCTTCTTGCTGGCACTCCACTCGCCGACATCACACCTCACGTTCTTCGCCATAGCTTTGCAAGCGTAGCGAACGACCTCGGATTTGCCGAAGCGACCGTCGCCGCTCTTCTTGGCCATTCCCGTGGCACCGTGACCAGTCGATACATTCACACTATCGATACGGCTCTTGTGATGGCTGCGGATGCGGTCTCGAGCTACATAAATGGCCTCCTCAATGGGAGGGTGTTCGCGCGTAGCTCCTATTCCCTCGACAGGCCATCCAGGCGGGCGGCGCTTGACCGGCTGTTCGGCGAACAGCGCCAATCCACGGCTACTATCGAACAGCGCCTCGCTGCGTGACACGCTCGCGGCAGAATGTCGAAGCGCTGACGGAACGTGAGGCTTGTTCGTGTTGATCCCATAGCGTCACACTCCGTCCTCGAGCAATTCGGGCCGTACGAGCGAGGACAATCAGGAGCTGCTCAACTATATGGATTACCATGGGCGAGGCAAAACGAAGAGCAGCGCAAAGAACGGTCCGGGAGGCATTCAGCCGACCGATGAAGCGCGCTCGTTTCGATCTGTTCGCCCTAGGCACACGTCTTTCTCCCACGCGGCTCATTTCTGAGGAGCGTTCACACTGGAGCGACCATGAAGAACGGGTTCTCGGGTTAGTCATTCGGGACACAGTTGATAATGACTATGGTTGGCTCTTAATGGCTCGCGATAAAATCGGGCGGTTTCGCTGCGTCGACCTTGAAACGTCCATCGACAATGAAAAGCTCACCGTTGAGCGGCTTCGCGAGCGCATCGCCAAGGCGGTCGAAGAAGCGGATTTTCTTGCGCTCGGCGATCAGGGCGACGAAACAAACTATCCAACCGATGTACTGGCTGTCCCTCAAGGAACCAAAAGCGAAATGCTTCACCCGCATTTCCGTATACTGAATGAGAGCCCTGGTCGGCACCCGAGCCGTTCCGTTTTCAAGGAAATTGCTCCTTGGCTGGCGCCTACAGACCCGCATTTCGTAAGTGAATTTCAGTTCAAGCATTTCGATCAACGCCTTTGGGAGATGTACCTTTGGGCGACGTTCCGGGAGCTCGGGTTCGACATCAGCCAACCGGAGGCGCCCGACTTTCTGTGCAGGGCACCCGGCATAGCCTTTACCATTGAAGCGACCACGGTCAGCCCGTCGACTGATGGCGTACTCGCCGACCATCCAGACCCGAAAACGCCGGAGGAAATGACTGAATTCCTTCATAACTACATGCCTATGAAATTTGGCTCCAGCTTAACCAGCAAGCTGAACAAGAAGGACAAAGACGGACGGAGTTACTGGGAGCGTGGCGATGCTGCTGGTAAGCCGTTCCTGCTGGCAATCGCAGATTTTCACATCAGCGGTGGAGGTCGCGAGACTGGTTCGATGACGTACACACACTCCGCCTTGTGGCCGTATCTCTACGGCCATCGTGTCGAGTGGGAGATGCTTGACGGCGAGCTGATAGTCCGCGCGGTGAAAGGCGTCGATCACGTCTACAAGACTAAGAGGGTAGAGACAGGTTTCTTTGATTTGCCAGGCGCAGAGAATATATCGGCTATCGTGTTTTCCAATGCTGGTACGCTTGCGAAATTTGACCGCATGGGCATTGCGGCTGGCTTTCTGCCATCAGACCATAAGTATTACCGCATGGGTTTTCGGCTAAATCCTGACCCCAACGCCGTGCATCCAGTGCCATTCTGGGAGGAGATCGGGACAGACGACTATACTGAATATTGGTCAGACGAGCTTCAGATTTTTCACAACCCAAACGCAAAAAATCCAATCGGCGAAGATATGTTCGGTGGTGTGACACAGCATTTCTTCAGAGACGGAAAGCAGGTCACAGTTAGTCCGGAAAATATGGTCTTGGCATCGCGCACCATGATCATTGGCTCGATCGGTGACCAAGAGGAGCGTGTTGTCGTCTAGGAAATACGGAGCGAACCGCGCAATTCCTGCACGAGAGAGGGCGACTACCCTCGCGAGTGTTCAGGCACTTGATCGTGCGCAGGCGTGAGGCAACTTTGCAAACCGCGCGTCGGCGGATTGCAAGCGGGGGTGGGCCGTGATGCTCACATAAACAAGCGAATGGGATAAGACTGCGGGTGAAGCTTCGGCATGCGCTTGACGATCGTCGCCAGCGTCCCTGCAAAATTCAGCGTCACCGGCAGACGATCGTAGGGACCGTCATTGTTCCAATCCATCTTGGTGAGCGCGAGTGTCTCGCGACAAAGATCGTCGAAGTCGCCAAGACCAGCGTTGCGGACAAGAAGCAGCGGCTCGGGCGTCCCTTTGCCTTCCTTATAATAGTCCTTGCCCTTGGCAACGGCGGGCAGATTGCCCTGGGTCCAGAGCAGCGCTTGATGGGGCCCAAGCTGGAAGGTGGTCCCGCGGTGGCAAGGATAGCCGTGGGGCCGCTGCGGCTCTGCGATGAGAACGCCGCGCCAGCCGCAGCTTTGCTGAACGTGGACGAGCTCAATGTTGCTGGCGTTCGGGAAGGCGTCGAAGACGCCGTCGATCTCGTCGGGCCTAAACTCGGTGTTCTTGTGAACCACCACGCGCTGCGGCGGATCGCCCGAATGCTTGCGCTGGTAGATGGCGAGACTGCGCGCCATGACTTTCAGCATCTGTTCGCGGCGCAGATAGGGGTTCCGGCCAAACATATGAACGCCGTCGGCCTCGTAGGCGACGAACTCGAGTCCCGAGCCTTCGGCGTCGAAGACCTGGCTGCAGCAGATGGCGAAGCGTTGCGCGGCGTCGTCTCCCGAGCGCAGCGCATAGTCGATGCCGATGAACGCCGTGCCGGGCTGGACGTCCGCCAGTACCCACGGGATGCCGCCGGCCTTGGTATAGAGGGCGATGCCCAGCCGCCACGCCACACTGCACCGGCAATGGTAATTGAGTGCACCGTCCTCGCGCAGGAACTGGATGCAGATGCCCTCCGACGCGGCATAGGCCTTCACATAGTCGTGGAGGTCGAAGTCGTCGCCGGCCGGTCCGCGGAAGGCGGAGGTCCAGCTCTCTTTGAGGAGGATAACCACGACGTCGAAGCTGTCACGCGCATTGCGCAGGGCGAACAGCGCGCGCGTGAGCGCTTCAGCCAGGACGACATGCGGAGCTGCCGCAGCGGCGATCTGGCCATCGAGATCGCCGGATAGAAGAATCCGGCTCGCCGGCTCGCCCCGTGCCAGGCGTACGCCAAACACTTTCTCGAAGCTTGGATAGGGCGGCAGGTAGGCTTTGCGCTCGCGCGGCTGATGGCTCTGGTCCAGCTCGCGCATCTGGGCAACCAACCGATCCTCGAGGTCGGCCGGGAGAATCATCCCGATTCGGATGGGATTTGAAACTGCCGAGAGCTTGTCACGGCTGTAGGGGCCGAACCGGATCAGGCCTTCCATGGGATGGATATCGACGTCGCGCGCATCGGACGAACCGAAGCGGAGCTTTGGCTCGGGGAGGACGATGTGCCCAGGCAGGCGGAAGGCTTGGGTTGCTGTGCTCATGCCTTGCCGATCCCGCTGAATGCCGAGGTGCGGAGGATCTCGAATTCAGCGTCGATCCCGTCGGCAATTCCGAAGCTCTTCAGCCGAATGCTCGGCTCGCGCCCTATGATCAGAGTGATCCACCCCTCGATCATGGCGTTGGCGAATCGGTTATGGCGCCGGGCGCGCCGCTCGCGGACGAACTCGCGGCTGGTCTCGATGACGTCCTCCGGAGCATCCGCCCCGAGATCGGCGATAACGACGGGGTCCAAGAGCAGCCAGAACCGGTCGAGCCGATAGTCGACGCGCAGCTCGCAGGCCTCGCTCCAGGGCACTTCGGTTTTGGGGATCAATCCTGCAAGTCGATCAACGGGCTTGGCGGTGTCGGTGTTGAATACCGCAGGCTGCACCTGCCCTGGGACGGGCCGGAGCCGGGCTCGATTGCGCCGACGCTCGATCGTGAGCCCAGGGCGCTGGGCGATCGAACGGAAGAGCGCGTCACGAACCAGGGCTCGCTCGCCGCCCTCTTTGAAGAGTCGCTTGTCAGAAAGCGGGTGCTGATCGAACGCTTTGATGCCGAACGGCTCGAAAGCGGCCCTAATGTCGGCGTCGCGTCCAAAGGCCAGCACGCCGTCACGGGTGCGGTGCGCGATTATGTCGACGGCCGCTTTGGCAATCGCCTCGTCAATCTCCTTGTCGCCGCCGATGGTGCAATCGACGATCCGGCAGAGCGCTGGCCGGGACGTGACCGCCAAGGCGTTCATGCGGATCGCCGGTACTGAACCGGTGCTTATCCGCGGCGTCGCCTTGGCCAGCCGCGGACGGGCAGCGCCCGTCAAGGCTGCGATCTTCTCGGCCGTTTGCGGCAGGTAGCGCAGCAGGTCTGAGAAGAGCTCGTCGAACGACTCCGCCTCGACGAGATGGGCGTCGATGCCAAGAGCCCGGGCACGATCGATCAGTTCGGTGACAGCGGGATAGGGCGTATCGTGACCGCGCTTGAACCAGAACAAGCCACCCGGAAATCCTCGGCCGTCGTCGAGCGCTTCGGTGAGGGCCTCCATGATCGACGCGTCGCGGCCGCTGTAGCCGATGATGGCGAGGCCTTGCCGCCGGCCGGCGTCGATCAGGTTGCGCCTCATTTCGACGTCCTGCTGGCGAAGCTCGGCGTCGGTGTTCTTGAGCGCGTCGGAGTGGTAGTCACCATGCAGCTTGCCGTAGACCGGCCAGCGGTTTTCGTCGAAGGCGCGGCGGACTCTCCCCGGCTCCTTCAAGTCGCCGACGACAAGGCGGCCGGTCCCGCCGAGACGTTCGGCGGCCGCGTCCTCGACAGTGCGATCGAAATTGGTCGACCAGACGACCCGGCAGAGATCCTCGGCCATCAGCATGGCGAGCGCGTGGTGGCCGAACGATGGCTTGCCGCGCGCAATAAGCTCATCAAGATAAGAGCGGCGGTCCTTGGCCGAATGGTAGGTTGCCTCGAAATAGGCCGAGTACTCGGTTTCCGAGCCCGCAGGCGGAAAGCTGCCGAGCGCATCAAAATGCGCCTGCAGCTTGCGCTGCACCGCCGGCTCGCCGATATCGGTGATCGCCGAGGGCGGCAGCTTCTTCTGCGACCGGTACAGGCGCTGCTTGAAATCCCAGATCATGTCGCCGGCTGTCTTGATGCCTGCAGCCCGCGAGGCACCTGCACCCACGAACCACATAATCTGCGCAGCGCGCAGCTGAAATAACCTCAGGAAGGCCGGTGTATCGAGAGCGCGAACTACCGGCCCGGCTGGCGCAGGCTCAGCATCGAGCGTCTCCCGGGAAGAGGGCAACAAATTCATTGCTCCGGACAAGGGGGGCCGGCGCTCCTTTCAGTGACAGCCGTTCGACCGGGCGGCAGTCGAGGGCTATACTCGACGATATCGTAGAGCGGACTGTGGGGTGAGAACAAAAGGGAAAATTGCCTGTGGATACTTGCTGAGAAGCAGGCTGACTGGATGCAGATCTGGTGGTTGGGCAGGGCCCAAGACGGCGCCAAAGGGGCGGGTTCTTGGATCGTCAGGGCGCCATTGCGGTCATTTCTAATGGCGCTCTGTCAGGCGCCTCCGACGATGCGCCGCTCTGCGCCAAGCGGGATTATCCAGCCACCCGCGTGGTCCGTCCGGGCGAGTTCGTCTGGGCTTACTGTCTCGGCCAGGCGGCCCCGGATGATTTGGGCTTCGCCGTTGATGGCCTCCCGTATGAGATCGCGTTCGATTCCAACGAAGACCGGGCGAAGATTGAGCCGGGCGAGCGCCTCTTGGTCGGCGACACCGACAGTCTCATCCGTTATTGGCCCAGCCCGCGTGATGATTCCTCCCACGAGCCCGCCTGTGACGCCGGCCCTTTCCACGTCCCTTATCGGAGTGGCATCCAGAAGTGCGCGGGCGCGGGTGATGTCATCTTCAAAGCGTTGCGGAAGAGGCTGTTGCGTGAGGCGGCGCAGTGCGCCGGCGAGCTCAGGATGGCCGAGCGGCTCGACCAGATTGGCGATATGCAGGCGAAGAAGCCCGATGTAGAGGGCGTCCTTGTCCATAGGATCGAGGGGCTCGCCTTCGTCAGTGGGATCGCGAACCGAGAGATGGGCGTCGGCCAGGCCTGCCATGGCTACTCCCCAGCGTGTGGCGATCGCGATACGCTTCACCGTCACCTTTCGGCCTTTGGCCGTGACGTCGATGCGTTGGGCTTGCGCCCAGGCTCGGTCGAGCGCCTTGGCAGGTCCGCCCGGATCGTGACAGCCCTTTGCTTCCGCGACCGTGAGCGAGGAGAGATTTGAAGCGCACGCAACCCAATCAGGCAGGTCGCCTCGTGAAAGGCGCTTGATCGTGACCTGCCTGCGGCGGTCAAGCACCAGCGTTCGGCTGCCGAGGTGGGCGAAGATGGAAAGTTGGAAGTAGCGCTCGAGATAGGCACGAGCGACGAAACGCCCGAACAGGCCTGACAGAGCGACCTTCACTTCGCGCGCCTGTCCGAGGGGTTTCTTGAAGATGAAGGGCGTTCCCGTGCCGGTGGGCATCAGCAGTGCGTCCAAGATGGACCAGGCGCCATAAGCCGCGCCGGGCGTCTGAAGCACCTCGCGAATACCAGCATCCTCGATCTCGGAAACGTCGAGGTCGACGGTGGAACCAGCGATGGGGCTGGCCTTCGCTGGGTCGAAACTATGAAGGAAGGTCCTCGTCATAACGCGAGCGCTCGCTTGTCCGCCGGCGAACGAGTGTCAGTGTGCTTGACGGATCTCGCAAGGGCCCGAGGGCCAGGACAATTGCCGGTTGATCGTCTATTCCCGATGACGCACACTTAGTAACGCCTATGAACTGAGCGGATGGGGGCTTAACCACGCAAAAAGACGGCGGCCAAGAGCTAGCATCTCAGGGGGAAGATGCGTCTACATGGCGGGGATCGGGGACATCAAAGCTGCTTTGCACAAATCAGGCGCGCGCGTCTTTTCCGCGCGCGGCTTTGCAACTCGCCCACGGCCCTCAACCTCCCTTGATCTCTGTTTCCGTCTTTTGCAAGCGCTGCAGAAGCAGCGTGCTCTCAGCGGACGCTACGAATACATCCTCGAACCGCTCCACGCAGCTCTGATCGCTCAGCCGCGCGAGGAACGGCATTACTGGGTAAGCACGTTCTACACCCTGTTGATGGATGATGAGACAAAGCGAAAGAACGCGACCTACTTCACGCCACCCTACATCGTTCGTCATCTTATCCGCTGCGCCGAGGAGGCGGGATTCGATCCGCGTAAAGACACGGCGCTCGACCCCGCGGCGGGCGGAGCAGCCTTTGTATCCAGTCTCGCAGGTCGCATGATGAGAGAGGGATGCACGTCGGAAGACGTCCGATCCCGTCTCCGTGGAATCGAAATCGACAAGAACCTGGCGGCGCTCGCGGAAATACATCTCGCCCACACCCTCACCGGACAATACGAGCGGCGAATATCCCTAAAGACCGTCCGCGTCGGTAACGCGCTGAATGTGCGCGGCGGCGACCTTTACGACGCGGTCTTCATGAATCCACCCTTCGGTCGGCTCCTCGGTGGTGCCCACCACGACACGGAAAAATGGAACGCCATCTGCGATCCCGGCCACGTCAACAAGTATGCGCTCTTCGTCGCGCTCGCCCTGCGCTTGGTTCGACCAGGTGGTCTCATCGCGCTCATTTCTCCGGCGAGCTATATCGCCGGACCTTTGTTTTCCAGAATGCGGGAACAGATTCGTCGAACAACGGATGTGATCCGTCTGGACGTACTCGAACGCGACAATGTCTTTTTCAGCGTCCAACAGGACGCCGTGACGGCGATTTTCCGCAAGCGAGCCGAGCCCCGAACAAATCGTTCCCTGTTCTTTGCCCCCTGCGGTCAGATCGGACGTGGTTGGAAGGCAAGACAGATCGGCACGGCGCGATCGGCCGACAACGACTTTGGTTCGGCCTGGATTCTGCCAGGCGGCGGCGGCGAGCATGACGACGTTGCGTTCGTCTCTTGTCCTGGTCGGCTCGCGGATTTCGGCGTCCACATCAAAGCCGGCTACTTCGTTTGGAACCGCGAGAAATCCCGCCTCAACAAGAAGCGGCTGAAAGCGACAGAGACCCAGTACCCATTGCTTTGGGCGAAGAATATCAGCGCCGGGCGGTGGTGCTGGCCGGCATCGAAAGACGGAAAGACGGTCGACTTCGTCTCTTTCGGGACGGAAAACGCGGGCGTGATCGATACGTCTGCCATCGCCCTTCAGCGCACGACCAACAACAAGCAACGTCGCCGACTGCTTGCAGCGATCGTACCATCGACAGTGATTGATACGTATGGCGGCTTTGTTACAGAGAATCATACCATTGCCGTCGTGCCGGCGAAGGCTGGCGTAAAGCTCGATCTCGTTTGCAGGTTGCTCAACAGCGCTGCGGTTGACGCCAGGTACCGCCGTATCGCCGGGACGGCCAGCGTGTCTGTGTCCTCGTTGCGGGACTTGCCGCTGCCCAAGCCTGAGCATCTTCGCGAAAGCCTTCGTATTGCTGATGACTTCGAGCGGGCGGTCGAGCTTGCATATCAAAAATCATCGACGGCCTTGACGTTACCGACACCGGTGAGGGCGGTGCGGTAATGAAACGCCCCTCCAACTCGCCTCCGCAGTTCCGCCCTCAGGACCACAACCTGAATAAAATTCAAAGGCGCGATCAGGAGGTGGCGGAGCAAAAGCGGGCGCTGATTGAGAAGATGAAGCACGCGGGAGCTAATCCGAAAGCAGAAAAACCCGTCGCGGCGGTCGCAATGCCGGAGGGTCGCGATGTCCCGCCCTCGGAGGCGATCTTATCCGCGACACGAAGCCTTCCGCTCATTCTGGCGGATCGCATCGACGTCCGCAGCGCGCCGCGCAATCCCGTGCCCGATTTGGTCGAAGCGTTGTTTCGCGTTCAACGGACAAACCGTTCGGAAGCAATCCTGTGTTGGCCCTATGCGCCGCCGAATATCGCGATCGTGCATGCGCTCGCAGTGCAGGCGCTGCTCACAGCTCCCGATTCCAAGAGCGTCGATGGACAAGGCGCCGCTCATAAGCCCGAGGCGCTTCGGACATTGTTCTACCCCTGGGTGCGGCCGTCACGCTCGGCGCAGTCCAGTGTTCTGGTCGACAAAAATTGGGTTCTGAAAACCAACCTGCACCACATAAACCGCGGACGGTCAGCCGAGCACAGCCATTCATCGCCCCTGTCTGATCTCCATCGCGCGCTGATCCGCGTGAAGGACCTGGATGGCACCGTCAAAGGTCGACGGGGGCGGCCCCAGGCGAAGCTTGCCGAATACTCTCACCCGACATTGACCGAGCTCTCCCCACAGGCGGTGTTGATGGATGGATCTGTGTCGTCGCACGGTCTGTTGCACCGCACACGGCGCTTTACCCGGCTCCCTGATCTTAGTCTCGGGTCGCCCGACAATCCCCAGACCGCCCATTACATGATGCTCGCCCTGCATCGCACCGCGCGTCCGAACAAAGCCCTGAACAAATCCATGGCCCCCCTGCATTGTGTTCTGATCGACGCGACAAGCCGGGCTACGCGGGGACTGGGCGACGCCTGGAAAGACAAATACGCAGACGTGCTCGCCACGGTCAGACGACTCTTTGGTCGTGTTCCAGTGTTGGCTGTGACCGACGATCCGTTCACGCACACTGTTTTTGCTCGCGACTTGCTCGCCGCTCACGACGCGCGGCCGGACTTGCCGAAGAAGGGACAAGTGCCGATTGCACAACCGGCGCTTTATTGCGAGCAAGGGTCGATTGTCGCTGCAACGGCCGATGCTCCGATCAGTTTCGAGGGGTGCGAGCACATCCGAGCCGTCGGGTTTGGCGGAATTGGAGGCGAAGTTCTCGATGGCTTGAACAGTCTTCACCAGCGCGCGCTCACGATCGAGGACGATCAGTCCGCACGTTTGCTGCGGTCATTGAAAGCCGTCATCCGCAGGTGCGCCAATGCGCCCGGCGGCCTCCAACTTCTGGATGACTTCGTGACCGAGAACGACGGCATAGAGACGGCCATTCAGGTCATGGCTGGCTATCGGCCCCAACGCATTTTCACCGAGCTTGAGAACCCCGCCTTGGCGCTAGCGCAGGGTTATCCCGAGGAAATTAAGTCACTCCGGCAAAAGACCGAAGAATTCTTGAGGCAGTACAACACGACGACGCCTATGGGATCGGTCCTGGAAAGCGTTGTGGGTGACCTGATGGGTAAATCATCGAAGGTCTTGCTCACGATGAGGGACGGAACGGCGCTGGACTTTGCGCGCGACCGCCTCCTAGCGTCTCCGATCGGCGAGCGCTTCAAGAAGCGTCTCGATCAGGAAATGCTGATCGCCATGGATTACCCGAGTACCGAAGCACTGCTGCGCGAAGGCGGAGGCAACGATCCGCGCACGTTCCGCAATCACATCGGCTGGTTGGTCCTCGTCAGTCCAAAGAGGGCGGACGCCACGAGGCTTATGGCCCTTCCGTGGCTGCCGCGCGACGTGTTCGTGATCGGCGATCTAGATCTCCTGAAAAACATCGCCTCGGATTCAAAGCGCCTGTCGCGCTTCACGGCATTCGGCGTCCCGGTACAGAAGCGCCTGTCGAGCCTGGCGAAAGAGGGTGCGGACGAAATTGCACGGCGCGATGCAACCAGGACGGCACTGACCTGGGACGAGCCGCCGGAAGAAGATGTCGAGTTCATCCCCATGTCCAGCGTGGTGGATTTGGGGACGAAGGGAAGTCCCCAGGTCATCGTTTTCAAAACCAGCAACAACTATAAGATCAAGGCACGACCGGGAAGCGATCTCGTGCTCTGCGACTGGGACGATCCGGCGAATCCCTTTCAAAGAGGGCGCGCCGACGAGATCAATGTCGGAGATGAGATCGCCGTACTCGGCGACGCCTTTATTGAAGGCGCGCGCGGGGTATTAGACATCCGGGCCACCGCGGCGGCTGGGCTGCGGAGCTATCACGAGACTGTCCGCGATGCGCTTCCATCGATACCGGGTAAGACCCGCAGGGATAAGGCCGTCGAGATCGCCAAGCGCATGGGAGAGCCCGGACTTGTCGACCGCGCCTACAACTGGATCAATGTCGATAAATACCTGCAAGAGGATCTGCGGCTGGTGCGGCCGAACGCGCCTCAGCGATTGCCTGAGTTCCTGAAGTTCATGATCGCCATAGGCCGAGGCGAGCGCGCCGCGCAGATTGATTGGACATGGGCTGTCGTCGCCACTCGCTCGCGGCGCGTGTCGGCCGCTCTGCAGTTTCATGAGGCTTATCTGGGAATCCTCGTCGATCCGCACGCGACGCTTGCCGAGAATCCCAGAATTGCGGACGGCTTGCGGTCTTTGCGCCGCTTGGCCGAGGACTTCGTCGGGCGCGTGGAGAAGAAGTCGGTCTTCAAAGCGGAGGACGCGGCCGCATGACCCGTATCGGCGTAGCCCCACAAGCATTGAACGCCTCGCTGCAGGAAGCCAAGGAGGCCGTGGCGGATGCTTTGGTCAATATGACCGTGGCACGCTGCTCCGGCATCGGGGATTTCGGCCGCATTGTCTATGGGCGGTCGCCGGAGCGGGCGTTTGTGTCCGGCTTCCTGTTGCCGCGCTTCGCCGAGATCGGTGATGACGACGAAACCTCCGACATCCATATCGCGGTCGTCGGCCTGGACTTGCAAGTCATCAAGGAGGCGACGGGAACGGCATCCATACGGCCCCGGTTCTCAGTCTATGTGCGCGTCCTTCCAAACTGGAGCGAGTTGGTCGATCGACGTTTGGGAATCCGGCCGACTTTCGACCTGATGCCGGCGATCCGGAAGGAGATCGTTCAGCGCATCCGCGAAGCGACGAAAGCACGATGCACCGAGGAGGGCCTGGTCGGCCGGGACGACCCGAAGACCGTGTCGCGCGAAGACCGGCGCCAGCGGCAGGTCCGGCGCACCGCGCTCAAAGAGGAAACGACGAAGCAGATTTACAAAGAGTATGGGATCGAGAGCGCGGGGTTGCCGGAAAGCGAGGCGGACGAGTCCCCGGAAGCGATAGAAGAAAGGGGTGGGCCTGATACTCCCGTCGATGCGCCGCCGCCGGAGCGCGACGTTCCGTTCAAATTCGTCTGGGGCGACCATCAGGTGCCACCGCACTTGGCGAAGCCTGCCGATATTCCCGTTAAATGGAAGCGCATTGATCTCACGCTCGCGGTCCTGCACTGGGAGCTGGACACTCGGATACGCGACGTCGAACTCTCCGCCTTCGCTAAAGAGATCGCCGCAGCCGTGACCGCCCAAGTCGATGCATGGCTCTCGTCGCCGGAAGGCCAGGCCGAAGCGTGGCGCGACGAGAAAGTGATCCCGACCGATGTCGTCAACGAAGCAGCTTGGACGGCGTTTCTTGAGCGCGTGCGCAAAGTAAAGCCGGACTCGCAAGCCGTCCGGCCTCCCGTGGAGGAAATGCAGGTCACGGTGCAGGACGCCGCCAATTTCGCGGACCCCAGGGTGCGCAGCGTCCGCGTGGCCCTGGAAAACAATAATCGGCAACTCAGTAAGAAGCGCCGTCGGCATCAATGCGCGTCTGTCTTTGCTGCCGGGATTGAGATCGAGCTGCCCGAAGGGGTTCACAAGCCTCTGATCCCGGATCGCATCGAGCCGTCTTATCGCTTTCGCCACCATATGGAATACCCGGCGATCGGCCTGAACAACGGCATCACCGCGTCCAGGGCCGACGGCCGCGTGAAGCTTGCGACGACATGGTCGCCTCGGTTCCTGCAGATCAGGATCGTGCCACTCGGCCTCGGCGTGCCGGTTGAATTCGCCAAACTGTCGGCCGATAGCTTCAACCCCGACGAACTCTCGCCGCTGCCCGACGCCTACCGCACCTGGATCAAAGAGGAGTCGACGCGCCTCAAGACCGAAGTGCGTCAAGGATTGTCGGCGGAAGATGCTGCAATCGAATCTGAGCGCCTCACGAAGGATATCGAGTCGTGGAGCCGAGAGGCGGATCTTATCGAGCGCGGGATCAAACTCCTGATTCAATCGCGCACCGCCTATCTCGAAGGACAATCCGCGTCTGGCGAGAGGCGGGGTGCGCTCCTGAGACAAGGCGCGCCTTATCGCGCCTGGTTGTTTACAAATCGCGCCCTACTCGACCGTGAGAAGGGGAATTCGACAGCGGGCTGGCGTCTGTTCCAAATGGCCTTTGTGCTGGCGCATCTTCCGACCATCGCCTCGCACATGTCGGAATTTAGCAAGTGGCACGACCCCACGTTCGATGAGGAAGAGGCGACCCTTCTCTATTTCGCAACCGGCGGCGGTAAGTCCGAAGCCTTCTACGGCATATTGGTCTTCGGTCTGTTTCTCGACCGATTGCGGGGAAAAGACCGGGGCGTCACGGCGCTCGTTCGCTATCCGCTACGTCTTTTGACATTGCAACAGGCGCAAAGGCTCCTTCGACTTCTAATCCAAGCCGAGTTGATCCGAAAAAAAGCCGGTTTGGGCGTCTGGCCGTTCGAGGTTGGGTTCTGGGTGGGAAGCGCCAACACACCGAATAATGTCAGTGGCATCAAGACCGTCCCGGCCGTCGATGACGCGGCGCACCCCAACGATGATGTGCTCAAAGCGACCCTCGCCACGTCAACTGCACCTGACAAGGACAGAGACTTCGCGCGCGGCTACGAGGATATGCGCGTCGCCTATTGCAAGATTCCCACCTGTCCGATCTGCCGGGAAGAGACGGGCTTACGCTTGTTCAATGGCGCCGTCGCGCGATCCAAGCGGGTCGGTATTGTCTGCTTCAACGCGTCCTGCGCCTGGAATAAGGCGCATCCGGGCGAGGTTCGGACGCCGCTGCCGTTTCTCCTGACGGACGACACAATCTATCAACGTGCTCCCAGCGTCGTGCTCGGCACCGTCGATAAGCTGGCAATGATCGGCCAGCATCCCAATACCATCACTTCCGTGTTGGGCATGTTCGGAACCGCGCGGTGGGTGGCTGCCGACGGGCATTTGTTCTCGCCGCGCACTTCCGGCCCGCTTGAAGCCGGGCCGGAGGAGGAAGGATATGCGCCCGTCTTCCCGGCCTATCAGGACGGGCGCCGGATCTTCAAAGATCCGTTTCCGTCGATCGTCATCCAAGACGAAATGCACCTTCTCGAAGAAAGCCTCGGGACGTTCAGCGGCTTGTTCGAGACGACATTCGAGACGTTGTTGACGAGCATCGACCAGATTTGCGGCAAGGGCCTCGAAACGGCGCGATCGACCAAGGAACGGCCCCGCATGCCGAAGATCATCGCGGCGACGGCGACCGTGTCCGATCCCGACAAGCAGCTGGCCGTCCTGTACCAACGTAAGCCGTTGCAATTTCCGCATCCCGGCCCCGATCTTTACCGCTCGTTCTATGCCGCGCCAGCGGACGCACCCGCCGGGAATAAGGACCGACAGGATTTAGGCGTTCAGCTCGGACCCGTAAACGGGCCGCAGGCCACAGCACCCTGGATGAGGCTGTTTTGCTCGCTGATGACAAATGGCGCCAGTCACACCGTGACGACCGTCGCCGCCCTCTCAGCATTCCATGTCTGCATTTCGGAATTGTGGGGCGCGCTCCTCGGCGACCAACCGGCCAGCGCTTTGCAACGGCTGGAGTCCTTCATATCGCCCGGACAGGAGGGCGAGTGGCGCAGGAAAGCGCTGGAAGAGCTTCGGCAGCAGAAACGCTATGACGAAGCCCTGGCGCTCGTTGATCTCCATCGCATCGCATTGACCTATGTGACGAACAAGAAGGGCGGCGACCAGGTCATGGACGCCCTCGAAACGCAAGTGCGCCGCGACCACGAGACGAACGGTATGGAAATGCGCGCGTTCGAAAGCGAGCTCATCACGGGCGGGATTGACATGGGCTCCATCCAGGGCGTCATGAAGCGTGCGGAAAGTGGCGTTCCCGCAGGGACGCCGATGCCGCCCATCTCGGAAACGATGCGCAGTATCGTTGCCACGTCGGCCATTTCCCATGGCGTCGACGTTGACCGCTTCAACAGTATGTTTTTTGCGGGAATGCCCGCCGACGTTGCCGAGTACATCCAGGCGTCGAGCCGCGTCGGCCGCATGCATGTTGGGTTCGTGATCCTGATTCCGACTCCGCAAAGCAAACGTGATCGGTATATTGTCGAGGCGCATCAGATGTATCACCGCTTCCTGGAGCGGGTGATCGCCGCGCCGGCGTCAGAGCGATGGGCAGACAATGCCCTGCGCCGGATTACCGCCTCGATCATCCAGGCATGGGGCGTCATGCGTGAAATCGAGCAATTTTGCAGCCTGGCGGACGGTCAGAAACACCGAACGCAGCGCAACGACATCGCCAAATCCCTACATGCGACCCTTGAGCATGATCGCATTGCGTTCCGCGATCGGCTGGCCGAGTTCATGAAGGCGGCCGTCGGCTTTGACGGACAAGGCCCTGACGGCTTGGGCAAGCCCTATCACGGCGAGCACTACACCAACGTCATCTTGAAGTTGATCAAGGATTTTACCGATGCGCTTCCAGCGAGCGCCATAGAGCTGCGCGAATTGTGGGGCGATCGCCTGCCGACTCAAAAGCCGATGACTTCCCTCCGCGACGTGGACGAGGCCGCCATCATCGTTGCTGCACGGCGAGACCCCAATACCGATCGGTGGCTCAAGACCGAATCGGTCGAGCGCGTGATGCGAGCAATCAGAGGTCAAAAATCCCGAGTCAACGATGTCGATGAGCCCGACATAAGGCCGGAGGAAGCCTGAGAGGGCGCGAAAGTCACATGGCGAAGAATCCATCTCCAGAATCAGGCGGGCGCAAACCTCCTCGGCGGTTCTTCGGAAAGCCGGACACCGCCGACGACCAGCGAACGCCGAAGGCCCCGACCATGGTCCGCTCACGCGGCCAGGTCGCGACCACCTACGCGCCGGGCAAACTGTTCACGTGGGAAGGTGGACGTGGCATCTGCCTGTCGGTGCCTCTTGCGGACGTGAAGAAGCCGCACGCCACGCAGCGACGAATGATCGGAGAGGGGATCGACGAGTTTGTCGCCACGTGGGCGACGCGCGCCTTCCATTGCCGGCCGAATGGCGCGCCCATCTATATGGAGCAGTGCCTGGATCGGAAATTCCTGAACGGCCACGAAGTCCACGTCGATTTGGATGCCGGCTTCGAGTTCACCAATCCGACGAAGATGGGCTACATCCCCTATCCACTGTTGTTTCAATGCACCGTGTGTAGGCGGCTTCGCCACTACGAAAGTCCGGAGACACAGGCCAAAGAGGCGTTGCCGCGGCGCTGTTCGGACCACGCCTCGGATTGGAAACAGGTCGACGTCGTGTTCGTTCATTGGTCCGGAACCCTCGAGCCACTGACGCCGACACGCTACGAGTATCTGCCCAACGAGCGTCGTGTGATCGCCTATGAGAAATGTGGCAAATGCGGCAGCGACGAATTCACGCTTCATAACAACAGCACTAGCTTTTCCGATTGGTATTTCCGGTGCGTGGGCTGTTCGGAAACGTCGGATGTGACGAAGGCCGACAAATTCACAAGGACAATTCTCGGCGGCAAGCAACAGGCCGGCGAGACACATGAATTCATCGAGATCAACATGCTGCCGGTCTCCTACCGGGCAAATGCCGTGCAGTATGTCCAAGGGAGCCGCTTCATTGTTCTCGAGGACGGACGCAGGCTCCTCTTACTGGGGCCAAGCGAGCATGAGGCGCTCGCCCGCGAGATCGCGACCATCCACAGCATGCCTTTCGCGGAGCCGTCTGGCGCGGAAATTCAAGAGAGGCTAAAGGCGTGCGAGCGCGAACAGGAATGGACCGAGTGGGTCGAGCTGGATGGCGACGCCAGAAAGGAAGCCTCGCCGGGCCGCGCCAGAGCGTTCAGGAAGGAAGCTGACGCCATCCGGCAGAAATGGTTCACGGACAATTTGATCGAAAAGGGCTCGATTCAAAGCGCGGCGTTAAGGCAGAACATCACGCTTCGCTCTGCATGGGCGAGGCGGTTCGATCCCATCCGGCTCACCCTGGAGCACGCCACCTTTTATGACGAACACGTCCGCCGCAAGATCGTGGAGCGCAAGGCGAACGACGTCCTGTCGCCGGATCGCACACTGTCGGACGCTGTTGGGGATCCCGCCCGGTTTGCAGATTACAAGCGCGTCATCGGCGGTCTGCTCGACCGCAGCGGCATCAAAGAGATGGTGCTGATCCGCAATCTGCCGATCTGCGAATACACCTTTGGTTATTCCCGCGTCTCGGCGACGCCGATTTATACCCGCGAGCATAACAATCGCTCTGTGCCGATGCCGGTTCGGCTTATGGCGTTTCCGCCCCTCATTAGCGAGAACTCGGGCGGACGCAGTCCGATTTACGTGCTCGAACAGGACAACGAAGCCTTCTATGTCCGATTGGACGAAAGCCAGGTGCTCAAATGGCTGGAGGCCAATAGCGTCCCCGATCTTCCGCAACCCGGACAGTTGGGAGCTGCGTATCTGGAGCAATACGAGGACTTCAAGCCGTTCATGGAAGCATATCGGACGCGCGAGGAGGGGCAGACGCCGCGGACCCTGTGCTCCTACATCTATATGCTACTGCATTCCATCTCCCATCAAATGATCGAGGCGCTGGCCGAAACGTCCGGCTTGGATCGGGACGGGATCGGCGAGCATCTCTACCCCGCCGACTTGGCATTCGTTCTCTACCGCCGCGGCATGACTCCTGATCTCGGAAACATCTCGGCGATGTGGCGCAATCAGGCGAAATCTTTCCTCAGTCATATGATGGAGCCTCGGTCGCTCCGGTGCGGCTCGGGGAGCTTATGCGACGCACGCGGCGCCGCATGTCCGGCCTGCATCCTCATTTCCGATATTTCCTGTATCGCCGGTAACCAGCTTGTGTCGCGCGCGGCGCTTGCCGGCGGGTCCTTGCCCATGTGGGAAGCAAGAGAGGGCGGGCGCGACTATGTGACCGGCTTTTTCGAGATCTGCACATGACGGCCAGAAAAGACGACACCGACCGCGCTCGGATTGTCGTCACGGTGCCGATGCGGCCTTCCCATTTCGAGGGCGCGCTTGCCGGAATTAACGACAGCGGCGTGCTCATTGAGACGATGGAGACGTTTCTGCATCTAAGTCGACGGGCCTCGCAGCGTCTCGTCGTGGTCTCGCCGTTCTTGGACGCAGACGGATTGGAATGGGCTTCGTCGCTGTTCGAGGCGACCCACGCGCCCGATCGAGCTCTTATTTGCCGCCATTACGACAGTGTGACTCCTCCCTATGAAACGCGCTTGTCCGCTGCAAGTGTTGCAATCCACGAATACTTCCTAGAGCGCACGCCGAAAGGTTGGGGGAGTCGCGCCGCCGAAACCTTCCACGCCAAAATTGTTCTCGCCGATCAGGTCGCCGCTTACGTCGGATCCGCCAACTTTTTGAGATCGTCTAAGGAGCTATCGCTCGAATGCGGCGTGCTTCTGGAAGGACGTGCTGTGAAGCAAGTCCATGATGTCGTTCAAAGCATGCTGCAGATCGCTGTTCTGAAAGGCAATCCATTGGGTCAACAGAGTCCCGGACGATAGAAAACCTCACGCAGTCCGGTTTCGTTTAACCATCTGAGCCGCGCTATTGTTCATCGCCGCCATCTTCGTCATCTAAGTAGCGGACGGGATGGTTCGTCGCGACCTCCCCGATCGCACCGCGCAATGCCGCGTTCAGCGTCAGCATCGCGCGCTGCAGGTGCGGTACGCTGACATACGTGGCCGAGGGCACAGGCGGCGCTCTGACCTTGAGCACAGGATCGTAATTTTCGCCATAACGGAATGCCGTCGACCCCGGATCGATCGCAGCGATCTCCTTGAGACGGTTTATCATCCAGCTAGGCATTGGCCGCTGCCAATTGACTAGCGAAGTAGCATTGAGTTCGTCAGCAAGCGTCGCGAGGTCGTGTGTTCGAGAGGCTTGGCCGAGCAATCCCTTGACGAGTAGCTCGAGCGAATGCCGGTACAGGAAGAGTGCTGGATTGACGAGCTTGTAATCCTCCCACTCACCTCGCTTGATCGATTCCAATAGCATATGTGCGGCGTCGAAATATTGCTGGGCCATCTCGACAAGTGTGGGTGTGAACTCATCTCCGACCATGAAGCCTTGCGGTCCCGAGAAGGGATCCTCGCGAACAATATGCTCGCCGGGCTCCTCGAACAGCGGCCTGCTCATGGCTTCCTTAGTGAATATCTGCTCTGTCTGTCGCCTTGGCTTAGCTTCCGGGAAGAACATGTCGTTCACCCTCATGCCTCAACGCTGTCTGCTACCCTGAATAAATCTCGCGCAAACTCGAACTCGATCACCAATTTCGTCACTTTCTCGTCAGACCACCCCTGTTCCCCCAAGGTCGCGGCCAACAGATCAGCCTCAAGCCGCTTGCCGGATCGATGCGCTTGGACCAGGAATTGCGCCCAGCGCTTGAAATCCGCTGGATGCGAGGAGCCCGTCGCTTTGTTCGCCGCGCCAGAGAAACACACCAGCCGGTCGGCAATCTCGGCCCCCATCTCGGCACGCAGGGATGTCCGCGGAAGCGAGGTGACGATTGCGAGGCCAAGCGCCTCGGCCACGGGCTCAAGCAGCCGCGCGGAAAATTCCTGAAGAATAGCGTTGTAGTCTTGCGGAGGGATGTAGCCGACATCGCGCGGGACGATATTGGCCACCTCGATCATGCCGTCACTCAGCAGCATCGCAACGCAGGCTGCGGGAAGATTATCGCCTGCCTCACGCGCAAACACTCGATAATGTGGATCGGGGATATTCCTCTCCCTCTCAAGAGATCGCGACCAGGGAGGACTGGCTAATGTCGTCATCTGTTCGACAAGCGCATCGACTTGCGTCGCCGAAGCATTTATCGCCAGATCTTGTGTTTTGACTGTCATGTGACGCCTCAGTTCTTGTATTGTTCTCGCCGATGCTGTGGTGAATTTCAAGGTTTCATCCTGCCAGCGCCCGCACAAATCTCCGCTCGGACCTGCTGCGTCAGTCAAATCGGCTTGGTCGTGGGGGCTCGCCGCCGAGTGGGCTTTCCTCCTCGCGCGAGGGGTCGTCACCGGCGGCCGACTAGGGCCCGGTCGGAAGCCGACGCGTCTATCTTCTACAACTGATGCTCTATGCATCAGTGCAATCCAGTGTTTCAGCATTTGTTGAAATTGGCTAAATCACTGAAAGCCGCTTGACAGAATTTCACTATTTGACATATTTTCAGCGAATGCTGAAAGCATCTGATTCAGTGAAAAATCTGGAAAAGCAGGCTGCAGAAGCGCTTACCTCGCTTCTGGAGGATGTGCCTGCGATCAAAGTTCGCGACGTCAGCATTGAGCCGGACGGACCGGATCGTGGCATCGACATTCTCGCGAGGATCAACGTCTCCGGCCAGCGCTACTCGATCGTTTGTGAAGTCAAATCGAGCGGCCAGCCTCGGCATGTCCGTACGGGTCTGCTGCAGCTGCGCAACTACGTGGCCCATCACGAGCCAAGTTCCTTGCCGGTCTTCATCGCGCCCTACCTCTCGGCCGAGGCGCGCGCCCTGTGCCGGGAGGAAAAGGTGGGCTTCCTCGACCTGGAAGGCAACGCACGACTGGTGTTCGATGGCGTGTTCATCGAACGGCAGGTAGCCAAAAAGCCGGCGGCGGAGCGCCGTGAACTCAAATCCCTCTTCAAGCCGAAATCAGCTCGCATCCTGCGCGTGCTGTTACGCAAGCCAGATCGGGCATGGCGCGTGGCTGACCTTGCGGACGCTGCCCAGGTCAGCCTCGGCCATGTGAGCAACGTGCGGTCGGCACTGATCGACAATGAATGGGCGAAGCTTTCCGAAGGAGGACTCGTTCTCAGCAAGCCCGACGACCTGCTCGACGCGTGGCGGGAGGCGCACGAATCCCCCGCCGAACGGCGCGAGGGATTCTATACGACGCTGCATGGCCAGCCGTTCGACGAGGCGGCACGCCAAGCGCTAGGCAGCACCTCCGGAAGCGGGCAGCTCGCGTTCGCATCGTTTTCAGCGGCACAGTGGCTCGCGCCTTATGGCCGGACCGGTACGCACTACTTTTACGCCGAGGCGGACGCGATCGACCGGCTGAAGAGGGACCTGAAGCTGGCGTCCGCTCAAATAGGCGAAAATGTCGTGGTCATGGTGCCCAAGGATAGCGGCCTGTTCCTCGACGTTGTCGAACCGGCGCCGGGCGCGATATGCACCAGCCCTGTCCAGACCTACCTCGACCTCGCGCAAGCCGGAGAGCGGGGCCGGGAAGCGGCCGATCATCTGAGACGAGAGAAGTTGTCATGGAAATGACGCCCGGCGAACCGCAATCGGCGACCGACTATGACGATCGGACCACGGCTGCGGTGAAGTCCGTCCTGGTGGAGATCGGCCAGATCCTCGGCGCCTTCAAAGGCAGGTTCGCCGTGATCGGCGGCGCCGTCCCGTGGCTGCTGCTCGAGAACGACGACATGCCCCATGTCGGCACGCTCGACGTTGATCTCGGCCTCGACGCGGAAGCGTTAGGGGACGGGGAGTATGCCACGCTTGTCGGAGCTCTCCAGGAGCACGGCTACCGGCAACGCGAGGGCCTGCGCCGGTTTCAGCTCGCCCGCACCGTTCAGCCGCCCGATGACGGGCCTGCCATTGAGATCATCGTCGACTTCCTGATGCCGCGTGACGCAGAGATCGTGAAGAACAAGCCGCCCTTGATCAGCAACTTCGCGGTGCAGCGCGCAGACGGCGCTGATCTGGCGACGACCTTCTACAAGATGGTGGCAAT
>JBHYDC010000030.1:0-26547 GCA_051861205.1 Oharaeibacter sp.
GAAGCGACGGGTCGAGACACGGGTCTCGACCCGTCGCTTCGCGACCCCACAAGGGGAGAAGGAAAGGAGATTACTTGCCCACAGGCTTTTCCACAACTTCTCCACAGACTATCGGATCCGGGCATCCCGTTGTTGCGGGGAATGTCGAAGGCTCGCCTCTCAAGCGCCTGACTGCGAGGTAGGCGAAGGCTTGGGCTTCGGTGAAGTCGCTGTCTAGCCCGATCTCGGACGCGGTTTGGACGGTTGCGCCGGTTCTGTCCGCGATACCGGCCAGAAGCACCGGGTTGTGGGCGCCGCCGCCGGAGACGATGAGCGTGGATAGCTTGGGTGCGGCGAGGCGCAGGCCGACTGCGATGGCTTCGGCGGTGAAGGCGGCGAGTGTGGCGAGGCGGTCGGGGAGCGCGAGGTGCGCGAGGGCCGATCCGTCAAACGCGTTGCGATCCAGGGATTTGGGCGGCGGCAGCGCGAAATAGGGGTGGTTCATGAGGCTGGCGAGCGCTTCGGCATCCACCCGGCCGGTGGCGGCGATTTGGCCGGCGTCGTCGAAGCGGGCACCTGTTTCGGACTGGACGGCATCGTCCATCAGGGCGTTGCCGGGGCCGGTGTCGAAGGCCGAAAGAGCGCCGTCCGCCGCGATTATCGTGACATTCGCAACGCCGCCGATGTTGAGAAACGCGACCGGCATCGCCAATCCCGACCGAGCCGCGAGGGCGCGGTGGTAGACCGGCACCAGCGGCGCGCCCTGCCCTCCGGCCGCCACGTCCGCGGCGCGAAAATCATGCACGACCGGCAGCGCGAGCGCGGCGGCAAGGCGCGCGGCGTCTCCGATCTGAACGGTGAGGCGGCGGCGCGGCGCGTGGAAAACGGTTTGGCCGTGAAAGCCGATGATATCCGGTGCGATCCCCTCACGCTTGGCCGTGGAAATCAGGTCGGCGGTGGCGGCGATGTGGGCGTCGGTCACGATCCGTTCGGCGTCAGCGAGCGATCCGGGGCGGTCGCGGCGGTCCGTGATGGCGGTGGCGTCGGCAAGGGATTGCCGGAGGACGGAGCGTTCGGCGTCGGTGTAGGCGCGGAACAGCGCCGGGCCGAAGCGGTCCACGGTGTCGCCGTCGGTTCGGATGAGCGCGGCGTCGACGCCGTCCATGGACGTGCCGCTCATCAATCCGAGAGCCCAGATCGGCGCATCAGCCATCGCTCGTCCTTTCCCCGTGATAAATTCGGGCAATCCTGATACGAAACGCCCCGCCGCATTCGATGAGACTCGGGCGGGAAGGTTAAGCAAAGGGTAAGAGCGGCATGAGCGCGTTCAAGTCGGATTTCCTGCGCACGCTGTCGGAGCGCGGCTTCATTCACCAGATTTCGGACCCCGAAGGGCTCGATGCGGCATGTATGAAGGGTCCGATCTCGGCCTATATCGGCTTCGACGCCACGGCAACCAGCCTGCATGCGGGCTCGCTGATCCAGATCATGATGCTGCACTGGCTGCAGGCGACGGGCCATCGCCCGATTTCGCTGATGGGCGGCGGCACGAGTATGGTGGGCGATCCCTCGTTCAAGGACGAGGCGCGCAAGATGCTGACGGTCGAGGACATCGAGCGGAACATCGTCGGCATCAAAACCGTATTCAGCCGATACCTCAGCTACGACGACAGCCCGACGGGCGCGCGGATGATCAACAACGCGGACTGGCTGCTCGGCCTAAACTATCTGGAATTTCTGCGAGATGTGGGGCGGCACTTCTCGGTGAACCGCATGCTTTCGTTCGACAGCGTGAAGCTGCGGCTGGACCGGGAGCAGTCGCTGTCCTTCCTCGAATTCAACTACATGATCCTGCAAGGCTACGACTTCGTGGAGCTGAACAAACGAACCGGCTGCATTTTGCAGATGGGCGGATCGGACCAGTGGGGCAATATCGTCAACGGCATCGATCTTGGCCACAAGATGGGAACGCCGCAGCTTTTCGCGCTGACGTCGCCGCTTCTCACCACGTCGTCGGGCGCCAAGATGGGCAAGACGGCGAATGGCGCAGTGTGGCTGAACGCCGATCTTCTAAGCCCGTATGAGTTCTGGCAGTTCTGGCGCAACACCGAAGACGCCGACGTGGGGCGGTTCCTAAAACTCTACACCACGCTGCCGATGGACGAGATCGCCCGGCTCGCCGCGCTTGGCGGATCCGAGATCAATGAGGCAAAGAAGGTGCTCGCAACCGAGGCGACGGCCATTCTCCATGGCCGCGATGCTGCGATCGCCGCGTCCGACACCGCGCGCAAAACCTTCGAGGAAGGCGTGCTGGGTGCGGATCTGCCGACGGTGGAAATCGCGCGGGCTGACCTTGGCGACGGCATCGGGGTGCTTGCCGCCTTCGTGCGGGCGGGTCTGGCGGGATCGAACGGCGAGGCGCGGCGGGCTGCCGAGGGCGGCGGGCTGAAGGTGAACGACGCCGTTGTTTCCGACGTTAAGGCCATGCTGACGCTGGCGGATTTGAATGCGGACGGCGTGATCAAGCTATCGCTCGGCAAAAAGAAGCACACGCTGCTGAAAGCGGTCTGATCACCGGGCTTCGAAGAGCTTGCGGAAAATGCCCGGCGCCATCAGCGACAGCGGGTTCACGGTCAGATTAGGGGCGTCGAGCGTTCCGGTGAGGCGGTAGGTGACACCGAGGAGGCCCGCGCGTCCGCCGGCGAACACGGTTTGGCCGAGGATGGGGATCTGGCCGATCAGGCTGTCGATACCCCCAACCGGCATGTAGCTGCCGGACAAGCTCACCACATCGCGCCGAAAATCCACATCGCCCTGGATCGAGAGCCCGGCGGAGGCGGTGCGGATCACGCCGTCCAAAATCGTGAGGCGGCCGTCCGCAAGGGCGAGATCGAAAACAAGCCGTTCGATGTCTGCGGTCGAGTATCCGGCCGTGGGTCCGTCCTTGGCGGCGCTGGAGAGTCTGGCGAGAGCCGGTTCGTCCACGATGCGCCAGCGGCTACCGTCCACCTCGGCGCGCAGGCCACCCGCATCGTCGACGACCCCGGCAACCGTTGCGCGCCCGCTGAGAACCTTGGAGTAGAGGCCGGCGAACCGCAGGAGCCGGCCGATTTCGCCCGCTTCCATTTGCAGCCGCCGCTCGCTTCCCGTGGGGGCCAAGGTGGCCGACGCCGAGCCGCCGCCTGCCGTCTGCGCGGTGACGGAGAGCGCATTGATCGAGCCGTTCTTCATGCGCGCCGCGAGATTGACGCCCTGAAGCGCTTCGTCGCCAAAGCCGAGAACGCTGCCGATGGTGACGTCTATCTCGATGGTTTCGGTCGCGACCGCCTTGCCGGTGGAACGCCGGAGCAAACCACGCACAACATCGCGCCCGTCGAAGCGGGTGCCCGTAACGGTGGCCTTCAAAACGCCGGACGCGGTCCTTGCCAGCTTGACCGACAGGTTGTCCTTTTCGGAAAAACGCACAAGCGGAAACGACCCTGATTGGATCTTTTTGTCGTCGCCAAGAACCAAACCGCCTTCGATCGTTGCCGAGCCAGTCTTAACGGAAATGTTCTCGATCACCGTTCGGGATCCGTCGTTGCGCATCTCGAAGGTCGCGGTGCCGGACTTGCCCTTCGGCTTTACGAAGCCGACAGCCGGAATCGAAATCGCTGCGCTCGCCAGATCCACCGTCGCGAATTGGCGCATTTCGCCGGCGGCATCCTTAGCGGATGTGAGGGTGATGGCGAGCGAACCGTCTACCGCACCGCCGAGGTCGACGCCAAGCTTCTTGCGATCGTCGTTGTTCAGGACAAGGCGGACAGTTGATTCGTCGCTCGCACCGCCCTTGAGCGAACGGGTGAAATCGATTTCCGCCTCCACACCGTCCACGAGCCCGGTGCCGTTAATGGTGGCGGTGTCGCGCGCGACCGCGATGTTCAATTCACCCCTCTTCAGCGAGAGTCGGCGTTCCGGCTGATTCAAGGAGAAGTCGCTGAGTTTGACGGTACCGGAATACTCCACATCCGACGGCCGGATTTGCTTGATGAGCGGGACTTTCAAGTTGAGCGCGATTTGGGCGGCGCCGCTCACGGAACTGGGTTCAGGCGTGTCCGCCGCGTTTCGAGACACCGGCAACTGCCGCCATAAGGCGACTGCCGATGCTGCATCCCCGGCCAGCAAGACTTCGATTTCGCTGCGGGCAGGCAGTAGTGAGATATCCGGGACGACGTAGCGGGAGCCCGCAACGTTCAGCGTTCGCCCGTCACCTAGATCCATTTCACCGCGTTCGGCCACCACCTCGAAGCGATTATTCGAAAGAGTGGCGGTTCCGGCGGCGCCGCGAATGAGGGGAGCCTTGGGATAGGGCCGGAACACGAGGCCCTGAAACCGGAACGCGAGGCCCACCGACGATTTCGGATCCGCTTTGACGTCGGGGTTCGCGCCGGCGAAGGTGAGGTCCAATTGGGCGTCGGTGATCAGTCCAGATTGCACGTTGGCATTCACCCACCGCTGGATCTGTCCGCCCATCATGGGCGGCCATATGACCCTGAGAATGTCGATGGGGAGTTTGGGGAACAGGCCCGAAAGCGCGCCGGTGATTTGACCGTCGGCATGGGACACTCGCATCGCTGCGTTGAAGACCGCGCCCTCCCCGGTGGCTTTAAGCTGATCGACGATGAAGAGTTGCTGTGTGGGGTCGTAGCTGCCCGTCATCGAACCGACTGCGAGGCGGTTCTTGCTGCCGGCGGTGTCTTCGGCGCGGGCGGCAAGCTGAAACCGCCAAGCCGGGTCGCCAGGACGAGGCGGGCGGATCGAGCCGATAACAAGGCCGTATCCATCCGGGAGCGCGACCTGCGAGGGCTCTACCTCGATCGTTTGATCGCTTGGGCGCCACGCGATCTTGAAGCGACTTCGAGCCGCCGATACGGGCCTTTCGGTATCGGCGACACTCCGAAGCGGACCGATCACGAACTCGCCGTCACCCTCTGAAATCAACCCGTCACGCGAAAAGCCGACTCGGCCCGTAATGGAGACCGGTCCGGTGAAGGATGGACTATCGTCGCCGGCCATAGCTGAGAGATCGGCGACGTCGAGCCCGCGGGTTTTGAGCGCAACCGCCCGCTCGGTCGCGCCGCTGCCTGGCGCTACGGTTGCCGCGACGGACCAAGGTCCGTTGACACCCTCGCCGGCCAGCGTGACGGAAAGCTTGTCGCCCGCTTGCGCCGAGGCCGTGACGGCAATTTGATTCACGATGGCGCCGGGCGAGGGTTCAGAGCCGCGCCGGAACAGAGTGAAGGCATTGACTTCCAGCGCCTCAATGCCGGTCCGGCGGACCACGTCGTCAATGCCGGCAAGGATGGCGGGGATGGCTGGAATGGGCCGTTCCGTGGCGACTGGCTCGACAACGACGTGGTCGGCGACAAGATCGGAAACCACCGGGCTAAAGCCGAGGAAGCTCGACCAGCGGGTCGTTATCCTCACCGTATCCGACGAAACACGCCCGAGCTCCGTCGTGCTCACCGCAACATCCTGGAGGTGCAGCACGGGGAAAAAACTCGGGTCGATGGACAGGCCGACGTAGGAGATATCGGCGGCGGCGGCAGGGCCGAGCTTCGCCTTGATCCGTTCGGTGAGTTCGAAGGTGCCGATGTCGGTGTAGAGCGGGCCGCCCAGGAGGCGTATGAAGAGCGCACCCGCTCCGATCATCAGAACGACGCAACAGATTGTTGGCCAACGCAAAAAGAACGGCCGTCGCTTGCGCGGCGACTCGGTCGAGTCTGCAATGGTGCCGGCAAGGTTCTGGCGGTTTTCCGTCATCGTTTCAGATCGTGGCGCCCGTCCTATACATGCCCCTGTTCGTTAGCGCCGTATAGCGCATTTTCGGACGATCCACGCGGAGCCGACTTGCGTAGATCGTTGCTGGAATGGCAAAAGCCTTTGAACGAAAGATGAGGATTTCTTATGACCGCGACGATCATCGAAGGCTCACAGGCCCCTGATTTCACCCTGCACACCGACGGCGGCGGCACCGTTACGCTTTCATCGCTCAAGGGAAAGCCGGTTGTGGTCTACTTCTACCCCAAGGATGACACGCCCGGCTGCACCAAAGAGGCGATCGGCTTTTCCTGCCTGAAACCCGATTTCGATGCGATCGGCGCCACCGTGATCGGGATTTCGCCGGACAACGCGGCCAGCCACGAGAAGTTCAAGAAAAAGCACGACCTGACCTTCACTCTGGCCGCCGACGAGGAGCGGCAGGCGATCGAAGGCTTCGGCGTTTGGATCGAAAAGTCGATGTATGGGAAGTCATACATGGGCGTGGATCGCTCGACCTTCCTCATCGACCGGGACGGCAAGGTGGCGAAGGCTTGGCGTAAGGTGAAGGTGCCTGGGCATGCCGAGGAAGTGCTCGCGGCCGCCAAGGCGCTCTGAAACAGCCGATGGTGCAAGTCCCCCCGTGTCCGGCAGGCGAAACCGGCGACGAGTTGGGCGCGACCTTGTTCGATCGCGCCCGCGACATCGTTCGGACGCCCGACCTCGACGAAAAAGTCGCGCTCGCCTATCGGACGGCGCGCGACTGGTTCGGGCGCCGGCTGGCGCGGGGCAACGGATTTGCGAACCGGCCGGGCTGGCCGCTGCGGCCAGGGCGCCCGGCGTTGCCCGTGCTGGTGCCGCCAAGCGAAATGCCGCGTCGCACGCGCGGCAGCGGGGCGGGCCGCGTGGCGTTGATCCATTCGCTCGCGCATATCGAACTCAACGCGGTGGACCTGACTTGGGACCTGATCGGCCGGTTCGTGGATGCGCAGGTGCCCCGGTCGTTCTTCGACGATTGGGTTCAGGTGGGCCTTGAGGAAGCCAAGCATTTCTCGATGCTGGACCGGCGCTTGAAGGACCTCGGCGCCGCCTACGGGGACCTGCCGGCGCATGATGGTCTATGGCAAGCCGCAGAAGCGACCGGGCATGACCTGACGGCACGGCTGGCGGTCATCCCTCTCGTTCTGGAGGCGCGGGGCCTCGACGTGACGCCGAGCATGGCGGAAAATCTTCGCGCCAACGGCGACGAAACAACGGCAGCGATTCTCGACGTTATCTACCGCGACGAAAAGCGGCACGTCGCGTTCGGATCCAAGTGGTTTCGATTCCTCTGCGATCGGGAACGGCGGGCGCCGGAGCCGGCTTTCCATGATCTGGTGCGCCGGTATTTTCGCGGACCGTTGAAGCCGCCCTTCAATGACCGGGCACGGTCCGAGGCCGGGCTGACGCCGGGCTTCTACAAGCCGCTGTCGCGCATCTCCGGATGATTATTTCTTTAGCATATTGGCGATGCCGATAAGCCTTTCTTAACCCTGAATCCATCTAATGTTCATTCTTGTGTATGTGTAGCCCATTGTTTGAGGGAGCGAATGACCATGGATCGCCTAGCGACAAATGGTCGATATTCCGCGAGCGCCAAGTCGCGCCGCATCGTTTACATCAGGGGCGATAGCGCCTCGACGTATACCATTCGCCCCTGGATCGCCGGCTCACTCGCCCTTATGGGCACGTTGCTTTCCCTAGCTTTTCTCGGCGCGACTGGATATCTCGTTTACCGGGACGACCTGATCAACACGGCCTTTTCGCGCACCGCCGATCTTCAGCAGGCCTACGAAGACCGAATCGCCTCGCTGCGTTCGGAGATCGACAAGATCGCAAGCCGCCAGGTTCTGGATCAGGTGGCGTATGACGAAAAACTGGAACGCGTTCTGTCCGCCCAACGCGCACTGGACGACCGGCAGAAGCTTGTCTCCGATCTGATCAGCCGGGCCAAGGATTCCGGCTTGCTGGAAGAGGCCGCGAATACCCCTTCGAACGCTCCCACTATTCAGCGGGATGCCAAAGCCGACTCGATCGTGACCGGTACGGTGAATGCCTACGCGTCGGATGGCGTCGCGACTTCGATCGACGAGCGCTTCGCCGCCCTGACGGAATTGCCCCCGGACGAGCCCGAAGCGGGCGTTTTGTTTGAGGCCGACGGGCGCCGGACGCCCGATCTGAAAACGATGGCCGATGAGCTTGCTCGCATCGACGCCATGCAGACCGAGGCCGTGCAGACGCTGGCGGCAGCCGCCGATGCGCGGGCGGACAAGGTGGTCGGCATCGTGAACAAGCTCGGCTTAACGCTGAACATCGCGTCAGCCGATCTTCAAGCAGGCGCCAGCAATAAAGACGCGATGGGTGGCCCTTACATTCCGCTGACCGGCACCGAAGCGCTGCAATCGGCCCTGGTCGACGCCGAAGTCGCCTTCGGACGCCTGACCACCGTCAAAGCCGAGATCGGCAAGCTGCCCGTGGCGAAGCCGATCGAGGGCGCCAGCATGACGTCCAACTTCGGATCGCGAACCGATCCCTTCCTCGGCTCGGCGGCATTTCATGCGGGGGTGGATTTCCGCTCGCCGGTCGGCCGTGCCGTGGAGGCGACGGCGCCGGGGATCGTGGTCATGGCCGGACGTCAGGGCGGTTATGGCAACATGGTCGAGATCGACCACGGCAAGGGCCTGACCACCCGGTATGCTCACCTGTCCAAGATCAAGGTGGATATCGGAGACAGGGTCGCACGGGGCGCGGTGATCGGGCTTGTCGGTTCGACCGGACGCTCGACCGGCCCGCATCTTCATTACGAGACCCGCGTTCAGGGCAGCGCGGTGAACCCGATGAAGTATCTGAATGCGGGGCGTGAGATAGAGACGCTCTTGAACTGAGGATGATCCCGCGCGAAGGATTGTCCGCGCGGGACGATGATCAGTCGACGTCCTGGATTTCAGCCGGTTGCTTTCCGAACACCCGCTGCGCCAGCGCTGCCTCCATGAAATGATCGAGGTCGCCGTTGAGAACGTCCGAGGGCGCCGTGCTCTCGACGCCGGTGCGCAGGTCTTTGACGAGCTGATAGGGTTGCAGCACGTAAGAGCGGATTTGGTGGCCCCAGCCGATATCGGTCTTGCCCGCGGCGTCGGCCATGGCCTTTTCCTCGCGCTTCTTCAGCTCCACCTCGTAGAGACGAGCCTTCAGCATCTGCCAAGCCGTGGCGCGGTTCTTGTGCTGCGAGCGTTCGGACTGGCACGCCACTGCGATCCCGGTCGGGATGTGGGTGATGCGGATTGCCGAATCGGTCGTGTTCACATGCTGACCGCCCGAACCGGATGCGCGATAGGTATCGATCCGGCAGTCCGCTTCGTTGATCTCGATGTTGATCTTGTCGTCCACCACCGGATAGACCCACACCGAGGCGAATGACGTGTGGCGGCGGGCTTGGCTGTCATAAGGCGAGATGCGCACAAGGCGGTGCACGCCCGATTCCGTCTTCAGCCAGCCATAGGCATTGTGGCCTTTGACGTGAATGGTCGCGCTCTTGATTCCGGCTTCTTCGCCGTCGTGCATTTCGAGGATCTCGACCTTGTAGCCATGCTGCTCAGCCCAGCGGGTGTACATGCGAAGCAGCATGTTCGCCCAGTCCTGGCTTTCGGTGCCGCCCGCGCCGGAATTGACCTCGACATAGCTTTCGTTGGCGTCCGCTTCGCCCGACAGCATGGATTCCATCTGCTGGCGGATGACTTCGGCGTTGAGGCCCTTCAGCGTCGCCTCGGCGTCGGCGACGACGGTGTCGTCGCCTTCCATTTCGCCCAGTTCGATCAGATCGATGTTGTCGTTGAGGTCGCGCTCCAGCTTGAGATAGCCGTTGATCCGGGTTTCCAAGTCGGTGCGTTCGCGCATGATCTTCTGCGCGCGATCCGGATCATTCCAAAGGTTGGGATCTTCAACGAAACCGTTCAGCTCGAACAGCCGCTGCTGGGATGCATCCCAGTCAAAGATGCCTCCTCAGCAGGGCCATACCCTGCTTGATCTCATCGACAATGGCCTCGATCTCGGCTCGCATGGGGCGCTCCAATGGGGTGCGTTGGGGTCGAAACGCTTAGGCTTCGGGCGGTGTGCCGCCGACTCCCGCGCGGTTGGTTCGCAGCGGCGGACCATAGGGACGGCGGCCCCTCATGTAAACCGCACCGGTAGGGTTTTGAAGTGGCGGGCGCGGCGCCGGGCGCCCGCTTTAGCTCACAGCAATAACGGGAAAATCGTCAATAGAGCCCGCCGGTTCCGGTGATCACGGCGCGGTCGGCGTCGGGGTTCACTGTGGTCGGGCCACCAAAGGCAAAGCCGTCGGCACCGATGATTTCGTAGGTATCGGAGGGGCCGGTGCCGGGCTTGAAGGCTTCGATGATCGTGCCCTCTTCGCCCATCGAGCGCATGCCGGTTTTCTTGTCGATCGGGATCAGCGACATGCCTTCCGGAACGCGGAATTCCTGCGGCGGCGTGCCGGCGAGCGCGACGGACAGGAAGTCGCGGAAAACCGGGGCGGCCATCTGACCGCCGGTCGAGCCCTTGCCCATCGGCGTCGGCGTGTCGAAGCCGAGGAACACGCCCACGGTGAGGTCGGGGGTGAAGCCCACGAACCAGGCGTCCTTCTCGTCGTTGGTGGTGCCGGTCTTGCCGGCGATCGGCCGATTGAGGCTTTTCACCACCGTGGCGGTGCCGCGCTGAACGACGCCTTCCATCATCGAGGTGATCTGATAGGCCGTCATCGGATCGAGCACCTGCTCGCGTTCGTCGACGAGTTGCGGCTCGTCCTGGCCGAGCCATTCATCGGCGTTGCAGCTCTCGCAGACGCGCTGGTCGTGCTTGTAGATGGTACGGCCGAAGCGGTCTTGAACACGGTCGATTAGCGTCGGCTGTACGCGGCGGCCGCCGTTGGCGATCATCGAATAGGCGTTGACGAGGCGCAGCACCGTGGTTTCACCGGCGCCGAGCGCCATGGAAAGAACCGGCTGCATGTTGTCGTAGATGCCGAAGCGCTTGGCGTATTCGGCAACCAGCGGCATGCCCATGTCCTGCGCGAGGCGGACCGTCATTTGATTGCGCGAGCGCTCGATACCCGTTCGCAGCGTGGATGGGCCACCCGAACCGCCGCCGTAATTCTGCGGGCGCCATATACCGAGGCCCGGACCCTGATCTACCTCGATCGGCGCATCAAGCACCACTGAGGCCGGCGTATAGCCGTTGTCGAGGGCGGCAGAATAGACGAAGGGCTTGAAGGATGAGCCCGGCTGGCGAAGCGCCTGGGTGGCGCGGTTGAACTCGCTTTGCGCATAGGAGAAACCGCCGACCATGGCCTTGACGCGGCCCGTCAACGGATCCATCGCGACCAGAGCGCCGGAAATCCTCGGAACCTGCCGCAGGCGGTAGGTGCCCTCCCCGCTCACATCTTCCGATAGCTTTTCCACATAGATCACGTCGCCGGGCGAGAGCACGTCATCGGTGCCGGCCACCCTATCGCCGCGGCGCTCTTCGGTTGCCCATTTGGCCCATTTCATTTCGCTGAATGGAAGGACGCCGCGCTCGCGCTCCGCACCGACCTTGCCGGTGGGCGTGCGGGGCGGCTGGAGACCAATCGTGGCTTGATCGGATCCGGCGGCCAGCACGACGGCTAACCGCCATTCCGGCACGTCCCACAAGGTCGGAATCTCGCCAAGCGCATTGCCCCAGTCCGAACTGACGTCGATCGTCTTGACAGGGCCGCGCCAGCCGCGCGCTTCGTCATACTTCATCAAGGCTTTGTGGAGAGCGCCGCGCGCCATGACCTGCAGGTTCGGATCCAGCGTGGTGCGAACCGACAAGCCGCCCTCATAAAGGCCCTTCTCGCCATAAAGCGTCAGCAGCGTGCGCCGCGCTTCCTCGGTGAAGTAATCGGCCGCGAACACATTCACACCCCGGTCGCGGCTGGTCACTTCAAGCGGCTCCGCCTTGGCGGCGGCGGCCTCCTCGGGGGTGGCGTAGCCGTTGACGACCATCTGGCCGAGAACCCAGTCGCGGCGCTCCACGGCTTCCCGGTTGTTCCGGTAGGGGTTGTAATTCTCCGGCGCCTTGGGAAGCGCGGCGAGATACGCTACCTGCGCGAGGCTGAGCTCGGCGAGCGGCTTGTCGAAATAGGCCAGCGAGGCGGCAGCCACGCCGTAGGAGCGGAAACCGAGATAAATCTCGTTCAGATAGAGTTCGAGAACTTTATCCTTGGGCAAAGCGCTGCTGATGCGGAACGCCAGCAGCATTTCCTTGGCCTTGCGATCGACCGTGCGTTCGTTGGTGAGAAGGAAGTTCTTCGCCACCTGCTGGGTGATTGTAGAGGCGCCGACGAGCCTGCGGCCGCTCAGAAGATTGTCCACGTTCTTGATCGAGGCGGAGACCAAGCTGACGATATCGACGCCCGGATGATTGTAGAAATCCTTGTCCTCGGCCGACAGGAAAGCCTGCTTCACGCGCTCGGGAATCATCTGGATGGGAAGGAACAGGCGGCGTTCCTTGGAGTATTCGGCGACAAGCTGTCCGTCGGCCGCGTGCATGCGCGTCATCACCGGCGGCTCGTAGCGCTTAAGCTGTGTGATATCCGGCAGCCCCTCGTCCAGCGCGGCGAGGTACATCGCCACGCCGCCCGCGACGATCAGGAACAGGAAGGCCCCGATCGCGAACAGCCAGCCGAAAAATCTTACAAATAACATCGTCGCTCAACTCTCGTGCCGTTCGGGCCATGGCCACGGCGGCGTTCCAATCGGCCGGGTCGATCGCTCAGAGCGGGGGCTGGAGCGAACACACAGGCGAATACCGAAGAATCACGCTCCGCGCGAATGATCGCGAAGCTTGGATCAATTTGGCCCGAGTTTATGGCGATCCGGGGGCCGGAGTGTTGCGCGCAAGCAACAAAGACGGTTTCCACGAGCCTGGCTCACCGCATCGTGGCATCGGCGAATTTCTGCGCGAAGAATTGAAGAATCGCGGCGCTCACAGCGTCGCCGACGCGGGTGCGCCATTCCTCGGAGGCGAGCAGCTTTTCATCCTGCGCGTTCGAGAGATAGCCAATCTCCAGGAGCACGGAGGGAACATCCGGCGCGCGCAGAACCCAGAAACCGGCGGCGCGGTGCGGGTTGCGGATCATTCGGGTCGCCGATGAGAGCTGCCCGACGAGGCCGTTGGCGAAGGCCATCGAAAAGTTTTTCGTCTCGCGCCGGGTGAGATCGACGAGGATGTCGGTCACCTCGTCGGTGTCTTCCTGGAGATCGAGGCCGGCGACGGCATCCGCCGCGTTTTCCTTGGCGGCAAGCGCGGCCGCGTCGACGTCCGAGGGCTTTTCGCCGAGGGTATAGACGGTGGCGCCGCGCACAAAGTCCTGCTGGGCGGAATCGGCGTGGATCGAGACGAAAAGGTCTGCCGCTTCGTCGCGGGCGATGCGGACGCGCTCGCCGAGCGGGATGAATTCATCCCCGCTGCGGGTCATCTTAACCTGAACCTTTCCAGTGGCTTCCAGCTTTTTCTTCAACTCGAATGCGAATGAAAGAACAATGTCTTTCTCCAGCGCTCCTGTCGAGGAAACGGTGCCGGAATCAACGCCGCCATGGCCCGGATCCAGAATCACCAGCGGCTTTTCGCGCCTGCCGCCGGCCGTGCCGGAGAGGCGATCGCCCTTGGCGACCGCGATTTCGTTTGACGCCTCGCGAATGAGCGCCGTGCGCTGAAGCTCCGCCCGGAACGCCTCGGGCGTCGTTTTCACGAGATCCACGACCAGTCTCACAGGCTGGCCATCCACCGAGGGCAACACGAAGGCCTTGTCGATCTTCACAGGTTCGGTAGCGTCGAGCACGATGCGCGAACGGCCCTTGGCGAAGAGACCGTAGCGCCATCCGCTGATCAGGCCCCGGCCGGTGAGCCCGGCATCGGCGGGTAGTTCGAAGCGCACTTCGGGCAGATCCAGGATGACGCGGACCGGGTCGCCGAGGGTGAAGGAGCCGACCGGCACTTCGCGCAAAAGGTCGAGCACGAAGCGCGTGCGGTCCTCGTCGCCTGCGACGCGCCCGTCGGTGGCAATCGGTTGCTGAGACGCAGGTTGGCCGGCAGGCGTGACAGGAACCTGTTCCTGCGCAAGGGAACCGGCCGCTGGAACCATGAGCGACAGTGCGACGACGGCGGCGGATGCGAAGCGGCGGACCACGCGAGACGGCTTTCCCGGTTGATGGGGTCGTGAACGGTATCCAGCTATACTCCGTTAGTGCAAGCTGGTTAACCTTTCGTTGACCATCGCCCCGGAAACGCGCGATCCGCCTACAGGATCAAGGCCAATGCGAGAAGCGCGGACGCCCTAACATTCGGTTCCCGACTTGCATTGGCGTGGACTGCTGCTTAAAACGATGAATAGGAACCCGAATCCTCGCCCTCGGTCAAAGAGTGCGGCCAAACATGACCCCTTCCGCTCCATATCTGCGGTGTTCGGGTCATTCCACGTCGGGGCTCGCTTTGATGCGCGGACGCCGGTCAGCCTTCTCTAGCGAACCCGGCTTCACCGGTCGATCCATGGCGTAGGCCGGATCGACGCCCCGGTGATCCGTGTCGGCCGTGCAATCGCCGAAAAGATAACGGTTCTGCCGAGCAGGCGACTGCCGGCCTAGACATTCGCGACCGCCCATCGTGCAAGGCTCGTTCGAGCCGTTCCTCCGGGCGATCCGCAAGCGCTGAAAACGAGCCGAACGTGCCGACACCGGGGCCGATGACACGAGTGATGCGAACGGGGGCGAGCGATGCTCCCCGGCGTTCAACGTCATCGTCCGTTCGCGTCCAGCTCACTCGCCAGACCAATTTTCACACCTTTGACGGCCTCGCACGGCCAGTCCTGCTCGCCCCCTTCCCTCGCGGCGCCTCGATGCGTCACGCGGTTGGATCGCGGCCGGGCATCGACGCCGAGCGGCCGGGAGACCAGCCTTTATGCCTAACAAGATGCTTATCGATTCCACCCACCCGGAGGAGACCCGGGTAGTCGTTGTTCGCGGTAACCGGGTTGAAGAGTTCGACTTCGAGTCCGCCACGAAGAAGCAACTTAGGGGTAATATCTATCTTGCGAAGGTGACGCGCGTGGAGCCTTCGCTTCAGGCGGCCTTCGTTGAATACGGCGGCAATCGCCACGGTTTTCTGGCCTTTTCCGAGATCCACCCGGACTATTACCAGATCCCCACGGCCGACCGGCAGGCGCTGATCGAAGCCGAGGAGCGCGAAGAGGCCGAAGAGGCCGAGCGCCGGTCGCGGCAACGCCGGGAACGCGCGCCCGTCGTCGCGCACGCCGATGGCGATGACGCGGTTCATAGCGAGGACGGTCATAACGGATCCGAAGGCGGGCATGGCGAGGACGACGAGGACCACGTCGAATCCGTCGGCGCGGAAGATGCGCTTGAGGAAGTGCCGGAGCGCCGCAAGCCGCGCGCGCGTCAGTACAAGATTCAAGAGGTCATCAAGCGCCGGCAGGTTCTGCTTGTTCAGGTTGTGAAGGAAGAGCGTGGCACCAAGGGCGCCGCGCTCACAACCTATCTTTCACTCGCCGGGCGCTATTCCGTGCTGATGCCGAACTCCGGCCGCGGCGGCGGGATTTCTCGCAAGATCACCAACGTGCAGGATCGTAAGCGGCTGAAAGAGATCGCGCACGAGTTGGAAGTTCCCGATGGCATGGGCGTCATCCTGCGCACCGCCGGCGCGGCCCGCACCAAGGCCGAGATCAAGCGCGATTTTGAATATCTGATGCGCCTTTGGGAAAACGTGCGGGAACTGACGCTGAAATCGTCGGCGCCGACGCTCGTTTACGAGGAAGGCTCGCTGGTCAAACGTTCGATCCGCGACCTCTACAACAAGGACATCGACGAGGTTCTGGTGGCGGGCGACGACGCCTACCGTGAGGCGAAGGACTTCATGCGCATGCTCATGCCGAGCCATGCCAAGAATGTTCAGCCCTACCGCGACAACATCCCCATCTTCGCGCGCTTCGGGGTGGAGCCGCAGCTTGATGCGATGTTCTCGCCGCAGGTGACCCTGCGGTCCGGCGGGTACATCGTCATCAACCAGACCGAAGCGCTGGTTTCGATCGACGTGAACTCCGGCCGTTCGACCCGCGAGCACAACATCGAAGACACGGCGCTTGCCACCAATCTGGAAGCCTCGGAAGAGGTTTCCCGCCAGCTTCGCCTGCGCGATTTGGCCGGTTTGATCGTCATCGACTTCATCGATATGGAGGAGTCGAAGAACAACCGGGCGGTCGAGCGCAAGCTCAAGGAATGCCTGAAGAACGATCGCGCGCGCATCCAGGTGGGCCGCATCTCGCACTTCGGCCTCATGGAAATGAGTCGTCAGCGCATTCGCACCGGCGTGCTCGAAGGCTCGACCGAGCTTTGCCCGCACTGCCTCGGCGCGGGTATCGTTCGCTCCACCGAGTCTGTCGCGCTGCATGTTCTGCGCGCGCTGGAAGATCAGCTTTTGAAGGGTGTGACCCATCACCTCACCGTGCGTACCCGCACGGCGGTGGCGCTCTACATCCTCAACCAGAAGCGCCGTCATCTGGCCGATCTGGAGGCCCGCTTCGGCCTGATCATCACGATTTCCGCGGACGAACATCTCGGCAATCAGCACTTCGCGCTTGAGCGCGGCGAGATCATCCTGAACCCGCTGCCGCCCCCGCCGATGACCATGCTGACGCCCGAAAGCGTTCAGCCGATCGACGAGGACGACTACGTCGAGGACGAGTCCGACAATGAAAACGAGAGCATAGGCGGCGACATCGAAGAGGTCGAGGACGGCGAGCCCAACCAGAATGGCGGCGATCGCGAGAGCCGCGCCGATGCCGATGGCCGCCGCAAGCGGCGTCGTCGCCGCCGTCGGCGGACCGGTGACGGCACCGATGCGCCGCGCGAAGGCGGCGAAGCCGGTTATGAAGCCATCGCCGGTTCCGACGAAGAAGGCGACGAGGAGGCAGGTCTCGCCGAATCCGAAGGCAGCGCCTCATCCGACGAAGCGGCCCAGGAAGAGCAACGTCGCCGATCGCGGCGCCGGGGACGTCGCGGCGGCCGCCGGCGGAGCGGCAACGGCGTGGACGGCGAAGGCGTGGAAGCGTCCGGCCCATCCGGCTCCAGCGAGGAGGACGACGGCGGCAGCGTATCGGTCGGGGGCGACGAGCCCTTCGAAGAGCCGAAAGACGGCCGCTCCAACACCAACGTCGAAGCCGAAGCTCCTGTCGACCATGGGCGCGAAGCGGTTGCGGTAGAGCCGGTGGCAAGCCTGAGTGAGCCCTTGGCCGAAACCGCCGATGTCCGTTCGGACGAACCGACGAAACCGGCCGAGGTCGTGCAGGTTGCGAAGCCCGCTCCGGCCCCGGCTCCTGTTGTCGCTCCGCCTCCGCCGCCGGAACCCGATGACGACCGGCCGAAGCGGTCCGGCTGGTGGCAGCGACGCACCTTCTTCTAAGATACGAACGGGCGCTTTCACGGCGCCCGTTTTCGTTTGGCGGTATCGGGGGCTGATGCCCTGCCCTTCAGGTTCGTCCAAGCCAGACGGACAGCCTGTCGCAGGCTTCGTTCATCGCCGCTCCTGGACCGGCGAAGGAAAACCGAACAAAGCCGCTGCCCCGTGCAGTGTCGAAATCGGCACCCGGCGTCACCGCGACCCCCGCTTCCACAAGCATACGCCGCGCGAAATCCGCACTGTCGTTCGTGAGGCGCGTCACGTCGGCATAGAGGTAGAACGCGCCGTCGACGGGCAGGAAATCGGTGAAACCGATCCGAGGCAGGCGGTCCATCAGCAAGGCGCGGCTGGATGCGTATCCAGCTTTGATCATCTCCAGATCGTCCCCCGCGTCAAACGCGGCAATGGCGGCGCGCTGCGATAAGGTGGGCGCGGAGATGAACAGGCTCTGCGCGATACGTTCAATCGGGCGGATTAGAGTTTCTGGCAATATCATCCAGCCGATACGCCAACCTGTCATGCAATAATACTTGGAGAAAGAGTTTATCAGCATGATGTCGTCGCTGAACTCCAGTGCCGTTGTTTCCTCTCCGGCATAGACAAGCCCGTGATAAATCTCGTCCATCACGAGGTTGATTTCCATGGACCGGCAAGCCGAGACGAGGTCTTTCAGGCCTTGCCGTGTCATCATGGTGCCGGAGGGATTGGCGGGGCTGGCGACGATGAGCCCCGCGAGCGGACCATCCGCCTCGGCGCGTTCCAGCATGGCGGGCGTCACTTGCCAGCGGGTCTCGGCGGTCGTCGGCAGTTCCACGGGCACAAGGCCGAGCGCTGAGAGAATGTTGCGGTAGGCGGGATAGCCCGGCGCCGGCAACCCCACCCGGTCCCCAACATCGAACAGGGCGAGGAAGGCGAGATTGAACCCGCCGGACGAGCCGGGCGTGACCGCCACGCGGTCCGGCGAAATTTCTACGCCGTAGCGGTCCGCATAGTGACGCGCGATCCGCCGCCGCAGTTCGGGCAGGCCCAGCGCTTCGGTATAGCCGATCCGGCCCTCGGCCAGCGCCGCCGCAGCCGCCGCGCGCACGGCGGCCGGAGCCGGAGCGCCGGGTTCGCCGACTTCCATGTGAATGATATCGCGGCCTTCCCGTTCAAACCGGTTGGCCGCCGCCAAGACGTCGAGAGCAATGAACGGCGCCACGGCGCTGCGCTTGGACGGGTGCACGATCAGGTCTCCTCACGCGAGGCGCGGCTCATGCAATCACGCTGTAACGCCCGCGGCGCGTTTCTACCACCCTACCCCACCTGAAAATCAAGTCTTCGGCGCCGACTGTTGGTGGCCTCGAACGCCTTCAATGCTGGCGCGGGGACAATGCAAAACGTGGCAATGCCCTCCGATCTTGCGTTCGAAGGGCATTGCTCAGCTTTTGATCAAACCTCGCAGTTCACCATCCATTGTGCGCCGTAAGCGTCCACAAGCATGCCAAATTCAGCGCCCCACGGCTGCCGCCCGAAAGGAACGGTCACGTTTCCACCGGCCGATAACAATCGAAAAACCCTGGCGGCTTCGTCCAGATTGTCCGACTCGACCAAGATCGCAGCCCCTTTCATCGGTTCCGCGTCATCATTGTCGGAGGCGTAAAATCGCACATATGGCCATCGAACTGTGCATGCATGATTTTGCCAAGCAGGGCTGGGTTTCGCACTGGCAAACCACGGTCGCCGTATCGGATAATTTCCACGGTCCGTCCAAGCCCACAGCGTTCGTAAAACGCGAGAGCCGGTTCGCAATTTGCCACGAAGAAAAGATACGGCGACGTGCTGATCGTCATCGGGCACGCTCCACCATGGCAGACGTTCCAGCAACGGCTTTCGGTTTCATAACACCGATGATTGTGCCCATCACGGCGGTAACCACCAACCAATCGGCGGCGGTGAACAGCCAAACGGAAGCCGGAACGCGGGCCCAAAGCGGATAAAACGCCGTCACCGGAATGACCACGCACAACCACACCAGCGCAGCAGCCATCAGGCCTGCTCGCCAGCTAGTTCCCGCCGGATTCAAAACACGGAAAGCGGATGTCAATACGGCAATTGCGAAAGCCAAGGGCGCCTTCGAAATCAGCGTAAGCAACGCGGTCAGAGGGATAGTAGCCTGCTCTTCCGGTGTCGGAACGATAGCGGACAGAACGGCCCACTGCTGCCCAAACACAGGGCCATACCAGAGAAGACCAACCACGAATCCTGCAACCGTTGCGACTGTAACCGCGCTATAGCGTATGGAAATACTCATCAGCACATGCTCCAAGTCTTTAAGGTTCAGCGGTAGTGGACCGAGTTCATGTCGCGGCTGGCTTCCTCGGTGGCGGCACCGTCGAAAATGCGCGTTGTTAATGCAGCGCCAAGCTTTGCCGCTTCGCGCGGGAAATACTTGTGGGCAAACTTGCGGGCGTTATCGAGCGAATCAAACTCGTAGATCCTCCCAAGCGAGTTGTTGCCTGCGCCGCTGAGCCACGTCTTGTTCACGAGGCCGGGCTGAGCCTTGAGGACCGGATTCAACATCTGCCAAGGTGCCTGATCGAACGGAACGGAAACCTGCAATTCGGTATAGACAAATGCTTTGGACATGACCCACTCCTTTGGGGAGATTGCCGCAACGATGCGTTGGCGGTCGCGATCGTGACATTACGATCGTTACGTGGTAAGTTTCATGACGATCGTTATGTTGTCAATCACAACATAACGTCCGTTATTTTTTGAGGGGCCAATGCCGCATAAACCGGGTCAAAAAGAGGAAAGCCGCGCGCGCATTTTGGCCGGCGCGGGGCGCGGATTCCGGCGGCAAGGCTATAGCGGCCTTGGCGTCGACGGGCTTGCGAAAGAAGCCGGCGTCACGTCCGGCGCGTTCTACGTTCATTTTCCATCGAAGGCCGACGCGTTTAAAGCGGCGGTCGTTCAGGGATTGCGTGATCTTCGCGCTGGCGTGGACTATGTTCGCGCGGCGGCGGGGCGGGCTTGGCAGTTCGCTTTCGTAGAATTCTACCTGACACAGCGGCGCACCTGCGACATCGAGGAAAGTTGCGCCGCCCAATCCCTTTCGGGTGATGTGGAGCGGGCTGACGACGAAACGCGCGCGGCCTACACAAGGGAGCTTCGTCAGATCTTCGAAACAATGTCATCGCCTGGAAACGACGCGGAGCGCGCGCAGGCCATTGCGCTCCTCTCGCTCGTCGTCGGCGGGGTGACATTGGCGCGCGCGACCAACGACGCCGCACTCAGCGACGAGATAGCCGCTGCCATCCGGGCAGCAGCGCGGCGTCTGATCGATCCGGAACTCGGCGCGGCGCGAGCCCCTGATCGCGGAGGTATCGACGGCGGTGCATCGCGTCCGGATTTGTAAGCACGTTGTTGGATAAGCCGACTTTGCACGGATATTCGGGCCGATACTGAAAAGGCACGACCGACGGAGGTGGATAATGGCAGCTAGGCCGAGCCGGATTTTGATTGCCGCCATCACGGCGCTCGCAGTGGCCGCAAGCAGCGTGATGCCCGCCTTTTCGCAAGCCGGCCGCCGCATCAGCCTTCTGCGTGACGCGGAAGCGGAAACCCTGATCCGCGATTATGTCCGGCCGATCCTGAAAGCCGCCGGCCTTGGCGGGGCGGCTATCGAGATCAAAATCGTTTCCGACCCGACCTTCAACGCCTTTGTGGCCGACGGCCGGCACATCTTCATTCATGCCGGCGTGATCATGGATACGAACACGCCGAATGAACTCATCGGTGTGCTTGCCCACGAAACCGGGCACCTTGCGGGCAACCACCTCGCTCGCATGCGTGAGGCTATTGTTCGCGCGCAGATACTTTCCGCGATCGCCATGATCGGCGGTGCGGCGGCGGCCGTGGCCGGCGGCATGTCCGGCACGCCCGGCGCCGCGCAGGGCGGCATGGCGGCGGCGGCCGGCGGCGCGCAGATCGGTGCCCGCGGCCTCCTCGCCTATCAGCGCGGCGAAGAAAGCTCCGCCGACCGCGCCGCCATCACCTATCTCGACAAAACCGGACAATCCGCCAAGGGCATGGTGAACGTGTTCGCGCGCCTCGCAGACCAACAGCTCTTTTCCGCTTCGATCTCAGACCCTTACGCCATCAGCCACCCAATGGCGGCGGACCGTCTGGCGCAGATCCAGGAGCTGGCCGAAAAGAGCAAGAACTACGGCAAAGTTGACGACCCCGCCCTCCAAGCCAGGCACGATCTCGTTCGCGCGAAGTTTGTGGCCTTTACCTCGTCGCCCCAGAAAACCGCCAGAGCCTATCCCGATACAGATGACAGCTTGGCCGCCGGCTATGCGCGCGCGATCGTCGCTTATCGCTATGGCGATCCGAAAAGCGCCGTCGCGCGCGTCGACGAATTGATCGCGGCAATGCCGAAGAACCCCTATTTATGGGAGCTGAAGGGGCAGATCCTGCTCGAAACCGGATCGCCGAAGGCAGCCATCGAGCCCCTTCGCAAAGCCGTCGCGCTTGCCCCTAAAGAGGGCCTGATCCGGGCGATGCTGGGTCACGCTTTGGTGGCCAGCGACGACGACCGGCTGCTCGCCGAAGCGGTGAAGGAGCTGACCAAAGGCATTGGCGACGATCCAGACCAGCCGATCGGTTACCGGCAACTTGCCATCGCCTATGCGCGCCAAGGCAACATCGCAATGGCCGATCTCGCCACCGCGCAAGGTGCTTTCGCAGGCGGCGACATTCAAGCAGCCAAGCAATATGCGACGCGCGCTCAAGCCAATTTGAAAATGGGATCCCCGGCCTGGCTTCGCGCCGATGACATCGTGACGTATAAGAAGCCGAGATAACGAGCCCTTTTGATCGGAGACGCAAAGACCATGACCACGCTCATCCGCCTCGCGGTTGCCACGCTCGCCGCTGCGTTCGTGTTCATGGCTCCGGTGCAGGGCGCGGAACTGACGGCGGACGAGAAGAGCGCAATCGAAAGCGTGGTTAGGGATTATATTCTCAACAATCCGGAGATTGTCCAAGAAGCGTTGGTTGCGCTGGAAAAGAAGAAGCAGGATCAAGAGTCCGCTGCCGCCAAGGCGGCCATCACCGAAATGCGGGACCTGATCTACTCCTCCAAGCGTCAGGCCGTGCTCGGCGATCCGTCGGCGCCGATTACGCTGGTCGAGTTCTTCGATTACAACTGCGGCTATTGCAAGCGAGCCCTTAGCGACACGATTGCGATGCTGGACGCGGATAAAGACGTGAAGATCGTGATGAAGGAGTTCCCGATCCTTGGGCCGGGATCGGTGGAAGCCGCAAGGGTGGCCATTGCCGTTCAACTGCTCGCGCCCGATCGCTACTTCGATTTCCACAAAACCCTCCTGACTGAGAAGGGTCAGGCCGACGGCAAGCGAGCGCTGGCGGCGGTCAAAGAGATTGGGTTGGATCCGGCCGCTGTGCGGGCGAAAATGGAAGATCCTGAGGTGAACGCGACGTTGAATGAAGTCTATGGAATCGCGCAGCGCCTTGGGCTCACGGGAACACCAACCTATGTTCTCGCCGACGAGGTGGTGTTTGGCGCGGTTGGCGTGGATGAACTACGAGCCAAAATCGCGGCCGTGCGCGAATGCGGCAAGGTAACCTGCTGAAAAACAGTCACAAACGCGCCAAATTCCGGCTTAAACGCCATGCGATCAGCGGTTTGCGCCAGCGTACGATTTCAACAGGTGCACCGAAGGGGTTCGCCGGTTCGAGCCTCTTGAGATAGGGCTCCACGAAGGCAAGGCCGATAAAAGCGGGTTTGGCGCGCGCGTCCATCTCAGGAATGGCGGCTAAAGCACGATCCAGGTGGTGGCGGGCATGCTCGCGCAACTCCGCCAACGCCGACCGCAGCGCTGGCGTATCGGAAAGATCGCGCACATCCTCCGGGCGGACACCGTGACGCGATAGGACGTCGTTCGGGATAAACACCTGATTGCGGCGGGCGTGAAAGGGAAGCGCCCGCATCAGACCGGTCATTGCATAGGCAACGCCGGCGTGCCCGGCAGCATCCGCCGACTTGGGGTCCTCCCCATCACAGAGAATGATCGCGGCCGCTTGGATCAAGATCGACGCGGTTTCGCCGGCATATCCCTCCAGATCCAGGAGCGTCGGCATCGGGTCGTCATAGAGATCGAACCGGCGAGCCTCGATCAGGTTCAAAAAGCCCTGAAGCGGCAGGGAGAAGCGCTTCAACGTGTCAAGCAAGGCGTCGGCAACGGGGTGCCCGGAGGCATCACGGTTCTGGGTTTGCGACAGCGTATCGGCCCACCATTGCAGGCGAATTTCACCCAGCGGAGGCTCGCGGACGACATCACGAATCCGCCCGATCTCGTAGGAAAACGCGGCGAGCGCCAGAACATGCCGACGACGATCCTCCGGGACGAACAAAGCCGCCAGCCATCGGTCCGGATCGCTTTCCCGAACGAGCGCTTCGCAGGTGTCGTAGGCGGCCTCCAAATGAGTCCGCGTCATCAGTTCACCGCCAGAAGCGCGGCGGCGACCGATCGATTTTCGCCAAGCATGATGTTGTAGGTCCGAATGACGGCCCCCGTGGACATCACATCCAGGCGTGAGCCGCGCTCGTGAATCGCTGCCTTCAAGACGGGGGAAAGCGGAACCAGATCCCGCCCGGTTCCCACCAACAAAACCTCGAACTCTTCCTCATGATCGAGAAGGCGGGCGATGCTATCCGCCGTGATTTCGTTCGGCGTTTCAACGGACCAGCCGTAAATCCCGGAAGGCATACACAGGATCGACCCGCGATGCGACATGCCGGCAAACCTAAAGCCGCCGTTACCGTAAGCATCGATCGGAGCGCGGCCGGGGTAGTGCTGCAAGCGCATCACGATCCCATGAGACCCGCGCGGCTCGAACAGCTTCATCACCGTTACTCCAGCCTCAACCCCCCGTAGGAGCCGCTTCTTCGGTCTCACCTTCCGCCGACGTATCGTCGTCGCCGGCAAGCTGAGGATCGAGGAAGATCAGGACCGGTGCGGCAATGAAGATCGACGAATAGGTTCCCACCAGCACGCCGAACAGCATTGCGAAGGTGAACGACCGGATTACCTCGCCACCGAAGATATAGAGCGCCGTCAGCGCGATCAAAGTGGTCAGCGCGGTATTCGTGGTGCGAGTCAGCGTCTGATTGATGGCCAAGTCAAGCATCGTGACAAGATGCATCCGCTTGTATTTTCGGCGCATCTCACGAATGCGGTCATAAACGACGACGGTATCATTCAAGGAGTAGCCTATAATCGTCAAGATCGCCGCAATGGATGACAGGTTGAACTCAAGCTGCAGGGCGGCAAATAGACCGATCGTGAGCACGATATCATGCAAAGTGGCGATCACAGCACCCAGCGAATACTGCCACTCGAACCGGAACCAGACATAGACCATGATACAGGCCAGCGCGAGCAGAACGCCGATGATCCCGTTCTGGGCAAGCTCGCCCGACACGCGCGGGCCGACAAATTCGATACGGCGATAATCGACGCTATCACCGAAGGCCGTCTTCACGTTTTCGATAATGCCCTGCTGCGCCTCGTCGCCGCCTTCCTGGCGGACAATGCGGATCAGAACGTCGGTCGGATCGCCAAACTCCTGAACCTGAACCTCGCCAAGGCCCAGACCGTTCATTTTTTCTCGGATCGCACCAAGATCGGCAGGGCCGGACTTCGTCTGAATCTCGATCAGCGTGCCGCCCTGGAAGTCGATGCCGGTGTTCATGCCGAAGCTGAAAAAGGCCAGAAAGCACAGAACGGACAGGATCCCTGATAACGGAAATGTATACTTCCGCCACTTCATGAAAGGGATCCGGGTATCGTCCGGGAACAGTCGCAACAGGCGCATGACGGTATCCTCGTCCCGGCTCAGATCGGTACTACAGAGGGGCGGCTACGCCTGACCCAGACGGCCACCAGAAGTCGAGTGAAGGTGATCGCCGTAAACATGGTGGTCAGAATTCCGACCGTCAGCGTCACGGCAAAGCCGCGCACCGGGCCGGATCCCAGCTGGAAAAGCACGCCGGCGGCGATCAGCGTGGTTATGTTGGCGTCCACAATCGTACCGAAAGCACGCTGAAATCCAGCATCGATGGCGGCAATGGGCGATCGGCCCAATCGTTGCTCTTCACGAATGCGCTCAAAAATCAACACGTTACTGTCCACCGCCATGCCCATCGTGAGCACGATACCGGCGATTCCAGGCAGCGTGAGCGTTCCTTGCAGCAACGTGATGACGGCGAAGATCATCACAATGTTCACCACGAGAGCGAAATTCGCGAAGAGACCGAACAGGCCGTAGGAGACCAGCATGAAGGCGGCGACGGCGATGGCGCCAATGACGGAGGCTCGTTCGCCGGCCGCGATCGAGTCCGCGCCAAGGCCAGGCCCGACCGTACGCTCTTCCACCACAGCAAGCTTGGCCGGAAGCGCGCCGGCGCGAAGCAAAACGGAAAGATCGTTGGCCGTTTCAGCAGTGAAGCTGCCGGAAATCTGGCCGGACCCTTGTGTGATCGGCTCGCGGATGACCGGTGCAGAAATCACCTGCTGATCAAGAACGATCGCGAAACGCTTATTCACGTTTTCCGTCGTAACCAGGGCGAATTTCCGGGCTCCCGCCGTCGACAGGCGGAACGACACGACCGGTTCATTGGTCTGCGATTCGAAACTGACCTGAGCATCGGTCAGATCCTCGCCCGACATGAGTGGGGCTTCTTCAACCACCGTCGGACGGCCACCCTCTTCAGCCGATGCAAGATAAAGCGTTCCCGGCGGAAGATTACCCTGCGCCGCGTCTTCGAGACTCACGTTATCGTCGACGAGGTGGAAGGTAAGCTGCGCCGTACGGCCCACAATGTCCTTCAGCCGCGCAGGATCTTTCTCACCCGGTGCTTCGACGAGGATGCGGTCGGAGCCCTGGCGTTGAATGGAGGGTTCAACCGTTCCAAGCTCGTCAACGCGTTTTCGGATCACCTCGATCGACTGCTCGACGACCTTGCCAAGGCGCTGGGTGAGCCCTTGCGATGTGAAGGACATGCGGAACAGCCCATCCGCACCCCGCTCGACCTGGAATTCATTCACCCCGGCGCCGCCCAAAAGGGTGGTGCTGAGGGGGCTGACAAGCTCGTTCAGGCGCTGCTCGGCATCATCGATCCGATCGGCATCACGAATGCGCAACTGAACGACGTCAGACTGCGCGTTC
>JBHYDC010000031.1:0-25844 GCA_051861205.1 Oharaeibacter sp.
GTGATCCCGCGTGGCTCCAGCGTTTTGGCCCAGGCCGCGATCTCCTTGACCGAGAGGGGAAGCGCGCTTGCGACGCCGATGGCAAGGCCGCGCGTGCGCGCGATCTGTTCAAGCTGCGCCAGCCGGCCCACGATCTCGCCTTCGGTCGCAACCGCATCGATCATCAGATCAGCCTTGGCGAAGGGGGTGGCGCGGGCCTTGGCGGTGGCGGCGGCAACGCTGCGCGACGACGTACCGTCGTCCACGAACATCAGCCCCCGGCTCGTCAGTTCGCCGAGCACGGGGTCTAGCGCCGGTCCTTCGGCGGTGAAGCGGGCGCCCATGTAGGCGATGACGCCGACATAGGTGGTGGTGCGGGACATGAGCCAGCGCAGCCGCTCGATGTTCTTGTCGGCGTCGAGGCTGGTCAGCAGGGTGTGCGGACCGGGATCGTTGTCGGGATAGTCGAAGGGCTCCAGCGGGACTTGCAACAGGAGTTCGTGCCCATCCTGCCGTGCACGGGCCGCCCAGCGGTCGAGGCTGGAGCCATAGGGCGCGAAGGCAAGGGTGACGCCGGGCGGGAGCAGGCGGATCGCCTCCTGGGTGCCGGACTGACTGAGGCCGAGGCCGCCGACGATGACGATCACCTTGGGCGCGGTGCCGACGAAACCGGGCACCGGCCGGGCGTAGACATCGACCGGGCGCCGGCCGTCATCGGATACGCGGGGGATGGGGCCGCTACTGCTTTCCTCCATCAACTCCGGATCGGGGCTGACGGACAGCGCGACCTCGCCCGTGACGTTGCGTTCGGCATCCGCCGACTGCGAAACGCTGGCATTTGGATCCGCGCCGGGACCTTCGCCGGGCACATCATCCTCGATCGGGCTTTCCATGCGGCGCGGCAACAATTCGCCCGAGCCCGATTTCACACCGACCGTGGTGATGTCGGCCGGGTTTATGGCCGTGTTGAGATCGGCGATCTTGACGGTGGCGACTGGTTCCCCGCCGAAAGGATCGTCGACGACCGCCATCCAGACCGCAAGCGCGGCCGCGAGGAGCACCATGATCGTGGACGCGATCATGCCCAGCGATTTGCGCTGGTGCAGGTGCGTCGGCGGTTTGACGCCGAGGGGGGACGAAAGGTCGCTCATCGACGGGTCCGGGACGGTGATTCGCCTCGCGCGATGCTACGCCACCTCGCGCGCCGGCCGAAGAGGTGGTTTTCATGAAAAAGCCGGACGCTTGGCCCGGCTTTCCGACTTATCGCAAAGGCACCCGCCTCAATTGGGCACGGCTGCATCCGGGCTCGGCGGGAAGGCCGAGTTGGCCTGCAGGCCGCGCAGAAGGTCGAGCGCGGTCTTGAGCTGCTTGTCGTCCTTGGGATCGGGCGGCACGTAAGCCTGCGAACCAGACTCTTCCTTGCCCTCGGTCTCGGACTTGAGGTGACCCTTGAGGCTGGCTTCGCCCTTGGTGTCGGTCACCTGGTCCTTCAACTCGGGCGGCAGATCCTGCAGCACTTCGATGTCCGGGGTGATGCCCTTGGCCTGTATCGAATTGCCGGACGGGGTGTAGTAGCGGGCTGTCGTGAGGCGGATCGCACCGTTGCCGCCAAGCGGGATGATGGTCTGCACCGAACCCTTGCCGAAGGAGCGCGTGCCGATCAGCGTCGCGCGGCGGTGGTCTTGCAAGGCGCCCGCCACGATTTCGGACGCCGACGCCGAGCCGCCGTTGATGAGCACGATCACCGGCATGTCGCCCGTCAGATCGCCTTCCTTGGCGGTGTAGCGGCGGGTCTGGTCGTCATGACGGCCGCGGGTGGAAACGATCTCGCCCTTATCGAGGAAGGCATCGGAAACCGATACCGCCTGATCGAGAAGGCCGCCCGGATTGTTGCGCATATCAAGGATGAAGCCCTTGAGCTGGCCCTTGGGGATCTCTTTCTCGATCTTGTCGATGGCGGTCTTCAGGCCTTCATAGGTCTGCTCGGTGAACTGGGTGACGCGGATGTAACCGACGTCGCCCTCGATGCGCGAGCGTACGGACTGTGTGCGGATCACGCCGCGCACGACCGTGATGTCGAGCGGCTTGTCGACGCCGGCGCGCTGGATCGTGAGCTTGAGGGGGGTGTCCACCGGGCCGCGCATCTTCTCGACGGCGTCGGACAGGGTGATGCCCTGGATCTGTTCGCCGTCGAGGGCGACGATAAGGTCGCCGGCCAGAACGCCGGCCTTGGCGGCGGGCGTATCGTCGATCGGCGTTACAACCTTGACGAGGCCGTCTTCCATGGTGACCTCGATGCCGAGGCCGCCGAACTCGCCCTTGGTCTGAACCTGCATGTCCTGGAAGGACTTGGCGTTCATGAAGCTGGAATGGGGGTCGAGCGATGTCAGCATGCCGTCGATGGCCGCCTCGATCATCGGGCCTTCCTTGGGCTCCTCGACATAATCGGCGCGTATGCGCTCGAACACATCGCCGAATAGATTCAATTGCCGGTACGTATCCGCGCTTGCGGCGACCGCCGAGCCGAAGCCCGGTATGTGGCCGGTGACGCCGATCATCGTGACACCGGCGCCGACACATGCGCCGGCAGCGAGAAGCGAGATTTTCCTGATCATCCGCGAACCTTCCGATCCAGCGACGCGACCCACCACGGGGCCGGGTCGATCGAAGCGCCATCCTTGCGAAACTCGAGATATAGAACCGGCTGCGAAATATTCACATCCGGCGCCGTCGCACTAGCAAGCCGTTGGCTACCCATCACCCCGACGGGCTCGCCCGTCAACACGAATTGCCCAAGCTCAACGTCGATCCTGCTCATTCCCGCCAGAACGACATGATAGCCATCGCCGGCGTTGAGGATCAAGAGTTGCCCGTAGGACCGGAACGGCCCGGCGTAGACGACCCAGCCGTCGCAGGGCGCCGTCACGCGGGCATCGGCGCGTGTCGCAACCGATATCCCCTGCGCGGCACCCCCCAATCCGGTGTCGTCGCCATAATTCTGAATTGTTACGCCGCGAACCGGAAGTGTCAGTTTTCCCTTGGCATCAACAAAGGCGACGGCCGGTTGCAGGCGACCGGCGTCGGTCGCCGCCGGGCGGGGCGTCACAGCGGCTTGTTTGGCCGAGGTGCCGGCCCTGCGGACCGAGGCGATGTTCTCTTCCAGAGCCGTCATCAATTCTTCGAGAGATTGGGCCTTGGACGCAAGCTCGGCCGCGCGCGCCTGCTCTGCTTCAAGGGCTGCGGCTTGCGATTCGCTGCGACGTTTTTTCTCATCCAGCAACAACGAAAGCCGCTCCTGCTCCTCCGCGAAACGCGATGCGGATTGCTTCAAGGCGTCGCGTTCGGCCTCCGCCTGGACGCGGACCGACACCAGCGCGGCAAGATCGGAGGCGAGCGCGTCGGCTTCAATCCGCACTTCGGGCAGCACCGCGCCGAGCACGATGGCCGACCTTACGGCGCCGAGCGCATCTTCCGGCTTGACGATGAGGGCGGGCGGCGGGCGGCGGCCGATGCGCTGGGCGGCGGCCAGCACTTCGGCCAGAACCGCACGGCGCCCTTCCAGCGAGAGCCGGATCGAACTTTCGTTGTCGCTGAGCCGCCCCAGCCGCCCTTCGCTGTCGAGCAGCGATTGTTCGAGCCCCTGGACGCGGGAGGCCGTGGTCACGATCTGGTCGTTCAGCATGGCTTGATCCTTGTCCAGACCGTCGATCTCGGCCGCGATCTCGGCCTGCCGTTCGGCGGAAAGTTCGATGTCGCGCTTGATCTTCTCAAGCTCCGCGCCCTTCAAGGTCCGCTCGGCCTCGATCAAGGTGGCATCCTTGGTCCCAGCCGGAATTTGCAGATCGGGAATGGTCTGAGCCGGCAAATAGGCCGTCGCGGTTGCCGGCACGTCTTGGGCGAGGGTCCCGGCGCCCGAACAGCCGAGCACCGCGACCGCCACGAGGGCGGGACGGAGGGTGCGATGAGGGGCCGTCACGAGCCGCTTCAAGGGCGGGAAATCCAAGTGGACAGGGGCGGTTCTGCGATCCTTGATGGCCTTCCCCGCGCATGCCGTCAACTGAGGGTCAGGGGCGATGGTAGGGGTGACCGCCGAGGATCGTGACGGCTCGGTAAACCTGCTCTGCGGCAAGAATGCGGACGAGTTGGTGCGGCCACGTCAACCGGCCAAAGGAAATTCGGTGACCGGCCCTGGAGAGCACGGACGCGCCGTGCCCATCCGGACCGCCGATGAGGAGAACCGCCACCGACGTGCCGCGATCGCGGGCCTCGCCGAGCATGGCGGCGAAGCGCTCGCTGGTGGGCAGATCGCCGCGCTCGTCGAGGGCGATGAGCATCGCGCCGGGGGCAAGATCGGCGAGTAGGGCTGCGGCCTCCTCGTCCTTGCGGGCCTGCACCTGGGCGGCGCGGCTTTCGGGGACTTCGCGAACGGAAACGCCGGTGAGGCCGAGGATCCGGCCGGATTTCTCCGCCCGGTCGACATAGCGGTCGGCAAGCTCGCGCTCAGGCCCGGATTTCAGGCGGCCGACGGCATGGATGGCAATGCGCATCGATCGTCCATCACAGAACGAGAAAAACGGCGCCGATCATACCGGCAACCGAAAGGGACAGAGGGCGGCGCTGCCGCAACCCTTGCCGCCGGATGGTCAACCGTGCGCCCGCACCGGCTCGGGTTCGGCCGCCCACATCTTTTCCAGATTGTAGAACTGCCGCACTTCCGGACGGAACACGTGAACGATCACGTCGCCCGTATCGACCAGCACCCAGTCGCACGCCGTCTGACCTTCGATGGCGGCGGTGCCGAAGCCCGCGTCCTTGAGGTCTTTCAGGAGATTGTCGGCCAGCGCGCCGACATGACGGTGCGACCGACCCGAGCAGACCACCATATAGTCCGCGATCGGGGTCTTGCCCGTGATGTCGATGGCGACGATTTCCTCGGCTTTGGCATTGTCGAGGCTGGACAGCACGGCGGCGAGAAGCGCTGCCGGTTCGCCCTTCCCTTTCGCCGAAGCGGCGGAAACGGAGGGGCCGGGAGGCGCGCGGAAAGCCGCGCCCTCGGAGGAGAGTGTCATGCTCAGGGGTTGGTCCTCGTGTCTGTCTCGGTCAACGGTCTCGCCCCGGATCCGGTGACCCTCATGGGTTCGGAGTTTAGAGTAGGAAACACGGTGCCACAGCGGAGCGATCCCCGCAGCGTTACATTGGGCTGTATGCGTGAGGATTTCAAGATAGATCGACAGACGGGGTGAACGAAGCCCGAGAACTCAAGGCTTGACGCCCGCACGGATCATGGTCGAGGACAGCGGCACCCGTTCGCCGGTGAGGAACACCCAGGCGGGAGGCTTGCGGCTTGCCAGCAGGCGGGCCTTGGCCTCCGGCAGCCGGTGCCGGGCCAGCGTGCGCGCGGCGGGCGACGACAAGGCTCTCAGCGTCGCGCCCGGCCGGTCGACCACGGCGATCGGCACGAGCGCGGCGATCCGGCGCCAGCCGCCCCAGCGGTGAAAGCTCGCCCAGTTATCCGCCCCGATGATCAGCACGAAGCGCGCTTGCGGGGCGAGGCGGGTCAGTCGCTCGACGAGATCGACGGTGTAGCGGGTGCCGAGCCGGGCTTCGAGGTCGGTCACGAGTACGCGCGGATGGCGCGCCACCTGTGCCGCCGCCGCGACGCGGGTCGCGATCGGCGCGAGCCGGCCGACGTCCTTCAGCGGATTGCCGGGGGTGATCAGCCACCAGACCCGGTCGAGCCCAAGGCGCATCAGCGCCGCGTCGCTGGCGTGGCGATGGCCAAGATGCGGCGGGTCGAACGAACCGCCGAAGAGCCCTATCTTGAGACCGGGGGCCAGGGCCGGCAGGCGCGGACGGCTCACGGCCGGAGCTGGCCCGTGCCGTGGACGCGGTATTTGAACGACGTCAATTGTTCGACGCCGACCGGCCCGCGCGCATGCATCTTGCCCGTCGCAATGCCGATTTCGGCGCCCATGCCGAACTCGCCGCCGTCGGCGAACTGGGTGGAGGCGTTGTGGATCACAATCGCGGAATCGATGCCGTTCATGAAGCGCTCGGCCGCTGCGGGATCGCCGGTCACGATCGCCTCGGTGTGGTGCGAGCCATAGGTTTCGATATGCTCGATCGCGCCTTCGACGCCGTTTACGAGCGCAGCGGAGATGATGGCATCGAGATATTCGGTCGACCAATCCTCCACCGTCGCGGGCTTGGCGGCGGGCCATAGAGCGCGCACGGCCTCGTCTCCGCGGATTTCGCAGCCCTTTGCGGCAAGCGCGGCCAGGATCGGTGCGAGATGAGTTGCCGCGACCGCCCGGTCGACGAGCAGCGTTTCGGCGGACCCGCAGACCCCCGTGCGCCGCAGTTTGGCGTTGACGGCGATGGCCGTGGCCATCTCAAGATCCGCCGCCTTATCCACATAGACGTGGCAGATGCCTTCCAGGTGCGCGAACACCGGCACCCGCGCTTCGGCCTGCACCCGGGCGACAAGGCTTTTGCCGCCGCGCGGCACGATGACGTCGATCGTGCCGCCAAGTCCGGCGAGCATCATGCCGACGGCGGCGCGGTCGCGGGTGGGGACAAGCTGGATCGCGTCTTCCGGCAGACCGCCCGCCGCCAGCCCGTCTTTCAGCGCCGTCAGGATCGCCTCGGACGTCGCGTGGCTGTCTGAGCCGCAGCGCAGGATCGCGGCGTTTCCGGCCATCACTGCCAGCGCGCCGGCATCGGCGGTCACATTGGGGCGGGACTCGTAGATGATGCCGATAACGCCGAGCGGCGTCGCGACCCGCTCGATCTTGAGCCCGTTCGGCCGGTCCCAGGCGGCGAGCACGCGCCCGACCGGATCGGGCAAGGCGGCGATATCGTCGAGCGCGGCCGCAATAGCCTCGATCCGCGCTTCGTTGAGGGTGCCGCGATCGAGGAAAGCGTCGGTCTGGCCGTTCCGCTTCATGTCGGCGATATCGATGGCGTTGGCGGCCAGGATCTCGGCCCCTTGCGCCCGCACGGCAGCGGCCATGGCCCGCAGCGCGGCCCGCTTCTCGTCCGTCGTCGCAACCGCGAGGCGGCGGGCGGCAAGGCGCGCGCGCCGGCCGATGTCGTGCATCGTGTGTTCGAGAGCGGTGTGCTGCGTCTCACCCGGCATGACGGCCCTTCCTTCAGGCCGCGCCGACCTCGCCCTTCAGCACGAGATCGTCGCGGTGGATCATTTCGGAGCGGCCGGGAAGGCCGAGAATGTCTTCGATATCAGCCGAATTGCGGCCCTTGATGCGGTCCGCGTCGTCGGCGTCATAGGCGACGAGGCCGCGTGCGATTTCGGCGCCCGAGAGGTCCGCGACCACGACGGCGTCGCCGCGCCCGAAGCGGCCGGAAATCCGGGCGACGCCGGCCGGCAGCAGGCTCTTACCCGCGACGAGCGCCCGTACCGCGCCCGCATCCACGGTGAGCACGCCGCGCGGTTCCAGATGACCGGCGATCCAGGCTTTGCGTGCCGTCACCGGATTGGCTTCGGCGCGGAACAGAGTGCAGGTGCCGCCGCCGTCGATCAGCGTCAGCGGGTGGTCGACCTTGCCGGAGGCGATGATCATGGCGGTGCCGGCGACCGTGGCGATCTTGCCGGCCTCGACCTTGGTCTTCATGCCGCCGCGCGAAAGCTCCGACCCGGCCGACCCCGCCATCGCCTCGATCTGAGGCGTGATGCGATCGACGACCGGGATCAGCCGCGCGTTCGGATCGTCATTCGGCGGGGCGGTGTAGAGCCCGTCGATATCGGAGAGCAGGATCAGCAGATCCGCCCCAAGCATCGCCGCGACGCGGGCGGCCAGCCGGTCGTTGTCGCCGTAGCGGATTTCGGTGGTTGCGACCGTGTCGTTCTCGTTGATGACGGGCACCGCCCGCATCTTCAAAAGCGCGCCGATGGTGGCGCGCGCGTTGAGATAGCGGCGCCGCTCTTCTGTGTCGCCGAGCGTGAGCAGGATCTGCCCGGCGGTCAGCCCGTGCTGACCCAGCACCTCCGACCACACCCGCGCGAGCGCGATCTGGCCGACGGCCGCCGCCGCTTGGCTTTCCTCCAGCTTGAGCTTGCCCTTGGGGAGCCCGAGCACGCCGCGCCCCATGGCGATGGCGCCGGAGGACACGATCAGCACCTCCGCGCCGCCCGCCGCCAGCCGCGCCACGTCGGCTGCGATTGATTCGATCCACGCGCGCTTGAGAATGCCCGACCGGCCCTCGACGAGCAGCGCCGAGCCGATCTTGATCACCACGCGTTTATACTCGGACAGCCGCCCGCCATAGGCGCGGATGCCCGCGTCCTCATGGACTGCGACGGTCATGGCTCCCACACCTCCGACTTGGCGGCCCGGCCGCCCTGCGGCGCCGCACCGCGCGCGGTGTCGATGATGCGCGCCATCGAGCGCAGCGCTTCCTGCATGCCCTGCCCCGTCGCCGCCGACAGGACGAGCGGGATGGCGCCCGACGCCTTCTTCAAAGCTCGGACCTTGGCTTTCAGCTCGTCAGGCGGCACCAGCTCCATCTTGGACAGCGCCACGATTTCGGCCTTGTCTTCAAGGCCCGCGCCATAGGCCTCCAACTCGCCGCGCACCACCCGGTAGGCGTCCACCACGTCTTCGTTCGACGCGTCGATCAGATGCAGGAGCACGCCGCAGCGCTCGATATGGCCGAGGAAACGGTCGCCGAGACCGATGCCTTCATGCGCGCCCTCGATCAGGCCGGGAATATCGGCGAGCACGAATTCGCGCGCGTCGACCCGGACGACGCCGAGATTGGGATGCAGCGTGGTGAAGGGGTAATCAGCGATCTTGGGCTTGGCCGCCGTGGTGCGCGCCAGGAATGTGGATTTACCCGCGTTCGGCAGGCCGATGAGCCCGCCGTCCGCGATCAGTTTCAGGCGCAGCCACAGCCATTTTTCTTCGCCGTCGAGGCCGGGATTGGCGCGCCGGGGGGCCTGGTTCGTCGACGTCTTGAAATAGGCGTTGCCGAAGCCGCCGTTGCCGCCCTTGGCGAGGAGAACGCGCTGGCCGACCTCAGTCATATCGGCGATCAGCGTCTCGCCGTCGTCTTCGAGAATTTCGGTACCCTTCGGCACCTTCAGGAGCACATCATCGCCCTTGCCGCCCGCACGGTCGCGGCCCATGCCGTGGCCGCCGGTCTTGGCCTTGAAATGCTGCTGATAGCGGTAGTCGATCAGGGTGTTGAGGCCTTCGACGCACTCCACCCACACGTCGCCGCCGCGCCCGCCGTCGCCGCCGTCAGGGCCGCCGAACTCGATGAATTTTTCGCGGCGGAAGGACACCGCACCCGCTCCGCCATCGCCGGAACGAATGTAGACCTTCGCCTGATCCAGGAACTTCATAGACCGTCTCTCGAAAGCAAATCAGCGCGGACTCGGCGCCGTACAGGGTGACGAAGCGCGGGGACGCGCTGGTAACAGGATCTTGGCGATTGCTATGAGCCAGAACGCGGGTTCGCGCAACGCCGGGCACCTTGCGCGGCGGCAAACTCCGCGCGGCTGAGCTTGGTATCGACGTGTTCGGCCACCGTTCCGCGCGCCAGACACGGGCGCCGGCTGATGCCGACGGTGGCAAACCCCATGCGGCGCTGGATGGCGAGCGAGGCGTCGTTGCCCTTGAAGGCGCCGGAGTGGATGACGTCCACCCGCAGCGTTTCATAGACATGGGCGAGCATGGCCCATACCGCCTCGGTCATGATGCCCTGCCCCCAATAGGGACGCGCCAGCCAATAGCCAAGCTCGGGCGCCGTTTCCAGCCCGTGCAGCGCCACGACGCCGAGGAGATCGCCCTTGGCATCCAGCGGCGAGATCGACAGCGTCACCGCCGATCCGGCGGCGGCTGCCGCGCGGACATGGTCGACGAAGGCGCGCGCGTCCGAAGGTGCGTAGGGATGCGGCACCCTTGCGAGCCAGCGCGAGACCTCGATGTCGCCGAGATGCCGGGCAAGGGCGCCCGCGTGGCCCATAGTCAACGGGCGGAGCGCAAGACGCTCCGTCGCAAGCTCGACGCCGTGCAGCGGAGCCCGCACGGTAGTGGTTCCGAAACTGGCCGCCTCCATGAAACGCTCCCTGTTTCAGACCTCGACCGGCCGCATCCCGTCCAATGCGAGCGCCGCCGACGGGTTCCTGTCCGGCGCCCCGGAGGCAAAGCGCAGCGGCTCCCAGCGCCGCAGGCTCTCCCAGGTGCTCCTTTCGAGCTGGAACCGGTCGACCGGCACCGGTGTGCCGACCGACAGAACGGGGACGAGATCCTGCCCGGTCCACTGAAACCCGCATTTTTCGATCACCCGGCGGCCGGCCTCATTGGTCACCCGGCAGGTGAACGACACGCGCGCGTGCCCCTGGTGCAGGAAAGCACAATCGATGACGGCATGCGATGCTTCCGTTGCAAAGCCGCGCCCCCAAAACGGCTGGCCGAGCCAGCAGCCGATCGTCGGCAGGGTGGCGCCCCGGCGAAAATCGAGCGTGGCGGCCCCGATCGGTCGCGGCGCGGCATCGACGCCTTTGAGGCAGATAAGGTGCTTCTGCCCGCCGTGCGGCGCGGCTTCGGCGATCCAGGTCTGCGCGTCGCGAAGGCGGTAGGGGTGGGGCATGCCGACGAGGTTGCGTGCGACATTGGCGTTGTCGGCCAGTTCGACGATCACCGCCGCGTCCGCCGCGCTTGGCGCCCGCAGAACGAGGCGGCGCGTCTCGATCACCAGACCGGCGAGAGGGGTGCCGCGCGCCCGTTCGCCGGATCCACTTTCGCCGATCAGACTTTCGCGGCTCCGACTTTCGCCGTCGTCACTCTCGTCGCTTAATTCGTCCAGGCCTGACATGATGCTGGTCCTTGTGCCGGAAATGCATCGAGGGGAAGTGGCTTCCCACTTCCCCTCGGATACTCTCGACACTGCGAGCGTTTCGCCGGGGTCCGTGGGACGCCGGCGGTCGCTCTAAGACCATACGGCGCTATTCTGCTGCGACGGCCGGCGTCGGCATGACGGAAACGGTAACGCGCCCGCCGGCCTTGGTTGCGAAGGACACGCGGCCCTCCGTCAGTGCGTAAATCGTGTGGTCGACACCGAGCCCGACATTGGTGCCGGGATGCCACTTCGTCCCGCGTTGGCGCAGGATGATATTGCCGGCTACGACGGCTTCGCCGCCGAATTTCTTCACGCCGAGGCGCCGACCAGCGGAGTCGCGACCGTTGCGGGACGAGCCGCCTGCCTTTTTGTGAGCCATGATGAACTCCTTCGAAGTCTGATTGCCGCGTGGCGGAACCCGGTGTCCGGGCTCGTGACGCCGCGCGGGCGGTAAGGGAAGAGAGGGCCTCGTTCGAAGCCCGCCCGAAACGGATTACGCCGCGATGATACCGGTGATCTTCACCACGGTGATGTGCTGCCGATGCCCACGCTTGCGCTTGGAGTTCTGCCGGCGGCGCTTCTTGAACGAGATCACCTTGTCGCCACGGGTCTGTTCGACCACTTCGGCGGTGACGGTGGCGCCCGCGACGATCGGGGTACCAACGGTGACACCGGCCTCGCCGCCAACCATCAACACCTCGTCAAAGGTGACGGTCGCGCCGGCTTCGACGTCCAGCTTCTCGATTTCCACGACATCATTGGCGGCAACCTTGTATTGTTTGCCACCGGTTTTGATCACTGCGAACATGGTCGAGCCAGTCCTTCTTAAAGTTCGTTTTTGGCCGCGCCCTAAGGGCTGCAGCAGGGTGCCACGACGCTGGATCCCTGGTTGCCTGCCCAAGAACCGCTAGGGTTCATTGGCAAACACCGCCTGAAGAACTTCCCTTACGGGCCTATACTCCGAAGCAAGCCGCGCCTTCTCGCAAAGACTTGGCGACAGGTTTCGCAGAGCGGGCGACATTGCACCCATCATCACGACGCGCGTCTTCTACACGCCTGAGGGCCGCAAAGTCAACGCGAGGCGGGCGCAAAACGGCATATTTAATGCCCTTGCCGGCCGCAGCATAACGCCCGGCTGCCGCCCTCGCGGACGCTCGCCCAAGCGCCGCCGGGGGCTCGCCGTTCAAGCTGACGCTGCATGCGCCGTCAAAAACTTATCGCCGTCCCCTTGAACCCCCCGGTCCCCGCTTGTATGACTTCGCCGCTTCGACCGGGATCCTGGTCCTCGGCACCGCGGAGAGGTGGCAGAGTGGTCGATTGCACCGCACTCGAAATGCGGCATGCTCGCAAGGGCATCGGGGGTTCAAATCCCTCCCTCTCCGCCAATGCTTTGACGTATGTCGTTGGTTTATAAACGTTTTTCGGCGAGGCCCTTTAATCGCCCGCCACCTTACCTGCCATTCTTGAGCGTATCATAAGCATGATAAAGGGTTGGCGCATTTGGAAGGCTAGGCTCGAGGGGGCGATTCCCGGTGCTTGGTCTTTCGCCCATTTGGCGGGCGAAACAGGCTAAAAAGACCCGAAAATGATTTTTATTGTTAAATAAAGCCGGATACGCGGAGCGCCAGCGTCTGCTTGCATTGACGTGCCCGGCACAGCCCCTGCTAGTATCCCGTATAAGCTCGCGGGGGCGATTTTATGTCATTTGAAATTCATTCCATCACAGCGGCGAAGGTTGGCTTTGCGTCCCATCAGAATGCTGTTCCGCTTATCCGGGAACTGGCAATCCATAACAACGGGGAAGAACATGTTGACGACCTCATACTGGAATTGAGGGCGGACCCAGACTTCGTCGCAGTGAAGCGCTGGGTGATCGACAGGGCATCCTCCAACTCGTCGGTTCATATCACGGACAGGGATATCGAGCTCAACGCCACTATGCTGGCCGGGCTTTCGGAGACTATAAACGGGCTGGTTCGCGTCGAACTAAAGCGGGGTGACCAACTTCTCGCCTCGATGAGCCACCCTGTTGAATTGCTCGCTCGCAACCAATGGGGTGGTTTAGGCTCCATGGTCGAGCTGCTCCCGGCCTTCGTCATGCCCGACGATCCGGCAGTTGACAGAGTGTTGAAAGCCGCGTCGGACGTACTCCGGCGCGCAGGACGCAGGGACGCTATTGACGGTTACCAGGGTGGTTCGCGCGAGCGCGTTTGGGAGATAGCGTCCGCAATCTGGTCCGCCGTCTGCGGCTTTGAATTGGCCTACGCGCTGCCGCCCGCCAGTTTCGAAACTGCGGGCCAGAAGGTTCGCAATCCCGGCGCCATCATCGACGGGGGCTTGGCCACATGCCTTGACACCGCGCTTTTGTTCTGTTCTGCGCTGGAGCAGGCCGGACTGAACCCGATGGTCGTTCTCACGCAAGGGCATGCATTCACGGGCATTTGGCTGCAGCCAGTGGAATTCACCAATCTCGTGACCGATGAGGCGGCGGCGCTGCGGCGGCGCATCGACATTAAAGACTTGCTGGTCTTCGAAACGACACTGGTGACGCAGCCGAACCCCCCAAGCTTCAGCCAGGCTGAAAAGGTCGCAGCGCGGCTTCTCGCAGAAGATGCTCCTCAGCCCTTCCTGATGGCCATCGATTTGCGCCGGGCGCGCATGCAGAAGATACGGCCGCTCGCACTTCTGGGAGCCGAACCGGTCGGAGGTTCTCTGGAGGACGTCAAACCTGCGCGCAACGAAGCTTTGGAAGCTGCGCCAAACCTGCCGGGCTTTGATGTGGAGGTAAACGAGCAAACCGACCTCGTCCGCGACCGGATTGGCATCTGGCAGCGAAAGCTTCTGAACCTGACGACCAGCAACAGGCTCCTGAACCTGCCGGAAGCGGCGAAGACGGTCCGGCTGGTATGCCCTGAGCCGGGACAGCTAGAAGATCGCTTGGCAGAGGGGAAGCGCTTGCGGATCGTGCCAATGCCCGACCTTGCTCCCGGTGGTCGAGATGAGCGGATATACGAGTCGCGCACCAACGAAAGCCTTCGGGAAGACGTGGCAAAGGATGCACTTATAAAGGGCGAAGTGGTCTCTACTCTCGATAAAGAAAAGCTCGATGCCGCTCTCGTTGAACTCTACCGCAAAGCGCGAAGCGACATGGATGAGGGAGGGGCCAATACGCTCTACCTCGCACTCGGCTTTCTGAAATGGAAGAAGAGCGTAACAGATACCCGGACCTACAGGGCTCCGCTCATCCTCCTTCCTGTCAAGCTGGAGCGGAAGAGCGCGCTCTCGGGCGTAGTGATGACCCACCATGAGGACGAGCCGCGCTTCAATCTCACCCTTCTTGAGTTGCTGCGCCAAGACTTCGAACTGTCAATTCCCGCCTTGGAGGGGCCGTTACCAACCGACCAAAGCGGCATTGATGTTCTCGGCGTCTGGAACGTAGTCCGGCGAATGGTCCGAGATATTCCTGGGTTTGAAGTTGTTCAGGACATCGCGCTGGGTACCTTTTCATTCGCCAAGTATCTCATGTGGAAGGACCTTGCCGACAGGTCGGATAAGCTCAAGGCAAGCCGAACGGTTCGTCACCTCATCGAGCGGAAGGAGGAGACCTATCCAACGGCAAGCGAGTTCACTCGGGCGGAGCGCCTTGATGATCTCGTAGACCCAGCAACACTGTTTGCGCCACTTCCGGCCGATAGCTCACAACTGGCGGCTGTCGTTGCCTCTGCAGCCGGCCACGATTTTGTTTTGGACGGGCCGCCTGGGACCGGCAAGTCTCAGACAATTGCGAACATGATCGCCCATAATCTTGCACTTGGACGGCGCATCCTTTTTGTCGCCGAGAAGATGGCGGCTCTCAACGTCGTGCAGCGTCGCCTGTCCGAACAAGGCCTTGGATCGTTCTGCCTGGAACTCCACTCGGCCAAAGCAACTAAAACCGAAGTCCTCAAGCAGTTGGACCGAGCGTGGACCACGCGCGAGGAATTTTCCGAACCCGAATGGCGCAGAGACGCAGCAGAAGCTCGACGTCTCCGCGACGGGCTCAACAAGGTCGTCAAGCTGCTCCATCGATCCGAAGCGAACGGATTGACACTGCACCGCGCCATCGGGCGCGTTGTACGTGACTGGACACCTTCGACGCCAAAAATCGCTTTCGGTCCAGATGTCCGGCACGACGAAGCCGAGTACCAGCATCTTCTTGATACAGCGCGGCGACTCGGTATCGCGCATACCGAAGTGGCAGCAGTTCCATCGGGACTTGGAAGCATTGAAGCGACCGACTGGTCCAATTCTTGGCAGGAAGCGATGGTTGCCGCTGCCAGACCGATCCCCGGTCTGTTCGAGTCTCTCACGAAAGCTCGGGAGGCTTTCCTGCAGCGCAGTCGTCTCCCGGTGGACGCTTCTGCCGAAGATGGCTTGGATAGGCTAATCCGGTTGTCAGAGACTCTGTTGTCCGTCCACGGACTAGACATGAGATTTGCCTTCTCACCCGACCTTTCGGACAAGGTCTCGGCTGAAGAAAAGGCAGCGGTTGCACTGACCCGCTACAAGGAAGCGGAAGCGAAACTCTCCAGCAAGTACGCGCCGGAACCGACAAGGCGCGTCGATGCAGCCGCCTCCAGCAAGGACTGGGAAACGGCTAAAGCCAAGTTTTGGCCACTCTCGATGTTCGCGAAGGCCAACGTTCGAAAGAAGATCGCCTTAGGGGGCGGTGCGGTCGCAAAAGTGGACGTAAACAACGACCTGCCGCTCCTTGTTGCCATGGCGGAGGCACTTACGGAAATCGACGGTCTTTCCCCCAGGCTCCAGGGTGTTCCGGGCTGGGCGTCGCTTCAGACGGACACGGCGCTTTTGAAGCGCGCCTGTGGACTGGCCTTGATGTTGCGAAGCGACTCGAGCGCTGCCGCCTCTGATTCCGAAGAATTGCTCCTGATCCGTCGGGCAATTAGCGCCATCGCCGTGGAGGGCAATGATCTGCTTGGCCCTGACGGCCAGTTCGCCCGGGATCTCGTCCGATTGCGGGACAGCGCGTCGACCTTCCGCGTTGCCGTCGCCCGGCTTGAAGAGTTGGCGAGATTCCGACAGGGACTGGGCTTGGAAGAGACATGCCGGGTTGCGGAATCCGTCATAGCGAATGAACCTAAACTTAAGGCCTGGAACGACTGGCAGCGCATAAAGGGAGAGGCGCAGACGCTTGGCCTCGGTCCGCTCGTCCAGGCACTTGAGAAGCAATTTGTTGCTACCCAGGACGCCGTGCTTGCCTTTGAAACGGGGTACGCCAAATGGTTCGCCTCGAACCTCATCGACGCCGAGCCGACACTGAGGCAGTTTAGTTCCACTGTACATGCCGACAACCTAGAGGCATTCCGGCGGCTTGACGACAGGCTAGCGGAGCTCTCTGTCCGCTACATCCGGGCGAAGCTCTGCGGAGCCATTCCGGACCGGCAGGAAGGTGCCAAGCGAGCCGGCTATTCCGTGCTTGCCCGCGAGCTCCAAAAACAAAAACGCCACAAGCCGATACGCCAACTCGCAACCGAGATGGGCGAAGCGATGACGCAGCTTTCGCCCTGCATGCTGATGAGCCCGTTGTCGATCGCGCAGTATCTCCCACCGGACCAAGCCATGTTCGACCTCGTCATCTTCGACGAGGCGTCGCAGATCGCCCCATGGGACGCGATCGGTGCCATGGCGCGTGGCAAGCAGGTGATTATTGCAGGCGACCCCCGGCAGATGCCCCCCACCAGCTTTTTTACCCGCGCAGCAAGCGCCACCGACGGAGATGCCGATGTCGAGGAAGACATGGAGAGCATTCTCGACGAATGCCTCGCCGCCGGCATTCCGATGCACAGCCTCGGCTGGCACTATCGTAGCCGACACGAGAGCCTGATCGCTTTCTCGAACCATCGCTACTACGACAGTAGCCTCGTAACCTTCCCCGCGCCCGTCACCCGCGCGAGCGCCGTGGAGTGGCGCCGCGTCGAGGGTGTCTACGCGAGGGGGCAAGGCCGCACGAACCAGATCGAGGCCCAAGCGGTGGTCGATGAGGCGGTGCGCCGTCTAGTTGACCCGGCCTTCATTGCGGCCAAGCGAACGCTCGGCATCATCACCCTGAACGCCGACCAGCAGCGGCTCGTGGAGGACCTGCTTGACCGGGCACGCCGTCGGTATCCCGAGATTGAGCCGCACTTCTCCGACGACCGGACTGAACCTGTGGTCGTGAAGAACCTAGAGACCGTGCAGGGCGACGAGCGCGACGTCATCTTGCTCGGTATCGGCTTTGGCCCGACCGAACCGGGCTCCAAGTCGATGTCGATGTCATTCGGAGCGTTGAACTCGCAGGGCGGCTGGCGGCGCCTGAACGTCGCTGTGACGCGGGCACGCCAGGAGATGATCGTGTTCACGTCCTTCGATCCGGGGATGATCGATCTCAACCGCACGAGCGCCCGCGCCGTCAGAGACTTGAAGCACTTCATCGAGTTCGCCGAACGAGGCCCGCGCGCGCTTGCAGAGGCCATCCAGGGCTCTGTCGGCGGACACGAGTCCCCGTTCGAGGAGGCCGTCGCGCGTGAGCTTTCCCGACGCGGGTGGCAGGTGATTTCCCAAATCGGGGTATCGCGCTTTCGGATCGACCTCGGCATCGTCCACCCGGACCGCCCCGGGGACTACCTCGTCGGCGTGGAATGCGACGGCGCGGCCTATCACAGCGCCGCAACGGCCCGCGACCGCGACAAGGTCCGCGCTGCGATCCTCAAGGGCCTTGGCTGGGACCTTGTCCGCGTCTGGTCGACCGATTGGTGGGTGGATAAGGCGGGTGCCGCCGATCGGCTCCACAAGGCCCTTGAAGCGGCCCTAGAAGCATCCCGGAAGGCTGAGGCAGATCGTCAAGCGCAAGTCGCTCTGGCTCCGCAGGTTCAACCGGAACTCGTCTATTCTAGCGAGAACGACGCGGAGGAAGCGCTGAACTCTCCATCGGGCTTCATGGAGCCTGCGGCTTCAGCGCTCCCGGCGGTCAGCTTCTGACGCCATCGGTCGAAGCGAGCGGAGTAGTAGCCGGGATCGCTCTGCCGACCGCTATTATCGATGGGGACCGCAGGCGCTTGATATCTCTAATCCCGCCGTCAGCAGACGACCTTTGCCGCTAAGACCGCCGGCCACGTGCCTAGTCGCCGGTCTAATTCGCGGGCGCGCGCATCGGCGGCGGCGACTAAACCACCAATTAAGTCTCAGACGCTGATATCGCCTGATTACCTTTCTGCTCTCAACCGCAACCGACAGAAACGGCTGTTGCCTAAACGTTGAACGAGGTCGGTAGCCCGATAGACCTTTTCTGACCGGATTCCCACCGCGGCTGCCCGCCCCCTATTTCTCTCGCCGCTTCAAGCTGTCGACGATAGTTCGTATTTCGTCCTCAAGTTGCTGGCCACGGTAAACAAAGGACGTCTCATGCCGCGCGTAATGGCCCTTCCGATCGGCACTGAGCCAATTATAGGAACCGATGCACAAGAGGTTGTTGTCGATCGCAACGATCTTGCTGTGCAACTTCGGCAACTTGTGGAGACTGACACCGATCTTTGCGAACACGCTCTCGACCGCCTCCAATTGGGTCAGGCCACCGGCTGCCGGACCTAAGTTGAGCAATGGATCGGCGAAGACATCGATCTCGGCACCACTTCGAATGGCAGCTTCGAAGGCGGCAATCAGCCCAACGCGTTCCATCGTACCCGCGATCACCCAAGGACTAACGATCGTGTATTTGCGCCCGCCCGCAGAAAGCGCGTCCAACAAAAATGCGTCGTGCCCAGCGGCATCACGCAGCATTTCGATCTGACCGTTTCCTGGCTTTAGGTCCGTCCGAGGTTCAGCCACGAACTCAAGCGCATTCGCCTCCGCAGCAAACAGGAAGTCAGCCAGGATCGAACGGGGTGACCCGGTCTGAGTCGCAGCCAAGACGTCCATGTCGCCAAAGACGAGGCAGCTGTCCTTGGCCCGAGAGACTGTCACGTTCAACATGCTGCGCGATGCATCGATGAAGCCGCCGTCGGCGTGCTTCGAATAGACAGGCGAGAAAATCACCACCGGCCGTTCGGCGCCTTGGAGGGCATGTACCGTGCCGATCGTCATGCCTTCGCGCCCATCAACGGAGATCCTCCGGCTGATACAGGCATCGCGGATTTCGCGCACCTGTCGGCCAAAGGGCGTGACGATCCCGACGATCTGTTCAAGGGGCCTGCGGTAGCGGCCTTCCAGCGCAGCGCGGTTAGAATCAAGCCACACGGCGATTGTCTGCGCCTCAAGCACGTTGGCCCGACTGCTTCCCAGGGTGACCGCACGGCCATCGATATGAAGATACCCAAGCGCTGGAAGACCTGCGTCGGCAGGGGCCTTTCCCCGCATTGGCCTGAGCTTGCCCTTGTAGCACAAGGCGTTGCTGAAACTGATGATCTCGTCGTAGCACCGCCGATGCTCGAAGAGGTAAAGCCCCTTCTCAAGATCGATATAGGGTGACACGAGGCACGCTTCCTGCGCGAGGCGCATAGCACTGCCACTGGTGCTACAGATTCCGCGTGCGGCAAGCGCATCGATGTCAATGTCGCTACCCAGGAGGCCACAATCCCTCAAGTTGCCCACATCGACCGGGCGCGGCACTGATGAGATCGGTTCGATCTGTTGCGTGTCACCGATTACCAGGGCGCGCTTCGCGAGGGCGAAGGACGCGCCGGCAACCTCGGGAAGAACCTGACCGGCTTCATCGACAATCAATAGGTCAATGAAATCGAATAGATATTCGGTCGCCCACTTCCCGCCGTCGCGGCGCGTATAGGTCATCTTTCCGGGCAGGCTGGCAAAGGTGGCAACAGCGCATGGCGTCAACATCATGCGGCGATGCCACCTGGGAATTACAGTCGCCTTGCCGTTCTTCCCATTCGAGGCGACGATTGCAGCGAGGTCGGCCTCCATCGCCAAAAGCCAGCGCCCTTCCCAATAGTGCGTCGCCAGAAGGAACAGCGTGAACCGTGCTTCAACGTCGGCCCGGCGTTCCAATTCAGCGAGATCGTAGCCACCGCCGAACGCTGCCGCCGCAGCTTCCCAGTTCCGTTCTGCCTCCATGAAGTCTCGACGCAGAGACCGTGCCCTTGCGAGGTCCAGTTCCGCTGCCTTCAGCGCGTCCTCTGCTGACCGAAGTTCGGCACGGACCCGGTCCTCTATCTCGTTGACGCGCTTTGCAGTCTCCAGCCCAGGCAGGAGATCACCAATTGCGAGCCGCGCGCGAAGGGTGCGCTTCTTTTTGACCGACGAAAGAAAGCCCACAACCGCAGTGAGCAAGGACTCGGACGCCAGATGCTGGTCGAGCGCTGCCCGAGCGGCACGCAGCTTCTCGGCGGCCGCTGTTTGCACTGCGACCGCCTCTGCCCGCTGTGCTTCAGTGGCTTCGGGGTCCGGGCCAAGTTGCGATTGGAGCGCGCTAGTGGCCGCTTGACGCGCGCTGGTCGCGCGATCGATTTGCGAAAGTTTCTCGACCTCTGAGACAATCCGCTTCTGCAAGGCCGACACCACCGAAGCCACGTTGAGGTTCGCAAGTTCAGGCAATGCCGCATTGGCAGCTAGCAAGTAGGCTTCCTTCGCGCGCTGGACGTAAGCGACCGTTTCCCGCTCGGTTTGGAACTCCTCGGTTTGATACTTACGGGCTGCTTCCAGCCGCCGAGAATGGGACGCAAGGAACATCCCGAAGCTCTCTATTTCCGGCAGCCATCTCCCGGCGAAGGGCCCCTCACCTCTGCCGAAATCCTTCCCAAAGGCGTCGATGATGTTTGTCACCGCCTGATTGTTCGAAGACGCGGCTACGATCACTGGCGGCTCGTCGCCATGTAGTGCGGCACGGACCCAAAGCCCCGCGACGGCCGACAGAAGCATTGTTGTCTTGCCGGTCCCTGGCGGTCCGTTGACGGCAATCACCTCACCCGGCGACGATGCATCGAGCCAAGCCAAGACCTGTCGCTGGTGCTCCGCCAGCGGAAAGTTGGGGTTTGAATGGCCAATTCGACGCGCAAACTCCTGAACGATGCGATGATCAACGCCCTCGGCAAACGTTCGCGGCTTTGCGATCTGCGAGAGCAGCGGAACATCGAACTTTTCAACCAGGAGCTTGTCGTACAGATCAAGGATACCGCGCACTGTGGCATTTGCATCCTCGGCCAGTTCAAGGAACCCCGACCCGATCGGCAGATAGTCTACGTCGCCGCGCGGCCAGCCTTGTGAGACAGCATCCACCATCTTTCGGCAGTGCCCGAGGTATTCTTGCCAAGCGTTGTCACCGTTAATCTCCGGCAGGGGGCTTTCGGTCAGGAACGAGTCCAGCGCGTCAACCGAGCCGATGGCAAATTCGCCAGCTGGCAAAGGGTTCAGCAGATCGCGGGCCACAGCATTTCGGGTGGGAGTGATCCGCCCGGCCCGATCTACCGTCGCCTCAGTCACCACTGGTGCAACGATTTCCGGTAGGACGCCCGCCCTGGCTACGCCGTGTGATGCCTTGCGCGCCATCACCAAGGGCCAGAACCGAATTCCCATCGTTTTCGCCGAGGCCTGCGCTTGGAACACCCGGTCTACGACGTCACGTGGTAGCACCCCGGTCTTCAGCGCCTCGCCCGGCACATCGACAAACCGCTTGCGGTCCCCTTTGGTGAACTTCCCCTCGCCCAGTACCCCGTCTGCAAGGGAAGTCCGCCAGTAACGAAGTACCGCTTCCGTCGCTTCGGTCATTTACTGAGCCTGCCTTGTATGCGCGTCTCGACATTCGGCTTCATTTCAATGGAATGGAGGTCAACTTCCTGCTCGAAATCAGTCCAGTCCGGAAACCCAACGCCAATATATTTCATCTTCAATCCATCGCCGTCTATCGCATAGGTCGAGGATGCCCGGCTAAGCATAGCTGCGCAACGGTGCGTTCTTGGGAATATCCACCAAGATTGTCCAATACGCCAATATTCTTGTGGCTGCGATTTTTCTTTGGCGGTGTTGATGTAGACGTGCAAACGCGCCCGCTGCTGCGACACGTCGGATGTGCTCTTGCGAATCTGCATCAGCTCGTATGCCTCGATATCGAACAAGCGATAGACCACCCGCCCGCCATTCTTTATGAATAGCGGCTCTTCACCCGACCAGCGCAAGCGTTCAATTGTGCGGCGAGTGATATTTGAGCGGGCAGCGAGTTCTGTTTGTTTTAAATATTTCATCGTTACATTCGTTTCATTTCGCAATTTGTGTACTGACTGCGAGAGGACATAGGTCCGTTAGCAAAACAATATAAAGTCATTATTGGAACGATGCAGTCGGAATAACCGCATCAGAAAACATCTGCGCATGCGTTTATTTATACTGATGTTCTCAGCAGTATTTCCCGATTACATGTGCTCCGCTGAGACGATTTCGCCCGCATCCCTCTTTCGCCGCCAACACCCTCCTGCCACTCACATTCATAATTTCCGCTTCCGTGGTCATGCGGCCAAAAGCGGCCAGTCCACTCCCAGCCCCCAGCCCCATTCCATCCTCACCCTACCCTATCGCTTCGGCTGTCTGTGTTCACCCTGAACAACTGCGCCGGCCGGTGCGCGCCTCTTCTCATCTCGCCCGTTATGGTCAGCCAACCCCGCTCCAGCACCGTCCGCTGAAAATTCCGCTTGTCCAGCGTCTCACCAAGCAGCGTCTCCTGCGCGGTTTGGAATTCGGCGAGCGTGAACGGGGTGCAGATCAACTGGGCGGCGAGGGGGGCCTCGCGGGCGGCACGGCGGGCGGCGGTCAGCGCGGTTTCTAGAATGGCGGCGTGGTCGAAGGCGAGCGGCGGCAAGGAGGTGGTGAGGTGCCAGGCGGCTGCGGCGGCGTCGGTTCCGGCGACGGGCGGTTCGGCGTCGTAGGGCGCCAAGGCGAAGAAGGCGATCGAGACGACGCGTTCGCGGGGGTCGCGCGCTGGATCGGAGAAGACGCCAAAAAATATCGGCTCTGGCGCCCGGAACCCCGTCTCCTCCGCAAGCTCACGGCGCGCGGCCGCTTCCACCGTTTCGTCCGGCCTCAGAAAGCCGCCCGGCAACGCCCATTCCCCTTTGAAGGGCGGCTCGCCGCGCTGGATCAGCAGCGTGCCGAGTTCGCCCTCGTCGATGGCCAGAACGACCACGTCCACGGCGATCGCGGGGTGCGGATGAGGATAGGACCAGATTTTGCTTATTGTCACTTAAACACGAACCGGTTATGACTTTGTGTGGAAGATACATGAAGCAAGCTCACTCTGCTAGCTCTGGGAATCATCGCCATGACAAAACCACGCCGCACCAGCCTCACTCATCCGCTCCAGATCGCCCACGTTCGCCCCAGCGCCGGCGTCGGCCGGATCGGCGTGACCTTCTGTCCCGGCAAGATCGACCCGCACGCCATGACCGGCGGCTGGGCACGGGATCTCACGGTTGATCTCGATGCGGTCGCTAAGTGGGGTGCGGCGGCGGTGGTGACCCTGGTGGAGGCGCAGGAGTTGGCAGCACTGAAGGTGCCGACCCTCGGCGCCGAAGTGGAGCGGCGGCATATGGACTGGCTCCATCTGCCCATCCAGGACGTATCGACACCCAGCACCGACTTCGAAGCCGCCTGGACGCAGGCCGGCGCGGGACTTCGCGCCCGTCTGCGGGACGGTGCGGACATCCTTATTCATTGCAAGGGAGGTCTCGGCCGCGCCGGAACCATCGCGGCCCGGCTTCTCGTCGAACTCGGGTCGGACGCGGACGCCGCGACGGCTGCGATCCGTGCTGTCCGGCCGGGAGCCATCGAGACGCGCGCGCAGGAGGCCTTCGTACGCGACCGCCGTCCCCTGGCGGAGCCACGCCCGGCGACGGATGCGCCCTCAATGCGCGATCGAGCGATTGGCGCCCTCGTGGGTCTCGCCGTAGGCGATGCGGTGGGCACCACATTGGAGTTCATCCCCCGCAACGATACCGCACCGCGCCTCCCCGACATGGTGGGCGGCGGTCCCTTCCGCCTTGTTCCCGGCGGGTGGACGGACGACACCTCGATGTCGCTCGCCCTGGCCGACAGCCTGCTTGCCTCACCCGATCTCGACGTAGGGGACTTGATGCACCGCTTCATCAGTTGGTGGCAGGGTGGCGCCTACTCGCATACCGGCCGCTGCTTCGACATCGGCACCACGACGCAGCAGGCGCTCAGCCGCTTTCTGAAGACGGGCGACCCGCTCGCCGGCTCGACCGATCCTTACTCGGCTGGAAACGGAAGCCTCATGCGGCTTGCGCCCGTCGCCATTCGCCATGTCCATGACACGGACCAACGCCGCTCCGCTGCCGCGCTACAGAGCCGGTCGACCCATGCCGCGGTAGAGGCCGTGGACGCCTGCGTCTTCTTCGCCGACCTCATCGCCGAGGCCATCGCCGGGCGCCCACGGTCGGAAATCCTGGCGCCCAGACCGTTCGAAGGTGCCCCGAAGATCGCGGCGATCGCGGCCGGCTCCTGGCGCGGCAAGCCGAGAGCGGACATCCGTGGCTCCGGCTACGTGGTCGAGGCGCTGGAGGCGGCGTTGTGGTGCGTCGGGCGGACCGCCGACTTCAAGAGCGCGGTGCTCCTGGCGGCCAACCTGCGCGACGATGCCGACACCACCGCCGCGATCACCGGTCAACTCGCCGGCGCACATTATGGATGGTCCGGCATTCCCGAGGCCTGGCGCGAGAGGCTCGCGTGGGGGCCGCGCATCCGCGAGGTCGGACAGTCCCTGTTCGACGCGGCGCAGGTGCCGTGAGGCGGAGGGCATCGGGGCGTCAGCCCTTGCGCGCGTGCGCGCGCGTTTCGGCCTTCTCCAATTCAGCTCTGAGAAGGCGGCGAGGATGACGGCACCGCGCCTCCCCTTGAGGCGCGACAGCCGCGATCGTGGCCGGGCCCGAAACGGATCCGGTTAGCCCGCCTGCGTTCCTTGAGCCGCTTCATGCGCGCCTTCTTTTCGTCGCACAGGCTGCGTGAGCAACCCCATCGCTTTCCCAGGATGACCCCGCCGGCAGCGCGGCGCCAAGCCGTACGAAAACACGCCTGCGGACTCATCTGTTTTGAAATGTACAAGAGTACCGAATGCTTTTTCCCGTCAGCCGCCTTGCTGACCTTATAACTCGCAGGGGCGATGTCGATCTGATTGCTCGTAAGCCAACTGGTGGCGCAAGTTCGAAATTTGATCAGCTCTTGGCGCGGGATATGCGCCAGGATGTGGATGTGCTCTCCCTTGTTATCGCGCGCTATTTCTCTCACCCAAAGATTGTAGATTGGGAAGTCTCTTCGCCGGGCGGACTCTCCCATGTTGTCCAGGATGCGCCGATAAGCGGTCGCCTTTTCTGCGGGAGCCAGGTCGTCGAACCCGTCGATGCGCACCGTTACGAGCGTGTTCAGGGGCCAGCCTCGTCGATTAGACACATACCAAAGGTGTTCGAGGGTCCTAACATCGTCGCCCGCCAGGGCTCTGACGGGTCGTCGTTTGTTCACGGTCTAGAACTCTATAAGAGCACGCGAGACGGGGCTTGAGCGGCAAACTTCGGCCAAACCTTTGGCGAGCTTGCGAAATTGCAGCATGATCAGCGTCATCACCGCGTTGGATTTTTGATGGGGGTATGGCGGGATCGGTGCCGCGAAAACTGGGCGGCTTCAAAGCGGGCCAAAGCCGAGCTTGCGAGGAACCGGTTCATCGACGTCGCCGAGCCGTCAGAGCGGGTTGGCGGTCAGGCCGACGAGACATCGAACCGTAGATTTTGGAATGCGGTGGTCGCCTTGCCTGTGGGGCTCACTGAGCCCTGCGTCGCGCCGGACCGGATACGCCGGGCCACTTCAGCAACTGGCGGTCCGGCGCGCCGTGGCCCCTTCTGCCATTCGGGCATCGCACCATGCCTCTGCATCGCCCGGCCTGATGTAGCGCCGGTTGAAAATCAACGAGGACTTCAGGCGCCCCGAGGCAATCTCGGCAAAGATCGTCGAGCGAC
>JBHYDC010000032.1:0-25568 GCA_051861205.1 Oharaeibacter sp.
GACCCGCGTGCCCGACCACAGCATCGACCGGCGGTCGCCCAGGGGTGCCCCCGAGGGCACCGGCGCGGTGCCCTTTTCCCCCGGCACGGATTCGCCAGTCAGGATCGCTTCCTGCGCGGCCAGCCCCCGCGCTTCCAGCACCCGCAGGTCTGCAGGCACCTTGTCGCCCGCCTCAAGCAGCACGATGTCGCCCGGCACCAGCGCGGCCCCATCCGCCGTCAACCGCGCGCCATCCCGCAGCACGGCGGCCTTTGGCGCCAGCATCCCTCGGATCGCCGCCATCGCCGCCTCGGCCTTGCCCTCCTGGATGAAGCCGATAATCGCGTTGGCCAACACTACGGCCAGGATTACCCCGGTATCGACCCAATGCTGCAGCGTCCCGGTCACCACGGCAGCGCCCAGAAGCACGTAGATCAGCACGTTGTGGAACTGCACGAGGAACCTCAGAAGAGGCCCCCGCGTCCGCACCTCGGGCAGCCGGTTCGGCCCATGCGCGGCCAGCCGCCGTGCCGCCTCGGCACTGGTCAGTCCATCAGGGAGGGCATCGAGGGCGGCAAGACAGGCCTCTGCGGGTTGGCTGTACGGGGCGGTCGGGGACATGTACCGGATGGGGTCTTCTGTCATCGCGCGGTATAGCCCCCGTCCACCACCAGTTCGGCCCCGGTGACGAACTTCGCCTCGTCGGACGCCAGATAGACCACAGCCCAGGCGATGTCGTCGGGCTCGCCCATATGACCGATAGGATGGACCGCCCCAGCGGCGGCCTTCGCGGCCTCCAGATCGTCCGAGGTGGCGCGCAGATGGTTTTCCACCATCGGCGTCCAGATATAGCCGGGATGTATGGAGTTCACCCGGATCTGTTCGGGTGCATAGGTGATGGCGTCGTTCTTGGTCATCAGCCGCACTGCGCCTTTTGAGGCATGATAGGGCGCAATGCCGCCAATGCCGATCAGCCCGGCGATGGAAGAGAGGTTGATGATCGCTCCGCCCTTCGCCGCGCGCAGATGCGGGATGGTGTGCTTGGTACCGAAGAACACCCCCTTCACGTTCACCGCCTGCACCCGGTCCCATTCTGCCTCGGTCACCTGATCGGTGGGCTTTGGCGAGCCCGAGATGCCCGCATTGTTGACTATGACGTTCAGCCCGCCAAAACGCACGGCGGCGGCGTCAATGGCGGACTTGAGCCCGCCCTCGTCGGCGACATCCACCTTCCAGAAGGCAGCCTGACCGCCTTTGGCGGCAATCTCATCGGCTAGCGCGCGGCCCTCGGCCTCCAGCACGTCCAAGATGGCGACCTTCGCTCCTTCTTCGGCCATGCGAAGCACGCAGGCCCGGCCGATGCCGACGGCGCCCCCTGTGACGATGGCGGCTTTTCCTGCAAGTCGGTTCATGGTCGGTCTCCTCATATTGTTGGTCGGATGATTTCGGATGCGCACAAGAGCAGTGCGACCTGAGAGGACCGCTTCACCGATCCTTGTCCGCTCGGGCGCTGGCTACCGTGCCGCCCTTCTCGCGCGGCGCCGTCTCGCGGGCTTTCAGGAAGCGTTCCAGATCAGAATCCGCGATACGCCAGCCCTTGCCGATGTCGATGGCGCGAAGCTCGCCGGATTTGATCAATCGCCGCACAGTTGCCTCGGCAATTTCCAGCCGTTGGGCCACTTCCTGCACAGTCTGATATCGGTCATGCGGCATCATAAGCCCCACTGTCTTTTGTAGTTCAGAATAGTGATGTTTGGTCGCGTTGGATTGACTCAGATCAACACTGGTCCAGTATTCCTTTGTTAGACTGCGATGAGATTTCGAGGTCCCGTGGAGCAGGCGTTCCTTTCGCCTGGCACCCCAGGACCACAGTCAAAGGGAGAAGCCTTAATGCCGCGCGCCCGTATTGCTTATATGCCTTTGGCCACCTATCCCGAAGCGGTCACGGATAGTGCGATCCTAGCCGCCGCCGGGTTCGCGGCTGCGCTTGGATTTGAGCTTCATGTCAGGGCATTCTCTGTCGACATTCCACAAATGTACTCGCCGCTGGGCGGTTTGCTTCTCGACGTCCCCGGACTCGTCCGGGCCTCAGAGGAAAAGAGCAAGGCAGAATGCCAGCGCCTGAAGGGCCTTTTGGAAGGGCCAACTGAGTTACGCGCCAGCGTTCACTACTCTACCCGCCAGGTTATGCTGGGTGCCGCGCTCGATGCGGCCGCAGCCGAGGCTCGTTATTACGACCTTTCGGTGCTTCCGTGGTCTGGCGAAACCGTTTTGGCGCAAGATATGTCCGAGGCGGTTGTGTTCGGGTCTGGCCGCCCGGCCATCCTTGTACCGCCCTTGGCACACTCCGCTAGTGTCGACCACATCGCGATTGCCTGGGACGCTAGCCGCGTTGCCGCCCGCGCACTTGGCGATGCCCTATCGCTTCTGCCCGAGGGCGGTCGCGTATCGGTGCTGACGGTTCAAGACGAAAAACCACTGAGTGGATCTGATGTTGCCGGGTCGCTTGCAGCCTCGCTGGAAAGGCGAGGGTTCCAGGCCAAGCCGTGCAGCATCAGTGTTGGTGGCAAGACCATTGCGGAGGCCTTGCAGGAAGCGGCCTTGGCAGAGGGTGCTCAGCTCCTAGCGATGGGAGGCTTCGGTCATTCCCGCATGCGCGATTTCGTGCTGGGCGGCGCGACCAAGGGCGTTCTCGCCGATCTAAAGCTTCCGACTTTGCTTTCGCACTAAAGAGAGGCGGTCGCGGGCGAGTGGTAACTGCAGTCAAAGTACAAGAGTGGGCATTCCGGTCGTTCGCGGCTTGGCCCGCAGCATATCGCCGACCTGTTCGAGCCCGGCGCGAAGGGGATCATCGAGCAGGTGGGCGTAGCGCTGTGTCGTCTGAACTTGCGTATGACCGAGGAGTTTGCCGATCATCGGCAGCGTCATGCCGCCGGAAACGAGCAGCGACGCGAAGGTGTGGCGCAGATCGTGGATGCGGACGGCTGGCAGGTCGGCCTTCGCCCGGACATCCTCCCAGAACCGCTTGATATCCTGAAGCGGCTTGCCTTCGGCATCGCCCGGAAACACCCATTCGCAATCTTCGGGCACGCGCAGCCGGATCGTGCGCAGCAGCGCGGCGGCGGCGGCGCTGATCGGCGCGCGGTGCAGGCGGCGCTGCTTCGTGGTGGCGGCGGGTTTGATCCAGACGGCGGCTTCGAGATCGAATTGATCCCAGCGCGCGTTCAACACTTCGCCGCGCCGCGCGCCGGTGAGCAAGATCAGCCGCACCGCATCGGCGACGCGTCGGTTCGGATGGGCATCAAGCGCGGCGGACAGCCGACCGATTTCATCGATTGAGAGATAGCGGTCCCGTGGCGTTTCGACGTTCCGGGCGAAGCCTGCGGCGGGGTTGTCGATGCGGATGCGCCAGCGGATCGCAAGATTGAACATCTTGCGCAGGACTTCGCCGAGGCGATTCGCCCGGATCGGTATCGGTTTGCGTCCTCTTTTCCCAGGCGTGCCAATGGTAAGCTGGCGCAGTAACTTGTCGACATCTTCAGGCTGGATATCTGCCGCCTTGCGCGGTCCCCACGCAGGCTCGACCATTTTTCGAAGCATCGATGCCTGGTCATTACGGTTGTGTCTTGCCAGCTTGGAAGCGTGTTCTTCGAGATAGCGATCGATCAACTGCCGAACGTTCGGGGACACACGGGCCTCGTCTCGTTCGGCCATCGGATCACGGCCCTGATCGATCTCCCGCTTTAACCGCTTTGCTTCTTCCCGGGCGGCAGAGACCGACCAATCCGGCCATGCGCCGATAGTGAGACGACGTTCCCGCGCCTCGATCCGATAGGTGAGGATAAAGGCGCGCGTGCCGGTGGTCGTTATCCGTATGCCGAAGCCGATCACTTCCTTGTCATAGACGATGATATTCTTGTGCTCAGGCTGAATCGCCTTCACGCCACGTTCGGTAAGATGCACCTTCATGCTTTTGACCCTTTCCGCGCTACTCAGCCGCGGTCATTTCCGGTCAGCAAGATGCTCTTGTTAAGTTCCCCCAAGAATGGCGGTAACGGGCACAAAGAGGGCGGAAAGAGTGGGCTTGGAGAAGTTCCAGGGTCCCCAAAGGAACGATTCTATGTCCGCACAGTGTCCGTCGCCTTCCCGGCTTCAAACGCTGTCGAAAGCCGTCTTGTGATGTTGAGTGCATCAATTGGACCCCACAAAAAAGCAATCAGATCAATGCGTTACTCCGCTAAGCGCTTGATTTCATAGGAATGCGAAAAAATCCTTGTATCGGCTCATAACCTGAAGGTCGTCAGTTCAAATCTGGCTGGTACAATCTCATGGGCATCATCCGGGATACCGAAGGCGACGTCTGGATTCATCGCGAAAAGGATCAAATGTGGTGGACCACTTCCACCGATCAGCCACCTGTTTTCGAACGGCTGACTGAACCCCTCAGCGATAAGCGGGAGGTCGTCACATGCCATAAGCCGTGCGGCCCGTGGTCCAATCTGACGCGTCGCGGCAACCGTCTGGAATGGAACGGCCTCCATGCCCGCGCCAAGGAATTCCTGTTCACCGAAAGCACGCTGCAGCAGTTGAAAGAGGAGAATGCGGTTTACGCGCTTGCTTTGATCAACGGCGACGACCTGTTGCCCTGGCACAATCGACCAGATTGGAAGGCCAAGGCCATCAAGAAGGGCGCGCCGGTCAAGATTTTCAATCCGGTTGAGCGGTCAGTCGTTTACATGGCGATGATGGCGCGGGGTACTGCTTTGACCTCGAATGGCCAAAAGGTCGAGCGGACGGTCAAAGACAAGAACGTATTGATACCGGACAAGGATTTCGAGCCATACATTGCCGGGTTGATCGCGCAGCAAGAGGGCAACTGTGCCCTAAGTGGTCTCCCGCTTCAGTACGTGGGGGCGCCCCCCGATCATGAAATGCTCTGCTCTCTTGATCGCATCGACAGCAGCAAGCACTACGAGTATGGCAATCTTCAAGTCGTCTGCAAATTCATCAATCGATGGAAAGGTGCAGGTGACAATGCCGAATTCAGGCGCCTGATTGGCAAGCTAGCCGAAGTTTAATCCTAAGCGGAAATTATTTCTGCATATAAGCACGATCGGGCTCGTGGGAGCTCAGGCTCGTGCCATCTACCTGAACTTCGTGGAAACTATTTCCGTTGTCGGCCCGAAGCGGTCATTGGTGCCCGAACGTCAAGGGGTAGATTTGAACCGTCATTTCGGACGTTAGCGAAATTCGTGTGACCATCTAAAAGCCGTGCGTCTTTGCCCACTGCTCAGGGGAACGCAACCGTCGGCAACCGATCTGACGCGCTACTTCGATGGGGCGCCAAACACGAACTCGACCGACATGAGCGGCCAGCAGCCTGAGGTCCACTCGATCGTGCGGCCATTGCCGTCCTCGTTGCGGGCGTTAAGGTGAAACACCGGCGTTCCCGGCGTCAATCGCAGGTTGTCGGCCTCGTCCGCCGACGAGAAGCCGCCGCTAATCCGGGTCTCGACCCTCCGGAAGGCGGCGATGCCATTGGCGCGGAAGACATCCGTCACCGACTGGCGTTCAGCATAGAGCGCCTCGAAATCGGGAAACCGATCGGCGGGAAAGTGCTTGTCGTTCACATAGACTGGCTGGTCGCCGAGCAGCCGCAGACGCCGTAGGTGGATGATGCCCGCGCCCTCGGCAATGCGCAACCGCGCTGCGAGTTCGGCAGTCGCCAGTTCGCGCCGCACAAAGCGTGTATCGGTGGTGATCGGTGCGCTGTGGGTCTCGATATTCTCACGGAACGGATGGCCATCGCGGACGGAGAAGATTGCCGGCGGGCTGCGCACGAAGATGCCGACACCCTTGCGCGCCGTCAGGTGCCCCTCGTTCTGCAACTGCTGCAGGGCCTGGCGCAGCGTGATGCGGGTAACGCCGAGGCTTGCGGCGAGATGCGTTTCTCCGGGCAATTGGCTGCCTGGCCTCAAGGTTCCGCCTTCGATCAGGCCAAGGATATGGTCGCGGATCTGCTGCCAGATCGGCATGTCGCTGCGTGGTCCAAAGACCAGCCCGTCGAAGGCGGCGAGAGGGATTTCAGGCGTGTCGAGCATGATGGTTTCCGGTTCAGGCGGCAACCGAGGCTATCGCGCGTTCGGTCTCTATCAGAGTCTGTGCCGAATAGACGAGCCGACCGCCGACGAAGGTTGCCATTACCTTCGGGTGGCGCATGTCTCTGGCATCCACGAGGATGACGTCGGCGCGTTTTCCCTCTTCGAGTTGTCCTCGGTCGGACAGGCCGGCGGCGGTGGCGGCATTGGCCGACACGAGGTGCCAGACCTTGCCGAAGCAAGCATCGTCAGGGGATGCCAGCCGGAAAGCTGCATGCAATGGGGACGGATAGTGGTAGTCGGAGGCGAGCACGCTGCAGAGCCCGTCGCGGACCGCTGTCGTTGCGTCGAGTGCGCCATTGTGGCTGCCGCCGCGCACTACGTTGGGGGCTCCGAGGATGACATGTTCGCCGGCGGCACGGGCTTCGGCAGCCGTCTCCAGCGTCAGCGGAAACTCAGAAGACACGGCCCCCAGTGCCCGGAAATGTCGGCGCTCGTCGGGAGACGCCTCGTCATGGGCGAGGAGCACGTTGCCGTTGTCGCGTGCTGCTGCCGCCAGTTGTTCGATGGCGCCTGCCACCTCGCCGCGCCGTGCCCAGACGTCGTCGAGTAGCGCCGTGTAATCATCACGCGACAAGCCGGAGCGTTCCGCCATCTGGCCTATCTTGCGGGCGATCGTCCCCTTCAGCACCGAACCCGTCGTATGGTCGTTCAGGGCCACGAGCGGCCTCGGATCGAGCGACAGCCATTCGATGACCTGCGACAGCGCATCGAGCGCGAAGGTCTCCCAGCGCAGGTGCAGGCGGGTATCGCAGGCCAGATGCAGGCGGGCGGCGGCAAGTGCCGTGACAAAATCACCGGCTGCCTGCAGGGACCGAAGACCGGGCTCCCAGGACACCGTCACGCCGTGAAAGGCGGTGGTGATGCCGTTGGCCACCAGTTGTCGGTCGGTGTCGCGCAGTGCCAGACCGACGTCGAAGCGCACGCCCGGTCGCGGCATGATCTGCCGCTCGAAACCGTCACCATGGATGTCGACGATGCCTGGCAGGACGAGCAGGCCTGCGGCGTCGATCTCGCGTCCGCCATTGCCCCTGTCCGACAGCATGCCACCCTCAATGAAGAGGTCAGTGCGTTCGAGTCTCTCGGTGCCCAGAACGGTGCCGTTGCGGATGGTCCAGGTCATCGCGTCTCTCCGTTTCGTTTTTCGCCCTGGGGCCGGAAAACTGTCACGTGCCCGTCACGTCTGGTCGCTACGGATAGTCGCAGAAGATGCTCCTGTCTATACAGCAAAGGAAGATATCATGATCCGCTCCCTTCTCGCAGCCTGTGCAATCTCTCTGGTCTCTCTCGCGCCGGCCGCGGCCGAGAGTGTCAAATTCGCCGTCACCGACATCGAGGGCCTGGAAGCCCTGCAGCAGGAATTCGGCGGCTTTGAAAAGGCCCTCGAGCAGGCCACCGGCCTGGAAATCGATCTCTTCCCGGTCAGCTCGCGCAACTCGGCTGTCGAAGCCATGAATTCCGGACAGGTCGATCTCGTCCTCACAGGCCCTGCCGAATACGTCGTCATGAAGGAACTCACCCAGCCGCAGATCGTCGTCGCCTGGCAGCGTCCGGACTACTTTGCCCAGATCGCCGTCTTGGCCAATGGTCCGATCCGTTCGGTCGAGGATCTCAAGGGCAAGAAGGTATCCTTCGGCTCTGTTGGATCCACCTCGCAGCATCTTGGGCCCGCACAGACGCTCGCCGACTATGGTCTCAAGTACAACGAGGACTACGAGCCGGTGATCCTCGCCCGCAACGTTGCCGCCGAAGCGCTGATCCGTGGCGACATCGCGGCCATTGGCCTCAACTTTGGTCACCTTGCCTCGGTCCGCGAAGCCTTCCCGGATGTCGCCTTCGCCGTGGCTGCCCGTGGCCGTGACCTCCCGAACGACATCCTCGTTGCCCGCAAGGACCTGGCCGAGGAAACCGTCGCAAAGATCCGTACGGCCTTCGTCGAAAAGGGCACCGATATCATGGCTGCCGTTCTCCAGGGTGAGGACAACCAGAAATTCAAGGGTGGCTTCTTCCTGACCGACGTCAAGGACAGCGACTACGACTACGTCCGCTCGATGTACCGCACGATCGGCGTCGATACGTTCAACGACTTCGTCAACTGAGCGGGTCCAACCCGATCCTGCCATCGGGCCGGCGCTAATGGCGCCGGCTCCACGCTATATCCGCAGAAAGAATACCGCGATGGACGTTATCAGCACGCAGGGCCTGAAGAAGGGTTATGCCAACGGAAAGCCGGTGTTTTCCGGTGTCGACATCCGCATCCGAAGCGGCGAGCGCGTGGCGCTGGTCGGCGCCAACGGGGTGGGCAAGTCGACACTGCTCAAGTGCCTGATCGGCCACACGCCGTTCTGCGATGGTGAGATCTCGACACTCGGCGAAGCCTTCCGCAGTGCGCCGAACGGTTCGCAGCTCAAGCGCATGCGCCAGCAGATCGGCTTCGTCTTCCAGCACCACGGCCTCGTCCGCCGGCAGTCGGTGCTGACCAATGTCGTTCACGGCAAGCTTGGTCTTCCCGGCACCTGGCGCGCCTGGCACCAGGCGATCGCCGAACGCGAATGCCGGGAAGAGGCGATGGACGCGCTTGATCAGGTGAATCTCTCCCGCAAGGCGACCGCGCGCGCCGACGAACTCTCCGGCGGTCAGGCGCAGCGCGTCGCGATCGCCCGCGCCTTGGTGCGCAAGCCCAGGCTGATGATCGCCGACGAGCCGGCTGCCAGCCTCGATCCGACGGCTGGTCGCGACGTGATGGCGCTGTTTTCTGATCTCGTCCGGGAAAGGGGCATCACGCTGGTCTATACGACCCACGACATGGAGCATGCGCTGAGCTTTGCCGACCGGATCATCGCGTTGAAGGCCGGCCACGTGCATTTCGACCTTCCGGTGGCCGACGTCGACCGCAAACGCCTGGAAGGTGTGTTTCATGCGTGAGGTCGCACCCGCCCGTTTTTTCCGCGCCTCGCCGTTTGTTTTTGCCATTCTCGTCGCTCTTGGCGCGCTGCTCGTCGTCTCGGCCACGCAGGTGGCGCCAACGCCGAGCCAGCTTCTGAACGGTGCGCCACGGATGGCGAACCTGATTGAGCGCATGCTACCGCCGAGCCTTGAACCCGGTTTTCTCATGCGTGTCACCTGGCGCACAATCGAGACGCTGCAGATCGCTTTCGTCGGCACTGTCATCGGCGTGCTGCTCAGTCTGCCGATCGCCTGGCTCGCCTCGCGCACGCTTTCGCCGATCGGACCCTTCCGACACGTCTTCAAGGTGATGATCTCGCTGTTTCGCACAGTGCCTGACATGGTTTGGGCGCTGCTCTTCGTCGCCTCCATCGGGCTTGGCGCCGTCGCCGGCACCATGACCATCATCATCGACACGATCGGCTTCTGCGGCCGCTTCTTCGCCGAAGCGATCGAGGATTCCGACAAGGAGCCGCAAGAGGCCCTGTTCTCCGCCGGTGCCGGACGGTTTTCCGTCCTGTCCGGCGCCGTCGTGCCCGATATCATGCCGTCCTTGATCAACACCTCGCAGTTCGCGCTGGAAAAGGCTGTCCGCTCGTCGGTGGTGCTCGGCCTCGTCGGTGCCGGCGGCATCGGCCAGGAACTGAAAGTCGCTTTCGACCTTTTCCAGTACCGCAACGCCTCGACCATCATCCTGGTGATCTTCGTGATCGTTCTGGTGATGGAGCTTGCGACCGACCGGCTGCGGCAGAAGGCGCAATGAGGCGACCAGCATGCACCTGATAAAGTGCCTTCAGATAATCTCACCAGTCCTTATAGCATAGTGCGAACGCTTTCGTTGGCTGAGTCGACGAGAGCGGACAGTCTTGTGTCGGCCCCGAGCCGGCCACCACTAGGCTGGGAGACAATGCCCGCTTGGTGCACAGGCGACGTGACGCCGCCACTGAGCTAAGTCCGCTCTCCGGCCTGAGCAATGATCACGTCTAAGACGGAGTTGAATGCGCATAGCGGAAGTTATTTCCGCAAGGGGGCCGTTTGCGGACATTCCGGTTTCCGGTGACGAACCGGGGAGAGCTGACTTCCACCGAGCGCGGTTCAGTCTTTCCCGCGCTGAACCGCAAATTCCCTCGGACGGTCCGGTGCGGCTTTGGCAGTTGCGCCTTGTGGGATTATCTGCATCAGCCGAGAGCCTAGCTGTGCAGAACTCGAGGTGGGGTAAGTAGAAAAACTAATGTGGCATGCAAGGTCGTCTCCGATTCTAGTCGCCGCGCCGAAGAAGCTGGCAAGCAGGTGCAGGAAACACGTCAGTCTGCCGAGCGCTCTGGGGAGATTGTAAATCGCGCAGTGCATGCGATGCTGGAAATCGAGTCCTCCTCACAGGAAATCTCCAGCATCATCGGCGTCATCGACGAGATCGCCTTCCAGACGAACCTGCTAGCGCTCAACGCGGGCGTCGAAGCGGCGCGCGCCGGGGAGGCCGGCAAGGGTTTTGCTGTCGTCGCCCAGGAGGTGCGGGAACTGGCCCGGCGATCCGCCTCTGCGGCAAAAGAGATCAAGACCTTGATCTCAAAGTCCGGCGAACAAGTGGAGAACGATGTTCATCTTGTCACAGAAACGGGCAAGGCGCTTGAGCATATCGTATCTCAAGTCCAAGCGGTCAGCGTCAATGTTACCGCAATCGTCGAGGGAGCCAAGGAACAGGCGACAGGTCTGAAAGAGATCAATACGGCAGTCAACACCATGGACCAGGGTACACAGTAAAATGCGGCGATGGTCGAGCAATCAACTGCGGCGAGCCACTCGCTCGCCAAGGAAGCAAAAGCACTCTTCCAACTCATCGGTCGCTTCGAGATCGGCAACACACGGAACATGTCTGCGTCATCGGAAACTCCCTCCATTGCGGACGTCACTATGTCGCCTGCCCGAAAACTGATGAACCGTGTGGCCACTGCTGTTAGAGGCAGTGCCGCTTAGTTATCCCGCGCTTAACGGGTTCTATCAGCAAACACGCCGCATATGGTTCCGCTGCCTGAGGCGGCGAAGTCAGAAAAGCCGACGAATGAGCTGGACGGAATTCGAGCCCTTGACCGCACGCTTCGAGCTGCCAGTCCCACGTATAGCTCGAACTTGGGCGCAGGCCAGGAGATGACGCGGTTTACTCTCGGGAAGAGCCGGGTGCGGGAAATCCGCCCGCCCGGATCTGTGAGGGAGAAGCTGAATGGCATAGCTACTCGACCATGATCAAGGCCTCGGCTTCCGTGGTTTGGGTCGATATGGTTGGCGCGGATGTGTCCCGGCGATATTTGTCGATGAAGGCATCGATCGAGAGTGCGCGGATGTCAGGAAGGCGGCCGCGCAGCGTCTCATGGTGCCAGTCCCACCAAGCGATATCGAGCAGTGCTTTGGCCTGCTCCTCGCTGAAGCGTCGCTTGATCAGCCTTGCGGGAACACCGCCGACGATCGTGTAAGGTTCGACGTCCTTCGAGACGACCGCACCGGCGCCGATCACCGCACCGGCGCCGATTGTCACGCCGGCAAGCACCGTGACGCCGTGACCGATCCACACGTCGTGGCCGATGGTCACCCAGTGATCCTTGCGCCACTGGAAGAAGTCGGTGTCGTCTTCGCCCAGCCCGTATTGTGCTGCGCGGTAGGTGAAGTGGTGCTGGCTTGCGCGCCAGGTGGCGTGGTTGCCGGGATTGATGCGCGCGCCTTCGGCAATCGAGCAGAACTTGCCGATGGTCGACCATACGACGTTGCCGCCCTTGACGATGTAGGAATAGTCACCGAACTGACTTTCCCGCATGCTGACATGGGCCTGGATCTCGGTCCATTTGCCGAGTTCGCAGCCGACGACCGTCGCCGTTTCATGGATGGTCGGAGCTTCCGACAGCATTTTCATTTCGCGTGTTCCCATTTGCCGATGAACCGCTCGCGGATTGCGCCAGAGAGGGCGTCGATTACATACACCATGGCGATGATCAGGAAGATGATCGACCAAGCCTCGTCCCATCGATAGGCGCCGATGCGGTCGGAGAGGATGAAGCCGATGCCGCCGGCGCCGACGATGCCGAGAATTGTGCCTGAACGGACATTGGATTCGAAGTTGTAGAGGGTGATTGAAAGAAGCACCGGCCAGACCTGCGGCAGCATCCCGAAGCGGATGGCCTGGGAGCGAGACCCCCCGGAGGCAACCACGCCCTCGACGGGCTTCTTGGAGATGTTCTCGATCGCCTCGGCGTATAGCTTGGCAAGAACACCGATTTCGCCCACCGCGATCGCGAGCACTCCGGGAAGTGGGCCGAGGCCGAAGGCGCGGATGAAGACGAGCGCCAGGATCAGCGTCTCAAAGGCGCGGATGATGTCAAAACCGCGCCGAACGCCGAAGCGGAAGAAGGCGAAACGGTTGATGTTCTTGGCGCCGAGAAAGGAGAGCGGAAAGGCGACGACGGCGCCAAGCAGCGTGCCGAGAAAGGCCATGGCGAGCGTTTCGCCGAGGCCCGTCAGGATATCGCTTACCTGATCCCATTCCGTCCATATATGGGGTGGGAACATGAAGGACAGAACGCGGCCGAGGCGGCTAAGACCGTTGATGATGCGTTCCGGCGTGAAACCGAAATCATAGAGGCACCAGGCGAACAGCGCGGCGAAGCCTAACATCAGCCCCCAGCGCTTCAGCCGCGTCTCCATGCACGGACGGAAGGCTAGCGGCATGGACTGGCGCAGCGCCAAGATTTCCGCGCGGGTAACGGTCGTCATCAGTGGGTCCTTTCCATGCCGATGATCCGGTGGCGCAGCTTTTCCGAACCCCAGTCGATCACAAAGACGGTGACGAAGACGATGATGAAGAGCGCCGACAGATCGGTATATTCCTGCAACGAGACGGCGGTGCGAAGCTCCTGGCCCAGGCCGCCGGCGCCGACATAGCCGATGATCGAGGACGAACGTACATTGATCTCGAAACGCAGCAGCGTGTAGCTGATGATGTTCGGCAGGATCTGCGGCACCGCGCCACAGCGTATCTGGTCGGCCCAGCTGCCGCCCGCCGATTTGACGCCCTCCAGCGGGCGCATGTCGATGTTCTCGTTCACTTCCGAATAGAGCTTGCCGAGCGCCCCACAGGTGTGGAGCGCGATCGCCAACACACCGGCCATCGGGCCGACGCCGAAACAGAACACGAAGATCAGCGCGAATACCAGTTCCGGCACCGTGCGGGCAATTTCGAGATAGCGGCGCGATAGCCAGAGCAGCCACCTGCTGGGCGAGAGGTTGCGCGCCGCCGGGAAGGACATGACGAAGCCGCCTGCGACCCCAAGCGCGGTCGCCATGAAGGCAACGAGCACGGTTTCGAGGAGGAGCCAGCCCCAGACCTTCCACCGCCAGAACCACGCGGCGAGATCTGCGCCAAGCGTTTCCCACGACAGCTGAGGAATGGTCTTGGCAAGGTATTCGCCGAGCCGTGGCAAGCCTGCGAGCAGGATCCAGCGTTCGGCTCTACTGCCGTCAGACAGCGTGATCTGGCTGACCTTGAGGAGATTGGAGAAATCGGCTGTCACAACAAAGGCGATCAGCAGAGCCGCCGTCACGACGAGGAAGGTCAGCCGCCTGCGGGCGCGGTGGCGGGCATAGGCGCGTTCGAAATCCAGCACCGCCTCGGAAGGGGCTGCGGCAGGGGCGAAGGTCATGACGTTTCCCCGTGAAAAAAGGGGCGATCCCTGTCGAGATCGCCCCGTCTGCGTTTCGCTCGGGATCAGCTCTTGCGCTGGGCCTTCAGCCAGGCGCGCATGTCGACGATCCACTGGTAGCGGTCATGGTCGACCTCGACATAGCCCTTGGCAGTCGAGTTTTCGGCGCCGGTCATTTCCTTGTGGGCTGCTGGATCGACCTCTGGAACGGCCTTCACGGCGGCCTGCATGTCGGCGATCAGTTCGGCCGGCAGGTTGGCGCGGGCGGCGAATGGACCGGAGGTGATCTCAGGCGACATCCAGATGTTGCAGACCTCGCCTTCCTTGATCATGCCCTTGCTTACCATGCGCTGCGGAATGCCGCTCTTCTCGTTGTTGATGTAAGTGGCGGCGGCATCAAACTGGCCGTTGACGACGCCTTGAACGCCGGCCTCGTGGCTGCCGGAGAATGGCGTTGCCGAGAAATAGGTCGAGGGCTCGAAGCCCTGCTGCACGAGGTTGTAGTTCGGAACGGCATAGCCGCTGGTGGAATCCGGATCGGCAAAGGCCAGTACCTTGCCCTTCAGGTCCTCGATCTTCTTGTAGGGGCTGTCGCAGCGCACCGTAATGACCGAGAAATAGCCGGTAGAATCGTCTTCCTGAACCGCGGTCAGGAGTGGAACGATGCCGCCGTCGGTCTCGGTATAGGCGGCTGCATAGGCCGAGGATCCGAGGAAGGCGAATTCGATCTGGTCAGCGGCGAGCGCCTGGACGACGCCGTCGTAGTTGCCAGCGGTGAAGAGTTCGACGTCGATGCCGAGGGTCTTTTCAAGATAGGCCTCGAAAGGCTTGTAGCGAGCAACGCGATCCTTCTCGTTCTCGCCGGACAGGACGCCGAAGCGGACGACCTTGTAGTCGGACTTCCAATCGGCGGCGACGGCCGGCAGGGCAAGAAGCGTGAGGAGGGCTGTGGCGGCGATGAGGCGCATTGGTATTCTCCCAGAGGTTGATCAGGCCGGAACCGCCGACCGGATGGAGGTCGAGGTTATGGATTCGTTGAACTCGGTGAGGCCTGACCCGCCGTAGATGTCGCGAACGACGTCGTCGGTGAGGTTGCGGGCGCTGCCGTCAAACATGACGACGCCGGCGCGCATGGCGACGATGCGGTCACAATAGGCCCGCGCGGTGTCGAGCGTGTGCAGGTTGACGATAACGGTGATGCCGTCCTCGGTGTTTATGGTGCGAAGCGCCTCGATGACGCGCATTGCGTTGCCGGGGTCGAGGCTGGCGATAGGTTCGTCGGCAAGCAGAATGCGCGGCTCCTGCAGGAGTGCGCGGGCGATCGCGACGCGCTGCTGCTGACCGCCTGAAAGCGTGCCGGCGCGCTGAAGGGCCTGCGGGGCGAGATCGAGCCGGTCGAGCGCACGGATCGCCAACGCACGTTCGGCGTCGGAAAAGCGCATCGCCATGGAGCTCGCGAAACCATGCGAGGAGATGCGGCCGACCAACACGTTGGTCAGCACGTCGAGCCGCTCGATCAGATTGAATTGCTGAAATATCATCGCGCATTCGCGCCGCCACTGGCGCAGCGCTCGTCCGTTGAGCGACGTGATCTCGCGCTCGCCGAAATGGACGCTGCCGTCCGTCGGGTCGATCAGCCGGTTGATGAGGCGCAGAAGCGTGGACTTGCCGGCACCGGAGCGGCCAATGACGCCCACAAACTCTCCGGCGGCGATGTCGAGACTGACACCGTCGACGGCTCTGGTCGGGCCGAAGCTGCGGCCGAGATTGCGAAGTGAGAGCGTGTTCTTTTCCATGAAGCGATCATGGAGCGCCTCTGTGACAGCGACATAGCATCCGAATGAATTTAATTTGGAGGATTTGCGCCAGTTCTGTAGCAGCCTCAGCGGCGCTCCAAGCCCTGTAGACAAGGGCAAAAGAGAAACGGGCCGCGCAATACACGGTCCGTCGGACGGCGATAGGTTCTTTCGCGATCTTACGCTGCGCGGGCTAAGGTGAGCGAACCGTCGGAATAGATTTTGCGGCCGCCCCGGAAGACGCAGCGGACATGGCCGATGCCGTTGTCGTCGGCGACAAGGAGGTCGGCTTTTTTTCCGACCGCGATCTCGCCGCGATCGGAAAGCCCAAGCGCCTGGGCTGGATTGGACGTCGCCAGCCGGCAGGCACCGGAAAGTCCGTGCTTATCGGTCTTTGCCAGTTCCAGCACTGCCGGCAGGATGGCCGAGGGATGATAATCGGCGGCCAGGATATCAAGCAGCCCGGCGGCATGAGCGTCGCGCGCGGAAAGATTGCCTGAATAGGACTGTCCGCGCAGCGCGTTTGGCGCGCCCATGGCGTTCATCAGGCCGAGCCTCTTCGCCTCGGCGGCGGCCTCGAGGGTGACCGGAAACTCGCTGATCAGGACGCCAAGCGAGTGCATCAGTTGCACCTTGGCGACGGTGTCGTCGTCGTGGCTGGCGATCACCACACCATGGGCATGACAGGCTTTGGAGATCGCATCCAGCGTATGCGTCATCACGTCGGCAGGCTGGGTGCGTTCCTCGATGCGCCGCGCGATCGACTGTGCGGCCTCTTCGAGGCTCATGCCTTTTTCGCGGGCAAGCCTTTCGACGTGGCGCTCCACATTGCGATACTGACCCTGTCCCGGCGTATGATCGTTGAGCGAGATCAGATCTACGGAACCCTCGGCGATCAGCTCCTCGATCACGGCAAGCGCCTTGGGGAAGGTGATCTCGAAGCGGGCATGGACTTTGTGATCGACCAATAGCTGGTCGCGCATGGTCTTGATAGCGCGGATGACGCTGCTGGTGTGCTCGTAGCTGCGCAGGTGCCCGTATGTCGAGGCAGGGCTAAAGGATAGCGCGGCATAGGCGGTCGTGACGCCGGAAACAGCAAGACGGCGGTCGAGATCGCGCAGACCGAGCTCAAGCGGCATGCGCACATTCGGCCGTGGCTCCACCTCGCGTTCCACCATGTCGCCGTGCATGTCGATGAAGCCCGGCATCAGGATCAGGCCCTGCGCTGACATGCCTGCATTGGCAACGGCGTTTTCGGAGATTTCGGCGATCATACCGTCCTCGATGCGTACCGCACCGTTCGGCAACATGCGGTCAGACAGCACCACCCGGCAATCAGAGACCCACATTGGCAAGTTCCTCAAAGGCATGAAGTTCGATTTCCCGGTCGATGAGCCCAGCCACGTCGCCCGGATGATGAAAGACGCCGATCATGGCGACACCCTGCGCCTTGAGGTCGGCGAGACGGTCGACCAGCGCCTTGCGAGCGCCGGCATCGAGCGAGGCCGTTGGCTCATCGAGCAGCAGCAGCCGCTGCGGCAGGATGAGCGCTCGGGCGAGGTTCACCTTCTGCTGTTCTCCCCCGGAAAAGGTAGTGGGATAGGCCTTCCAGAGATTGCGCTTGACGCCGAAGGCCTCAAGCCAGCGCCGTGCCTCGACGAGCGCTTCCTCGCGCGGCATGCCGGCCTGACGCAGAGGTTCTGCGACAATATCCTCGGCCGGAACCCGCGGACGGGCGATCAGGAACTGCGTGACGAAGCCGATCTCGCGCCGGCGCAAAAGCGCGATGTCGACATCGGCTGCCCTGGCGAGGTCGATGCGGCCCTCAGCCGTGTGGTACCAGATGTGCCCCGCCCGCGGCAGGTAGCTGCGATAGAGGGTGCGCAGCAGCGTCGACTTGCCGACGCCATTCGGACCTCTCAAAAGCAGGAACTCGCCAGGATTCAGCGTAAAACCGATGCCGGAAAATGCGTGAAGGTTCTGGTCGAGATGGTGCATGTGGAAGGTTTTCGAGAGGCCTTCCACCTCCAGGACGGGCTTCATGGCGGCCTCACAATTTGGCGTGAACGAGTTGCTGGGTGTATTCGTGCTGCGGATCCTGGAAGATCTGGTCGACCAGTCCTTCCTCGACCACGCGACCGCGCCGCATGACCATGACCCGGTCGGCCATGGTACGGATCACACCGAGATCGTGGCTGACGATGACCATGGTGATCGCGCGGTCCCGCTGCAGCCTTTTCAAGGTGTCGAGAACCAGCGCCTGAACGGATACGTCGAGGCCGGTGGTCGGCTCGTCCAGCAGGAGCAGTGCCGGTTCGAGCGCAATCGCCTTGGCGAGCTGCACGCGCTGCTGCATGCCGCCGGACAGTTCGATTGGCCGCGCATCCATGCGCTCTAACGGGAACTCGGAGGCATCGAGCGCCTCTCGCGCCTTTGAGCGCAGTTCGGCGAAACTCCGCTCGCCAGCGATTAGCAGTCGCTCCACCACGTTGCCGGAACTGGTATGACCCATCAGCAGGCCGAGATGCGGGTTCTGGTAAACGATGCCTATATGGCGCGCGCAAAGCATGCGGCGGGCGAAGCGGTCGAGATCGAACAGGTTGCCGTCGAGCTCCGGCAGGGCCAGGCGATAGTCACCGCTGTCGGGCGTGTCCTCGAGGTTCATCATCCTCAGAAGGGTGGACTTGCCCGAGCCGCTTTCGCCGACGATGCCGAGTACTTCACCGGGATAGACGGTGGCGGAAACGTCCTGAAGCGCGACCACCTTGCCGAAGCGTTTGCCGACGTCGGTAATTGTCAGAAGCGGCGGGGTCGTCATCAGTTGCGGCGCGTTTTGTTGCCGCTCAGCCAGATTTTCTCCGATCATGGGCGGAATGCTCCGTTCTTGTACCAGGTGTCGCCCTGTTCCACGTTCAGCCCCTCGGCGCGGCGGATCGCCTTGATGCCGAAATTGCTGTCGGACAGCTCGAATTGCGAGCCGCCGTCGTCCTGTGGGATCTCGTTCATGAAATAACCGCTGACGCCCGAGCGATGGCAGGTGAGGGCGGCATGGTCCTCGACCTTGTAGGACACGTCGGAGAAGACCAGCGGCTCGACCCGCGTGAAGGGCGGCACGGCGTAGAGCCGCTTTTCACGCCCAGCCGAGAGGAAGGTCAGGTGCCTTGCCATATCGAGCTTCGGCACATCCCAGCGCGGGATCGGCGAGGGGGTCATGACATGGCGGCCGTTGACCAGCGAAGGATAGGCCGCGCCCTGCATGATGCGACCCGAACGTACGATCTGCTCGTAAAGCGTGAGCCACAGCCGGCCGTAATCGGCGTCTGCATGCATCTGGCGCGCGATCGACATGTTGGGCTCGACCGGGCGCAATGGCTCGGGATTCGGCACCTGCAGCACGAGGATCTGATCCTCGCGAAGTTTCTCCTCAGGGATACGGTGCCGGCTTTGAACAAGTGTCGCCTCCTGCGTGTCCCAGGTCTCGCCGGCGCCGGACACGCGCGCCAGGAAGCGGCGGATCGAGGCGGCGTTGACGCTGTCGTCGGCGCCCTGATCGATCACCTTGATCACGGAGGAGGGCTTGATCAGGGTCAGCGTCACCTGCAGCCCGCCCGTGCCCCAGCCGCGAGCGATCGGCACCTCACGGCTGGCATAGGGCATCTGGCAGCCAGGCACGGCGATCGCCTTCAGCATCTTGCGGCGCAGCTCCCGCTTAGCCGAGGCATCGAGGAAGCCGTAGCTGAAGGCTTCCCATGGCTTTGTGAGTGCGGAAAGGCTCATGCCGGCTCCTTCACGGGCTTAGGTGTTTTCGTGGCGTCACCGGCAGGGGCCGCCGTCTTCTTCGCGTCGCGCAGGGCGTCGAGCGAAGACTGGAAGGTGACGTAGTGCGGCAGCTTGAAATGGATGCAGAAGCCCGAGGCTTCCACGGGTTCGGTGTGGTAGAGGAAGAATTCCTCGTTGACGGGTGAATTCTGGCCCGCCGCTGCAGAATTCAGATCCAGCGTCGCGCCAGCGATGGTCTTGATTTCGTTCCAGCCGAGTGTGGCGCAGAAGCCGAGCTGAAGCTGGCCGCCTTTTCCTTTGCTCGTGACTTCCGCCTGCGAGACGCGAACGCGACCAGCCGAGAAAACCGTACCCGCCGGATGGCGCACACGCACGTCCGCTTCTGCAAGACGCAGCTCGTTGACGGTCGGATGCGCGTTGCCATAGCCGCGCATCGCCGAATAGCCGAGTGCCAGCACACCGCCGGTGTCGGCGCGGGCTAAGCTTTGCAGCGTATGGGCGCGCTTTGCTGGAAAGAGAAGCGGCTCGCGGGTGAGGTCTGGAATGTCTTCCCGGGCGACTTCGTTGGCGGCGACGTCGGCGACCAGCCCTTGCGCTTTTTGCCAGGCGGCAAGCGACGGCTGGCGCGCCGGAGCGGGTCTTGCCGCAGCTTCGACCGGGGCCGGCTTGAATACCTGGCCTTCCAGCACGCCGGTCGCCAGCAATCGGTGTGAATAGTCGAGCGTCGGGCCGAGCACCTGGCCGCCGGGAATATCCTTGAAGGCAGCGGAAATGCGGCGGTGCGTGAAAAGGCTTTCCTGCGTCACCGGTTCGGCGATCGCAAGGCGCGGCTGGGTGGTTCGCCAGGCACGCAGAAGGAGCACCGCCTCGTAGAGGTCGCCGCCGGCCTGGGCGAGCGCAAGCGCCGCCAGATCACGGTCGTAGAGCGAGGCCTCGCCCATCACGCGGTCGATCAGGTAAGGCAGGCTGTCGCGGACTTCCGCGACGCGCTCCATGTCAATCGTCCCCATTTCGGCGCGGTAAAGCCGTTCAGACTGTTCAATGGCGCGTTCACCGCCTCGAGTTGCCACATAGGCCATCAGAGCACCTCCACCGTGGTTGAGCGTGGCAGACCGACAACGCGGTCTCCATCGACGAAGAAGAGTTCGAACCCGGTCGGGTAGATGCAACGCGTCGCTCGAAGCGTCCAAACATCAGGCCTGAGGCCGCCGAGGCGGATATCCTCATAAGTTTCGATGCCGGGGCCGCGCAGGCGAAGCCCTTGTCCCTCGCCAATCCTCGCCCCTGAAAACACGGTGGCGCCGTCATCGGGATAGAGATGCGAGCCCGCGGGCACGACGGCCAGGTTGCGAATGCCCGCCTCCGCTTCCAGATCGAGGAAGGCGTGGTCGGCGTCGCGCGCGCCGGTAATCGCCGCTCCGGTCGAGGCGATCAGCGGCAGGAGCGTCTTGTGACCCGAAAAGACCCGACATTCGCGGTCAACCAGCGTTTCGACGATGGCCTCCAATCCCAGCTGCGGCAGTGTCTGCACTGTGCCGGGGCGAGCGAGCGCCCACATCAGGGCATCGTAGGTGGCATTGTGAAGCCGCTCCAGGTCGTTTGGAACGGGGACAGCAATCAAGGCGGAGGCATCCATCAGAAGGTCTCCATGTCTACGCGGGTCGCCTCGACCGCGCGAAGGCGCTCGGTGTCGACTGCCACGATCGTCAAGGCCTCATCTTCCACGAAGTTGCTGACGCGCGCGGCAAGGGTTTCGATCGATCCGGCGGCGTCCACGATCGCCATTGCCATGGCGCGCTCGAGGTCGCGGCCAACGATCATGCCATAGCCTTCAGTGCCGTTGGACCGGAGCCGGATATGCGCCTCCGCCACCAACACCTCGCCGAGATGAAAGTCCGTGCCCTTTACCGTGTCGCGCATCGGCAGCATCGCGAGCCCTGTGCGGCTCTGGATGACGTCGATCACGCCGAGCGGTGGAAGAATCTCTTCCGCGAAGGCCTTCAGCGCGGCTGTATCGGCGCGCGCAAGGGTTTCGAGCCGGCGGGCGTGGTCTTCGCCCGGCGCACCGGCATGCTGGAACTGTGTTGTCATGGGGTCTTGCCTTCCTCGCCCACGAAGGGGTCATCGAGACTGTCGAAAGAAAACTGGACACGGTCGCCCGCCCAGACCGCCTCGGAGTAACCCAGCGCCGTACCCTTGGCATCGACGTCGATCTTGGTGACGATCATAACGGGATGATCCGGATGCTGCCGCAGCAGCCGGGATTCCTCCGGCTCGGCGCGGCGACTGAAGATCGTGGTGCTCTTGCGGAAATAGTCCGTGACCCCATGGTCACGATAGATCTCGGTCACGGAAACGCCGGCCTCGCAGCGCGCGCCTAGATCGGGAAAGAGCGCGACCGGATGAAAGGCGATGCCGAGATTGATCGGCATGTCGTCGGCCAGACTGCGCCTCATGATCCGATGGACCTCGGCCCCGCGAGCGATCCGTAGCGCCTCGGCCACACGGTCGGGTGCCGGCACGATCGTGGAGGAAAGATGCTCTCCGTACGGCTTATAGCCCTGGCCTATCAGGTTCTCGCGGAAACGCGTCCTGCGCCCGATCTGGTAGTTTATCAGCCGGGCCGCCTCGACGAAGGTGCCGCGCCCCTGTTCCACCCTGAGCTTGCCCTCGACCGCGAGCGCCGAAACTGCGCGCCGGACCGAGTGGCGGCCGACACCGAAGACCTCGCACAGCTCGGGCTCCGTCGGCAACCGCGCGCCGGGAGCAAGTTTGCCGGAGGCGATGTCACCGGCCAGGTGGTCTTTGATGATTTGCCAGGTGTCTCTCTGCATGCGCTATCCACGATTCATTCGAATGAATCGTGGATAGCGCATGCGTATGACGTAGCGATGACGCGGCCTTGATCCTCAAAACTGGACGGGACCACCACTCCTCGGGCAATGCCAATCTGCAGTTGAGGTGTAAGCTGCCTATCGCTGCGGATGCTGTCGTTGCTCATCGTGATGCGCGGTTTGCTTCCTATGGGAACGGCAAAATGGCGCTTTTCTCAACCGTGACAGGACCGCGGCTCGACATGGCGCTGATGGCTTTCGTCGTCGAGACCGTCGGGTCGATCTGACGAGTGCGATCAGTGACGACGAACTCGCCGCAGTCGAGGCGTCGAAAATGGAGCCGGGCTTGGATCATCTTAATGGTGATCTGCTGATGGACAAGAATGCTGCTGACTGAACCCAAGGTCGGGTGGGCTTTTCGCTATTCTTGATCTTGGCATTTGCAGCATCTGGAAGGACGACAGGAGGCGGACATGGATCGCCCTGCGCTCGTGCTGGCCATTGTGGCGACGCTTGACGACGGGACACCTGCAGTACGTGTCCTGCCTATTGAACAGCCCCGGATTTGTCGGAAACTGCTTTGTTTAAGCCATTCAGCCATCGCCAGTTTTCTTGAGCTTTTCAATCCATCAGCCTTGCGGCCCTGCCACTACGCCTGGTGGCGCTGTTGTAGTATTCAGAAGCTTGTTGGACGGATCTGTGTCGTGATTGCTCCATCGCCTCAGGCAAAGGAATGCCGCGATTGGCCGCTTCCGTGAGATAACCCGACCGCAGGCCGTGGGCTGAGAAGTTGTTCGGATCGAGACCGGCCATTTCGGCCCGCTGCTTGACGATGTCGTTGATGGCCTTCGGATCAAGGGCACGCTGCGAGACATTGCCCCAGCGATCGATCGCCCGGAACACACTGCCGCTTTCGATCCTGGCAAGCGCGAGCCAGGCATTCAGCGCGTCAACGGGCCGGCCGGTGAGGTAGACGACCTCATCATTGTCCGCGCCGCTGGTCTTGGTGCGTCCCAGGTGAATGGACAGCGAGGGCAGGGGAGGGGCGCCATCAAGGTGGATAGGCGCTTCTGTAGCCAGTTGCTCCTTCCGCAACCCCGCAACTTCGCTGCGACGCCTCCCACCGGAGGCAAAAGCGACCATCAGGATTGCCTTGTCCCTGACATCGCGCAGATTGTTGGTCAGGCACGTGCCGATGAGCTTCGAAAGGACATCGCCTGTCACCGCCTTGGCGCTCTTGCGTCGTTTGGGGCGTGGCGTAGCACGCACTGCCAGCCGGATAGCGGACTTGAGAGCAGGGGAGGTAAAAGCTCCAACATGCCCGCGCCACTTGGTCAGGGTTGACCAGGTGGCGAGCCGCCGGCGGACGGTATCGGGTGCATGGGGCCCGGATGACCGGAGAAACCCCTGGAGGCGAAGTTTGTCCTCGACGTCAGCTGGTATGCCGTGATCCGGATCCGTTAGACGCTTTTCCGAATCCCACAGGTGGTGCGCGACGAATTTGAGAAGGAGCGCTTCGGGTGCCGGCCAGGGAAGGGAGCGTCCGGTCGCCGCCAGCGACCAGGCCTGCAGGTAAGCAAGATCTGAGGTCAGCGCTCGCAGCGTGTTGGCACCCATGCCCTCATTGACGAGATGGCGAAGGGTTTCGATGTCCTGATTGGTCAGCAGTTCCGCCAGCTCATCCCGTCGGTCCATGGGCAGAACGGCGGCAATCGTGTCGAGTGCTGCTATGCGGCCCGAGAGCTCCGTAGGATAATCAATGCTCATGCTCGGAGGGTCCAAACACCGCCACACCTTCTGCGCGGGCCGCTTCTGCCAGTCGGCGGTCGAGCGTGGCAAGAGGGAGTTGTTCCAGCAGTGCAAGTGCGAAGTAGGCGGCGTCGTAAGCGCTAAGGCGGTATTTCCGGGACAAACGCACCACTTCCGTGTCGTCGCCGGGGCCGCTCAGTTGTAATGGTAGGCCGCGAAACCGTGCCAGCGCCGAATGAACAAAATCAGCCGAGATACGCTCGCGTTTTTCGGCGCTCAGGAGAATGCTGCGGATCTCATGGCGAAGCAGGTCTGGCGCCACCGCGTCTTCCTCTATCATGCGGGTCATTGCCAGTTCGGCGGTTGTGTTTTCCTCGTCCGGCAGCAGCCACGCGCCAGCGATCGAGGCATCAACGACAAAGGCCATCAGCGACGCCCTTCCTGCTTCCATTCCTGAATTTCCTCATGGGTGACGGGCCTGGCCTGCATGCGAAGAGCCCGCACCGCTTCAATCGCCGCCAGACGCTGACGCCGTTCGTCCATGGCCACCAGACGCGCAACCGGATCATTACCACGGGCGATGATGAAGTCCTCGCCGGCCTCGACGCGAGCCAGCAGTTCAGACAGGTGCGTTTTCGCTTCGGCGACCTTTACGGTAACGGTCATGGCAATTCCTTCGTCACGCTTGCGTTCACGGCACAGACTAGTAGCAATACCAATATTGGTCAATAGGTTGACCATATCACATTCGATAAGGATTACTTATCGATGGTTAGAAGCCCTGTCCGTCGTCGAATGATTTGAGACTTTTTGGGCTCTGGAAGAGTGGAGTTTGCGGCTCGGTTTGCGGGTCGATTTAAGCCGCTTTGGCTTGGTGGTTCAAGCGGCGCTTTTTGATGGTGTCTCGTTTGATCCTTTCGCGTTCGATCAGGATGGTCTGGCCGCGTCCGAAGTAGACGTCGGCCGGGGTGAGATTGTCGAGGCTCTCGTGGTATCGGCGATGATTGTAGTGCTCGATGAAGGCCGCGATCTGGGCTTCGAGGTCCTCCTTGAAGAAGTAGTTTTCGAGGAGGATGCGGTTCTTCAACGTCTGATGCCAGCGTTCGATTTTCCCTTGTGTCTGCGGATGGCCGGGAGCGCCGTGAACCTGATCGATCTTGTATGTCTCCAGCCATTCACCGAGATCAGAGGCGATGTAACACGGGCCGTTGTCGGACAGCAGGCGCGGCCGGTGTTCGACTTTGACCTTGTCGCAGCCTGAGGCTGCCAGCACCAGGTCGAGCGTGTCGGTGACATTATCGACTTTCATACTGGTGCATAGCTTCCAGGCGATGATGTATCGCGAGAAGTCGTCGAGGATGGTCGAAAGATAAAACCAGCCCCAGCCGATGACCTTCAGATAGGTGAAGTCGGTTTGCCACATCTCGTTCGGCCGGGTCGTCTTGTCCTTGAACTCGTCATTGGCCTTGATGACGATATAGGCTGGCGAGGTGATCAGGTCATGGGCCTTCTGCAGGCGGTAGACCGAAGCTTCTGATACGAAATAGCTTTCCGTGTCGGTGATGTCAACGGCGGAGTAAAAACCAGCCACGCGGCGGCGCAAAAGTCGGCCACCTTGGTGCGCGCATGAGACCCGCGGGA
>JBHYDC010000033.1:0-22252 GCA_051861205.1 Oharaeibacter sp.
GCCAACCCGAACCATAAGCAAACAACCCGCCGCCCACGTTTCTCTTTCTTCTCATTATCAACTTGTCAAAGAACAGAGGTCAGGAACGAACCAAACCTCGAGACCGGACGCTCATATAAGACGGCGACGACTGCTCGTCAACCCCTTCAGAGCCACCGGAACTGCTTTCCATATTCTGGAAAGATCCCGGCCGAAAGATCAGAGGAAAACCATTTCCTCGCTTCTTCCGTTTACTTAAGAACCCGACGACTAACCGTCAAGACCTTTTTCAACGCTGTCCGAATATCTTTGCAGAACTTCGAACTTGACGCGGATTTCTGACACACTGCCTTTGCAACCCGAGGCGCTCGTCTACCTATGTGACATGGTCATGTCAAGCTCGACAGCGCCTTACCTGTTTGCCAAACCGACTGAAGATCACGCCATCTCAGGGCGAACCCTTTGAGAAGCGCACTTTCCAGAACTGCTTGTCTTGCAGGTTGAAACATCAGGTCGCCGCTAGCGGCGATCAATATCTCTTGCCAGAGGACGAGGCGGCCTGAAGCCGAACCGTCTTGGGGAGCGTTGATCTAAGCGATGGCGATGCCCGCGTCAACCACATCAGCCAAAGAAATTGATACCGCCCTGCCGGCAAACCGAACTTCATGGCGTGAGCTTCAATTGACGCGCCAGGAATTTCGTTTAAGTTGCGGTTAGCGTCAAAAACGAAACCAGAATGTTGCGCTGCGAGATGATTTTGCAACGCGGAATGGAGCTGACGATCGATGCCTGATGTTGACGTGTTGGTCATTGGAGGCGGCATCAATGGCTGCGGGGTCGCCCGCGATGCCGTAGGGCGTGGTTTCCGCGTGCTGCTTGCCGAGCAGGACGATCTCGCGTCCGGCACGTCCTCTTGGTCGACAAAGCTCATCCACGGCGGCCTTCGCTACCTCGAACATTATAAGTTCCGGCTCGTGCGCGAGGCGTTGCAGGAGCGTGAGGTGCTGTGGCGCATGGCTCCGCACATCATATGGCCGCTTCGCTTCGTGCTGCCCCACCACAAAGGGTTGAGGCCCGCTTGGCTGCTGCGCCTCGGGCTCTTCATCTACGACCATCTTGGCGGCCGAAAGCTGCTTCCGGCGACGAAAACACTGGACCTTCAGCGCGATCCCACAGGCTTGCCGCTCAAAGGCGGGTTTGCACGCGGATTTGAGTATTCCGATTGCTGGGTGGAAGATTCGCGTTTGGTCGTGCTGAACGCCCGCGATGCCGCCGACCGTGGTGCGACCATTTTGACGCGAACCCGCGTCACGGGCCTGCGCCGCACCGGCGACGTTTGGACGGTGACGCTCGAAGACCGCGACACCGGCGCGCGCCGCGACGTGACCGCCGCTTTGGTGGTAAATGCGGCCGGACCGTGGGTCGATCAGGTCATGCGGGGCCCGCTCGGACGGAACGACGCGAATAATGTGCGGCTTGTCCAAGGCTCGCACATCGTCGTGCGGCGCGTCTTCGAGCACGACCGCGCTTACATCTTCCAGAACGCCGACGGGCGGATCATCTTCGCGATCCCCTATGAAACCGATTTCACGCTGATCGGCACCACGGACCAGGATTACAAAGGCGATCCGGCCAAAGTGGCGATCACCGACGGCGAGATCACCTATCTGCTGAACGCGGCGTCAGAGTATTTCACAACACCGATCGAGCGCGACGATATCGTCTGGACCTATTCCGGCGTTCGGCCGCTTTATGACGACGGGGCGTCGAAGGCGCAGGAGGCAACCCGCGATTATGTCTTGAAGCTGGAGGGCGAGGCGGCCGAGCCGAAGCTCATCAACGTGTTCGGCGGCAAGATCACAACCTATCGGCGCCTTTCTGAAAGCGTGATGGAAAAGATCGAGGCCGTTCTGGGCGCGCGCGGGCCGCGTTGGTCGTCTTCCGCCACTCTGGCCGGCGGCGATTTTCCTGTTCAAGGCTTCGATAATCTGGTCGCGGCGCTACAAATAGCGCATCCTCAGATCTCGCCGGCGCTGATCCGGCGGCTGGTGCGGGCCTACGGTACGGCAACGCGCGTGATTCTGGGCTCGGCTCAGACGGACGCGGATCTGGGCCGGGATTTCGGCGGAGGTTTGCGGGAGGCGGAGGTGCGTTATCTCATGGACCGGGAATGGGCCCGCACGACGGCAGACATTCTATGGCGGCGGTCCAAGCTGGGCCTACGGCTGACGCCGGACCAGGTAGCCGATCTCGAAGCTTATCTGGGCGGTGCGGCAAGGCAGGAGTTAAGCGCGGCGCGTTAGCGGTGCGCCACGACGACGACCTTGAGGAGGGTCGTCGATTGGACGGTCTGGCGCCGATCCTGGAGGGGATGAGGCGGCGGAGAGGGGGAGTGGCATGCTGGAACTCATCAACGTCACGAAGACGGTGGGGGCGGAAACCCACATTGCCGACGTGAACATGAAGCTTGAGAAGGGAACACTCAACGTTCTCCTCGGGCCTACGCTCGCCGGCAAGACATCGCTGATGCGGCTGATGGCCGGGCTTGATCGACCGACATCGGGTGACATCCGGATCGATGGGGTCAGTGTCGTCGGCGTGCCCGTGCAGAAGCGCGGCGTGGCGATGGTCTACCAGCAGTTCATCAACTATCCCACGCTCACCGTTTACGAAAACATCGCCTCGCCTTTGCGCGTGATCGGCACCGACAGCAAAACCATCGACACGAAGGTCCGCAACGCAGCCGAGTTGTTGCGCCTCACCAACCAACTGACCAAGACACCGCTGGAGCTTTCCGGCGGCCAGCAGCAGCGCACCGCGCTGGCTCGGGCGATAGTGAAGGGGGCGAGCCTCGTTCTCCTCGACGAGCCGCTCGCCAATCTCGATTACAAGCTGCGCGAGGAACTGCGGGCCGAACTGCCGCGTATCTTCGCCGAAACCGGCGCGATCTTCGTCTACGCCACGACCGAGCCGACCGAAGCCCTGCTGCTGGGCGGATACACCGCGACCCTTTCGCAAGGCCGGGTGACCCAGATCGGGCCCACAATCGACGTGTTCAACCGCCCGGTCGATCTCATCACGGCGGAAACCTTTTCCGATCCGCCGCTCAACACCCTCGGCGTGGAAAAGCGTGGCGACGCTTTCGTCAACGCGCATGGGGTGACGATCCCGGTCGCGGGGTCGCATCGGGGCCTGCGCGACGGCCGGTACACCGTCGCCTTCAGGCCGCATCATCTGTTCCTCGATCCAAGCCCCGCCGCGACCTTCGCGACGCCGGCGCGGGTCGCGGTCACGGAAATCACCGGCTCGGAAAGCTTCGTGCACGTCGACGTTGCCGATACCCGCTGGGTGGCCCTCGCCCACGGCGTGCGAATGCTCGACGTGGAGGACAACATCACGGTGCATATCGATCCAGAGCGCCTGTTCGTATTCGACGAAGCCGGTCGGCTGGCGGCAGAGCCGCTGCTCGACGTCGCAGCCTGAGGAAACGGACATGGCGCGCATCGACCTTGATCACATCGCCCATGCCTACCGGCCCAATCCGAGGGGACCGCAGGACTATGCGCTGAAGGAAGTGCATCACACCTGGGAAGATGGCGGCGCCTATGCGCTGCTCGGGCCCTCCGGCTGCGGCAAGACCACGCTTTTGAACGTGATCTCCGGGCTGATCGTGCCCTCCGCCGGCCGCATTCTATTCGGCGGTGAAGATGTGACCCGGCTGCCCACCGAAGCGCGGAATATCGCGCAGGTGTTTCAGTTCCCGGTCATCTACGACACCATGACCGTTTACGACAATCTCGCCTTTCCGCTGCGCAACCGGCATGTGCCAGAGGCGGCAGTGGACAAGGCGGTTCGCGAAACGGCCGAGATGATCGGCCTCACGCCGAAGCTCGCGCGCCGGGCACGCGGATTGACGGCGGATGAAAAGCAAAAGATTTCGCTCGGCCGCGGCCTCGTCCGTCAGGACGTCAACGCGATCCTGTTCGATGAACCGCTGACCGTCATCGATCCGCACATGAAGTGGCAGCTGCGCTCGCAGTTGAAGCTTCTGCATAAGCGTTTCGGCTTCACGATGATCTACGTCACCCATGACCAGACGGAGGCGTTGACCTTCGCCGATAAGGTGGTTGTGATGTACGAGGGTGAAGTCGTGCAGATCGGGACCCCGAGTGAGTTGTTCGAGCGGCCGCGTCACACCTTCGTTGGCTATTTCATCGGCTCGCCGGGCATGAACGTCATGCCCGCCGCGATCGCGGGCCGCGAGGCACATGTCGGCGGGCATGTCATCCCCCTCCCCCACAGCTACCGGCCGGCAAGCGGGCGTGTCGAACTCGGCGTGCGGCCGGAGTTCGTTCGTCTCGTCGATGGCGCCGAGGGCCTCCCGATCAAGGTCAAAGCGGTCGAGGATGTCGGCCGCTACAAGATCGTGCGGGCACATCTCGGCGATCTCGCCTTCAACGCGGTGGTGAAAGAAGGCGTGGCGATCCCGGAAAGTCCGCGCGCCGTGTTCGATCCCGCCCATTTGAACGTCTACGTTGACAGCCACCTCGTCGAAGCTGAAAGCGGAGCCTGACGCCATGGAAAAGACCTGGAACAACAAGGCCTGGTTCATGGTGCTTCCGATGGTCGTGCTCGTCGCGATCTCGGCCGTCATCCCGCTCATGACCGTGGTGAACTATTCCGTTCAGGACACCTTCGGCAACAACCAGTTCTTCTGGGCGGGCACCGAATGGTTCGAGGAAACGCTGGCATCGTCCCGGTTCCACGCCGCCCTGTTCCGCAATCTTGCCTTCTCGGCCATCATTCTCGCGATCGAGATTCCGCTTGGCATCGCCATCGCGCTCGCCATGCCGCGAAAAGGCTGGGGCGTGCCGGTCTGCCTCGTGCTCATGTCGCTGCCGCTGCTGATTCCGTGGAACGTTGTCGGCACGATCTGGCAGGTGTTCGGGCGTGTGGATATCGGGCTTCTCGGCCATTCGCTCGAAGCGCTCGGGCTCGACTACAACTACGTGCAAGACCCCGTCGATGCCTGGGTGACGATCATCATCATGGACGTGTGGCATTGGACCAGCCTCGTCGTGCTGCTCTGCTATGCCGGGCTCGTCTCGATCCCCGACGCCTATTATCAGGCCGCGAAAATCGACGGGGCGTCGCGGTGGTCGGTGTTCCGCTACATCCAGCTTCCGAAGATGAACCGTGTTCTTTTGATCGCGGTTCTGCTCCGGTTCATGGATAGCTTCATGATCTACACCGAGCCCTTCGTGGTCACCGGCGGGGGACCTGGCAACTCCACGACGTTCCTCTCGATCGATCTTGTGAAGATGGCGGTCGGTCAGTTCGATCTTGGCCCGGCAGCCGCCATGTCGATCATATACTTCCTGATCATCTTGGCTATGTCCTGGGTCTTCTACACGGTTATGACCCAGGCCGGGCAGGAAAAGCGGTGACGGACATGACAAGCAACGCCACCACCCTTTCTCGCACCTCCGTCGCGCCCCCCGCCGCGAAGGCTGCATTCCTTGGGAGAGCCCGGTCGGACGGCCTCGCCCGCCTGTCCTGGCTCGTTCCAACCCTCTACATCCTGTTCCTGTTGCTGCCGATCTACTGGCTCGTGAACATGAGCTTCAAGACGAACGAGGAGATCCTCTCCGTGTTCACCTTGTGGCCGGCCGATCCCACGATCCGGAACTACATGGTGATCTTCACCGATCCCTCGTGGTACAAGGGCTATATCAACTCGATCCAATATGTGGTGATGAACACGGTCATTTCCGTGTCCGTGGCGCTTCCGGCCGCCTACGCCTTCTCGCGCTACCGGTTTCTGGGCGACAAGCACCTGTTCTTCTGGCTGTTGACGAACCGGATGGCGCCGCCGGCGGTGTTCGCCCTGCCCTTCTTCCAGCTCTATTCGTCTTTCGGCTTGATCGACACGCATATCGCGGTGGCGATCGCGCATTGCCTCTTCAACGTGCCGCTGGCGGTGTGGATCCTGGAAGGCTTCATGTCGGGCGTGCCGAAGGAAATCGACGAAACCGCCTATATCGACGGCTATTCCTTCCCGCGCTTTTTCGTGAAGATCTTCATGCCGCTGATCGCAAGTGGCATCGGCGTCGCCGCGTTCTTCTGCTTCATGTTCTCATGGGTGGAGCTTTTGATCGCGCGCACGTTGACGACCACCGATGCCAAGCCGATCGCCGCAATCATGACGCGCACCGTCTCCGCCTCCGGGCTCGACTGGGGCGTGCTGGCGGCGGCGGGCGTGCTGACGATCATTCCGGGCGCGCTCGTGATCTACTTTGTGCGCAACTACATCGCCAAGGGCTTCGCCCTGGGGAGGGTTTGATGGACTTCTCCTGGATGGCCTGGACTTGGCCGACCGCCATTTTCTTCCTGACGATCTTCGCGCTGCTCGTGGGCATGGGCGTCTGGGAATATGCCGCACCCGGCGGCCACCCCAGAGTTGGTATTCTCCGCTTCGAAACGACGCGGGGGGATCGCCTGTTCGTGTCGCTGCTCGGCAGCGCCTTCATTCATCTTGCGTGGCTTGGGCTGGTCGGCCCAGACCTTTGGTGGGCGCTCGCACTCTCGTGCGCCTACGCTTTTGCGGTTTTTAAGCTGGTGTGAAGCATCCGCTGCGTGTTCCAGGCGTTGTTCGACAGAGAGGTTCGTTCTTTGCGACCGACGCCTTGAAAGAAGCCGAACCGACACAACACGTCGGGCCGGAAACGAAGGTAACGCCCGAAATCAATCGGGCTTAACGGGAGGATAGCAATGCGTCGTGCATTATTTGCCACGGCTGCCATCGGTGCACTTGTTGCGCTCGGGGCGCCGGCTTTTGCGGATGAGGAAGCCGCCAAGAAGTGGATCGACAGCGAATTCCAGCCGTCGGCCCTGTCCAAGGAAGAACAACTCGCAGAGCTGCAGTGGTTCATCAAGGCGGCCGAGCCCTTCAAGGGCATGGATATCAAGGTCGTCTCGGAAACCATCACGACCCACGAGTATGAATCGAAGACCCTCGCCAAGGCTTTCAGCGAGATCACCGGCATCAACGTCACCCACGACCTGATCGGTGAAGGCGACGTCGTCGAAAAGCTCCAGACTCAGATGCAGTCCGGCGAGAACATCTATGACGCCTACATCAACGATTCGGACCTGATCGGCACCCATTGGCGCTATCAGCAGGCCCGCAATCTCACGGACTGGATGGCGAACGAAGGCAAGGACGTCACCAATCCGGGCCTGGACATCGACGATTTCGTCGGCAAGTCCTTCACCACCGCTCCGGACGGCAAGCTTTACCAGCTCCCCGACCAGCAGTTCGCGAACCTTTACTGGTTCCGGTATGACTGGTTCAACGACGAAAAGAACAAGGCCGACTTCAAGGCGAAGTATGGCTACGATCTCGGTGTGCCGGTCAACTGGTCTGCCTACGAAGACATCGCCGAGTTCTTCACCGGCCGTGAAATCGACGGCAAGAAGGTCTACGGCCATATGGACTATGGCAAGAAAGACCCCTCGCTCGGCTGGCGCTTCACGGACGCTTGGCTCTCGATGGCCGGAAACGGCGACAAGGGCATTCCGAACGGCAAGCCCGTTGACGAATGGGGCATCCGCGTCGACGCCAACGACCGTCCGGTCGGCTCGTGCGTTGCGCGCGGCGGCGACACCAACGGCCCGGCGGCTGTTTACTCCATCGAGAAGTACCTGACTTGGCTGAAGGCCTACGCCCCTCCGGAAGCGCAGGGCATGACCTTCGGCGAATCGGGCCCGGTTCCTGCCCAGGGCAACATCGCCCAGCAGATCTTCTGGTACACCGCCTTCACCGCCGACATGGTGAAGCCCGGCCTTCCCGTCATGAACGAGGACGGCACGCCCAAGTGGCGCATGGCCCCCTCGCCGCATGGCGTCTACTGGAAGGAAGGCATGAAGCTCGGCTACCAGGACGCCGGTTCCTGGACGCTCCTGAAGTCGACCCCTGATGACCGTGCGAAGGCCGCTTGGCTCTACGCGCAGTTCGTGACCTCGAAGACCGTGGACGTGAAGAAGAGCCAGGTTGGCCTGACCTTCATCCGCGAATCGACGATCCGTCACCAGAGCTTCACCGATCGGGCGCCCCAGCTTGGCGGTCTCGTCGAATTCTACCGCTCGCCGGCGCGCGTGCAGTGGACCCCGACGGGCACCAACGTTCCGGATTACCCGAAGCTGGCGCAGCTGTGGTGGCAGGCGATCGGCGATGCGTCTTCGGGCGCCAAGACCGCTCAGGAAGCCATGGACTCCCTCTGCGCCGAGCAGGAAAAGGTGCTTGAGCGCCTCGAACGCGCCGGCGTGCAGGGCGATATCGGTCCCAAGCTGAACGAAGAAGCCGACCTCGCAACCTGGACCGCCAAGGCGGCCGCCGAGGGTACGCTCGCTCCGCAGGCCAAGATCGAGAACGAAAAGGAACAGCCGATCACCGTCAACTACGACGAACTGGTCAAGAGCTGGGCCGACGCCAAGCAGTGATCGATGGTTTCAGGCGGGGCTTATTCAGTCCCGCCTGAAATCTGAACATGAAAACGGCCGGAGCACACGAGTGCTCCGGCCGTTTTCTTGGTCTCGCCTCGCAGCGGATCAGCGCTTCAATTCGCGCTCGACCTCGCCCCGGATGTCGGGATGAATATCCGTCCGGTCCAGCGCATAGGCGATATTGGCTTGGAGGAAACCGAGTTTGGTGCCGGTGTCGTAGGTCACGCCGCGGAAGCGCACGCCATAGAACGGGTTCGTCTTCTGAAGGCGGAGCATGGCATCGGTGAGCTGGATCTCGCCGCCGGCGCCGCGTTCCTGCGTTTCCAGAAGCTTGAAGATATCCGGCTGCAGTATATAGCGGCCGGAGATGAAGAGGTTCGACGGCGCGTCCTCGGGCCTCGGCTTTTCCACCATGCCGGTCACCTCGTGCACGTCGTCCGACAGCGTCTTACCTAGCGCGACGACGCCGTAGGACGAGGTCTGCGAGGGATCGCAGGCTTCAAGCGAAATGATGTTGCCGCCCGTCGTCTCATAGGCGTCCACCATGCTCTTCAGGCAAGGCGTGTGATGGCGCATGAGCATGTCGGGCAACAGCACCGCGAAGGGCTCGTCGCCCACGATATCGCGCGCGCACCAGACCGCGTGGCCAAGACCGAGCGGAGCCTGCTGGCGGGTGAAGCTCGCGGATCCGGCGGTCGGAAGATCGCGCCGCAGCGTATCGAGGACCTCCACCTTGCCGCGCGAGCGCAGCGTGTCTTCAAGCTCGTAGGCCAAATCGAAGTGGTCTTCGATCACCGCCTTGCCGCGACCTGTCACGAACACGAAATGCTCGATGCCGGCCGCCTTGGCTTCGTCGACCACATATTGCAGCGCTGGACGGTCCACGACTGTCATCATTTCTTTCGGAACGGCTTTTGTGGCCGGCAGAAAGCGGGTGCCGAGTCCGGCGACTGGAAATACGGCCTTGCGAATGCGACCTGTCATGTTCGTCTCGCGTCCTTCACGAATTACATGATCTTGGATGAAGACTGGTGAAATGGTCTCGCTCTTATGATTACTACATATAAACGATCAATTCCCTAGTCGGGATATGACTTAATCTACTTTTATTAATAGGAGATTTGTTACTCCCCATAAGGAATCCAAATATTCTTAACCTGAACGGCGCGGCGCAGATAGTCTCTGCCCTGCCCTTCGCGGTCGGAGGCCCAATCGCGGAGCCGGCCCTTGTTCACCCAGGTGGCTTTGAGATTGCCGGCCGATGCCCGTTCGGCCGCCGCGCTGCCTGCCGCCGAACCGACATACCAAAGCGCCGCAACCTCATCGTGATCGGCCAGCGTCTTGGCCAGACCATCGCGCTCGCCGGTGACGATGTTGACCACGCCGGCCGGAACGTCGGATGTGTCGAGGATCTGGTAGAAGTCCGTCGCGAGCAGCGGATGGGAGGGCGACGGCACCGCCACCACCCGGTTGCCCATCGCAATCGCCGGCATCACCAGCGAAACAAAGCCCAAAAGCGGGGCCTCATCCGGGCAAAGGATGCCCATCACGCCCCAGGGCTCGTTCATGGCGAGCGTGACGTTGCGGGTCTTCGTGGCATGAACCGCGCCGTCGAACTTGTCCGCCCAAGCGGCATACCAGAAGGTGCGGCGAACCGCTGCCGCCACCTCCGCCGCTGCCGCCTCCGGCGACACGCCGACGACGGAGCAGAGGCGCGCTTCGAACTCGGCGTGGCGGGCGTAAAGGTTCTCGGCGACGTAATAGAGCACCTGCGCCCGGTTATGGGCCGTCACGCCGCTCCAGCCGCCCGCCTTCGCAGCCGCTTCCACGGCATTGCGGATATCTTTCCGGTTGCCGAGCCCGGCTTGGCCGACCGGCGACCCGGCGGCATTTCGCACGGTGTAGCTATAGCCGCTGTCCGGCCGGGCCTGCTTGCCGCCGATGTAAAGCTTGGCGGTGCGGTCCACCTCGGGTTCGTCCCCCGGATTGGCAATTCCGGCTTCGGCGGGTGTAGTCGTGAAATCGACGGTGGCAGAATTATGCGAAAGGGGTGATGCTTTCTCCCAGATCGGCACGAGATACTCGGTCAGCCCTTCGCGGCCGCCCTCGCGACCGAAGCCGCTTTCCCGGTAGCCGCCGAATCCGGCTGCCGCATCGAACATGTTCGTGCAGTTGATCCAGACCACACCCGCCTTCACCCGCGCCGCCGTATCAAGCGCGAGGTTGATGTTCTCCGACCAGATGGAAGCGGCGAGGCCGTAGCGGGTGTTGTTGGCCAGCTCCAGTGCCTCGCCCGGCGTCCGGAACGTCATCGCCACCGCGACCGGCCCGAAAATCTCCACCTCCGCAACGGTTGATGCCGGCTCGACATCGGTGAAAAGGCTCGGCGGGAAATAGCAGCCCGTGCGGGGAACCGGCGTTGAGGGCTGCCAAAGCGTGCCGCCTTCCGCCTTGCCGGTTTCAACCAGCGCCCGGATCCGCTCCAACTGAACCGGCGCCACGATCGCCCCGATATCGACGGATTTGTCCAAGGGATCGCCGACGCGCAACGTCTCCATGCGCGCACGCAGCTTGGCATAGAACCGCTCCGCGATGCCCTCCTGCACCAGCAAGCGCGAGCCGGCACAGCAAACCTGCCCCTGGTTGAACCAGATCGCATCCACGACGCCCTCGACCGCTGCGTCGAGATCGGCGTCTTCGAACACGATGAACGGCGATTTTCCGCCCAGCTCCAGGCTGAGTTTCTTTCCCGATCCCGCCGTCGCTTCACGAATAAGGCGGCCGACCTCCGTCGAGCCCGTGAAAGCGATCTTGTCAACGCCCGGATGCGCCACCAGCGCCGCGCCCGCCGCACCATCGCCGGTGACGATATTCACGACGCCCGGCGGCAGACCGGCTTCCCGGCAGATTTCAGCGAAGGCGATCGCCGTCAGCGGCGTGAATTCCGCCGGCTTCAGCACCACGGTGTTTCCAGCCGCAAGCGCCGGCGCGATCTTCCAGGCCAGCATCAAGAGCGGGAAATTCCACGGAATGATCTGTCCGCAGACCCCGACAGGCTTATGGTCGGGGAATTCGCTCTCGACCAATTCCGCCCAACCGGCGTGGTGATAGAAATGCCGGACGACGAGCGGAATGTCGATGTCGCGGGATTCCCGGATCGGCTTGCCGTTGTCGATCGATTCCAGCACCGCCAGGAACCGCTCACGCTTCTGCACCATCCGGGCAAGCGCATAGAGATGCCGCGCGCGGATATGGCCCGGCGTCTTCGACCAACCGCCATAAGCCCGGCGCGCGGCGGCAACCGCCGCATCCACATCTTCCGCCGTGCCTTCCGCCACACGGGCGAGCGGCTGATCGCGGGCGGGGTCGCGAACCTCGAAGCTTGCGCCGCCGGTCGAGGCCACGAAAGCGCCGTCGATGAAGTGGCCGAAGCCTTCGGAATGGGCGGCGAGCCAAGCGCGAACCGTGTCGCTGGCCTCCGGCGAGGGGCCGTATTCCATGGAGCGGAGAATGTCCTTGATGTGCGCCATCGGGTGTCTCTCAAGCCATCGCGTGGCGGGTCGTCGAGGCATAGCGCCCCGTGATGTAATGTTCGAGCTGGCGCTCGATATCGGCCAGCATGGCGCTCGCCCCAAGCCGGAAAAGATCCGGCTCCAGCCACGGCGCGCCCAGCTCTTCCTTCATCAGCACAAGCCAGTTGATCGCGTCCTTGGCGGTGCGAAGGCCGCCGGCCGGCTTGAAGCCGACGCGCTCGCCCGTGCGCTCGCCATAGTCGCGCAGCGCCCGCACCATCACGAGGCTGACGGGCAGCGTGGCGTTCACGTCTTCCTTGCCGGTGGAGGTCTTGATGAAATCCGCCCCCGCCTGCATCGCCACCATGCTGGCCTTATAGACATTGCGCAGCGTGCGCAGATCGCCGGTGCCGAGGATGGCCTTGAGGTGAGCCGCCCCGCAGGCCTCGCGCATCGCGCTCACCTCGTCGTAGAGCGCTTTCCAGTTCTGCGTTAGCACATGCGCGCGCGTGATCACGATGTCGATCTCGGCCGCGCCCTCGTCCACCGCATAGCGGATTTCATCCAGCCGCTGCGGCAGCGGTGTCAGGCCGGAGGGAAAGCCGGTGGCGACCGATGCAACGGGAATGCCCGAACCGGCCAGCGCCTTCACCGCCGTTGCCACCATGGTAGGATAAACGCAAACGGCACCCACCTTCGGCGGGCTATCGGCAAGGCCAAGCGCCTCCACGATGTCGTCGCGCAGCGGCCGCCGGGCCTTCATGGCCAGCCGGTGCACGCGGCCGGGCGTGTCGTCGCCCGCCAGCGTGGTAAGGTCGATGCAGGTCAGTGCCTTCACCAGCCACGCGGCCTGATACTCTTTCTTCACCGACCGGCGTGTCGGAAGGCTCGCGGCGCGGCGCTCGGCGGCGCTGAGGTTCACCTGGACCCCCTCGAACCAATCGGGGTGCAGGTCCGTGCCCTCATTGCGGCCGTGGTTTGTCGAGGGCGTTTCCGGGCCGCGTTCGGTGGCGGCTCCTTGTGTCTTCTTCAGCATGGGGCCTATCCCTATCGGGGGTCGGTAAGCGCGGGCAGTCAAACCAAGCGCATCAGGATTTCCTCATCCCGTCACTAACATAACCCGGCCCCCGATGCCGAGGGGCTAAGCTGAAACAAACCTCTGGACTTCGCCGTTCCCCAGAGAGAGGTGATAGTCCATGAAGCTTTTCGAGTGCCAGTTTTGCGGCAACGCCGTTCATTTTGATAATACGGTCTGTGTGGTCTGCAACCATCGGCTGGGCTATCTGCCCGATCGGTTCGATGTAACGGCCGTGGAGCCGAAGGGCGATAGCTGGACCGCACTCGCCGATCCCGGCCGCCCCTATATCTTCTGCGACAACGCCGGCTTCGATGCCTGCAACTGGCTGGTGCCCGCTGAAACCGGCCGCAGGCTCTGCGAAGCCTGCCGGCACAACCGCATGGTTCCCGACCTCACGCTTGCCGAAAATCTAACGAACTGGCGGAAGATGGAGGTCGCCAAGCACCACCTCTTCTATTCGCTGATGCGCTGGCGCCTGCCGATCCCCGACCGCACGGAAGACCCCGAGCGCGGGCTCGCTTTCGATTTCCTCGCCGATACGACCGCACCGAACGGCCTGACCGAGCCCGTTCTCACCGGCCACGACGACGGCCTGATCACCATCAACATCACCGAAGCCGACGACGCCGAACGCGAACGCCGACGCGCTTCGATGAACGAGCCCTACCGCACGCTGCTCGGCCATTTCCGCCATGAAGTCGGCCATTACATCTGGGACCGGCTCGTGCCCGGCACGGAGCGCATCCACCGCTTCCGCGCGCTTTTCGGCGATGAACGGCGCGACTACGGACAGGCGCTTCAGGCCTATTACGGCAACTGCCCGCTGGCCGATTGGCAGATCAGCCGCATCAGCGCCTACGCGACCGCGCACCCCTGGGAGGATTTCGCCGAAACCTTCGCCCATTACCTCCACATGGTCGACGCGCTCGAAACCGCCCGCGCCTACGGCATCAAAATCCGCCCCCGCATCTCACGCCCCGGCGAACTCACCGCGGAGGTGGATTTCCAGCCCTATTCAGCCGCGAATGCCAACGAACTCGTAGAGGCCTGGGTACCCCTCACCGTCGCCATCAACGGCATCAACCGCAGCATGGGCCAGCCGGACCTATACCCCTTCGTGCTCTCCCAGCCCGTCATGAACAAGCTGCAATTCATCCACGAACTGGTTCGGGGCGGAGCGGGGTGATCGGCGGGAGATGTTTGGATTTGGCTGCGGTTTCTTGAAACCTATCGGAATCTCTGCATTTCGCCCAGCCCGGAATTTCTGCGCACGCTCGCCTGGATGCGCGACATTCGGGCCATTCTGAAACCGCGCCAAACATCGAATGTTTAGATATCAGTTGACAGCCCTGCGGGCTTCGGATGTATAGTCAACCCTAAACAGGCAGCGGGAGTGGCAAGCATGTCAACGGAACGGTTCGGCGAGTTCGTGCGCCGGGAGCGCGAGGCGCGCGAGATTGGGCTTCGCGAAATGGCGAAGATGATCGGCGTCAGCCCAACTTATCTGTCCAAGGTCGAGCGCGACGAGTTCCCGCCGCCCGCAGAGGACAAGGTCAAGGCGATTGCGCAGGTGATCGCCTGCGACGTCGACGAACTCCTAGCCCGCGCCGGCAAGGTTGCCTCGGACCTCTCCGACATCATCAAACAGCAGCCACGCGAGCTCGCGGCGCTGCTGCGGACCACCAAGGGGCTTTCTGCCGAGGACGTGCTGAAGCTCGCCCGCCAGGCGCGGCGCGCGCAGGACAGGTAGCGGACGGCTTCAAGCCAGATTTTCGAAGATGCAAATGAGGATGAAGGCGAAATGGGCCTATTGGTCTCATATCTCTCAGAAGGCAGGATCGAAGCTGATGCTGACGCGCTGCTCGACGAGTTCGTCGAAGCGAGCGGCAGTGGATTGCAAGCGCCGGTCCCTATAGATGACATTGTCGAGAAGCATCTGAAACTTGGGATCGAATTCGACGATCTTCACCGGAGATTTGGTGCGCCGAACTCTGTCCTCGCCCAAGGGCCGGATATCATCGGCGCGATTTTTCTGTCACAGCGCCGGATCGTGGTGGACGAATTTCTCGATCCGGACGCGGACCCCTCGAAGGAGGGCCGGTATCGGTTCACGGTCGCGCATGAAGTCGGGCATTGGCGGCTGCATCGCGGGCTGATGGGCAAGGACATCGGCAACGTGCCGGTCGAGGACAGTCCGCAGGCCATGGTGATCTGCAGATCAAGCGAGGCCAAGGCCCGGGTGGAATTGCAGGCGGATATCTTCGCCTCCTGTCTGCTGATGCCGCGGCGATTGGTTCACGCCGCCTGGATCGCCGCTTTCGCCGATGGTCGGCCACGAGCGCTCAAGACCTCGATCCGCTTGGGTCTCGAGGCCGTGCCGGTCGAAGATCATCGGCCGGATCTCGACGACGCGGAAGCATCGGAAACAAGCTTGCTGGATCGGTTCGTTGATCCGTTCGCGCGGGAGTTCGCCGTTTCGCCGAAAGCGATGCGGGTTCGGCTGGAACGGTTGGGGCTGGTTCTGCGTGGTGCGACTTCGGCGTCCAGTGCCGGACGCAGAGTGTAGCCCCCTTTTTTAAGGAGATCGTTTAGTGTCACCTGAACGTAGTGAAACACTGCCGACTGGGTCGTCAGTGGCAGCTTTCGAGACGCGGGATTTCTATCTGGCCTGCTTCCTGCGCTGTGCCGGATACCCACTTCTGGGGCTTCGAGATGAAGGCAGGCGGAAGGTGTTCCTCTTCCGCGATCAGCGCACACGCCGTGACGATGTGATCGCCTTCTATGGCGATACGGCAACGGTGAAGCCGCAGGCTTTTGCGGCGGCAATCAAGGACATGAAGGGGCTTCTCCACGATGGCTGAGAACGTTTTGCAGGGCAGACCGTTAGCGCACCGGGATAGCCAGGCGCACGAGGCCCTCCGGCGCATTGAGGCGCTGGTCATTGATGGCCTGCGCCACGGCCATTTCGAATACACGCTTGCCTGCGAGATCGGATCGGGCGGGAAGCGGCAACTCGTCATTCGCGCCGGCAAGAGCCACAAGTTTCTGATCGCGCCGGAGGAAATCCAGCGCTGATGCAGTCTTGGTGATCCTCGAAATGAGGACGCCCTCATTGAGCACCGCGATCGACGTTATCGGCGCCAAGCCGAAGCGGATGATCAGGGACGCGGCGCCGAAAGCGGCCTCGCGACATGAACCATGCCAACGCTTCGACAATCGCCCGACGACCAGATCGGGCCTGCACTCACCTTCTGGCAGCCGCGCAGTTCAAGGGTTCTCAAACCCGAGGATGGTCGCGAGATCCTCGACAATCTCAAAGGCTTCTTCTCGGTCCTGGCTGAATGGCAGCGGGCGGAAATCGAGCAGGCTCACGCCGAATCTGCCGCCGCGACGACCACGGAGACGCCCGATGAGCATTGAAGATGACATCCTCGCGCAGGCACGGGCCTACACCCGGATGGGCTTCGCGGTCTTGCCGGTCCATCGCCCGTTACTGCAGGCCGGCGCGCGGGTCTGCTCCTGCGGCAAGCTGCACTGCGCTTCGCCCGCCAAGCACCCGGTCGGGCGACTTGTGCCACGCGGCGCCCTGCAAGCTGTGAAGGATACCCGTCAGGTGACCGAATGGTTCGCGGGCACACGACACAACATCGGCATCGCAACCGGCGAAGCCAGCAACCTTATCGTGCTCGATATCGACCCGCGGCATGGCGGCGATGCCACGCTTGCGTGTTTCGAGCGGTTGCAGGGGAAACTGCCGCCAACCGTTCGCTTCAAGACGGGCGGAGGTGGCCAGCACATCTTGTTCCGGCACCCTGGCGGGTACATCCCGAACAGTGCAGGCAAGATTGGCCCGGGCGTCGATGTCAGGGCCGATGGCGGCTACATCGTCGCGCCACCCTCCGAACACATCAGCGGCGGGCGCTATGAGGTCGACGGTCGCTTTGGCTTCGACATCACGCGTATCGCCGACATGCCGGAAATCCTCAAAGCTGTTGTGATTTTGCCGACCCGCAAGTCGCGCAGTCGCAAGAATGCTGCTGAGAAGCGTTCGGCCTGGCGCGCGGCTCTAAGCAGTCAGGTTCCTGAAGGCCGCCGCAACGAGTCGATCGCGCGGCTCGCCGGCCTGCTTTTGGGCCGTGGGCTCGATCCGCATGTGAGCCTCGACATCCTCCTGGCTTATAACGACTCCCGGCTGGCGCCGCCGCTCAATCCTCATGAGGTAATCGCCACCGTTGCGAGCATTGCATCGCGCGAGGGCCGCGAGCGAAACCGCCGGGAGAACGGCGGTGGATGATCCGCATCAGCTCCTCGATGACCTGATCCGGCGCAACCTCCCATCGGGAATGCCGGACGTTGATCGCCCGGCACGGTATTCGGATGACACGTTAGCGCTGGGTTTCACGGAGCGCCACGGCAGCGATCTTCGCTACGTGGCGGTCTGGGGCCGGTGGTTGATCTGGAATGGTCGGCGCTGGGCGAGCGACGAGACGCAACGCGCCGTGGAACGGGCGCGAGAGGTCGGCCGTGAGGCCTCGATCGAGGTGCTTGCAAGCAAAGGATCGATGCGGCTCGCCGCATCGGTCGCCAGCGCCAAGACGATTGGCGCGATCGAGCGGCTTGCCCGCGCCGACCACCGGCACGCCGCAACCGTCGACGAATGGGATCGTGATCCGTGGCTCGTCAACACGCCCGACGAGACCATCGATTTGCGAACTGGCAAGGGGCGCGCTCACGATCGGGACGACCGGATCACCAAGATGACGACGGTAGCGCTGGGCGGCGCCTGTCCGCTCTGGCTGTCGGTGCTGGATCGCATCTTCAAGGGTGATGCCGAACTGATCGCGTTCGTCCAACGCATGTTCGGCTACACGCTCACGGGCTCGATCAGGGATCATGCGCTCTTCTTTCTTCATGGCAACGGCGGCAATGGCAAAGGCGTGATACTGAACACGTGGAGCTCGATCCTTGGCGATTATGCCGTGACGGCTGCGATGGAGACCTTCACCGCCAGCCAGGGCGAGCGGCACCCCACGGACCTCGCCATGTTGCGCGGCGCGCGGGTCGTGATGGCGCAGGAGACAGAGGAAGGCCAACGGTGGGCGGAGGCCCGCATTAAGGCGCTGACGGGTGGTGATCCGATCAGCGCGCGCTTCATGCGGCAGGACTTTTTCACCTTCACGCCGAACTTCAAGCTCGTGATCGCGGGAAATCACAAGCCGTCCCTTCGATCGGTCGACGAAGCGGTGAAGCGGCGCTTCAACCTGATCCCCTTCACGGAAACCATCCCCGAAAGCGAACGCGACCCCAAGCTTGCGGATAAGCTGCAGGAGGAATGGCCGGGCATTCTCGCCTGGGGCATTGCCGGCTGCCTCGAATGGCAGCGCATCGGTCTTTCGCCGCCGCCTTCGGTACGGGCGGCGACCGAGAACTATCTCTCCGATGAGGACACCATCGGGCAGTTCTTGATCGAGCGCTGTGCGCTGGGCGACGCCACGGCTTCAACCGAGGTGAAGCTGCTGTTCGCGGCCTGGACGGAATGGTCCGGTGCGGCGGGCGAAGGCGCCATGTCGGTCAAGCGGTTCTCGCAGGCGCTGGCCAATCGTGGATTGCACCGCGGCAAGCACCATGCGACCAGGCGGGCGGTGTTCGAGGGTGTGCGGCTTATTTCGGGTATGGTGCCTTGAGGTTCCTGAAACAGCGATTTTGGCGTCTTGAGGCCCCAAGTCTTGAATTGTTAAGAATTCTCTGTTAGGCGTCTCAAGGTGCCAAAATCTTCAATGATGGAACCTTGAAACGCCATGGCTGCCCGCAACCCCTTGCTTGCCGCACCGCCGTACGAGGTCGAGCAAGCGCTGAAGACCCTCGGGGCGAACATCCGCACGGCGCGGCTGCGGCGCAATCTCTCCATTGCCGAAGTCGCGGCCAAGATCGGCGTTGACCGGCATGTGATCGGCGATGCCGAACGCGGCAAACCCTCCACGGGGATCGCGATCTATGCCGGTCTGCTCTGGGCCATGGGGCTGGCCGATCAGCTGGGCCGTGTCGCTGATCCACTCAGCGACGAGGAGGGCCTGACGCTGGCCAAGGCGCAGGGCCGCGACAAGGCCGGTGGCCGGAAGGCACTCGACAATGATTTCTAGACCAACAGGTGCGGATGAGTGCTTCGTCTATGTGACCCTGCCCGGTGAGACCGAGGCCGTCGCCACCGGGCGCTATGTCCGCGAGACGAACCGGCAAGGCGTCACCACCGGGCGCTTCGTCTATGGCCGAAGCTATCTCGCCCGCGCCGATGCCGTTGAGATCGATCCGGCCGAGTTGAAGCTCGGCGCGCGCACCTATGAAACGGTGCTGATGAAAGGTCTGTTCGGCGCGTTGCGGGATGCAGGCCCGGACTATTGGGGGCGTCGCGTCATCGAGAAACACGCCGGGCTCACAGAGCTTGGCGAACTCGACTATCTCCTTCATTCGCCCGACGACCGCGCGGGAGCGCTTGGTTTCGGCCTGGGGCAGACACCGCCCGCGCCTGTGCGTGCCTTCAACCGCACGCTCGATCTCGCCCGCCTTCAGGAGATCGCCGATCGGCTGGTGAACGACGAGCCGCGCGCCACGGACACCGAGGCGGCGCAAGTGGAAGAGTTGCTGCTGCTTGGCACCTCGATGGGCGGTGCGCGGCCAAAAGCCGTTGTCGAGGATGCGGACGGGCTGTGGCTCGCCAAGTTCAACCGCACCGACGACAAGTGGAACATGGCCCGGGTTGAGCATGCCATGCTCCTGCTGGCGCGCGCCTGCGGTCTCCTCACCGCGACAAGCCGTATCGAATCCATCGGCGACCGGGATGTGCTGCTGGTCAAGCGCTTCGATCGCGAGAAGGTCGCCAAGGGTTACACGCGCGCCCGCATGGTGAGCGCCCTCACGCTGCTGCGCGCAGACGAGACCCAGCGCGAGCGCTGGTCCTATGTCGTGCTGGCCGAGGAACTGCGCCGGATCAGCGCTGACCCCAGGCGTGATGCGGCCGAACTCTTCCGGCGCATGCTGTTCAACGCGCTGATCTCGAACATTGACGATCACCCACGCAATCACGCCGTGATCGCACCGCAGCGCGAATGGCGGCTCTCACCAGCCTATGATCTCACGCCGTCCGTGCCGGTGAGCACCGATCGCCGTGACCTTGCCATGGCGGCGGGCGATCTTGGCCGCTGGGCCAATGCCCGCAACATGCTGAGCCAGGCGCCACGCTTCCTCCTCAATCCTTCTGAGGCAGGCGCCATGGTCGACGCCATGGAAGAAGACGTCAAAGGTGGCTGGTATGCGATTGCGCGCGGCGCGGGCGTGTCCGAGGCGGACTGTGCCACGATCGCCAGTGCCTTCGCCTATCCCGGCTTTCGCTTGTGAAGGCCCGAAGGGTTGTGAAGCCATGTTCCGGTTAAGCGGTATCGCGCGCGCGAAGTGAGCGCCAAGTGAAAGACCGCTTCGAAACCCTTCGCCTGCCGGAGGGGCGCCCCTTTAGGTTCTTCCCGGCGCATTTTGTATGCGGGCGGCGGCAGCGCGATCCATCGCCAGCGGCAAAAGTGCGAACCGGGTTCGCACCCGGAGAGGTTCGCAGGTTCGCACCCGGGGTCGCGGCGAAATGGATTGATGGTGCGATTCACGGACTGGGGCTGCATCTGAAAGCAGCGTAATCATGCCGCTATTTGGCGAGCCTCAACGCCATTACCGCCAGATCGCGATAGCGCACCATCGCCTTCGGGCTCGTAGAAACCGGGTTGATCTCGATGGCCTTCAGGCCTTCGATATCGCCTGCTTCGGCAAGCGCCACCAGCTTGGCAAGCTTCGCGCGAAACCGTGCGTGGGTCGGCTTCGAGAAATCCGGCGCTGCAGGAAGCGCGCCAGCCTGGGCCTGCTCGATGATCGCCTTGCGCTTGCCGGTCTTCGGGCCACTCGGCCAGGAAGCGGCATTCGTTTGTGCAATCGGATGTTCGGCCAGCGATGGATCGTTGATGCTGATCGCGGGCTTGCTCATGTTGATTGCTTTCCAGCCGAACCGGCCATCGGGCGTCTTGAGCACTTCGAACTCGCCGGACTTCAACCCACTGCGCTGCGCACCGCGCTGGGCGTTGAACTTCCTGTCGTAGGTCAAGGCTTCCGTGGGCATGGTCGCGCTCCTTCGGATTGGGGTTCAATTCGAAGCGACGAGCGCCGACCGGCCTTCGGCGGTAACGCCGTAGATCAGCGGCAGGCGCTTGCCGAAGGGGGTCGGGTTCTCGGCAATGAGCCGCATCGCCTCGATCCGCGCCTCTTCGAGGCTCGGCGCGCTCGCCCGGGCGTAGCATCCGGTTCCGAGGAACAAGGCGACATCGAAGCGAACGGCTTGGGCCAGAACCGCAGCGTTGGCGGCGTCGGCGGGATGAACTTTGCGGCGTTTCATGAGCGATCTCCGTGGGTTGCGGGATCGCAGACAGCCTCGACGCGAAAACGAGAGCAACTGCTAAGCTGCTGAAATAGTGGACCAAATCGTGGATGTTGACGAAGTGAGCCGGGAGAAGGGCCAGTGCATTATACCCAAAACGGCATTTTGGGTATAATGAGGCTTAAGCGATTTGCTCTACTCGAAGAAGCCACAACCCTCGCCGGACATTGTTGAAACCAACAGATTTCGATCAAGAAAGAGGTTCTTCATTTCACAACTGGTCTCGGCGATCAGAAGGCAGCCGTGGCAAGCTGCGCCGTGTGTAGCTCGATCACCGCTGCGGTCGTCCGGCTCGTGATCGGCGCAAACCGGATCATTCGAACAAATCCTGAGGCGATCCAGTGCGCTCTTCAGGATATGGGCAAACCGAGGAGCGGTTGCGACAAGTCCGCCAAGCGTTCCCTGTGCTCCGGTACTTGCCGTGTAGATGAGGATGCCGCAGCGATCGATCTCTACGGCAGCTTTCTGACTTGATAAGGCGTAAACACGTTCTTTCAAAGAACTTGCGGGATAGCCGCAATCCAAAGCGATCTCCGCCATCAGAGCGTGGGATATACTATGAAGCAGAACATACGCCGTGCCGGGATATGCTGGGGCCTTTCCTGCAAATCGCTTCTGCCAATGATGATAGCCAGCGAGCAGTTTTTCATTTCGATGTGCGGTCGCAGCGCCCTGCAACCAAGCCTTGATCACCGCTTCGTCAAAATGAAT
>JBHYDC010000034.1:0-17295 GCA_051861205.1 Oharaeibacter sp.
GGCACCGAAATGGTGATGCCGGGCGACAACGTGTCGATGACCGTGAAGCTGATCGTGCCGATCGCGATGGAAGAGAAGCTGCGCTTCGCCATCCGCGAAGGCGGCCGCACCGTCGGCGCCGGCGTGGTTGCTTCGATCATCGAATAACGATTTCGAAACAGGCGCTTCGGCGGCTTGCCGCCGGAGCGAGAATCGGAAACAAGACGAGCACTCCGAAGGTGCTTGATCGCTCCTCCGGTTCGGTTATAAGCGTGTCGGGTCGTCGCAAGAGGCCTTGAAGGGGTATAGCTCAGTTGGTAGAGCGGCGGTCTCCAAAACCGCAGGTCGTAGGTTCGAGCCCTGCTGCCCCTGCCATTTCAGCCTCTTGCATAGACGGCCCGGACGCTTTAGATAACGTTTCCCTGATCGTGGCGCGCGGGATTCTCATCTCGCGCGCCCGACTGTCATGAGCAGGCGGATGGCCAAGACCAATCCCTTTCAGTTTCTCCAGCAGGTTCGCACCGAAACCGCCAAGGTGACTTGGCCGACCCGGCGCGAAACGCTGATCACCACGGCCATGGTTTTCGTCATGGCGCTCGTGGCGGCGCTTTTCTTTCTGGTCGTGGACCAGATTCTGCACTGGGGCGTCGGGCTTTTGCTCGGCCTTGGCAGCTGAATGCGCCGACGGGGAGCCTGAGACACAATGGCAAAGCGCTGGTACATCGTCCACGCCTACTCGAACTTCGAGAAAAAGGTGGCGGACAGCATCAAGGAGCAGGCGCATCAGCGCGGGCTCGATCATCTGTTCGAGCAGGTTCTGGTTCCCACTGAGAGCATCACGGAAGTGCGCCGCGGCCGTAAGGTCAACGCCGAGCGCAAGTTCTTTCCGGGCTATGTGCTCGTTCGCATGGATATGACGGACGAAGCCTATCACCTGATCAAGAACACGCCGAAGGTGACCGGTTTCCTTGGATCTGACAACAAGCCGGTTCCCATCCCCGACCGGGAAGCGGAGCGGATCATTCATCAGGTCGAGGAAGGCGTCGAGCGGCCCAAGCCCTCCGTCAGCTTCGAAATCGGTGAGCAGGTCCGCGTTTCCGACGGCCCATTCGCCTCGTTCAACGGCCTCGTCGAAGAAGTCGACGAGGAACGCTCCCGCCTCAAGGTGGCGGTGTCGATCTTCGGTCGCGCCACTCCGGTGGAGCTTGAATACGCTCAGGTCGAAAAGGTCTGAGCGGTGTCTGCGGTCCGGCTCTGCCGGGTCCGCGCGTCCCGCATGGGGCGTTCGTCCGTGGGAGACGGATCCTGCTGATCGCCGGCAGGGCACACCGTCGAACCACGATCTCCACCGTCCGGCCCTCGCGGCCGGCGTTACCAGGAGCCAAAGAGTATGGCGAAGAAAATCACCGGTTACCTGAAGCTTCAGGTTTCGGCCGGTTCGGCGACCCCGTCGCCGCCGATCGGTCCTGCGCTGGGTCAGCGCGGCCTGAACATAATGGAATTCTGCAAGGCGTTCAACGCGCAGACGCAGGGCATGGAAAAGGGGATGCCCATCCCCGTCCTGTTCACGATCTACGCCGACCGCTCGTTCACCTTCAAGCTGCGCACGCCCCCCACCAGCTACTTCCTCAAGAAGGCAGCCGGTCTCGCCAAGGGCTCCACGACCCCCGGCAAGGGCGTCGCGGGCACCGTTTCCAAGGCGCAGGTGCGTGAGATCGCCGAAAAGAAGATGGCCGATCTCAACGCCGACAATATCGATGCCGCCGTGCTCATGGTCGAGGGCTCTGCCCGCTCCATGGGTCTGCAGGTTGGGGAGTAAGTTTTCATGGCAAAGCTCTCCAAGCGCGCAGTTGCTTCGCGTGAAGGCGTCGATCGCAACAAGACCTATTCGATTTCCGACGCGGTTTCGCTGGTCAAGACCCGCGCCTCCGCCAAGTTCGACGAGACCGTCGAAGTCGCGATCAACCTCGGCGTCGATCCGCGCCACGCTGACCAGATGGTCCGCGGCGTTGTCCAGTTGCCGAACGGCACGGGCCGCAACGTTCGCGTCGCCGTTTTCGCGCGCGGCGCCAAGGCTGACGAAGCCAAGGCCGCCGGTGCGGATATCGTCGGTGCGGAAGACCTAGTGGACATCATCCAGGGCGGCACGATCGACTTCGATCGCTGCATCGCGACCCCGGACATGATGCCGCTCGTCGGCCGCCTCGGTAAGGTGCTCGGCCCCCGCGGCCTGATGCCGAACCCCAAGGTCGGCACCGTGTCCGTGGACGTCGGCGGGGCGGTTCGTGCTGCCAAGGGCGGCGCTGTCGAGTTCCGCGTCGAGAAGGCGGGCATCGTGCACGCCGGCATCGGCAAGGCCTCGTTCACCAGCGATGCTTTGGTCGAGAACATCCGCGCGATCCTCGACGCGGTTCAGAAGGCGAAGCCGGCCGGTGCCAAGGGCACCTATCTGCAGCGACTGTCGATCTCGTCCACGATGGGACCCGGCGTGAAGGTCGATCCGTCGACCGTGGCGCAGTCCTGATCGCTTTCGGCGCGGGGGCGTAATGCCTCTGTGCCGCTTCACGGCTCCTTGCGGGGCCGGATGACGACTTTCCCGCCGGGCAACTGGTGGGGACGGAGCTGGCGGGGGAGGGCCGAGAGGCGTTCTTCCGCTGGCTATTACCTGTCCGAGATTGCAGGTGTCGCGCCTTCGGGCTCGACCTAAGCCGCTCGCGGACCGGCCATCGGCGCTTTTACGAGCGCCCGGCCAGTCGGGGCCTGCATGAGACGGGAGTGAGACCGTTCAGAATTGGGTGCACTCGATGCGCCCCAGCGTTGAAGTCGGATCGAACTCTTCCCTCCGGCCGCGTCGGGACATACCGAAACGGGCAGGCGGACAGGCCAAGCGGACGCTGCCGATCGGAACGGGTTCATCCCGGAACGAGCGGCGGCAACAGCAACCCGGCGGCGAGGCTCGCCTTGCCGTCAGATGGAGACAGGCCGTGGAAAAAGCGGAAAAACGCGAACTGGTCGGCGTCCTCAACACCGCGTTCAAGAATACCGGTGTTATCGTCGTCTCCCATTACCAGGGTCTTACCGTGGCCGAATTGCAGGCGTTCCGCGCCCGCATGAAGGCGGCTGGCGGTAAGGTCAAGGTCGCGAAGAACCGCCTCGCCAAGCTTGCTCTTCAAGGCACGGATGCCGCCCACATCGCGGACCTCTTCAAGGGTCCGACGGTCATTGCCTATTCGAATGACCCGGTGGCGGCACCCAAGGTGACGGCCGAATTCGCCAAGGGAAATGACAAGCTCATTATCCTCGGCGGTGCCCTCGGCAGCACCAATCTGGACCCGAACGGTGTGCGCGCGCTTGCCGCACTGCCGTCGCTCGACGAACTGCGCGCGAAGCTGGTGGGTATGATCCAAACCCCCGCCACTCGCATCGCAGGCGTCGTCCAGGCACCGGCGGCTCAGCTCGCCCGTGTGTTCGGGGCCTATGCCAAGAAGGACGAAGCGGCGTGAGGCCGTTCGACCAACGTTCAAAGAACAGTTCGAACCGATTCTAAAGGAAAAACAAAATGGCTGATCTGTCCAAGCTCGTCGACGAACTCTCCAACCTCACCGTTCTCGAGGCTGCCGAGCTCTCGAAGCTGCTCGAAGAGAAGTGGGGCGTCTCGGCTGCGGCTCCGGTCGCGGTTGCGGCTGCCGGCGGCGGCGCTGCTGCTGCGGCCCCCGTCGAGGAAGAGAAGACCGAGTTCGACGTGATCCTCGTCGACGCGGGCGATAAGAAGATCAACGTCATCAAGGAAGTCCGTGCGATCACGGGTCTCGGCCTCAAGGAAGCCAAGGACCTGGTCGAAGGCGCTCCCAAGGTGGTCAAGGAAGGCGCGTCCAAGGATGACGCTGCCAAGCTCAAGAAGCAGCTTGAAGAAGCTGGCGCGAAGGTCGAGGTCAAGTAAGACCTCGCCTCTTCGGTTTTGCGGCGGGCGGTCCCTTTATGCGGACCGCCCCCGCATTGTTTTTGGTGGGGTCATGATTTGGCCCTATTCCGGGTGATCCCGTCTTGGGTTCGCCTGTATGAATGCAGGATTCGGGCTGTCCATAGCCCTCCGCCGATTCGGGGGGAGGGTTCCGGTCAGCCGATCCGGTGAGACGAGGGTAGCGATGGCGCAGACGTTCAACGGCCGCAGGCGGATCCGCAAGTTCTTCGGTGACATCACAGAAGTCGCAGAGATGCCGAACCTCATCGAGGTTCAGAAGGCATCCTACGACCAATTCCTACTGATTGACGAACCAGAGGGCGGCCGCCCTGAGGAAGGTCTTCAGGCGGTCTTCAAGTCTGTGTTCCCGATCTCGGATTTCGCGGGCACCGCGTTCCTTGAGTTCGTTCGTTACGAATTCGAGCCGCCGAAGTATGACGTCGATGAATGCCGCCAGCGCGGCATGACCTTCGCTGCGCCGCTCAAGGTGACGCTGCGCTTGATCGTGTTCGATGTGGACGAGGACACCGGCGCCAAGTCTGTCAAGGACATCAAGGAGCAGGACGTCTACATGGGCGACATGCCGCTCATGACCGACAACGGCACCTTCGTCGTGAACGGCACCGAGCGCGTCATCGTCAGCCAGATGCACCGCTCTCCCGGTGTGTTCTTCGACCATGACAAGGGCAAGACCCACTCGTCCGGCAAGCTTTTGTTTGCCGCGCGTATCATTCCTTATCGCGGCTCGTGGCTCGACATCGAGTTCGACGCCAAGGACATCGTGCACGCTCGTATCGACCGCCGCCGCAAGATCCCGGTGACGTCGCTGCTCTTCGCGCTCGGCCTGGACGGCGAGGAAATCCTCGACACCTTCTACAACAAGGTCATCTACACCCGTGACAAGGACGGGTGGCGCATGCCCTTCGACGCGAACCGCATGAAGGGCATGAAAGCCCTCGGCGATCTCGTCGACGCCGACACCGGCGAAGTCGTTGTTGAAGCCGGCCGCAAGTTGACGGCGCGCACCGCCCGCCAGCTCGCCGAGCGCGGCGTGAAGTCGCTCAAGATCACCGACGACGATCTCGAAGGCCTCTACCTCGCCGAAGACGTGGTGAACCCGCAGACGGGCGAAATCCACGTCGAAGCCGGCGACGAGATAACGCCGAAGATGCTCGGCATGCTGAAGGACCTCGGCTACGAGGAACTGTCGCTGCTCGACATCGACCACGTGAACACCGGCGCCTACATCCGCAACACGCTTGCCGTGGACAAGAACGCCACCCGCGAGGAAGCGCTGTTCGACATCTACCGCGTGATGCGCCCCGGCGAACCGCCGACTGTGGACACCGCTGTCGCGATGTTCCAGTCGCTGTTCTTCGACGCTGAACGTTACGACCTGTCGGCCGTCGGCCGCGTCAAGATGAACATGCGCCTGGACCTGACCTGCCCGGACACGGTTCGTGTGCTGCGCAAGGAAGACATCCTCGCGGTCATCGGCACGCTCGTCGAATTGCGCGATGGCAAGGGTGAGATCGACGACATCGACAACCTCGGCAACCGCCGTGTTCGTTCGGTCGGCGAGCTCATGGAAAACCAGTACCGCGTCGGGCTCCTCCGCATGGAGCGCGCGATCAAGGAGCGAATGTCGTCGGTCGATATCGACACCGTCATGCCGCAGGACCTGATCAACGCGAAGCCTGCCGCTGCCGCCGTTCGTGAGTTCTTCGGCTCCTCGCAGCTTTCGCAGTTCATGGACCAGACCAACCCGCTCTCCGAGATCACGCATAAGCGTCGTCTCTCGGCTCTCGGACCCGGTGGTCTGACCCGCGAGCGCGCCGGCTTCGAAGTGCGCGACGTGCATCCGACCCACTACGGCCGCATCTGCCCGATCGAAACGCCGGAAGGCCCGAACATCGGCCTGATCAACTCGCTCGCCACCTTCGCGCGGGTGAACAAATACGGCTTCATCGAGAGCCCCTACCGCAAGGTAGTGGACGGCCGGGTCACGGATCAGGTCGTGTATCTCTCGGCGATGGAAGAGAGCAAATACACGGTCGCGCAGGCGAACGCTGATCTCGACGCCGGCGGCGCCTTCGTGAACGACTTCGTGATCTGTCGTCATGCGGGCGACGTCACCCTCGTGGCGAAAGACCGCGTGGACTTCATGGACGTTTCGCCGAAGCAACTCGTTTCGGTTGCGGCCGCGCTCATCCCGTTCCTTGAGAACGATGACGCGAACCGCGCCCTCATGGGCTCGAACATGCAGCGTCAGGCCGTGCCGTTGGTGCGCGCCGAGGCTCCGTTCGTCGGCACCGGCATGGAGCCGGTTGTGGCCCGCGATTCCGGCGCCGCCATCGGCGCGCGTCGCGGGGGCGTGGTCGATCAGGTGGACGCGACCCGTATCGTCATCCGCGCGACGGAGGATCTCGATCCTTCGAAGTCGGGCGTCGACATCTACCGCCTGATGAAGTTCCAGCGCTCCAACCAGAACACCTGCATCAACCAGCGTCCGCTGGTGCGTGTGGGCGACGTGGTGGGCAAGGCCGACATCATCGCCGACGGTCCGTCGACGGATCTAGGTGATCTGGCGCTCGGCCGGAACGTGCTAGTCGCGTTCATGCCGTGGAACGGCTACAACTTCGAGGACTCGATCCTCCTTTCGGAAAAGATCGTCTCCGACGACGTCTTCACCTCGATCCACATCGAGGAATTCGAGGTGATGGCGCGCGATACCAAGCTCGGTCCTGAAGAAATCACGCGCGACATTCCGAACGTGTCGGAAGAAGCGCTGAAGAATATGGACGAAGCCGGCATCGTCTACATCGGTGCGGAAGTGCAGGCGGGCGACATTCTTGTCGGCAAGATCACGCCGAAGGGTGAAAGCCCGATGACGCCGGAAGAAAAGCTCCTCCGCGCCATCTTCGGCGAGAAGGCTTCCGACGTTCGCGACACCTCGCTCCGCGTGCCGCCCGGCGTCACCGGGACGGTGGTGGAAGTGCGCGTGTTCAACCGCCACGGCGTCGAAAAAGACGAACGTGCCATGGCGATCGAGCGCGAGGAAATCGAGCGCCTCGCCAAGGACCGCGACGACGAGCAGGCCATTCTCGACCGCAACGTCTACGGCCGCCTCGCCGTGATGTTGTCGGGCAAGGTCGGCATCGCCGGTCCGAAGGGCTTCAAGAAGGACACCGATCTCAACCAGGAACGCCTGGACGAATATCCGCGCTCGCAGTGGTGGCAGTTCGCCGTCGCCGACGACGCACAGATGGCCGAGATCGAAGCCCTTCGCAAGCAGTATGACGAGAGCCGCAAGCGGCTTGAGCAGCGCTTCATCGACAAGGTGGAGAAGCTTCAGCGCGGCGACGAACTGCCGCCGGGCGTGATGAAGATGGTCAAGGTCTTCGTCGCCGTGAAGCGCAAGATCCAGCCGGGCGACAAGATGGCCGGCCGTCATGGCAACAAGGGCGTCGTGTCGCGCATTGTCCCGGCTGAAGACATGCCGTTCCTGCCTGATGGCACGCACGTCGACATCGTGCTCAATCCGCTCGGTGTGCCGAGCCGGATGAACGTCGGCCAGATCCTGGAAACCCATCTGGGCTGGGCGTGCGCCGGAATGGGCCGCAAGATCGGCGAAATGCTGGAGGCCTATCGGCGCTCCGGCGAAATCGCCGCACTGCGCGAACAGATCGCGGATACGTTCGAGGGCTCGATCAAGACCGAGAAGGTCCGCGAGTTCGACGACGAGTCCGTCGTACGTCTCGCCGAGCAGGTCAAGAAGGGTGTATCCATCGCAACGCCGGTGTTCGACGGCGCGCGTGAGCCGGACATCGTGGAACTTCTGGACAAGGCCGGGCTTGAACGCTCCGGACAGGTCACGCTCTACGACGGACGCACCGGCGAGGAGTTCGACCGCAAGGTGACCGTGGGCTACATCTACATGCTGAAGCTCCATCACCTCGTGGACGACAAGATCCACGCCCGTTCGATCGGCCCTTACTCGCTCGTCACCCAGCAGCCGCTGGGCGGAAAGGCGCAGTTCGGCGGTCAGCGCTTCGGCGAGATGGAGGTCTGGGCGCTCGAAGCTTACGGCGCGGCCTACACCTTGCAGGAAATGCTCACCGTCAAGTCGGACGACGTCGCGGGCCGTACCAAGGTCTACGAGGCGATCGTTCGCGGCGACGACAGCTTCGAAGCGGGTATTCCGGAGAGCTTCAACGTGCTCGTTAAGGAAATGCGCTCGCTCGGTCTCAACGTCGAGCTTGTGAATTCAAAGGACCGGGGCGGCGTGCTTGACGCCGACCGGCCCGCAGACGCGGCGGAGTAATCCGCCTCGTCCGTTTCCGACGAAGCACCGCACGGTCGCCCCAATGGTCCGGTAGGATAAGGGTAGGCCGGCGGGTTTTCGGGGCCGCACCAGTTTTATGTGAGCCAACACCGGAGCGCGTCAGCGGCACGCGCGAGGGTCGGTTCGCCAGAGGAGAGAGAGCCCATGAACCAAGAGGTCATGAACCTTTTTAATCCGCAGGCTCCTGTTCAGACTTTCGATCAGATCAAGATCTCGATCGCCAGCCCGGAGAAGATCCTTTCCTGGTCCTACGGCGAGATCAAGAAGCCGGAAACCATCAATTACCGTACGTTCAAGCCCGAGCGTGACGGTCTTTTCTGTGCGCGTATTTTCGGACCGATCAAGGACTACGAGTGCTTGTGCGGCAAGTACAAGCGCATGAAGTACAAGGGCGTTATCTGCGAAAAGTGCGGCGTGGAAGTCACGCTCAGCCGCGTGCGCCGCGAGCGCATGGGCCATATCGAGCTGGCCGCCCCCGTCGCGCATATCTGGTTCCTGAAGTCGCTGCCGAGCCGCATTGGTCTGCTGCTCGATATGCCGCTCAAGGACCTCGAGCGCATCCTCTATTTCGAAAACTACGTCGTCACCGAGCCCGGCCTCACCCCGCTGAAGCTGCATCAGCTTCTGTCGGAGGAGGACTATCTCCGCGCGCAGGACGAATATGGCGAGGACAGCTTCACGGGCCTGATCGGCGCTGAAGCCATTCGCGAACTGCTCCAGTCGCTGGATTTGGCGAAGCTCGCCGAGCGCCTGCGCCAGGAAATCATCGAGTCGACGTCGGAACTGAAGCCGAAGAAGCTCGCCAAGCGCGTCAACATCATCGAGGCCTTCATCCAGTCCGGCAACAAGCCGGAATGGATGGTCATGTCGGTCATTCCGGTCATCCCGCCGGATCTGCGCCCGCTGGTTCCGCTCGATGGTGGCCGCTTCGCGACGTCGGATCTGAACGACCTCTACCGCCGCGTGATCAACCGCAACAACCGCCTCAAGCGCCTGATCGAACTGCGCGCACCGGACATCATCATCCGGAACGAAAAGCGCATGTTGCAGGAGGCTGTCGACGCTCTGTTCGACAACGGCCGCCGTGGCCGCGTCATCACCGGCGCCAACAAGCGCCCGCTGAAGTCGCTGTCCGACATGCTGAAGGGCAAGCAGGGCCGGTTCCGTCAGAACCTGCTCGGCAAGCGCGTGGACTATTCCGGTCGCTCGGTCATCGTGGTCGGCCCGGAAATGAAGCTGCACCAGTGCGGCCTGCCGAAGAAGATGGCGCTCGAACTGTTCAAGCCGTTCATCTACTCGCGGTTGGATGCCAAGGGCTATTCGTCCACGGTGAAGCAGGCCAAGAAGCTCGTCGAGAAGGAACGCCCGGAGGTCTGGGATATCCTGGACGAGGTGATCCGCGAGCATCCGGTGATGCTGAACCGCGCACCGACGCTCCATCGCCTCGGCATCCAGGCCTTCGAGCCGGTGTTGATCGAAGGCAAGGCGATCCAGCTTCATCCGCTCGTCTGCTCGGCCTTCAACGCCGACTTCGACGGCGACCAGATGGCCGTGCACGTTCCGCTGAGCTTGGAAGCACAGCTCGAAGCGCGCGTGCTGATGATGTCGACCAACAACATCCTGCACCCCGCGAACGGCGCGCCGATCATCGTGCCGAGCCAGGATATCGTGCTCGGCCTCTACTACCTCTCGATCATGTCGGAAGGTGAGCCCGGCGAGAAAATGGCCTTCTCCGATATGGGCGAGTTGCAGCATGCGCTCGATACCAAGGCTGTGACGCTGCATACCAAGATCCGTGGCCGTTATCGCGGCGTGGACAAGGACGGCAAAGTTACCTCGAAGATCTACGAGACCACGCCCGGCCGTATGATCATCAGCGAGCTTCTGCCCAAGCACCACGCCGTGCCGTTCGACGTCTGCAACGACCTGATGACGAAGAAGAAGATCTCCGCAATGATCGATGCCGTCTACCGGCATTGTGGTCAGAAGGAATCGGTCATCTTCTGCGATCGCATCATGGCGCTCGGCTTCCGTGAAGCCTGCCGCGCGGGTATTTCGTTCGGCAAGGACGACATGGTGATCCCGGACACCAAAGCCAAGCTGGTGGACGAGACCCGCTCGCTCGTGAACGACTACGAGCAGCAATACTCCGACGGCCTGATCACGCAGGGCGAGAAGTACAACAAGGTCGTCGACGCCTGGGCCAAGTGCACCGACCGCGTCGCCGAAGAGATGATGAAGCGCATCTCGGCCGTGTCGAAGCTCGACAACGGCCGCACCCGTCCGATGAACTCTATCTACATGATGAGCCATTCGGGCGCCCGTGGTTCGCCAGCCCAGATGAAGCAGCTTGCCGGTATGCGCGGCCTCATGGCCAAGCCGTCGGGCGAGATCATCGAGACGCCGATCATCTCGAACTTCAAAGAAGGTCTGTCGGTTCTCGAATACTTCAACTCGACCCACGGTGCCCGTAAGGGCCTCGCCGACACCGCGCTCAAGACTGCGAACTCGGGTTACCTCACCCGCCGTCTCGTGGACGTGGCGCAGGACTGCATCATCACCGAAGTGGATTGCGGCCAGACCGATGAAGGTCTGAGCATGCAGGCGATCGTAGATGCCGGTCAGGTGGTGGCGACGCTTGGCGCACGCATTCTTGGCCGCACCACGGCCGAGGATATTCTGGTTCCCGCCACGGGCGAACTCATCGTCCCGATCGGGCATCTGATCGAAGAGCGTGACGTCGAGAAGATCGAGAAGGCCGGCGTGCAGTCGGTGAAGATCCGGTCCGTGCTCACCTGCGGCACCAAGATCGGCGTCTGCGCGAAGTGCTACGGCCGTGACCTTGCACGCGGCACGCCTGTGAACATGGGCGAAGCCGTCGGCGTTATCGCGGCGCAGTCCATCGGCGAGCCGGGCACCCAGCTCACCATGCGCACGTTCCACATCGGCGGAACGGCGCAGGTGGTCGATCAGTCCTTCGTGGAATCGAACTTCGAAGGCGCCGTCAAGATCCGCAACCGCAACGTCGTGCGCGACAGCGACGGCAAGCTCATCGCCATGGGCCGCAATCTCGCGGTCGTGGTGCTGGACGAAGCCGGGGCCGAGCGCTCCACGCACCGTGTGCCCTACGGCGCGCGTCTGCACGTGGACGACGGCGACAAGCTTCGTCGCGGCCAGCGCATCGCCGAGTGGGATCCCTACACCCGCCCGGTCATCACCGAAGTGGAAGGCATCACGGCTTACGAGGATCTGGTCGAAGGCGCTTCGGTGTCGGAAACCACCGACGAGGCGACGGGCATCACCAAGCGCGTCGTCATCGATTGGCGCGGTTCGGCCCGCACCTCGGACCTCAAGCCCGCGATGGTCATCAAGGGCGCCGACGGCAAGCCGCTGAAGCTCGCCCGTGGCGGTGAAGCGCGCTACCTGCTGTCGGTCGACTCGATCCTCTCGGTCGAGCCGGGCTCCAAGGTGAACGCCGGCGACGTGCTCGCCCGTATTCCGCTGGAGAGCGCCAAGACGCGTGACATCACGGGCGGTCTGCCGCGCGTGGCGGAACTGTTCGAGGCTCGCCGTCCGAAGGATCACGCGATCATCGCCGAAATCGACGGCACGATCCGCTTCGGCCGCGACTACAAGAACAAGCGCCGCGTCATCATCGAGCCGCATGACGGATCGGGTCTCGATCCGCATGAATACCTGATCCCCAAGGGCAAGCACTTCCATCTTCAGGAAGGCGACGTCGTGGAGAAGGGCGATTACATCGTCGACGGCAACCCGGCGCCGCACGACATCCTGGCCATCAAGGGCGTGGAGGCGCTTGCCGCCTACCTCGTCAACGAAATTCAGGAAGTCTACCGGCTCCAGGGCGTGGTGATCAACGACAAGCACATCGAGGTGATCGTTCGCCAGATGCTGCAGAAGGTCGAAGTCACGGAAGGTGGCGACACCGACCTGATGGGCGGCGACCAGGTGGACCGGATCGAGTTCGACGAGATCAACGCCAAGGTGGTCGAGGAGGGCAAGAAGCCCGCCATCGCGCACCCAGTGCTGCTCGGCATCACCAAGGCCTCGCTGCAGACCCGGTCCTTCATCTCCGCCGCGTCGTTCCAGGAGACCACCCGCGTCCTCACCGAGGCGGCGGTCAATGGCAAGGTCGATACGCTCGAAGGCCTGAAGGAAAACGTTATCGTCGGCCGGCTCATCCCGGCTGGCACCGGCGGGCTCATGTCCCGTATCCGTCAGGTCGCCACCCGGCGTGACGAACTCATCCTTGAGGAGCGCCGTAAGGACGCCTTGGGGCAGGGTTCGCAGGTGCAGTCGGGCGAACTCCAAGCGGTCGTCACGCCCGCCGAGTGATGTAGGCAAAATTGGACGAAATGAGAAAACCCGGCGGCACCACCGCCGGGTTTTTTGTTCCTACAATTTTCAATTGTAGAATTTGCACAGCTTCCAACGCTCGCATGCATAAATGCGCGGATTAACGCTGATTTAATTGACCGACGATCATAATCTTCGCGAATAATGTGCGAGGAGATCGTATTCAATATGTTTAAATTTATGCAGGGAGTGCCGATTACGGTATGTGCGATCATCACCATGTTTAATGGTGCGGAAAGTCTTGCTGCGGATATTGCGGCCGCCAAAGAATACAAATCAGTTTATGTGAGACCTTCCACAATACCCTTTCCGGAAGACAATCCCTACACCCCGCAAAAGGCTGCGCTCGGCAAAGCGTTGTTTTTTGATCCGCGGCTGTCGGGTCACGGCAACATGACCTGCGCGACGTGCCATAACCCCTCCTTCGGGTGGGAAACGCCGCAGACTACGCCTATCGGCGCCAAAAACACCGCGCTTGAACGTCAGGCACCGACGATTCTCAACGTCGCTTTCATCCAGCCGTTCTTTTGGGACGGCCGCGCCAAAACCGCCGAAGAACAGGCCAAGGGGCCCATCGAAAACCCCTTGGAAATGGACCTGCCGCTTCAAAAGGCGGTCGCCGTGATCAGCGCGAGCCCGGACTATACCAGGCTGTTCGACGCTGTTTTCCCCGGCAAGGGCGTCACGGAAGACACCATCGTTCAGGCGATTGCCACTTACGAACGTACAGTGGTGGCAAGCTATTCTCCCTTCGACGCTTGGATCGACGGGGATGAAAAGGCGATATCTGATTCAGCCAAGCGCGGCTTCGTTGTTTTCAACGAGAAGGGCGAGTGCGCGGTCTGCCATTCCGGGTGGAATTTCACGGACAACCTTTTCCACGACATCGGAGTCACGGATACGGATCTTGGACGCGGCAAATTGGATCCGAATAACCAGCTTGCACAGTTTGCATTCAAAACACCAAGCCTGCGCGATATCGCCCAGCGTGCTCCCTACATGCACAACGGCCTGACCGCCACCTTGAAAGACGTTGTTCGGCATTATGAGACCGGCGGCATCGACCGGCCGTCCAGATCGCCTTTGATGAATGCCATTCAACTGAGTGACCAGGAACGCGACGACCTCGTGGCCTTCCTGCATTCATTGACCGGAACAAAGCAGGTCGTTCCGCTTCCCATTCTCCCGAACTGAAAAGACGTGCAATGTCCATTCTTGCCCGCACCATTGCCGCATTCGGCGCCGTCGTATTCGTGTTTGCTGTTCAAAGCGTCACCGTTTCCTGGTTGATCACCTCGCTCGGATCGGATGTCGAATATGCGACGACTGCCCCCGTCAACGCCGTCGACGCCGCGCGCAGTGCGGCGAGCGCTCTTGAATCTGCACGCGGTTACGTTTTGGAAGTGACCGACGGTGTGCGCGTGCTCATGCCGGACGAGGTTCGCCCCGAACTCAAGCGCCGCTTCGAGAACATCGACCGCGAGTTGGCCCGGCTTGAAGCAATCGGCGGCAGTCCCGAGTTGGAACTCACCCGTAAGTTTGTGGCGAAGTGGGAGATGGGTGCCGCAAGCCTTGTCTCGGGTGATGCCGTAACCAGCATTCCTGCCCCACATGTGATGGAAAAGCTCCAGCGTGAGGCCGACAAAGCCATGCGGAGCCTCGTCGAGACGGCGCTTTCCGATCTCCAGATTGCCCGCGAATCCATAAGCGAAACCATCCGGCACACGTTGATTTGGGCGATCGCCAGCGGTGCCGTCGCCCTTGTATTCGCGATGGGTCTCGCCTTTGTCTTCGCAATCTCCTTCAACCGGCCGATTTCCAGGCTGGAAGCGCGCATGCGCTTCATGGCTAAGGGCGATCTGAAAGCGGCAATCCCCGATCTCACGCGCCGTGATGAAATTGGCGCCATGGCCAAGACGCTGGATAGCCTGCGGTCATCGCTGGAGGCTGCGGAAACAATGCGCTCCGAAGCGGGTATCGATGCAGAAGCGCGCCAGCGCCGCGCGATGCGCACTGAAAAAGTGATTGCCGAATTCGACCGGACTGTGAAGGAAATCGCGGCGGAATTTGAATCTTCAGCCGGCACCCTGACCGCGACGGCCGAAGGGTTGACCGTCACGTCCTCAACCGCAACCTCGCGGGCGGAGCTTGTCGCGAATGTCTCGGAAACGGCGTCCGCCAATGTCGGAACCGTTGCAGTCGCCGCTGAACAACTCGCCGCCTCGGTCGAAGAGATCAGCCGGCAGGTCGAGGAATCCGCACAATTCGCGAGCCATGCCGTTGTTGAGGCCGACAAGACCGCGCAGACCGTGCGAGACCTATCCGTGACGGCCGGCCGCATCGGCGAGATCATCTCGCTCATCGATGCGATCGCGTCGCAGACCAATCTTCTCGCGCTCAACGCCACGATCGAAGCGGCCCGCGCCGGAGAAGCCGGCCGTGGCTTTGCCGTCGTGGCCGCCGAAGTGAAGGGCCTAGCCGACCAGACGGCCAAGGCGACAAGCCAGATCGCCCAGCAAATCGGGGCGATCCAAGCGTCTACCGGAGAGGCTGTTGCTGCCATCAGTACGATCGCCGGTACGATCGAGCGCCTGAACGGCACCACGGGAGCCATTGCATCGGCCGTCGAGCAGCAGTCTGCTACGACGCGGGAAATCGCGCGCAACGTTCAGCGGGCCTCGGAAGGGACCAGCGAGGTCAGCGCGAGTATTCAGGATGTGACGCGGGCCTCGCAGGAAGCCAACAAGGCGGCAGGGCAGGTGGTTAGCGCCGCCGACAGGCTCGGTCACCAGGCGGGACGTCTGCGCCGCGAGCTGAACCAATTCCTTGATGCCGTCAGAGCCGCGTAGTGGCCTTGGAGAGTCGCGATTCTGCATCGGCGACGAAGGATGCCTCGATCTTGCCGCTGGCGAATGTCGCCGGCGTCTTGGAGTACTGATTCTGGTTGAGTTTGCGCACCCCGTGACGGCACAAAGAAGCGACCAAACCCCTCGTCTGCAGCCGTCGAACTCCGCAGGCAGACCAGTAAATCCAGGTATTTGGCTCTTTGATGGATGGGTGAGTGCCGGTCAACTTCTCTGAACGCGCCCGCGCATTGCCGGTGGCTTGTCCGAAGTCCCGAAATCTAGAGTTTTCTTATCGCGTGCCTTGACGGACGGGGAATGTTTGACTAGGTTCCGCGAACTTGAAGACGGGGTTCGTAAGAGCTGCCGCGTCGGGCGCGCCAAATGTGCTGGACGGAGAGCTCTTAAACACTCGCCTCATTCCGATGGTGAAAGCTGTAGCACGCACGACCGGCGCCCTTAAAAAGTGCTGGTCCTCTGCATACCGCAGCGCCGTCCGGGGATTTCCCGGTAACGGCGTTTTTCGTTTTGTTTAAACGAAAGCCGATCTGCGGAATGAACGAGCTGGGGCTCGCCATCCATCGCGAATGCGCGGGTGGGGTAGGGCTCCAAGAGATGAGTGATGTTCCTGTCGCGCTGATAGCGTCGGAACAGTGAGATTGAAGGTGAAGGATGCCGACGATCAACCAGTTGATCCGTAACCCGCGCACGCCGCCGGTTTACCGGGAGAAGGCGCGCCACCTTGAGGCGTGCCCGCAGAAGCGTGGTGTATGCACGCGCGTCTACACGACCACTCCGAAGAAGCCAAACTCGGCACTTCGTAAGGTCGCCAAGGTGCGTCTGACGAACGGTTATGAAGTGATCGGCTACATCCCCGGCGAGGGTCACAACCTTCAGGAGCACTCGGTCGTCATGATCCGTGGTGGCCGCGTGAAGGACCTTCCCGGCGTCCGCTATCATATCCTCCGCGGTGTGCTCGATACTCAGGGTGTCAAGAACCGCAAGCAGCGTCGCTCCAAGTATGGTGCGAAGCGTCCGAAGTGATCGGCCGGCTCTGCGGCACGTTCGCAGGCTTTCTGGTCCACGGATCCTCTAGAACAGTTACCCGGAGACGTTAGGCATGTCCCGTCGTCATAGTGCCGAGAAGCGTGAGATTAACCCGGACCCGAAGTTCGGCGATCTCGTTGTTTCGAAGTTCATGAATTCGATCATGAAGGATGGCAAGAAGTCGGTCGCCGAGGCGATCGTCTACGGCGCCTTCGATAGCGTCGAAGGCCGCTCGCGGCAGAACCCCTTGCAGGTCTTCCATGCGGCCTTGCACAACGTCATGCCGCAGATCGAAGTTCGGTCGCGGCGCGTCGGCGGCGCCACCTACCAGGTGCCTGTGGAAGTTCGTACCGAGCGCCGTCAGGCTCTCGCCATTCGCTGGCTGATCACAGCTGCGCGTGGCCGTAACGAAAAGACAATGGTCGATCGGCTTTCGGGCGAACTGCTCGATGCCTCGAACAACCGCGGCACCGCCGTGAAGAAGCGCGAAGATACGCACCGGATGGCTGAAGCCAACCGCGCCTTCTCGCACTATCGCTGGTGACCCCTTCGCGCGGAGAATACTGACATGCCTCGCTTGCACAAAATCGAGGACTACCGCAACTTCGGCATCATGGCCCACATCGACGCGGGCAAGACGACGACGACCGAGCGGATCCTCTATTACTCCGGCAAGTCGCACAAGATCGGCGAAGTGCACGACGGCGCTGCAACCATGGATTACATGGAGCAAGAGCAGGAGC
>JBHYDC010000035.1:0-15219 GCA_051861205.1 Oharaeibacter sp.
GGCCGCATCTGCGAGATGGGCGAGGTCGAGACCGTGTTCGCCAGACCTTTCCACCCTTATACCACCGCCCTCCTCGGTGCAGTGGTGGAACCTTTGGCCACCCAACCACCGGCCCTCAAAGCACTGGATGTGTCAGACTTCGTGTTACCCAAGACCGGCTGCCCTTTCCAACGCCGCTGCCCGAGGCATGTCGGCCCGATTTGCAATGAGAAAGCGCCACCCGTTCAACAATTGGCGCCTGATCATGTTGCCGCATGCCACCTGCCGATGCGAGGAAACTGACAGGAGTTCGTATTCTTCTGCGACCGCCCGACAGATATGCCAAGTGATCGCATCATTTTCACCAGAGGGAAGACTTGCACTCGGGCGTGCAAAAGGCCAGCAATCAAGCTGAAGCCAGAGAAGGTTCGACCGCAGTCGCGTTCCCTCCCCGCCATTACATTTCCAAAAGCCTAGATTTGAGTTCTTATTGGCGCGCTTATTGAGGATAATTGACGGTTATACCTTTTGTGTAATTCAATATCTTCAGCATTTATATACTTCACAAACGCGCAATCTAATCATGTTTTCATTATGCTAATCTATTTTATAATCGAAATCGTAGACATATAAATTGCATTCCCTAGCAGATGGCCACTCCCTTACAACAGTTATAGAACGTTCTGCTACCTCGCCCTTCACGACGTATCCAAACAAACCGCAAACCACGCCAGGGTATCGCCGTTACCCACATCGGCCACACGCCTTTCCCATTATTGCTCATACCGGGCGACCGTATGCGGAGATGAGGGGCGGCCGGTGCGCGCGTAGGCTGGCGTTCAGCGCAGATGCGTCGCAGGGGTGCGATAGGCGTTGCTTAGGCCCCGCCACGCGGGCGACTTGCGGAGGGCGGCCGATGTCTCACAGCGTTCATGGTGCCGACTACGGGCGCGATCTTCCTGATAGTACGGCGAGCCGGACCGGCTTCATCATTCTTGGTTTGCTTCTCGTTATCGTCGGGCTGCTGTCGATCGCGATGCCTTGGGCGGCGAGTTATGCGATTGAGGTCAGCATTGGCTTGGCCTTTATCGCGACCGGCGCGTTTCAGCTCATTCAGGCGTTTTGGGCCAAAGGATGGGCGGGCGTTGCTTGGGAGCTTTTGATCGGTGCGCTGTTTCTGGTGGCGGGCATCATGCTGCTCAACAGGCCGACGCTGGGGCTGATCAGCGTTACGCTTGTGCTGATCGCCACGTTTTTGGCGGCGGGCGTGCTTCGGATCGTGATGGCGCTGGCATTGCGGCCCCGGCGCGGCTGGCTTTCGTTTCTGCTGCTGGGCGTGCTTTCGCTTATTGTGGGAGGCCTGATCTGGAGCCGCTTTCCCAGTTCGGCCGCTTGGAGCATCGGCCTTCTCGCCGGCGTCGACTTTTTTTTCACCGGGCTTGTGTTCCTGCAACTCGGGCTCGCTTCGCGGCGAAATAGCGTCCGGGTCGGGTAGCGGCGTTGATGCGGCGACGGAAGGTCGGGTCCGCTTCGTGCTGATGAAAAACAGTTCTGCCCTTACGCTGATCCACCGGCATACCTTAAGCGTAAAGCCGAAGTCACTCTGCAAGGAGTGGCAGGTGGTGGGCATGAGGTGGACTGATGGTTGGGTTGGACGGCGCGACGTCCGATATTGCGGTCGTTTGGTTCCGGGATGATCTGAGGCTTGCCGATAACGAAGCACTCACGGCGGCTGTTCATTCGGGCAAGGCGGTGCTTGCGCTCTATGTTTTGGATGACGGCGCCCATCATCGCAGCCTCGGCGGGGCTTCACGCTGGTGGCTGCACCATAGTCTGGAATCGCTTGGGCGCGATCTAGCGGCTCTTGGTGTGCCGCTGGTGCTGCGGCGCGGCCACCCGGAGGCGGTTGTTCCGGAGGTCGTGATCGAAGCGGGCGCCGACGAGGTGCATTGGAACCGCCGCTATGATCAGCGCGCGCGCGATATCGACACGGCGCTGAAGGCTGATCTGTCGGGGCGCAGCTTGCTCGTGAAGAGCCATTCAGGGCATCTGCTCGTCGAGCCGTGGACTGTGAAGACGCGCGGCGGCGACTGGTTCAAGGTGTTCACGCCATTCTGGAAAGCCGCCTCGACCACGCTAGACGATCTGGCCCCTGCCCTGCCGGTGCCAACCGGCGTGCGCGGGGCGAGCAAATCCGTGCGGTCGGACGACCTCGACAGCTACGGCCTGAAGCCGTCTAATCCGGATTGGGCGGGCAGCTTCCGCACGACCTGGATGCCGGGCGAAGCCGGAGCGCGGGCGCGGCTGGCGGGGTTTTTGGATCGCAGGCTCAACCGTTATGCGGCCGAGCGGGACTATCCGGGCGCCGACGCCACGTCCAACCTGTCGCCGCATCTTCGCTTCGGTGAGATCAGCGTGCGCACGGTCTGGCATGCCGCTGGGCATTACAGCGCGGCGCATGGGGTGCGCGAAGCGGCGCTGAACAAGTTCCGGTCGGAACTGGGCTGGCGCGAATTTTCCTATCACCTGCTGTTTCATTTTCCTGACCTTGGCTGGCGCAATTTCCAGGGCCGTTTCGACGGCTTCCCCTGGGATGACGCGAACCCGCTGGTTCGCGCTTGGCAGCTTGGCCAGACCGGCTACCCGATCGTGGATGCCGGCATGCGGCAGCTTTGGGCGACCGGCACGATCCATAACCGGGTGCGGATGGTCGTCGGCTCGTTCCTCGTGAAGCACCTGCTGGTGCATTGGACAGTGGGCGAAAACTGGTTCTGGGACACACTATGCGACGCGGACGTGGCCAATAATGCGGCCGGCTGGCAATGGGTTGCCGGCTCCGGGGCGGACGCCGCGCCCTTCTTCCGGGTGTTCAATCCGGTGCTTCAAGGCGAAAAATTCGACCCAGACGGCAGCTATGTGAGAACATGGGTTCCGGAGTTGGCAAAAATGCCATCAGAATTCCTTCATAAGCCATGGCTGGCGCCGGATGTGATTCTGCGAAACTCTGGGGTACATCTCGGACGTAGCTATCCCGAGCCGATCGTGGATCATCAGAAGGCCCGAGACAGGGCCCTGGCGGCCTTCGAACGGATCAAAGCCGCCGCGTAAAACAAAAACGACCTGCCTTGGGGATCCTGAATGCGAATTGCGGTTATCGGATCCGGGATCTCCGGAAACGCTTGTGCTTGGGCTTTGGCTGCTCGCCACGACGTCATCCTCTACGAAAAGGACCATCATTCGGGCGGACATTCGGCAACGGTCGATGTTGATTATGACGGGACGATCATTCCGGTGGACACCGGGTTCATTGTCTACAACGACCTGAATTACCCCAATCTGGTCGCGCTGTTCCGTCACCTTGAGGTGGAAACGATCGCCAGCGACATGTCTTTTGCCGTTTCGGTTGGCGAAGGACTGATGGAATGGTCCGGCGCTTCGATCGCGTCGGTCTTCGCCCAAAAACGCAACCTGTTCCGCCCGCGTTTCGTAGGCATGATCCGGGACATTCTGCGCTTCAACCGCGAGTGTGTGGTCGACCTGGACGCAGGGCGGCTGGGGGCCCTGTCGCTTGGCGAGTACATCGCGCAGAAGGGCTACGGCAAAGGCTTCCGGGACGATTACATCGTGCCGATGGGCGCTGCGATCTGGTCGACACCGGACGCGGATTTGTTGGATTTTCCGGCCGCGAGCTTCGTGCGCTTCTTCCGCAATCACCGCCTTGTCAGCGCCGACCGCCCGCAGTGGCGGACGGTGGCGCGCGGCAGCCGCGAGTATGTGCAGCGGCTGATCGCACCGCTGAAGGCGGCCGGACGGGTGCGCCTGGATACGAAGGTGGTGGCGGTGGAGCGGTCTGCCGGCCATGTCATCGTGCGGACGGCGGACGGGGAAGCGGAGCGCTTCGACCATGTGGTTTTCGCCTCGCACGCCGACCAGTCGCTTGCGATGCTGACCGACGCGACGGACGACGAGCGGGCTATCCTAGGTGCGGTGCGCTATCTGCCGAACCGGGTTCTACTGCACCGGGATGCGTCGCTGATGCCCAAGCGGCGGAGCGTTTGGGCTGCGTGGAACTACCTGCGGCGCAGTGGCTATACCGATCGTTCGCCGGTTGCCGTAACCTACTGGATGAACAAACTTCAGGCCATCGACGCAGCAAAGCCGCTGTTCATCACACTGAACCCGGCGGTGGATCCCGACGAGAGCCTCGTGTTCGGCCGCTATGAATATGACCACCCGCAGTTCGACGCCGCCGCGATCGAGGCGCAGCGCAGGCTGCCGGAGATCCAAGGCGGCAACCGCAGTTGGTTCTGCGGGGCATGGACGGGCTATGGTTTCCACGAGGACGGCCTGAAATCCGGTCTCGACGTGGCGGAACGGCTTGGGGGACACATCCCCTGGCGGCCGCATAAGGATTTGCCGCTGGCTCCTGAGCCGGCAGAGGCGGCGGAATGAGCGTTTCAGTTCCAACGACCCTGTCGGCGAACGGCGCGGTGCCCGGCGAGGCGGCTGTGCTTTACGTGGGCGAGGTGATGCATGCGCGGCTGAAGCCGCTTCAGCATCGCTTCGTCTATAAGGTCGCGAATCTTTTGATCGATATCGACCGGTTCGCGGAAGCCAACGCGCTTTCGCGGTTCTTCTCGGTTGGCCGGTTCAATCTGTTTTCGTTTCACGAACGCGACCATGGCGCCCGCGACGGCGGATTGCTGCGGGCGCATGTGGACATGCTGATGGCGGCCGCCGGACTGGAGCGCGCGCCGAAGGTGCTTCTGCTCTGCTATCCCCGCGTGATGGGTTTCGTGTTCAATCCGATTTCGGTGTATTTCGCCCTGAACGGCAACGGCACGGCAACCGCCCTGATTTACGAGGTGCGCAACACCTTCGGCGAAAGCCACACCTATGTGGTGCCCGTGGAGCCGGGCCAGCAGAGTGAGGCCGGTTTGCGCCAGACCAGGGCAAAGCGCTTCTTCGTGTCGCCGTTCATGCCCATGGAACAACGATATCATTTCCGTGTTATGCCGCCCGGAAATGGTGTGCGGGTGCGCATCCTGGAAACCGACACGGATGGTCCTACCCTGTCGGCAACATTCGTCGGACAAAAACGCGGTTTGACGGCGCGGGCAATACTCGGCGTGTTTGCGGCCATGCCGCTTTATACATTGAAAATCGTGGCCGCCATTCATTGGGAGGCGGTGAAACTTTGGTTCAAGGGTGCTCCGTATTTCACGCGAGGCGAGGTGCGGGAAGCCTTCAGCGTGGCGGACAGTAAGACCGAAGCGGCGCTGACAAAATGAGCTAATGCTAGACCTCGACAATCAACCATAACCTGTCGTTTGATGGCGGCGGTGACGTACAAAGAAACGACGACGGCAAAGGCTGGCTTGGCTCTGTGATGCGTGCAAGGAACGATATGATGACTTCGACCATGACCGTCCCGGTGGTGCTCGATCCTTCCAATCAGGACAGCGTTCTGCGTGATGTTCCCAGCCTTGTGCGGCGGGGATTTCGCGTTGTGAGCGCCCTTAAGCGCGGCACACTCGACGTGACGCTGCCGGACGGACGGACCTTCCGCGTCACGGGCCGCGAGCCGGGCACGCACGGCCACATCATCATTCACAACTACCGCTTCGTGCGGCGCGCCCTGTTTGCTGCCGACATGGGCGTTGCGGAAAGCTACATCGCGGGCGAATGGACCAGCCCCGATGTGACCGCGTTTTTGGAGGTGTTCTGCCGCAATCCGGAACTGATGGAGAGCGGACTGCTGGCCAGCCCCCTCATTCGCGCGCTTCTGAAGCTGCGGCATTGGCTGAACGCCAACACGAAGCGGCAGGCGCGCCGCAATATTTCCGCCCATTACGACCTCGGCAACGCCTTCTACGAACATTGGCTGGATGCGACGATGACCTATTCGTCCGGCCTGTTCCCAACGGGCGACGAGGATCTGCCGGCCGCTCAAAACGAGAAATACCGGAATCTCGCCGTTCAAACCGGCGTGGAAAGCGGTCACAGTGTGCTGGAAATCGGCTGTGGCTGGGGCGGCTTCGCCGAATTCGCCGCCAAGGAGATCGGCTGCCGCGTGACCGGGCTGACGATCAGCCAAGAGCAGTATGATTTTGCCCGCAAGCGGATCTTTGAAGCGGGACTGAACGATAAGGTCGACATCCGGCTTCAGGACTACCGCGACGAGCGCGGCATCTATGATCGCATCGCATCGATCGAGATGTTCGAGGCGGTTGGCGAGAAATACTGGCCCGTCTACTTCCGCACGCTCTTCGACCGGCTGAAGCCCGGCGGCGCCGCCGGCCTTCAAGTCATCATGATCCACGACGATTTCTTTGACCAATACAAGGCAACACCAGACTTCATCCAGCGCTACGTCTTCCCCGGCGGCATGCTGCCCTGCCCCTCCGCGCTGGACCGCGTGAGCCAAGCCGCCGGTCTGAAGCGAGTCCACGAGCGGATCTTCGGCCGCGACTATGCCCGCACCTTGGCGCTCTGGCGCGATCGGTTCTGGGAGAACTGGCCGAAGCTTGAGCCGATGGGTTTCGATGCGGAATTCAAACGCATGTGGGAATACTACCTCCACTACTGCGAAGCCGGCTTCCGCGGCGGACATATTGACGTCCGGCAGATTGTTTACGCGAAGGGGTGAGCGTGGGGTTTAGTTGAGGGTGGCGAAGCGACGGGGGTGACTGATGCTTCGACGCACATCTCTTCACCGCTTGCGATGTCGCAAAGCGAGACGCTCACCTTCGCCTTCTACCCTTGTGGGAGAAGGTGTCGCAGCAGCGACGGATGCGGGGTCTTGCGGGCGAGACGTTAGTGAGTCAGGTGTTTGGGCGGGTTGAGGCTTACGCCTAAGCGACGGAGCCGGACCCCTCAACCGGCCCTCTCGGGCCACTTGGCCCCTGGGTCGAGACACGGGTCTCGACCCGTCGCTTCGCGACCCCTCAAGGGGAGAAGGGGTGCCCCAGCGTTGAGTTCCCCGAGCACCCCACATGAGACACTCACCTTTTCCTTCTCCCCTTGCGGGAGAAGGTGTCGCGGCAGCGACGGATGAGGGGTCTTGCGGGTGGCGCGACGCCTAGCGTTGTGGAATCAGCACGCACCCCCACCCTCAAACCGTGGCTTCCGCCTCTGCGCGTTCGGCGGGCTTGAGGTTTACGCTTTCGCCGCAGCCACAGGCGCCGATTTGGTTGGGGTTGTTGAAGACGAAACCCGACTTCAGCGTCGTGCGCTCGAAGTCCATTTGCGTGCCGATCAGGAACAATACCGCCTTGGGATCGATGAACACCGAAACGCCGTGCGCGTCGATGCGCTCGTCGGCGGGGCGGAGGTCGTGGGCGAGTTCCATGGTGTAGGACATGCCGGCGCAGCCGCCGTTACGCACGCCGACGCGCACGCCAGCGGCGGGCTCGTCCGAAGCTTCGATGATTTCGCGAACCCGGTCTGCGGCGCCTTCCGTGATGCTCATCACGTCCAGCTTGCGTCTGAGTGCTACCATTTCAAACCTCCCAAACCGGTCCGGTTCAAGGCCGAACAGGTCATGAGTCCATACGCTGCCACTAATACCAGTTTAGAGCAACTTGCGCTTCTTCCGACATGCGGGCCGGCGTCCACATCGGGTCGAACACCATGTTGACCTTCACCTCCTGCACACCGTGCACGGTGCTGACGGCGTTTTCCACCCAGCCGGGCATTTCGCCGGCAACGGGACAGCCGGGGGCGGTGAGCGTCATGTCGATGGTAACGAAGCGGTCGTCGTCGATGTCGATCTTGTAGATGAGGCCGAGTTCGTAGATGTCCGACGGGATTTCCGGGTCATAGACGGTTTTCAGCGCCTTGATGATGTCTTCCGTGATCTGGGCGAGTTCGGAAGCCGGCAACTGCGAGCCGCCGGACGTTTCCGGAGCGTTGGGAAGGTCAACGCCAAGGGTATCGGTTCCGTCCATCGTGGCCTCTATCCGAACAGGGTCTCAGCCTTGCGCAAGGCTTCGACGAGCTTATCCACTTCACCGCGCGTGTTATAGAGCCCGAACGACGCGCGGCAGGTAGACGTCACACCATATCGTGCGAGAAGGGGCATTGCGCAATGCGTTCCGGCCCGAACCGCGACGCCGGAGCGGTCAATTATGGTCGCGACATCGTGAGCGTGCGCGCCCTTCATTTCGAAGGCGACGATCGCGCCCTTTTCCGGCATGGTGCCGAAGATGCGGATGGAGTTCATTTCGCCGAGCCGTGCCATGGCGTAATCGCGCAGATCATTCTCGTGGGCGAGAATGGCTTCGCGGCCGAGGTTTTCCATGTAGCGCAGCGCAGCGCCGAGGCCGATGGCCTGAACGATCGGCGGCGTGCCGGCTTCGAAGCGATGCGGCGGCTCGTTATAAGTGACGAAATCCTCCGCCACTTCGCGGATCATCTCGCCGCCGCCCTGCCACGGGGGCATGGATTCCAGGATTTCGCGGCGGCCCCAGAGCACGCCGATGCCGGTGGGGCCATAGACCTTGTGGCCGGTGAAGACATAGAAGTCCGCGCCGAGATCCTGTACGTCGACCGGTAGATGCACGGCGCCCTGGCTGCCATCCACCATCACCACCGCCCCGGCGGCATGGGCGATGCGCACCACGTCCTTGATCGGCACGATTGTGCCGGTGACGTTGGACATGTGGGTGATGGCGACGACCTTGGTACGCTCGGTGACCAGCGCTTCGAAGGCTTCAAGGTCGAAGCCGCCGTCTTCCAGAACCGGCGCCCACTTGATCACCACGCCGTTGCGCTCGCGGTGGAAGTGCCACGGCACGATGTTGGAATGATGCTCCAGGATCGAGAGGATCACCTCATCGCCCGGCTTCAAATTCGCGCCGCCCCAGGAGGCCGCGACGAGGTTGATCGCTTCTGTGGACGAGCGGGTGAAGATCACGTCTTCGGTGGAGGCGGCATTGATGAAGCCGCGAACGATTTCGCGCGCTTCCTCATAGGCTTCCGTGGCGGCGTTCGAGAGGAAGTGCAGCCCGCGGTGAACGTTGGCGTATTCCTCGGTGTAGGCCGTCATGATGCGGTCCAGCACCGCCTGCGGTTTTTGCGCGGAGGCGCCGTTGTCGAGATAGACGAGCGGTTTGCCGTAGACGGTTTTCGACAGGATCGGGAAATCGCGCCGAACCGCCTCGACATCATAGGTCCGCGTCTGGCTCATCATACCGCTGCTCCAAGATATTCAAAACGCGCGGGCGGCCAAGCTGCCCGCGCGACCGCTTCAGCCCGCGTGATGCGTCACGCGCGCTTCCAGCCATTCCTCGACCCGGTGAATGAGCGCGTCGTGAACGGCTACATTTTCGATCTCGTCGATCGCCTCGCCGAGGAAGGCGAGGATCAGCATCTTCTCGGCGGCCGGCCGGGAAATGCCGCGCGCCAGCATGTAGAACAGAAGATCGTCGTCGAGCGCGCCGCAGGTGGCACCATGGCCGCACTGCACGTCGTCGGCGAAGATTTCCAGTTCCGGCTTGGCGTAGGCCTCAGACTCCTCGGAGAGGAGCAGCGAAGCCGTCATCATCCGCGCGTCGGTCTTCTGGGCGTGTGCGGGCACGTTGATCTTGCCCTGGAAGACGGAGCGGGCGGCATCGTCGATCACCGCCTTGAACAACTCGCGGCTCTGGCAGCCCTCGGCGTCGTGGGTCACGACGAGCGTGGTGTCCGCATGGCGCTTGCCCGATAACAGCGTGATGCCGCGAAAACCCGCGACGGCGTTCTTGCCGGTGAAGCGGGCGAAAACCTGCGCGCGGGCAAGCCCGGCGCCGAGCGCGGCGTTGAACGTGTTGAACGTGGTGCCCGCGCCGATCGTCGCGGTCAGCGTGGTCAGGCTGACGGCTTCGGTCGGTTCGAGTTGCAAGCGGATATGGTCGACATGGGCGTTGTCGCCCACAACCAGCGACGTGACCACGTTGGTTTGATGCGCGGCAGCGGTGGTGGCCTCCACCGTCTCGATGATCGTGGCGCGAGCGCCCTCCCCGATCAGAACCACGTTGCGCACGGCCGTCGAGACGCCGGTCGCGCCATCGGCGATATGGGCGATTTCGATCGGGCGGGCGAGTTCGGTACCGGCTGCGATCCGGATCACGACACCGTCGGTCATGAAGGCAGCGTTGAGCAGGAGCGCGACGTTGCCCTCCGCTTCCGGGATGACGGCCAACGCGCCGACGATGGCGGCTTCGCCGCTGGCGAGGGCATCGGCGAGCGGTGTGATCGACACACCGGCTTCCAAGCCGTCAAGGTCGGAGAGATCGCGCAGCACACGGCCATTCGCGACCACGATGCGGCGCGCGCCGTCACCGGGCACGGCCGGGGCGAGTGCCGCGACATGCGCCTGATCGGCAGGGCCTGCGGCCGGCGCGATGGTGCGCAGATTGGCGCGAAGATCTGTGTACTTCCAGTCCTCGACCCGGCGATGCGGTAGGCCGGCCTTGGTGAATCCGGCCCAGGCGGCATCGCGCAGGGCAACGACGGAGGTGCCGCCCGGAAGCGAAGCGCGCTCGGCCGGGAAGCGCTTCAAAAGCGCATCTTCGGCGGGCGTGCGGAGGGGGGTGACCATTTCAATCATATCGCCTCACGCTGCGTTTTCGACGTAGGACGCATAGCCGTTGGCTTCCAGCTCGTGGGCCAGTTCCTTGCCGCCGGTGCGCACGATGCGGCCGGCGGAAAGCACATGCACCACGTCCGGCACGATGTGGTCGAGCAAGCGCTGGTAATGCGTGATGACCACGAAGGCGCGATCCGGCGAACGCAGTGCGTTCACGCCCTCGGCCACCACTTTCAACGCGTCGATGTCGAGCCCGCTGTCGGTCTCGTCGAGGATGGCGATCTTGGGCTGGAGGAGCGCCATCTGGAGCACCTCGTTGCGCTTCTTCTCGCCGCCGGAAAAGCCGACGTTGACCGGACGGCGCAGCATCTCCTGCGAGATATTGAGCTTGGCGGACGCCTCCTTCACCACGCGCATGAATTCCGGCGTAGTGAGTTCGGGCTCGCCGCGCGCCTTGTGCTGGGCGTTCAGCGCCGCACGCAGGAACGTCATGGACGCGACGCCAGGGATCTCGATCGGATACTGGAAGGCGAGGAACAGACCCGCCGTGGCGCGCTCGTTCGGCTCCATCTCAAGGATGGACTCGCCGTCGAGAAGGATGTCGCCCTCGGTGACTTCGTAGTCGTCCTTGCCCGCGAGGATATAGGACAAGGTGGACTTGCCGGACCCGTTCGGCCCCATGATGGCGTGCACTTCACCGGGGTTCACGGTGAGATTGATGCCCCGGAGGATGTCGCGATCGCCGATGCGGGCGTGAAGATTGCGGATTTCAAGCATTGATGTGGTCTCGTGATCGATTGATTTGGTTTGTTGCGGGTCGGCGCGCCTTGCGCGGCGGCGCACGCGACCCGTCATCTCAAATGGTTCCGTGGGCAGGGCTTAACCGACCGAGCCTTCAAGGCTGATGCCGATGAGCTTTTGCGTTTCGACCATGAACTCCATCGGAAGCTGCTGGAGCACGTCCTTGACGAAGCCGTTGACGATCAGGGCGATTGCCTCTTCTTGGCCGAGGCCGCGCTGGAGGCAGTAGAACATCTGGTCGTCGGAGATTTTCGAGGTCGTGGCTTCGTGCTCGACGACGGCCGAGGCGTTCTTGCTCTCGATGTAGGGCACGGTATGCGCACCGCACTTGTTGCCGATCAGGAGCGAGTCGCAGTTCGTGAAGTTCCGCGCGCCGGACGCCTTGCGGCCCATCTGGACGAGGCCGCGATAGGTGTTGTCCGATTTGCCGGCGGCGATGCCCTTGGAGATGATCTTCGACGTGGTATTCTTGCCGATGTGGATCATCTTGGTGCCGCTGTCGACCTGCTGCTTTCCGTTGGAAATCGCGATCGAATAGAACTCGCCGCGCGAGTTGTCGCCACGCAGGATGCAGCTCGGATACTTCCAGGTAATTGCCGAACCGGTTTCGACCTGCGTCCACGAAATCTTCGAATTACGGCCACGGCAGTCGCCGCGCTTGGTCACGAAGTTGTAGATACCGCCCTTACCTTGGCTGTCGCCGGGATACCAATTCTGGACGGTGGAATACTTGATCTCGGCATCATCGAGCGCGATCAATTCCACGACGGCGGCATGAAGCTGGTTTTCGTCGCGGCTCGGCGCGGTGCAGCCTTCAAGGTAGGAGACGTAGGAGCCTTCTTCCGCGATGATCAGCGTACGCTCGAACTGGCCGGTCTTCTTCTCGTTGATACGGAAGTAGGTGGAAAGCTCCATCGGGCAACGGACACCCTTGGGGATGTACACGAAGGACCCGTCCGAATAGACGGCGCTGTTCAGCGTGGCGTAGTAGTTGTCAGTGACGGGAACCACGGTGCCGAGGTACTTGCGGACAAGATCCGGGTACTCACGGGCGGCTTCCGAGATGGCGCAGAAGATCACGCCGTGCTTGGCGAGTTCCTTCTTGAAGGTCGTCACGACCGACACGCTGTCGAACACCGCATCGACGGCGACGCGCGGGGTGGTCGCGCCTTCGACGCCGGCGAGAATCTCCTGCTCGCGCAAGGGGATGCCGAGCTTTTCATAAGTGCGCAGAAGCTCCGGATCGACCTCGTCGAGGCTCTTGGGGCCCGGCTTGCTCTTCGGCGCGGCGTAGTAATGGAGATCCTGAAAGTCGATCGGAGGATAATCAACGCGGGCCCAGGACGGCTCCGTCATGGTCTGCCAGCGGCGGAAGGCTTCCAGACGCCATTCGGTCAGCCATTCCGGCTCGCTGTTCCGAGCGGAAATGTAGCGAACGATATCCTCGTTGAGCCCCTTGGGCGCCAACTCGGACTCGATTTCCGTGGTGAAGCCATACTTGTACTTGTCGACGTCGATCGCCGAAACTTGCGTGATCGTTTCTTGGACTGCGGGCATTGTTCACTCCATCCACGCGGTTTCAAGGACCGTGGGAATACCTGTCATATATAGGGGCTCACGCAGCACGCGTCGCCCCGCGTTTGGTCATGTCCGTGATAAGTTTTTCGAGAACCACGCCAAAACGGATCACCTCCTCGTCGGTGGTGCCGCTTCCGATCGAAACACGCAGGCCCGATCGGGCGAGGTCGGCTGGAACGCCCATCGCGGTCAAAACCGTGCTGGGCGTCACCTTGCCGGAAGAACAAGCCGAACCCGACGAGAGCGCGATTCCGGCGAGATCGAAGCCGATCAGCGCGGTTTCGGCGGCGATGCCGGGAATCGTGAAGCACACCGTGTTCGGCAGCCGCGCCGCGCCTTCGCCGAAGATGATCGCGGTGGGCGCAGCGAGCCGGATCAGCGCTTCCAGGCGGCCGCGGCGTTCGGCCATGGCGCTTGCCGCTGACAGATCAGTGCGCGCGGCCTCGGCCGCAACCCCGAAGGCGGAGATTGCGGCAACGTTTTCAGTGCCCGCGCGGCCCCAGCTTTCCTGACCGCCGCCGGTGGTGAGCGGCGGGAAGGCAAAACCGTCGCCGGAGCGGACGATCGCGCCCACGCCTTGCGGGCCGCCGATTTTGTGGGCCGACAGGGTGATGACGTCGACGCCGAGCGCCGCGATATCGACCGGGATGCGCCCGGCCGCCTGCACCGCGTCGCTATGAACAAGCCCGTCATGGGCCCGCACGATTCGCGCGACATCGGCGACGGGCTGGATCACGCCGGTTTCGTTGTTGGCGAGCATCACGGACACTATGGCCCGCTCGCCGGCCGCCGCGATAGCGGCCAAGCGCTGGTCAAGCCATTCGAGATTCACGACGCCGTTGCGGTCAACGGGAATGGTTTCCGCTCTGTCCGCCGGAAAACGCCCGCCGCGCAGCACGCAGGGGTGTTCCACGGCCGAAACCAGCAGCCAGTCAAACCTATGAGCGCGGCCGAGCAGCGTCCAATTCTGAGCGAGAACCGTGTTCGCGGCCTCGGTGCCGCCGGCGGTGAAGGTTACGGCCTTCGGCTCGCTTCCAACCAACCGCGCAACCTGCCGGCGCGCCGATTCGACCGCCGCGCGCGCCGCCCTGCCCTCGGCATGCACCGACGACGGGTTGCCGGCTCGCTCCAGTATCTCAACGAAGCGCGCGCGGGCATCCGCCCTCAGGGGCGCTCCGGCGTTCCAGTCGAGATAGATACGGGCGTTCGGCATCGGCTTTCTGTCTCAGGCTCCGGTTTCCGTCTTTCCAAATTGCCGCCGAATGCCCATTTAGACTGATAGGACTTCAGCGTTTCCGTAACCGCCTTGGCGGGGCGCCGTTCGATTTTCCTTGACGGCGGGGCGCGTGGCGGTTCAGTGCAACGAGCCGTAGGCACCTCCAGCGAGGATCTTTCAGTTTCGAACTGTTCTAAAGAACTTGTAAGGTTCCTGCCCTGCGTCGTCAAGGATGCGGGTACGCGTTTGTCCCGATTGGCCCCCAGATTGATCCGGCGAACATGTCGCCGCATCGATCTATTTCCGACAGCCTAGAGTTCGAAAAACGATGCCCGAAGTCATCTTCAACGGCCCCGCAGGTCGCATCGAGGGACGTTTCCAGCCCGCAAAAGGCCGGAATGCTCCCATTGCCATGATCCTGCATCCGCATCCGCAGTTCGGCGGCACCATGAACAATCAGGTGATCTATCGCCTGTTCTACATGTTCAAGGACCGCGGCTTTGCCGTGCTGCGCTTCAATTTCCGCGGCGTCGGCCGCAGCCAGGGTCAGTTCGATCACGGCGGCGGCGAACTTTCAGACGCGGCCTCCGCACTCGACTGGGTGCAGACGATTCATCCCGACGCGCGGTCCTGCTGGGTGGCGGGATTCTCCTTCGGCGCCTGGATCGGTATGCAGCTTTTGATGCGCCGCCCGGAAATCGAAGGCTTCATCTCGATCGCCCCGCCCGCGAACTTGCACGACTTCTCGTTCCTAGCGCCCTGTCCATCATCCGGGCTGATCGTGCACGGAGACATGGACAAGGTGGCCCCGCCCAAGGACGTGCAGACGCTGGTGGACAAGCTGAAGACGCAGAAGGGCATCGTGATCGAGCAGAACACGATCGAAGGCGCCAACCACTTCTTCGAGAACAAGGTGGACGGCCTGATCGACGTTTGCAGCGATTATCTCGATCGCCGGCTGGCGATGTCGGCTGCGGGGTAAGGGGCAGTCCCTTCACCCGCGCATCACTTTCTTCACCCTCGCCCCTTGTGGGGTCGCGAAGCGACGGGTCGAGACACGGGTCTCGACCCGTCG
>JBHYDC010000036.1:0-9613 GCA_051861205.1 Oharaeibacter sp.
GGTAGCGAACTGATCATGGGCTTCAGCTCGGCATCGAAGCGATCCAGCGCGCGGATCCGGCGCAGGCACTCCTCGCCCACCTCGAAGCGTAAGGCGTCCGAAATGATCACAGCGACCTTCTGGTCCTTGCGCCGGTACTCAGCGGCCTGCTCCTGATAGAAATTAGTCTGCGACGCGAAGCCGTGGATCCTCCACTCGCTGAGACCCGCGATCTGATCCTGCCAAGCGTCGTTCAACGTCAGGACAAAGCTGTTCGTGTACCGGTTCTCGACGGACGCATAGAGGTCGGCAAGCAGGGATGCCTGACCGCTCTTCTGCATGTGGTAGATGAACTTGCGGTAGAGCTGATCGAGCCGATACCAGCTGGTTACATAGCGTTGCACGCCCTCGGCGGGGCTTGCCATCCCGAAGTTCGCCTTCGCCAGCGCCTGCTGGAACTCGGTCGCGTAACCGATCGCCTGATAGATGTCCGCATAGGTCGGATACCAGTGGCTCTGGCGTCGCTCGCGCACCCAGTTCAGCACTTCCGGCGCGCTGACGGACTGGGCTGCCATTGCGCGCACGATCTCGCGGATGATCTGGCGGTCGATTTCCTCGAAATGATCGACGCTCACGACGGTACGGAAGTCGCGATTTTGCAGATCGGCGGGGATCTTCAGCAGGTCTTGATATCGGGCCGAGAGGGTCTCAAAGGCCTCCGCCCAATGGCGATTGTTCTTCCAACGGCGGAACACCAGCAGCGCCTCGGCGTTCAACGCACCATCTTTCCCGAGGGCGCGAGCGTAGGCCGACTGGAACAGCGCGATGGCGAAGTCCTCGAAGTCGGGTTGATCGGGCTTGTAGCCATATGCCTGGCCGACCTGCGTCCAGAAGGAATCGGTCAGCCCCGAACGCTCGACCAGCCGCAGCGCGTCGTCCTTGTCCGCGGCCAGCTCGCCCAGCAGCCCCTCGATCACCGTGTCCAGCCCCCCCTCTGCGCCCGCGCAGACAGCGAGCATCCGCAGGCGCATCTGGGTTTGGGTGTCGGATGTCTGCATCAGCCGCTTCAGCGCCTCGACGCGAGCCTTGGCGCGGAAGAACTCGATATGCCCGCGCACCACGTTCTCAAACTGCAGGGGCAGGCCCAGCTCGGCCAGCCAGATCGCCGCTTGGTCGGCCTTGAACACGACCGAGGCCAGCTGCAGGTCGAGAAGCCAGTTGTCCACCATCTCGGGCTCGGGCCCGTCTTTGAACAGCAGAAACCGGGCCTTTGGTTCCTGCCGCAGGATCCGGTACTTCAGACCGAACTCGTTGTTCGCGATCTCGAGCTTCTTCACACCGGGCAGCTCGACCGCATCGAACTCAGCCCGCATGTCGCGTTCGGCGTTGTACCAGAAGACGATCCGGTGATCCTCGAACAGCTGCCGCAGGCTGGCGGCGATGCGGTCACTCATCCGCAGCCTCCAGCCCTTGGATCGGCTTCAGGGCAGCGCCGAACAGCGGGTAGTTACGCTTCACGCCGTCATCCAGGTCGATCTCGATCTTGGCCTGCGCCAGCGGGAAGATGACCTCGCGCTCCCATTCCTCGAGCTCGGCGATCTGCTTGGCGATCACGCCCACGTCCTTCAGCGCCTTTGTCCGCTGGGTCTGGCTGGCGGAGGGGTCGTCGGAGAGCTTCTCCAGCCGCCCGCGCTCGGCTTCGAGCTTGCGGATGAATTCGCGCAGGTAGTCGTTCAACAGGACCGAGACGGTGTCGGGCCGGTAGCGGTGCATGTAGATCAGCGCCTGGAACGTGCCCCTGGGGCTGGAGAACATCCAGTAGATCGGGCGCTTCTTGTAGCGCTTCACATGGTCGTCGTAGAAGCCGCGCGTGAAATACTTGCGAATGTCGCCGATCTGCGCCTCCACAAAGGCGAGGTTCTCGCGGAAATGCGCGTCGCCAAAAGTCACGCGCAGGAACTTGCGGAGGCGGTCCACGATATCGTCGGCGAACCAGTCGCTTTCCAGGACGGGGATGACGTTGTCCTCATCTGGCAGGAAGCTGGGGTCCGGCACGCGGGCGAGGTAGTCGGAGAGCCGCGCGCCCTGGTTGGCGAGGATCAGGCCCGGCGCGTCGAGGCTGTAGCGGCCGAACATGCAGCCCACGGCGTAGGACAGGTACTCGGCCATTGTGTCGGCGCGCAGGCGGGTTTCGCGCTCACCTTCCGTGCACTTCACGCCATAGCGATAGGCGGGGTTGCAGGTGAGGGTGATCTCCTCGATCGGCACCTCGGGGGTCAGCTCGTCCTGCAGGCCATAGGCGTCGATGAAGATGCGGTTGTTCTCTTCCTCCAGCCGCTGCATCTCGTCCGTCATGCTCTGCCAATGGGCGCGCAGAGTGGCATAGCTGTCCTCCAGCGTCTCGCCACGATGACCGGGCGAGAGCAACGGGAGTGTGCTGAAATCCCAAGAGGTTTCGTAGGCGTCCCAGTCGGACCGCGACTTCTCAACTATTTCCTCCACTGGCGGATGCAAATTATCGAACGAGGTGATAGGTAGAAGTGAGACAGACCCAACCAAAAAATGAAGAGTTGGATTCATTACATTCATCAAATGGGCTGCTGGCCGCGAGCACAGAAAGCCGAGAAGTTTTTTCCCGTCCTCATAAAACGCCGATGGTCCTTCCACGTTAAACGTGTCTATTTCACGTAGCTCACGCGCACCGAAATAGAGCGAAGTATGTGACCATGTAACTCCTGCCTGATGCCATCTGTCGAGGTTCTGCGGGCGAGCAGATTTGTGCTCACGAATTACGCGGCCATCGTTCTTCCAATCAACTATATAATCGATGTTCCCATACCACTTGCGAAAGTCCCCACCTTTACGATGAAATCGCCACCTCTTATTGACGTCTGCGGAAGGCCGCTTGTCCATAACTTCGTTAGCGCTGACCTCATACCATTGCTTTAAGAATAGATCATTGTCGCCTGTCTGAAGTCCCGAGCAAGCATGTGCGACATCCTTCAGTCGAGGATTGGACGAAAAGGCTTTGAAAACGGACCCACCTGCCGAATATGCTATTGGAGAGCCTGGGATTTTTCTGAATTCGTTGCTGCGTTTTTGATGTATGTCTCCAGAAATTTTTCTTTGGAAAAACACTTGCTCTTTGTCCGCTGACGGAGAAGCGCTGTGTAAGTCGATGTAAGCTCCAACACCTCCAACTTTGTCTTTTTCAAACAAAGTCGCGCTTGCAACTGCAAATTTTGAGTTAAGCTCGGGAAAGCTATTAAATCCGATTTGATTAAGGCCAATGATCGAATGTTTACTGATGAGCTTTCCACGAAGTTTCTCAAAAGAAGAAAGGAACATCCAGTTTTGTATTGTTAGAATTCCCAACACGCCACTGGTTTTCAAAATTAACATTGCTCGCTCTATGAACATTGCGAACAAATCTGACTTGCTATCGGGATAAACCTCCTTCGCAAACTTAGCGAGTTGGGCGTTCATGCCTCCGCTGCCCATGTATGGTGGATTGGCCACAACCACATGATACTTCGGCGACAACGCCTTGGCCATGCGAAGCACGGCCAAAACACGCTCCTGCACCTCTTTCAGCAGCAGGTCGCCGCCAAAATCCCGCGCCTTGACGACCCGCAGCGTCTCGGCCGGGTCGCGCAGCTTCGGCACGATCAGCGAGCCGAAGTTCTTTGCGTGCTCGAACTGCAGCAGCGTCTTACACAATTCATCCGTGAACAGGTCGCGCCCCACCACGGCGGCGACGTCCTGCATCTCGGCCGGGGTGAAGGTGACGTTCTGCAGCACGGCGATGTCGGGCTTCATCTCCATCCGCAGGAACCGCCGCCGCCCCAGTCGCGCCGCCGCCTTCATCGCCAGCGCAAAGGCCGCCAGCGCGCCTGCGCGGTCGTCAATCTCCACCCCGGTCAGGTTGTTCGCCAAGATCAACGCGGGGATCTTGTCGGCCTCATACCCCTCTTCCTCATAGATCGCGTGGAGCAGGTCGAACGCATAGGTCAGCATGTGCCCCGACCCGCAGGCCGGATCGCAGAGTTTGATCTCTTCCGGCTTGGTGATCTTCAGGAAGTCCGTCTCGGGTTCTTCGGGAGCGATGTAGTAGTCCATACGCTCGGCCAGTTTCGATCCTGGCCGGTTCAATAGCCAAAGCCGCCCCAGCGAATTCTCCACCAGGTAGCGGACGATCCAGTGCGGGGTGAAGAGCTGGGTCGCGGCCGGGATGTTCTCAGCCGTAATCTTCTGGTTCTTCTTCAGCCCCGCGAAGACCTGGTCCTTCTTCTCCGAGATGTAGAACTGGTAGAGCCATCCGATGATCTCGACGTCCTGACAGGCGTCGGGCGTCATGGCCTCGCGCAGGTAGGCGAGGATCGAGGCGTTGGAGAGAAGGTCAGCGGGCAGCAGGAGCTCGGTGTAGTCATCGATTCGTTCGAACAGGAACGGCATCGTGGTCTGCCATGAGTTGCAGATAGCGCCGAGAAGCAGCCGGTACGCCTCGGACTGAGGATCCTGGCTGGGGGTCAGCCCCTCCAGCAGGTCGCGGACCTTGCGGCAGGTCGCCTTGGGCACGAGCTGTTCGTTGATGTTTCCGGCCTTGGCATCCGCAAGAATCTCGGGCTGGAACTGCCCGGGCAAAGGAGAGACGACGCGAACGGCGCTGAGTTCGTTCACATCGAGGAAGCGCAGCGCAGTGAAGCGGTTGAACCAGATGTAAGCGACCCGCTCGATGACCTCGTCGGCGCCGTGCTGGGCGATGCTGGCCTCAAGTTTCTTGAAGGCAGCAGGGTGTTCGCGCTGAGCGGCCGAGCCTTCCGCTCGGACGGCTTCAAGTTTCGCAGCGACCTGTTCGATGAGCGCTCGCCGTGCGAACTGAGCGAACTTCTTGAGTTTCGTGGTGTCCATCAGATGCTGGCCTCTACAATAGTAGACACTTCGGCAACCCGGGCCACGGGCCAATCGGCGAATGTTTTGTTCCAGATGTCGACGGACAGAACGACACAATCGGCAATGTGTTGCCGCCGCCAAGGTATATCTGTTTCGCATCGGATATCAGCTAGAAGGCGATCTTTGAAGCCTGTGAGCAATGCCTTCTGTTGAACCGGGTCGTAGGCATCGAGACCGATGAGCACGACATACTTGAGCGGCTTGGTGTCGCGCTCCATCAAATGCAAGAAGGTATATGAACCGCGCGCCTTCGGCGTCAATTCCGTTGTCAGGACTGAGTTGTCCGATAGCCTCTTGAAATACGTAGCGCGCTCTTTGGGCGTTGATCTCTTGTGCGAAGGATCCTTGATTTCCACAAGCAAAATGTCGTCTTCTCGTTCAATAACAAGATCGACCAATTTCATTTGGACCGGGAGCCGTACTCCCTGTTTGTCAAGCTCTTCCCATATCGCTTCATCTGGAAACGAGAACTCGAGATCAGCGTTTTGCTCGGCTCGGTAAAGTTTCATGGGTTTTGCACCCCAAGTGCGCGCGCCATGTCTTCATCGAAGAGTTCAGCGAAGGTGTCCGATATGGCTGTTTTGGAGATAAGGGCATAGCTGTCGGCACTTTCGACGCTCATTTTGTGCGTGGCAGGATCCTGATAAATTGCATGGAAGCGGATATGGTCGTCTTTTCCTTTGACCATAAGAAGATCAAGCCACTTCAAGAGCACGTAATCGTGGGTGGCAATTATTATCTGCTGCCCGTTACGGGAAAGCTCCAAAAGGACTTGAACCAGCTTCTTTATCAGTTTCGGATTCAGGTTGGACTCTGGCTCATCCCATAGAAGAACCCCCGTTTTACCAGGGCTGATCGATCCGTTGCATAGTAATCGGTGAAGAACACCGATTTTCCGATACCCTTCTGCGGTCATCCCGGTTGGGAATGCTTGACTGCTATTCGAAACGAAACGGGTTTGGGTCGAATCTTGATATGCTTTGACAATTTGAGCTTTGGATTTTTCCTCACCCTCATCCGTAGTAGACGCAACCTTTTCTTCATATCGTCCGGACTGAAAATCGAAACCACCGTCACCTTTTGCTCGATATCGTCCGCCCACAAGGCCAACCAGATCACGAATGACATTCGAAAGCCTCGGATCTTCAAGGATGCCAGATGTTTTTTCGTCGAAGCCTGGCTTTACGAGAAGTTTAGCCAAGTCCACATAGCCATCATCGAAGATCATCTCGACGGTAGCGCGATCATGTTTCGGGTGGCGAATCCCACGAACCAAAGAAAGCACTTCTTTCGTCGGGATATAGACGGGCGTCTCAGCAGATTTGCGACCGACAGCGCCTAAGGCGAGTTCCAAGTATTGAGACCTCGCACCGAAAACCACCTCTACGGAGGAGTCATCACTGTTCACCAACCGCAGCCGTGTTTGCGATTGGGCCCCTTTGGAAGAAAGGGCTCCCACCCTACCTTCCTCAGTCGAAAAAAGTCTCAGGAATTTCCCCGATGCAGAGGCCTCGAAACCTTCGTCTGAGCGATCAGGGTATTTGCCATGCGAGATCAGGCCCAAGCCATAGATGGCCTTCAGAAGATGGGTCTTCCCCGTCCCATTCGACCCGATAAAGACATTGATCCGCGGCGACAGCGAAATTGGCAGCTTTTCGAATACAGTGAAGTTTTCAAACTCGATATTGGTGATCATCAGACAATTACTCGCTTCCCGGACCGGATTTGCACGAGCAGGCTCTGCTTCATTTCCTCAACATAGGTCTCGACGTCACTTTCTTCTGCTAGATACGGCTTGGAATACTTCGGCCTGATTTCAGAAGCATTTATATATGATGGCGGCGTGGGTGCCGGTGAAGAACGAACGCTCAAGCCGGGGGTCGTTGGTACGGGCGCAGGTGCCGCCATGCTGACGATGTCTACCAATATCTGCTGGATCAAGCTGGAGCGTGCGCCGTTCGCCCGATCGCGCAAGATAGGGATCATCGTGACTGTGTCGAGCCCCGCCTTGTGCGTGGTGATCACACGGCGGATCTTGTCCTGCTGCTCTGGGGATAGGGCCTTGAACTCGGTTGTCTGAGCGACCTTCTCTGCACAATCATCTACTGCGGCGATGACGGTTTTGCGCTCCTTCAGGACCTCGAGTTCGACCTTGTCCTTGAGTGCGTAAAGATCGGACTTAAGCGCCTGGATTGCTGTTCCCTTGTAGCAGTCGGGGTCCCACAGAGTAGCGCGTACCTTCTCGCCTGCAGCTGCATCCACATAGCCGATATTGGCTTCCTGGGCCTGCAGGAAGTCGCGGACGTCGTCGTAGATTTCTTTCTGCGCGCCGCCCATGAAGCTTCGGATCTTGTCGAGGATGTCCTCCTTGGCGTTTAGGAGCGCGTCTTCTTGCTTGGCCGGTTCGGTGACGTACCAGGCAGCGGGCTTGCCGACCATGGCCACAACCTGATCCCGCAATGGCTCAAGCGCCGCTACAAATGGATACTTGTGGTTTTCGGTAATGAGCCGGTTCAGTTCGTCCGCCAGCTTGCGGATGCTCTCCGCCCATTCGCCGCCGAGAACACGTGCATCGGAGCCGTCGGCAGGCAGGCCGAACAGTTCCTTGTAGAGATCCTTGGCCGCGCGGATCTGGGATGAGGTGAACTCGAGTTGCGGAGTTAGGAGGATGTTGCCCAGTATGTGGCTGTTGTTGAGCGCCCGGGCTAGTTCGGCACCTTCCAGCGGCGTGCCGTCCGACCGTGCCTCGCATTTACCCTTTCCGGACAAGCTGGCGGTCAAGCACAGCGTGGCGACCGTCGGCCAACCGTAGGGCTTCGCGCCGAAGCGCTCGGTCAGCGACTTGGCGGAAACCTTCACTCCGTTACGGGCTTGGCTCTGAATGTGGTTCAGCACATCTTGTTCGGCTTCCGTCAGGCCCGTGCCGGTTTCGCCAAACAGGGTGGACGTGGGGCTGGCGGCCTTGGCGATGTCTATCTCGACGTAGTTCACGCCCCTCAGCAGTGACAGGTTCACATAGACCTTGTCGAGAAGAGCCTGGAACGCCTTGACGATGCGGTCCTGGGGCTCGTCACCGCCGATGTCCAGTTCATCACCACGCACGAAGAGCCGTGCAGCGGCCACAAGCTTCCGTAGGCGAAGTTCCAGATCTTTCGCGCGGCGGCCATTCTGCTCTCCCTTTTCGAGAATGATCCGGTCTCGGCCAGGCTGGGGCGATCCGCTGCGCGATTGCCGGATGAACTTGTCGGTCTGCCGGTACAGGGTCAGATCCCGAATGAACCGGACATCCGGCTGCAGCACGATCGCCAGTTCCTCGCGCCCCATGTTGCGCATGCGCACAGCGTCAGGAGCCGCATCATCATCATTGAAGGGACTGATGATGTTGATCGAGAGCTCGTATTCCCGGCCCAACAGATGGTCATCGAGCTTCCGGCTGAAGGAATACTCATAGCCCGTGGTCAAGTGCTTGATCTTGCGGTGCCGAAGGATCGTATCGAAGGCAAGGGTTTCCAGCTCCTTGCTGATCTCGGTCGGATCGACATCCAGCGCCTTGATCTCAGCCTCGACATCCTTCTCTTCATTGGTGAGGAATTCGTAGACCTCGCCATTGCGCTGAATGTAGGTTTCGCGCTCGAGCCGCGCCAAGGCATCTTCGATCTTTCGACGCTGTCCCCCCTGGTCAGCCTCGAATTCCGACAACAGAAGAACGCTGATGTTGCGTACGGTCGGCTTGAATTCCTTCACATACTTGACAAGGAACAGTGCCTTCAAAACGCGAACCGCGAAGGGATCGTCGAGGTTCCGCTCGGCGATTTGGATGGACTGTTGAACAGCGGACTTTAACGCGGTGCGGATCCCCTCGAACATCAAATCGAAGGTCGCAAGCCCTCCGACAGGACGATCGGCAAGGGTCTTGGCGACTTCTTGGAATACGCCCAACATCGAGCGTTCGCCTACGGAGCTGTGCTTGCCCTCGAATGCATTGTGCTGGGAAAGCGACGTGATCGCCATTTGGAACAGCGTGTACTGATAGGGCGGGAACGGATAGCTCGCGACGAAGTGCTCGCGATCGCGATAGTTCTTTAGCCGGATCGAACCATCTGCAAAATCGAATAAGGTCTTGAGATTGTTCCCCTCCTTGTCGTGCAGATTGCCCAGCATGATCTGAGCCGCGTCGGTCTTGGTAAGCAGGCGGCGTTGAATGACCTCGGCTACATCCGCCGAGTTCAAGGGCATGCGGTTGGCAAAGCGTGCCTGGATTTTCGAGAAGTCGTTTTCCTGCCGGGCAGTCATGTCCCCGACGACTTCGGTAATTGCCTGCTGCGCCGTCACTATCATCCACGCCTGACCCTTGCATTTTGTGTTCAGGCTCTCGGCGATGGTCTGAAGGTTCGTCATCAGTTTGACATTGTCGGCGATGTACTGGCCGACCTCATCGACGAAGAAGTTCAGCCTAAAATTTGGCGGCTGCCGGTCGATCCAGGCTTTGACGGTGTTAGCGAAATCTTCGATCGAGACCCGAGTATCTTTTCGGTACTGTGAGAGGATATCCTTGGCATCAATCGGATCTGCGTCAGTTACCCGTGCGAACGCCGCAGCGATGTTGCGTCCCTCCAGCAGAGCCTCCTCACGGCCTCGAGTCTCCCAAGGCTTACCAGAAAGTTCGAGGAACGCGACCTTG
>JBHYDC010000037.1:0-6638 GCA_051861205.1 Oharaeibacter sp.
TTCTGCGGCTGGGACCCGGCCGTCTCTCTCCTGTCGGCCGGCTCCGATGTGACGGCTGAACCGCTTGTCCCGTTCTGGGCGACGAGCGCTGCCGCCGGCATGGCCGGAAACTTCATCGGCCGCCTGCAGGCGGCTCGGCCGGACCTGTGGGCGGAGACGCACCGCGCACTGACCGTGGATTCGGCCCGATGGCCCGAACCGATCCGGAGAAAGTTCATCGGCACCGGTGCCCACTGGAAGACCGGGAAGGCGGCCACCAAGGGCAAGAAGCAGGAGATGCTTCGCGAGTTCGGTTACGGCGTACCGGACATCGAGCGAGCGATCCTGTCGGCGCGCAATGACGCCACGCTCGTCGCCCAGGCCGAGATTCAGCCCTTCGCGATCGGTGCGGACGGCCGGACCGGCGTGTTCAATGAGATGCACTTCTACGATCTGCCTTGGCCGAAAGCAGCGCTGGAGAAGCTCGAAAACGAGATTGTCACGATGAAGGTGACCTTGTCGTATTTCATCGAGCCGAACTTGGCGGGCAAGGCGGCGACCCGACCGGACACCTATCGTTCTTTCGGGCTGCGGTTTGACATGAAGAAGCGCACCGAGACGGCAGCGCGCTTCCGTAGCCGGATTTCAGCGAGCCAGGCCAAGGACGGCACCGAAGCCGATGGCGAGGCCAGTTGCTGGCTTCTAGGGCCAAAAGCTATCCAGGCGGGGTCGCTGCATTGCGATCTGTGGCGCGGCAGGGCGATCGAACTGGCAGGTCACGACGCCATCGCGGTCTATCCGGTCGGGGGATGGTGGAAGTCGCACGTCGGCCAGAAGCGGGTGGCTGATAAGGCGCGGTACGCTCTGGTCATTTCCATCTCTGCGCCCGGCCAAGATGTCGATCTCTACAGTGAGATCAGCACGCTTGTTGAGAACAAAGAGATAGAAGTGCTACTCGGTTAGCGTACCGATTAAGAGGGCGGGACAAAGCCGCAGTGGGCGGGTTGGGCGGGCATGGACGCTCTCGTACCGGTGTTCAAGGGGCACTTCACTCTTGAAGGCCTACGGCGTTACGCGAACAGGCGAGCGACCTCGGCCATCGGGAGGAAAAGACGGCGGCCGGCGTTATCCAAGGGAAGGAAGTCGTAGGCGCGGTAGAAAGCTCCTGCGGCTTCGTCCTTCGCGTCGACCAGGATGGCGAATGTGGTGATTTCGCTGCGCAGCGCTCGTGCGAAGGCGTCCAAAAGCATGTGCTCGCCCAGTCGGCGTCCGCGATGGCGCCGATCGACGGCGAGTCGCCCGAGCAACGTCGCCGGTACGACGGGGTAGCGCGGCAAGCGCTTCGTCAGCGTTGCCGGAAGGTTGGACAGAGCGATCGATGTTCTGGCAAGTGTCGAGAACGCGAGAGGCGTGAGATCACCCTCTACGAGGACGAAACAGGAGGCGACGCGTCGGCGAACGTCCTGACTGGCTTGGGTGCGGAAATATCGGTCTAGCGCGTCCACGCCGGACTCGAACCCGGCGCGATCGTGAGTGTCGTCGAGTGTCTGGATCAACAAGGGCTAGCGAGCATTCGGCTCATGCGCCGCGACCGACGCCATATAGCGCCGAGCGGCCGCGGAAAGTCGCGAGCCGGGCTCTCGGGGGTTCAGGAGAGCCTCGGCGAAAGCGCGGCTTTCATCAACCGCTAGCTTGACCGACTGCAGGTCCTCAAGGGTGCGCACGGCGGCCTCATGCACGCTCGAGATGACAAAATCCGTGAGCGTTCGGCCCTGCAACTCGGCAGCACGGAGGAAAAGTTCCTTCTGATCAGAGGACACACGCGCCTCCAATCGCTCGCTGCGGGCCGCGACCCGCCTTTTCGCCGCCGTATGTTTCATGGGCCATTGCCTTAATGATCGCCTGAAGGCTATTGTACGGCTTACAGCCGGACGCATCAAGGGGGTGAAGGCGAGCCTTTGGGCGGTTCAGCTTCTTGGTGCGCGGTAATAGGCGCACAAGACCATGAGCACGAACGACGATCAGACACCTTCTCGACCCGACCTTCCGGCCGGCTGGGCGGTGGTCCGCGTCGACCAGGCCGGCGCCGTTCGACTCGGCCGTCAACGGTCCCCGGATCAAGCCATGGGCGAACACCTGACCAAATATATTCGAGCCGCGAATATCACCCCTGCGGGTATCAATCTTGATGACCTGCTGGAGATGAATTTCACCCCGGCCGAGCAGCAGGTGTTCGGTCTTGAGGTGGGGGATGTCCTGCTGACCGAAGCCTCGGGGAGCGCTAGCCAAGTCGGCCGATCAGCGATCTGGCGCGGTGAGGTGCAGCCCTGCTGCTATCAGAACACGGTCATCCGTTTTCGCCCCCATCTAACCACGCCCGAGTATGCGTTGATCGTATTCCGACAAATGGCCGTATCCGGCGCCTTCGCTCAAGCCGCTCGAGGTGTCGGCATTCAGCATCTCGGCGCTTCGCGATTCGCAGAACTAGACTTTCCATTGCCACCGTTGAAGGAACAGGCGCGGATCGTTGCCATAGCTGACCAACGCTTGACCGAAATCCGCGAGGCCGAGACGCGACTCCAGTCCGCATTGCGGCTTCTGGATGAGCAGCTCCGAGAGGTGCTCGCTGCGGCCGTTGCCGGTGAGCTGGTCGCGCAGCGGGATGAAGAGCTATCCGAGCGCAGCCGCACGCCGGCGAGCGCGGCGCGCGCTGAACCAGATCTATTCGGTCAAAGCGAACGGGCGCCTAACCTAGAAGGCTTTGACCCGGTGCTTCCCGCGGGCTGGGCTTGGTCGCGCGTCGATGGGGCGGGCGAGGTGACCCTCGGCCGCCAGCGTTCACCCAAGCATGAACGCGGCAAGCACATGCGGCCCTATCTTCGGGTCGCCAACGTCTATGAGGATCGGATCGATACCTCGGACGTGCTCCGCATGAACTTCGAGCCTGAGGAAGTGGCCATCTATGAATTGCGCGACGGGGACATTCTGCTGAACGAGGGACAGAGCCCTGAGCTGGTGGGTCGCCCAGCGATCTACCGAGGTGAGGTGCCGGGCGCGTGCTTCCAGAATACGCTTATACGCTTCAGAGCGTATGAGCACGTGGACCCCAATTACGCGCTGTTGGTCTTTCGACACTACATGCATTCGGGTGTTTTCAAATCCATTGCCCGGTGGTCGACCAACATTGCCCATCTAGGCTCAGGACCTATTAAATTGCTTGCATGACGGGCGTTGCTCTGATTCCCGATAGGGATCGGGGAGGCGTTGATGAGCGATCTTTTGTGGTTGTCGGACAGGCAGATGGCGGTGATTGCGCCGTTCTTTCCGTTGGCGCACGGCGTACCTCGGGTGGATGACCGGCGGGTGGTGTCGGGGATCGTGTTCGTGATCCGGAACGGCCTGCGCTGGCGCGATGCGCCGTCGGCCTATGGGCCGCACAAGACGCTGTATAATCGGTTTGTGCGCTGGAGCCGCCTGGGGGTGTTCGACCGCATCTTCGCGGCCCTGGCCGGACAGGCGGGAGAGCCGGACGCCATCATGATCGACAGCACCCACCTGAAGGCGCATCGCACGGCGGCGAGCCTGCTCAAAAAGGGGATGTTCCCCGCCGCATCGGGCGAACCAAGGGCGGCCTGAACTCCAAGCTGCACACCGTCTGCGACGACCGGGGGCGGCCCCTGGTCATGCTGCTCACCGAAGGCCAGATGAGCGACCACAGGGGCGCCGCCCTCATGCTGGGCGCCCTGCCGCGCGCCCGCGTCCTCATCGGCGACAGGGGCTACGACAGCCGCGGCTTCCGCGACGCTCTCGCCGCCCGCGGAACCGACGCCTGCATCCCCTCAAGCCGCAGCCGCAAGATCCCAATCCCCCACGACCCGGCCGTCTATCGCCGCCGACACAGGATCGAGAACCTCTTCGCCCGCCTCAAGGACTGGCGCCGCATCGCCACCCGCTACGACCGGTGCGCCCACACCTTCATGGCCGCCATCACCATCGCCGCCATCATGATCTTCTGGATCAATGAGTCCTGAGCCTAGGCCTAGAGCGATACCGGGCGTTGCCGTTCCCGACGCCACCTTTGGCGGAGCAGGCGAGGATTGTGCAGGCGGCGCGAGATCGGCTGCGCATCACACAACAACAGATATCAGCCGTACGGACCTCGTTGGCTCGCCTGCCTGATCTCGAGCAGGAGCTGTTCGCTGCGGCCGTGGCCGGAGAACTCGCTCCTCAGGATCCCAACGATGAGCCGGCGTCGGCGCTCGCAATCAGGCTGGGCGGTCCGCCGCAGGCTGTGACCGCGGTGACGACGAAGAGCTCGGGAGGAAAGAATATGCCGCAACGTAAACCACGCCCATCGCGACAGGCGGAGCCAAGTCCTGATCTGACGTCCGTCCTCCGCGAGAATGGCGGGGTTCTTCCCTTGCCGGATCTGTTCGCATTAGCGGGATACAATCGCGACATGCCCGAGCATGTCGAACTTTTCTACCTCGCGCTTCGCGAGGGCATGAAAGGAAGCTTGCGGCTGAGAGGCGAGGCAACCGAGAACGCCGAAGTGGAGATCGTCGATGCGGCTTGAGAAGGTCAGGATCGGCTCCTTCAAAAACCTTCGTGACCTTAACGTCGTCTTCGACGAGCTCTCACCTTACACCGTCCTCGTTGGCGAAAACGGTGCCGGGAAGTCGAATCTGATCGAGGGCCTAGCGCTGGTCTTCCGCAACCTCGATCTCGATGTGGAGGCCCCCTTCGACTACGAGCTGCAATATGAGTGCCGTGACAACATCATATCGGTCAAGGCGAAGGCCGACCAGCATCCCAGCTTTCGGATAAGGCGGCCGGGCGAAGAGTCGTTCGCGGACTTATCCCGCAAGGCCTTCATGGCGGAGGACGCGGATGGGCGGCCTCGCCACCGGCCGGCGTTTGTGTTCGGCTATTACTCTGGGCCGAGTGATCGCCTAACGTCGATCTTCGAGAAGCATCGGGAGCGCTTTTACAGCTGGATCATCAAAGCGCCGGAGCAACGTGGGAAGGCGATCGCTGACCCGAATTCGCTGCGACGGCTGTTCTACGCCGAAACGCTGCACGGCCAGTTCGCCCTGATCGCCTTCTTCATGGAGGCGAGTGAGGCGTCGAAGGCCGACCGCGACTTCCTTCGCGACCACCTGCAAATCGAGGGTCTCGACAGTGTTCTGTTCGCTCTCAAGGAGCCGCCGTGGAAGCGCAAAGGCGGCGATCCGCGTTTCTGGAACGCCGTGGGCGAGGTTCAGCAGTTTCTTGCTTACCTTTACGACAAGGCACTGTTGCCGCTCCGTATGACGCGGCGAATTCCGATCGACTTGACCAAGAACCCGATCGTTCAGAGCTTATACCTGTTCCTCTCCAACACCGACGCGCTGGCCGAAGTTTACCGAACCTACGGCAACCAATATGCCTTCTTCACGGCATTGGAGAGCATGCACCTATCGAAAGTGCTCGGCGAGGTGCGCACTCGCGTCAAGATGACGCCGGAAGCTGGCGGCGGGAACGTGACCTACCGCGACTTGAGCGAGGGCGAACAGCAGTTGTTGCTCGTGCTCGGGCTTCTGAAATTTACCGCGAGGGATGAAGCTCTCTTCCTGCTCGATGAGCCGGACACCCATTTGAACCCCGCCTGGAGCACTCAGTATCTCAGTTTCCTCGACCGTTTCATCCGCGATCGGGACAGTTGCCATATTGTGATGTCGACGCATGATCCGTTGGTCTTCGCTGGATTGAAGCGCGAACAGGTGCGGATTTTTCGGCGTGACGAACAGGGGTGCGCCGTTGCTGACCCTCCTGACCAAGACCCGCGGGGCATGGGCGTCGCAGCTATTCTAACAAGCGATCTCTTCCGGCTGCGCACCACATTGGACCCCGAAACCCAGGCGGATCTTGATAAGCAACGCCTGTTGGCCATGAAGGAGAACCTCACTGATGACGATCAGGCCGAACTGGCGCGGCTGCGGGAGGTGCTGCGCGGGCGCGGTTTCGACCTGACGCAGCGCGATCCACTTTATCAGGAATTCCTGAAGGCCTGGACTGCCCAGGAGGACCCTCGCTGGCGCGAGACTGTGGAACTCACCCCTGAACAGCAGCAGGCGCGGAGCCGTTTAGCCGCTCGCATCGTCGAGGAGCTGCGTCGCGAGCAGGGCATGTCGTAACGCGATGCAGTACATTAATTTGGAAGATATCCTGCCCAACATCCGGCATCTGCTCGCCGATCTGCAAACGGCGCAAGACCTCATCATGGCCGAAGCCGACCCCCGCCGTCGGGCTGCGCTCATTGAGGCAAACCAGAACCGGTGGACTGCGTTGCGCGACGCCTTCGAGGGCGCGTCGGGCGGCAAATGCTGGTACACCGAGTGTGAGAGTCCTGGCGCGGACAACGACATCGACCATTTCCGGCCGAAGGGGAAGGTAAAAGAGGACCGGCGTCATCCCGGCTACTATTGGCTGGCCTTTGACTGGCGCAACATGCGGTTGAGCTGTCAGCGAGCGAACCGGCCACGGATTGCTCCGGGCGCCCGCGTTGCCGGCGGGAAATCGACCCATTTCCCGCTTCTCGCGACCGGTGTACGCGCAACCGAGCCAGGCGACGACATCCGTCTTGAGCATCCGGCTTTGCTGGATCCCACCGACCCCGG
>JBHYDC010000038.1:0-6512 GCA_051861205.1 Oharaeibacter sp.
GTCGTCGCCGTAGGCGGTCATCTCAGTGCCCAAAAGCAAGCTGAAAGGCTGCGCCGCGAGGATTGAACGGCCGATGGAGAGGGCGTCAGTCATGTACCGATCCTATGGTGATCACCATAGGATGCATAGCGCTAGACCGATCGCCATACAACAACTATCTTTGACCCATGCCTCGTCCTTCCGCCGCCAAGCAACGCTTCATAGAAGCCGCCCTCACCCTGTTTCGGCGGTCGGGCTACAATGGAGTGGGGCTGACGGAGATCATAACCGCAAGTGGCGCCCCCAAAGGCTCCTTTTATCATTATTTCCCCGGCGGAAAGGAGGAGTTGGGCGAGGCGGTTCTCCATCTTGCCGGAGCACAGGTCGGTTCGCTGATTGATCGTTGCTTTGCTCGCGGCGACACGTTTGCGATTGGGGCAGAGCGGTTTGTGTCTGTCATCATCGATGAACTGAAGCAGTCGGAATGGACAGCTGGGTGCCCCGTTACCGCGATCGCTGTGGACGCCGCTGCGACGTCCGAACGTTTGGCGACTGGCGCGCAAGAGGTCTTGGCTGGATGGGTCGAGCGCGCAACAGCGCATGGCGTCAGATTGGGTATGGAGCCAGAGGTCGCGCGCGATTTCGCTGAACGATTTATGATTATGCTCGAAGGAGCCTGGTTGGTCGCCCGAGTGCAGAAGTCCGCAAGACCGTTCGAGCAAGCGTTGGCAACTTTGAAATACCGGTGAGGTGCGTCACTAAGAGTTAATATAGCATTGTTGGTTTAGCATTATCAGATCAAAATCCGATATTTGATCGGCGGAATTGCAAAGATTAAGATTTATGCGCCAAGGGCGTCAGGACTTCGGGGCTGGCGCATCAATTTCAACATGCCACCATTTTGGGCGTGGCCTGCGATAGGCATGATATGTCGGCATCAACTCGCGCTTGTTGGGGCTGTCGAAAGTGCCCACGAGCAGAGCAATCACAGGTTTGTCGTCCATAGCCCCAAGGCTGCTACCGCATGTGGAGCAGAACGCTCGGCTGGAGAAATCGGACGAGCGGAATAGTGCAGGTGCGCCAGCAGGCCCATTCCAAGTGACAGATTCCCTCGGAAACTCAACCCATGCGGCTGTTAGGCTTCCTGTATGCTGTTGGCACATTCGGCATGAACAGGTATGCGGCTTTTCCGGGAAACCTACGGCTTCGAACCTAGTCGCACCACATAGGCATCCACCAAGGTACCGTTTGGGCTTACTCGGCGACCTTGTAGTCATGACAGCATCCTTCCGATCAGAATATTTTGCCGTGCGAATATCGAATGCGTCAAGAAGCGCGAGTTGATATACTTTTGCAAAATTCAAGATTTTTGCCCTACCCTTGCTTCTCAGTCAGCTCTGATCTGCCGTACGCAAAACCCCCGGGGGACGACCCGGGGGCTGAGCGGTTCGCGTAATCTGGTATTGGGGCTTGAGCGGCACCTCAGCGGCAAACACGGCGAACCACGATGTCGCCCCAGCGGTTCTCGCGTTCGACAAGATTGCAGCGCGGCTCATAGCCGTAGCCGTAGCTGACATTGCTGAAGCCGCGTGGTTCTGCGTGAAAGCGGCGCGGCTCTGCGTGGAAGCGGTGTTCGACCTGGTAGCGTGGCTGGGCGTTGGCGATGGCTGATCCGATCAGCAAGCCACCAACGCCTGCTGCCAGACCGATGGCGAGGGCGTTTCCGCGGCGGCTCTGGGCCTGGGCGTCGGTTGCGAGCATGGGGGCTGCGGTGAGAGCGGCGACTGCGATGGCGGCGAGAGCGAACTTGCGGGACATGGTGATCTCCTTGAGTGTGGTTGCTGGCGAACCGTTCCGCCGATGTGATGAACCTGGAGCCAACCCGGCATCGCCGCTGTTCCCGGCGGAACAGGCCGCAGAACTTTTCGAAACAATCTCGCACGCACATCAAACGCCAGAACGTGGGTTCCGACTGGCTGCTTCCTTCCAATTGACAGGGTTGTGTCTGGCCTTCGGTGCAAAATTCAAGATTTCTGCACCACTTCGGCGAACTGCTCTGCCCATTGCCGACATGGGCGCCGGTCTACTTAAATCGGGGCCGGTAGCTTCGGCATATGACGGGACAAGCAATTGCGCTTGCCAAACCGGGCTCTCGTGGCCGAATTGCCGTCGCCGCAATTTTTTTTCGAAGTGCATGTCGAAATCTGAAATCGGCGTTCGTCCTTGGTGCATCGGAACCAAACAAAGGAGCCTGCCGATATGTCACTCATCATCACCACAACCTACGCCCTGCCACTAATCGCGATCTGGTTCGCGCTCTGGATTGGCGTCACATCGTCACGTCCGACCTACAACGCCTCGATCGGCGATGCCGCAAAACCGGACCTGCTGCTGAAGATCCGCCGCCATGGCAACTTCATCGAGTGGGTGCCCTTCGTTCTGCTCCTGATGATCCTCGCAGAGGCCCAGGGGGCCGGCCGCGTTTGGCTGCATGCGGCTGGAATTCTCCTGCTCATCGGACGCGTCGCCCATCCCTTCGGGCTCAAGATCGAAAATGTGAACCACCCGCTCCGCTATGTCGGCAATGGGACAAACATCCTTGCCGTACTCGTCCTCGCCATCGCTCTCATCCGCATCGTGACCGGCCTCTGACGCCTGGTTCTCAATTCAGGGAATACAGCCATGAAGTACATGCTCTTGATCTACAACGACCCGAACCGAGAACCAGCTTATGGTACGCTAGAGTTCCAGGCGATGATGGGTGGCTTTTTTGCCCTCAATGAGCGCATGAACGCCGATGGCGTGCTGCGCGGCGGCGAGGGGCTGAAGGGCATCGAGACGGCGACCTCACTCCGGATCAAATCCGGCAAGGTCGAGACGATGGACGGCCCCTTTGCCGAAACCAAAGAACATCTTGGCGGCTATTACGTAATCGAGGTCGCTGATCTGGACGCGGCGCTGAAATATGCCGCACTCATCCCCTCGGCGGCTTTCGGCACCATCGAGGTCAGGCCACTGATGGACTACAATCCAGCCAGCTGACAGGTTGAAACATGACATCAGCCGCCTCCGGTGCCATCGCCGCCACAAAGGCCCTTGAAAGCCTGGCTCGCGAGGACCGGGGGCGGCTACTTGCCGCCCTGATCGCCCGCCTGCGCGATTTCTCGCTCGCCGAGGAGGCCTTGCAGGATGCCATGGTCTCGGCCGTATCGCATTGGAGCAAGGCCGGCATTCCCGCCTCACCGAAGGGTTGGCTTCTCCAGGTCGCCTTTCGCAAGGCCCTTGACCGCCTGCGCCAATCCCGAGCGCAGGCAAGGCTGGCGAGCAATCTCGCGCCGCTGCTGGGAGAAGAAGCCGAAGACAGGGAGCCCGACATGATTCCTGACAATCGCCTCCGCCTGATCTTCACCTGTTGCCACCCTGCGATAGAACTAAAGTCGCAGGTTGCGCTGACGCTTCGAACGCTGGGCGGGTTGTCAACGACCGAGATCGCGCGTGCCTTCCTTGATCAGGAAACGACGATGGGTCAGCGGCTTTCCCGGGCGAAAGCCAAAATTGCTGCGGCGCGCATTCCTTATGCGGTGCCCGAACCGGCCGAATGGCCGGAACGGCTCAATGCCGTGCTCGCGGTCATCTACCTCATCTTCAATGCGGGCTACACGAGCGGCCCCATCGCAGGGCGTGACCTTGCAGAGGAGGCAATCTGGCTTGGTCGGCTTTTGGATCGCCTGCGCCCTGCGGATCCGGAGATTGAAGGCCTCTGCGCTCTGATGCTTCTCACCAACGCGCGACGGGCCGCCCGGACCGATGGGAACAAAGTTACCGTTCCACTCGCCCAACAAGACCGCGCACTTTGGGATCGCGACGCCATTGTGGCCGGTGTGGCTCTCGTCGAGCTTGCGCTATCGCGTGGTCGCCCGGGGCCATATCAGATCAAGGCCGCAATCGCCGCCTGCCATTGCGAGGGTGAGACATCGGACTGGCCGCAAATCGCCGCGCTCTACACAGCGCTTCTCTCGCACGAGCCGACGGCGATCGTACGGCTCAACCGCGCCGTGGCCCTCGCCGAAGCCAACGCGATCGAAACTGGCCTTGCCGAACTTGACCTCTTGGCCGACGAACTCAAGGACTACCAACCGTTTCACGCTGCCAAAGCTGAGCTTTTCGTGCGCCTCGACCGAAAATCAGAAGCGCGCGCAGCCTATGCCACCGCGATCGCGCTCGCATCCTCAAGCGCCGACGCCGACTATCTCACCCAACGCCGTGACGCCTGCTTTTGACCGTGTGTGCAGAACTCAAGAATTGCGCACCACCCCACCGCCCTTTGATCCGGCCAGGTTTTCTCGGCGCAATAGTCCGGTGCGCGATTGCCGCGTGATTTTGTCGCCATCGCGCGCCGATTGACGGTAAGCTCGGCACCACTCGGCTGGTTGCGCCAAGCTGGCGCGGAGACGGTGCTTTCCAGCGCCACGTTCCCGCCCCACCGGCCCTTGTTCCGCCACGCCCGCACGCCATGATGGTGCAGTGCCGAAGATAACCTGACCTTAACCTTACCGATGGCTTGGTAGGTCTCCACGCGGAAGCACGGTCCGCGCCACGGTCAAGACACATTCGGGGGTCATTTCGCCCCCAAAGGCGACACCAGCGGGCGAAATCTGCGCCTTAAGCCGCTGGACGCCGTGTCGATCAGGGCGGGGAGCGTACGCGCGACCACCACGCCGGATCCGTCGCGAGAAGGATATTGCCCATGACTCCCGCCGATGCAGCCGCGGCCGTCTCCCACGACGTTTCCCTCTGGGGCCTGTTCTGGGCCGCCCACTGGGTGGTCAAGGCCGTGATGCTCGGACTCGTGGCCGCGTCCATCTGGGTTTGGGCGATCATCGTCGAGAAGATCATCATGTACCGCCGGACCAAGACGCAGATGGACCGGTTCGAGCAGGTCTTCTGGTCCGGCCAGAGCCTCGAGGAGCTCTACCGGTCCCTGTCGCAGCGCCCGACCACCGCGATGGCGGCGCTGTTCGTCGCCGCCATGCGCGAGTGGAAGCGCAGCCACGAGACCGCGTCGCGGTCGTTCGCCGGCCTGCAGCAGCGTCTCGATCGGGTGATGAACGTCACCATCCAGCGCGAGGTCGAGCGTCTCGAAGCGCGCCTGATGGTGCTGGCGACGGTCGCCTCGGCCGGCCCGTTCATCGGGCTGTTCGGCACGGTCTGGGGCATCATGACGTCGTTCCAGGCCATCGCCGTGTCGAAGAATACTTCGCTGGCCGTCGTCGCCCCGGGCATCGCGGAAGCCCTCTTCGCCACGGCTATCGGCCTTGTCGCCGCCATTCCCGCGACCATCGCCTACAACAAGCTCGCCGGCGAGGTGAACAAGATCGCCAGCCGCCTCGAGGGCTTCGCCGACGAGTTCTCCGCCATCCTGTCGCGTCAGATCGACCAGCAGGGCGGCGGCTACGACCAGCGCGCCGCGTAAGGAGCAGGCCATATGGGTGCCCAACTCGCAGGCGGCGGTGGTGGACGTGGCGGCGGTCGTCGCCGGCGCCGCTCGCACGTCATGAACGAGATCAACATCACGCCCTTCGTGGACGTGATGCTGGTCCTGCTCGTCATCTTCATGATCGCCGCGCCGCTGATGACCGTGTCGGTGCCGATCGACCTGCCGCAGGCCTCGGCCCGCGCCATTCAGCAGGACAAGCCGCCGATCACCGTCTCGGTGCGCCAGAACGGCGAGATCTTCGTCGGCGACGACAAGGTCGAGGCGGCCGGGCTGGTCGAGCGCGTCCGGACCCGCGCCCAGAACGGCGCCGAAGAGCGGATCTTCGTGCGCGGCGACGCGGCGGCCAACTATCAGGCCATCATGGACGTTCTGTCGCAGCTCAAGGGCGGCGGCTTCACCAAGGTGGCGCTGGTCGCCACCGAGCGCGCGTCGCGCTGAGGGCAGGGCAGGGACAGGCGTTGGCGCTCCACCCGCAAAAGGTCGGATACGGGATCTCGCTCGCGGGGCACGTGCTCCTCGTGGTCGCGGGTTTCGTCGGCTTCCTGACGTCGCCCACCAAGGTCGACGAGGGCGAGAGCGTGCCTGTCGAGATCGTCTCCGACGAGCCGGCCCAGTCGACGCGCGGCGATCGCCGCGGCGAGCAGACGCCGGTGCCGCAGCGCGTCGTGGACCGCCAGGCCGTCGAGGAGCGCCAGACGCAGGACCCCGCGACGCTGCCGGTGGCACGCGAGCGGGTGCAGAACACCGAACTGCCGCCGCCGCCGCCGCCCCGCCCGCCGGTACCCGAGCCGAAGCCGGAAGAGGCTGCTGCGCCGCCGCCTCCGCGCGCTGCCCAGCTCGCGGCCGTCCAGCCCGCCATGCCCGTGCCGCCGCAGCCGATGCCGCGTCCGACGCCGCCCACTCCCGCCGCGGCCGAGCAGCAGGAGGATCCCGCCGCCAAGGAGGCCGAACTCCAGGCCCAGCGCAAGCGCGAGGAGGACCAGCGCCGGCAGGAGCAGCAGCGTCAGGAGCAGCAGCGCCAGGAGCAGGCGCGCCG
>JBHYDC010000039.1:0-5909 GCA_051861205.1 Oharaeibacter sp.
AGCGGTCAGGCCACTGGCGACGCTGTCCGCCAACCGGCCGACGGCGCTTCCCGATGTCCCAACCGTCCGGGAACTCGGCTTCCCCAACATGGAGATGCAGGGCTGGAACGGCTTTTTCGCGCCTGCCGCAACTCCTGATGACATCGTCAACAAACTGGAGGCCGGGGTGAAGCGGGCGATGCAGGAGCCCGAATTGCGGACGCGCCTCCTCGCCCTGGGTGCGGATCCGATCGGGTCGACGCCAGCCGAATTCCTCGCGGTCCTGCGTCGCCAGGTCGACGGCGTGCGCCCGCTCATCGCCGAACTGAAGCTGGTGGTCCAGTAAGCGTCAGCCCCCGCCCCGACGGCCGCTGCCGCGATGGTAGCAGCGGCCGGCCAGGGGCCAGGTCACGCATCGGACGGCAGCTCAGCCTTCATCTGCCAGGAAGGTCTGCCGGAGCGTCTCGGGCGGGGATGCGCAACTCCACCGTCCCGGCCCGCGTCATCGGACCGTCTGGACGACCGGGCGTATCACGCTCGATCCCGGCGCGCCCAGCATCATCCCCTGCAGGGCCGAGATGCCGTTCGACATTTTGCGACGATGATCAGAATGGAGTCGTCTGCCTTGAAAGCCTGCTGCAGACCATGGCGAAGGAGGTGATTGCAGCCGACCCATGCGCAGTAGATACCATCACCCATGGGGCGACTTACGGCTTGGTGCCCGACTTGGCCAGGCGCTCGATGGATCGGAGTTTGACCATTCGGGTGGATCCAAAACGTCGTCGAATCATAGAACTCTTTCCAAGAACGCTTTTGTCCTCTCATGCGTTGGCGCAGAGAACAGTGTCTTTGGGTCCCCGTGCTCGACGATAATTCCTGAATCGGTGAAATAGACGTGGTCTGCGACGTCGCGGGCGAAAGCCATTTCGTGGGTGACGATCAGACAGGTCATGCCCTCTTCGGCAAGTTCGCGAATGGTGACCAGGACCTCCTTGACGGTCTCCGGGTCCAGGGCCGCCGTCACCTCGTCGAACAACATCACTTCCGGCTGCATGCACAAGGAACGCGCGATGGCCACGCGCTGCTGTTGGCCGCCAGACAACTCGCCAGGAAAGGCTCCCTCCTTTCCCTCGAGGCGCACCTTCCTCATGAGCGCCCGTGCACGGACCTCGACCTCGGCCTTGTTCTGTTTCAACACCTGCACCGGTGCCATCATGACGTTCTGCAAGGCGGTGCGATGGGGAAAGAGGTTATACTGCTGAAACACCATGCCGACGCGCCGACGCAGCGCGATACGGTCAAGATTGGGCGCCCCGACATCGACCTCGCCGACATGAATCGACCCGCTATCAAATGCCACCAGTGCGTTGATGCAGCGGAGGATCGTGGACTTGCCGGACCCCGACGGGCCGATGATGCCGATCGCTTCGCCCTTGTTGACGTCGAACGAAACACCCCTCAGGACCGGCGTGATGCCGAAGCTCTTGGTCAGGTCGCGGATGCGGATCAACGGCGCCGTCATGTGGTCACCTGGTGGCGCCGCTCGAGCGCTTGGGTCACGCGCGCGATTGGGTAGCAATAGAGAAAGAAGGCGAAGAGCAGCGCCCCATACATCGGGATCAAGAGGTCGCCCCGCCGCTCAGCGTTGAGCGCACCGCGCGTGAGCGCCATGGCCTCCTCCACACCAACGATCGAGGCGAGCGGCGTCGACATGATCAGAATGGCGTAAAGGTTCATCCAGGGCGGCAGCATGCGCTTGACGCATTGCGGCAAGATGATCTCGCGAAGGGTCTGTCCGCGTGAATAGCCGAGACTTTCGGCAGCCTCCCATTGGCCCCGGGGGATCGACTGCACCGCGCCGCGCACGATTTCGGAGACGTTTGCCATGACCGGAAGCGTCAGGCCGACGGTCGCCCGCAGCCAGTTCGGAACATCGAAGGTCATGCCGAACACGGTGACGCGGAACGGCAGCACCAAGATGCAATAGAACAACAGTACCAGCCACGGGGCGTTGCGGAAAAACTGGGTCAGTGCCCATGATCCGACGCGCACGGGCGGCATGAGCGAAATCTGCGCCAAGCCTAGCATCATGCCGAGGATCGTTCCCGCGCCCATGGCGATGAACGAGATTGCGATGTTCAGCGCAAACCCGCGCGAAATCAGAGGCATCCACTTGAGGATCGCATCGATCGCGCTTTCCCGACCGGCGGTCAGCGCTTGCGCCTCGGCGACGCCCGCCCAGAGCACAAGGAGCGCGGCACAAGCCACAATCCAGCGCCCAGGAAGACGAACAAGGGGAAGACCATAGCGGCGCTCATTGTCTGATCGCCGGGTTAGGTGCTCGGCGAGCGGCAGAAGGACGGGAAACGTCCGGTTGTCGAGAACGCCACGCTTCATGCGCCATATCCTGGCATGCGCATGGCCTTTTCCCACCGATGCATCATCCATACGAGAAGGCTGACGAGGCCAATGTACAAAATAAGCAAAACATTCATCATTTCAACGACATTGAGTGTATCAGACCAAATCTGATTGGCAACATAAAGCATTTCGGGGACGCCAATCGCATAGGCCAGCGTTGTTGTCTTGATGAGATTGACGAGATTGTTATTGAGCGAGGGCAGACATATGCGGAAGGCAAGCGGCAGAATAATAAAAATATAGGCCTTCAGCTTGGAATAGCCGAGGCTTTCGGCGGCCTCGACGGTCGCTCGCGGTATTGCCTCGATTCCTGAGCGAAAGATTTCGACGTTGAAGGCACCAGCGAAAAACGAGAGCGCCACGAGCGCCCAAACGAAACTGGATACGATCGGAACATCCATGCCGATGTCATCGCGTGCCGTCGGCGTGATCGCACCGAGGGCGAAGAAGAAGAAGTACATCTGCACGAGTGGAGGTGTGTTGCGGAAAAAGGCGATGTAGCCGTTGATCAGCCAGCGCAACGGCGCAAACCGCATCGATTGCACGAAAGCGCCCGCGATGCCGATGATGACCGAGAACAGGACCGAAATGCCGGCAAGCTGCACCGTCACCCAGAATGCCGACCAGAAACGGCGCGCGTCGAAGGCGTCGTGAAAAATCGAGAAATTCCACCCGGTCGTAGCGTTAAGCGTCCGGAAGAAGTCGGCAACGACGTCCAAGCGCTTAAGCCCTTCCCAACAGCTGGTACCCGAAAGTCGCCGTCTACCGTACGAACCTCACTGGTGGCCGTCAGTTGGCGGCGATGTGGTCCTTCAGCGCCTCGTGCATGCGGCGCAGGAACGGGCTTTCCGAAATGCCCGCATCCTTCTCCCAGCGCAACAACTGGCCAGAGCGATGCCAGTTGGCGACCATGCCGGCCATGAACCGTCCCCAGGGACCTTCAAGATCGTTGAGACGCACCGCCAAGCCCCAGGGCGTGTCGTTCTGCGAGCGGAGCGGTTGATGGTATTCGCGCCACCGGTCCGAAGCGAGCATGACGGCGATCAGGTTGTCGTCGTAGATCCAGCCGACGCAGCGGCGCTGCTCGAGTGCGGTCTCGACCTCGGCGATACCAGTAAAGGCGACGATCTCCGCCCCGAAGCGCTCGGTCGCCGGGCGATTGTACCAGGCACCTTGGATGGCGCAGAGCTGGCGTCCACGCAGTTGGCTCCAGTCGGAGATCGCCACCGAACGCGGCATGATCACATTGAAGCCCGAGGAATAGTAGTTCGGGTGCACGATGCCGACGATACGCCTGCGGTCGGCGACATCCGACATGGTGGCGATCATCAGATCGGTCTGGCCTTGGGCCAAGAACTGCATGCGGTTGGCGGCGACGACCGGTACGAATTCGGCGCGCACGCCCAGGGTGCGGGCGACGTCGCGCACCATTTCGATTTCCAAACCAACGAACTCGCCGGCCGGGTTGCGGAAGCCCCAGGGGCGGTAGTCCGCGCGGACACCAACTCGCAGGACGCCCTCCCGGACGATCTTGGCCAGAGTGTTTTCGGTCGGGGCCGCAGCTGGCGCCGGTGCCGCAGTTTGGGCGAAAGCCGCCCCAAACGACATCGTCATGGCGAGAGTGGACGCGGCCAAGGCCCGCCTGGTGACACGCATGAGGCTCATGGGGCAGTTCTCCCGAAGTTGAAGCGCGATCTTAGGTGCGAACCCGCACGGTTCATGCAGCATGGATCATCGCGCGAAGGCGGCTGCGCACGTGCCTCATAGCGACGGTTCCTTGCTTAACCGCGACGCCGCTCGTGCGCCGGCGCAAATCCGAAACGGGACTTGTAAGCGCGGGAAAAATGTGGCGCCGAAACAAAACCGCAGGCAAAGGCGATCTCGATGACCGGCATGGAGGTCTGGGTTACGAGGTTGCGGGCACGCTCCAGCCGCAGTTCCAGATAGTGGACGCTGAGGGTTCGGCCGAGATGGGCGCGAAACAGACGCTCGAGCTGGCGTAAGGAGACGCCGGCGGCTTCGGCTAAAGCAGACCGCCCGAGCGGCTCTTCGAGAGACTTCTCCATCCGCTCAAGGGTCGCAAGCACGGTCGGGTTCGCGACGTCGTAGCGCTCGCGCAGGGTCATGCGCTGCGGCGCAGCGGACTGGCGCATCTGGGTGTGCAAGAACCATTCGCCAACCGCATGAGACAGTCCGCGACCGTGTTCGGCTGCGATCAGCGCCGCCATCATGTCGAGCGCTGCAGTCCCACCTGACGAGGTGAAGCGATTGCGATCGATCTCGAAGAGGTTGCGGGTAATGTTCAGCCTCGGAAACTCTTCGCGCAGGGCTGGCTCGTACTCCCAGTGCAGCGTCGCCCGGTAGCCTGTAAGAAGCCCTGCACGCGCCAAGAGAAACGGCCCGCCCGAAATGCCGCCGATGCGGATACCGCGGTGCGCTTTCGCGCGCAGCCAGGCCAATGTCGCCGGATCATGGAACAGCGTGGGATTGCCGCCAGCGCAAACGAACAGGTCATCCACATCAAGCGGGACTTCGAGCCCATGGTCGGGCACGATCGCCAGCCCGTTGGAGGCGATCACCGGCCGACCGTCCGGAGAGACATGGGTCCAAGCGTAGAGCGTCTCGCCGGCAAGCGTATTGGCCGCGCGATAGGGCTCCATCGCGCAGGAATAGGCGATCATCGCAAAATCCGGCACGAGGAGGAAACCGATCCGACGATGGCGCGCACCGGCGCCGGGCTTCAGCGTCACGCGACCACCTGGCCATCGCCTGGGGTCAGGCGGGCCGGACAGTTCGTCGCTTGGAGGCAGATGCGTGTCGGTTGAAGGCATGTGTAACGCGATCCTCGTGGCAAGGTCACGTGTCCGTCAACCCGCCATGCCGGTTCATACCCCTCACGATGACCTATTCAGCCCTCGCCCTCCTGAAAAACGCGCTGACGGGCAACCGCAACTGGAAGCCGATGTGGCGCGAGCCAGAGCCAAGAGCTTTCTATGACACCGTCGTGGTGGGTGGCGGCGGGCATGGGCTTGCGACCGCCTATTATCTCGCCAAGGAGCATGGCATCACCGATGTCGCGGTTGTCGAGAAGGGCTATCTCGGCTCGGGGAATGTCGGGCGAAACACAACGATCATCCGCTCAAACTACATGATGCCTGACAACACGCGCTTCTACGAATGGTCGTTGAAGCTCTGGGAAGGGCTCGAACAGGACATCAATTACAATGCAATGGTCTCCCAGCGCGGCGTCTTGAACCTTGCTCATTCCGACGCGCAGCGCGACGCCTATGCAAGGCGCGGCAATGCCATGCGGATTGCAGGCGTCGATGCCGAACTGTTGGATCGTTCAGCGATCCGCGAGCTTGTGCCGCTGCTCGATCTCGACACTGCGCGGTTTCCCGTGAAGGCCGGGCTTTTGCAGCGGCGCGGCGGAACAGTGCGCCATGACGCTGTCGCCTGGGGTTATGCGCGCGCTGCCGACAAACGCGGTGTCGATCTCATCCAGAACT
>JBHYDC010000040.1:0-4622 GCA_051861205.1 Oharaeibacter sp.
ATCGCGCCGGATGCCACCGTCGCCTCTGTCGGCGGTCACATGGAGGTCTATAAGGAGGTCGGGCTTCCCGCCGATGTGTCGAAGGCCTTCGGCCTTGCCGCGATGGGCGGCACCCACGGCATCGGCCACACCCGTATGGCCACCGAATCCGCCGTCACCACCGATGGCGCGCATCCCTATTCCACCGGTCCGGATCAGTGTCTTGTCCACAACGGGTCGCTCTCGAACCACAACCACGTCCGCCGCCGGTTGATCCGCGAGGGCATCACCTTCCGCACCGAGAACGATACGGAGGTCGCCGCCGGCTATCTCTCCTGGCGGCTCGCGGAGGGCGACACCCTCGGCGACGCGCTCGCCGCGTCGCTGCGCGAACTCGACGGCTTCTACACCTTCGTCGTCGGTACTCAGACCGGCTTCGGCGTGCTGCGCGATCCGATCGGCTGCAAGCCCGCCGTCATGGCCGAAACCGATCGTTATGTGGCCTTCGGCTCGGAATTCCGCGCGCTCAGCGTGCTCCCCGGCATCGAAACCGCCCGCGTGTTCGAGCCCGATCCGGCCACCGTTTATTTCTGGGATCGCGCGGCATGAGCATCCACTTGTCCGGCCAGACCGTCGATCTTGCGACGACGACCCTTCGCGCGCTCAATCAGCAGCTTCATGCGCTGGAAGCGGGCACAAACCTCACCCACTGGACCGTGCTCAATCCGCGCGGCGCCCATTCCCTCGTCGCCGGTCTCAACACCGACATCACCGTCGAGATCCAGGGTGACGCCGGCTACTATTGCGCGGGCATGAACCAGCACGCCAGCGTCGTCGTCCATGGCAGCGTCGGCGTCGGCGTTGCGGAAAACATGATGAGCGGCCGTGTCCATGTGAAGGGCGACGCCAGCCAGGCCGCCGGCGCCACCGGCCGGGGCGGGCTTCTCCTCGTCGACGGCAACGCCTCCGCCCGCTGCGGCATTTCGATGAAGGGCATCGATATCGTCGTAAAGGGCTCGATCGGGCCCATGTCCGCCTTCATGGCTCAAGCTGGCAAGCTCGTCGTGTTCGGCGATGCCGGCGAGGCGCTCGGCGATTCCATCTACGAGGCGCGGCTATTCGTGCGCGGCACCGTCAAGAGCCTCGGCGCCGACTGCGTGGAGAAGTCCATGAAAGACAAGCACCGCGCCGAGCTTTTCGCCCTCTTGAAAGAGGCGGGCGTTGCCGGCGAGGTCGATGTGGCGGAATTCCGCCGCTACGGCTCGGCCCGCAAGCTCTACCATTTCCACGTCGACAACGCGTCAGCCTATTGATTTCGGGGGTTCTTGGTGTCTGATCAATCCCGCCCGCCGCGCACGGTGCCGCGTTTTTCCGCAACCTTCGATCCGGTCACCATGGCCGAGATCCGGCGGGCGGCCGCGACCGGAATCTATGATATCCGCGGCGCCGGCGCCAAGCGCAAGCTGCCGCACTTCGACGACCTTCTCTTCCTCGGGGCCTCGATCAGCCGTTATCCCTTGGAAGGCTACCGCGAGAAATGCGGCACCGAGGTATTGCTCGGCACCCGCTTTGCCAAAACGCCCATCCAGTTGAAAACACCCGTCACCATCGCCGGCATGAGCTTCGGCTCGCTGTCGGCGCAGGCCAAGGAAGCGCTCGGCCGGGGTGCGAGCGCCATCGGCACCTCCACCACCACCGGCGATGGCGGGATGACGCAGGAAGAGCGCGGGCATTCCAAAACGCTGGTCTATCAATATCTTCCGTCCCGCTACGGCATGAATCCCGACGATCTGCGCCGCGCCGATGCGATCGAGGTTGTCGTCGGCCAGGGCGCCAAGCCCGGCGGCGGCGGTATGCTGCTCGGCCAGAAGATCAGCCCGCGCGTCGCCGCCATGCGCACGCTGCCGGAGGGCATTGATCAGCGCTCCGCCTGCCGTCACCCCGATTGGACCGGCCCGGACGATCTGGCCATCAAGATCGCCGAACTGCGCGAAATCACCGACTGGGAAAAGCCGATCTACGTGAAAGTCGGCGCGTCGCGTCCCTATTACGACACCGCTCTCGCCGTGAAAGCGGGCGCCGACGTCGTGGTGCTCGACGGTATGCAGGGCGGCACCGCCGCCACGCAGGACGTGTTCATCGAGCATGTCGGCATCCCGATCCTCGCCGCGATCCGGCCAGCCGTGAAGGCGCTTCAGGATCTCGGCATGCATCGCAAGGTGCAGCTCATCGTGTCCGGCGGCATCCGCTCGGGCGCCGACATGGCCAAGGCCCTCGCGCTCGGCGCCGATGCGGTCGCCATCGGAACCGCCGCGCTGATCGCGCTCGGCGACAATGATCCGCGCTGGGAGGAAGACTACCAGAAGCTCGGCACCACCGCCGGCGCCTATGACGACTGGCACGAGGGCCGCGATCCCGCTGGGATTACCACCCAGGATCCAGAACTCGCCAAGCGTCTCGACCCTGAACTGGGCGGCCGCCGCCTTGCCAACTTCCTCGCCGTCATGACACTGGAATGCCAGACCATCGCGCGCGCCGCCGGCAAGAGCCACGTCCACAACCTCGAACCGGAAGACCTTGTCGCGCTCACCATCGAAGCCGCCGCCATGGCGGGCGTGCCTCTGGCCGGCACGAACTGGATTCCGGGGCAGGGGCCTTTTTGATCGCATGCATCCGCTGGCGGTTTCCCGCCGGCGTGTTTTACAACAAGACCGTCGGACCGAACCAGGATCGGACGGCGGGTAGGGGGTCATCATGAGCGAACCGCTCTCTGAAATCGCGCGCGCCAGAGGGATCAAATACTTCCTGATCTCCTATACCGACCTCCTCGGCATCATGCGGGCGAAGCTCGTGCCCGCCGCCGCGATCGACAAGATGGCCGGTGCCGGCGCCGGTTTCGCCGGTTTCGCCACTTGGCTCGACATGACCCCCGCCATGCCGGACCTGTTCGCCCGTCCCGATCCCTCCAGCCTCGTTCAACTGCCCTGGAAGCCGGAAGTCGGCTGGCTCGCTGCCAATCTCTGGATGGACGAAAAGCCCGTCGAGCAATGCCCGCGCACCGTGCTTCGCCGCGCCACCGCGTCGGCCGCCAAGCTCGGCTACACCATGAAGGCCGGCGTCGAGTGCGAGTTCTTCCTGTTGAAGCCGGATGGCAGCGGCCCGTTCGACGAGGCCGACGGCCAGACCAAATCCTGCTACGACCAGCAGGCCCTGATGCGCCGCTACGACATCATCAGCGAAATCTCCGACTACATGCTGGCGCTCGGCTGGAACCCCTATCAAAGCGACCATGAGGACGCGAACGGGCAGTTCGAGATGAACTGGGAGTATGACGAGGCGCTGATCACCGCCGACCGTCATTCCTTCTTCAAATACATGGTCAAATCGGTGGCCGAAAAGCACGGCATGCGCGCCACCTTCATGCCCAAACCCTTCATCACGCAAACCGGTTCGGGCTGCCACAGCCACGTCTCGCTCTGGCGCGGCAACGTCAACGTGTTCGACGATCCGCAGGGCGAACTCGGCGTGTCGAACATCGGCTACAACTTCCTCGGCGGCCTCATCGAACACGCCGACGCCCTATGCGCCATCACCAACCCCACGGTGAACTCCTACAAGCGCATCAGCGCCCCGCGCACGACTTCCGGCGCCACCTGGGCCCCGAATTCCATCACCTACACCGGCAACAACCGCACCCACATGATCCGGATCCCGGAGGGCGGACGCTTCGAATTCCGCCTCGCCGACGGTGCGGCCAATCCCTATCTCCTGCAAGCCGCTATCCTCGTCGCCGGTCTCGACGGCGTTTCCAAGCACAGCAATCCCGGCAAGCGCCTCGATATCGACATGTATACCGATGGCCACACCGTGAAGGACGCGCGCAAGCTGCCGCTGAACCTTCTCGACAGCATCCGGGGCTTAGAAGCATCCGCCATGCTGCGCGACGGTCTCGGCGCCGCCTTCGTCACGGCCTACGCCAAGATGAAGCATCAGGAATGGCGCTCATACACGCAGCACCTTTCCCAGTGGGAGCGGGACAACACGCTCGACTGCTGACCGAAGGTCCTCAACCCTTCATATTGAACAGCGCCTGATTCACGACGCGGGGCATCGGTCGATGCGGTTTTCTGGGTTTTCGGTTCTGAAAAACGCATTGACCGGGCAGTCCGGATGGGCGCCGCATTGGCGCAAGGCCGCGCCGAAACCGGCCTACGATGTCATCATCATCGGCGGCGGCGGGCACGGCCTTGCCACCGCCTACTATCTCGCCAAGGAATTCGGCATCGCCAATGTCGCGGTTCTCGAAAAGGGCTGGATCGGCTCGGGCAACGCTGGCCGCAACACCACCATCATCCGCTCGAACTACCTGTTGCCCGGCAACATCCCCTTCTATGAGCTTTCGATGAAGCTTTGGGAGGGCCTGGAGCAAGACTTCAACTACAACGCCATGATCTCGCAGCGCGGCGTTCTCAACCTCTACCACAGCGACAGCCAGCGCGACGCCTATGCCCGGCGCGGTAATTCGCTTCTGCTGCACGGCGTCGATGCCGAACTTCTGGGCCGCGAGCAGGTCCGCGCCTTCGCCCCCTATCTCGATTTCGACAACGCCCGCTTTCCCATCCAAGGCGGCCTTCTCCAGCGGC
>JBHYDC010000041.1:0-3300 GCA_051861205.1 Oharaeibacter sp.
CGAACGGCGAGATCGATCTGTCTCCGCAGTATCGCGGAAATGCTGTCGCTGAAGCCAAGATCGCCGCCAGTCGATTGGGCCTGCACCTAAACTGGCCAAAGTTCGTGGAGGGCCGCATGACGCTCTACAACATTATTGAGCGCGACGTGGAGCGCGGCAAGCGAGAAGCGCCGAACGACTACCTTGGGATGCCGCAAGCCTCGCAAGCCTTCAAGGATGTGATCGGTGACCTCAAAAGGCGGCTGAACCCGAGGGCGCAGTACGCGGCTGCGGCCAAGGTCTACGTCGAATCGTTTCGTGATATTTGGTGGATTAACGACGTGGTGTTGAAGCTCTGATTATGGTGGGAACCCAGCAACGCGCCGATGGCGCACAGAACATTGTTCGTCGCCTCTGGCAGTATTGCAATATCCTGCGGGATGATGGCTTGTCTTACCCAGATTATGTCGAGCAGCTTACTTATCTGCTGTTTCTCAAGATGGCGGACGAGCAAGCGGGTGAGATGGTCCCAAAGGAGCTCTCGTGGGGCGTTCTTGCCAGCCTTGATGCGGTCGAGATGCACGCGCATTACACCCGTATTCTGCCCGCCCTCGGTGAGCTGGGAGGAATGCTGGGCCTGATTTTTGGCAACGCCAAAAACAAGATACGCGATCCCGCAAAACTGCGGCTCCTCATCGTTGATCTGATTGGCCAGACGGAGTGGACAGGCCTATCCGATGATCTGAAAGGGGACGCGTACGAGGGGCTGCTTGAGAAGAATGCACGCGACACCAAGAGCGGGGCAGGCCAGTATTTCACTCCGCGCCCCTTGATCGAGGCCGTTGTCGCTTGTGTGGATCCGCGTCTGGGCGAAGTCATCTGTGATCCAGCGTGCGGCACAGCCGGATTTTTGCTCGCGGCTCACGACTACCTCCGAGAGAATAATCCCGAAAATGACGCCGCGGCAACGCAAACAGCTTGCCACCAAAGCGATCCGCGGGGTCGAACTCGTCGAAGAGGTTGCACGGTTAGCCACGATGAACCTGCTGCTGCATGGCGTCGGCGGCAATGCCGAAGATGAGCTGCCGATCGCGTGCGAGGACAGCCTGAAGGCACCACCAAAGATGCAGGTCGATGTGGTGCTTACGAATCCCCCCTTCGGCATCAAAGGCAGCGTGACCTATTCACAAGGGAAGTCGTCCCGGGTCGACGACAGCCTTACTATCGTTCGCCCCGACTTTTGGGTTCAGACCGCCAACAAGCAGTTGAACTTCATGCAGCACATCGTGGCGCTGCTGAAACCGGGCGGCCGTGCGGCGGTCGTCGTGCCAGACAATGTTCTCTTTGAGACCGGTGCCGCAGCATCGGTTCGCCGCCGCTTGGTTGAGACATGCCGGCTCCACACCATCCTGCGGCTTCCGCCGGGCCTGTTTTATGCCGCGGGCGTTAAGTCAAACGTCGTCTTTTTCGACAAGCCGGTTCGCGCCTCCGGCGGTCCTGCGGAATCGATCTGGGTCTATGACCTTCGGTCTGACAAGCGCTTTTCGCTCCGTACCAAGCCGCTGCAGGCTGAAGACCTTCGCGAATTCGTAACGCTGTTCAAATCGGATCATCGGGAAAGCGGCGATCGGCACCGGCAATTTGCGACGTCTCACGTCCTCGCGAACGCTGACTGCCGGCTCGATCTTACGTGGAGCGCGACTGGGGCGGCGCAACGCACGCCCGGCCTCGCTCGTCTCGATGAGCTGTCGGAGTTGGTCGCTGATGATCTCCGGCGGGCGCTGGAACTCATCACTAAGGCGAAGGCTTGAATAACGACCATCGCCTCGTTCCGCCTTTAGGTCCCCGAGTTTCGGCAGCATCGATGTCGCGGGTTATGCCGAAGCGATCGCGCAGGATCGTGCCTTCATCGACAGCGCAAACGGCAACTAGCCGGACGATCCGAAGCGGCTCGCCCATCGGATCGTCGCGCTTGCTGCGCAGTTTGAGCCGCCATCGCGGCTCGTGTTCGGTGACGCCCTGCAGTGGGCGGCGCAAAGCTCGAGTAATGCAGCAGGAGATTCTCCAATCCGCCAATGATAACTGACAGGTGAGGCCGATAACCGCTGTTGAAATGCCGGACTCAGCGAAGGCCAGCAATCCGGTATGCCGCGGAGCGGAGGAAAACGACATACATTGAACAGTTTAGCGGCGGCTGACGGTATAGTGGGGCGGAGGATGTAAGGGAACAGTCGTACCGGGGCGTACAGGCGGCGGGGGGTGCGAACGCGGTCAGGAGGGGAGTTGGCTTTCCGTGCGCCGCGATAGACCGCGAAGGATCAAATTCCGGAAACCAACCAAAAAGACCAGTGTTTTCAATAGCCGGTGTTTTTGACGGTGTGCCTGACGGTATAGAGAACGTCGGAAAATTTTTTTGCGCGCAATATCAATTGGTTATGGTACTAGGAAATAATCGAGTGGGAGTGACGGCCCGTGGCCGTCATCCCGAGCCTTTGCGAGGGATCTGCACCCACGTGATGTGAGTTCCGCAAGGGGCGCGCTGACAGATGAAGAGCCGGCTGATCCCCTTGTTCGCCCTCATCTGCTCGTTCGGCTTAAGCCCGTGCTTCGCGGCGGACACGGCAAGCGAGCCGGGTTTCTACATCGGACTGTTCGGCGGCGCCGGCACGGCCTCGTCGATGAGCGCGCGGCAGGAAGGGGGCTTCTACCTTCCCGGCCCCTTGAACACGCGGGTCGGCGTCGATGCGCAGGGCAAGACCGGCGGCGAGCCCGTTGGATTGCTGGGCCTCCAGGCGGGTTACGAATGGAAGCGCCAGACCTTCGGACCATCGGAATGGGGCGTGAAGCCCGCCGCCGAGGTGGAGGGACTCTATATCGGGCAGCAATCGCCGGTCGGCGACATGCCCATCACCCCCAGCGTTCTGGGAACGCAGTACGTCACCCTGCCCATGACCGTCGGCGTCGTGCTCGCGAACGCGGTCCTCACCGTCCAGACGCCTTGGTCCAGCAAGATCTTCCCCTATCTCGGCGTGGGAGCCGGCGTGGCGCGCATCTCCATCCAGGGGGCCAATTCCACCAATCCCAGCGAGCCCGGCATCAACCATTTCGACTCATGGCCGGACGCGTCGGCGACCGCCTTCGCGATGCAGTTCAAGGCCGGCGTGAAAGGCGAGGTGGCCAAAAACCTGCTCCTGTTCGCCGAATACAGGCACCTCTCCATCAATCCCACGCAGTACACGTTCGGCGAAACGCTTCCGCCTCACTTGCCGACGGATTCCTGGACGGTGAGCCTGGGTCGCCAATCCTACAACCTGTTCATTG
>JBHYDC010000042.1:0-3246 GCA_051861205.1 Oharaeibacter sp.
AAACGCGCGCTGGTCGACGGACTTTGTCCACGACCAGTTCGCGAATGGGCGGCGGTTCCGCATCCTCAACATCGTCGATGACGTGACCAAGCAATGCCTGGGCGCGATCCCGGACACCTCGATCTCGGGCCGCCGCGTGGCACGTGAACTGACGGCGATCATCGAGCGGCATGGCAAGCCGGGCATGATCGTCAGCGATCACGGCACGGAGTTCACCTGCAACGCCATGCTCGCCTGGTGCAAGGACAACGGCATTGACTGGCACTTCATCGCGCCGGGAAAGCCGATGCAGAACGGCTTCGTGGAGAGCTTCAACGGTCGCATGCGCGACGAGCTTCTCAATGAGACGCTGTTTTTTGATCTCGACGACACCCGCATCAAGATCGCGACATGGGTTGCCGACTTCAACACCGCGCGCCCACACTCGGCGCTCGGATACCTGACACCGGCAGCCTATGCCGCCAACTTCACCGCAACGGACGAACGGCTGCGCAACCCTGACCAGCTCCGCCGATCGCCCGTTGCTAGCACCGCGCCAAAAGGCGTAAAACCCGCCGAGGCTCTAATCGCCGCTGGATGACAAACCAGTGGCAGGTCAATTCTGGATAGGTCATATCAAGCCGCATAACATTCAAAATTTTTAATAGACAAATCCGATCTTTATTCGAATAAATCGCTGACAATTAAAATTGCTCCTATCCGGTTACCCCAACTGAAAGGAACGCGCTTTTAGGGTCGAGAGGGTCTGCTGATTGGAGTCTTTGTCATGTCCTTCGTCATTGCCGCAGCTATTCTCTCAGGTCTTGGAATTGGGCTTCGGGCCGGGGTTGTCCTTTTGGTGGCAGCAACGATGGTAGCAACCGGTTCCACGGCCGTCCTGACTGCGACCTTCAGCGACATGGGTTTTGGCGGCGTGCTTTGGACCACTATTGTCGTCGCAATCGCATTTCAGATTTCGGCCGTATGCGCGATGGCCATACGTCACAGCTGGCTCGGCGTTCACAAGCCCGGCGCGGAACCCCAGAGCGCGCCCGCAACGGCGCATAGCGGCGCGGTCGATTCGGCGTCCCGCTGAAGCAAAGGCTGTTTGTCGCTGGGTCTAGCGATTGATCATGCGCGGAATATGCGCCATCAACGCGGTCGCGATGACGGTTATTGGCCATATGAGCGCCAACACCAACGCCTGGATACCAGTCCAAACGGCAAGCTTGCCGCGGCTTTGCAGCCCCATCAAAGCAACCGCGAGAAAACCCAGCATCACCGGCGCATAGATGATCGCAATCCCAAACCTATAGGCGATGTCGGTCATGGCGCAGGAAACGTTGCGGTTCGAGGCGAAACGTGGCTCACCGGGGCATCCGGATGCGGTTCTTCGCGGGGGACGTGTTCCGCCCGTGCAATAATGAGGTCCGCGAGCCTCAGCCCCGCGTAGGCAAAAACGCCCAACACCCAAATCAGCGCAAGTCCAGCCCAACTTTGGAACAGACCACTGAATAACAAGCGCTTTTTGGGCGTGACCTGCCCGTCCATTTCGCTATGTCCTGCTGGCGTTTCGATCTGGCAACCCTGCTGCATTGGTTGCAGCGCGTCAACATGGTTAACGCGAGGGCTTTAACAATCGCTGAATGCCGACGTGTCGCCAATCAGTCAGGGGCGGCGATCCATGCGCAGATAGACATCGTCCTGACGCTCGATATCGTCTTCGCCGACATAGGTGCCGGTGCGAACCTCGATGAGTTCGAGCGGGATCTTGCCCTTGTTGGACAGCCGGTGCGAGGTGCCAAGCGGCACATAGAAAGACTCATTTTCCGCCAGAAGCCGCTCCACCCCGTCCTCCAGCGCAACCGAGGCCGTACCGCGCACGACCACCCAATGTTCCGAACGATGCATGTGCCGGTGGAGTGAGAGCACGCCGCCGACATCGACCACGATCCGCTTCACGGAGAAGCGGTGGCCATGGTCGACTGCCTCGACGTAACCCCATGGGCGATAATCCCGCCGGTGGATTTCGGCTTCGGGACGGCCGAGGGCCTTGAGCTTGTCCACCAGCGTCTTCACCGCTTGGGCGTTATCCTTCGGGGCGACCATGACGGCGTCGGCAAGCGCGATCACCAGCAGATTGTCCGCGCCGACCACCGTCGTCAAAATACCATCGGAGTGGATGAGGCAGTCGCGGCTGTTCACCGCCAGACCGTCGCCGATGATCGTATTGCCGGCGCCGTCCTGGGTGCTCACCTGCCAGATCGCATCCCAAGCGCCGACATCCGACCAGCGGAAACGGCCACGGACCACGGCGATATCGCGGGTTTTTTCGATCACCGCATAGTCGATCGACGTCTTGCGGGCCTTGACGAAACTTTCCTCGTCGAGGCGCCAAAAACCGAGATCGCGTTCGGCCTTCTCCACCGCCTCGGTGGCGGCAGCTAGCACGTCGGGGGCATGTTCGGCGAGTTCGCGGATCATCACACTGGCGCGGAACAGAAAGTTGCCGGAGTTCCAGAGATAGCCGTCGCGGCAATAGCCGATCGCCGTTGCAAGATCGGGCTTTTCGACGAAGGCTTCGACGGCGGCAAGATCAGGATTCTCAGCCGTCGAAGCGCCTGGACGGATGTAGCCGTAACTGGTCTTCGGCTCGGAGGGAACGAGGCCGAACACCACGATCTTTCCGGCCTCGGCGGCGGGCAGGCCCGTGCGCACGCTGTCGCGGAACACCCCGTCGTCGAACACGACGTGGTCGGCCGCGAGCGCCATCATCACGGCGCCGGGGTTATGACGCTCGACGAAGACTGCGGCAGCGGCCATGGCGGCGGCGCTGTCGCGGCGGGCCGGCTCCAGCACCACGGTGGCTTCCACGCCGAGGTCATTCGCCTGACGGCGGGCAAAGAAGCGGAACGCATCGGACGTGATCACGACAGGAGCTGCGAAAAGGCTGGGATCGGTGACCCGCCCGATCGTCTCTTGATAGGTGGACCGGGGGCCGAGCAGCGGCTGGAACTGCTTGGGGAAGGCGTCGCGAGACACCGGCCAAAGCCGCGTTCCGGACCCGCCGGCAAGGATCACGGGAACGATTAGGGCGCTCGTCATGGATTCACCGGGATTGGCCGCCGTTTGGATCGGTGGCAACTGGGAAACGCGAGAAGCTTGCTCATCGCGGACTCATTGCGGACCGAGCGTCTGATTATACGCTCCGACCTCGGGGTTTTCGCGCAGCAGGGCGTCGAGGGCGTGGAACATGGCGGTGAGGCG
>JBHYDC010000043.1:0-2425 GCA_051861205.1 Oharaeibacter sp.
TGCTCGCTTCATCAGTCCGTCCTTCGTCAGGGCCGGACTCTAACTCCATGTGGAGGAAAATCTCAGTGGCAGGTCAGAATATACAAATATAAACAAATGCATCTGGGGGGATTATGAGAGTTCGGCCAAGGTCCGCCGATGGAGCGCCGGGGTCATTCTCTCACGATGGACCTGAGATATTGCCCATAGGCGCTCTTGGGGAAGGCGGCTTGGCACCGCTCCAGCCCCGCGTCGTCAATGAAGTTCATGCGGAACGCGACTTCCTCGGGGCAGGCGATCTTGAACCCCTGACGCTTCTCCAGCGTTCGCACGAATTCGGCCGCCTCGATCAGGCTGTCGGGCGTGCCGGTATCGAGCCAGGCGTAACCGCGTCCCATCATTTCAACCGAGAGTGCGCCTCGTTCCAGATAGGCCCGGTTGATATCCGTGATCTCAAGTTCGCCGCGTAGGGACGGTTTGAGGCGCGCCGCAATCTCCACCACCTCGGCATCATAGAAGTAAAGCCCGGTTACCGCCCAGTTCGACTGGGGTTTCAGCGGCTTTTCTTCGATCGATATGGCTTGCCGATCGGCATTGAACGCCACTACGCCATACCGCTCCGGATCGGTCACGTGATAGGCGAACACCGTGGCCCCGCTTTCCCGCTGCCGGGCGCGGCGCATCAATTCGGGAAGGCCGTGGCCGTAGAATATGTTGTCGCCAAGAATGAGACACGACGGCCCGCCGGCCACGAAGTCGGCGCCGATCGTGTAAGCCTGGGCAAGGCCGCCGGGTTCAGGCTGCGCGGCGAAGGTGAAGGCCATGCCCCACTTTGATCCGTCCCCAAGCAGGCGCTGGAAGCTCGGAAGGTCGGCCGGGGTCGAAATGATCAGAATTTCACGCACGCCCGCCAGCATCAGCGTCGTCAGGGGATAGTAGATCATCGGCTTGTCGTAGACGGGCAAGAGCTGTTTCGATGTGACGAGCGTCATAGGATGAAGGCGCGTGCCGCTGCCTCCGGCGAGAATGATGCCTTTGAGCGATGCCACATCGATTCTCCGGTTATTGTCCCCCGACGAGCCGGTCGAGGACGGGTTCGAGCGCTGCCTGCCAAGGCCGTAGCTTCACGCCATGGATGGAGGCGATGAGGTCGCTGCCAAGCCTTGAGTTCAGCGGCCTTTTCGCAGGCGTCGGGTATTCGGCCGTCGTGACCCGCTCGACGAGAACCCGTGGCCCGCCGCGTGCCGCCAGCCCTCCGAACACGGCCTCCGCAAAATCCGCCCAGGTCGCTTCGCCGCTCGTTCCGAGATGGAACACGCCGCGCAGGCGAGGCTCGGCATGCTCGCAAAGGCGCCGCGCGACCGTGATCACCGCATCCGCGATATCGAGCGCCGAACTCGGTCCGCCATGCTGATCGGCGACCACGCGAACGCGATCCCGCGTTTCGGCGAGCCGCAGCATCGTGCGCACGAAATTGGTGCTGAAGGGGCTGAACACCCAGGCGATGCGTAGGATCGCATAGTTCGCCGTTTCAGCCGCGACGGCGAGTTCGCCGGCTAGTTTCGACGCGCCGTAGACATTGAGCGGCCGAATTGGATCGCTCTCCACCCAGGGCTCCGGCTTTGAACCGTCGAATACATAGTCGGTTGAAAGATGAACAACGGGTATGCCGAGCATTGCCGCCGCTGCCGCCACAACCCCGGCCCCGCGCCCGTTGATGGCATGCGCGATATCCGGCTCGCTCTCTGCCCGGTCCACGGCGGTATAGGCGGCGGCCGACACGATCGCATCGGGCTTTACGGCCGCTAGCGCGGCAAGGATGCCCTCCGGCTGGAGCAGGTCGAGCGCCGGCCGGCCGACCGGAACAACAGTCACACCCGCCCGAGGTGCTTGCTCCAGGAGGGCCTGCGCGATCTGTCCCGATGTGCCGGTCACGGCGATCCGCATGACGGTCAACCCGGATCCGTCAGAACGCCGAGGCGTTCGCCGGAATAGACGCGCTCGCGTAAGGGCCGCCACCACCATTCGTTGTCGAGATACCAATGCACGGTCTTCTCGATCCCGGTTTCGAAGGTTTCCGCGGCCCGCCAACCGAGTTCGCTCTCAAGTTTCGCCGCGTCGATGGCATAGCGTTGGTCGTGACCGGGCCGATCGGTTACGTGGGTGATGAGGCTGGCATGGGGCTCGGCTGCAGGCCGCGCGCGGTCAAGGATCGCGCAAATCGTCCGGACAACCTCAATGTTCCGGCGCTCGTTGCGCCCGCCCACATTGTATTTTTCGCCCGGTCGCCCGCGCGAGGCGATGACATGAAGCGCCCGTGCGTGATCCTCCACATAAAGCCAGTCCCGCACGTTTGATCCGTCGCCATAGACCGGCAGCGCCCGGCGGTGCAGCGCGTTCAGGATGATCAGGGGGATCAGCTTTTCCGGGAAATGATACGGCCCGT
>JBHYDC010000044.1:0-2287 GCA_051861205.1 Oharaeibacter sp.
GTGAGCTTCTGGCCGAGCTTGATAATCTGCACCACGATCGTCGCACGCCGGCGGCTGGCGCCAAATTCGCCGGCGAGCCAGGCCGGTGCTGCATCACCTTCCCGGACCATCTGGTCCCATCGTCCGGAGGGGATGCGGGCCTGTAAGCGTGGATCGATCCCGAGCGAACGCAGGAACATGATACGCTCCGTCAAACCGACCAAATTCCCCGCTCCCGGTGCATCGGGCGCGGAACGCAGCCAGTGAAAGCGCGTCTGACCTATTGCAGGATCAACGTCCAGCAGGGCATCGAGGGCTTCGAGCTTGTCCGGATCGAGATCCGAGATCAGCGCGGCCTCGGCACGGCGGCGGGCGATTGCGCGCGCTGCCAACCCCATGCGCTCGATCATGGTCACCACCGGCAGCAGAACCCGGCGCTCCCGATACATGGTGATGATTGCGTTTGCGATCACCGCTCCCTTGTCGGTCGTTGAAGCTGTTTCGAGAGCTGCCAGGAGCGCCGCGCGTCGATCCTCGCCTGTCGGGCTTCTCATTTCGAGATAGCCCAACAGGCGCGCGACGTGGTTCATGCGTGTTTCTTCGCGGCGAGCATACAATTCGAATGACGCCGGGTCGGCTCCGACTTGCTCAGCAACATGGTTGAGCATCGGCATGGGAAGGGCTTCGTTGGCAATAAGCGCACGGCCGGGATAACGCATCAGGCAGAGCTGCAGCGCAAATCCCAGCCGGTTATGCTCGCGACGGCGAACCTCGATTTCGAGTCGATCTGCCGGGGACAGGGAATAATGACGGATCAGACTGTCTTCGTCAGTTGGAATACCGACAAGCTCTTGTCGATCATGAGGCTTGAGAAGCGTCCGCCGGGCCACCGTTCTTACTCCTTACAATATGCGCTGGTGGCCAAACCTCTGTCCGGAAACGGACGTTTGCGTACAGGGGTAAAACACCCTGTCCACAAATTATCTTGACAAATTTATGAACAGAGGCGATATTTTGGACAGCCTATGGAGTGCGCCCCTTGGAGTGGACAATGATCAGGCTGCTGATTTGCCAGTCTGCCGGATGTGTTGATCCTCGAACTGTTGGGGGCTCAGGTAGCCGAGTGCTGAATGGAGCCGGCGCTTGTTGTAGACCTCCTCGATGAAGTGGGGAAGGTGTTCAGTGATGTCCTCGAAGGTTTCGAAGGCCATCGGATAGACCGCCTCGACCTTCAGCGTTTTCATGAAGCTTTCGGCCTTGGCATTATCGTACGGATTGCCGCGGCGGCCCATTGAACCGATCAGACCGTTGGCGGCCAGCGTCTCGCGGTAGAGCTCTGCAGCATACTGCGAACCGCGATCGGAATGATGAACTACGCCCGGCGGCGGCCTTCGCCTGGCGATCGCGGTGTTCAAGGCCGCCACCGTCAGCCGTGCATCGATCGATCGACCGATGGCATATCCGACGATCACCCGCGACCAGGCATCGAGGATGATGGCGACGTAGATGAAACGGGTCGGCAAGGAGACATAGGTGATATCGCTGACCCAAAGCTGGTTGGGACCGTTCGGGATGATATCCTTCGCCAGGTTCGGGAAGATCGGTCCATTGTGGTCACTGTCGGTCGTGGCAATGAAACGTCGCCTGATCTTCGGCCTTAGATCGTGTTCGCGCATGAGGCGACGAATTTTCTTGTGGTTCACGACAAGACCCTGCTGCCGCAGGGCCGCACCGACGCGGCGGTAGCCGTAGAATTCGAACTCGTCGCAGATCGCGAACATTGCTTCGACGATGGCGGTGTCGTCGGCCGGCCGTTCCGGGAGGTCATAATAGGTGGAGCGCGCGATTCCCATCAGCCGGCATCCTTCCGCGACGGAGATGCCACGGGGCCGGTGATGACGGATGTACTTCCGTTTTTCGGCCGCGGTGCGCTTTTCAGAGCCCCCTTTAGAAACTCCAGTTCCAGAGCCTGCTTGCCAACCAGCCGTTCGAGGGCGGCGATCCGGGCCTCGTATTCCTGGATGAGATCGGCCGCCTGCGCATCGTCGTCGAATGCGCCTTGCTCGTACTTCTGAACCCAGATGCGGATAAGGTTGCGCGACACGTCGTGGCGTTTTGCCAGACCATGCAGCGTTTCGCCGGTCAGAAATTCCTGCGCGACCTGACGTTTGAACTCCACGCTGTGACTTCGGTGTTTTGCCATGGGTCTTCTTTCCGAAAACCCGGTAGGCCGGTCAATTCGTCATCCCGGTCCGTCCACCCCAAGGGGCGCACTCCACTATTCGGACAAAATTGCCCTCATGCCACG
>JBHYDC010000045.1:0-1123 GCA_051861205.1 Oharaeibacter sp.
GAAAACGAAGGCCGGCATGCGGAGTATTGTGGTAGACGTCAACGATCCACCGAATGATGAGCCATAGCAGCTCTTCGACGGTCAGACTGGCGAGCTCTTTCGACTTGTAGGCCCCCCGTTCGCCGGCGTTGGAGAAGGTTTTACCTGGCAGTCGACCAATCAGGTCCACGTGGAGCGTACGGAACCATCTCTCCATGGTCCCGCGAAGGCGCGGGATTCCTGCGATAGCAAACTGCAGTTCCGTGCCCAGCCCGACCACCGCCTCCTGGAAGGCCGGTGATAGAAACTGTGCGCCATTGTCGACGACGATCTTGTCGACCCCACACGCGAAGTCCCAAGGAAAATCGCAATCAAACGAGCGGGCGAGCTCTGACTTGTCGCGACCGATAAGCGAAACCGCGCGGACCGCTGCCTCCGTCGTGGCCGACGCTGACAGGTGCATACCGACGACGACACGGCTTGCGACATCGATGAAGACGGTGAGCGAAAACCGGGCGACCTTGGCTTCTTCCCGCTGCTTCGGCGCCAGATGGCGCCAAATGTCATGGCGCACCAAAAAGGCGAATGCGTGAAGCTTCCACTCGTCGCCCTCGACCCGCTGACCGATCCGCTCGACCATGGGCCCCATACCCACAGAGGCGAACTTCTTGTCAGCAGCTTCCTTGCCTTCGCGAGCGAAGGTGACCTCGTAGGCATCGAAGCTGTCGATAAGCTTCGACAAATAAGTCCTCGAGGGCATCGGAAGGGGCTTTTCGCCGTTTTCCTCACGGACCTTGTTTATGTCATTGATCCGGTCAACAAGCTTCTCGTAGAGCGCCACCTTCGTGGGCCTCGAAGGATCGAGGAACTCGCGCGCAGTCTTCATGGCCTCCGCGTGTGCAAGGGGGTCGATGCGCATGCGGCGATTTCCGCGGGCCGGCGCGCGCGGACAGAGCGCTGCCGCGTTATGGTCCGCCGCCTCCAGCATCTTGATCCAGCGCAGCACGGTGCGCGCTGAGGGCATATCGACCAAGATCCTCGCATTGCCCGACCTGGTCGGTGCAGCGGGATCCTGCTGCTCTATGGGAAGGTTCTCCTGAAGAGCGAAAAGATTAGCGAGATGCGCCTGAAGAGGAGGGGCCTT
>JBHYDC010000046.1:0-871 GCA_051861205.1 Oharaeibacter sp.
GATCTGGGCCTCAAGGTCGCCGGGCAGGAAGTAGTTCTCGAGCAGGATGCGGTTTTTAAGGGTCTGGTGCCAGCGCTCGATCTTGCCCTGGGTCTGGGGGTGCATCGGGGCGCCGCGCACGTGGCTCATCTTGTTGGCCTCGATGTATTCAGCCAGTTCGCCCGCGATGTAGCTGGGACCATTGTCGCTGAGCAGCCGGGGCTTGTGCAACACCGTGGCGCTGTCGCATCCGGATGCGACCAACGCTACATCCAGCGTGTCGGTCACATCCTCGGCCCGCATGTTGGTGCACAACTTCCAGGCGATGATGTAGCGCGAGAAGTCGTCGAGCACGGTGGAGAGATACATCCAGCCCCACCCGATGATCTTGAAGTAGGTAAAATCGGTCTGCCACATCTCGTTCGGCCGGGTCGTCTTGGTATGGAACGCATCAGCCGCTTTCACCACGACGTATGCCGGGCTGGTGATCAGATCGTGGGCCTTGAGCAGGCGGTAAACCGTAGCTTCGGACACAAAGTATTGGCGCTCATCGGTAAATCGCACCGCCAGTTCGCGCGGTGACAGCTCGGACTGCTCCAGCGCCATTTCGACGATCTGGTCCTGCACCTCGGGCGCGATCCGGTTCCACACCCGGCCTGGAGCCGATGGCCGATCCGCCAACGCCTCCGGGCCGCCTGCGAGGTAGCGGTCATACCAGCGGTAGAACGTCCGCCGGGCGATGCCGAGTTGGTCCAGCGTTCGCTTGGCAGGCAGGTGGGACTGCTCGACGATCCTGATGATCTCGAGCTTCTCGGATGCGGGATACCTCATTCTTCGTCGCCCCCATCCGCGATCATGCTTTTTTTGAGCAAACGGTTTTCCAGCGTCAGGT
>JBHYDC010000047.1:0-739 GCA_051861205.1 Oharaeibacter sp.
TGCTCGCTTCATCAGTCCGTCCTTCGTCAGGGCCGGACTCTAACTCCATGTGGAGGAAAATCTCAGTGGCAGGTCACGACGCTTCCGCCGTTCGAAGAATTCAGATTGGGAATGGATAGCGCGTCCTGTAGACGGCGTGCCCGTGACAGCCGCCGACGTGATCATCATGCGCAAGGAGTTCGAGCGCTGCGAACGCGCCTGGGGACTGTTCGATGCCGGCGCGGTGGAAGCAGGAGCGAAGCCATCAAGCCAGTCGAAGCGCCCGGGCGGCCCGGGCGCGCCGCCCAAGCACGATTGGGACGCCTTCGCAGGCGCCATCGCCCGGCGCGTGCATGATCACGGCATGCCGGTCAGCCAGGGCGAGCTGGTGCGCGATATGATGGGCTGGTTCGCTGGCCGGGAGGATTTCCCGCCGCCCGACGAACGCACCGTGCGGCGGAAGGTCTCGGCGATCTGGAGGGAGCTAAAATTGGCTTAGGCGGAGGAGCACCCTTCGTCCCACTGGCTTTGACCTCTCATTACAACTGGAAACCTGCGATCAGGACTTGTTCGGTCTCTGCGATCCCTTCAATCCCAGCCGGATCTGTTTCTCGATCTCGATGATCGCGAAGAAGGCGGCGCCGATAACTACGATCAGGATGCCGTCCATCAGCGGCACGGGCCGTGTGTCAAGCACGGCCTGCACAGGCGGCAGATAGGTAACTGCGAATTGCGCGGCGGTGATGGCGATGACCACCGT
>JBHYDC010000048.1:0-590 GCA_051861205.1 Oharaeibacter sp.
GGCGTGCGGGTGCGCCAGGCTGCGATCGCGTTGAGCAAGGCCAGGGCGAGGCAGAGCGCGAAAAGGCCGGACGCGGCTTCAGCCGGATTGGCGCCGAGGGCGGCGAAGGCGGCGAGCACCAGAGCGAAGGTACTGGCATAGCCGACAAGGGCGGCGAGCAGGCCGGCGAGCACGGGCTGCAGCGCTCCCACCCGACTGGTGATGGCGCGCGGCTGTTGCATGATCCCTGCATCGCTCGAAGTTGGGAAGTTGGAGGCCACGTCCGGAATCGAACCGGAATACACGGATTTGCAATCCGCTGCGTAACCACTCCGCCACGTGGCCTCAACGACGCGGGTTCTTATTGCAGGCAAACTGTTTCTGCAAGCTTACCGCACGCGTCGGGCAGACCAATGCAAGAAAAAGGGCCCCGCCGGAGCGGGGCCCTGAAGGGCGCAGAGGGGTCAGTTCAGCGGCTATAGGGCGAGATACATTCCTGCCGCCCGCCATTGTAGGGCTGGAAGGTGTTGTCCGAGGCGCGATAGGAGCGGTAGCGATCCTCGCACCAGGCGACATGGTCGGACGACATCGACCGGCTGGAGCGCGGGTTG
>JBHYDC010000049.1:0-539 GCA_051861205.1 Oharaeibacter sp.
GGGGCCCGGATAACCGGGCGGGGCAGGTCCGGCTCGCTGGACCCAATGACGGCGTGGGAGCACACTCCCGGCCTGAGACGAGGATCGACAGATGCGCATCGACAGGCGTTACACCAAGGCCGGACAGTCTCCCTATCAGGAGATCGCGTTCCGCAAGGCGACGTCGGAGATCCGCAATCCCGATGGCTCGATCGTCTTCCGTCTGGAGGGCATCGAGGTGCCGGAGGCGTGGAGCCAGGTGGCCGCCGATATCCTGGCGCAGAAATATTTCCGCAAGGCCGGCGTTCCCGCGCGACTGAAGCGCGTCGAGGAGAATTCCGTGCCGTCGTGGCTGTGGCGCTCGTCGCCCGACGACAAGGCGATGAAGGAACTGCCCGAGGGCGAGCGCTGGGTCGGCGAGACGACCTCGCAGCAGGTTTTCGACCGCCTCGCCGGCACCTGGACCTATTGGGGCTGGAAGGGTGGCTATTTCGACCAGGAGGCCGATGCCCAGGCCTTCTATGACGAGCTGCGCTTCATGCTGGCCCGCCAGATGGTCG
>JBHYDC010000050.1:0-513 GCA_051861205.1 Oharaeibacter sp.
CAGCCAGGTCGCGACTGCCCGGAAGAGCTCCTCGATGACCGCGAGCGTCGCCTTGCGTTCCGCCGACGACAGCGGATCGCAATAGAGCCGGTCCTTGCGGATGTCGAAATAGAAGGCCGAGAGATCGACATTCATGAACTGCGTCAGGAGCGCGAAGACCTTCTTGTAATCATAGGTGCGATAGGCCTCGTGGATCTCCGGCGACAGCTCGGCGAGCCGATGGAGCATGAGGCGCTCGAGTTCCGGCAAGGCCGCCATGGCCGGCAACGGCGTTCCCTCGTGATGGGCGAGCGCGCCCAGCATCCAGCGGATGGTGTTGCGCAACTTGCGATAGGCGTCCGACGTCGTCTGCAGGATCTCCTTGCCGATCCTGAGGTCGTCGGAATAGTCGGAGGCTGCCACCCACAGGCGGAGGATGTCGGCGCCCGACTGCTTGATGACGTCCTGCGGCGCCACCGTATTGCCGAGCGACTTCGACATCTTGCGCCCCTCGCCGTCGAGGACGAAGCCGTG
>JBHYDC010000051.1:0-505 GCA_051861205.1 Oharaeibacter sp.
GGGCCTGCGCGCCGTGGGCGGCAACTGGTTCGAGCGCGTACGCTTCGGCTACATGCCGCAGGTGATGCCCAACTTCGTCTCGTATTTCCTGCTCCGCACCGAGATCAATGTACGCGCCTCGACCATCATCGGCGCGGTCGGCGGCGGCGGCATCGGCGAGGTGTTCCGCCTCTCCATCGGTCGCGACCATGCGGCCAAGACCATCGCCATCATCATCCTGCTGCTCGTGACCATCATCGCCATCGACTGGCTGTCTGGCGTCTTGCGCCAGCGCCTGGTGGGTGACGCCGCGTTCCGCTTCGGCGCCTGAGGGAGATCGACATGTCCGAACTCGTCGCCACACCCGCCGAAGCTGCCGAACTCAAGGCGCGTCACGCCGCCGTTTTCCACAAACCCTGGCACCAGCGCCTGCTGGCGCCGGTCGCGGTCTTTGTAACGCTCGCCTATGTGGTGTTCTGCGGCCTCTTTTTCGACCTGCCCAGGGTCTTTGCGGAAGCCAAGTGGG